>CAUJHS010000118.1 GCA_963204915.1 Planctomycetota bacterium | reverse complement strand
GTTGCTTAATAATCTGTACGGCAAGTTTGCTGTGTCCATCGATCAGTGTCGCGTCGGTTACCGCGACAACGGATATAAAAGGACCACTAGGCGAAATGTGTAGTGTCCATCGATCAGTGTCGCGTCGGTTACCGCGACGCCAGCCCCTATCTGTCACACTTCTGTAACTATCGTGTGTCCATCGATCAGTGTCGCGTCGGTTACCGCGACGCCGCCCTCGCAACCCTTGAAAAATAAAGCACATTCGATGTCTTTTTCGAGTGCCCGGTATTGGAGGTAATAGAGAGACCGTCATCTTTTCATCTATCTCCTGAAAAACTGCAATAATTGGCCCGTAACCGGGGCTGCGAGTGTGGCCAAGGGCCCTCTTCACCACCTTCGCACTCGCGGACGGGCGGCCGCGGGAACCGACTTGTCAAAGAGCAAAAGCTCTCAGGTCGGTCGCGAGCACCGACGCGAGCCTGATCAATGCCAAGTGCCAAGCCCGATGACGGGGAGGACACGTGTCTTGGAGGTGCGACCGCCTGTAGCGATCAAGTCATAGGATAGTTCGTCCCTGCGCCGGTTGCAAGACATTTTTTGAGAGTTGCTCCACGCTCAAAACTTATATGAATTCCGGCATCCGTTGGAGTTGACGTTCGTAACCCTCCGCGACACGAGGCCATCTCGTGTACCTGGGCAGAAGTTCAGAACGGGTTCTCTTCTGTAAAAGGCGTTTCACGGCGAAGTCGCTCTACAACCCGTCTTCTAACATTGGCAAAGTACTCCGGGGTTGGTTGCCATTCGCGGCCCTCGGAGGCGCGGCTGACAGGTTGTGACGAAGGATCGCGCCAAAGGTTGACGGGTTTATCATCTACCAATCGCTTTGCTGTACTACTTTCCTTTTTGCGTTTGGGGGGAGCCGCTTGCTCGGTAGGCGTCGAGACGATCAGTGGTTCCCCTGCCTGCACGGCGGAGCAGCCTTTGATCTTGTCAGCGAGGGGCACGGACGTGCGGCGGTCGCACGGCACCGACCACCACTTGCCCGGCCAGTCGGGATCGAGCAGCGCTTTGAGGCCGATGTTCGCGGCGGCGTTGAGGTCGGCATGCGAGCCGCTCGGGCCCTTGCGGTCTTGCCGCTCACAACACTTACAGGGATTTGCGGAAACGAAAATCTCGCCGCCGTTTTGAGGCAGCCGAAGCGTTGGTGGCAGGGTCTTGTTGGGCTTCGTCGATTCGTCGGCAATGCGGCCGTTGAGCTCATGAAGGTAACGCTCGCGTGCGTCGCCTTTTTTTTCAGCAGTTTTTGCCGCGGCCCTGTTGACCTCTTGCCGCCACCACGGTCGGGTCATGAACTCGTCCGTCGGCACGTCGGAGCACCGGATGCCCGGCGATCCGGTGCGCGAATCCTGCTGGGACGTGTAGTTCGCTGGCACTTCCCGCAGGTGCAGCCCGTGGAGCTGGCAGGCCTCGGCGAGATACTTCTTCACTTTCGATGACGACCACGACATGAGCTGGCGATTTTCGCGGCGTGTGCGGGTTTCTTCGGGGCGATAGTTGGTGAGGTTTTCGATAACGACGGCGTGACATGCCGCATATTTTGGCGACTCGTCTTCGATCCAAACCCACCTGGTGCGCGGCTTGCTGTCGTCATCCAGCAGCAGACGGCCGCGATCGTCGTGTCGCTCGATTTTCTTCCAATGCCCACCGAGTCCCAGCGCGGCGCCGGCGATGCGGCTGGCCAATTGTTTGACACGCTGCTCTCGCATGGTTTCCATCGCGTCGAGGATCGATTGGGCGACGCGGGCGTTGGATTCACCCTTCTCGGGTGCGCCGCGCGGCTTGTCGGGGCGGGCACGCATGGCGAACGCCTTGTGCAGTTGGTAGAGAGACTTCATCGTGGCGATGCGCGTGAGGGACAGGCCGCCGACGTTCCGCTTCCAGTCGTCTCCGCGCGCACCGGGCAGGCGGCGGCCCATGATCCAGTCGGTGATAAGGCGGAGGTGTGCGTAAAAGCCTGTTGCGGCGTGATCCACTGCGTGATCGGCCGGGGCGCCGTCGTCGTTGCACCAGCGCTGGCGCCAGGCCGCGAAAATGGGGGTGCAGTCGGTTGCCGTGAGGTGGCGGGCGGGTTGTTCGAGGCACTTTCTCAACGACTCTTCGTTCTTACGGCACTGCTGCCGGGATACGTCCTGCTCGGCTTGGGTGGCAGGGATGGGGGCATCGATGTGCTCGGCGCCTTCAAGTGAAGCGATGTGGCTGTTCCACAACTCGCGTGCCATTGGATCATTCCACTTGGATTCACTGGCGAGCGAGTGCCAATCGAACAGGGTTTTGGTGAGAAACTCGACATGGGTTTCATCGCCGCGCTGGAACGGCTTCTCACTGCCGCCGATACCGGGAACCGAATTGGTTGCAGGATCGAAGGCGTATGCGATTTTTGCCCGGTGGGCGTGGCGTTTAAGCGCGAGGGTCAACACCCGTACGGCACGCGACATCAGTTTATCGACGGAGCGCCCCTTGTCACGGTCGTCTTCGGTTGCCAGGCCGAGGTCGCTGGCGATCGATGCAATCATGCGAACCTCGTTGACATCGCCTCGGAGGGACGCCGCCCGTGCCGGCTGCTCTTCGCCGGGGAGCTTGATGAGGAATTGGCGGTCGAGCCGAGCCCAAGGCGCGGGGTGCGGCTTGCCGTCAGGCAGCATGTCGGCTCCGATGCGGCGGTAGATCGTGGTTTCCAATACGGATTTCGTCGTGCCTTTGTCGCGCCCTTTTGAGATTTGTTTTCTTGCTTGACGTTTCAGATGAATGAACAGATCACCCGCTTGTGGCTCACGATGCCCGTGTTCTCGGCAGGCGTCGCGCATGGCGTCGCTGGAAATCGACTCCCACACGGCACAGGCGGCGGCGTAGCGATGGCCGAGATCGACCGAGAGCAGGCGGAGATTGGGGAGGCGGGAGAGGATAAGTTTGGCGGGACCGGCACGGTTGTTGTTGCTCTCGTGCTTGACAGCGAACTCACCTTGGCGCGAGACGAACGGGCGGGCGGCAGCGTCATCGGCGAAGCCTGATTGATAGCCGATCCACGGGCCGGTGGGTTGCAACTTCGCCGAAAAGGAAACCAGCCAGCGGATGCGGCTGCGCATGGCCTTGGCTTTGGTGTCCCATCCTGATTTTTTGACGCGCGCCATGATGGCGTCGAGTTGTTTGCGCGGCGCCTGCAATCGGCCATTCCAATACTCCTCCTCGAAAACACCGAGAATGGCGGCGCCCGCATCAGCCGGCGCACCTGCCGCAGCGCGGCCAAGGCGGTCGGCGCGTGTGACGGCTTTGGCCGTGGGCTCGTCCTGCGGTTGACGAAGGCCGAGGTCGTTCATCAGGCGTTTGCACGACCAACGCAAAGCCGCGCGAGTGCTGAGCGAGTTTCCATCCCACAGGCCCAGGGATAGGGCACGGTTGTTCGACAACCATTCCGCTTTGTCGCGTACTTCGTTCAGGTTATTTTTCGCCTTCGTCAATTGGGCCTGGGCTTTGGCATGCTTTTCGGGCGATTTTGAGGCATCAAATCGCGCCTGCATTTTCTGAACTTCGGCTTCACGCTTGACGACACCGGCCTGTGTGTCTGCGAGGTTCTTCCGGGCATCGTGAACGGCAAAACGGATGTCCCAGCGTGAGTTGCCGAAGTCGCAGAAGACCGGGTGCGAAAGCGGATCGGGGTGGCGATACGCAGGGACCTTGAACCGCTTCTGCTTGGCAAGCGCATCGGTGCCGGCGGCGTAGTCGAGCAGCAGCTGGGCGTCGGCTTTTCCGCCCGCCTGCCAGACGCAAAGGGCTTTGTCGGTGGCGAGGGCCTTGAAGAGTTGGATGTCGCCGAACTTATCGATGTCGGGATCGGCTTGCGTTTTGCGCGCGGCCTCGATCCGATCCGCTTCCGTCTTGCAATCAGCACGGCCCCAACGCGCAACCACTTCCTTCCAACCTTCCACGGCGCGCTTGCGGATGCGGTAAGCATCGAGTGCGCCGCTTGTGGTTGACCGCTCACGGCAGAAGTTATCCAACCAGGTTTTTGCCTCTACTGGCACTACATCCAACTTCTCCGCGTCGGCCTTGAACTTCTGCCGTTCGGCCTCAGCGCGTTTGATCCAACTGTGGCCGATTGACACGCGCCGAGCGGCATGGTCGAGCATGACGGCGAACTCAGAGTGGCGTGCGGGACCGTTGGCCTGTAAGTAAGTGAAGCCGCAGGCCTTCTCGACGGTTGTAAGAATTGCATCAGAATAGGGGCGTCGTCCTTTGCCGCCGGTGTTGCCTCTGCACTTGCCAACATCCAACCCGGCGGTCTCGGCGAGTTTGGTCAGCGCTTCGGGAGCGACCGTGGCCGCTGAAGTGCCCCAAGCGGTGATGATATTTCGTGTCGCGCTTTTATAGCCGGGACCGCTGATCAGTTTTAAAATACCGTTGACGTTGTTTGATTGCGGATTGAACGTTGCGAGCGCGTCTGCGAGCGACGCCAGCGCATCCGAGCATGCAATCGGTCCCACTTGTTGCTTGGCCCACGCTGAAATCGCTTCATAAACCTGCGCCATGCGTTCAAAATCAGCGCCTTTGCCGGTGCCGAAGCGGCTGCTGAGCCATTGTCCCGCTTTCTGAACGAGGTCTTTCGCTTTGTCTTCAGTCGGCGACGCTTCATCATCCGAGGTTTCATCTGAAGTGAGCGAGGCCAAGTAAGCATCGCGACTGCCGAAGAATGGTTCGAGCATGTCCCAAACGTCGTCGCGGGTCAGTGATGCTCCGACTTGTTTTTGTGCAGCGTCGAAGGCGGCGCTGCGGTCAATCCATACGGCGTCGTCGCGGATCGCCGCCGATAGAGACGGTTCGCAATCCTCTCGCCAGCTTTCGTGTTCCGCGCCGGTGACGCCGCGGGCTTCGAGGATTTCTCGAAGCCGCTTCAGCGCTTTCTCGTTTCGAGCGGCTTGCGAATCCGTACCCAAAGCAACGACGAGGTTCCTATAAGAGTCGCTTTCCTTTGGCGCTGATTCGACACTCAGCCAGGAAAGAGCGAGGAGGATGCGGCGATCGCGCCGCTCATGCGGCGTGGGATCACGATCCGGCTTGCCCTTGCCCACTTGGATAGGCGCGTGGGCGAGTCGGTGATCCAAGCCGCCACGGAGTGTAAGCAGCCAATCGCCGAAGGCTTTGGCACCGAGATTGACCGCTTCGTGCGTCGCCCAGAGGGCGTCGCGCCAAGCGTGATCGTTCTTGTCGATTCCATGCAGTCGGAGAGTGTAAGCGCGCTGAGTAGTAGAGACTTGAACAGATTCAGACATGGCAAACTTCCCGATAGGTGGATTAGTCAAACCGGTAGGTTATATCACCACCATCCCGCTCGCCGCCTCCGGCAAGCCCGGGCCCAGCACAGTTGCTGCGTCGCGGGCGGCTTCTTCATTCGACCCCATGTCGAGGATGAGGAGTTGGTCTTCCTTCAAGTTCAGTATCTCCCGTGCCGTGTTTTCAAGCCGCACGCGGTCGATAGCTTTGAGCGTGCAGTAGAACACCGAGTATTGCCACGGCTCGCCGTACGCCTTCATCAACTTGTGGATCCGGCGGAGGCGCTTGTCGTCGCGGACATCGTAGCAGACTAAGTAGCATTTTCGCATCGTCGCTCCGAGGGAAATCGAACTGCCCAGTCGATCCTGGCCCTTGAGGAGGGCCACGGTCCGGGTATGCCCCGTCTAACGTGTGGTTAAAAACGCTACGTTCGGAACTTCTCCCAGCAGCCACGCGGCGACCAGGCGGGCGTGGAGCATCAGCATGCGGCGGTAGCTAAGGCGGTACTCGAAGATCGGGTGTTTCACCTCGGTCTCCATCCGCCGACCGTAGGCGGAGAAGAAGCCTTTGCGACCGGCGTCGGTTAACGCGCAGCCGGCAGCGGTGTCGAGGAAGTGGCCCTCGACCAGCTCGCCGCGGTTGAAGGTGGAAACGGCGACCGAGTCAGCGATGAGCGGGCGGAAAGGTTCCATGAGGTCGAGCGACAGCGCAGGCCGGCCCGGGCGGGTGGCGTGGAGCGCGCCGAGCGTAGGTTCGAGGCTCGCCAACCGGCAGGCAGCGGTGCATTCGTTGGCGAGCATGGAGTAACCGAAGGAGAGAACGGCGTTGATTGGATCGGGCGGAGGCCGGCGTTGGCGGCCGTGGGCGGCAAAACGACACGCGATTTTGGAAACGCCCTGCTTGAAAAGGCCCGCGAAGTTCGCGAAATAGGTTGCGGCGGCGTTGCCCTCATGGCCGCGGAGTTCAGCCATTGTCGCCGCATGCTCAGCGGCGGTGATGCAGTATTGAAGATCGCTCGCGACGCGCGGCGGCAGGCCGACATGATTCCGCATGAGAAGCGTGCGCTGATTGGCTATCTTAGCGACGGTGACGGCGCGGGCGAGTTCGAGGGCTCGATCGGGCTTGTCAAGCACGCGGACCTGCGCTGCGCGAACGGCGGCGCTGGTCGGGCCCATCGGGTCCATCATCGCCACGAGCCGGCCCGCGGACGACAGGTATGCCACCGGCACCTCATGCTCGGCGAACACGCACAGCGCTTGTGTTGAGACCTGCACGGGGCCGAGCACGGCGAGCGATTCGATATTGGCGAGGGGAAGGTCACGCACGAGCTCGCCTTCCTTGTCGGTCACGCGCACGGACTGTCCGCGGACGCCGACACGGATGCCTTCGCGTTGCAGCACGACGTGGATGCCGTCGTCGCGCGGCGGCCAGATTTTTCGTGGCGTCAGACGATCGTCGGCGGTCTGCCCCTCGACGGTGAGCGCGGCGAATCGTTGGTAGTTGATCTCGTCTGGCAGGCAGATGGGCTGGAGCGAGCAGCGCGGGCAACGCGGGTCATTGACCAGCGGCGGTGGGCGTTGCCCCTCGGCCGTCCGCTTCGCGGCGTTCAATTCCGCCAGCGCTTCCTGCCGCAGGGCGTCATCCACTACCACACGGAGACGCTGCTTCTCCGCCGCGTAATAAAGGTACGCCTCCGGAACGTGGTAGCCGGATTCTTCTAAGAGCAATACTTGCAGACCAACTTGAACGCGATCGGTCGGCCATGGCTCCGGGAGCGGGAGGAGCCGCGGTTCTTCCATCATTTCGTCGGTAGGTTCAATTACCTGGCCTGGGCGCTTGGGCTTGCCCTTGCGATACTCGACGGGCACGGCACGCGTTCCTTCAATTTCGGTCAGGTCGAGCGTGGCCGTCAATCCCAAGTTTTCGCTCGTCAGCGCCAGGCTGCGGATGGAACGGGGCCGATCGGCATCGATGGGCGTCTCTTCAAGCTTCTCGACCTGCTTAGGTCGGGTTCGACGCGCCGATGTCGTCGCGAGTTCGGGCGTAGCGGTGCTGGGTCGGTCAACGTTTCGATGAGCTCCCGCGCCCTGCTCGGTGTCGGCACTGGGCAGAAAAACACCTTCGACTGTCATGTAGTAGAACAGCCGCGGGCAATAGGCGTGTTCAGCAACTCCCCGGGCAGGCCACATGAATGCTTTATACTTAGAACAATCCTGCTCCATATTGTAGCAGATAGCCGCAGTGGTAAAAGGAGTTCTTCGCGAACTGGTCACTTGATCCAGGACACCCTGCGCTACAGACCACAGCAACCACAGGCCCGGTACGCCATTCAGCGCAGCGTCTGCTTGCTCTTGGCAAAATCGTCTCGATGGATGAGAGGGCAGGTGAGTACGGCGGCAGGAAGCGCAGCCCTGCCACGGCCGCCTTTAGGCGTCAACGAATGCGGATACGATCATCACCGGATAGATTGTCCAGCACCAACAAGTCGCCTTCACGTAATTCTGGTGCCAGTACCCAAACCACAAAGGGTTTGAAGATGTCGGCATCGATCGGGCCATCCGCTAGTGTCGAATAGTGGGCCCTTCTCGACACCCACTACCGCGATTAGAATCCTGACCTGCCAATGCCCGTGAATCGCTCTGATCAGGAGACGTGCTCTCATCAAGGCGCGACCACATAGGTAAACCATGTTGGTCTTGGCCCAGAGTTCGTCGATTAAGCCCTCGCGCACACCAGCGATCTCGCCCTGCGAGAATAGTCGGAGCATATGGATTTTGAGGCAGCCCGCCAGCGAACTGGATAACCTGGGCACGAGCGGGACAACTGTCGAACCGGTCAGAAGAGATCGCCCGGGTTGACGGTCGGCTTCCACCGATTTCTTGATGGCCAGGGCCAAAGCCGGGACGAGCTGAGCCTCGTCGATAACCACCCGCCCGTCTAAACCGGCGATGAAGAGCTGCGGATTGCACTCGGCTGCGGCGTGGGTCACGGCGTTATTAAGAGTCAGATACTGGGCGAGAGGTGCTCTTTCTCAATCACGGTCTGAATCATCGTGCTCCTGCCTGTCTGGTGCTCGCTCGGGACGAAGACCCTCGGGCGGTCGCCCAGCGAGCGGCGGGTCCGGGTTGAAAGGCGCATGGCGAGCCGCCTTGCTGCCGAGTCCCAAGGGTCAAGAAGCCCTTACCCGGCTGACGCAATGATACTCGCCTGCTGGGCGGCTATGCGCCGGCTCCCCAAGGCGAAGCTCTTTCTGCCCTCTGTCTCCTCCGCCTTCACGCGTCCGGGCACGCCTCCTGATCCGAACAGCTCTGATGGTGTGATTGTGGTGAAGACGGAGTACGATGGTGCGGGCCATGCTTTTTTGACCACCGACAACAAGGGCATTGAGACGCTGCGGCTGTACGACGCGCTGGGGCGGACGCTGACGGTGCAGGAGAACTACACGGGGACGGCGCCGTCGGAGGGGACGCCCAGCGATGAGGAGAACCGGACGACGCGGTACACCTACAACGCGGACAGTCAGGTGGTGACGCAGACGGCGGACATGCCCAGCGGGACGGACGACCAGGTTACGAAGTACGTGTACGCGAAGGAGCTCAGCGACAAGGGGAGCGGGTACGAGGTCGAGAACGGCGAGCTCACGTCCCTCATCAGCAGGGGGAGCACGCCCCACGTGCCGACGCTGGCGGGGACGGACACGCTGTGGGTGAAGATTACCTGCGACGGCTCGACGGTGAGCGTGAAGGAGGCGACCAGCGAGGCCGGGCTCTCCGGCGCCACCGCCTGCTACACGTCGTCCAGCAACACCTTCGACCATTCCGGGGGGATGATGGGGTTATGCCCGGAATCTGCGGAGGCGCTCATCGACGACCTGACGATCAAGGCGGACCGGAACGCCGATGGCGACTTCACGGATACCGGAGAAACCGAGCACTACGACGGCTTCAACGCCGACAGCGGCTTCACGCACAGCGACGATGACGAGCTAACCACGTAGATCGCACCCGATGGTTCTTTCCCGCCTTCCTCTGAGGCTTTATTCGGCGTCGCAGATCTCCATGATGCGCACTGCCACGGATAGTTCAATCGAGCGGTGGATTTTGACGCCGTCGTGAGGCGGGCGACGTTTCGTCCAAAACGCCAACATTTGAGGTATTTTCGCCACTCTCCCGTGGATGGCTTGCGCTTTCACCGGCGCGGTTAATGGCGTGTTATTGCATGGCCGGGGCTACCTGCCCCATGAGGCCGGCGTTTCCGCCCGCGTTGGGCAGGCGTCTCGGCCGCCACCCCTTTCGGCACACCGCCGGAAAGGCCCCGCCATGCTCCTCCGCAAAATCCCCGCCTCCCGCATCAACCCCGCGCCTTACAACCCCCGGAAGGATTTGCAGCCGGGCGACCCCGAATACGAGAAGCTCGCCAAATCGATCGACCAGTTCGGCTGCGTGGAACCCTTGGTCTGGAATAAACGATCGGGCAACCTGGTGGGTGGCCACCAACGCTTCAAGGTGCTCCAGGCGCGCGGCGACACCCACGTCCAAGTCAGCGTGGTCGATCTTCCTCCCGACCAGGAAAAAGCCCTCAACCTGGCTCTCAACAAGATTTCCGGCGACTGGGACCCCCGGAAGTTGGCGGAGCTGCTTGAGGAACTGACTCAAGTCCCCGAGTTCGACCTCGGTCTGACCGGGTTCGAGGTCACCGAAGCTCAGGACCTGATCGACGAGGTCCTCCGTCCTCTAGACGAGAACCGAGTGGAAGACTTCGATGTCGAGGCGGAGCTGGCGGCGCAGCGCCCGCTGGTGACCAAGCCCGGGGAGATGTTGGAGCTCGGCGACCACCGCCTCCTCTGTGGCGACTGCACGAAGGTGGAAGACGTGCAGAAGGTGATGTCCGGTTACCCCCGGAAAGCGGTGCTCTTCGCCACCGATCCGCCGTACTTGGTCGGCTACGACGGATTGAACCACCCCAGCAAGAGCACGGACAAGAAGAAGCAGAAGAACAAGAACAAAGACTGGTCTGACTCCTACGGCGTCACCTGGGACGACGCGGACGCGAACCCCGAGCTGTACGAGAAGTTCATCGGGGTCGCCATCGCCGAAGCCGTTTTTCCGGGGGCGGCGTGGTACTGCTGGCATGCGAGTCGTCGTCAGGCCATGGTCGAGGCGGCGTGGCAGAAGCACGGGGCGTTTGTTCATCAACAAATCTTGTGGGTGAAGGACCGGCCCATCCTGACGAGGTCGTGGTATCTCTGGCAGCACGAGCCGTGCTTCTTTGGGTGGGTGAAGCCCAACAAGCCACCGCGAACCAGCGATGACTTCCTGCCCACGGTCTGGCAGATTCCCACGGTGGCGGTGGGGGCGAAGACCGAGCATCCCACTTCAAAGCCCGTCGAATTGTTCGCCATCCCGATGCGGCAACACACGAAGCGCCGGGAGGTCTGCTACGAGCCCTTCGCCGGCAGCGGGAGCCAACTCATCGCCGCCGAGTCTCTAGGCCGGCGCTGCTTCGCCATTGAGATCAGCCCGCGCTACTGCGATGTCGTGGTCCGAAGGTGGATCGCCTGGGTGGGCGAAGCCAAGGCGCCCTCGGAATTGCTGAAGCGTTATCGCATCAAGAAGGAGGGCCGATGATGAACCCTTCCAATTCTCAACCCGAAGATGGCACCGAGCCGCCAGGCCTGCTGGAGCTGATCCGCAAGATCCACGCGGGCACGGTGGTCCCACGCACGCTGACCATCGAACAGCGCCGCGCCTGCGTCGAGCACCTGACCGGTGAGGGATACACCGTCGTGGAGATGGCGCAGGTGCTCAAGGTGGACGAGCGAACGATCGCCCGGGACAAGGTGGCGATTCAGCAGGCCAACGCTATCGAGCCGAGCCCCCAGTTGGTGCAACAGATCGTGGGGCGGCTAGCCAGTGAGGCGGAGCTATGCATCAGCCGCATCCGCCGGGTTACCCGCGACAAGGACACCCCGGCGGCGACAAAGGTCGAAGGTGAGCGGGCGTGCTTCCAGATCCTGGGCGCGCTGACACATCACCTGCAGAGCCTGGGCTACATGCCCACCGCGGCGCAGCGGCTCAGCGCCAACGTCTTTGTCGAAACTCCCACCGACGCCGCCATCCTGCAGGCTGAATGGGAGCGCCTCCAAGCCTTGACCCAAGACGTCGCCGGCGCCGGCCTCGACCCCAAGATGGGTCTGGTCTTCCGTCAGCTCCTTCAAGACCCCGCAAACCCAGAACCCCCGGAACCCCCGGCAACCTCGCCTTCCAAGTCTTCGGACTCGACAGAGGCGGATTCTTGCGAGGGCGACCGCGAGCAAGGAAGCAAGCCATGAATCCAACAACATCTCACCGACAATTCTTCGCGCAAAAGCTCCTGTCCACCGTCCGCCGCGATCAGGCGCGGCAATTCCTCGAGGCTTTCGGCCGCATCTACCTCCCGAAGTACTTCAAGCACCCGCCTTCGAGCATGCACAAGGAGATGCTCCAATGGCTGCAAGAGGCAACCCGGGAGCGTGGCCAGCGGATCGCGGTAGCCGCACCCCGTGGCCACGCCAAGAGCACGTTGGTCAGCCTCACCTACGTGCTATGGTCGATCTGCTTCAAGACCGATCCCTTCATCCTGATCTTCTCCAGCACCGCGGGTCAGGCGGAGGACCTCTTGAGCCATCTAAAGGTGGAGCTCGAGGTCAATGCGCTCCTGCAGGCCGACTTCCCCGAGGCGTGCGAACTGCCCAGCAAGCCCGGAGGCCCCCCTCGCTGGAAACAGGGCGACATCATTACCCGCAGCGGCATCCGCGTGGTCGCCTTGGGGGCCAGCAGCCGGGTCCGCGGCAGGCGGCACCGGTCACACCGGCCGACGCTCATGATCCTCGACGACCTCGAAGGCGACGAGCACACGGAGTCTCCCTTCCGCCGAGCAAAACTCCAGCACTGGTTCGAGCGGGCGGTGCTGAAGGCGGGAGAAGCGCAGACCAACGTGGTGGTCGTAGGCACGCTCCTGCACTATGACTCCCTGCTGGCGCGGCTCATCGACCCCCGGAAGTCGCCGCGGTGGAGGGGGAAGAAGTACCAGGCGGTGACCGCGTGGTCGGCGCATCCCCATCTCTGGGAGAAATGGGAATCAATCTTCCACCACCGGGAGGAGCACGAGGGACAGAGCGGTCCAGATGCAGCGGGAGAGTTCTACCGGGAGCACGAAGACGAGATGCTCGAAGGCACCCAAGTGCTTTGGCCCCCGCATGAGAGCTACCTGAAGCTGATGGAGGTTCGCGCCGAGAACCGGCCGGCTTTCGACGCCGAGAAGCAGAACGAGCCGATTGACCCGGCAGACTGCCTGTTCCGGGACGAGGACTTCCACTACTGGGACGACCAGTACGCGGATGCCCAAGAACTGATCACGACGATCCGTGCCAAAGGCAGGGCCCGAATCTACGGTGCCTGCGACCCCAGCCTGGGGAAGGCCGGCCGCCACCGCGACGACACGGCCATCGTCACGCTACTGCGGGACGACAAGACCGGCATCCTGTACGTGGTGGATGCGGAGATCAGGCGGCTGGTACCGCACGAGATCATTGCGACGATCATTCAGTACGAGAGGGCTCGCTCCTTTAACTGCTTTGGTGTGGAGGCGGTGCAGTTCCAGGAGGTGTTAGCCGATCAGCTCTACAACCAGGCGCGGATCGAAGGCGTCTGCCTTCATGTCCAGAAGATCCACCACACCACCGACAAAATCGCTCGGATCCAGAAGCTCCAGCCCCTGGTCAAGATGGGCACGATCCGCTTCAGCCGGCGGCATCGGCTGCTCTTGGATCAGCTAAGGCAGTTCCCCAAGGCGGCGCACGATGACGGGCCGGATGCGCTCGCCATGGCGGTGGAAGTCAGCGACCGGATCTGGGTTGGTCCGCAACGGGTGGGGGTCTAGGCGTGCCCATTCGCTTACCCAACCCATAATGAAACCTATGCTTCTCAGGCGTGCGCAGGCTAGTTCTCGTTCGATATAACACGAATTTAGCCACGAATCGGCCTTGCTATCCGTCGCGATATCGACCCTATATGTCCAGCTGGATAAGCACCCAGCTGGAGCTAACCCGTGCCCCAAGCAGCCGTATCTCCCAAGCGTTTTCAAGAAGGCATCACATCCGCTGGTGACCAACCCCGCTTCGCCGTTGGTTACCTTCGCCGCTCGACTGACCGCCAGGAGCAGTCGATCCCTGACCAGAAGAAATCCATTGAGCAATACGCCGAGCAGCACGGCTTCAAGACTCTGCGCTTTTACACCGACGACGCCATCAGCGGTACCAGCACCGTGGGGCGCCGGGCGTTCCAAGCGCTTATGGCCGACGCTAAGAGCCGTACCTGCGACTTCCACTTTGTGATCGTCTACGACGTCAAACGCTTCGGCCGCATCGACAACGACGAAGCGGGCTTCTACCGCCATACCCTGCGCACCTGCGGGATCGAAGTGAAGTACGTCACCGAGAACTTTACCGGCGACCGCACGGACGACCTCCTTCGCCCGGTCAAACAATGGCAGGCCCGAGAAGAATCCAAGGATCTTTCCAAGGTGACCATCCGCGGCCTGCTCTCCAAGAGCGAAAGCGGCGCCTGGATGGGGGGCGTTCCACCCCTAGGCTATGACCTCCGCTACCAGAGCGAGTCGGGCAACTTCATCACCCACGTCCGCCACATGCCCGATGGCTCAAAGCAGCTCTTTGATGAGCAGTGGAAGCGCCTGCGGTCCTTGGGCAGAGGCGAGAGCCTGGCCGTCTCCCGAAAGGATCGCTGCTTCCTGGTCCCCAGCGAGCAACCCCGCCAAGACGCCGTGCGCGAGATCTTCCGGCTCTACGTGGAAGAGAACCGCGGCTTCAAGGCGGTTGCCGACGCGCTTAACCGTGCCGGCATCCCCAGCCCACGCAGCGCAGCTTGGTCCGAAAGGATGAAAGGTAAGTGGAGCACCACGACGGTGCGTGCAATCTTGGTCAACCCCGTCTACACCGGCGACATGGTCTGGAATC
>CAUJHS010000117.1 GCA_963204915.1 Planctomycetota bacterium | reverse complement strand
CGTCCAAGAAATGGACGATGCCTATACCGAAGTGGAAAGAAGCCCTCAATCACTTCGCCATCCTGTTCGCCGACCGCATGCCCAAAAACCTCAACTAACTCACCCCAATAACCGACTGACACAAAAATCAAGACAGGCCCGCGTTCCCGCAATTCTTGATAAGCGAGCTGCGCCACCCATCCCCATCGCAACTGCTTACTTATTTTAGGTTTGCGCACTACTTCGCCGTTATGCGCCCCGAATAACCAAGGTGGCCGAGGCGGGACTCGAACCCGCACGTCCATCACTGGACAGGGGATTTTAAGTCCCCAGCGTCTGCCTATTCCGCCACTCGGCCTTGTGTTGGTTTATCGTAGCGGGGAGCTTAGGCCGGGACAACGGGCGGTCGCGGCTTGGCGGGAAATGCCAGGCAAGGCGCGAAGAAAAATCGGCCGGGCAAGGTTCCTCGGTGTCGATTTCGACGGGCCACAATCGACCATTTTCTGGATACAACCTCTTTCAAAGCTCGCCCCCCTACCCCGGAGCAGCATGATGGCACACATGGCGCGATTTACCCCCTGTTTGTGGTTTGACGACCAAGCCAAAGCCGCCGCCCAGTTTTACACCGCGATTTTCCCCCATTCCAAGATTGTGGACATTACGCACTTCGGTGAAGCCGGCCAGGAAATTCACGGCAAAGAGCCGGGCTCGGTGATGACCGTCGAGTTCGAACTCGACCGGCAGCCCTTCTCCGCCCTCAACGGCGGCCCCATGTTCAAGTTCAACGAGGCGATCTCTTTCCAGGTGCGTTGCGATACTCAAGAAGAGGTAGATTACTACTGGGACAAACTCTCGGCCGGAGGTGATCCCGCGGCGCAACAATGCGGCTGGTTGAAAGACCAGTTTGGCCTTTCCTGGCAAGTTGTGCCCGGCATTCTGCACGAATTATTGAAACATCCCGATCCGCGGAAGTCACAAAACGTGATGAACGCCATGTTCACAATGAAGAAGATCGACATTGCCAAGCTCAAGCAGGCCGCTGCGAGCTAAAACTTGCGGAAGTAAATGTCTTTGAACTGGACGGTCATGGGCGGGCCGACGTGCACCTGCAAGGCCAGCCGGCCGCGGGTGAGGCGGCGGGGATCGCGGTCGTCGAGTTCGCACATGGTGACGCCGTTGATTTGCAGCGTCACTTTCCCGCCCTGGGCCGTCACGCGGTAATCGTTCCACGCGTTCGGCCGATACGCCTTGAGCAACTCGGCGGGATCGGCGACGGATCCGGCCACCTGCTTTTGGCCGTCTTCCCGAATGACGACTTTCTGCCCGCGTTCGGCCAGCACGTCCCGCAGTAAGTATTCCATAATGACGCCGGTCCAGCGGCCCGAGGCGTCGAAGTCGGCCTGCGTTCCGATAAGCGGATCAACGCCTTGGTCGTCCGCGGTTCGCTGGCGCGCGCGGTAATAAATGCCCGAGTTGCCTCCTTCCAGGCGGAACTTCAGCCGTAGCTCGAAGTTGTCCACGTCATCCTTCCACACAAGGAACTCGTTGCGGGTCAACTTCGTTTCTGAAGTCGTTTGGCCCGTGATGGCGCCGTCTTGCACCGACCAGATTGCGGGATCTCCTTCCCAACCTTCCAGCGATTTCCCGTCGAACAGCGACACAAAACCCTCCGGCGGCGCGGTAGCCGCTGGATCCTCCGGTCGCGGGTTAACCGGAGCATCCAAATCGCCGCAGGCGAACTGAATGCCGTCCAGATAGAACTGCAACACGGCCGGGTTCCAGTAAATCTCGGTACGGTGCCCGAAGCCCGTGTAAAAGATACGTCCCTGCCCGTGCGGCTTGACCCACGCCTGCGCAAAGTCACCATCCTTGCGGTCGATCCATTGGACGTTCATGTTGGTCTTGGACGTATCGAGCGAGAGGAGCACCCGCAAGTTGCCGCGGTCGTAGGGTGGGCCAAACTGGTAAATCTCATCGGGCAGGCGGAAGTCTTGCCCCTGGAAAGCGGCGACCAGCGGATGCTCCGGTTCTTCAACCCGGATGCCTACTTCCTCGTTCCAAGGATGCCCGGTGAACTTCGCTCCGAGCAGTTGTTGAAACTCGGGCCATTGTTGATTGGCGCCAATCGCGTAGTGATACGCCACAATGCCGCGCCCGCTAGCCAGCCAGTCGAGCAAACTTTGCCGCAGGAGTTTTTCAACGGCGTCTTGATCGCCCAAGCCCGGAAACTTGCCCATGTCGGCCTCGGTGGGGCGAATCCATGGCCCCGAGCTGTTGTTCATCACCACGGCGTCGAACTGCTGAAGGTTCTCGGGCAGGAAGACGCTTAGGTCGTCGCTTACGATTGGTCGGTAGGCGCCAGTCTTCTCGCCCAGAATGCGCATCGCCGCCTCCCCATAGGGAATGCAGTATCCCCGATGCGGATCTTTCTCCATAAAGGCGGGCGGCGTGTTCCAAATGAGAACGGTGCGCGGCTTGCGCGGGGGCACGCGCGCTTTTTCCGGCGCCGCATCACGAATTTGGCCCTCACGATGCGCGGGGATCGGCTCGGCCGCGGTCACCGCATGGGCGACGAGGGCCAGCGCGAACATCGAGCGAAACCAAAGAGCGGTGCGTTTCATAACCGTTACTTGCAGACGGCAAGGGGGCGTGTCAAGTGTCACAGCGAACGTTTGTAGTGCGTTCGCCGCTTACGAATCCACGGGCCGAGGGCTACAACGTCCAACCGTCGCGGTACTCGCTGCGCAGCAGGGCGTCGGCCTCGGAGTGATTGGCGATTTTCATTTCGGCGGGATGGTATTCCAGCGCGCCGTCAAATTGCGTGGCGATGTTTCCCAGCATGAGAAACTCGTTCAAGGCCGAGGCGTAATCGAAGTTCGACCACGGCCGCGCTCCGCCCCGGCAGGCGGCGAACCAGTCTTGTTCAGGACCGCGCGAACTTTCGACGGTTTCCGGCCGGTCGCATTGCACGCCTTCGAACTTATCTGCGGGCAATAGCTCGAACCACATGTTGTGGCCGGTGGTGTGGATGGTTCCCTTTTCGCCCACAATCAAGGTGCCGGCGTACCGCCAATTGTTGCGATCCTTCGCCGGCGCGTTCTTCAAATACGGCGCTAGCAAGTCGTCGATGCCTGGCGCGTCGCCGTTGTACCACTTGATTTGAATCGGCGGGAGCTTGGCCCGCGCCGGCACGGTCCATGTGACGATCTCCCACGCAGGAAACGAAAGTCGATTGATTCCCGATGTCTGCGCCTCGACCCGAAGCGGTTGCGACGCTGCTTCGTCCAGCCACAGGTCATGCACATGCAGCGACATAAAGCCCAGGTTGGCGCTGTGCGAGGCCCAGTTGCCCAGTTGGCAGGTGCCGAACTCGCGCCAGTTGTGGCGCTGCATCCATTGGGGGTGATAAGGACGCATCGCCGCCGGACCGAGCCACAGGTCCCACTGCAAATGCTCCGGCACGGTTTCCTCGCCTTGCGGCGGCTGAGTGCGATTGGCGCCGCCGGCGCTGTTCCACACATGAACTTCTTGGATCTCGCCTAAGGCGCCTTCACGAATGAGCTCCAGCGCTCGACGAAACGGACCGCTGTACGTGCCCTGATTGCCCATGGCGGTGGCTACGCCTTGCTTTCGCGCGAGTTCGCGCAGGGCGCGAGACTCATGCACCGTGCGCGTGAGCGGCTTTTCGCAGAATACGTGCTTGCCAGCCCGCATGGCGGCGGCCGAGATCACCGCATGCGTATGGTCGGGCGTGGCGATCACCACGGCGTCGATTTCTTTCCCCCGCTCGTCCAGCATGCGGCGGAAGTCGTGATAAACGGCAGGTTGCTTTTCCGTGAGGCGCTGGAACTCAGCCGCGGCGCGGCGCTCCCAATCGTGCGGCGAAGTGGCGTAACGCTGGCCGAACGTTTTCCAATGCTCCAACGCGCCGGCGATCTTTTGGTCGTTCACATCGCAAATCGCGACGACCTGCTCCATACGCGGCACGGTGTCGACAAACCACTCACCGCGCCCGCCCACGCCCACCAGCGCTACATTCACTTTCTCGTTCGCGGCGTAACTGCGAGCCAAGCCGGCCGGTAGAATGGTCAGTCCGGCGCCAAGCGCCGCGGCGCTTCCCAAAAATCCACGGCGAGAAAGACGAGCGTTCATCAGCAGGCTCCTCGGTAGGTTCAACCTCAACCCCGAAAGCCCAATATACTGACCCTTCCCCTCACAAACCAGCAACGCGCTTTGGTCGTCGCACCGTTGTGCTGATGTCACAAGCATAAAACGATTGTTGGAAACAGAAAATCCACCGCCACCAGATCTTCCAACCCGAATGCGTTGCATTCCTCAATTCAGGGTCGTGCAACGAACTTGGAGGCTCGCTTGTTCGGCTCTGGCGCGCGCAGTATTCTGGTTGCCGTACTTCTCACGGCTTCGGCGGCGGCGTATTACCGCCGGCTCGCAATCACGCCTTGGTGAAAGGATCCCGCGATGAACTCGGTAACCGTCGCTTGGCTTGTCTCGGTGGTTCTGACGGTCGGGCAACCGGCGGATGATTTGAAGGCGTTTCCTCCCGCCGAGGAAGGCATGGTGCGCAAAGTGTTGCGGCTGCCCCAACAGGACAAGGAAGGCGACCTCAAGGTCGAGTTGTTGGTGGGCAAGACGGTTGAACTGGACGAAGTGAACACCTACTTCTTGGGAGGCAAGATCGAAGAGGAAACGATCGAAGGTTGGGGCTTCCCGCGATACCTGGTGCGCGAGCTGGGCCCCTTGGCGGGGACGCTCATCGGCGTCGACCCGAATGCGCCGAAAGTCGCCCGCTTCATCACGCTGCGCGGCGATCCGCATTTGATTCGCTACAACAGCCGGTTGCCCCTGGTGGTGTACGTGCCAGAAGGCGTCGAAGTACGCTATCGCCTCTGGCGCGCCGACGCGGAAACGAAGACGATGGAAAAGGGTTAAGCCAACCCCCACTTCCCTGGCGACGCCTGGCCTTGCAAAGCAACGCGTCTCTTTAGCCTTGATTGGTCGCTTCGTCTTAATTTTTCTCAAAAAACGTGTCCGCTTCTTGCGACAAACCGAGTTTCTCTTAGTAGCCGCGGTGTTTGCACACCATTCGCAGGTGATTGCTCATGGGCGCTTGCCCCTGTTGAGCACGCGGTTCTAACTGGCCATTGACCCGCGTTTCAGGTCATATGGCGCAGGCCTCGTTGTGGTTTCACCGCTCGCGGAGCGCATGAGGAGCCCGCGGCGTGTCGGTTTCTCGTTGGTCGCAAGAAGGTTCATGTCCGTGGCAAAATCCAAGCAGCGGCGCAGCATCGAATCGCTGGAGGCCCGCCTTCTCATGTCGGGCGTGGAATGGGAGCCGCGCTACGATACCGACCAGGGTGAATGGGTGCGAAGCCCTTCGCTCACGGCGTCGTTGGTCAATGGAAACCTGAAGCTCGAAGGAACCGACCGGCCCGACGTGGTGACGATCCGGCACCGCGAAGGGGACGGTAAAGAGGAAGGCGGCGCCCGGGCTTTCCACGTGCCTGGCGTGTTCTTAGAACAAGGCGTCGATTATCTAGAAATTTGGCATGACGACCAAATCCCCGGTCATCAGCGGTGGCGCGGCTGGATCAAGAACCGCGATGTCAAAGATTTTGTCTTTCTTGGCAATGCCGGAAACGACTATTTCCAATACGTGGAAACGACGCTCGATGGGCTGCCGATTCCGCAAGACGCCCGGCGGCCGGAGCGCCGCATCTTCGCCTTCGGCGGCGATCACGACGATGAACTTTACGGCTACATGGCCAACGACATCCTGTTTGGCGATGGCGGAATCGACAAGCTGTTTGGCGGTCTCGGGTGCGACTTGCTCTACGGCGGCGAGGGGAACGATATCCTTCGCGGCGACGCCCGCACGCGCTCCACTCCCAGCCACAATCCGAAAGTGGACGCCGACTACCTGATTGGCGGCCAAGGGGCGGACGAACTGTACGGCGAGCAAGGGAGCGACGTGCTCGTCGGCGGCGAGTTCTTCAATTACAAACTTCCTGTGAACGATTCGCTGGTTGACCTTCCGCTGCCCCAAGACCGCGTGTGGGGAGTGAATGATCTCGTCCACGACAAGCTCCACGGCGGCCAGGATGAAGCCGACTGGTTCTTCATCGAATTTCGCGACGAGGCCGTAGACTACCAAGGGCCGCCTCCGGCCTTACCGCCTTCCAAATTTGTCGATGGCGACCACCTGATTGGCGCCGGGGATAACCGTTATCCCCCTTCGCATCTCGACTGGCTGTTGAATCTGGAGAACGCGCTGCAACTTCCTAGCCCGTTGAACACCAGCCGCTTTCCTGACTTGCGGCAAGCCGTGCAACGGGACTTTCCTCAGATCAACCCGCAGAACTTCGAGGTGCTGCGCGGGTATGACTTCTTGTACCAATGCACCGGCGCCTCGCTGGGTTGGTATAGCGGTGTTTCCCCCGGCGCCGACAAGACGTTATGGACCCCCGAGTATTTTCATCGCGTGTACCGCAGTCACGGTTTTCTGGAACAAACCGACGGCCGGTTTCCTGCCGACCCCAGCAAGGTGGAAGTCGTGGTGCTGTACCGCGTGGTGAACCGGGCGGTTCCCGGCGGCTGGCAAATCACCCACGCCGCCCGGCAACTGGCCGATGGGACCTGGCTCAGTAAGATCAACCAAGGTTCGCTGATTCGCCACAAGGAATTGAACGACATCGCGAGCAATACCTTGGGCAGCGGGGCCTTGGATTACGGCGAGCCCTACTACGTGTACTGGCGCGAACGCAAAGACGTTTTGAAGGAGTGCGGCTGTACCTCGCCCGGCGCGGTGAAGAAAGCGTGGCACAATGGTTCGAACCCGGCTGATGTGGATCAGTCGGGGCAGGCGAATCTTTCCGACTTGCTGCTGATGGTCACCTGGTTGCGCCACAACCCGGCCGGCCCGCTGTCCGACTCGCCTGCGGACGCCCCACCCGGCATGCTCGATGTTAACGACGACGGTTTAGCCACCCTGGGCGACTTGCTCGGCATCGTCGCCGCGCTCCGCGCAGGCCATTCCGATTTATTGACGGCCGAAGGCGAATCCTTCGCCATCTCGCCCAACACGCTTCTCGCCCTTTTCCCCGGATTTTCACCAAAGGCAAACAACAACGACCTACCGCCGATTGGCAGATAAACGCTATATCAACTTCAATTCTTCTCTCCTGCCGATAGTGTACATTAGAACACATGCGTTCGACTCGAAAAGCGGAATGCGTTATTTAAACACGCCTAGACCAATGGCCGCGCGACCCCCAAAGTCAATGACTACGCCGCCAAAGTGACCGAAGCGATGCCGGCAAGGACCAATGAAATCCGCAATAAAAATTACGCACCACCCATCAAGTATATGACCTTTACTCGACCTGTTGAGTTTTGCAATACGTTTTGACTGCAATAATTAGCTCACTCGGGCGAATTGCTAATATCCACATTATTGTGGTTCAACTACCTTTCCAAAACTTTGAGGTGGTCGCGGAAGATTTTGAAAAACATTCTTTTGGAGAACGGTATGGTCTGGATAAAACGTCACCCAATGATCGTCAATCCTCTCCTTGCTTTTCTGGTGGCGCTCCTCGCCGGTGCATGGACAAATCTTTACACGTCGTCCACAACCGATTCTCCAATGCTCGAGCGGTACCATCTCTTGCTGGTTCTGGCGGTTGTATTCCTTGCGGTTCAGTGTTGGTACAATATACATTTCACGAGAGTCGAGAAAAAAATTATTCATGAATTATTAGATCTTGGAATTCGTTTTTTTACTGTTAATGCAAAACCTGGAACTAAAATCACAGATCTGCGCGTGATGGTTCATTTGTACGAGCGGCATCGACCTGGTCCAAGTAAGCGCCGGCAAGGATGCTTGGTTCCACGCTATTGTAAGTCTCCGGTGCCGCCGAGAGATTTCGGTCCAATTCCGCTTGAGGAAAAAGAATATGTCGATTGGTACGTCAACGCGAAGGCGTACAGTGAACAAAGTGTTGTTTGCGAAGAGCCAATGTCAAACGAACGTCCGTCGGGCAATGGTTTTTACATCGACAATCCATCACAGTTTAAGGGAAAGTCTGTAATATCCGCACCGATCTGGTGCCTCCGACAACCCGATCCTTATATCCTCGGTACGCTCACGTTCGATTCAACCCTTCCGTTGGCAGACCTAAATTGGAAGTCTAACGGGCAAATATACGAGCCTGCAAAGGACTTGCTCGATAGCCTCGCCGACCTGATAGGAAAAGTTCTTTCAGATGAAGAATCCGCTATCTGAGAATCGCCTTGATGCGTCAACCCGCAACCGCCTAGCAAGCGAAGCAGAATCGGCTGCGGCGCGCGCGTACTCACCCTATTCTAATTTTCGGGTGGGAGCCGCTGTGCTAAGCTCTTCTGGCATCGTGTACAAAGGCGCGAACATCGAGAATGCTTGCTATGGGCTTGGAACATGCGCAGAAAGAGTTGCGCTCGCAACGGCGTATGCCGCAGGTGAACGCGATATCCGGGCAATAGCCGTTGCATGTGTCGACGCGCCTCGAAATTCACCGTTAGAGCACCGTGTGCCTTGCGGCGCATGCAGACAGTGGATACAGGAACTTGCACCGACAGCAGACATTGTAATACTCGGCGAGGATCGCCTGTTTACTATTGCGGACTTCTTGCCCCTTGCATTTACGTTAAAGGGACCGCAGGAAAACTTGCCTAGTGCTGCTTCTGCCAAATTACCGCCTCAATTTAACGATTAAGGTTTTTTGGTGCATTGCCGTTTAGCTTCTGCGACGCGACTCCCGAAAAGCATGAGAAATTTTTCACCCATTTTTGCCATCAAACTGCTGGCAGGGTAGCTGATGGTGGAGCAGCGCGCGGTGCCCCGTCAAGCACAACGAGGAAACCTTCCCCCAAGCGTTTCTTTTGACACCGCTGGGGCGTCTAAGACTCTGCCGCCAGCCATCCTCGCCATTAGTGCCGTGCGGTTTCGTTCGGTGCCGAGTGTCCCGCTTTTTACGACTCGGGTTACGCCTGGGCCGTGGCGGGGCGCCAGTGTTTGATGGCGTCGTCGTTGGCCTTTTCTAGTGGCGTGTAACGCGGATGGCGGGATTCTTTGTAGGGGTTGTTGCTCTTGGCGTTGTAGCAGCAAATGAGCGACCAGCGGGGATGCTCCGAGCGGTTCTGATCGCTCCGGTGCAGCAGGTTGCTGTGAAAAAACAGCGCGTCGCCGGGCTGGCATTCAATGTATTCCAGCGGCATCCGCTCTAGCGCGGCGTTCACGCGCTCCATATCGGCGCCGGTTTGGTCGCCCGTTTTGTTGTGGTCGATGCGCCCGAAGTGGTGCGTGCCGGGAATCACTTGCAGGCAGCCGTTCTCGCGGTTGGACGGCGTAACGGCAATCAGGCAACTGGCCAACAGCGGCGCAAGGCAGCCGTTGTTGTACCAGTAGCCGTAATCTTGATGCCATTCCCACGCTCCGCCCACGCGTGGTTCTTTGAGCATCATTTTCATGTGGTACAGGTACACTTCGCCGCCGAGCATTTGCTCCATGCGGTCCACGATTCTCGGGCAGCGGGCGAACATGCTGTAGAGGTTGTCGCCCACGGTGTTCCACAAGGCCAGCTTGGTTTCTTGCCCCGTAGCGTCTTTGCGGCCATACGCCGACTGGGAAAGGTTGGGGTCTTGCTGGGCGTATGCGAGCAGACGCGACATTTCCTCCGCGTCGAACAACCCCCGCGCCAGGAAGTAGCCCTCCCGGTGATATGCCGCTAGTTCGTCGTCAGTAAAGTGAGTAGAAACCATGATCAATCCAGCGCGCCGGCGGCGCGCTGCACCAAGGGCCGAAGTCAAACTCCGGCCCATTTTAACGAGTTGATCGTCGCTTAACCATGTCCGACCGCCCATTGCAGACGGTGGATTAACCGAACGCCAATCAAGCGTTGGGATTGACCTTCTGTTTCGCTTTCTTCTTCTTGGCGCCGGGCTGCTGCTTCTTTTTGGCAGGCTCGTTGGGATGGCTCGCCGGGGCTTGTTCCGCGTTCCAGGCGTCCCACAGGGCTTGCAGTTGTTTCGCTTTTTCCGGCTCGGTGGCGGCGAGGTTGTTCTTTTCGCTCAGGTCAGCCGCGAGATTGTACAACTCGGGTTGACCGCTGCCGCCGTTGCCAACAACGAGCTTCCAGTCGCCGTGACGCACGGCCATCTGCTGGCCGAACCGCCAATAGAACGTCTCGTGCGGCTTGCCTTTTTCCTTACCGGTCAGGTAGGGCATCAGATCGACGCCGTCGAGTTTCCAGTTGGGGTCCACCTTGCCGCCGGCCGCAGTGACCGCCGTTGGCAGAATGTCGAGCTGGATCACGGGGTTTTCATACACCTTACCAGCGGGAATCTTGCCCTTCCATTGGACCATGAACGGCACACGCACGCCCCCTTCCCACGTGGTCGACTTGAAGCCGCGCAGCGGGCCGTTTTGCGAAGTGGTGCTTTGCGTTGGTCCACCGTTGTCGGCGAGGTAGAAAATCAGGGTGTTCTCTTCTTGGCCATTCTTGCGGATCGTTTCGAGCACCTGGCCGACGGCGTCGTCCATGGCGGAAAGCATGGCGGCGAAGGTGCGGCGTTTTTCATCCTCAATGTTCGCAAAGCGGTCCAGGTATTTTTGCGGCGCCTGGAGCGGCGCATGCTGCGCGTTGAACGGCAGATACAGGAAGTACGGCTTGTCTTTTTGTTTGTTGATCCAGTCGCACGCGCGCTTGGCGTATTCGTCGGTCGTGTAGAACTCGGGGTCGTCCACGGGCTGCACTTCGGCCGAGACGCGCGAGTCGATGAACATCGTGGGATGGAAAAACGGCGTGTTGTTCAACGTGCCAAAGAATTCGTCAAACCCGCGCTGCATCGGTCGATATTCGGGCAGTTGCCCCAGATGCCACTTGCCGACGGCGCACGTGGCGTAGCCCAGGTCCTTCATGCGCGTGGCCATCGTGGTTTCATCCAGCGACAACCCCGCATGCCGGGCCGTGCTGTTGAACTCGTGGCCGAAGCGCGTTTGGTATCGACCGCTCATCAAGCCGGCGCGCGTGGGGCTGCAATACGGCCCGCTCACGTAACCCTGGGTAAAGCGAATGCCGTTGGCCGAGATCGAGTCGATGTTGGGCGTGGGAATTTGCGGGTTGCCTTGGCACCCTAGCTCACCCCAGCCCAAGTCATCGGCCAAGAAGACCACTACATTCGGTTGCTCCGCCGCACGAGCCGCAACCGCTCCTGCCAGAACAAAGGCAAGACCAAAGCCCAACAGGCCGCACAGAACGCGACCGCCGCCACCAAGCCGCTGGCGCATACAAGGCTCCTTGAGACAAGAAACGAGACGAGAGAACCCGCCGAAGTTCGGCTCGAACAAGCCGGGCGCCGTCAAGCGCCATCGGCGAACCGTCGCTAATATACGCAAGAGGCCCAGATGAAGGAAGAATCCAGGTGACCGACTTTTCTCACCCCGGCGCGTGCATCCAGCGATGGCGAGTATTTCACGCGCCGCGAGCGCGTTGGTGTTCGACTACGGAAAAATCCGGAAAAAAGTTACGACGCTTCTCGTGATATGAAAAACGACGATTTACCTGTGAATTCGCGGGCAATTTAGAACATCAACGAACCTCATGACCGACGTAACTCATTTCGGCTTCGATCAATTTCTCCTGCTAAGCATTGATTTTGTACATTTGTTCAGTATAATAAAACGTGGGCGCCAAGATCTTGTGGTGTAGTGGAGCGAACCGACTGATACGGCACTGTACGTCATCCCGTCCCTCGACTGCGTTTCTCCACCGCTCGCCCGTTCATGATTTCGTTGAGTGTTTGCGTCTTGTGCGCAAGGACGCAAACGTCGTTTTCTTTGTCATTCCCACGATTCGCCGCCGCACCGAACGCGGTTATAAACTGCGCCAAAAGCGGCGGGACGCTAGTCCGCACTTGCTTGCAAGAACCGCGCGTTAGCGCGGGACGGTTGATTCAAAGCGGCTTACTCTTGGACCGTGAACGCTCTGCTTTGAAAACCGCCGGAAGTTGGGCGAACGCCTCCACGCGGACGAGTAGCACACTCGTTCTCGCTGGCCAGAAACACAACTTGCGTGCATTTAAGCGATGGCTGGCGTGAGGTTACCAGGCGCCGTACTCAACGGCGCCGCGTCCGAATCGCCATGTCATGCCCAGGCCCACCCAGTAACTTTCCACCGAGACGAGCGTGCTGGCGAATTGGTCGGTGTTTTCGAACATGCCGCCTGCGAAAAGATCAAGGTCAACGCCCGGAAGCACGTCGCGCACGCCAACGCCGCCGGTCACGCGATGCTCAGGAATGGCGGCGAACTGCCCCTGCACGTAACGCAAACCTGGCACGCCGTCGGGAAGTTCGACGCCGCCGATCGACGTAATGGTCGCCCCGCGCATAGGGTTCTCGTTGTAGGCGTAGCCCAAGCGAAGCCGCAGGCGCGAGGTGGCCGCGTATTGCGCTCCCAGTTGAAGCACCCATTGGTCGGTGTAGATCGCTCGCAGGAAATCGGCGTCGCTGTGAACTTTATAAAGCACGTCGGCCGCTAACAGCAAACGACCTTCCAGCAGGCTGCTGTTGGCCACGCCCAGGCCGAGATTTTCCGGATGCTCGAACTCAACATCGAGGAGGACCCCGTTGGGAAACAAGACCGCGTCGTCAAACGTGAAATGCTTCTTGGTTTGATAATAGAAACCTGCCGACGTATTCTCCGTAAGCCAGTAGTTCACGCCGACACTTCCTCGAAGGGCATACGCCGGGACCATGCCGGTCAAATCGACAAATGGGCCGTCGAGGTAAGACGTTCCCAGCACGATGGCGCCGCCGAAGGCGAGCCGATCGGTAATGTCGACGCCCACGCCAGCAACCGTGTCCAGGGCCAAGTACTGGGCCGAGGTTCCATTCGCCTCGGGCACATCGCGAAAGTCAACGCCCGCACCCGCATTCCCCATGACGCCCAAACCCATCGTGACGGGCAGCCCTAGCGCGCTGAAATCCTGCGTGATGCCGACGGCGGGCACGAGTCCACCCGGCGTACCCGACTTGGCGCTAAAGGGATCGACGCCCACTAAGGGCAGCGGGTCAAATTGTGTCACATTGTATGTGGGTTCGGCCCAGCCTCCGCCGAGCGAGAACTGAGTGCCGCGAAACTGGGTCAAGGTGGCCGGGTTGCCGTTCATCGCCGACTGAAGGTCCTGCGGACGCGACAAACTGGCGCCCGCCATGCCGCCGGAAGCCGGCATCATCGTATTGTGCAGCTCGACCCCGAAGGACTGGGCCCGGCCCTCACGGGCGAGCATGCCCCAAGCGGCGCAAGCCATACAAACCGCAACCCAAGTACGCGCGCCCATGCGTGAAATCCCTTTCGCCGTGCGTGAGAACATCGGGACGAAGCGAACACTCCATGTTCGGATCAGGCGACGTTTGACGTTTTGTCGGATCGCGCTGGCAAGGAACTTCCGCGAAACGTGGCGACGGTCCTGCCATTTTCCCTCTCCCACGCCGACGACGCCAATTGTGGCGACTATAAGGCCGCGCGGAGTTGGGCGCCTCGCCCGCCGTGCTACGAACTCCTGGAAGCGGCGAAGACTTTGCCGTAGTCATTCGCAAAAACGCACCCTGTTTATCTGGGATGCCGTAGTCCGTTCATCAAGAGGTAGAGCTTTTTCGCCAACGGCTTATTCGCACGATGAATGTTCGCCAGTTGATTCAAACGCTCGGATAGCGGACCTGCGTATTCGGGAAACGACAACACGAGGTCATGGGCCATCTCGCGCTCCGCTTCATCTTCGGAAACCGTAAGCCCCATAATGTCGTCCAATCCGCAGGCAATGGCGAAGCGTGTCGCAATGGGTAACGACATGCCGACGCCGTTTTCGCTAGGAGTGTAGTATCGAAACGGATGCTCCACGGTGGAGAAATTCACTCGCGCGTCGAAGCTCGCGGATCCTGATGCGATTTCAACTAACAAGTCGAGTGCGTCAACTCGGCCATACGGCGAATCGGAGAGAGCAATCTGAAGCAAAAACGGAATGACGTAAAACGAGCCCTCATAGAGGCCGCCCTGAACGATGACATGATTATCCAGTCGCCAGTAGGCGGACCTTCGAACCTCCGGGTCCTCCGATTGCAGACGCTCGATTGCATCCGGCACATGGCGGCAATCGGTTTGCTGCCCCGCAATATTATGCCAAGGAACCTGATCGATCACTCCGCGGAAGTCCATCATGGATGCGCCGACGTACCACGAGGCAAGAACAAGATGAGGAATGCTGCTAAGCAAAGTCTACCTCCACTGCTTGTGACACGTCAGGTTGGCGGCGCGAAGAACCTGCCCTGCATCAACCTTGCGGAAATCGCAAAAACTCTCCCCGACTGATTCGCCGCGATGTGTAATGCTCATCCCGTCATCGCGCTTCGTTCGTCAACCGTTCGTTTGCAGCATTGGTCCTAAACAGGTATCTGCATCTTGAGGTTGAGCATTTGGCTTAGCTAGCGCATTGACGACACCTCCTCAGGCGCCCGATGAGCCAGCAGGCGATAACCGAGCTTCCGGAAGACGAACAGCGAGCCGAGCAGATATACGGCCTGCATCAGCGAGACGAAAATCCAGAACCCGATGCGGGAAATTTCCAAACTATATCCCACCGTTATGCCTGCCCCCACCGCAATGCCCATAACCAGAAGGCCTCGCAGCCAAGGATTGCCCAAACCAAGCATCGCCCACAACGCCGTCAAGGCGACGGAAACAAAACAAATGGCCAGAACTGTGAGTTGCGCGAGGAGATGGGAGGCGCGCACATGCGGAGCAAGCGCTTTGCCAAGCGTCAGGAGGCAAGCGACGACAAATGTGAGCAGCAACAAATGTTTGATCGTGAATTGCAGCCCTTCGCGCGAAGGCGTCTCCACACCGATGCGCCCAAGGCGAACTTTTCCTAGTCGCAGCAGCCACGTAGGCAGGGCGGCCAGCGAAGCGGCGATCAGCAGGAAGATATGAATCTCCCAATCGGCTTCGCTGATACCCCAGGCCAGTACGTTTGCCAACAGCGGAATCCCCAAACCCAACACGAGCAATCGCACCAGCCCATGCTTCATCCCCAGGCCGCTCCACATGCCGAGCAATGTCGCCTGACTTGTGATGAGTGCGAAGAAAACTCCCGACGAGAACGACGGTTGATCGGCCGACAAAGACGCCCCCACGACGCCGCCCACGGCATGGACGCCCAGTAGAGCGACAATTGCTCCGCCGCCGTTCGGCTTGACTGTTTCCGTGGCGATCGGCATGGACATCGTCAACTACTTGGCAAAGAAGTCGTTTGTGGAAGTTGTCGACGCCCCACGGTTTGGGTAAAGCCGCCAGGGCGTCGCTACGCTCCGCCACTCGCCACCCGTCGAATTCTTATCCCTGTTTCGGTGTTACGGTTGGAATTGGATCGTCGTGGAAGTCATGCCGTCTTGTTCGTCGGTCAGGGTGAGGAACCAGGTGTTGGCTTCGGGCGGCGGTTGGGGGGCGAGGACTTTGTCGGCGTTGATCTTCGCAGCAACGGTTTTCCACGCGCGCTCGGAGCGCAGGCCGGTTTCGGTGGTGTAATGCAACGCAGCCGACTTGAGCGGCACGGCGCTGGTGTACGCAAGTCGCACCTGGCCGTCGGCGAGGCTTAGTTCGCCGGGCGCGGGAAGCGGCTGCCCGTCGCGGCAGTAGGCGTCGATGAATCGGCCGATCTCTTGCGGCGCCCAGCCCGCCGGGTGACTGTGCGGCATGTTCACTTCGATCCGCATGTGTTTCTCGCCGGGAACCACGTCGAAACTTTTTTGGTAACTGTCGAGCGGATAGTGAACATCGTTCGTGCCGTTCACAAACAGAATGGGCACGCGGCAGCGCGATAACAACCGGGAGGGATCATACGCGTCGATCCACGCTTGCCGGCGCTCGCCCAGTTGGTCGATGGAGGGCTTTTGCACCGACTCGCCTTCAAAGAGAAAACCGCAGCCGTATACCGGCACGGCGGCGCGGAAGCGATCATCGAGCGACGCCACAAGGCACGTGGTGTAGCCGCCCCAACTGATGCCGGTCGCGGCGGTGCGGTCGGCTTGCACTTCGGGAATAGATCGCAGCAGCGAGTGCGCGCGAATCACGCTTGCGGCGGCGTGGTAAGGCCAATCGTCGGAGACGTCGCCGCCGATGCTGTTGAACTTTTCGGGATGTCCCTGCGCGGGGCCGCCGTTGGGAAGTCGCATGCGCGTGTTCGCTCGGCTGGCCTGGTTCGGAACGGGAACTCCGTGGTCATCGTACACCGGGTCGATGGGTCGGCAGCCGGCCAGATCCATAGCGATGGCCGCATAGCCACGCTTCGCCCACAGCCAGACCCATTCGGCAAAGGCGGTTCCGCCGCCGCCGTGAATGAGCACCACGCCGGGAAATTTTTGCGTCTCTTTCGTTTCATGCGAATTTTTCACTTCGCCCAAGGTGGCGGGAGAAGCATAAAACGCGAACACCTCGGTATCGCGGCCTTGGTGCTTTTCGCCGGTGTAAATCAGAGAGTGAATGGGGCCGTCCTGCGACTCCCAACGCATCGACGGGGCGCGATAAAGCTCCTCAAGATTCCACGGTCCGACAGAACCGCCCGCGTCGGGGCGTTCCTGGGCGAACGTCATGCCCGTCCAGGCCAGACACAATGCCAAAACGGCGAACCCGCGACGATGCCGACAATGCAACAGAAACGACATAAGGCAAACTCGGTTCAAGAAGAGACGAATGACGCACGCTCCGATGGCGTTCGGTTGGTTTCACCTGGCGTTACCTTAACAGGCGGCGACAGACCATCGCTAGATGCGCCAGACCGACTTTCAGGAAAGCATGCACCGACAGGCAATTCTTGGGTTGGGTGAGAAGGACAGCCACACGACGCTACGATCGCGCCAGTCGCAATAAGCCGACCCGATGCGACGAAGGAAACGCCTTTTGCCAAAAGCGACCTATACTTTCTATCAAGGCGTGCAACTGCGCCGCTTGCACACCTTGAAGCCGTTGGGGAGAGCCTGCCTTGTCAACCGTATCGCCCGTGGACGATGCCTACCGGACAACACCCCTTCCTGCGCAGGAAGTTGTATGGCCGTCCGGCCGTTCCCGCGTTTTCCCCGCATCGGCCAAGATGGTTGTGCGGAACTACGTTTCGGCGGCGTCGCTGTTGGCGATCGGCTGGGTGTTTTACTGGAGCGTCCCCTATTATCAGTGGTACTTCGACCGAGTCGGTTACGTGTCGATGGCGTGCGTCATCGCCGCGTATTTGCTGGTGCTGCCGATTTTTTACGCCACCTTTCCCGACTCGTACACGCCCAAGTGTCGCTTGTTCTGGCAAACGCTGATGCAGCTTCCGCGCCGGCGGCCCACCGCGAAAGAAGCCGTGGCGCTGCGGGCCGTACTGGTCAAGGCGTTCTTCTTGCCGCTGATGATTAACTGGCTGGCGCTGCATGTGCTCGACATTTACGACACTTGCCGGCAGTTCGACCTGGCCGCGAATTGGCTGCATGACGGCTACGCGCTGATGCTCGGGCTAATCATTCTGATCGACGTGTTGTGCTTCACGATTGGTTACTCGGTGGAGCACCCCAGGCTGGGGAATGAGATTCGCTCGGTCGAGCCGACCTTACTTGGTTGGATGGCCGCCTTGGCGTGTTATCCGCCGTTTTTCCTGCTCACCATGACCGCGCTGAACTGGCGGTCGGTCGATCATCCGGAGTTCGGCAGCTTCCTGGTTGAAGCGCCCATTTACCTGCTGATGCTGCTGTTGATGAGCATTTACACCTGGGCTTCGATCGCCCTGGGATTCAAGGCGAGCAACTTGACCCATCGCGGCATTGTGCAATCGGGCCCTTACGCCTGGGTGCGCCATCCGGCGTATGTGGGCAAGAACCTGTTTTGGTGGTTCGGAGCGTTGCCTTGGTTGCTGTCGGCCGCCGCGACCGATCTCAAGCTCCTGTTCGCCGGTCTGGCAGGGCTGATGGGTTGGAGCGGCATCTATTGCCTGCGGGCGCTCACGGAAGAACGCCACTTGGGGCAAGACTCGGAATATCAAGCGTATTGCCGCCGAGTGCCCTACCGGTTCATTCCGGGCGTGTGGTGAACCGAGGCCGAGGCGCCCCGGCTCACGCCAATTGCTCAAGCGGGTTCTGGCGGTTCTCCAGCGGCATGCTCACGGGCTTGCCTTGCCGGTGCGATTCGAACACGGCCGCGATCATTTCGATGGTGGTGCGCGCCTCGAAGATATTGCATTCGGGATACCGGTCTTCTTCAATCGCGGCAATCAGGTCTTGCACAGCCGCCACGTTCCCCGCATGGAGCGAGTTGGCGCCCTTGGGTTCGGGTTGATCGACGCCTGCGCTGGAAATGGGCAGCCAGCGTTTGCCGCTCCGGCCGGGCGACCAGGTTGGGTCTTGCAGAATATACGCCGGAGGAAGGTAGCCGGTGCCGACTTCGATGATACCGGCCGAACCGTAAATTCGCAGGCCGAAGCGGCTTTCGCCCCCCGCGCCAGCCGATCGCTGCGAGTCGAAATGCGCCGTGACGGCGCCGTCCAGGCCGTAGGTCGCACTGAGCGCGTCGCCCGCCAACGGGCCAATGCCTTCATTGCCAGGTTTCACGTCGTCGCGCGTGATCGGTTTGCCGTTGGCCAACACCTTGGCGAAGCACCATTGCGGCTCGCCGCCGAAGTGGTGAATCAGGTTCATCACGTGACTGCCCAGAACCCACAAGTCCTCGCCGCCGCCGCGCGCGTCTTCTTTGCCGCGCCCGCGATACTCCAGCACCCGGCCGATTTTGCCGTCGTCGATCAAGTCGCGAATCACCTGCAGCTTTGGGCTATAGCGGGTTTGATGCGCGATGGCGAGTTTCACATCGTGCTTTTCGCACGCGGCGACCATTTCATCGGCCTCGGCCAGGTTCCGGCAGAACGGTTTTTCCATGTAGATGTGGGCGCCGCGTTCGGCGGCGGCCAACACCATGTCCCGATGCTGATCGAGCCAGCGCGGCCCGATCGCCACGAGGTCGGGCGTGGTCTCGTCAAGCATTTTGCGATAGTCGTCGTATCCTTGCGGAGCTTTAAGCCGCTGCACCGCTTCGGCCAGCCCCTTGGGGTCGGCGTCGGCTACGCCTACCACCTCGCAGTTCTTCAACTCATGCCATACGGTGTCCAGTCCGTGGCCGTAGTTGCCTTTGCCGGTATGCCCGATGATGGCGACGCGATAGGTAGTGCTCATAGGAATCACTTGAAACGAGATAAGGAGTCGTCAATCTTCGCAAAACGAAAATAGCCGCCGCGAATGAGGCGCGTCGACGCGACGGCAACGCGTGCGCCAGGGCGACTTTCGCCCTCGGGGTGATCTTGCGCGCAGCGCAACAGAAGTTGAGGTCGGTTAGTCGCCATGCTTCTTTCGCAAGCGCGGTGAGGTGCGGAGAATCAGTTGATTACGTTCAAACTCGTTCAGCCAGTCCTGCACGGTGGCGGCCATGAGCGACTCTTCCGGCGGCACAAGGCCAATCGAACAAACTTCGCCCCATTGATCGGCCGCGATCTTGCGATACCGCGTTAGTGTGCGATCGCCGAACCATCCCGTCGGATGGCCGTCTTCGCTCAGGAACACGGCCACCGGCACCCGCGCGCCGCCGCAAATCGACAACGCTTGCTGCAAATCAGGAAAGGCGTCGCGGTCGCAGTAGCGAACATGAATTCGGGGCGAGGCGTGGGCGAAATGTTCAAAGATTGGGCATTGCTCCACGCAGTCGCCGCACCACGCCCCGGCCATGACCAACACGTACATGTCGCGCGTGAATCCGGCCAGCAGTTGCGTTTGTTCCGGCGAGAGCGCTACCCGGGCGTGCACCGCCGCCCAGCGTTGCCGATGAGCTTCGGTTCCATGCTTCTGCAAGAACTCTTGGTAGGGCAAGGCCTGAGCGAATTTCGCCGAATAATCGAGCATCATGAAAACGTGCCAAAGTTGCGTAAGCGAAGGAACGGCTCCCGGCGGCGAAACCTTCGGCGCGGGCGCCTTGTTGGAAAGCAGCGAAAGTCGACGACTGCGGCGCGGCGCCGCGCGAATGCGGTGGCGGGGCGGCGCCGCCTTTGTCATAATGGCGCCATGCATTCTTCGTCTCGTCAACTTGGCCGCTTGGACTGTTTGATAGTCGATAATCTTCCCTCGGGCAAGAAGCCGGAGTTGGAAGTGGTGCTCTGCCATGGTTTTGGGGCGCCCGGAAATGACCTGGTTCCCATCGGGTACGAAATCCTGCATGCAGCGCCGCATTTAGCGGAGAAAGTGCAGTTTGTTTTTCCCGCGGCGCCGCTCTCTTTGGATGACCAAGGGTTGTACGGCGGCCGCGCCTGGTGGCCCTTAGATGTGGCCCGGCTTTCGCTGGCGATCGAGCGAGGCGAACTGCGCGATCAACGCGGGCTACTCCCCGCAGAGCTTCCTGAAGCGCGCGACCAAATGTTTGAGTTGTTGCAAGAGTTGCAGCAAGAAACCGAGTTGCCGTTGTCGCGCTTTGTACTGGGCGGGTTCTCGCAGGGTTCGATGATCGCCACGGAAGTCGCGCTGCGACTGCCCCAATCGCCTGCCGCCCTGGTGATCTGGTCTGGAACGTTACTTTGTGAGGACGTCTGGCGCGAGTTGGCCAAGCATCATCGTGGGCTGCCGGTCTTGCAAAGCCACGGTCAGGTCGACCCGATTCTTCCGCCGGAAGGGGCCGTCTGGCTGCGCGACATGTTGCAAGAGGCCGGCGCCGAGGTGGAATTCATCGAATTTTACGGACCGCACACCATTCCGATGGAGGCGCTGGAGCGCACCATCGCCTTGTTGGAACGATTGGCATGATTCGTCGGCGCACGAATGCTAATGCATGTCGCCTGCCGCAGCGCGCCCGAGGCGAGTAGAATCGAACCCATGCCGATCATCGAGATTCGCCAGCTTGTCAAAAGCTACCGCGTTTACCAAAAGCAAGAAGGGTTGGGGGCGTCGCTGCGTGGGCTGTTCCGCCGCGAGTACCGCGACGTGCTCGCCGTGCGCGGCATCGACCTGGACGTCGAACAAGGCGAGTTCGTCGCCTTTCTGGGACCCAACGGCGCGGGCAAAACCACGACGCTCAAAATGCTCTCGGGGGTGATTACTCCCACAAGCGGGCAAGCCCGCGTGATGGGCCACATTCCCTGGCATCGCGAGAACGCTTATCGGCGCCGCTTTGCCCTGGTGATGGGACAAAAGAACCAGCTCTGGTGGGACTTGCCCGCGCAAGAGTCGTTTCGATTGCACCAGCAAATTTATCGCATCGAGCCGCAGGCGTTTCAGCGCACCTTGGATGAGTTGGTCGACCTGCTCGATGTGCGCCGCTTGCTCGGTCAACCGGTGCGCGAGCTCTCGCTGGGCGAGCGGATGAAAATGGAGCTGGCCGCGGCGCTGCTCCATTCGCCCGAGGTGTTGTTCCTGGACGAGCCGACCATCGGCCTGGATGTGGTGGCTCAGCACAATATCCAACAATTCCTGAAGTATTATCAAGAAGTTCGCAAGATTACGATCTTGCTGACCAGCCATTACATGAAAGATGTGGCCGCCTTGTGTCGCCGGGTGGTCATCATCGCTCAGGGACGCATTCGTTACGATGGCTCGCTGGCGGGCGTGATTGACGAATTCAGCGGGCACAAGATCATTTCGCTGCTGTTCAGCGATGACCGCCCTCTGGACGACCTGCCGCAATGGGGCGAAGTGGTCGAAGCCCAACCGCCGAAAGCGAAACTTCGCGTCGAACGTGCGAAAGTGGCGGAGACGCTTTCCGCCATTCTCGCCCGGCACGCCATTGCCGATGTCGCTGTGGAGGAGCTTCCGCTGGAGGAGGTCATCGCCAAGGTGTTCGCGCAAGTGGCCGATGAACGCGCGTAGCGCTTGCGCTCGGCGCGCGTCTGACTTCGCCGGCGCACCCACTCGCCGGCGCATGTGGGAAAACGGCGGCTACTTTTTTTCCAACGAGTTCAGCGCATCGGCGAACTTCGTTCCAAGGTCGAGGTATCCGGCGCTGTCATAGTGCCAAGGATCGGAATAGCCGTACTCGTCGGTGCTGGTCACCAATGCGGCACGGCCGTCCTTCTCGCAAAAGGACGCTTGGGCGGCGCGCACGGTTTCGCCCTGATCCCACATTTTGCCGTCGGATTCGTCTCGGCCGGAATCAGAAATGCGTCCAATCGTGACCGGCAAGTCGTCGGTTCGCAGGGCGGCCCGCACGAGATCCATCAGCCGCTTCAGGTTTGCTTCGTACCGCTGGGCGATTTCGGGCGTGTACGCCGCATCGCTTTCGCCTTGCATCCACACAATGCCGGCGGGAATGAGGGTGTCTTCTTCGCCGTCGCCGTCAATGTCTTTCACCGCGAACGCATGACGCAGCGTGGCCAGGAAGTGATCGTATTGATTGATTCCGGCGCCGTCACCTTCGCCGCCGCGAAAGTCGGGCTCCCAGGCGCCAAACGGACCTGCCGCTTCGGCGGCGATCGACGTACCGCCGCGCGAGTACTTAATCAGAGCGATGTTGGACTTGGGATTTTGTTCCTTCAACCGACGCGCGAAGGTCAACTCCACGCCGAAACGGTCGCTATACTTGTTCGCTTTGCCGTCGCTGGAGAACCCCACGCCGTGGCCGGGACGAAGTTCGCTCCACACGCCGCGGCCATCCACGGGCGCCGCGTCGGCGGCCATGTTGCCGTGGAAGATCATCACGCCCGAGACTGGTCCCGCCGACTCTTGCGGCAGTTCCTTCACGAACCCGTAACCGTCCATGTTCGACTGTCCGCCCAGGTAATAGACGTGATATTCCTTGGCATGTACGCTGGCGCCAACCAGCAGCCACAAACCCGCGGCAACGAGATTTCGGTAGGTCAGAATCATGTGCGTCACGTGGTGAAGAACGAAGCAGAACGAAACCGATTCCAGGATGTGGATGATACCAAGCCGCGCCGCGCGAAGGAACCATCGCCCCGTCGCCCTTGTTTCTCGCCGTGTCGAGCGTAACAATGCGCTGGAGATGAAACGCCGCACGCCCGCGGCGGTGCGCGTCGTTCTGGCCCTACGACAGCGTGCCGCGCACTTTCGGCTAGGGGAAGGTGGGGCAGTCACTGGTTCTTCTTTAGGTTCTTCGCTTTATGCCTGAACGCATTGCTCGCATTACGGTTCCTGAATTCGCCGGCATGAAGCACCAGCGCCGGAAGATTTCGATGGTGACGGCCTACGACTACCCAACCGCCGCCGTGCTAGACGCCGCCGGGGTCGAGAGCATTCTGGTGGGCGACAGCATGTCGATGGTCGTGCAAGGGCACGAAAACACGCTGCACGTCACCTTGGACGAAATCATCTACCATGCCGAACTGGTGGGCCGGGCCGTGCAGCACGCGCTGGTGGTGGTCGATTTGCCCTTTCCGACCAATCATTTAGGCGTGCATAAAGCCATTGAGTACGGTGGAAGGATCTTAAAGCAAACCCGTTGCCAGGCCGTCAAACTGGAAGGAGGCGCCGAACAAGCCGACGTGATTCGCGGCCTGACTGCTGCGGGCATTCCGGTGATGGCGCATGTCGGCTTGCGTCCCCAAAGCGTCCATGTGATGGGGGGGTACAAAGTCCAACGCGACGAAGAACGCTTGCTGGAGGACTCGCGCGCCGCGGAAGACGCGGGCGCCTTCGGCATTGTGCTGGAGTGCATTCCTGCGGCGTTGGCCGACAAAATCACGAACATGTTGCGCATTCCAACGATTGGCATTGGCGCCGGCGCCGCCTGCGATGGACAAGTGCTGGTCCTGCACGACTTGATCGGCCTGAGCGAGGGCCATTCGCCCAAGTTTGTGAAGCGCTACGCCGATGTGCGAAGCGTGATTCTCGACGCCGCCACGCGCTTCCGCGATGACGTGCGCGCCGGAGCGTTTCCCGGTCCCGAGCATTCGTACAAATAGGAATCGCCTTGCTTTGAACCATCGCCCGTGAAGCGGAAGCCCGCGTCCGCCTATGCTTTTGCACCCGGAACCAATAAATCTGGAATGTAAATTGCGGGGTTCAAGAACCTGCATGCCGCGCGGCCGCCAAGAAACTCACGTGCGCGCCAACCGCCAGCCCGAAAGCTTCTCATGCCAAACCGTCTTGCCCACGAAACAAGTCCTTACCTGCTTCAGCACGCGAACAACCCCGTCGACTGGTACCCTTGGGGTCCCGAAGCGATCGAGCGGTCGCGAGCCGAAAACAAGCCCATCTTTCTGTCCATCGGTTATGCGGCGTGTCACTGGTGCCACGTGATGGAGCACGAGAGCTTCGAGAATCCGGCCATTGCGCACGTGATGAACGAGCATTTTGTGAACATCAAGGTCGATCGCGAGGAGCGCCCGGACCTCGACCAGATTTACATGAACGCCGTGCAAGCCTTGACCGGGCACGGCGGCTGGCCGATGTCGATGTTCCTTACCCCAGACTTGAAGCCTTTTCACGGGGGCACGTATTGGCCGCCCACGGCGCGTGGCGGCATGCCCGGCTTCGACCAGGTATTGCGCGCCGTAGCCGAAGCATGGCGCACGCGCCGCGAGGACCTGTCGAGCCATGCCGACGACTTAACGCAGCACGTGCAAAGCATGGAGCTGCTGGAACGGTCGGAAGAAGGACTGCGCCCCGAACTGCTGGACGAGGCCGCCTCGGCGCTGGAGCGGGTGTTTGACTTCACGTACGGCGGTTTTGGTCGGGCTCCGAAGTTCCCTCACGCCATGGATCTTCAAGTGTTGCTCCGCGTGTGGCGCCGCAACCGCAAGAAGGTTCACCTGGACATGGTCAAGCTGAACCTCGACAAGATGGCGCAAGGCGGCATTTACGATCATCTTGGCGGAGGGTTTGCGCGCTACTCGGTCGACGAGCGCTGGCTTGTTCCGCATTTCGAGAAAATGCTGTACGACAACGCGCTCCTGGCCGGCGCCTACCTGGACGCCTACCTTGTGACGCGCGACGCCAACTACGCCCGCGTTGTGCGCGAGACCCTCGACTATACGCTGCGCGACATGACCGACGAACTCGGCGGCTTTCACAGCACCGAAGACGCAGACAGCGAAGGCGAAGAAGGCAAGTTCTACGTGTGGACTCCGCAGGAAGTGGCCGAAGTGCTAGGCGCAGCCGAAGCCGAACGGTTCAACTACGTGTACGACGTGACCGAAGGCGGCAACTTCGAAGGGCACAGCATTCTTAATTTGCCCAAGTCGCTGGCGCAAGTGGCCCAACTGCGCGGCTGGGACTTGGACGAGCTAACGACATCGTTGGCGGATTCGCGCGCGAAACTCCTTCAGCGACGCAGTCAGCGCGTGCGGCCCGGCAAAGATGATAAAGTGCTGGTCAGCTGGAACGCCTTGATGATCGACGCGATGGCCCGCGCCGGCGCCGTCTTTCGCGAGCCGCGCTACGTGAACGCCGCCACACGCGCCGCGGAGTTTATCTTCGATCAGGTGCGGCGTCCGGATGGGCGTTTGCTGCACACCTGGCGGCGCGGCCAAGCCAAGCTCGATGCGTACCTGGACGATTACGCATACCTGGCGAACGCCTTGGTGTCGCTGTATGAGTCGACGTTTCACGAACGCTGGATCGACGAAGCCGTGCGCCTGGCCGATATGTTGCTCAAACATTTCCAAGATCGCGAGCGGGGCGGCTTTTATTACACGGCGAATGATCACGAACAACTCATCGCCCGCAACAAAGACTTGATCGACAGTAGCGTCCCGAGCGGCAATGCCATGGCCGCGACCGCCTTGATTCGACTTGGCAAACTTTGCGGACGGGCCGACTATAGCCATGCCGCGTATGAGACGTTGGAATTGGCCGTTTCGATCATGGAGCGTTCTCCCACCGCCGCCGGGCAATCGCTCATTGCAGCCGACATGCACCTCGGGCCGTTCCACGAGATTGTGATTTTGGGCGACCGCAATCAACCGGACACGCGCGAAGTGCTGGAAGCGCTGTACGACAGCTATATGCCGAACCGGGTCGTTGCGCATCGGAACCGCGAGGACGAAGACGGCGCCGCTTCGGTCGAACCAATCTTTGTGGGCAAACCGTTGCAACAACCTGAACCAACGGTCTACATTTGTCAGCGGTTCACATGCCAGGCCCCGGTTCACGGCAAAGCGTCGGCGCTCGCTCGCTGGCAGGCCATGCGCAGCGTCGCCAAAAGCGAGTAACCTTGCCGCACCGAAGTGCTCGGGGCGCGTGGCGCGCCGCGAGTCACGCTATTAAGGAGCCGATTAAACCCAGGCGTTCGCGCGGCTCGTGGTCCTTCACGCAACGGTCACGCGAACCATGGACGAGCGCCCTGCGGATCATGGCCGCAGGCTCCTCATGCACGGCTTACCCCCATTCGCTGGGTGTGAACCTTGGAGTGCGGCCTTCTCTCTATGCTCACCTGGAAGCATGGGCGGTTGCCTGCGGTTTGTCCCCGCCTTGTCGCGGGGGGGCGACGCCACTATCATGCTCATTTGCCCCGCATCTCTAGAAACGCCTGAAACCATGCGTCACGTCCTTTCCGCGCTCGTGCAGAACGTGCCGGGTGTGTTGGCCCACATCTCGGGTATGCTCGCTTCGCGCGGCTACAACATTGACTCCCTCGCTGTGGGGGAAACGGAAGATCCCCACCTGTCGCGCATGACGTTTGTGGTCGTAGGGGACGAACGCGTGTTAGAGCAGGTCCGCAAGCAGTTGGAAAAGATCGTCACCGTGGTCAAGGTGGACGACATCAGTTCGAAGGACTTTGTCGAGCGCGACCTCATGCTCGTTAAGGTCAAAGCGCCGCCCGGGGGGCAACGTACCGAAATCCGCGAATTGGTCGAGATTTTCCGCGGAAGGATTGTCGACGTGGGCGATCAGGAAGTGATGATTGAAATCTCCGGCAAGGAAGGAAAGATCGAAGCCTTTATCAACCGGATGCGGCCCTACGGCATCTTGGAGTTGGTGCGTTCCGGCCGCATCGCCATGGTTCGCACGCACAGCTAATTCAGAGCAACGCACGCAGGACCAACATCGCGTTGGGCGCCTGGGTGTTTGCTTCTTCCGACTTGGTCCCCCGTACTTTTACTTTTCAGACCCATGCCTGCCAAAATCTATTACGATAACGAAGCTGACCTCTCGCTCCTCAAAAATAAGACCATTGCCATTCTGGGTTACGGTTCGCAAGGCCACGCCCAAGCGCAAAACCTGCGAGACAGCGGCTGCAATGTCATCATCGGCCAACGCAAGGGAAGCAAAAATTACGACCTGGCCGTGGAGCATGGCTTCAAGCCCATGCCAATCGAAGACGCCACGGCTCAGGCCGACTTGGTGAACATCCTGCTGCCTGACGAAGTCCAGGGCGATCTGTACCGCGAGTTCGTTCGTCCCAACTTGAAGCCGGGCAATGTGTTGATGTGTTCGCACGGCTTCAACATTCACTTTGGCCAGGTGACGCCGCCCGAAGGCGTCGACACCTTGCTCGTGGCGCCGAAAGGCCCCGGCCACCTGGTGCGAAGCGAATACGTCAAAGGGGGCGGCGTGCCGTGCCTCATCGCGGTTGGTCCCGGCGCTTCGAAAGAAACGGTCCGGCTCGGTCTGGCTTACGCCAAAGGAATTGGCGGTACGCGCGGCGGTGTGATCGAGACCACCTTCGCCGAAGAGACCGAAACCGACCTGTTTGGCGAGCAAGTGGTGCTGTGCGGCGGCGTGAGCGAGTTGGTCAAAGCCGCCTTCGAAACGCTGGTGGAAGCGGGCTACCAGCCGGAAATGGCCTACTTTGAATGTTTGCACGAGTTGAAGCTGATCGTCGACCTGTTCTATCAGGGCGGTCTGAGCTACATGCGGTACAGCGTTTCGAACACGGCCGAATTTGGCGACTACACTCGCGGCCCGCGCATCATTACCGAGCAAACTCGGGCCGAAATGAAGAAAATCCTCAAAGAGATTCAAGCCGGCCAGTTCGCCCGCGAATGGATTTTGGAGAATAAGGCGGGCGCCCCGGCGTTCAAGGCCATGCGCCGCCGCGACCAGAACCTCCAGATCGAGGAAGTCGGCCGTCAGCTGCGTAGCTTGATGTCTTGGATCAACGCCAAAGAAGTCAAGCAATAGCATTCGCGGCGGTAGCTTGGCTTTCTGCTTGCGTGGGGGACGTAGGAATCTGTCCTGTGTCTCCCGGGGTTCGGAACGCTGTCCCAGTCGCCGTGAAGGAGCGTCATGAGTTACGAACAGACCTTGCAGACCTACTCTCGCCTGAAGCCGGGCGATAAAATTGAGTTAACGCACGAGGTGAAGGTCGGTTTCCGTAAATGGACGACAACCACGCAAGGCGAGGTCGTGTCGAAGGAGCGCCGGCGTCACGGCTTGCACTTCATGCGCAACCATGACGACAAAGTGTTCAGCGACTTCTTGGTCCTTCGCCGGGAAAGCGGCGAACTGACCACCGTCACGATTGATGAATTCTCGGAAATTCGCGTTCTTCAAGCGGCTTCGTAGTACGAACGGCACACCGTGGAACGCCCGCCGTGCGCCGCGGCGGGAGCTTCGCTGCGAGGTTGGCGTTCTGCACCCCGCACTGGCATGACCACGCACCGCCTTCATACGCTTCACGAGCGCTCATTCGCCGCCAATCGGTTTGTCTATCCGGTGCTGAGCCGCCGCGCCGGCGGGCTGTCGGTCGGGGTGAATCTGAACCCCGATAAAGTTTGCAACTTTGATTGCATCTACTGCCAGGTCAACCGCACGCAGCAAAGCGAAACGCGGTTCGTCGAAATGGCTTCGTTACTGCAGGAACTGGAAGACACGCTCACGCTGGCGGCTTCCGGCCAGATCTATGAATTCGGGAAGTTTCGCGACACCCCGCCGCACCTGCGCCGCTTGCGGGACATCGCCTTTTCCGGCGACGGCGAACCGACCACGTATAAAAACTTCGACGAGATCATCGAAGCGTGCGCCGCGCTTAAACGGCGACTGGGGCTGCATGACGTGGGCATGACGCTCATCACCAATGCGAGCATGTTCCATCGTCCGCACGTTCAGCGCGGCCTGGCGATTCTCGACGCCAATCAAGGGGAAATTTGGGCGAAGCTCGACGCGGGAACGGAGCCTTACTTTCATCGGGTCGATCGCACGACTATTCCCTTTCGCCGCATTCTGGAAAACATCACCCAAGCGGCGCAGGTGCGCCCGATCGTCATTCAATCGCTGTGGATGCGCGTGGCGGGCGAACCACCGACGACCGCCGAGTTCGAGGCGTTTTGCGAGCGCTTGAATGAAATTATCGCCGCGGGGGGGCGAATTAAGCTGGTTCAGGTTTATACCGTCGCTCGGCAACCGGCGGAAAGTTACGTCGCGCCGCTTTCCAATGCCGAAGTCGACGCCATCGCCCAACTCGTGCGCGAGCGCACCGGACTGCCTGCCGCCGAGTTTTACGGCGCCATCGCATCAACCGACGCCTGACCGTGGCTGAAGGGATTTCCCTACGTCGCATCGAAGCGCCGTCGTACGGTCTGCCACTACGGCGCTGGCGTGGATCCCAATCGAAAAATTCCGACGCCGCCCGTCGAATCACTGACGACGAGATGGCGTCCGTCGTCGGAAAACCCCAGCGGCGTTAAGACCGCGCCTTTTACAGGGGCCGGCAACCGCAATCGAACCGTGGGCAAGGCGGAATCATGCAACACAAGCTCACCTTCAGGAGTAGCGAAAGCGATCGTGTCGCCATCGGGCGAGAAACGCGGAAAGGTCAGGGGGTGCATTGCAACGCGAAGAAGCGGCTTGCCATACGTAAGGCTCGATACGGTCAGGGCGCCCGTCTCGTCTTTCACGGCCAAGGTGGGTTTGGCAGGATTGAATTGAAGATGCAACACCGGGTGAGTGCTAGCCGTCCAGGTGCGAATGAGCTTACCGCTGGCGATGTCCCAAAGTTTGACCAATCCTTTTTGTCCCCCCGATGCGACTTGCAAACCATCGGGAGAAATCGCCACCGCGCGCGACCAGTCGCCGTGCGGACGCGCCCACAAATTTCCTCGGTTGACGATGTCCCACACGCGAACGGTTCCATCTTTACTACTGGAGGCGGCCAGCTTTCCGTCGCGGCTGAAGGCAATTGTGTTGACCCAGTTGGTGTGCCCTTCATGCGTCGATTGCAGCATGCCGTCGGCAAGGCTCCAAACCCGCACCGGCCAGCCGCCGCCAGCGGAAGCGAGGATAGTCCCGTCATGCGAAAGCGTCATGGTGGTATCGTAACGCGGCATCGTCATATACCGCGTACTTTGTTGCGTCGCAAGGTCCCAAATAACAACCACTTTGCCGGGATGCATGGCGGCCAGCGTTGCACCGTCGCCGCTGAGCACCAGGAACAAAGGAGGCTCGAGCGGCGCCATTCCCGCTTGCGGGCGTTGCAAAGACTCGGCCGAGATTCCACCCACTAACGTGAGTTCGCCATTCTGAGGAACGGTCTTCAAAAATTGCGATCTCAGTTCTGGCGAAACCGTGGAGGGATCAAGTTGATTCAGCGGAAGCTTCCCCGTCGATGTCGCGGTCGCCGCCGCGGTGGGGTGAGCCGGCTCCTGTTCTGAGTTACCAACAAGGGATCTCTCGACCGGCAAAATTTCGACGATCACATGATCGCCACGCTTGAGTTGCACGCGCGCTGGCTGAACGACGAATTGATTTCGGTCGCCAACCAGCGCCAATTCGTAACGACCCGTCGACAGGCGGCGCATTTGCGAGCCTGTGCTTGCGTCGATGATCTCCAAAACTTTCCCCTCCTGCAGGACACGAACCTGCGCATTCTCGTCGTGAAATCGCACCTCAATTGCGCCGGTCGGCGTGTGCAGTACGAGGGAATACACGCCGCAGGCCACAATCGCCAGCAGCGAGGCCACGCCGGCGGCAATCCACCACCGCATGCGTGGCGGCGTTCGCGTGGGCGCCAGCGAAGCGTCATGCTTCGAGGCGTCATGTTTGGCCAACCAATTTTGCAGAGCCTGCCGAAACTCGACGACGCTGGCGTAACGATGTTCCGGACTCTTAGACATGGCGCGCAGGCAGATCGCTTCCAACTCAGAATCGACCTCGCGCAGCAACTCGGTGGGCTTGGGGGGAGGCAAATAGAGGATCTTGCCGATGACTTCGCTCGCCGAACCTGTGAACGGCGGGCGTCCCACAAGCATCTCAAACAGCAGCACGCCGAGACTGTAAATGTCGCTTGCGGGGCCAACCTGTTCGATCTGTCCGGCTGCCTGCTCGGGCGACATATACGCGGGCGTGCCCATGACGGCGCCGGCTTGCGTCAGTTTGTCTTCCTGCCTGCGATCGACACTGGCAAGTCCAAAGTCCATCAAAATGGGCAAGCCCTGCGGGTCGAGAAAGACATTGGCGGGCTTGATGTCGCGGTGCACTACACCGCGCTCATGCGCCGAGGCGACCGCGTCGGCCAGTTGCGAGACGAGGCGTGCGGCGTCATGGGCAGGCAGCCGGCCGTGCGCGGCCAGGTGCGACGAGAGCAATTGTCCCTCGACGTAGCGCATGGTCAGGTAGCAAACGCCCTCGTGCTCGCCGATATCGAACACCGAGCAGACTTGTGGGTGATGAATGGCCGCCGCCGCGCGTGCTTCGCGCTTGAAGCGTTCCCGCTCGATGGAGCTTTGCTGAATGGACAAGTTCGGCGCCTTCAACGCGACCTGGCGGTCCAATTCCGTATCGTGGGCCAGGTACACATCCGCCATGCCTCCGGCGCCCAGCCATCGGAGAATGCGATAGCGTCCGAAAACTTCCGGCAGCGGCGCGGAATTGCAATCGTTGCGGCAGCCCGTGGAATTTTGCGGCGATGCAAAGGATTGCGTATCCCGCGACCAAGCCGCAGCGAACTTGTCGCCAGAGCCGTGGGAATGGCTCCGGCCGCGGTTCGGCTGACGAGGGAGCGCGCTCAAACGCGCCACCATGTGCTGGCAGCCGGCCTCGCTTTCGAGTGGATCGCTGGCTTCTGGGGCGCGCAAGCGCAGGACGATGTCGTCTTCGCCGTCCGTGAACGTATCCAGCGCCAGCGCACATCTTTGGCAGACGGAAACGTGGCGTTCGACCCGTTCGTGCTCGCCCTCGGGAAGATCGCCGCGCAGGTACTGCGTGAGAACCTGGGCCGCCAGGCAAGGGTCGCCGGTGAACGAGGACGGTGTCATGCAAAGGCCTTCTTCGTTTCGCGGAGTTTTGCCGAAGGGGAAACAGAAACCATCTGATTTGGCGAAGCACTTACAAGCCGGCCAACTCCTCGCGTAAGCGCGCCAGCACGCGCGACTTGGCGATGTATACCGCATTGAGCGACAGCCCCAAGGACTGCGCCGCTTCGCGCGCGGGTTGACCTTCAACCACCGTCCGCCAGAATGCGGCGACGGTCGCTGGCTCAAAGTCGGTCGTGAGCAACTCCACGGCGCGCCGGTACAGCTGCGTCGTTTCTCGCGAGATTTCCGCTTCGTCCGGCGGTTCGCACGAGGCTTCCAGGTACTGCCAGGCGCGACTGCCGCCCGCGCTTTGCTCTTGCTGGCATTGGCGGCGCCAGAAGTCATTCGTTTTGTTGCGAGCTACGACGCGCAGCCACGCCCGGAACGAATCGCCGGGACGTTCACGACGAAAACCGTCCAGGGAGCTCCACACGGCGCAAAACACTTCTTGCCCCACGTCAGCCGCATCCGGCGGCGATAGCCCCCAACGTCGACACCATGCGTAAACGAGGGGTCCGTACAGGTGGACCAGTTTGGTCCACGCTTGCTCTTCGCCGCCGCGTACGCGCACCAACAAACTTAATGAGGTCGGACCGAGATCGCGTTCGAGAATGTCGTGATCGTTCATGGCATGCGAATCGCGTTTCTCGGAAGCCGCCCCTGGCCGGTGGTGACAAACTGCGAACTGGGGTCGCACTAATATAACGTCAGAACCTTTCAGAAATCTTTTCGACGGAAAGTTCCACCAACCGCGCACGTCCACCCCGCGCCGGACAAGCTCCAATCGAGCGATACGCCGTCGTGCGGCGAAAAAAGAACTTGGCTCGAAACAGAGCGCCGCCGTGCGACCGAAGCCCGCCAACGAGGGAATTTGCGGCGTGGTCCTGAACCGCAAGCGTCAAGCGATGAGACGCGCGGCGCAAAAGGAGCGCGCCGCCAAACAAAAAAGGTCACTCGCCGCAGAGGCGAGTGACCTGGAGGGAACAGCCAAGGTTGAAGCGGCGCCTGGTAGGTTTAGGCGCGTTCGGCGGGCATTTTGCTCAGTTGCTCGCTAGCGCCCGAGGTTTCGGGCATTTTGCGAGCGCCTTCGGCCAGCCACAACAGGATGGGCGGGCCAATGTAAATCGAGCTGAACGTACCCACAATGATGCCCACGATCATGGTGAAGGCAAAACCGCGAATTCCCGCGCCGCCCACCACGTACAGAATGATCAAACTGACCAACACCGTGCCGCCCGTGAGAATCGTGCGGCCGAGGGTTTGATTGACGCTGTCGTTCACCATGGCCAGGGTTAACCGCGGGCTCTTGCCTTTGACTTCGCGAATGCGGTCAAAGACGACGATCGTATCGTTGATCGAGTAACCCACCAGGGTCAAAAACGCGGCGATGACCGACAGGCTGATTTTGAAGTTCTCGATCAACAAGAAGCCGAACACCGGCGCCAGCCAGTGGCTTAGGGCTACAATGCCCAGCGTGATGAGAATATCGTGCACCGTGGCGATGATAGCGGCCAAACCGTACGCCACGCGTTGAAAGCGAATCCACAGGTAGACGACAATTCCAAAGAAGCTTAGCACCATCGACAGGATCGCGGTGCGTTGCATGTTCGAGGCCACCTTACTGCCAATTTTGCTGGCCGAGGGGAAGACCGCCGAGTTGGCCATACTGCTTTGGAATTGCTCCAACACGCGTTGTGCTTGATCGGGCGGCAAAGGCAGGCGAACCGTCCACTTCTTGCCAAGATCATCTTGCGAGACAATCTCGAGCCGATCAACGTTCAAGTCGATTCCCAACTTCTCGGCCGCATCGACAAGCTGGAACTTGAGCGCGTCGTCCGAAACGCGGTAGCGGGAGGTCAATTCCGATTCCGACCTTCCCCGCACCGGCGCACTTGGGGTTGCCGCACCTGCGGCCTGTGCAGCGGGGGGAGTCTCGGCGGCGGGCGTTTCCGCTGCGGCGTCACCTTCGGCCGTGTCGGCAGGTGCGGTATTGTCGGCCGGAGCCGCTTCGTTTGCCGGCGCTGCTTCGTCGGCGGGAGCGGCGGTGTCGGCTTGCGCCAGAAGCGTTAAATCGCCGTCACCAGCCATGGCGAACTCATGCGGCCCGGGCAGATCTTGGCGCGCCCCGTCGGTCGCTGCGGCTGCCTCGGGCGCCGTCGGAGGACTGGGCTCGGCGGCGCGAGGATCAGCGTCAGGCGTCGCTTCGGCTGGAGCCTCGCTCGCGGGCGTTTCGCTGGGCGTCGGTTCCGCGGGCATGGGCTCAGTCGGCATCGGGGCCGAGGCGTCATCGGCCGCGGGTTCGTTCGCAGGGGTTTCGCTCGGCGACTTCGGCGTTTCGGCCGGAGCGGAAGGAGTTTCCGCAGCAGGAGTTTCGCTCGTGGCCGGCGGAGTTGTATCGGTCGCAGGTTTGGCGCCACCGTCAGTCTTGGGCGAAGTTTTCTCCGACGTGGTTTTCTCCGGTGTCTTGGCGGGCTCCGCCGCGGCAATCGCTTGCGGCGCGGTGAACTCCACTTCTCGCATGACGAGCTTGGCGCCGTCGCCCTCGGCGAAAATGCGCTGAAGCGTGGCTTCGAGACGCTCCACACTGGGAATCGACGTGTCGATGCGCCACGCCTGACCAAACGCGAGGGGGCGACCTTCGTCGTCGGTGTACTCGGGCAAACCGAGGAGCGTCATGTCGAAGTCGGTGATCTTCAACTCCTCGTCCAACAATGCAATGCGCGATTCGTTATTCGGCGTTTCGCTGAGCGCCGCCTTATCGGCCGCTGCGATTTCGTGGTACAGCGCCAGAAACTTTTCTTTGTCGAGTTTTTCGCGCAATTCCTCTTCGGTCAGCGGCTCGGTGAGCAAAATGTCGACCGACGTACCGCCTGCGAGATCAATATCGAGCAAGTCGACGCCGCGCGCTGCGGCGGCGGCCAACCCCACGGCGATCATGATCGCCGAAGCGGTCACCAGGATCTTGCGTTTGCCCATGAAGTCCAGGTTCGTTTGTTTGACCCATTGCATCATGTAAAGGTCGCGATACCAGTGACGGCGCTCGCCCACTTCCAGAATCACTCGGGCGCAGAACACCGCGGTGAACATACTTGTCAACAAACCGAGAATGAGGGTCACGGCGAAGCCGCGAATCACGTCGGTGCCAATGGCGTACAACACCACGCCAGCGATAATCGTTGTCACGTTCGAGTCGATAATCGTTGTCGTCGCGCGAGCAAAACCGTTGCGAAGGGCCATGCGCATTTTGGACCCGCGCCCCAATTCTTCTCGAATGCGTTCGTAAATGAGAATATTGGCGTCGACCGACATACCGACCGAAAGCAGCAAGCCGGCGATGCCCGGTAGAGTGAAGCTGGCCTTGAGTAGAATCATCACCGCGACGGTAATGGCTAAATTGGCAAGCAAGGCATAACACGCCACGAGCCCGGCAAAGCGATAGTAAATCACCAGGACGATTAGCGTGAACACCAACGACAAACTCAGCGCCAACACGCTTTGACGAATCGTCACGCCGCCCAACAACGGGCTGATTTGACTTTCGGTCGCCGGTTGCGGGCTCAGTGCGGCCGGCAAACTTCCGCCGCGAATGATTTGCACCAGGTCGTCCACTTCCTGTTGCGTGAACCGGCCCGTGATTTGCCCGTTGCGGCTGATCATGCTACGCAAGTTCGGCGCCGAGATCAGGTTGTTGTCCATCAAGATGCCCAACCGACGTTGAAATCCCGTTTGCGGGTCGGGCGAGTTCTCGCCGGTCAAGCCTTGGAAGAGAACGCCGCCTTCGGCGGTCATCGTGAAGTTGATGCTGGGAAATGCTTGTTCGTCGAAGCCCGAGGCGACCGAATCGACGTGATCGCCGCGGACGTTGTATCCGTCGTCTGCGGCCATGAGCACGTCGATGTTTTTGATGCCAAGCTTATCGGCGAAATAATCTTGCAGGTTTTTCACACCTTGCTGGTCCTCGCCGAAGCTCTCGAACAAGCGATTGCGTTCGCCCGAGTCGGCCGGGAGAAACTCGCTGCGCAGGTTTCCGTTTTCATCGGTCAGGACTTCGCCGGTATCGCCATTGCGAAAGATCGTGCCCAGCGGGCTCATGCGAAGTTCGCCGGTGTTGGGGCCTTGCAGCTGTCGGCCCAATGCGGACCACAAGCCAATCGTTCGGCCGTCTTCGTCTTTGATTTGCCGGGCGCCGCGGTTGGCGTCATCCAAGGCGGCTTCGATGATATAGTCGTGGTCGTTCGAGTTAGCGACGATGCGAAACTCTAGAAAACCCGCCTGGCTGATGATGTTCTTGATGCGGTCGATTTCGGCCTGTTCGACGCGCGGGATAATGACTTCGACCTGGTCGTCGCCATAGGGCCGCACCACCACGTCTTCCAAGCCGCTGGGGTTGAGCCGCATTTGAATCGCGGGCACGATGTCGGCCGACGTGACCTGACGGCGCGGTCCGTCTTGAGCGTCTTGCTGTAGTGCGGTGGCTTCGCGGTCGATCTCGTAAATCAAGATCACACCGCCGCTCAAGTCGATGCCGAGCTTCGGCGGCCAGAGCAGAATGCACACCGCAGCGGCCAGCGCGACCGACCCAATGACGACGCTCAACGACATTCCGTAGTCGTTCAAGCGCCAGGCGCGCGCTAACCAATGTCCTAACAGCCCTGACAAGACGACCGTGCCGCCCAGGATGAGCAGCGATACCCAGACTGGTAAATCCATTTTGGAATTCCTCAGTAATTAGTCCTTCGCTTTTCGTTCCTTGTGGCGAAGCGGCGTCAGGGGGATATCGTCCCTGCGGGCCTACTTTTCCCCACAACGGAACAAGCGCGATCTGCGTTATTCCTTGACTTCGCTTTTTTCTTTGTTCTTTTTCTCTTTTTCCGCCAAGGCTTCGGCCGTCAACACGCGCGAGATCGAGCTGCGCAGCACTTTGACGCGCGTGTTCGACGTTTCATCGAGCCGCAGCCAAATAAACTCCGAGTCTTGCGGAGCGTTCACCACCACGCCGTAAATGCCGCCCACGGTGACGACCTCGTCATTCTTTTTGACATTGGTGAGCAGCTTTTGCATTTCGGCGCGGCGGCGGTTCTCGGGGCGCAGCACCAACAGGTAAAACATCAAGCCCAGAATAATGATGAGCGTGAGGGGGCTCGATAACAGGCCCGTTCCTGGCGAAACGCCGTTTCCGCCGCCTTCCGCTTGCGCGAGGAGACCGCCTGCTTGCGCGAAGAGAACAAAAAATTGTGGGTCAAAACAAGGCAACATACATTCACCACGGGCCGGGCAAACAGCGACGCCCTCCGCAACGCCGTTCCCATGAACCCGAGCAGACGCGACTAGCGCAGGGCATATGCGGTAGAGAAAGTGAAAACCGCAGCGCGGTATCATAAACCCTTATGCCGCAATGGGCAAGGGCGTTTGCCCCGCCCCCAGCGCGCCAAAAGGGTGTATCCGGGGGTCGACTGCGACCACCCGAGGCGCAGCCGTTTGCAAGCGTCTTGCACGGCGCCGTTGGCGCTCTCCCAAAATCACGTAACCCGAGTCGTCTACAAGGGTTGCGATCCTGCGATCGGATCGTCGCCTCCTTCCGTTCTTCCGCCGCCTTGGCTCACGGGGCGTGACGCGTCGGGTTCTCGTACCAGATGACCCCCAGGTTTGTCGTTTCTTCGGTGGTCATGGCATCGAGGTCGCCATCGCCGTCCAGGTCAACCAGCGCAACGAGGTCGTGTTTCACGCCATCCACGCCGCTTAAGGGATGCGGCCTCCACGTCCCACTGGCGGGGGATCCCTGATACGATAACCACATCAGACCGTGGGCCGGCGGTTGCGCCTGTTCGCAACTGAATACCAGATCTTTTTGGCCGTCCTGATCGATGTCGCCAACACTGACCGCCTTCATCACCCCCGTGGGTTCGGGCGCGGCCAACGCGTGCGAGTTCCAAGCCGTGCCGGTGCGATCCCGACGCCGGAGCCACAGAATCTTCTTGGGCTGAACGGCCAGCAGCACATCGTCCAGGCCGTCGCCATCCAGATCGGCGATCTCCAGGAACTTGGCTTCTTCTCCGACGCCGCCCAGGACGTGTTCCTTCCACGACTCCGCCCGTGAGTTTTCGCGGCCGGGATTCTCCAGCCAGTAGGCTCCGCTGGACTTGCCTTTGCGGTCCGAGAAGACGAGGTCCGTGTCACCGTCGTTGTCCATATCGGAAGCCACCAGCGACATGAGCCACCCCACGCGCCGGAGTTCATGCCATGTCCAGTCCTCCGCATGTCGGGGGTTCCGCGGCGCCCGAAACCAGCCCAGGGCGGCTCGCGGGCCCTTGCCTCCGGCCACCAGGTCTACACCGTGCTCGCCGTCGACTTCCAGCGGCAGCGCGAACATCCACATCATTTTGTCCGAAGCGACCGGCAGCAACTTGGTCCGCCAGGCATCGGAGACCAGGTACTGGCTTGGCGACTTGGGCGCCCAGTGGATCGAAATTGCGCGCGTGGCGCCTTCGGCGCAACTGACGACATCCCTGGCGCCGTCGGCATCCAAGTCAACGAAAACGGCGTCCTCCAGGTCGTTCACGCGGCCTACGGTCACGGCGGGCCATTTCTCTTTGACCTTGGCGACGCCTGGATGCACGCAGATGCGCACCACGCCGCCTTGCTCCCAACCGGTGGCGATGTCGACCAGTCCGTCGCCGTTCACGTCGGCCAGGCGAACGCCATCGGCCCCCTTCGACGAATCGTCAATCACATGGCGCTTCCATGCAGCGCCGTTTTCCTCCGCCGAGGCGCCAACCGCGAACGTGAAAAACACAAGGGCAACGATTCGATCCATGGCGTACTGCGCTCCAAAGTCCGGGGAACGTCACAGGGTGGATGAACGATAATTGTAGACGATCGCCAAGTATCTCATCCGAGACGGGCCTTGGGCGATCTGCTACAAAAGGAACCATGCCTTGGATCGGAGGCGGTCGCTTGCTTCCGAGCCCGAGAACGGCAGTGCGGAACGTTCCACCTTGAGGTTGCCATGACGTCCAAACCGAGCGCCGCCCTAACCATCATTTTGTGCGTACTTGTCTTGGCAAGCGAGTTCGCGGCTCCGTGCCAGGCGCAGCACGAATTAAATGGTTCGCCGGTCACGGTCGACGAGGATCCGTCCTCCTTCACGCTGACGAATGGCGTGGTAACGGCCCGCGTTTCGAAGCGCTCGGGCGATCTCGTGTCGCTGAAGCACCACGGGTTTGAAGTACTAACAGACAAGTCGGGACATGCCGGCGCTTACTGGTCGCACGATACCACCGGCGGCCAAGAGACGATTACACGCATCACGATTGATCCGGACGACAATGGCGGTCTGCGGGGGGAAGTCTCGGTGAAGGGAATTTCGGGCGGACGGCGCATGGGGCGCGGGCCGGGCGCAGGACCTAATGGCGACTTCCCCGCCGACATCGAAATTCGCTACGCTTTGGGCCGCGACGACTCGGGCATTTACACCTATTGCACCTTCGAGCATTTGCCCAGCTACCCGGCGGCCGCGATGACCGAAGCCCGTTTCTGCGCCAAACTGGCCGAGGCCTTCGATTGGATGACCCTCAGCGCCAACCGCAGTAAGCATTTTCCTGCCGAATTGCGTGACGGCGACAAGTACGTTCATACCGCGGTCCAGTTCGAGCATCCTGTGTATGGCTGGTCGAGCACCACGCGGAACGTTGGCTTCTGGCTGATCAACCCTTCGATGGAGTATCTGAGCGGTGGGCCGACGAAGGTCGAGTTCCTGTGTCATCGCGATACGACCCCCGTTGCGGCGCCGTGCGTGCTCAACTACTGGCGCAGCAGCCATTACGGCGGCGCCGTAGTGGCCGTCGGAGAAGAAGAGCGTTGGACGAAGGTCATCGGCCCATTCTTCCTGTACCTGAACTCCGGGGCCGATCCGCAGACCATGTGGGAAGATGCGCAGGCTCAGTCGGACAAGGAAACCGCCAAGTGGCCCTACGATTGGGTTGCCGGCGTCGATTATCCCAGCACGTCGGAACGCGCTACCATAAAAGGGCGGCTTGTGCTGCAAGACCCGCAGGCGCCGGGTGCGAAGACTCCCAACTTGCTGGTGGGGTTGACGCATCCCGCATATGCCGCACCCGTGACCCGTCCGGGCCGCTTTGGCCCGCCGCGACTGATCGACTGGCAGACCGACGCCAAGCACTATCAATTCTGGGCGCGCGGCGACGAAGAAGGAAACTTCACGATCCCCCATGTACGGGCCGGCGTTTATACGTTGCACGCCATGGCCGACGGCGTGTTGGGCGAGTACGCGCAGGCGGAGATTCGCGTGGAGTCGGGCCAGTCGCTCGACTTAGGCGAACTCGCCTGGACTCCGGTGCGCAAGGGCAAGCAGCTTTGGGAGGTGGGCGTTGCCAATCGCACGGGCTTGGAGTTTTTTCACGGCGGCGATTATGCCGACCCCGCGATTTCGTTGAAGTATCCGGCGCTCTTCCCCCACGATGTGCATTACGTCGTGGGCCAAAGCGATTTTCGCAAAGATTGGTTTTTCCAGCACATCCCGCACAATGAAGATCCGGCGGCTCGCCCGGTTCCCTTCGCCGGAGTTCGCGGCAACGGACGCGCCACTCCGTACGCCATTGCTTTCGAACTGCCAGAAGCTCCTCAAGGCAAAGCCACGCTGCGTTTGGCGATTTGCGGCACGGGGGCCCGGGTCATAGAAGTTACCGTCAATGACCACTCGGTTGGACAGGTCGATCGTCTGCTAAGCGACGGCGCCATCGCACGACACTCCATCCAGGGCTTATGGTACGAGCGGGAGCTTGCATTCGACGCAACGCTCCTGAAGCCAGGCCCAAACATCCTGAAGCTCATTATTCCCGCCGGCCCCATCAACAACGGGGTGATCTACGACTACCTACGTCTGGAACTCGAGGAGACCGCCGACATACCGTGATCGCCCTGCGCGCGTTTTCTCCCTGGGGACGCTTCTTGGCGCATCGGTCAAATTTCAACGGCGCCGCAACATTCGTGCTCCCGCTGCGGCGCCGTTTCGTCCAGGAATTTCCAGGAGTTTCGCAAAAAATTTTTGCGGCGCGCGGAAAATGAACATTTGTTCATTATAATAGAGTCGTGCGGCAAGAACGACCCCGTCGGGCGGCTACTCCTGCTTGGCGCCCGCGTCGGCGTTGGCGTCGGCGGTTTGAAAGTGGCGGGTGGCGAAGTCGAGAAAGGCTTTCCAATCGGCGGGGGTCGCGGTATGCCCGCCGCTGTGGTAGTGGAAGGCCAAGTGGCCGGTGGTGATGGGGGCGTCCCGTGGCGGAAGTTCGGTCACGCCGAGATCGTTCGCCCCAAGCAAACGGTATACGGGTCCGGCGGCCACGAGCGCGAGGAACTCACCGTGCGGGTCGCTCCATTGGTCGTGCAGGCCCCCGTTCACGTACACGGGCCGCGGGGCGCAAAGCGCAATGAGCAAGTGTTGATCGACGGGTAAATCGTTCCATCGGCCAACCCACTTTTGGAAATTGCCAGCGAATTGCCAAGGGAAGTTTTGGGCCATGTCGTCTAGCGTTTCGCCCCAGTCGCGACGAATGAGCGAAGCGCCCATTTCGCCGGGAACCACGGCGAATACCGCCGCCACGCGCTCGTCCTGAGCGCCGGCCCATAACACGGTTTTGCCTAATCTCGAAGCGCCGGTGATGGCCACTTGTTTGGCGTTAATGGACGGATCGGTCTCGAAGTAGTCGATCGCGCGGCTGACTCCCCAAGCCCACGCGCTGATCGTGCCCCATTCGTCCGGCGCCGGGCGAGACTGTCCGTTGGGTAACGACGCCCCAATCACGCCTTCCGACCAGCGGTCGGGCCGATCAGGTTGAATTTCGTTGTAGTTGAGCGAGGCGTACCCCCAGCCGCGGCTCAAAACCTCGGCCACAGGGTCAAAGCCGGCGCGCGCCGCACCGCCAGAACTCGGCGGCGACGCCGGTCTGCCGCGCCCGCCGAAATTGAAGCCAAAACTCAGGTTCAAGAGCAAAGGGAGGGGATGTTCGGCCTCGGCGGGAAGATACACGGTCAGTGTCATGCGCGGGCTGTCTTCGCCATCGCCCAGGGCTCCCACCACGCGTTTGAGAAAAGCCGCACCCTCACGGGCGCTGACGTTGGTTTCTATCACGCGCCACGTCACTTGGGGTGCATTGGCTGGCGTGCGGCCGTAGATTTCGCGCTGGTAGAAGTTGAGGATCTCGCCGCGACGTTGGTTGAACCACGATTCGGCGCTCGTCACAGGCTCGCCATTGTTCATGACCAGTGGATCGGGCAACGTGTACGGCGGAACCTTCTCTTCGCTGTAATTCGACACGTGCCCCGTGGCTCGCGCAAGACGAACTGGATTGCCGGTAGGATCGTTCTTGCCGATGTAAGGAACGTTATCCGCATTGCCTCGTGCGCCCGGCGCCGGCAAGTTGGCCACATCGGGCGGCGTCGCCGAGGTTTGACCGCAGGCTAACGCATTGGGTAATAGCAACAGAACCGTCATCAACAAGACGAGCCTGAACATGAGAAAATCCCCTTGACCTTGGGTTGCCGTACGACGAAGCACGCGCGGCGTGCTACGGACGCTGGACGACGCCGTGCAAGATCTTAGCAAAACCCCTGGAGCGCGAGTAGCAAAACCTCGAGCCGTATCCTGGTTTCACATGAGCTGTGGTGCGGCGCGTGGGGTGAACCGCTCGACGGCGTGATGCATGGTCTTACCGAGGCCATTTGCCGTGGCCGGGTGTGACGTTGGCGCAGCTCTCCTCGAACGGGAGCTTCGCACCGAATCAGACGGTTGTGGGCGAGTAGGCGCGCCCGCGCCAGGTGGCGCGCGCTCCAAAGAGGTTCTTCGTCCACACAATCCACTGAAGACTCAAAAACAGCACCACCGACAGCGGCATCAAGAGCGCGGCGAAGCGGAATCCGTCGATTCGATTCGCCGTTAGCACGCGCGGGAGAAAGGAAATCGCCATCGCGATCAACGCAACGACGCGCACCCAAAGCGAATGAGACCCTATGCACACGTAAGCTGCGGTCAACGTGGGCGCGACATACCCCATGCCCAGGAGCAACGTCGCGGGCAAAATCAAACGTGAGTTCGCCACACCTTCGTGGGCGTTCTTGCTCAGGCCGCGCCAAGTTTGCGCCCAACCGCGATACATCCGGCACCGCGCCAGATCGCTCGCGTCAAACAGATCGGTTGTGAGATCGGCCGTGCGGTAGGCGCGGGGAAGCGTGACTCCGTCATGCATTGAACCGCGAATTGACGCGTGACCTCCGGCCCGCCAGTAAGCCTGACGACTGGTGAGGAACATTTGCCCGCAGCCTGCCGATGCCGCTGGCGACTTCGTCGACCGCATCCGGCCAAAGGGGAGATACGTCAACAACACCACATGAATCAGCGGCAACAGCATCGCTTCGCCCAGCGAACCCACCACTTGGCGCGGGAAACCGCTGAGCAGGTCGGCCTGAGTTCGTCGCCGCTCCCGTAAACACCGCCGCACCGCGTCGGTGGTAAGAAGGACGTCGGCGTCCAGAAACAACCAATCGTCATGCCGCGCGTGTTGGGCCAGTTGATAGCAGGCGAACTGCTTGCCGCACCATCCTGCCGGCAGCGTGCCGCCTGACACGACACGCACGCAGACATCGGCAGCGGCGATCTCCGCGACAATTGCCGCCGTGCCGTCTTGGCTTTGGTCGTCCAGAACGATCACTTCCAGGTCAACGCCGGTATTGGCAAGCACGGCGTCGAGCGTTTGGCGAATGCGATCGGCTTCATCGCGGGCGGGAATGAGCACGGAAACCGAAGGCAAGACGGCGTCTGTGTCCGCGGGAGGAGCGGTTTGGAACTGACGCAGGTTCTTCAAAAACGCAAACGCTGTGAGCGTTGCGGACAGGAACACGACAACAACGAGTATTTCGGTCACGGCCTCAGCTCCTCATCCAGGTTGTCTGTGGCGAGGGTTGAAACCTTGGCCGCGAAGCCAAGACGCCGCCTGCCGGAAAAGATCGTAAGGCCCGCCCACACCTGCGGCGCCGTCAAGCAACGTGTCAAATTGATCGGCGTCGCGCGAGATCACGCGCGTCGCGAGACTTGCTTGCGTCGCCGCGAGCGCCTCTTCGAAACGCGTTCGCCAAGACTCCTTGGAGTTGTCGCCCGGTTGGGTGTGCAGCGGCGGGCCGAACTCAGCCAGCGCCTCGGGCGTGCGTTCTTCCCAGAACGTGTACTCCACCGCCACCGGCAAGAAAGTAACGCGGTTCATGCGCGCCGCCAGATGCGCGAGCCCCGGCTGGAGCACGGTGCGTTTTCGCACGTCGGAGAATGCGCCGCCTGGGGTGATCCAGATCGCCGTCGTGGGGCGTTGCAGCAGTTCGCGAGTGATCGTTAGAAACCGTCGAGCGCCCTCAAGCGAGTCAAGCTCGATGCCGTAGAACCCCAACCGGCGAAACACGGGGTACTTGTCCAAGGCCGATTGATCGATGGGCGCGTACAGCGTTCGTCCGGGAAAGAACCGCTGGTGCATGTAGAACGCCAGCAGCGGATCCCACCAACCGGGATGGTTCGCGTAGCAGATCACCGCCTCGGTGTCGGCGGGCGCCGGCGCCGCACCTTTCGCGAGGCGCACGGCGTTGAAGTGCTTTCGCATATAACGCCGCACATACCATTGAAAGCCGCGCAGGAGAAAAGGCGACACGGTCGGCAACGAGTCCCCATGCGGCGCTCGCGTGCGATGGTTTACGCGTGGTGCGTCGAGAAGTTTGTTTCGACGGAGCGAGCCGGTGGACACGTCGCGAACCTCCCAAGTTTCAGACCGCGGCCACGGCGGCGCGATGCGCCGGGGAGCCCGCCTGGGGAAGGTCCTGATCGAGCGTGTCCGCCGCAATCCAGCCCGACATCAAAACCATGGGCATCCCCGGACCAGGATGCGCCGAGCCGCCCGCGAGGTAAAGACCATGTACGTCGCGGCTGCGGTTCGCCGGCTTGAACGCTCCGAGGAAGCGTCCGTGGCTGGCGAGTCCGTAGATCGCTCCGTTGAGTACGTGATACCGCTGGTCGATGTCTTGCGGCGTCAAGTGCGACTCAGAAACGATGCGGCTTTCAAAGTCTTCCAGCCCCGCGGTCGTCTTCAGTTTATCGAGAATGACCTGCCGGTACTGGGGGAACATCTCGCTCCAGTTATGGTGAGGCCGCAAGTATGGCGTGTGGACCAACACATACAGCGCCTCGCCGCCCGGCGGAGCGACCTCCGGCTCGGTCACCGCGGGAGCGCACACGTAACACGTGGGGTCGGGCGCCGGCTCGCCGCGGCGGTAAATAAAATCGAATTCTTCATGCGGATCGCGCGAGAACACAAAGTTATGATGCAGAAACTGTTCGTAACGCTGGCTTAAACCCAAGTACAGCACCACGCCCGAGCAAGCGGGTTCGTAGCGTCGCCGGTTCATGAACTTTCGTTCGACCGAGCCGCCGATCAACTCGTGGTGCGTCCGCACGGAATCGGAGTTCGACACCACGGCGGCCGCCGCGATTTGTTCGCCGCCTTGAAGCTGAACGCCGGCAACGCGGTTATCGTTGATGAGCAAACGCTCCACGGCGGCCTCAGTGCGAAACTCGACGCCCAACTCGGCTCCCAGGCGCACAAGCGCCGCGGGAACCGCCGCCGTGCCTCCTCGCGGATACCACACCCCTTCGCTGGTTTGCATGTGGGCGATTCCACAAAGCACGGCGGGAGACGCATCGGGCGCCGAACCCACGTACTGCGTGAAATGGTCGATCATTTGCGCCACGCGCTCATCAGAAACATGCTTGCGCACCAACCCCGCCACGGTGCGCCCCATTTGCAAGCTGAGTACGTCCGACAACACGCTGGGCGAAAACGTCGTCCCGGCGTCAAACGTATCGCGAATCGAACCGACGTTTTTCCAGAAATAGAACCGCTCAGAAACATCGTGCAGACGTCGCGACACCTGCATGAAGTCTTCATAGCCGCGACTGACCGCAGCGTCGCCCTTGGTGAACGTCTCTAAATGACGCTGCATGGCTTGCGTATTGGCGACAAGGTCCAACTGCGAACCATCGGCGAACATGCAACGCCATTGTGGGTCGAGTTCGATGAGGTCCAGGTAGTCCTCAATCGGACGGTTGGCCTCGGTGAAGATGCGACGCAACACCGATGGCAGCGTGAGAATGGTCGGCCCCATGTCGAACCGAAAGCCGTTCACCTCCTGCACGGCGGCTTTCCCGCCCAGCCAGCCGTTGCGTTCCAGAAGCGTCACGGCATGGCCGCGCGCCGCTAACGTACACGCCGCGGCTAATCCGCCCAGCCCACCACCGATAACCACGACCGGATGTTTACGAGTCATCGTCTTGTTCTTTCTTCGTTGTTTGTTGCTTCCAGGAGTATTGGCGCGATGCGGCTCGCGCCATGGCGCCAAGGCCAGCGAGTTTCGCCCGCCAGCCGCGGCCATGCGTCATCTGCAGCAGGCCCGTGAGCAGCTCCTGGTCATAGGGTGTGGGCGGGTCTAAGTGGGGAAGCCACTTGGCTCGCTGGTGAATCACCGTTTTGAGTTGCGTCATGTCTTCCAGACCCGCGGAGCCCCGCGTGACGCCGAAGCCGCTTTGTTTCCGGCCTCCAAAGGGCGCGCGGGGGTCCGCCGTGGGGGCGATCAAGTCGTTGATGACAATACAGCCCGCGTCGATTTGCTTTGCGAAGTCGGCCGCGAGCGCGTCCTCGCCAAACACCGCGGCGCCCAGCGCGTAGGGGCATTGGTCGTTCGCTTTCAACGCCGCTTGCGAGGATGGCACGGCCACCAGCGACGTGATCGGCGCGAAGACGTCGGACTGAAGCAGCCGCATTTCCGGAGACGCCCCCGACAGAAACGTGGGCTTGAGCACCGTCGCGTCATCGCCGCCCGTCAGACCGCCAGCGACCACCGTCGCTCCGGCGTCCAAGGCTTCATTCAAAAGGCGCGCCGTCGCCGGAGTGACGGGAACCGTCAGATCGTTTTCGGGCTTCACCAATTCGGCCTGTAGAAGCTGCGCCAACTCCTGCACAAGCCGTGGGGTGACGAACACGCGACGCGGCGCGATGCACGTGGCGCTGCCGTTCAACCGTAGTCCAAAGGCGAGGCATCGGGCGACGCGATGCAGGTCGGCCCCGTCCAGCACGAACACGGCGTCACAGCCCGACAACTCCATCGTGGCGGGCGTCAGGGTATCGGCTAGCAACGTCTGAACCCGGCGTCCTGTGTCGGCCGAGCCGGTCAGCACCACTTTGTGTACCCCCGCACGAACGGCGGCTTCCACCGACGAAGGCTCCTCGGGCAAAATGGGGACCAGCGCCGGGTCGAGCCCCGCGGCCGTCATCACTTGCACTAGCGCTCGGGTTGCTGGGGTCGCGCCGCGGCCCGGTTTCAGTACGACCGCGTTGCCCGCCACCAGCCCTTGCAGCGCGTGAACGCCCATCAACAACAGCGGGTAGTTCGCCGCGCCGACGATCAACACCACACCGAAGGGCTCTCGCTGCAGCTCGACCGAAACACGCTGCAGCCAGAGCGGCCGACCTCGCCGGCTTAACCGACGGGGGACTAAAGTTTTCACCGCGGTTTGCTCCAGAAACCGGCACGCGTCGGCAAGTGGCAGTATTTCGGCGCTGAGGGTTTCCAACGGCCCACGGCGCGAAGGAAACTCGACCGAATCAACTAACTGCGCAGCATGTTCGACGATTTGGCGCCTTACTTCGCGAACCCACCGCAAGCGCTCGCGGAGACTGGTGCGCCGCCAACGCACTTGAGCCGCCCGGGCGGCCGCAACTTGGGCCGCGGCGTCATCGTGCCGAGAAACGTCTTCCGGCGCTTGCGTCGCACGAACATCAAGGGCGTACATAGGCATAGGAACGCTGTCAATCAATACGCGGGCGACATACTGGTTTCCACAAGCGGCGCCTCGCGGGTCGGAACGGGTTCGGCGGTCAAGCCCAGATCGGCTTCCAGCAGACGAGAGGTGATTCTCGCCGATTCGTAGATCACTGGCAAACCGCTTCCGGGATGCGTTCCGCCGCCGACCAGATAAACCCCCTCAAGCTCATCGAAACGATTGCGCGGCCGGAGGTGGAGCATTTGCCCCAAATTGTGCGCTAGGTTGAACGTCGCTCCGAGATGGATCTCGTGGTTCGTGTCCCAGTCGGCCGGGGTCAGAATCTTCTCGAAGCGGATTCGCCGTTCCAGGTTTCGCACGCCGAGCTTCTCCATTTGACGCACCACACGATCGCGAAAGCGGAGCCGCTCCACGGACCAGTCAACATTCGGATGCCTATGCGTCACGGGCGCCAGCACGTACAACGTGCTCATGCCCGGCGGCGCCAACGTGGGATCGGTGATACAGGCGTTCTGCACATAAATTGAGGGATCTTCCGATAGCACGTGGAGCCGTTCAATCTCGTCCAAGTTGCGGTCGTAGTCCTTCGCAATATAAATGGTGTGATGGGCGAGTTGCTCCTCCACGCCATCGACGCCCAGATACATCATGAACGTGGAGCACGAAAACTTCTTTTTCCGAATTTGCCGGTTCGACCAGCGCTTGCGTAACGCGTCGGGAACCAGGCGGTGCATGGCGCGGGCGAAGTCGGCGTTAATCACCAGGGCGTCAGTAGGGTACGCGCCGGCCGAGGTTCTTACTCCCACGACGCGCTTGCCGGAAAACAATAGTTGCTCCACCGGCTCGTTGCGATGGATTTCAACCCCCATTTCCTCGGCGATCTCCGCCATACGCTCGCTTACGGCGCTGCAGCCGCCTTGCGGGTGATACACGCCGTGTTCGTATTCCAGGAACGCCAAGATCGAAAACAAGCTCGGGCATTGATACGGCGACATGCCCAAGTACTTGGATTGAAACGAAAACGCGATCGCCAAACGCGGGTCGGTAAAATAACGCCGCAATTCTCCGGCGACCGACAACCAAGGCTTCACCCAAGGAAGCGCCTGCAAGAGCGATGGCCGCACCAGATCCAACGCGCCCTGAAACGGAGACTCCAAAATTGGCCGAAAGCGGGCGAGCTTCACGCGATTGTCGTCCATGAACCGACGAAACGATGCGGCGTCGCGCGGGCAAATTGCGGCGATCTCCTGCGTCATGCGTTCCAAGTCGGGCGTCGCATCGATTTTTCCGCCCGCGCCGAATTTAATCCGATACTGCGGATCAAGCCGCGTCATCGGCGCTTCGGCGAACAAGTCGCGTCCGACGGCTGCGAAGATCTCGGCGAGGACGCGCGGGTAGAGAAAGAACGTCGGCCCCAGATCAAACCGAAAGCCGTTCGCTTCGAGGGCGGAGCAGCGGCCGCCCACGCGGTCGTTACGCTCCAGAATGCGCACTCGGGCGCCGGTGCGCGCCAGCAACATGGCGGCCGCCAGTCCGCCGGGCCCCGCTCCGATAATCGTGATGGTCTTACGCCGACTGCTCATACAAACGCCTCCCGCGCTTCGGCCTGCGCCGCCGAAGCGACAATCCTGCGAACTTCCTTGGGTAACGCAAACACCTGATCTTCAATCCGACCATCGCACTCCTGCACCGTGGCGCCATAACGCTGCACCAGCCACGCGACGATTTCCTGGACCGCCGCTTCCGGCGCGCTGGCGCCGGCGGTGACGACCACCGTCTGACCCGAGTGAAACCAACCGGGGTGAAGCCCTTTCGCGCCATCCACCAAATGTGCGGGCGTTCCCTTGGAGAGCGCCAAGTCAACCAGGCGGCGACTGTTCGAACTGTTCTGACTACCGGCCACCACGACGACGTCGGCCAAGCCGCACAACCGGGCCAGCGCCTGCTGCCGGTTTTGGGTGGCGTAGCAAATGTCTTCTTTCGCGGGACCTTCGATGTGAGGGAAACGTTCTTGCAGGCGTGCGATGAGGCGAGCCGTATCCTCCACGCTTAATGTGGTTTGCGTGAGCCAAGCCAGCTTGGCGTGGGCGGGCGGCTGCAAACGCTCGACATCGTCCAGGCTTCGAACGAGAACAATGGCGTGCGGAGCTTCTCCGATCACCCCTTGGATTTCATCGTGGCCGGCATGGCCGATCAGCAGAATGGTGTAGCCTTCGCGAGCAAACCGAATCGCTTCGGAATGCACCTTCGCCACGAGGGGGCAAGTGGCGTCGATGGTGCGCAGCCCACGTCGTCGCGCCGCTTGCCGAACCGCGGGCGAAACGCCATGGGCCGAGAACACCAAGACCCCTCCAGGCGGCGCTTCCTCGACCTGGTTAATAAACACGGTGCCCCGCGCCTCGAAGGATTCCACCACGCGGCGATTGTGGACAATTTCATGAAACACGTACACCGGCGAGCCCAGTTCGCGCAAGGCGATTTCCAGGCACTGGATCGCCATGTGCACGCCGGCGCAAAAGCCGCGCGGGGCCGCCAAGAGCACTTTCATCGCGCGGTTACCTCGCTGGCCAGAGCGTCGTCGGCGGAATGCGTAGCGCCATATAAAGTTTGGGCTAACAGCGAGAGCACTTCGGCTTTGGGAATTTTGCTCCCGGGGCCGTTCGCTTCGACACATTCAAGAGTTCGCCAGGCCAGCCGCAGCGGCAACTCGGTAAAGGCGATCACGCCGGCCGGGGCTTCGCCGTGTTTCAGGGCGCTCAGGTAGGCTTCGGCGCGATGCAAGTCTTCCAAGGCCAGCTCCGTCAATTCGCGACGGTGCATGTGGCGAGGCGTAAAGCGGCGGCCGGCCCGTTCATCTTCCTCCGAGTCCTTCAAAATATTGACGAGTTGCAAACCCTCTCCAAACCAGCGTGCGTGAGTGTGCAAGTCGGACCGCATGGGCGCCAGCCAGGGAGCGCCGAGGACGAACAAGTCGGTCAGCATTTCCCCGACCACGCCCGCGACGGCATAACAGTAGTCGTGAAGCTCATCGCGCGACTGCAATTGCACCCCTTGGTGCGTTCCTGCGGCGACGAAACGCTGCATCCCCGCGAGCGATGTTTCGACGCATCTCAGTATGGTCGCACGGGCCTCCGGGTCGATTCTCCGCAGAGCGCCGACGACCAGCGGAAGTTCTTCCAACAACTGGAGATAGTGCGCGTTTTCCGAAGGCGAGCGAGGAAATTCGAGTTGTTCGACTGGTCCCGCATTCCGAGAGGCCTGGCGAAGCAATGCGGCGAATTGTTCCAGGCCGGCCAACTTTTCGTGCTGCGAAAGATAAACGCCGTCCTCAATCGTGTCGGCAATTCGCAGCAGCAAGTACGCCAACGTGACCTGACGTTGGGTGGGTTGCGGCAATAAAGGTATGGCTAACGCAAAGGTGCGGCTGGTTTTTTCCAGCAAATCTCGCAGCAAAACATCTTCACCGTGCGACATTGCTGCGCTCAACATGGGAAAATTCCGGTCAACGTTCAGGGGGTTCTCCAAACACGTAACACTGTAGACATGGCGGGCGGTCTGGCAAGCGTTGCGTAAAGAAATCCGGAAGGGAGATTCTGCTCCCCCCGAGAGCGATCGTGCGAATCGCCGCGGCAAGACGTGAGAAACTGGCGAACCTCACCAATAAAAAAGGGCCGGATCGCGAGAGCGATCCAGCCCTTTCGGGTGGTGCAAAATCATAATGTTAAGGGTCGTTTACGTTGCTGACGGTCTATTTCGCTGTCTGGGGGGGATCGCCGCACTTAGTTTTGCGGGAAACCAAAGTGAACTGGAATGTCGCGGGTGATGCTCAAGGGGTAGTAGCCGTGCGTCTTGTAGGTCGAGTCGAGCTTCGTCTCGCCGCTAACCGACACCCGGCGAATCTGAAAGTCGATTTGCACTCGCACCGTGGCGGGTTGCGAGTAACCAGCAGGCGCCAAAAACCCAACCTGGCTGATCACCGGAAAGCCGCTCTTGGCTTGAGCGGGGGGGCTGTGCAGCCGGAACGATTCGAACGCCTTGCCGCTGAACACGCCGCTGAATCCTGTCCAGAAGGCATCGCTATTGCTTTGGGGGGCGTCGACCAGGTCTTGCCACTTGGTATATCCTCGCAGGGCCGTGCCGTTCGAGTAGTCCAGACAACCGGTCATGCTGTACACGTTCTTGGCAAAGCTGTAGTTTTCGCCGGTGCGGCCGGTATCCGAGGCCATGGGCGTAAAGCCGGTGAAATTCGTCGTGTAGGCGTCGGTCCGCTCTTCGCTGGTGTTGATTCCGATGTTGGGGCCGTCCGTTCCAAGGCCGATTTCCTGTCCGAAGGATCGCGACTGGCTGACCGTCACCGAGCCGTTGTTGCCCGCCACGAACACCGCGTTGCTACCCAGCCGGACATTGGAATCAAGCACGCTGATGGTCGTCGTCACGTTTTCCAGGTACCAGCCGCGGTCGAACAGCGAGTCGGCCTCCAACTGGCCGCCTTTGTTCGCGTGCAGCTCGGTGCCGTTAAGGTCGACAAACAAGTATCGCGAACCGTCGCGGAGCGTAGACACCTTCGGAATCACAACCAGGTGCAGGCCGGGGCGTTGGCTGCTGCCGTTCAGGCCCCAGTCGCTGTCGTCCACGTAAATCCGGTTAGGATTCTCCGAAGGCTGAGGTTGTGGTTGCTCGGGTCGGTTCTCCCATTGGCCCTCGCACAGTACGAGCCATTCCGTGGAGCCGGGCTGCCACAACCAGGCCTTGTTGTCCCACAAGTCGATCGTCAGGTCACGACTGCGGTCATACAAGCGGACGTAGTTGTCGTTGCGGTCGGTTTCCTGGAACGTGGCCCGGAGTTGTCCGTTGGCGTTATGCTCGGTCCAAGTTCCGCCGTTCTTTTGGAAGTAGTTGTTGTCCGAAACTCTCCAAAAGTTGCCGGGGGCCGCCAGGGCCTGGGTCGCCAGTCCGATGCCCAAAGCGAGCGTCAGAACCAGTTTCTTGAACTTGCGGGTGAGGGATGCGAGTTTCATGGCAGGGTCTCCAAAGTAGAGGGTGTAGAAGAAAACCGCGGCGAGCGGTGTTGTGTGTTGGTTGTCGCCGCGTGAACACCCTTACCTCGCAAGCCGTCTGCGCGACCCGCCACCCTTTTTCGCATTTCTCAAAAAATCTTTTTCGTTGGTCCCGACCTTGGTCGAACGACCGTCGCCCAAGGCTCGGAAGCGGAAAAACGGGGAGAAAACTCGAATTGCCGAACTGCACACCGTGCTCAGGGTTGGATCACAGGCCCCGTCAGTTCGAAATATTTGCGTCGTTGCGAGTCGGTAAGCGTTTCCAGGGCGTGGCGCCAAACCTGGTGGTACGAGCGGCGACCTTCGTCCCCTTTCCAGCCGTGCTCCGACTTGGCCAGGTGCTTTTTCCACACGGTTTGAATCGACTCGACCTGGTCGGGCGTTAAGTGAAGCGTTTCCTGCATATCGGCATGGAGGAACGCTTGCACCCCGCGGCGCTGCACCTTGATTTGCTCGATCCGCAACGACTGTTCCTCGGTCAAGATGCGCCGGGCCGCTTCGTACTCGCGCTTTAAGAACTTGGGGTTCTTGCGGCCTTGCGACCAGGCGCCGTCCACCGCGAACAAGTCCCGCTCGACCGCTCGCAGTTCTTCAATTTGCTCGGGCGCCAGGTCGAGTTCCTCCTGAACCGGCGGGTGCGTGGCTAGCCGCACAAACTCCCAATGGGGGCCAAAGTCGTCGCCAGGAAAACCAATCACTCCGTAGGGTCGGTCACGCTGCCACGTAAAGTTGGGGTTGGAATACGCTTCGTCGTCGGCGAACGACGGCGAACCCACTCCTCCAGTCACAAATGCCAGGAAAAGAACACGCGAAACGCCGTGGCGAAGGAAACGAGGCGCAAATTGCCGCATGACAGGCGATCTCCTACGAATGAGGATTACGACACACGCAGTCCCCCATTTGACGCCTTAGCAAGGCGGCGCACGCCGCCGCGATGCAGTGAAAGCCAGTTGGGGCGCCCGGGGAACGCTATATCCAAAGTGCCGCTCGCCCCGTTTTCTTACGCGCTGGGGAGAAAAACTTTTTTTGGAGAGCCGATCTTGCGCACAGCGCAAGAGGAGTCGGAGCCTCGCGCCGCCTGTCCTAAGGGTTCGTATACGCCAAACCGCAGGCCTGTTGGACACGGTCGAGCACTTGCCGGGCCTTACGACGCGCCCGTCCGGCGCCGTCGGTCAAAATCTCGATCACGCGGTCAGGATGGCTTTCCAACTCTCGGCGGCGTTCCCGAGCGGGGGCGAAGAACGCTTCCGCCTCGTCGGCTAACAGCTTTTTGATTTCGCCATAGCCGAACCCCCCCGTGCGGTATCGCGTCGCCAAGGTTTGCCGCTTCGCGTCATCCACAAACAGCGAGCAAAGCTGATACAAGTGATCGCCTTCGGGCTCTTTGGGCTGCTCCATCGGGCGCGAGTCCGTCTCGATGCGCATGATTTTCTTCCGCGCCGCTTTCACTTCCTCGAACACCTCGATGGTGTTGTTGTAACTTTTCGACATCTTTTCGCCGTTCGTGCCGGGCACCCGGGCGGCGTCGGGCATGACTTTGGCCTCGGGCACGACAAAAACCTCGCCATAGCGATGGTTGAACGCCTTCGCCAGATCGCGCGCCACCTCAATATGTTGCACCTGGTCTTCCCCGACGGGCACGACGTTCGAGTCGTACGCGAGAATGTCGGCCGCCATGAGCACGGGATAGGTATATAAGCCCATGTCGGCGGCAATGCCTTTCGACTTTTTCTCCTTGAACGCGTGGCAGCGCTCCAGGCGGCCTTGCGAGGTAATGGTCATTAGCACCCAACACAGTTCCGACACCTCGGGCACATCGGACTGCACAAACAGCGTCGCCTTCGCGGGATCCAGCCCTAAAGCCAGCAGGTCGAGGGCGGCGTCCTGGGTGTTGCGGCGCAGCACCTCACGGTCGCGCACGGTGGTCAACGCGTGCAGGTTGGCGATGAAGTAATACGCTTCGTCGGCATGTTGCAGGGCGATGTATTGGCGAATGGCGCCAAAGTAGTTTCCCCAGTGAAACCGCCCCGTTGGCTGAATGCCAGAAAGCACGCGCATCGTCAAAATCCTTCACTTTCAAATGTTTTGTCGCATACTCACGAAGTTAGCACGCCTGGCCCCATCCTTCCATCGGGCGTGACGCGGCCGCGCGGAAGTCACACGCCTGTTCGGCATGGTTGGGGCGAAGTACGATGAAGGATTTGACCAGCCCCTCTCCTTGCGTGGGAAAGGACTTTGCGTTGCTTCAGCGACCTATCGTGCTGCGGGGAGTTTCGACCCACAACCTTCAAGCCATCGACCTCGATTTGCCGCGCGGGCAGTTAATTGTGTTCTGCGGCGTGAGCGGCAGCGGAAAAACAAGTCTTGCCCTCGATACGCTCTATGCCGAAGGACAACGCAGGTACATCGAAAGTTTCTCGGCGTACACGCGACAGTTCTTGGAACGTTTGGAAAAGCCCGAGGCGGAACGGATTGACGGCATCCCCCCGGCAGTGGCAGTCACGCGAAAGAACATTGCTCGGTCCAGTCGCGCCACCCTGGGCGCCGCTACCGAGACGATCGATTACCTTAGGCTTTTGTTCGCGAAAATTGGCCGCGTTTTCTGCCAGGGGTGCGGCCAAAAGGTGCGCCGCGAATCGCCGCAGTCGGCGGCGGCGGAGCTTGAACAGGTCACGCCAGGAACTCGGTTTCTCGTTACCTTTCGCCGCGAGGCGAATTCCGCAGAGGAGTTCGACGCCGTGGTCCGCGAACTCAAGGAAGATGGTTTCATTCGCGCCATCCTTCACGAGCAAACGGTAAACCTGGCGGAAGGCTTTGACGCCGCGCGGGAAGACTTTTCCAGCCTCCCCGTGGTGGTGTACGCGGTGGTCGACCGGCTCCGAGCCGGCTCGTCCGAGCCGCAACGCGTGCGCGATTCCTTGGAAATCGCGTTTGAGAAAGGCTCCGGCGCCTGCCAGGCGTTCGTGGAAACCGCGGGCGAGGGCGGCGTGTCGATTGACGGGCAATCGTTTCATCGTCGGGCATTCAGCACGGCGCTGCGATGCGAAGCATGTGGCGAGGACTACATCGTTCCCGAGCCGCGCCTGTTCAGCTTCAACAGCCCGCTTGGCGCTTGCCCTCGCTGCGAGGGATTTGGCAATGTGCTCGATGTGGATTTGGACCTCGTCGTTCCCGACCGTGATAAGTCGCTTCGCGAGGGCGCGATCGCCCCGTGGACCACGCCCGCCTACACCCATGAGTTGCAGGAACTGTTGGACTTGGCCGGCGACTACGACCTCCCCGTCGATGTTCCGTTCCGCCTGTTGAACGAGCAGCATCTGAAGCTCATTCAAGAGGGCGTACCGGAACGTAACTTTGGGGGGCTGGCTGGCTTCTTTCAATGGTTGGAGCGAAGGAAATACAAGACGCCGATCCGCGTGTTCCTCTCGCGCTGGCGCAGCGAACGGGTTTGTCCGGAATGTCACGGCGCGCGACTGCGCCCCGAGGCGCTGGCCGTTCGTCTTGGGGCGAATGACGCGAATTCCCGCACGGAGGCTGAAACACCCCCGGGCAAAAACATCGCCGAACTGTGCGATATGAAGATTTCCGACGCGCTGGCGTACTTCCGCGCGCTGACGCCCAGTGACTGGGAGCGGCGCGTCGGCGGCGCGATGTTCGAGCAGGTCGAAAACCGCCTGCGTTACCTGGACGCCGTAGGATTAGGATATCTGGCGCTCGACCGAACGCTCAAAACCCTCAGCGGCGGCGAAGCCCAGCGCGCGATGCTGACCTCGGCCCTTGGGTCCAGCCTGGTGCATATGTTGTACGTGCTGGATGAGCCAACCGCGGGGTTGCATCCGAGCGATGTTGAGCGGCTCCTGCGGGCCGTCGAAGGTTTACGCAATCGGGGCAATACCGTGGCGGTGGTCGAACATGAAGAGCATGTCATTCGCGCCGCCGACTGGGTGGTCGAGATCGGCCCTGGCGCCGGAGATCGAGGCGGCAAGGTGGTCTTTCAGGGACCTCCGCAGGATTTGCTCACGGCGCCGGGCAGCGTCACGGGCGATTTTCTCGCCGGTCGCCGCGGCGTGGCGTTCTCGGATCGCCGGCCCACCAATCGGGGGTGGGTCAAGCTGGTGGGCGCCCGCGGAAACAACCTGCGCAATTTGACCGTCGAGTTTCCCCTTGGCGTGTTGTGCCTGGTAACAGGCGTCAGTGGAGCCGGTAAAAGTACGCTGGTTGAAGAAACCTTGTACCCTGCGTTGTGCCGGCGCAAGAAGAAGGAGTCGCCCAAGCCAGCCCCGTATGACGACGTCATCGGCGACGGACAAATCGACGAAGTGCTGCTGATCGATCAGTCGCCCGTGGCTCGTTCGCCGCGCTCTAACCCCGTTACGTACATCAAGGCGTTCGACGAGATCCGCAACGTCTTCGCCAGTGTGCTTGAGGCGCGGACACGCAATTACACCGCCAGTCATTTCAGTTTTAATGTCGAGGGGGGGCGTTGCAACGCCTGCGAAGGAGACGGCCACAAGCAAATCGACATGCAGTTCTTGGCCGATGTCTACATTCGCTGCCCTGTTTGCCACGGGACGCGCTATCGGAAGGAGATCCTCGATATTCGGTATCGCGGCCGAAACATTGCCGACGTGCTGGAAATGACCGCGCGCGAGGCGTTCTCCTTTTTCCGCGGCCAGACCAAAGTGCAAGCCAAACTGAAGCCGCTGATGGATGTGGGGCTGGACTACCTGCGTCTGGGGCAGCCCGCCACGACGCTCTCAGGCGGCGAGGCGCAACGCTTGAAACTAGCCAGTTTCCTGTCGTCGGCGCGGCGCGCCCGCACGTTGTTTCTCTTGGATGAACCAACGACGGGGCTGCACTTTGCCGACGTGACGCAACTTCTGGATTGTTTCGACGCGCTGATCGGCGTGGGGCACTCGCTGATCGTGGTCGAACACAACCTGCAACTCATGCGCGCCGCCGATTATCTGATTGACCTGGGGCCTGGCCCCGGCGACGAAGGGGGCCAAGTCATTGCGCGCGGCACTCCCGAAGAAGTCGCCGGGCAGGACCACTCGGCCACAGGCCGCGTGTTACGGGCTTCGCTGGCCGCGCGTTAAGCGGAAGCCAGGGGCTATGGCGCCTAGTCCAAGTAGCGGCGGGTCAAGTCGCCATAGGCGTCGATGCGCCGGTCGCGCAGGAAAGGCCAATGGGTTCGGGCCACGTCGATCAGGCTCAAATCGCACTCGGTCATCACGATTTCTTCCTGATCGTGCGAGCCGCGCGTGATGACTTTGCCGTAGGGGTCGGCAATGAACGATGCTCCCCAGAACTCAACTTCGCCTTCCCGCCCCACTCGGTTGGGCGCCGCGATGTAAACCCCATTGGCAATGGCGTGGCTGCGCATCATGGTTTCCCAGGCCGAATGTTGTGCGGGTCCGTAAGTGTCCTTTTCGCCGGGAATCCAGCCAATCGCCGTAGGATAAAAGATGATTTCGGCGCCGGTCATCGCCGTGAGCCGCGCGCCTTCCGGGAACCACTGGTCCCAGCACACGCACACTCCCACTTTACCGTAGCGGGTGTTGAACGAGCGGAACCCCAGATCGCCGGGGGTGAAGTAAAACTTTTCATAGTAAAGGGGATCATCGGGGATGTGCATCTTGCGATACACGCCCGCCGTCTCCCCGTTGGCGTCGAACACCACCGCCGTGTTATGGTAGACCCCGGGCGCGCGGCGTTCGAAGATCGATCCGACTAACACCACGCCATGTTCGCGCGCCGCCGCAGCGAGCCGTTGGCTAGTCGGGCCGGGAATCGGTTCGGCCCGCTCAAATTGGGCGTGATCTTCGGTTTGACACGGATACGGCCCGGCGAACAACTCTTGTAAACAAACGATGTTTGCTCCCTGCGCGGCCGCTTCGCCGATGCGGCGCACAGCCTTTGTGACATTCGGCTCGGCTTCGTCGACGCACGACATTTGCACCAGGGCGACCTTCACAGGATTCGTTTTTTTGCTCATTTCGATCAATCGGGCCTAATCGTCTGGCAGGAAGAAAAGAAGCCGCCGCGGACCAAGCGGCGCAGGTAAATTATTTTTCTTGTGTACGTTTCGCCAACCCCAGCCACGCAAGATTTTGGAGAAAACCCCCGGTTGGGAAGAAACCCGCGCCAGGTCGGCTGAACAAGCGCCCTCGCAAATGGTACCGTATGCGGTATGACCACGAAACCACCGCGAGGATTGTTCATAACCGGCACCGATACCGGCGTCGGCAAAACGTATGTGGCGGCGCTCATCGCCAAGGCGCTCGTGGCCGCGGGAGTGCGCGCCGGCGTGTATAAGCCGGCAGCCAGCGGTTGCGAGGAGCGCGAGGGGCGGCTCATCTCGGACGATGCGCAAACCCTGTGGGAAGCGGCAGGCCGACCGCAATCGCTTGACTTGGTTTGCCCGCAAATGTTCCGGGCTCCGCTCGCCCCGCATCTGGCCGCCAGGGCCGAAGGCAAGGAAATTGATCGCGACCAACTTTACGCCGGGCTGGCCGCGTGGACGGGACAATGTGATGTGATGCTGGTCGAAGGCGCCGGCGGGTTGATGTCGCCCATGTCGGACGACGACTACGTCGCCGACTTGGCGCAAGCTTTTGGTTATCCGTTGGTGGTCGTCGCGCCGAACGTTCTGGGCGTAATCAATCAGACGCTGCAAACGCTCATCACGGCGGCGGCCTACGCCGAGGGATTGGACGTCGCTGGCGTGGTATTAAACCATGTGCGCCGTTTGGAACATGATCCGAGCGTGGCTTCCAACCTGGACGAACTGAAGAAGCGCTGCGGTCCTCCCGTGCTGACGCAAGTCGCCTGGGAAGGAGGCTTTACCGAGACGGTCGACTGGCGGCGATTGTGCATAGCGCCCGCCTGATGCGGGTTGAATACATCGCGCCATCTTTGCGCATCGGCAGCGAGCACGGCGCGCGGCGGGCGCGCCCGATCGCACACTGCACGCGCCAGCCTGCACATTTGGCGCGCTCCGCGGGCGCCGTCGTCGGGATAAATCACCCGACTTTTGGGCGTGTCGCTCAACCAAAACACAAAACGGCGGTTTGGTACTTCAATTGCGAACGGGTTGGTGCGACCTGGTCTGCCCTTCGACGCCCTCTCGGGAGTTGCCTTGACCCTCGATCGTGTCGATCGCGTGCTCGGTTTGGGAAGTCCCTACGGCGACGATCAAGTTGGTTGGCACGTCGCGCAGCGATTAGCGGAACGCGGCGATGTGTCGGCGACGGTCGTGGCCTTGCCGAATCCTACTCAGACGTTGGACTATTTCGAGGGCGCCTTGCGGTTGGTGATCGTCGATGGTTGCCAATCGGGCGCGGCGCCGGGAACGATCTACCGTTGGGAGTGGCCCGAGGCGCCGTTGGCGCCGCGTCAAATGCGTTCAACCCATGGGGTCGAACTGGACGCAGCCCTGCGTTTGGCCCAGTCGCTGCAATGGGCATTGCCGCAGGTGGTGCTGTATTGCATTGAATGTGAATCTTGCCGCTTGGGCGAGGACTTAACGCCTGCCGTGGCGCACGCCGCGGTCAAGTTGGAGCGGCGCATCGTTCAGGAGTTGAACTCACAAGAGGCGCCCGGCTATGAATGACACGTCGTTACTGGAAGACCTGCGGGAAACCCCGTTTCTGCGAGGTATTTTTCCAGGGTATCTCGAACAGGTCGCGTCGATTTCTGAACTCGTCGAGCAGCCCGCCGGCACGTTGATCTTTCGCGAGGGCGAGCCGGCGTCTCATGTGTACCTGGTATTCCACGGCAATATTTCGCTAGAGGTATGCGCACCGAGCGTCGGATGCCGGCGCATTTTCACTGTGAGCGATGGCGAGCTGCTGGGGTGGTCGCCCCTGTTCGAACAAACCCGCTTGACCGCATCGGCCCGCACGTTGACTCCGGCGCGACTGCTCAAGATCAACGCGGGGCAACTCCTCACGCTCTGCGAGCATAACCCGCGATTTGGTTACGAGATCATGCGGCGGGTCGGTTTGGCGCTGGCTAAGCGATTAAGCGCCACGCGGCTCCAGTTGCTGGATGTGTATGGTCAACAGATGCCCCGGACGACGACTCCGGCGCCGTCGGACCAACCCCAAGCGATGTTATGAGTGCGACGAATTTGCCCGTAGGATCGTTCGTCCGCATCGCCAAGCCCGAGCTGCAAACGCTCATCGACCAACTGCGCGCGATGGGCTATCGAACCATCGGGCCGCGGCTCTCCCAAGGCGCCGTCATCTACGACGACGTGGACTCCGTCGAACAGTTGCCGCGCGGCTGGGTCGACCAGCAAGACGGCGGCTTCTACCGCCTGCAGCCGCAGGAGGACGGGGCCTACTTTGATTACGTCGTGGGGCCGCACTCGCTGAAGAATTTTCTGTTTCCCCCGCGCGAAACGCTGCTGCAACTTTCGCGCGAGCAGGATCAATGGCGGTTGCACGCCCCCGCGCCGCCGGATCCGCCGTTGGCGGTGCTCGGCGCGCGTGCGTGCGACCTGCGAGCCCTGTGGGTGCAGGACCTGGTGTTCGTCGAGGTCGAGTTTGTCGATCCGGCGTACCAGGCGCGGCGCAGCAATTTGTTCGTCGCCGCGGTGAATTGCCGCCGCGCGGCGGCGACGTGCTTCTGCCATTCGATGAAGACGGGGCCGGCGGTCGTCTCGGGGTTTGATTTGGCGCTTACGGAACAAGACGATCATTTCGTGATCGAAACCGGTTCGGAACGCGGCGGCGAAGCGGTCGCGGCCTGCCCTTGGACGCCCTGCACGATCTCCGAGATCGAGGCCGCACGCCGTGCGCCGCGCGAGCTGGAGCGCGCCATGCATCAGCGCGCTCCGCGCGAGCGACAGGACCTTCACAAGGGGCCGCCGCTACGCAGCCTGGACGTGACCGACCTGCGCGAGTTATTGCTCAACAACTTGGAGCATCCGCGCTGGGAAAGCGTAGCGCAACGCTGCCTGGCCTGCGCCAACTGTACGATGGTGTGCCCGACGTGTTTTTGCAGCACCGTGGACGAAGTGACCGACTTGACCGGCGATCAGGTTCGCCGCGAAAGGTCCTGGGCGTCGTGCTTTACCGCCGAACATTCCTATATGAACTCCGGCACGGTCCGTAAGTCGGTGCGTTCGCGCTATCGGCAATGGCTAACGCACAAACTGGCTACGTGGATCGACCAGTTCGGCGTGTCGGGTTGCGTGGGTTGCGGACGATGCATTACCTGGTGCCCCGTGGGAATTGATCTGACCGAGGAAATCGCCGCCCTTCGAGGAACAATGCCATGAGCATGGGAGCGCCAACCGCGACCCGTTCGATGGATGTGGCCGGTCCGTGGACTCCGCGCACGGCCCGCATTGCGAACGTCAAGCAGGAAGCGCCGGGCATCGCCACGTATGAACTGGTTTTCGAGGAAGAGCGCCGCGCCGCCAGTTACCGTTTTGCCCCCGGGCAATTCAACATGCTCTATTTGCCGGGCATGGGAGAGGCGGCCATTTCGATCAGTTCCGACCCAGAGAAATATGGATCCTTCCTGCACACGGTGCGCGTGGCGGGAAACGTGACTCAGGCGCTCTCGCGCAAAAGTGCGGGCGATCAAATTCTGGTGCGAGGTCCGTTTGGAAGCGCCTGGCCCGTGGAGAAGTGTCGCGGCGGCGATGTGGTGATCGCCTGCGGTGGCGTAGGATTGGCGCCCCTGCGCCCCGCGATTTATCAGATCATCAACCACCGGGCGCAGTACGGCCGGGTATTTCTGTTGTACGGAGCGCGCACTCCCAACGATTTGTTGTACGCCGACGAGTATGACGCCTGGCGCGCGGCAGGAATCGAAGTAGTGATTACCGTCGATCTGGGCGCCTCGGAGTGGACAGGACACATCGGCGTGGTGCCCGTGTTGTTTTATCGCTTGCGGTTGAACGCCCCACAAACGCATGTGCTGACGTGCGGACCCGAGATCATGATCCGGTTTGTCGTGTTCGAGGCGCTCGCCCGCAAGGTGAAACGCGAGCAAATTCACCTTTCGATGGAGCGCAACATGAATTGCGCGATGGGATTTTGCGGGCACTGCCAATTAGGGCCAACCTTTGTATGCAAAGACGGCCCGGTATTCACCTACGCGCAGATGGAGCCGTACTTGCACCTGGAAGACTTGTAATTCTGAACGTTCCGAGGAAGCCGCGATGGCTGCCAAACCGAAACTTGCCGTATTCAAGTTCGCCTCATGCGACGGATGCCAACTTTCGCTCCTCGACGCCGAGGACGAATTGCTGGCGGTGGCCGACGCCGTCGAGATTGCGTATTTTCTTGAAGCTCGCACGCGAACCTTGGAGGGGCCGTACGACGTGGGCCTGGTCGAAGGCTCGATTACCACGGCGCACGACGCGGAACGCATTCGGCGGATTCGCGACCAATGCCAGTTCCTGGTCACGATTGGCGCCTGCGCCACGTCAGGCGGGATTCAGTCGCTGCGCAATTGGGCCGACGTGAACGAGTTTATTTCGCAGGTGTACGCGCATCCCGAATACATCAAAACACTTGCCACCAGTACGCCCGTGGCGGATCATGTGATTGTCGACTTTGAGCTGCGCGGTTGTCCGATCAATAAACATCAATTGGTCGAACTGGTGGCGGCGTTGTTGCAAGGCCGCAAACCGCGCGTACCGCGTTACAGTGTGTGCATCGACTGTAAGCGTAAACACGTGGTTTGTGTCGCCGTGGCGCAAGGCGTGGCGTGCTTGGGCCCCGTCACACAAGCCGGTTGCGGTGTGATTTGTCCGGCGTATCATCGTGAATGTTTTGGTTGCTTTGGTCCGAAGGAACAACCCAACCTGGCCAGTTTGCTTGGTCACTACGCCAATCGCGGGGCCGACGCCGTGCAGTTGGTTCGGTTAACTCGGAATTTCAATGGCTACGCGCCGGAGTTTCGTGAAGCCAGCGATGACCTAGAGACCGCGGCCGCGCTTGGTAATACGCCCGACGCCCCGTCGTGAAAGATCAGACGAAGCAAGATCTGGCATGAGAAAGACCCGGCATGACCGAGAAACGCACTTTTGAGGTCAAGGCTCTTACCCGTGTGGAAGGCGAGGGGGCGCTCTACGTCCGGCTGGAAGGAGACCGCGTCGAGCAGGTCGAACTTAATATTTACGAGCCTCCGCGCTTCTTTGAAAGTTTCCTGCGCGGCCGGGAAATTCGCGAAGTTCCAGACATTACCGCGCGTATTTGCGGCATTTGTCCTGTGGCGTACCAAATGAGCGCATGCCATGCGCTGGAAAAGGCGCTGGGCGTAACCGTAACGCCCGAGATTCGCGCCTTGCGGCGGTTGTTGTACTGCGGCGAATGGATCGAGAGCCACGCGTTGCATATCTACCTGCTGCATGCGCCCGACTTTCTCGGCTATGAGAGCGGCATCAGCATGGCGGCTGACCATCGCGCTGCAGTGGAGCGCGGCCTGCGAATCAAAAAGATCGGCAACGCACTGCTGGAAGTTCTGGGAGGCCGCGCGATTCACCCGATCAATGTGACCGTAGGAGGTTTCTATCGCGCGCCGCGCCCGGCCGATTTGCAACGTCTTATTCCTGATCTCGAATGGGGGCTGGAAGCCTCGGTCGAAACCTTGCAGTGGGTGGCGGGGTTCGACTTCCCGGACCTGGAAGTGGATTATGCGTGCGTGGCGCTGAAACATCCGGACGAGTACCCCATGAACGAAGGCCGCGTGGTGGCTTCGGGCGGCCTGGATATCTCTGCAGAGGAGTACGAAACGCATTTTCAAGAACGGCACATGCCGCAAAGCACGGCGCTGCATAGTGTCATGGTTCCTCAAGAGACGCCGTACCTCGTTGGACCGCTGGCGCGTGTGAACCTGTGTTTTGAGCAATTGCCGCCGCGCGCCCGGCGCGAGGCGGAAACCTGCGGCGTTTCCTGGCCTTCGCGCAATAATTTTCAAAGCATCGCGGCGCGAGCCGTCGAGTTGATCGTCGCCTTCGAGGAAGCCTTACGGCTGGTTCGCGCTTATTCGACCGAGGCGACTCCCAGCCGAGCGCCGTATGAACCGCATTCCGGCGAGGGCTGTCACGCCACGGAGGCTCCGCGCGGATTGATCTACCACCGTTACCGACTTGGCGAGGACGGTTTGGTGGCCGAGGCCAAGATCGTTCCGCCTACTTCACAAAATCAGGGGCAAATCGAAGAAGACTTGCGGCAATACGTGCCGCGCGTGCTCGCCTATGACGATGCGGAAGCCACCCGCCGTTGCGAGCACCTGATTCGCAACTACGACCCCTGCATTAGTTGTTCAACCCATTTTCTCAAGCTGCAGCTCGACCGGAAGTAACGCGGGGCGCCAGTCGTCGTTCGTCGGCTTTCGGACGCGAGTTTTTGGGGTTAGGTTATTGGCTTCGCGGCCGCGTGTTCACATGCGTCCGAGGGCTTCGTCAAGATTTCGTTGTGAGGATCGCGCGACTCAGCGAGAACCGCACGCCAGTGCGTGGCGGCTGATGTCGGGACCTCGATTCTTAATCTTGACCAAGCACGAAAGCGCGTTTCACGCAGGTGTGACGCCCCCAATGTGGCGCCATCGCTCCGCGCGTGCCTTAAACCACTCGCGGAGCAAGTGGACCACACGGAAGAAGTCATCACGCCTCGATGAAATACGCACTAGGGAATCGTTGTCGCGCTTGCCTGCTACCCCATCGTCTCCAGCCTTTTGCCCCACGCCTCCTATGCTTGCCGGTGAAATTTACGCTCCTGAGAAGATTCGATTGATCGACGTGCCCGAGATGACGCTCGACCGGCCCGGCGAAATTTTGTTTCAAGTGGAGCTGGCGTGCTTGTGCGGCTCGGACCTGCTATTTTTCGAAGGAACGTATCCCGAGTTTCTGATCGAGACAGGACATTCGCTGCATGAAATGATCGGTACGGTGGTCGACACGACCGGCGAACGCTTCCGCCGCGGCGATCGTGTGCTCTGCGTGCCGATCAACCAACGTGGGCTGTTCGAGCGATTCGCCGTGACCGAGCAGCGGGCCATTCCGCTGGACCCGCGCATTCCGGAAGACCACGCCTTGATCGCACAACCGCTGGGCACCGTGATTTACGCGCTGCGAAAGCTTCCCAACTTGATCGACCAGAACGTGGCGATCGTAGGACAGGGCCCCATTGGGCAACTTTTCACGGCGGCGGTGCGAAACCTGGGAGCGCGTGAAATCATCGCCATTGACCTGCTCGAATCACGCCTCAAAGTGAGCCCGACCATGGGCGCCACGGCCGTGGTGAACGCGTCGCAGGAGGACCCCGCCGAGGCGACTCGCCGCATTTTGAACGGTCATCTGGCCGACGTGGTCATCGAAGCAGTGGGACACCGCGAACAAGCCCTGAACCTATGTAGCGACCTGTGCCGCAAGTTTGGCTCGATCTTGTTCTTTGGCGTGCCGCGAAAACAAGTGGATGAAGTTCGCTGGTACGACTTGTTCCGCAAGAACTTGACGGTGTATACCAGCGTCGAACCCGACTTCACGCGCGACTTTCCGCTGGCCATGCGCTGGATTGCCGAAGGCCGCTTGAATGTAGCCCCCGTGATTACGCATCGCTTTCCGCTGGCCGAAATTCAAATGGCCTTCGACACGTTCCGGCAGCGCCGCGACGGCGCGCTCAAGGTGTTTGTCGACTTCCCTGCAGGAAAGAAATAATCGCCCGAGGGCGGGCGATGGCGGCATTGCGTGAGGTGAGGAATCGGCGCCGAATCAACGCCGACTCCTGCGATCGCTGAACCCTGGCCCTCGAAAAAAACTTAGCGAGGAGGACGCGACTGCTTATCAGGACGGCAAAAGCCAATGCCTTCCAACGCTTGATAAACCTCTTCTAAGGTTTTCTCACCAAAGTTCGAGATCGAAAGCAGATCCTCTTTCGTGCAGTTGAGCAAGTCGCGCACGGTGAAGATGCCGCGCTCCTCAAGACAGTTGGTGGTTCGCACGGTCAGCCCAATTTCGGCGGTGCTCATGTCGAGCTTTTCCAGCCGGTTTTGGTGCTCCATTTCAGCCATGCTCAGGCGGATGCGGGTCCTGGCCATGAACTCCCTCCCTGAAGTAAGTGGGTGCAGAAACAGCGAAGGCGGATTCGCTGAGGTAAGGGAGGTAATATAACCGAGCCGGCTTACGGTGCAAAGAGAAACCCGAGCGCGAAAAGAACCCAAAGCGCAATAAAAAACCCTCCGCAGGTGGGGCAGGAACCTACGGAGGGCCAGTAGATCGAGGTAAACCTCGATCACCGTTTCAATTTATACGTTGCGGTACAGTATAACGCAATGGCAAGTGAAAATTTGTTTGCCTTGCTTGCTTTGCTTGCCTAAACCGCCAGCCTTAAAAGACGTCCAAGTTGAACTGATGGCCCGTGTGCCAACGACGCCCTTCCGGATAATGGCTGTGCCATTGGCGATTGTACACGGGAATTCTCATTTCTGGAGGATATCGGTAGTACAAAGAATCGCTACTGCGATAGTATTCATTGCCCCAAAAGTTTTGGGGATAATATACGTACGGATAATGGTAAAATCGTTCCCAGTCTCGCATGCTTTGGGAAGCGCCCCAAACTCGGCCATAGGCGCGCTCTTCCGCGTCGGCCTGGTTTGGGGAGAAACTTGGAATGACAACGAAGGCGCACAGTAGCGCCGCGGCGGTGCGACGAATCATCAAACCTCCCCCTGAGCTGGCGATGGGTCGAGCAAGGTCGCCGCAGGCGCGAAGACCACGGCGGAATGTGGAATTGATCTATCTAAACATCGGCACAACGGATAACTCCGATTGAACGAAGATTCGACGGAACCGGCATCAACCACCGTGGATGCATAACCGGTCTTCCCGCCATCGTTGGGGGGTCAGCCGCGCGGTGTCGCCTTGCCTCGGCCGCATCGGGCTTGTGTCGTCCTTGGGCGAGTTGGACAATGCCCACGTGGTTTGCTCAGTGATTGTTTTCGATTGTGTGAAGCGACGAAACCGCCTCTCTTAGTGAAAGCGCTGCCTTGCCCGCCTCTGCTGCCCCCGGCCCGCTCGCAAAGAAGATTCCTTGGCTGCGTCGCGTCAAGTTCGCAATTCGTTTGACCGTCATCGCCCTGGTGATCTGGGGCGTGTGGTACACCATTCAAAAGGCGTTTCATAGTTTGCGCGAAGAGCAAATCACGGCGCGCGACCTGATTCGCCTTGATGCGGCATGGCTGGCGGCGGCCGGCGTGCTGTATGTTGCGGGGCAGTGGCCTGCGTATTGGTTTTGGCGTCAGGCGCTTCGGGCCATGGGGCAACATCCCGAGTTTTGGCCAACGGCTCGAGCGTACTTCATTGGCCATTTAGGAAAGTACGTGCCCGGCAAGGCGATGGTGGTCGTGTTGCGCACCTCGCTGGTGCGGGGACGCGGCGTAGACGCCACGACCGCGGCGATTTGCGTGTTTGTCGAAACGCTCACGCTTATGGCGGTTGGCGCCTGTTTCGCTTCGGCGCTTTTGGCCACGTTGTACCGACAATACAGCGGACTGTTATTCCTCGGAGTGTTGATGATGCTGGGCGCAGGCGTTCCCACGTTGCCGCCCATTTTTCGCCGTCTGGTGAAACTGCTCCAGGTCCAGCGTTTGAACCCTCAAATCGAGCATTCGCTCCAAGGGATCGATTGGCGGTTGATGCTCCGGGGGTGGGTCTCCATGAGCATCGGCTGGTGCCTGATGGGTCTAAGCCTGTGGGCGGTGCTGCAAAGTTTGCCCGAGGAGTTGGTGCGCACAACGCCTCAGCTGGAACATATCCCGCTGATTGCCGCGAGTGTGGCCTTGGCCATGGTGGCGGGGTTTCTGTCGCTCATTCCCGGCGGCTTGGGTGTTCGCGAACTGGTCGTCATACCGCTATTGGCGCCCGTGTTTGGCGACGTCGGGGCGATTGTTTCGGCTGTGCTGTTACGATTGATCTGGCTTTTGGCCGAGTTGGCGATGTCGGGTATTCTATACGTCCTTGCGCCGGCGCCGGCGCAGCACCAAGAATCACCCGCTACGTTAAATACCTCAAGCCGCGCGTAGGCGCGTTGGCCACGGCAAGAGAAAGCGATGTTCATGCTGTCGATCGTGATTCCTGTGTACAACGAAGTCGAAAGCCTGAGTGAGCTTTATGGCGAGATCGACACGCTAGCCCGCCGCGAGAATTACGAATTTGAAATCCTGTTCGTCGACGACGGCTCGAACGACGGTTCGTGGAATGAAATCGAAAAACTGGCCGCGCTGGATTCGCGCGTCCGCGGCATTCGCTTTCGCCGGAACTTTGGCAAGGCCGCGGCGCTCGACGCCGGTTTCTCGGCCGCACAAGGCCAGATTGTCATCACCCTGGACGCCGATTTGCAGGACGACCCACACGAGATTCCCCGCTTCCTCGAAAAGATGGAAGAAGGCTTCGATGTGGTCAGCGGTTGGAAGAAAGTCCGGCATGACCCCTGGCATAAAGTAGGGCCGTCACGCGTGTTTAACCGCATGGTCGGGTGGCTCACCGGCGTGCATTTGCACGACCATAACTGCGGTTTTAAGACCTATCGGCGAGAGATCTTTCACGAAGTTCGGCTCTACGGCGAGTTGCATCGCTTCGTGCCGGTGTTGGCGCACGCGCGGGGCTGGCGCGTCGATGAAATCGTGATCAACCACCGCCCGCGCAAACATGGCCGGTCCAAGTACGGAGTTTGGCGAATCGTCAAAGGCTTCTTGGATTTGCTGACCGTGTACTTTTTGACCGGTTTTGGCCAGCGTCCGCAACACTTACTGGGCGCCGTGGGGCTGCTGTTCTTCTTTTTGGGCGGCGCGGGCTTTTTCTTGTTGTTGACCTACCGCGTGCTTTCCTGGACGGTTGAGTTCATGGAGCCAAAGCACTTGCATACTTCCCCCTGGTTTTACATTTCCATTACCGCATTGCTGCTGGGGGCGCAATTCATGTCGATTGGGTTCCTGGCGGAATTGATCACAGCGTACCACGGACGCGATAGCCAAGCGTACTCGATCGAAAAGCGAACTGGAGCTGTAAAGCCGCGAGTTTAGTCAGTTTGTTGGGCTGGTCACCCCCCGCGAGCAAATTCCTTGACAATTGATAGGCGATTCGAGCGCCATGTGTTACGATTAACGCCCATCGCTCTTCTCGCTCCTCGATTCAGGGGACCACCATTATGCATGACTGCGCGGACCGCTCGGTGACTTTAGGCGCACTGAAGGAGCGCTTAGCGCGCTGGGAATCGCTGGGATTGGCTCGACCTGCTGCTGCGTCGGTGCGTCAATACTGCGATGTTCTGGCCGACGAAGGGGTCTTGTCTCGTAAAACGGCGACGAACTTCGCATCGCTTTACGACGCGTGCCGTTTCGGCAAATCGACCGAACCGCTTGCTCCCGCGAATGAGATCTTCGCCACGTTGGACGACGCGATCGCGGAAGTCGAAAGCTGGGACGAACACCAACGGGCCGCGCTGCGCGACCGTTTTCTCCAACGTTGGGCGCCCGCCCAAACGCCCGAAGCGCCCGTGGTGGAGAAAGGTTTGCCTCCCGCGCCCGAGCCGGCTCCGCCTTCGTTGTTGTTGCCGGAAAATGTTGATGTCACGAACGAGGTTGTGCGGCGCAAACGGCTTGCCGAGCAAGGGCCTTCTCGCCTGTGGCCGGCGGTAGCCGGTGGTCTGGTTCTGTGGACCTTGCTCGTCATGGCTGGCAGTTTGTGGCAGCAAGAGCGGTTAGAGCAATGGCTGGTGGGCAGTTCTTGGGGAAGGCCCGTTTACTCGCGCCTGCGAGGCGAAGACGGCGAAATCATCCGTTTGCGCCAAAAACTCAAAGCCGACGATGACCCCGCCGCACTAGAAAACGCCCGAGTGCTTGCCGAACGTTTGACCACGCAAAAACGCTACGCCGAGGCCATCTACGCCTATGAACGTGCGATTCAACGGGTGGGTTACGACACGGACAAGCAAGCCCTGCTCCAGAATAACCTGGCTTGGGTGTTGCTAACCGCCGAGGACTCTTGGTACCGTGACCCGCCGCGCGCTAAAACGTTGACGGAACATGCGTTAAAGTTAGCCCCCGAAAAGCCGGAATTTTTGGACACGCACGCCGAAGCGCTCTTTCAATTGGGTGATCTGGAAGGCGCTCTGGCGGAATCGACGCGCGCCAAAGACATTGCCACTATGACGGGAACCCATCATAGCTGGTACACGCAGCAATGGATGCGGTTCCATCAGGCGGTCGAGCGGGCGAAGTCGAAGCGCCCGCGCGAGGCGCCTCTGACGGGCATGACTTCCATCACCCGTTGAACGGCGCGGCGCCCGACGGACTCGGCATACGCCCCAAACGGTATACCTACCCGGACGGCATGCCAGGCTTGTGATGGGGCGTTCGAGCAGGGACAATACAACGGTGGCCTAGTTCGACCTTCCGCCGATGCGTCGAGGGTCGTTTCCGGGTGAACGTATCCCGCCGCGTCCGTCCCGCCCCGAGTTCCGCTCATGTCTCATTGCCGACGTTTTCTTCCTGCGGCGCTGACGCGCCGTCAAATGCTGGCTCGTTGCGCCAACGGTTTTGGAGCCATCGCTCTGGCGGCGCTCGCGTCCGAGCGCGACTATGGCGCCCTGATTCACGCGGAAGAAGAATCGTCGGCCAGGGCCGACCCCTTTGCTCCGCGCCCGGCGCACTACCCCCCGAAGGCTGAGAACATCATCTTTCTTTACATGGATGGCGGTCCGTCGCAGGTCGACACGTTCGACCCCAAGCCGCGGCTGGAGAAAGATCACGGCAAGCCCTTCGCGATGAAAATCGAGCCGACGCAGTTCGACAATGTCGGCTCGACGTTTGCCTGCCCCTGGAAGTTTCGGCAATATGGCGAGAGCGGCATTCCGGTGAGCGATCTGTTTCCGCATGTCGCGCAACATGTAGATGAATTGGCGGTGATCCGCTCGATGACCTCCAATTTTGCCGAGCACACCAGCGCGAATTATTTCCTACACACAGGCTCCGGACTCCAGGGCCGCCCCACGATGGGCGCTTGGGTGGGGTACGGGCTGGGCAGCGAATGTCGCAACTTGCCGGGTTTTGTGGTGCTCAATGGCGGTTTGATTCCTCCCGGCGGATTGGACAACTTCAACAACGGCTTTCTGCCCGCCACGTATCAGGGGTCGGTGTTTACGGCCGATAACCCGCCGGTGGCCAACATTCGTCGCACCGAGGCGACGGACCGCTTGCAGCAAAACAAGCTGGCGTTGCTGCGCCGCCTGGATGCAAGCGTCCTCGAGCGTGTGGGGCATGTGGATCAAGTCGAATCGGCCATCGCCAATTACGAATTGGCCTATCAAATGCAAAGCGCCGTGCCCGACCTGACCAACCTCGATTCGGAAACCGAAGCAACGCGCCGCATGTACGGCCTGGACGCCACAACCAAAGGCACCGCCATTTTCGCCCGGCAATGTTTGTTGGCGCGGCGCCTGGTGGAGCGCGGCGTGCGGTTCATCGAAGTGACTTGTCCCTCGGTAGGACATGACCGCTGGGACCAGCATAACGATCTGGTCAAAGGCCACGAAGATAACGCCAAAGCGGTCGATCAGCCGATCGGCGCCTTGCTCACCGACCTGAAACAACGCGGGTTACTGGAACGCACCTTAGTGGTCTGGGCCGGCGAGTTTGGCCGTACTCCGTTTGCTCAAGGCACAGGCGGGCGCGATCACAATCCGTTTGGTTTCTCGCTGTGGATGGCCGGCGGCGGAATCCGCGGAGGCACGATTTACGGCCAGACCGACGAATTCGGCTACAAGGTGGTCGAGAACCGGGCCCAAATTCACGACCTGCACGCCACCATGCTGCACCTGTTGGGCCTGGACCACACGCGGCTGACTTTTCGCTTCGGCGGAAGGGACATGCGGCTGACCGACGTCCACGGCGAGGTGCTGCATCCTATCGTCGCCTGATCTCGTCCCTGCGTCGCCCACCGCGCATAAAAAAAGCCGCCGAGTCGGGGGTTCTCGGCGGCATCGCGGGCACTTGGCGTTCAACCCATGCCATAAGTGTTATCAGCATAAGCGGTCCTCTCGATTCAATAAGTCGCGATGAGGCCGGGTTGTGCATAATGTTCCGTCTTTGCCGACGGCACGGAATGCGCCAGCACGAATGCTACGTTCTAAAACCAGCGGAACCTTCCTATAATGACCTTTCCCTGCTGGCGGCCCAGGATCGCCAGCCCCGAATGTTTTACCCAAAGGAAAAGTTTATGTCGCGGGAATTTTCTCCCTTCACCGTCCCTCTGGCTTTGTCAGCTTGGCTGGCTGCCGGGACGCTTGCCCTTCTTCCCGGCTGCGGTGGAGGCGAGAAGAAAGACATCAGCGCGGCCAATAGTCAGTACGCCCCCGCGGTCGAGGGAGACGGGGCTTCCTCGGCAGGGTCTTCCAGCACGTCCGACGCCTCGCCGGCAACCGAAGGCTCCGCGCCCCGCACGCCAGCAACCAAGTCGCCCGCGACGCAGCCAGGCGCTGGCATGGCGAACCAGCGGCCCGACGCGGCCCAGGCGCCCCCCCCGAAGGTGTCCTATGAAGTTCCGGAAGGCAACCCGTCGGAATTGCTTTCCTATATCGATCAGCTTGACCAACAGCTAAACAACCTTTTGTCGCAGGCCGAATCGCTCGATGCGGTCAAGGACGAAGCGGTCAAGAACCTCACCGCGCAGGCCGAAGCGGCCGAAAAGATTCTCGCGCAAAGCCCCGAGGACGACGTTCGTGTTGAGGCGGTCACGGCCAAGTCGCGCGCGTTGCAGGCCAAGTTCCAGATGCAATCGCCTGGCGCCGAGGAAAAATTGAACGCCATGATTCAGGAACTGGCCAACGACCCAAGCGAGGAGTTGCAACACCTGGGGTTGGTCTATCAGTTGACCATTCCCTTGACCAAGCTCAAGACGGGCGAGGTCCAGGAATCGGAACCGCTGCTCGCGGCGCTCGACACCTTCCTCACGACGATCAAGAACAAAGACGCCTCGTCGTTCGGCTACGCGATTGAAACCATTCGCACCTTCCAAATGCTGATGCGGGTGGACGAGATGATCGCCACCATGCGCACCGTGGGGCAAGCCTTCCAAGGGGCCGAGAACGAACGCGTCGGCATGCAAGCCTTGGCTTTGACGCAACAAGCCGGACAAATGCTCGAATTCATGGGGCGCACCGACGAGGCGAAAGAGGTCTACGCCGGACTCCAGGAAAAAGTCGCCGCGATTTCCGAGCCCCAAGTTAAAAAACAACTGGAAGAGTCGATTAACAACGCCCAGAAACGCATTTCCCTGGTGGGGCAAGAGTTGCCTCTGGAAAACATGGTCAATGTGGAAGGCCAACCCATTGACCCGAACACCTTCAAGGACAAAGTGGTATTGGTCGACTTCTGGGCCACGTGGTGCGGTCCCTGCATCGCCGAATTCCCGAACATGGAAGAGACCTACGCTGCCTATAAAGACCAGGGCTTCGAAATCATCGGCGTCAACTTGGACGACAATGTCGAAGATGTGAAGCAATTCCTGGCTCAACAAAAGCTGCCGTGGACAATCGCTTTGCCTGCCGACGCTGAGAAACGCGGCTTTGAGAATCCGCTGGCCGCTCAATGCGGTGTGGACGCCATTCCCTTCATGCTGCTGTTGGATCGAACCGGCAAAGTGGCGGCCATTCACACCCGTGGCCCGCGCCTGGAAACCGAACTGCGCAAGCTCTTGAATATCAACACCGAAGGCGACGCGCCGGCCGAAGGCGATGCTCCGACGCAAGACGCGGCTCCGGCTGAAGGCGACGCGCCGGCTGAAGCGCCGAAGGCTGACGAAAGTCAAGAAAAACCGGCGACGGAAAGCGAAGCTCCGGCGAGCGATAACGCCACGGAGTCGGAATTGGACCTGCAATTGCAGCCCGCGGGCGAAGGCGAGGCGCCCAATCCCGGCGACTCCGGCCGCGCGGCGCCGCGTCCCCGGGACTGGTTCTTTGTTTCCTTTGCCGACGAAAAGGCCGACGACGCGACTGGCGACGCAACGCCGACCACGGAAGCACCCGCCAAGCCTGCCCGCAATCCCTACCTTGCCGAGTCCGACCTATCGACCTTTCAGCTGGTCGAGTTTCTGCAGGACATGCTCGACAAACCCAAGGTGATCCAGCAGCGTGAAGGCTTCGCGGAAGCGGTGGCGGACGCCGCCGACCGCATCTTGGCCGATCCTCAAGCGAAACGGAAGCAGCAAGTCTTCGCCATCTTGACGAAGTTGGCGTACCTGCACGAGAAGGCGTCGTTTGGCGATGAGAAAGCCGACGCCGCCTTGGCTGCGTTCGTCGAAAAGATCAAAGACGACGCCCGCCCCAAGGTTGCCGCCGAAGTCAAGTTCCTGCAACTGGAGCGCCGCGCCCTCGAAGCCGATGCGCTCGACCTTCCCGCGCGTGAGCAACTGCTCGCCGAGTTGAAAACCTACTGCGAAGAGCACCAGAAAGAACTCAGCGAGAAGCATCTTCGGTTGGCGTCGGCCGTGGTGGGCGCCATTAATCCGATCGAAGACGGCGATGCGCGGGAAAAGCTGTTCCACGACTTTGGCGGCTTGTTCGCCGCGAGCAGCAGCAAAGAGTTGGCTCGTTATGGCCGCCGCTTGTCGAAGGACGCGGCTGCCTCGTCGCTGGTGGGCAAAACGCTGGAGTTGGCCGGACTGACGGAACTCGGCGTCGCGTTCGATTGGGAAGCGTATCGCGGCAAAGTGGTGGTGGTCGACTTCTGGGCGAGTTGGTGCGGCCCGTGCCGTCGCGCGGCGCCCGCCGTCAAGGCGTTTTATGAAGCCCGCCGCGCCGACGGATTCGACGTCGTGGGGGTGAACCTCGACCAAGACGCCGAAGCGCTCGCGCAGTACCTCGAAGAAAACCAACTCCCCTGGTCGAACCTGGTGGGGGAAGATGGAACCCGCCTCGCCGAAAAGTACAGTGTCCGCGGCATTCCGACCTTCATGCTGGTCGGCCGTGACGGCAAAGTGCTGGAAGTGGGGCACTCCTTCGAAGCGATGCAGGCGAAAATCGAAGAACTCTTAAAGACCTCGTAAGCCTTCTTGCTCACGCAGCGAGTCCGAGCGCGCCCCCTGCCATTCCGACATGCGGCCATGAGGTCGCATCCAACAAAAACACCCTCGGAACATGAGTTTCCGAGGGTGTTTGGCTTATGCGGCCCGCCGTCTCACGAGTTTACCAACTCAGCGAGAACGAATGTCGCGGACCGCTGTGATGGATCTGCCCGCGCCCCACCGAGGGATACGCCGGATACGAGGGATAACCGTAGCGCGGCTGCGGGGTGTAGTAACTGTGGCCCGAATAGCTCGGTTGCGGCGCGATTCGGCCATAACCGCGATTGCTGGCTTGCCCGCGATGGTACGCCTGGTCGGCAAGTTGATCGTGATACTCCGCATGCTCCAGCCGATCATGAAGCTGCGCATGTTGGCCGGGCGTCATGGGATAGCGGTGAGCCTCGCGCGAGTACTGCTCGCGGTCATAAGCGCGGTGCGAGAGTTCGTTATGGAAGTGGTCGCCCCTCCAATCTTGCGCTTGCGCCGTGGCGCCCAAGGTGAACAAACCGCCTAAAACCGCCAGTGTCGTTAGAATCCGTTTCATTGCGAGAGACCTCATTCTTGCGCCCAGAGGCCCTTGTCGCGGCATGACGTAGGCCGGTAATGTCTTGGGGTTTTGCCGCTAAGCGAGACACCGTAAAGCCCCGGCGAACCCCGCCACCTCGGCGGAAAGAAAAATTGGGCCCCTGTTTTGCTGGGCTCCAAAGAAAACGCCCCCGCCGGTTGTGCGGCGGGGACGCGAAAGGGATCAGCGAGCGGCATTCGGCGAAAACATGGTGATCAATGCTGGTGCGCCGTTTCAAAACCCGCCCGGCGTAGCCAGCCTTCCCACTTGTGTGCGCCGGCGTCCGTATTGACCGCCAGACTGCGCCATTGAGGGCAGCGGTAAGCCACGTCGAGGTGTCCGTCGTGATTCGACGTTTTGACCTCGCAACCCAAGCTCTTGAGCGTTTTCAAATGGGTTTCCGCCTGCGGACTCTCATGAAAGTGCGCCGTTTTCCACGCCTCCAAACGATACTCCACCACGTAGGGTTCCGCGGCGAACAAGGGCGATGACGCCAGTCCGAAAAAAATCATCCCACTCGCCGCCGCGCACAAAACCTGTTTCGAAATCTTTTGAAACATTTGCAAACTCCTTTGAAAGAACTGGTCGGCAAAACATGAACGCAGGAGGCCGTTCCTCACGTTTTCCAAGCGTCTTAATAACTCCACCTGGGGCCGTATTCCGCGGCGGGAGCATAATGGTGTAACTCGCGCGCTCCATGTCCGCAGGGGCATTCGCCGTGATCGGGGCGATGATGATCGGCGGCTCGCCGGGCGCGCGGGCATGAAGAGCAACCTGGTTGCTCGCGGGGACAAGCGTGAAGCTCGTTCGCTTCCGGGTAATACGGAGCCGCTTCTTCGAAAGCGGCGGAGGGGCGCCCGAAGGCGTGAATCGGCGGAGCCGCGGCATGCGGCAGATAAATCGTCACCGCGTGCAGGGCCTCATCGTAGCGCACTTCAAGCGGAGCCGCACCGTCCGCATAGGGAACGAGTTGGCCGCCGTGTGATCCCTGTCCCCGCGCCGAGGGACCACCGCCATAAGGACGACGCGGCTCCAGCAGCGATGGCCGACGGTCGGCCGGTGCGCCGTACGTCGAAGCATGACCGTGCTGTTCGTGCGCATGGTCATGCGGCCTTGGGAATTCGAGTGCGCCCGCAGGAGAGTCGGGCGGATTCTCCGGCATGGTTACAGGCGGCGCTTGCGCACTCGCCTTACCTGCCGCCAGGGCCGCCGCGATGATAAGCGAGAATCTTACGCCTGGGGTAACTGATCGCGCCATCGGTTCTCCTTTCCATGAAGGGTGCGTAACACGATGGCGTGGTCTCTATGCAAACATTGCGCCGCACCGTGCGCAGCGCGCCAGCCGGAGCTTACCCATTCGACGCTGACTATTCATCCTCTTCAGCCAAGCGCGCCTCGACGATCGGATCCTCGCGATGTGAACGCCTCGCCGCCGCCGAGGTCTCGTCTTCCTCCACCAGTTCAAGCTTTTCCTGCGATTCGCGCACCACGCGCTCGGCGGCCCGACGGCCAAACAACCAGAACAAGGCAGGATGCACAAAGAAGTCCAACAACGTCGAACTAATCAACCCGCCCACAATGACCGTAGCCACCGGATAAAGGATTTCTTTGCCAGGCTCGCCAGCCGCGAGAGTCAGCGGAATCAGCGCAATGCCCGCCGTCAGCGCGGTCATCAACACGGGGGCCAATCGCTCTAAGCCGCCGCGCAGGATCATGGCTTGGTTGAACGACTCGCCTTCGTAATGCACCAGGTGCAGGTAATGGTTCAGCAGCAGAATGCCATTGCGCGAGGCGACTCCCACCAGAGCGATAAAGCCCACCATCGCGGCGATGGTGAGCGTTTGCCCCGTGATGACCAGCGCGGCCACGGCGCCGATGAACGCCATCGGCAGCGCCGCCATGACTTGTAGCGACAGGTTGACCGAGCGGAACATGGTGAACAGCACCAGAAACACGCCAATCATCGAGACGAAAAACAAGATCGCAATGGTCCGCGTGGCCGACTGCTGGCTCTCGAACTGTCCGCCGTATTCGATGAAGTACCCCGGCGGCAGCGACGCCCGAATCGGTTCGAGCTGCGCTTGAATATCTTGCACCACTTCGACCAGGCCGCGGTCGCCCACGTTGGCTTGCAGCACAATGCGGCGGCGAACCTGTTCCCGGTTGATGGTGTTGGGTCCGCCCGACTCGTAAATCTTGGCGACCGAGGAAAGCGGCGCGCGCCCGCCGTCGGGCAACTCGATGGACAAACGCTGCAACACTTCCAGGTTTTCGCGGTACGGTTCATCTAACCGTACGAGCAAATCGAACGTGCGCTGCCCAATCAACACTTGCGAGATGACATCGCCGTTCATGGCCGTTTCGATGTACTCATTCACGCGCTCGGGCGTGAGACCGTACAGCAAGAGTTGATCGCGGTTCACTTCGATTCGCAGTTGCGGAATGATCACCTGCGGCTCAATCATCAAGTCGGTCAGGCCGTCCACTTCCGATATGGCGACTTTCATTCGGTCGGCCGTGGAGCGCAGCACGTCCAAGTCGTCGCCATAAAGTTTAATGCCAATTTCCGCTTTGACGCCCGAGAGCATGTGCGAAATAAGGTGCGCCAAGGGTTGCTCTACGGCGGTCACAATGCCGGGAATGTCGGCCATGGCTTCGCGAATTTCGTCCAAGATTTGTTCGCGCGATTGTTCCGAAGCTTCGTCCAGGTGAATGAGAAACTCCGACATGTTCACCCCTTCGGCGTGCTCGTCCAATTCGGCGCGGCCCGTGCGTCGGGCGAAGGCGGAGATGTCCGGGATTTCCTTCAGGCGCCGTTCAACCTGGCGCGAGATCTCGTTCGAGGTTTCCAGCGAGGTTCCCGGAGGCAGCACCACATTCAGTTGCACCGCTCCTTCATTGAACGGGGGAAGGAAGTCTCGCTCTAAGTTAAATGCCGCAACCCCCGAAACAATCACAGCCGCCAAAGTAACGACCAAGATCGGCACGGGGAAATGCAGGCTGAACCGAATGACCTTCGAGGCGAGCCACTTGAGCGAGCGCAACACCAGCCCGTCATGCTCACGATGCATAAGCTGTGAGTTGCCCAGCAACCAGTAGGAAAGCACCGGCGTCACGGTGAGCGACACCAGTAATGACGCGAGGATCGAAACGATGTACGCCACGCCCAGCGGTCGAAACAACTGACCTTCCATGCCCGAGAGGGCGAACAGCGGCACGAACACCAGCACCACAATCATCGTGCTGAACACGATCGAGTTGCGCACTTCCGTGCTGGCCTGAAACACTACCAACAGCGGCGGTTTGGGGTTGGCCAGCCGGCGGTTGTCATGCAGGCGGCGATAAATGTTCTCCACGTCCACAATCGCATCGTCCACGAGTTCGCCAATCGCCACCGCCAGACCGCCCAGGGTCATCGTGTTGATGGACAGGCCAAACGCCTTGAACACCAACACCGTCACCACCAACGAAAGCGGAATGGCCGTGAGCGTAATGAACGTCGTGCGGAAGTTCATCAGGAACAGAAACAAGATGACCACCACCAGGACTCCACCGTCCCGCAGGGCCTCGATCACGTTCTCGATCGCCCGGTCAATGAATTCGCTTTGCGTGTAAATTTCGGGGTGGAGGCGAATGTCTTTCGGCAGCGACGGCTGCAATTCGTCCAGCGCGGCGATCACGCCTTCGGTCACAGTTCGGGTATCGGCGTTGGGCTGTTTATTGATGGTCAGTACGACGGCGGGGCCGCCTTCCCAGTCGCCGTCGGCTTGTTTGACAAAGGCCGAGCTATCGCCGCGCTTGACCTGCGCCGCTTCCACCACGCGCGCCACCTGCTTGAGCGCGACTGGGCGGTCATTGCGAATCGTGACGACGACTTTCTCCAAGTCCTCCAGCGTTTGAATGCGTCCTAGCGCGCGTACCAGCAACTCGTTAGGGCCTTGCCGATCGAGATACCCACCGGTGGCGTTGCGATTGCTTTCTTCGACCGCGCGTTTCACTTCATCCAGGGTCACGCCGTAGCGGAGCAGCGCATCGGGATCGACCAATACTTGAAACTGTTTGCGGCCGCCCCCCATGGTGAACACTTGCGCGACCCCGGGCACCGTGAGCAAGCGTTGCCGCACGACCCAGTCGGCCAGGGTGCGCACCTCGAGCGGTTCGGTCTTGCCACCTTCGCTCCACATGCCGACCATTAAAATCTGGCCCATAATCGACGAGATCGGCGCCAGTTGCGGCTGAATGCCCGGCGGCAAGTTGGCGCTGACGAGCTGCAACCGCTCGTTCACAATTTGTCGGTCGTTGTAAATATCGGTGCCCCAGTCAAACTCGACGTAAATGACCGAGATGCCCACGCCCGACGAGCTACGCACCACTTGCACGCCGTTGGCCCCATTGAGCGCCGTCTCCAGGGGAAAGGTAATAAGCGATTCGACCTCCTCGGGCGCCATGCCCGGGGCTTCGGTCATGACCACCACGCGGGGCCGGTCCAGGTCGGGGAACACGTCGATCGGCAACGACATCATCTGCCATGTGCCGTAGCCCACCAGAAACAACGACATGGCGATCACCAGCAAGCGTTGTTGCAGCGAGAACCGAATGATGGCGTTAAGCATGGGAAAACCGCGTAGGTCGTCGAGAATTCAGTGCAGGATCCAGCGAAAGAGAAGCGTCGCGTTTGTTGCGCCCCGCTCCATGGGTTCGTGCCCGTTCAGCATGTTAGTGATTGTGCCCGGCGTGCGGATCGACGCCGCCGCCCGACTTGTTCTTGATCGCCATTTGCAGTTGATGCGCGCTGGAGAGCGCCACGTGCTCGCCAGGAAAGAGCGAACCATCGTTGGCCAGCACCACATTCCGCGGATCGCGGTACTCCACATGCACCGGCCGCCGGTCGAAGCGTTTGCCGTCTCGCACGAACACGTAATTCTCGGCGCCTTCCTGGGCGATGGCTTGCACGGGCAGCACGATCTTGCGCGACCACCGCTCGACCGGCGTAAGCAAATTCAGTCTTTGTCCCAGCTTGTACTTCCAAGCCACATAGGGCCGGCCGGCGGGGCCTTCAAAGCTGCGCTGGATGGCGTTGGGCAGCGTGACGTAGAAGTGAAAGGCTCGCGACTCCGCCTGAACCTGATTGGCCACGTACGCAATGCGCAGTCCCGTGACCACCTCCGCCTGGTTGGCGTTGTCTTGAAACACGGCCTTCACCGGCCACTCGTTTTCAGCGGCTCGAATGACCTGTTGGGCGTCCTGTTCAAAGCCGCGTCCTTCCGCGTACAGCACCTTGAGGTCGGCCAGTTCGCACAGCGGCGAGCCAGCCTCGACCACGTCTCCCTGATGGACGGTCAAGTTTTGCACCACCAGCGGATGCTCCTCGACGGCGTCTTCGCTGTGTGACGCTTGCGCCACGGCGTTGGCCGCGGCGCCCGACAGCACGCGTTGTTCTTCTTCATGATTCACCACATTCGGGGCGCGCACGGCCAGTTCGCGCAGCAGGCGACGATCCTTCGAGATTTGCTGCACTTGCTCCTCAGACAACCCGTGCAGCAACAACGCTTCGTGCTGGGCGCGCAACAAGCCTTCGAGTTTTTGCTTTTCATACTCACGGTCGAGGATCACTTTGCCCGCCACGGCGCCTTGCGTGATCTTCTTCAGCCGGTCGATCTCGCGGTTTTCTACATCCAACGACTCGAGCGTCTTGAGAAATTCGGTTTGCGTTTGCACCAGGTCTTCATGCGTCAGTCGCAGGTTGAACAGCAAGTCGCCAGGCTGTACTGCTTGCCCTTGCGCCACGAAGACGCCCAGCACCATGCCTGTGAGCGGCGCCGCCACTTGAATCGTCGTCCGGCCGGGACGCTCGACCACGAGCGCAGGCACGGTGATTGTTCGTTCGTAGTCGCTCAACTCAACCGGGCCGACCTTCAGACCGAGGTTCTTCCACGCCTGGGGGCTAAGTTCAATCGAATTCGCGTCATCATGAGCGGCATGGTCGTGCCCTTCGTGCTCGTCGGCGGCAGGCGCGCTATTGTCCGGAGATGCGGAGCCGGAGACCGACGTGATCCAACGTTGCGCGGGCGGCCCCCACGCCGGATATGACACGGCCGCAACGGCAACGACAGCTAACATGCCCAGTATGCTGGCAATGAGCGTACTGCGATGCGAGCCATGCCCGACAGGTTGCGACGAGGCGAGAGAATTTTGCATGGTTTTCCGCAAGGTCGAATAAAAAGGTAAGTCGTTCGAGCGATTTCCTGACGCTCGGCGTAGCACACAGCGCCGTTGGTGAAGCGACGATTTCCTCCGCGGCGCGGCGTAGCGCGGCCAAGATCTACACGTTCAAGGCTCGCCTCCGCAGAGCCGAGGACGTCCGGCAAGCCGCAAACAGGCGAACCGCGAGACGAAACGCAACCGCTGAAGCGCTCAAGCGCAACAACCGGCCACGCTGTCACAAGACGACGAGAATTAAATCAACAGTACGCAGAGCAAAAGATGCGCCCGCGCAGGACGCCATGGCTCATCGATGAGAAACCGCTCGCCTCGATGTTCGGCCAGGCGAGCAGGAGAGACCTGCAAGGCAAGTTCGGCCGCCGGTTCGGACAAAGGCCATGCTGTGGCTGCTGGATCTAACCTGGGTGCTTCATCGGGAAGCAAAAAAATGCACTTCGCCCCACCACAAGAGGGTGAAACCGGCGGTGCATCCGGCGAACTGGGGTCGGTTACGCCATCGGCTAACCGCGCACCATCGTCGAGCTGTGCAGGACACAACGGCGCGGCGCGCAATCCAGAATCCGCATGCGAATGCCCCGCGCAGCAGGATGAATGCCCCTGCGAGGCGTGCGGAGTCGTCGCCGAAGGGGTGGCGTGCGCATGATGCCAGCAGCAGCCAAGCACCGTGTGCAAGGCTGTCGCCGCCATCACGACAACGACAAACAGAGTCCGCATACCACGCCTTTCCCCATCAGGTACGGGCAATTATAGGACGCGGGCGCAGTACGGGGAATGGCAACCTACGCGGTTCAACACCCAGGATGCCCGTTCCGCGGCCGGTTTCGCTTGCTCCTTGCGCCGTTTGCGACCTGACGCGCAGGAACACCGGGGGAAAGGCGAATTGCGATTCGCGAAAAAAAATTTTTTCTCAAGTTGTCACATTTGGCGTCGTTTCCCGCATGTACCTACAGAGCCCGATGCATAACACAACCCACCTAAGGGGCTCACTCACCGTTTACCACGATCGGAAACAAAACATGATGTCGTTCAAGCAAATCGCGGCCCGTACGGTTCTGACCCTGGCGGGGTTCGCGGGCGCGTTGGGGGTGCTCTCGCTCGGCGCCAGCGAGGCCAAGGCCGACCCCTTCCATCACCATCATCACCACCACAGCATTGGAGCGCACATTTACGTGCCTCAAGTGCACGTGCCGCACTACCACGCTCCGTCGGTTCACTTTCACCGCACCTACCATCCCGACTTTTACCACTGGACGCCGAACCGCGGATGGCACAGCCACGGCCACTTCCATGTTGAGCCGCACTACACGCCCGGCCACTTCCATTGGTAAATCGGCGTGATGACGCCGTCAGACCGGTGCATAAGAAGCGATTGACGACGGACGGAGAACCTGCATGTCCGTCTTTCCCGATGAAGCGCACTCGCGAGGCAAGTCGAGTGCGCACAGGAGCAGCAAGCTCCCGCGAACTCTTTCGCGTTAGCGGCCAGCGCTTTCGACCAAGGTCACCTTAACACGGCCGCTCTGTAGCAGTTCATTCTGCTCGCGCAGCAGGAGTTTGATCTCGGCCAGTTCTTGTGCAAGTTCAGCCCGCTGCGCCGTGGGATTGGGGAGCGTTTGCGGCGTAATCCGTTGTTGTGCGTTACCGGGTTCCAGCAGAATCCAAGCCGCCAACAGTATCGCCGTGACGATTAACAATCCGGTCCAGGTCAGCGTGTGTTGAGAAATCGTTCGGTTCATGGATTAGTTCTCCTTCGACGCAGCTTCGCCTTCGTCGGGCGCATCGAGCCCGCCGGTGAGCAGGAAGCCTTCTAGCTCGGCCTCGGCCTGGCGCCATGCGATGAGCGCTTCCAGGTAGCGAAGCCGGTTTTCGAAGTAAGTGCGGCGCGCGGTCAGCACGCGCACGAAGTCGAGTTGTCCGCCTTCATACGCTTCGGTAATCAAGTCCAGCGATTGCCGGGAACGCGGGAGTATATTGCTCTCATAAACCTGCGACTGAGTTTGCGAGGTCTCGTAGCGCTGCCAAACTTCGGCCAGCCGGCGCTCCAATGAACGTGCAATGCGGGACGCATCGTCGCTCCAGCGCCGGACATCGGCGGCCGCGGCGGCGACGTTCCCCTGATTACGATCGTACAACGGCAGCGGCGCCTGCAATTGGGCCCCGTAGATGGGATCATCTGAACCAAAATCGTATTGCGACGTGAGTTGCAGGCTCAAATTCGGGAACGGTTCAAGTTGTTCGCGGCGCACTTGCGCTTGCGCTCGCGCGATTTTCGCCTGAGCCGCCGCTAGTTGCGGGCTTACCGTGAACAACCGCTGGCACGCCGTCGACCAATCGAGAAAGGCCTGACGATCTTCCAGCGAGCCGATGAGCAACCCCGGCGGCAAGTCGGGAACTCCCATCAGGGCGGCCAGTTGCCGCCGTGCGGCCCATTCGCGCTGCCGCGAAGTTCGCACCAACAATTCGGCGGTGTTCAACTCCACTTCGGCCTGCAGCACGTCGGTGCGCGGCGCTTGCAGCGCGGCTTCTAATTGCCTGGCGATGCGCACGCCATGCTCGGCGATCGCACGCAGTTCCTCCGCCGTCGTCACCGTCTCCTGCGCGCCAAGCGTTTCATAAAACTGCATGCGCACGTCGGTCAACACGCGAAGTTCCTGCACCTGCATTTCCCATCGAGCGCGCTCGACTTCCCGCGCCGCGGCGGCGCGGCTCCATTGCAGCTTGCCGCGTGCAACGAGTTCTTGCGAGAAGATCGCGCCTTGTTGACCCGCGGTGCCTTCGGCGTTGATCTCGGAGCCGACGTATCCGAACTCCGGGTTAGGATACAATCCTGCTTGCACCCAACGCCCTTGCGTTTGAGCGACGAGCGCCGCCGCCTCACGCAACGTGGGATTGTTTCCCAGCGCCGTTTGCTCCGCTTCGGCCAAGGTGATCCCGTCGAGCAATACTTCCGTCACTTCCTCGCCCAGCGGCGGCGCGGCAGGCGGCCCTTGGGGCTGCATGTCGTCGCCCGGCGGCAATAGGTCGGAAGGCGGCCGAGGCGCACTGCCATCATTCGAGTTTGGCTGGGAAAGATAGGCGACTTGTTGCACGTCCTCGGCGGGTTGCGACGCCGCCGGCTGGCTTGGCGCCGCACTCTGCGGGGCCACGACCTGCGGCGCATCGGTCACAGGCGGCGTGGGAAGCGAACGGCACCCCGCCAGCAGCGCAGTGGTCAAAACAGCGGTCCATTGGAAGTTTGCGTTCATCCGCTCGTTACGTTGCAGGTCGTAATGCCTTGCCACACGGCGAGTTACGGCTCCTCGTGCGCGATCGGTTCAAAGGCGCCAGTCTCACCGTTGGCATCGGTTCTGCTCAAGGTGCGGATTGATTCAATTGAGCCGGGGAAGCGTAAAACGCGCATCCTTCCTGGTTTGACGATAATGCACGTCATCCGGAGAATGCCGCAGATGCGGGAATGCCCGTCTTCCGACGGTCAAAATTCTCCGCGCAATCTACCGCCCCAACCGCAAAGCCGGTTACCCCGAGAAGCCGCCTACGCCGGGAAACCGTGGCGACGACGAACGTCACCGTTGGTTACGGAATGGCGTGGTGGTGCGCGGCGGCTGAGGTCCTACAATGGAGCTGTCCTCCAACGGAGCTTTTGACTTCCCACAGCATAGGAGTATGAACCATGAGAGTTTCGCTGCGCGTGCTGACCTTGGCCCTCTTCGTCGTGTCGCCCTTCCTTGTGTCGCCTACCGCGCTCGTGGCGCAAGAGGTGGAAAACAAGGAAATCGCCGGCATCGGACCGACCGGCCCCGTGAAGAAGGTGCAAGGCGATTTCGCTTTTACCGAAGGCCCCGCCGCCGATGCGGAAGGAAACTTGTACTTCAGCGATATTCCGAACAATCGCATTCACCGGCTCAGCGCGTCGGGCGAAATGTCGGTGTTCGTCGAACCGTCGGGGCACGCCAACGGGCTGATGGTGCAAGGCGGTCGGCTGCTCGCGTGCCAAATGGACGGCCAAATCGTCTCGATTGATCTGAAGTCGAAAGAAGTGACCGTTCTGGCCAAGGAGTACAACGGCAATCGCTTCAACGCGCCCAACGATCTGGTGATCGACCGCAGCGGCGGCGTGTACTTTACCGACCCGCGGTTCCGCGCGCCCGAACCGTGGCCGCAGGGCAAAGAGGCCGTGTACTACCGCTCGGCGGAAGGCGAAGTCAAACGACTGTTAGACAATTTGCCCGCGCCCAACGGCGTGATCCTTTCGCCCGATGAAAAGACGTTGTACGTCATCCCCAGCATGCAAAAGGAAATGATGGCGTACCCCATCGAAGGGCCGGGCAACCTGGGCCAAGGCCGCGTGTTCTGCACGCTGCAACAAGCCGAAGGCCGCGACAACGGCGGCGGCGACGGCCTGACCCTCGACAGCCGCGGCAACCTCTACATTACCTCGGGCCTGGGCCTGCAAGTGTTCGACCCGCAAGGCAAGCTGCTCGGCATCATTCGCTTCCCGGAACAACCGGCGAACGTCACCTTCGGCGGCAAAGACGCAAAAACGCTCTACGTCACCGCCCGCACCTCGCTCTACTCGGTCGAGATGGAAGCCCAAGGCCACACCTTCCCCGGCCCCACCAAGTAAGCCGCGCGAACACGCCACGGCAAGCCCGCCCGCAGTGCTCCAGCACGGAGCACTTTGTCCAGATCATTGCAAGGCGAATGCCAACACGCGAATCCAGCACTGCTAAACAAGCTAGCAGCGCCATCCGGCCGCCAACCCCTGCCGTGCAGCGGCTTCCTTGAACTACGGCACTCAAGTTGACACGGCCCGCCGCGCGGGAATAGTCTAGTGAAAGCTGGTAACGGGCGGTGCAACTTAGTTTTGTGTTGGACGAGGGAGGGGTGAAGGAGGGACTTGACGACCAAGCGATCCGCGAGTTGCACCCGACCTGGATCGACGCCGTCAACGTCGCCGACCTCGCGCGCCTGCTCTCGTTGATGGCGGACGATGTGGTGTTCCTCAGTCCGGGCCAGGCCCCGGTTGGCCGGGACGGTTTCTCCGCCAAATTCTCCGCCGCCCACCAACAGATCCAGGTTCTTTGCCGCAGCGAGCTGGACGAGGTCGTGGTCGTCGGCGAAGTCGCCTACACGCGGAGCCGGGATGCGTTGTCGGTCACGCCACACGCCGGTGGATGGGCGGTGCACCTCACTGGTCATCGGATCACGGTGTACCGCAAGCAACCCGACGGCCGCTGGCTCCTGGCCCGCGATGCCCACACGTTGACCCCGGTGGCGAAGCTGGGGGCGTGAGACGCGAGGCGCGCCGAAACCAGGCGCTGCACCCGACCGACGGGGCACGTAGGCTTTGCGAGATTCGTAGCTCCCTCCCGCCGACAGGCGAGCTGGGGCGTTGGGCAAGAGGAAAAACAAAGGTGGAAATGAAATACCGCGTTTACCGAAAAGTGCTGCGAATGGTCGCCGAACTTCACGTCCGTGGATACCAGCGATTGCGGATTGCTCCCGGAGTGGCGCCTTCCGGTTGTGGTTGGCGGTGCTCCATCACTCCGGCCACCAATATTTCCAGCCGCCATGGTGCTCGGATGCTATCGTGGGAAATGCTGGCGGCGCACTATTCAAGCGGCCAGGAACGGAACTATTTTGACTGGAAAGACGCCAGTCACGTCACCCCCAGCCGTTTGGCAGAGTTATTTATTGAGCGGTTCCCGGCAATTGCGGAGGCAGGACGTGGTTCTGATTGGGTGTACGCGGGGTGGTATTTGGAGATGCTCAACTTAACCTATCCAAATAGGCTCCCTGTCGCATATGCGGATTGGGACTTGCCCAGCGATTGCTTAACCACTGTGGGTGAAAGTTCTGAAATTCGAATTCCACTGCCGCCACCGGGTTGGGGTCCCGAAGGCGATGATTGAAGAATGAATTACTTCAGTCCCCGACGCCGATTATCGTGACGCCGCATGAGTTAATGGCAAACGGTCCGGAAGATGAACCATGATCGACGATCCCATTGTGCGAGAAATCCACGAAGTCCGCGAACGCTTGTGGAAAGAGTGCGGCGGCGACCTCGACAGTTACCTAGCGCGCCTAAAGGCCGCGGAGTCGCAGCACGAAGGGCGACTCGTCACCGTCGAGGACTTGGAAAAGCGGTCCCGCGCCGCTTCGGAGTCATCCCCCACAGCCGGTACGAAGGGTTGAGTTCCAAGTCCCCGAGTCTAGTAGGGTGGGCTGTACCCACCACTGCCTCGCCTAAGATTTGGCGCTGCGGCAGGGTTGGGACTGAGTTTTGGTGGGCGAAGCCCACCCTACCTGACTTTTCTTGACAGGGGCGGGAACTCAACGACTCGCACGTTACTTACCGGCTTGCGTCCACTTCAGCAGTCCTAGCTGATACGGCAACTGACTGTATTCGGCCTGGATCGAGGGATCGCGGCCCTGGTACAACAGCTGCAAGTTCTTCAGGTCGATGGTCATGGTCTCATCGTAGCCGTTGCGAATCAGTTCGCCGTGGCTGATGTCCTTGGTCCAGGGGGCGACCCCTTCTTCGAACGTCACGTTATTGATGCCGGCGAAGGGCTTCTCATAGGTATCGGCGTCGGGCACAGGCGTCCAGGCGCCGTCCAGTCGGTCGGCCACGAAGGCGCGGTAGTACCGGTCAGGATGAAGCGCCTCGATCAACGTCAAGTACTTGCTCGTTCCCTGAATCCGGTACGTCATGCTCGCTTCGAAAAGGATGTCGCGCGTCTCTTGAATGGCGATCTCGGGGTTGCTCATGCCGCGGGGAAAATCCTCGATCTTCGTGCGGCTGCGATAGAACCGGCCGTTGTCTCCCGTGAAAAACAGGTAGGCGTGCGTGTCGTCGCAAATCACCCAGTAGTCAATCCAAAGGCGCGGGGCGCCCGGAGGCTTCGCCGCGAAAAAATCCTGCGGCTCGCTCCAGGTCTCGGGCTGGGAAAGATCGTCGGCCGTCGAGTATTGCGGCTGCTGCGACTGATAAATCAGATACCATTTTTTGTGCGGGCGAAAGTAAAACAAGTGCGGCGCACAGTGATAGCCCCGGAGCCGAGGATTTGCGTCGAGGTAGTAGGGCTTTGCGTCCGCGGCTTCCGACCAGTCCTTGAAACTCAGGTACACCATGCTCCACTGACCACGGGTGTTGGCGGTGGTTGCATAGACATGCCACCGGTCCTTGTAGTAAACCACCGTGGGGTCCTTCACCGAAACCAACTTGTGCGTCTCGTCCGACACCGGCTTGATCAGAACGCCGCTCGACTTCCAAGCGAAGGGGCCGGTAAGGGATGACGTCTGCGGGGCGGCAGGAGGGGGCGTCATCGGCTCGGCCGCCAGCAACAGCCTGGTCACCGCCATCGCCGCGAGAGTAAAACAAGAAACAAGCGTAGCTTTCACCATGCGATCAGTCCTCATTTCACCAGGCAGAACCAGCGACCGTCGAACCGCTTGGGAGAAAAGGCGCCAGGAGCCGCTTGGCGCATCGGGTCAAAACCGGTTTCCGGCGCCTTCTCGTCGATCGTTTTGTCCTCGGACGCCTGTTGTCCTCCAGCGTGAGAGAGATGGTGAACGAAGTCAATCCCCACCATACTCCGAGTTTGCGCGCCGGGCGCCACGCTACGCCGACGCTTGGCGAGTGTTGGCGGTGCGGTGACTTGCGCCGTCGATTAGAATCTTCTTTAGCGATTCAGATGCGGAGGATGTTAGGCGATGTCTACTGCGGCGAAACCACCGAAGAAGCGGCCGGAACCGCAGGGCGAGATTCTGACCTTGCCGGAAGCGGCGGCGTATCTCCGTCTTGCGGAAGATGCCGTGCTGGAGGCCGTGCACAAGCAGCGGTTGCCGGCGCGCCAGGTCCGTCAGGAGTGGCGGTTCCTCAAATCCGCCATCCAAGAGTGGCTGCGCGTGCCCGAGGAGCGCGACTTCTGGAAGACGCACGCCGGCGCCCTTCGGGATGATCCGTATTTGCACGACATGCTTGATCAGATTTATCAGGAGCGCGGCCGTCCCATGATCGAGGAAGGCTGATGTTCCTCCTCGACACCGACACCCTATCGCTGTTACACGCCGGACAGGAGAAGATCGGGCAGCGAGTCCGCCAAGTGGACCCGGCCGAAGTGGCGACCACGATCGTGACCCAAATCGAGATTCTCCGAGCGCGGCACGCCTTTCTCCTCAAGGCCGAAACCGGCGAACAACTGCTGCGGGCCCAGCACTGGCTTCACCAAAGCGACGCGCTACTATCCCAAATTGCAATTGTTTCCTTCGACGAAAAGGCGGCATCGGAATTTAATGCCCTCCGTCAACAAAAGAAGCTGAGAAAGATCGGCCGTGCCGACCTTCTCATTGCCAGCATCGTTCTCGCCCGCCGCGACATCCTTGTGACTCGGAACCTCAAGCACTTTCAGCAAATCGCCAATCTTCAACTCGACAATTGGGCGGACTAATCGGCTGATTCATTCATCGCTGCGGCGCCGCGCGGGGCGTGGCGCCAGCGGTCCAGGCCGCGAGTGCGGCAGGTGGCACGGCTAGCTTGCCTGGTAGTGCTGGATGAGGTGTTGACTTCGGATTATGAGAACAGAAGTCGTAAGAGCATTGACTGCGAACGATCTAATTCTGACGCCATTTCTATTTGTCTTGGATCGGCTTTCCAGGTTCGTAGGCCATGAACCATTGTTCGACGGCCTTGGTTAGCGGCAAATGGTTGATTTGGGGCAACTCGTCGTCGGATTGGGCGGACTTAGCATCGGGGCGCTTCCCGCGAAAGCCTCCGTAGGACATGGCCAGGTGCGCTTGGGCGTTTAGGAGATACGCCAGGTTTACGTCGTCGATGGCGGCTTGCATTTGTTCCCGCGACGCCCAGGTGGGGAACGAGCGGATGTGGAAGATCACGTCATAGTCGTCGGAAACCGCGGGCTGGACGACGCGCCACTCGCCGCGGTTCTCCTTCGGATGGGTGCATTCGAGCACGACTCCCCGCTGCTTGAGCCAGGCGACCCACGCGCGAATCCGCGGGTCGTGCGGGTTGACCCCCGCTTCGAAAGTCGCCCGGTCCAAGGCCCGCGGCGCTTGTGCCGCCGCAGCCGAAATGTTTTCCGACGGCGATGGCTCGCAACCCGCGGCCGCCATCGTTACAAGCCACATAGCGAAGATCGGCCAGGCAGCCCGGACCGTCGCGCGGAAAGCGCAAGACGTTCGCATTCGGCACATGGGAACCTCCTTCTCCGGACACCCAAGCCTTACAATGCAGACAAAACAACGCAACCAAATCGAGCGAATGCTCTCGGCGTAGGGCTTAACGGTTGTGTTTTACCGCTGTTACCGCCGGTTAGCAAACACGACGAAGAAAACCCGCAGCGTCACGAGATGAGGAATTCGTGCTTTAAGGAGTTTTGAAAGCTCGTTCGCACTTCCTCCCGGCTTCTTTCCCAGGATGTTGGACTATGTCGGACATTTGGATCGCCATCGCGGTGATGGCCTGCGTTGCGGCGGGGGCGGGGCTGCTGGCGGCGCGTTACCTTTACACAGAGAAAGGGCAAGTGGTGATGTTGCTGCTTGCCCTCTCGATTGCCGGAGCGTTCTTCTTCGTCTTGTTCCTGGCGGGCCAATTGTTTTGGGCGCGCCTCGTACCCAACTCGGCGGCCATCATTTACACGAACCTGGCGGCGGTGTTCGCCGGGTTGGGCGCCGGTTGGGGCTGGCGTTTGCCGAACACGCCGGCGTGGCGCCGCGCTATGATCGCCACAGGCTTGGGCGTGGTTTCGCTGGCGGCGATTGTTTGGCCGTTGCTCTCGATGGCGTTGCGTCCGCCCCCGCAAGGCGGCGACGATTGGTTGGGGCCTGTTGCGATGCAAAGCTCTTGGGCCACCTGTAGTCCGGCGGCCGCCGCTACGTTACTGAACGCCGAGGGGATGCGCGTCAGCGAGCGCGACATGGTCCCGCTGTGCCTGACCGATTACGACGGCACGCCCACGCTCGGGTTGTATCGCGGCGTCAAAATCATCGCGAGTCGGAATAACCGCCGTGTGGAAATTGTCGATCGCAGTTTGGACAAGCTACTGCGCGACAATGACTGGCCCGTGTTGATGGCGGTCCGCCTTCCCCGGGGCGTGGACGATCCGCGCTTCGAGAGTGAATGGGGCTGGATCCCCGGTATGGGGCACTCGGTGGTCGCCCTCGGCCGCCGGCCGGACGGCTCCCTCATCATCGCCGATCCTGCCACCGGCCTGGAGCTTTGGCCCGAGTCGAAACTAATTACGCTTTGGCAAGGCGCGGGGCTGCGCATCCCGTAACCGCGCGAGCGCCAAACTACTTGATTTGCCTCAATTGATAAAGCTATGTTGGTTCGGGTTGGAATGCCGTTGGGCAGAGGCGCATGGGTCCCCTTCCCGCACAGGTCTACGCATTTTTCGGCGCGAAACGACATGCATGCAAAACCTTTTGAGGTTACCGTAACGCAACATGACGGATATGTTGTCGCCGCCTTGGCAGGGAATATCGACGAAAGCGCCAAAGCGGGCTTTGACGAGCGCCTTCATACGATCATTGAAGTTCCCGGCACGTGTTTGATTCTTGACCTGGCCAACGCAGATCGCATCACGTCGGCGGGCATCAACGGTCTCGTCACACTCGTATCCCGCGCCAACACCAAAGGCAGCTCGGTGGTGCTTGTGAACGCCAATCCTTTGGTAAGTTCGATCTTCGCCGCAACCAAGCTAACGAGGTTTTTTGATATCGAACCGACTCTGGCCGAGGGCATTGCGCGCATTCGGCGCTAACGGCCGATGATGCTGCTGGCTCACCCAGAAATACGGAGAAAGCGCGAGGTAAGCGCGGGGGCACGCATTGACGCCATAGCGAGCGCCGCCTTGATGCGACGGTTTGCAACCATTCGCCGCACCTATCGCCAGCTTTCCGAAGGAATTGAAAAGTGGGGATAGCTCAACATTTGCAATTCTTGCGTTTTGCATAACCGCTTGATACAGTTAACCAAGAGGCACTCTCCGTGAGGAGACCATGCCCTCACTTTGTACTATATACACATGTATACACAACAAGAGTAACACGCAAGTCAACCGCAATTGAAGAGGTTTCCATGCGTTTGATCCCGATTTTGGCGCTAGGCTTGTTTCTTTCGTGGGGGGAGGCCAGGGCGGCCGTAATTTTCAATGCCGCCGCTGACTTCTCAGCGACGAACAATCCCAACGGCGTCTGGAGCTATGGCCAATCGGCAACATTGGGCGCGCCAGTTCAGCTCTATACTCAAAACGGCCCCGACAATGTTGATCCGCCGCCCGCTGATCTCCTTGACACCTGGAATGCCGGCGCGGGCGGGATGTTTGCGGTCCCCGCCGTGTATCACAATGGGACGAACGGTGTGGTTGCCTTCAGCAACATCACCTATCTTCCGGGAGAACTAGGTTTTCATCCGGGCCCGATGGGCGAATTCAGCGTCGTGCGTTTTACTGCGCCGACATCAGGATCTTATTCACTCGTCTCCAGTTATCGGCCGATCGATTTGGCGACGACTACGGATGTCCACGTGCTACTCAACGGCGTGTCGCTGTTCAGTGGGAATGTCAATCCCAACGCGCCAACCTCTTTCAATGACGTCCTGTCGCTAACTGCGGGCGATACGTTGGACTTCGCGGTCGGAAACGGCAATGGGAGCTACTTTAATGACTCGACGGGAATTTCCGTAGTTTTGACGTCCAGTGCGGTCCCCGAGCCATCAACTTTGACCTTGGCGTTGCTCGGCCTGGGAATTGGGTGCTGCCGCCGCTTCCGTCGCGGCGCTTAGTTCTCCGGCGGAACGACAGAGAACGTTGAGTTTTTCCATGTTCGGGTAAACAATGGGACGGCCGATGGCCAAGCCGTACGCGGCACCCGAGCGGGATTGGCTTCCCTCGCTACGATCCGATTGGTGAGCGGTGCTTACTGGGCCGTTGCTGCGCTCCGCGGCGGGCCTCCGCTGCATTACAGAATGCAGCCCGTGGTCGCCTGCTTTGCGTAGTCGAGCACCTTGGCGTTTTGTGTGGTTGGTTTACGGAGCCATTGTTGCAAGATCTGCACGGCGCGAATTTCGTCGGTCGCCCAATGCCCCAGTCCGTGAATGGCTGACACGATACAGTTATCGTTCTTCATTTGGATCCCGTTCGCCATGACGTCGAGCGCCGCGGCAGTCATGGCCTGTGAGGCATTCCCCGGATAGAGCACAAAGATGTCCCATAGCATGTAGCACAGGAAGGCAATGCCGCCATCAAGATGATCGTTGCCGATGGAGCCGACCGGCGCCAGGCAATAACGGTCAAAATAGTTCTGATACAGCCGGTCAAGATGACGAATCCCCTGAACGCGCCGCGCGTCGTCGCCGGCTTGGAGGTAGCAAAAGCAAATGTTGCTGCAAGCGTTGGAGTAGATCAGTTGGAGGCCAATTCCAATTTGCTCGCGCGAATACCTTTGGTGGATTTCGGGATCGTCGAGCGCTCGATCCACATGATCGAGGGTTTCGTCCATCGAAAGCGTATTCGTGTCGGGCAGAAGATCGAGCGTGACCGGGTCGCTGCCCGGCTGCTGGCCAAAAACGTCATTTCGCCAAATGAGATAGTCCATAATTCTGGATAGCTCCTTGCGCGGTGGTTGGCGGCGGAGCGTAGCGACACCCCAGCGGGATTGGCGTGACTGCGCTCCGCCGCGGGCCGCTCTCTTGGTTGTGCCCGAACCTTTTACGCCGAACGCTTCGTTGTGTCAGATGACAATTGCGATGCGGCGTTTCGGTCGTGCTTAATAATCCAAACTGGCGCCGCCTTCGGCTTCGATGGCCTGGCCGGTGAGGAAGCTGGAATCGTCGGTGGCCAGGAAGAGCGCGATGCGGCCGATCTCTTCCGACGTGGCCATGCGGCCGAAGACTTGCAGCGAGGCGACGCGCTGCAGCGCCGACTTCGGATTCGGCAGCGTGGCGGCCCATTCGTGCATCATGGGCGTATCGACATTGCCGGGCAGAATCGCATTCACGCGAACGCCTTCCGGGCCCAGCTCGACCGCCAGCGCCTTGGTCAAGCCAATTTGCGCCGCCTTGGTGCTGCAATACGCCACGGCTTTGTCCTGCCCCAGAATGCCCACCATCGAAGCCATGTTGACGATGGTTCCCTTCGTCTTGCGCAAGTGCGGCAGCGCGTGCTTGCAACCGACGAAGGTCGAAACGAAGTTCAAGCGGAACAGCGAATCCAGGTCTTCCAGCGAGGTGTCGTCAATGCGTGTGGCGGCCGGGTGCCAGCCCGCGTTATTGATGATGCAGTCCAGTCGGCCGAACTCCTGCACGGTGCGGTCAATAGCGTCCATGAGTTGCTGCGGCTGGGACACATCGCAGGCGATGTAGACGGCGCGGCCAGGTCCTTGTTCGGTCAATTCGTTGGCCAGTCGCGCGCCGGCTTCTTCGCCGCGTGCAAGAATCGCCACGAGACCGCCCTCGCGGCAGAAGACGCGCGAGCATCCTTCGCCAATGCCTTTGCTGCCGCCGGTCACGATGACTGCTTTCTGGTGGAACCGCATAAGAACATCCAAGCAGGAAGTTTCGAACCTCTTCAACCACGACGCGGCTCAATGCCCGGCGTGCCAGCCACGCCGCGCCGCGCTGGAACATGGTAACGCATCGTGCCGCGCGCGGAAACGGCGGAGGCGCGTCATTTGAATTAGCCGTTACGCGCTAGCGTGCGGGACTCGTGTCGGCCGAACGCATAGCGCCAAGCGTGAGCTAGCGTTCCGCGGCTGATGAGGGCAATCGGAAGAACCTTTAATGCCGGACCGGCTTGTGCGCGTGCAATCGGCCGCAGAATGTGGATAATGGATGGCGTAGCGACGACTTCGTTCCCGTGTCGCGTCGTCATTCCCACGCAGCTACTTCAGGAGGCGTCATGTTTCACCCCACTTCTCGCCGTTCTTTTCTTCAAGCCGGCACCGCAGGCGCGGTGTTGGGCTTGGGCGATCTTTCGTTTCTCTCGCGGCTGCGGCCTGTCTCGGCCCAGGAAGCCAAAGTCGATCCTGCTGTGGTGCGTCTGAACCCGGACATTGAGCCGCTTGTACGGTTATTGGAAGAGACGCCGCGCGAACAACTGCTCGAAAAAGTGGCCGAACGCATCGAACAAGGGACCAGCTACCAGGAAGTACTGGCCGCACTGTTGCTTGCCGGGGTGCGTAATGTGGAGCCTCGCCCGAGTGTCGGTTTCAAGTTCCATGCCGTATTGGTGGTGAACTCGGCGCATCTGGCCAGCATGGCCGGCCCCGACAGCGACCGCTGGCTGCCAATCTTCTGGGCGATTGACTATTTCAAATCGTCCCAAGCGCAAGATGAGCGTGAACGCGGCTGGACCATGGCGCCGGTCGATGAGTCGAAAGTGCCGCCGGCCCATAAAGCGCGCGCCATGTTCCAAGACGCAATGGACAACTGGGATGAAGAAGCGGCCGATGCGGCCGTCGCTTCGCTGGCGCGGAACGTGGGCGCTGCCGAGTTGTTCGAAATGTTCTTCCACTACGGCGCCCGCGACTTCCGTTCGATTGGACACAAGGCGATCTTCGTAGCCAACAGTTGGCGCACGCTCGATGTGATCGGCTGGCGCCACTCGGAGCCGGTGGTGCGGTCGCTGGCGTACGCCCTGTTGAATCGGGAAGACGGCGCCAACCCCGCGACCAGCGATCTGGAGCCCGATCGTCCCTGGCGGCGCAACCAGGAGCTGGCGGCTAAGTTCCCAGAAAACTGGCTCGAAGGTAAACCAGACTCGAAGGCGACGGAAACCATACTGCAAGTGATTCACGACGGTTCATGGCAAGACGCTTGCGATGCGGTCGTCGAGCAAGTGCAAAAAGGCGTGGCGGTGCAATCGATCTGGGATGGTGTGCTCGGCGGCGCCGGCGAATTGCTCATGCGACAGCCGGGAATCGTCGGCTTGCACACCTTGACCACCGCCAACGCCACGCATTACGCCTTCCAAACCGCTGCCGACGATCACACGCGGCGGATGCTGCTCTTACAATCGGCCGCCTTCATGCCGATGTTCCGGGCCGCCATGCCGCGCCGCGGCAACGTGGGCGATCAGCGCATCACCGAAATCGAACCGATCGCCCCGCAAGCCGAGAACGAAGGCGCTTTGGAAGAAATCTTCGCCGCGGTGAGCGACAACCGCATGCAGTCCGCGCAGAAGGTTCTGGGTTACCTGGAAAACGGCGGCGATGCCCAGGCGCTGCTTGATGCGGCTCGCCGGCTGGTGTTCCTCAAAGGACGCGACTCGCACGATTACAAATTCAGCTCGGCGGTGCTAGAGGATTATTTCCATGTCAGCCCCGAGTGGCGCAACCGCTTCTTGGCCACAAGCGTGTTCAATCTGCGGGGCTCGGGCGAGCGCGACAACGGCCTGGTCGAGCGCACCCGCGCGGCGCTTTCATAAAACGCCGGCGCCTTTCTCGGAAGTCGTCTTCACGCCGCGGGTTGTCAAAACTCGCGGCGATGGAACGGGCTTCCCGAGTTTGGCGGAAGGGGTTTTGAGCAAGTTGGTTCGGCCGATGTGTGGGCGACGGAAGGAACCATGAACCGGGCGACGTTGAATCAAATTGTGGACCTGGCGGCCTCCATCTTGTTCCTGGGGATGCTTGTCACGGCGTACATCCTATGGGTGGCGCTCCCGCCGCAGACGCATCGGCTGCTGACCTTGTGGGGCGTCACGCGCCATCAATGGGGAACGGTCCATGCGTATTTGAGCTTTGCGTTTCTGGCGGTTGTCGCCCTCCATTTGGCGCTGCACTGGAAATGGGCGGTCTCGGTGGTGCGACATCGCTTGCATCGTTCCGCCGCCTCGGGCAAAGATGTGGCTCGCAGCGCCGTCGCGGCCGTTTTCGTGCTGGGAGTTGTCTTTGGTTTGTTTGCCTGGGCGATTCAATCCGGCGTGCAGCCGCTGCCCGAGTCGCAGCTTGGCGACGTTCATCCGTCGTCTCCTCAGCCGGTGAAGGACGATTCCGAGACGCTCGGCTCGGAAGTCCCGTCGCCCGAACCGACGCTTTCCTTTGAAGCCGACATCCTGCCCATTCTTTCCGAGCATTGTGTCGATTGTCACGGCCCACAAACGGCGCGCGGCGGGTTTCGAGTCGACGAGCGCGCCAGCTGGATGGGTTCGGAAGAGTCAACCGTCTGGATTACCCCGGGCGACAGCGACGCCAGCCCCATCCTCGCCGTCTTGACCGGGAAGCGCCCGATTGCCCGGCCTGAAGTCCATCGGCTGCCAGATCGAGATGTGCAGCTTCTGCGACAATGGATCGACGGCGGCGCTCCAGGGTTGGAATCCCTGCCGCACTAACCAATGATCCGCGTCGCGCGAGCCGTGAAAAAAGTTTGAGACGCGTACGAAACAGCCAAGGCCGAAGACGGTTTTTCCGACACAAGTTGCTTTCCTGCAAGCATTTATGTGACGTGTTCGATTCTATAGAATCGAACGAAAAATCTATAAAAAACGATTGTATCATGACATTTGTTCGTTATAATAAAGACTGGACCCGTCCCACCTTGCGCTAGCGTCCTCCCTTGCCGGTTCCCCCCTGGCGTGTTGCGCGCGGAGTTGTTCCGCTTTGTCGAACATCCCCAAACAACCCGGTTCTCGCACGCGTTCGACGTGGAGCCACGGTCAGCGCCGGCAAGCGATTGTCGAGAAGCTGCTGGCCGAAGTGTTTCAAGGTCGGTTGCGAGCCGGGGAACACTTGGTAATGGACGATTTGTCGCAGCGGTTGGGCGTCAGTCCCACACCCATTCGCGAGGCGCTCATCACGTTAGCCGGAATTGGCATTGTTGAGTTTTTGCCCAATCGCGGCGCCACGGTGCGGCGCTTCACCTCGAACGATATTCGCGAGTTGTGCCAAGTTCGGCGGGCGCTGGAATGCGAGGCGACGCGCCTGGCGTGCGGTCGCATTGATCTGGCCGAGTTACACGAACTGGGGGAGGAGTTCCGCCGCGTGCAGTCGTCCAAGCGGTTGACGATCCGATTGATTGATAAGGCCCGGCGGTTAGACAATCGTCTCCACGACCTGATTGCCGACTCCTGCGGCAATCGGTTTTTGGCCCAAGAGTTAGGTCGGTTGAAATTAATGTTCCGCGCCATTCGTGATGTGGCGTGGGAGCGGCAAAAAGCGAGGGAAGACTGCCATCGCTGCGTTGATGAAGCCGCCGAACATCTGGCGATTGTCGACGCCTTGTTAAAACACGAATCACGCGAAGCGTCGCGCGCTATGGCGCGGCACATTGTTTCAGGATTGAAGTATTGGAGCGGCGCGTTGCCGGCTTCCCCGTAAGCGGCGGGCTTCGACGAACTCGTCGGATGGCCGCAAGAGACGGGCGCGCCGGAATGACCCGGCGCCGATGGATGTGGTTAATGCAAATCCTTCGCACCATGCGATTGAACGAGGTAGGACTTATGAACCCTCAAGCGAATTCCCCTCGGCCGGCTTCCTCATCTGGAAAGTGTATTGCCATTGTCCTGGATGGCGCGCATGTTCACCGGCATGAACGGATGGTTTACTTCGGCCTGTTTGTACTCGCGCTGGTCGTGTTGGTGTTCGCCCTGGGGCGAACAACGGCCAGCGGTCAGGAGTCGAGCAGCCAAGAGATAAGTTACAACCGTGACATCCGCCCTATCCTGGCTGATAACTGTTTTGCCTGTCACGGTCCGGATAGCGCGTCGCGCAAAGCTGACTTGCGGCTGGACCAGCGCGCTATGTCGATGGACATGGGCGCCATCGTGCCCGGCGATCCGGATAGCAGCAGCCTGGTGTATCGCATTTTCTCGGAAGATCCCGAGGAAATCATGCCGCCGCCGGCCACGAAGAAGTCGCTCACGCCCGAACAAAAAGAAACGCTCCGTAAATGGGTCGAAGCGGGCGCCGAGTACGAACCCCATTGGTCGTTCATTACGCCCACGCGTCCTGAGCCGCCGCCGGTGCAAGACGCCGCCTGGGCGAAAAACCCCATCGACCGGTTCATTCTGGCGAAGTTGGAAGCGGCTGGCTTATCGCCCAATGGCGAGGCCGACCGTCGCACGTTGGCGCGTCGCGTGAGCTTTGACCTGACCGGCTTGCCGCCGGCGCCGGAACTGGTGGAGCGATTCGTCAACGATAGCTCGCCCGGGGCTTATGAAACACTCGTGGACGAGTTGCTCAAGTCGCCGCAATGGGGCGAACATCGCGGCCGTTACTGGCTCGATTATGCTCGCTACGCCGACACACACGGCATTCACTTCGACAACTTCCGCGAAATGTGGTCGTATCGCGACTGGGTCATTCGCGCGTTCAATCAGAACATGCCGTACGACCAGTTCACCATCGAAAGCCTGGCCGGCGACTTGCTGCCCAACCGCACCTTGGAGCAATGGATCGGCTCGGGTTTCAATCGCTGCAACATGACCACCAACGAAGGCGGCATCATTGACGAAGAATACCTGGTTCTTTACGCCCGCGACCGCACGGAAACGACGTCCAAAGTGTGGCTCGGCCTGACCGCGGGCTGTGCGGTGTGCCATGACCATAAGTTTGACCCGCTTTCACAGCGCGAGTTTTACGAAATGGCGGCGTATTTCAACAATACGACCCAAGGCGCGCGCGACGGCAACATCAAAGACACGCCCCCGGTGGTGGTCGCGCCGCTTCCGCAAGACCGCGACCGCTGGTTTGAACTGGAGAAATCGATTCCCTCCGTGAATGAACGCCTCGCCGCCCGCAAGAACGAAGCGCGGCCCGCGTTCGATCAATGGCTTGCGTCCGCGACGCCCGAGGTATTCACCACCACGATGCCCACAGCGGGGCTGCATTTGCATGCGCCCCTGAATGAAGGCGCCGAGCAGCCGGTGCGCATCACGGTGGATTCGTCCGCTGCGGGGCAAACGACGCGTGAAATCAGTTTGACGCCCCTCGCCGCCTGGCAGCCGGGCCATATCGCGCCCAACGCGCTGGAATTGAGCAAGGGCGCCGTCGCCGAACTTCCCGAAATTGGCGACTTCGACAAAGACCAACCGTTTTCCTGCGGCGCGTGGATCAAACTGGCCGCGAACGACAGCACCGGCGCCATTGCCGCCCGCATGGATAACGCCAACGCCTATCGCGGCTGGGATTTTTGGGTCCAAGGCCGGCGCGTCGGTACGCACATCATCAGTGCGTGGAACCAGGATGCTTTGAAAGTCGTCACGCAGCAGCAAATTCCCGCCAATCAGTGGACGCACGTGCTGTTCACCTATGACGGTTCGGGGAAAGCCTCAGGTGTGAAGATTTACGTTAACGGCGAAGCGCAAAAGACGAATGTCGAGTCCGATACGCTCAAAGGCACGACGCGCACCGAAGTTCCGTTCAAGATTGGTCAACGCCACGCGTCGGATCCCCTCTCCGGCGCCGCCTTGCAAGACCTGCGCTTGTACACGAAGGCTTTGGCTTCGCAAGAAGTCGAGTCGCTGGCGAAAGGAACTCGCCTCGCTTCGATCCTGCAAAAGATCGCCGCGGCGCCCGCAGCGCCTGACTTGGCGAAGGAGAAAGACGAGCTTTACAACTGGTGGCTGGCTTCGCTTGATCCGCCGTCGGTGTCGCTGCGGCAGGAATTGTCGCAACTGGAGCGCGAGCAAAACGACATCAAGTCTCGCGCTACGGTCGCCCACGTGATGCAAGAGAAGACCGAACCGGCCACGGCCTTTGTGTTGTTCCGCGGCGAGTACGACAAGCGGCGCGACCAGGTCGCCGCCGATACGCCGGACGCGCTGCCTCCGTTCCCGAAGGACGCCCCGCGCAACCGGCTCGGCTTTGCCCAATGGCTCTTGCTGCCGGAACATCCGCTAACGGCACGGGTGACCGTGAACCGTTACTGGCAGGAAGTGTTCGGCACGGGGTTGGTGCGCACGACGGGCGACTTTGGCATCTCGGGCGAATTGCCGTCGCACCCCGAACTGCTCGACTGGTTGGCCGTCGAATTCCGCGAATCGGGCTGGGACGTCAAAAAGTTGTTCAAACTCATCGTCACGTCGGCGACCTATCGGCAAGCCGCCACGGTAACGCCCGAGAAACTGGAAAAGGACCCCGAGAATCGCTTGCTGTCGCGCGGGCCGCGCTATCGGATGGACGCCGAAATGATTCGCGATAACGCCCTAGCGGCCAGCGGCCTCTTGGTCAAGAAGATTGGCGGTCCCAGCGTCAAGCCGTACCAGCCCGACGGCGTGTGGGAAGCCATCGCCATGAATGTGAGCAACACGCGCAGCTACCAGCGCGATACCGGCGAAGGTCTTTACCGCCGCAGTTTGTACACGTTCTGGAAACGCATGGCGCCCCCCGCGTCGATGGACATTTTCAACGCCCCCAACCGCGAGTTGTGCGTGGTGCGCCGCGAGCGCACCAACACGCCGTTGCAGGCTTTGGTCACATTGAACGATGAGCAATTCATCGAAGCCGCCAGACACTTGGCCCAAAGCGCCATCAAAGACGGCGGCGCGGCGGTCGACGGTCGGCTGGATGTGATCAGCCAACGTCTGTTGGCGCGTCCTTTCCGCGACGAGGAAAAGCAAGTGATTCGCGGTTCGCTGGAACAGTTGCTCGCGCATTATCAGGCGACGCCCGACGATGCGACGAAGCTCCTGGCCGTGGGCGAGTCGAAGCCCGACCCGGCCCTCGATCCTGCCGAACTGGCCGCCTGGACCATGCTCTGCAACGAGTTGATGAACCTGGACGAAGTGCTCACCAAGTAGGTCACTCGCTCCGCGAGTGACCCGTGGCATAACCACCCGGTTGTCCCAAAAATTCGTAGTCCCATGTCTCAAGATTCACTTCCGTTCCGCTATTTTGAGCCGACGGAAGATTACGACATAGTTGAGAGGAGTCACTTACCCCATTGGACCCAGGCTGGAACGATTTGCTTTATCACGTGGCGCACCTGGGACTCCATCCCGCAGCAAGTAGCAGAGCATTGGCGCACAGAACGCAGCGCGTGGTTAAATCGCCACGGCATCGATCCGTTCCGTGACGACTGGAAGCAACTTCTAGCCAGGTTGCCGATGGCGGCGCAGCAGGAATTTCACGCCGCCTTTTCGGAACGCTGGAATGCTTTGTTAGACGAGTGCTGCGGAGCGTGTGCTTTGCGACAAAGCGAATTGGCGATGATCGTCGGCGAAAGTTTGCAACACTTTGATGGCGACCGATATTGGTTATTCGATTATGTCGTCATGCCGAATCACGTGCATGTGATGGCCGCGTTTCCCACAACGGAACGTTTATTGAAGCAATGCACATCGTGGAAACATTATACCGCGGTTCAAATCAATCGCCGTTTGGGGCGAAAGGACCGGTTTTGGGAAACGGATGAGTTTGACCACTTAGTGCGCAGCGAAGAGCAGTTTGTTTACTTGCGGAGCTACATCAAGAGCAATCCTGCCAGGGCGAGGTTGCCCGTGGGAGAGTTCTTGCACTATTCACGTAATTTTGAACGTAAACCGTTTGTCACGGCCGCCCGCTGATTTGAGCGGCGGGTCACTCGCGGAGCGAGTGACCTACTTTGACTGGAGCAACTCTTATGAACACCTTCCACGAATTCAAGCAAAACATCACGCGCCGGCATTTCTTCGCCCAAGGATCGCACGTGCTGGGCGGGGCGGCGCTGGCCGCCTTGCTGGGGCAAGAGGCGCAAGGCGCCGCGTCGCAGCCGCACTCGCTGGCGCACTTTCCCGGCAAGGCCAAGCATATCATCTACCTGCACATGGTCGGCGGCCCGCCGCAAATGGACATGTACGACTATAAGCCGGTGATGAAAGAATGGTACGACAAAGACCTGCCCGAGTCGGTCCGCATGGGGCAGCGCCTCACCACGATGACCAGCGGCCAGGCGCGGTTCCCGATTGCGCCGTCCAAGTACAAGTTCGCCCAATACGGGCAGTCGGGCATGTGGGTGAGCGAGCTTTTGCCGTGGACCGCCAAAATGGTGGACGACATGGCCTTCATTCGCTCCATGCACACCGAGGCCATTAACCACGAACCGGCCATCAGTTACATCCAAACCGGCAACCAAATCACGGGCCGACCCTGCATGGGGTCGTGGATGTCCTACGGACTGGGCTCGCTGAATAATGATTTGCCCACCTTTGTGGTCCTCGTGGCGCAGCCGACGAATACCGAACAAGTGCAGGCCATTTCCGCGCGGCTGTGGCATTCGGGGTATTTGCCGGGTGAACATGCCGGGGTGAGCTTCCGCACCAGCGGCGACCCCATCCTTTACATCAACAATCCGCCCGGTGTTTCTAGCCAGGTTCGTCGCACCACGCTCGACGGCCTCAAATCGCTCAACGAAATGAACTACCGTCTGGTGGGCGATCCGGAAACGCACACGCGCATCCAGCAATTTGAGCTGGCGTTCCGCATGCAAAGCAGCGTGCCCGAGCTGACCGACCTGGCCAGCGAGCCGGAATCGACCTACCAGCTTTACGGCGAAGCGGCCAAGAAGTCGGGCACTTTCGCCAACACCGTGCTCTTGGCCCGGCGCATGGTCGAACGCGGCGTGCGATTCGTCCAAATCTATCACAACAATTGGGACACCCACGCTAACGTGGCCGGCCGCCTGCCCGACCAATGCCGCGATGTGGACCAACCCTGCTACGGCCTGGTGCAAGACCTCAAGCAGCGCGGGTTGCTCGATGAAACGCTCATCATTTGGGGCGGCGAGTTCGGCCGCACCATTTATTCGCAGGGCGGTCTTTCGATGGAGAACTACGGCCGCGACCATCACCCCCGGTGCTTCACCATGTGGATGGCCGGCGGCGGCGTCAAAGGCGGCACGGTGTACGGAGAGACGGACGACTTCTCCTACAACATTGTGAAAGACCCGGTGCACATTCGCGACCTCCACGCCACGGTGCTCAAGCTGCTTGGCTTCGACCACGAACGCTTCACGTTCAAGCACCAAGGGCTCGATCAACGCCTCAGCGGCGTAGAACCGGCCCGCGTGATCGAAGAACTGCTGGCGTAGTTATCGACTTCAAGCACATGTCAACTTGCTCGGCCCACATCGAGCGATAACGCCACTTTCGTTGCTCTTTACCGCAAGGAACGGCGACCTTCATGAATCGACCGTGGCTTCTTCCCGCCGTAATGGCGTTCAGCTTCGCCTGCGGCGCGACGCAGGCCGCGGAGCCGAACTTTGCGCGGGACATTCGACCGCTTCTCTCGAAGAACTGTTTCAATTGTCACGGGCCGGATGAAGCAACGCGCGAGGCGGGACTGCGGCTCGATCGAAGCGAGAGCGCCACGCAACCGGCCGATTCGGGAGCAACGGCCATCGTGCCCGGCAAGCCCGACGAAAGCGAACTGATTCGCCGCATCTTCTCGGAAGATGAAAGCGAGCAAATGCCGCCGCCGTCGGCCAAGTCGCAACTCACGCCGGAGCAAAAAGAAACCCTTCGTCGCTGGATCGCCGCCGGCGCCGAATACACCGAACATTGGGCGTTCGTGCCTCCACAGCAAGCTCCGTTGCCGGCCATCAAACAAACCGACTGGCCGCGCAACGAGATCGACCGTTTCATCCTGGCGAAGCTCGAAGCTGCGGGTTTGGCGCCATCGCCGCCGGCCGATCGCTATACGCTGGTGCGGCGTGTTTATTTGGATCTGGTCGGTCTGCCGCCCACGCCGCAGCAGGTCGATGCGTTTCTGGCGGACGCTTCGCCGCACGCGTACGAAGCGCTGGTCGATCGGCTTCTCGCATCGGAGCATTATGGCGAACGGTGGGCCCGGCCCTGGCTTGATCTGGCTCGTTACGCCGACACGAACGGTTACGAGAAAGACCGACCGCGCTCCATTTGGCCTTACCGCGATTGGGTCATCAACGCCTTGAACGCCGACATGCCGTTCGACCAGTTCACCCTCGAACAACTGGCCGGCGATATGCTTCCCGAAGCGACGCAGGAACAGATCATCGCCACGGGCTTTCATCGCAACACCATGTTAAACGAAGAAGGCGGGATCGATCCGCTGGAGTTTCGCTTTCACGCCATGACCGACCGTGTAGCGACCACCGGCGCCACGTGGCTCGGGCTGACCGTGGGCTGTGCACAATGCCATACGCATAAGTACGACCCCATCGCGCATACCGAGTATTACGGCATGCTGGCGCTCCTAAACAATGCCGACGAACCGGACTTAACGCTTCCCGACGCGGAGCAAGAGGCTCAATATCAACAAAACTTGGCCCAGGCGGAACGGCTCTTGGCCGAAGCGCCGTTCTCGGAAGAACGCTTCGCCGCGTGGCTGGCCGAGCAGCGTACGAAAACCGTGGCGTGGACCACCTTGCGGCCCAGCAAGGCGACCTCGAACATGCCCTTGCTCACGCTGCAAGATGACGGTTCGGTGTTCGTCACCGGCGACACCACGAAACTCGACACGTACGATCTGACGTATCGTCTCGACACGCCAGGAATCACCGCCATTCGGCTGGAAGCGTTGCCCGATGAACGTCTGCCGGCGCACGGCCCTGGCATGACCTACTATGAAGGCACGCACGGCGACTTCTTTCTTGGCGAGTTCCAGCTTCGCTTGGGTAACGACGCCGACACGGGCCCGCTGCTCAAGTTCTCGCGGGTGACGCACAACTACGCCAAAAACCGCTTTGGCGATCATCCGAATTCGGCCCTGTTGGCCACCGATGGCGATGTGCAAACCGGTTGGTCGGTTGACGGCCGGCAAGGCGAACGGCACACGGCCGTATTCGTGCTCGAGCAGCCGCTCGCGGCGACCGGCGAGCTTCATCTGCGCATGATTTTTGGCCGACATTTCGCCAGTTCGCTGGGGCGATTTCGGGTGTCGATGACCACCGATCCGCGCGGCGGCGAGGCGCGTGACCTTTCGGAAGAATTCGAAACATGGCTAGCGCTGCCCGACGATCAACTGAGCGATGCACAGCGCACGAAACTGCGTCATGAGTACCTGTTGCAGTCTCCAGAAATGGCGGAACAAGCCAAACGGATTCGCCAATTGCAAAAACGTCCGCAAGCGACCACAACGCTGGTGATGCGGGAGCGTCCGGCGGAAAATCCTCGCCCGACGTTTCGCCACCATCGCGGCGAATTTCTCCAGCCGCAGGAGCCGGTCGAGCCGACCGTCCCCGCCGCTTTGCCGCCGCTTCCCGCGGGAGCGCCGCGCAACCGGCTGACCTTCGCCCGCTGGTTGGCGTCGTCCGAGAACCCGCTCACCGCGCGCGTGACCGTCAACCGGCACTGGGCGGCCATCTTTGGCGTCGGCCTGGTGCGTACCTTGGGCGACTTTGGCGTTCAGGGCGAAGCGCCTTCGCATCCCGAATTGCTCGATTGGCTGGCCGTTCAATTCATGCAGGAAGGCTGGTCGATGAAAAAACTGCATCGCAAATTGGTCACGAGCGCGACGTATCGTCAGTCGTCTCGCCTCACTCCGGAACTGCTCGCCCAAGACCCCGAAAATCGGCTGTTGGGGCGCGGACCGCGGGTGCGTCTGGAAGCGGAATTGATCCGAGATGCTGCGCTGCAGGCCAGTGGCCTGCTTTCCCACAAGGTCGGCGGTCCGAGCGTCTTCCCGCCGCAGCCGGCCAGCGTCACCACGGAGGGAACTTACGGCCAGTTCGCCTGGAAGACGAGCGAAGGGGAAGACCGCTATCGCCGTAGTTTGTACACCTTCAGCAAACGAACAGCTCCTTTCGCGTTGTACCTGACGTTTGACGGCCCCAGCGGCGAGGCGTGCGTGGCGCGGCGCGATGTGTCGAACACGCCGCTGCAAGCCCTCTCGCTATTGAACGATCAAGTGTTTCTAGAAGCGGCCCAGGCGCTGGGAAAGACCCTGGCCGAGGATTCACGAAACGTCGAGGCTCGTTTGGAGGAATTGTTCCGGCGCTGCCTGGTGCGCCCGCCAACCGCCGAGGAACGTGAGGACTTGGCCTCTTTCTATGAGTCCCTTTTGTCGCGCTTCCAAGCCAAACCGCAAAACGCCGCGGCAGCGGCCGGAAGCGCAGGCGAGCGAGTGGCCGAGCAAGCCGCCTGGACCGCTATGGCGCGAATGCTGATGAACCTCGACGAGTTCGTTTCGAGGAATTAACACGCGCCGGTGTGCAGTCGCATCGCTTGACGTGCCTCAGGACGATTGGCCGACGATGTAGCGTTCCAGGTTTTCTTGCTCGATTTCGCGTTTGGTGAGCATTTCGAACGCGGCCGGATTAGCGCCGCAGTGGGGACACTTCGGAAAGGCGCCGGCGGTGGGAGCGAGGGGATCCGTCGTCACGGCGTCCAGGTCGGTCCACAAGAGTTCGCACTCGTCGCACACGGCAATGACGCCGTGGCACTGGGTGCAACGCATCAGGCGCAGCAACCCTTGCTGGCAGATTCGGCAAGAGCCAAGATGAGGGCGCAGGCTTCGGGTCATGCGAGAAGGAGGTTCGGCCAAAGGAGTGTTACTTGGGAAACGCGGTCACAAGGTTCGTGGTGCCCTGCTCGACCACGAGGAATACTCGCGTGAGCGGCGGATTCCGGCGTCGAGCGCCTTCACGACCGCCTAAGTATCCAATTTTGCGACCGAGCGAGACGGTGTACAGGTCGCGGTTTTGTTCCCGCTGGGGTTTGATGTTCTGCTGTTGAATGCGGCGCCAGGCTTCATCAATGACCGCCAAGGCGCCGTTCTCTCCGCCGTCGAACACGCCATGCGGGCCGTCGCGGTCCGGTTCATCCTCCGCGTGGCGGAGCACATGCTCCAGACGCGTGAGTCCCTGCGGATCGCGGCCTTGGTAGCGCAGTCCTGCGGGGCTAAGCCAGGCGTCGGCGCCCAGCTTTTTCAATTTCACTTCCGGAAGGGGTTCGGGGGAAGTCGAGGCAATTGCTGAAACTTCGCGGATTTGCGAAGGTTCGCGCACGCGAATTTGAAGGCGTCGCTCGAAGACCTCAAGTAAACCTGTGACTTCGAGCGATTGATTCTCGAACTGTTTCGCCGGGCCGCCGCGGGAGAATTTGGCGACATCGTCTTTGTGAATGAAGGCGCTGACGTCGCTGCCGGTGAAATTCAAGAACTCGTGGCCGCTGTTGCTGCGTCCGGTGCGCGACACGTATCCCCAGACCGTCACACGTTGGCCCACGTAGTCGCGCAGGGTCGCGGTCTGCGAGGCCTTGACGCGCGGGGGCGCCTTCGTGGCTTTGGCGCCGCCCGGCGCCGCGTCTTGACCCCCAGCGCGAGCCAGGAGCGCCAGTCCGAACACAACCGCCAGCAGGATTCGACTTTGCGACAACCCGAACACCATGAAAACTCCCACGCAAGGCGACCATGGTCCCTCGGACTATTCTAACGGTCCCGCCTAGACCACGCATTCGCTCCGAGAAAAAAACCAAGGCGCACGCGGCCCGTGTTGGGGCGAGTTGCGCGAACATCGGCGGATTGGGCGGGAGCGGCCCACGGCGGCGGTTTGCGAGCCCAGGGGGGTCTTATCGCGCGGGGCTGTTCGCGATACCCTGAACTGCGCGGACTGCGATCTTTGACGACAAATCCCCTGAATTGCCTTATGTTTGAAAACCTGCAACCGGCGCCGCCCGACTCGATCCTAGGTTTGACCGAAGCGTTTTTGAAAGACCCCCGGCCCGAGAAGATCAACCTGAGTGTGGGCGTGTATCAAGACGCGCGCGGCAAAACTCCCACGTTGGAAAGCGTCAAAGAGGCCGAACGCCGACTCTTGGCGAGTGACGTAGGCAAGAGCTACCTGCCGATTTCGGGCTTGGCGGAATACGCGGCCGGCGTGCAAGGTCTGCTGTTTGGCGACTCGCACGAGATTGTGATTTCGGGTCGGGCCTCGACGGCCCAAACGCCCGGAGGAACCGCGGCCGTGCGCGCGGCGGCCGACACGATCTATCGATTGCACCCCACGGCGAAAGTGTGGATCAGTCAGCCTACGTGGCCGAACCATCCCAGCATCTTTAGTGCGGCAGGTTTGAAGGTCGAAATTTACCCTTACTTCGACGCCGAAAAGAACGGGCTGGCGCTTGACGCCATGTTGAAGACGCTTTCCAAGGCGCCTCCCGGCAGCGTGGTGCTGCTGCACGGCGGTTGTCACAATCCCACGGGCGTCGACCCCACGCCGGAACAATGGCGCAAGATTGCCGATGTGATTTTCGCGCACCATTTGTTCCCCCTGGTCGACTTCGCCTATCAAGGCTTTGGCGATGGAATTCACGAGGACACCGTGGGGATTAACGCGATTTGCCGCCCGGGGCATGAGGCGATGATCTGCAGCTCGTTCTCGAAGAACTTCGGCCTGTACGCCGAACGAGTGGGAGCACTTACGGTGGTGGCGGCCGATCGCGCTTCGGCCGAAGCGTCGATGAGCCACGTCAAAACGTGCATTCGTTCGAACTACTCCAACCCGCCGGCGCACGGAGCCAGAATCGTCGCCACGATTCTTTCGGACTCCAACCTTCGCGCGCAGTGGGAGCAGGAAGTGGCCGCCATGCGCGATCGAATTAACGGCATGCGGCGCACCTTCGTCGAAACGATGCGCAAGGTGGGATCAACGCGGGACTGGTCGTTCATCGAACAGCAGCGCGGCATGTTCTCGTTCTCGGGGCTGACGCCGGTGCAGGTCGATCAGTTACGTTCGGAGTACGCCATTTACATCGTCGGGAATGGCCGCATCAACGTGGCCGGTATGACCGAGCAGAACCTGACGCCGCTGTGCAAGGCGATTGCCGCAGTCACCGAGTAAGTCCTGAGGATGGTCCGGGCCGACGCCATGATGCTCCGAACAATCGTTGTCGCGTTCGTGCTTGGCGCGCTGCAGACCGGCGGTAGCATTGCGGCCGAACATCGGGTGGAAAACATCCAAGAATTCTCGGCTGCGGTGCGCCAGTCTCGGCCCGGCGACGTGATCGTGCTGCGCGACGGCGAGTGGGCCGATGTGGAGCTCGTGTTTGACTCCCAAGGCGCGGCCGAACACCCCATCACGTTGCGTGCGCAAACTCCGGGTAAGGCGGTGCTGACCGGCCAGTCGCGCTTGCGCCTGGGTGGGGAACACTTGGTGGTCGAAGGGCTTTGGTTCAAAGACGGCCAAGTCGCCTCGGGCGACGTGATCGCGTTTCGACGCAGCTCGTCCCGCTTGTCGCATCATTGCCGGTTGACCCAATGCGCCGTGACCGGGTACAGCCCCGCCGAACGCAAGAGTGACACGAAGTGGGTCTCGATCTACGGTTCGCACAACCGGGTCGATCACTGCTATCTGGCGGATAAGACCAACTCGGGGCCGACGCTGGTGGTGTGGGTGGGCGAAACGCCCAATCATCACCAAATTGACCACAATCACTTTGGCCCGCGGCCATCGCTGGGCGCCAACGGGGGCGAGACGATTCGCGTAGGAACCAGCGATGTGTCGCTGAACAACTCGCGCACCATGGTGGAGCATAACTTGTTCGAAGCATGCGATGGCGAAATTGAAATCATCTCCAACAAATCGTGCGAGAACGTCTACCGCTACAACACGTTCCGCGAGTGCCAAGGCGCCCTGACCCTGCGACATGGCGACCGCTGCACGGTGGCCGGCAATTTCTTTCTTGGTCATGGCCGTCGCAGCACGGGCGGGGTGCGAATCATCGGCGAAGACCACAAGGTGTACAACAATTACTTTGCCGAACTCGAGGGAATCGACGCGCGAGCGGCCATTTGCCTGATGAACGGCCTGCCCAACTCGCCGCTGCATGGGTACTTCCAGGTGCAACGGGCCGTGGTGGCCTTTAACACCTTCGTACGCTGCCGACAGAACTTTGTGTTGGGGTTCGCAAGCGACAACCCGCGCGGCGGCGTACTACCGCCGCAAGATTGCGTGTTTGCGCATAACATCGCCGTCGGCAAAAAGGAGCCCCTGATTAATGAGATCAGCACGCCGATCAACTTGCGATGGCAGGGGAACCTGATGTATGGCGCTCCGCTGGGCGTGCCCGAAAACCCCGACATCTTGACCATGGATCCGCTATTGCAGCAGGCGGACGAGGGATTGTGGCGGCCAAATCGCAACAGCCCCGCCATCGGGCAGGGGACCGGGGCCTTTCCGTTTGTCCAAGAGGACGTGGATGGGCAACGTCGGACCGGCCCGCTCGACATTGGCTGTGACCAGGTGTCCGCCGAGCCCGTGATGCGGCGGCCGCTGACCGCCAGCGACGTAGGCCCGGCCTGGCGCTCACGGTAAGGACTGCCCAAGGGTTAGCGCCTTAACCTTTGTTGCGGCGACGTAACTGGTCGATTTCCTTGCGCAGTCGCTCGTTCTCCGCCTCAGCCTCCAGGCGAGCCTGCTGTTCGGCCAGGCGGGCCTGCTGTTCGGCCAGGCGCGCTTGCCGTTCGGCGTTCAGGGCTTGCTGTACTTCTTCAGGCGTGGGTAACCATTGGTCGGTAGCAGGGTCATGCAAGCGAAGCTCCCAACCATTGGCTTCGAGTGAAAGCCCCAGGACCTTACTTGGCAGTCGGCCTTTGACTCGGCGAATGGGCGCGTAACTGCCATCCTTGCGGAGGCGGAAACCCTGGAGCCGCGGTTCGAGACATTCGTGCAACGGATCAAACAAGAAGTACTCCTGCACGTGCAAAATGTCGCGATAGATGGTGAATTTGTCTTCCAGGTCTTCCTCATACGTCGAGGGGGATGTCAGCTCAATGATTAAGTCGGGCGCCTTGCCTTCTTCCCATACCAAATAACGGCGACGTTCAGGAGTTTTGGGAATTCCGCGAACGACAAACACATCGGGCGAGACATGTCGCAGGCGATTGCCCGGCACATAGTAGAGAAACGAATTCCCCGAAACGTAGGTCTGATCATCTTGAGCGAACCAGGTGCGAAGCATCTCGATCAAATGGGCGAGGTTGTCGCGATGCTCGGGAGTCTCGCCCATGGGTTGCCCATCGGAATAGGGATAGTCGATGTCCTTCAATCGAGTCAAAACCTTTGAGTTCGCCATTGCCCAACGCCATTTCGAAGAAGCCAACGCCGCCAACACCCGAGGCCTAACGTTATTGTTTCATATCGTTCGGGCCATTGCCAGACGAACCGTGTTCAACAAAAAAACGGCGCCTTGGGTTAAGAAGGCGCCGTGAGCGAGTTTTGTGGTTGTTCGCACGCGCCGCGGCGCGTTGAATTTTGCCTAGTCCATTGCCTAGTCCAAGAAGCCGACTAGTTCCTGGCTGCGGCTGGGTTGTTGGAGCTTGCGCACCGCTTTGGCTTCGATCTGGCGGATACGTTCGCGGGTGACTTTGAAAATGTGGCCGACTTCTTCCAGCGTGTAGCTGTAACCATCACCCAGGCCGTAACGCAATTTAATGATCTCGCGCTCGCGATAGCTGAGCGTTTTGAGCACTTTGTTAATACGCGAACGAAGCATCTCTTGCGAAGCGCCTGAGGCAGGATTTTCGGCGGCGCCATCGGGCAGCAAGTCGCCAAAGTGGCTGTCTTCGCTGTTGCCTACCGGCCGATCAAGGCTGATGGGGTAGCGGTTCATGGCCAGCACACGGCGCGCTTCATCGACCGAAGTATCCGCGCGGTTGGCGGTTTCTTCGAGGGTTGGGTCACGGCCCAACTCTTGCAACAGCTGCCGCGAGACATTGCGCACGCGCGTCATCGTTTCGACCATGTGCACCGGAATACGAATGGTGCGGCTTTGGTCGGCCACGGCGCGGGTGATCGCCTGGCGAATCCACCAGGTGGCGTACGTACAGAACTTGAAGCCGCGGCGATACTCGAATTTATCGACCGCTCGCATCAAACCGGCGTTGCCTTCTTGAATCAGGTCCAAGAAGCTTAAGCCGCGGTTGCGATACTTCTTCGCGATCGAGACGACCAACCGCAAGTTGCCTTCCGAGAGTTCGCGTTTCGCTTGTTGATAGTCGGCGTACACGCCGCGAAGGAACCGCACGCGGCCGCGAAGGCTCGAAGGCGTTTCTTGCGTGGCGACGAGAATGCTGCGGTACTCGTCCACCCAAGGCTTGCGTTCTTCCGCGGGAGCACGCTTCTTTTTGTGCTCTTGGATCATGAACTGGAGCTGATCAATCCGCCGGCTGAACTGCTCCAGGGTGCGAATCATCGGTTCGATGCGCTGCGTGCGCAAGCCGAGTTCTTCAATCAACCGGACGCAGCGACGACGCCGACGCGAGAGACGCTTCCAGGCTTCACGACGCTTCTTTTGCGACTGCGACTTGCTCAGCGCGATGCGATAGTCGGCCCGATTGCGTTTGAGCAAAATTTCCAGCGTCCGCAAGTTGTGCGGCAGCCGGCCCATGATCTGATCTTTCTCCAGGCGGTCGGTGACCGACACCTGCACCGTGCGGTCAAAGGGCAACTCGCCCGACTCCACGCGCTTCAAGGTCTTGAACGCCGCACGAATCACATAATCGCATTCCAGAAGTTTGGTGCGGAACCTTCGGCGGGTAATCTCAATCCGCTTGGCGAGCGAGATTTCCTGCTGCCGGGTGAGCAGCGGAATTTCGCCCATTTGCGTCAGATACATGCGGACCGGATCGTCCGACCAGGATTCGTTATCGTCCAGCGGAGCGAGAAGTTCGTCTTCGTCTTCTTCGCCTTGGTCTTGCGCCTCGGGATCGCCGTCCAGCTCTTCGTCCTCGTCGAGTTCATCCTCGACGGGTTGGCCGAAGCTTTCCTCGTCCTCGTCGCCTGGCCGAGTCGCGTCGTCTTCAAAGTCTTCGAGCAGTGCGTCGAACAAGGTTTTACTCCTACGCTGGAAAAGTGAACGATGCTGAGTAGTTCCCGGAACAATCGTTTGGGTCAAGCCAACTGGGTTAGAGCGAGCTTCAACCCAACCACACAAAGGCCGCTGGGGCGTCGCGAGCGTTAAGGGTTTGCGAGGGCGGTCCGGTGGCGCCGCACAACCGCAGGAGCCAGGGCCAAGGCGAAGCAGCAGGTCGGCCATCCTAGCGACCGAGCGAGTTCAACCTTTCCCCATCTGACGGCCACCGCCAGATTGTCCCACGTGTTCCTTGGCCTTGTCCACGTCGGCCGCAACATCACGCCTGGCATGCGCTCCGATCGCCTACGGCGAAAAAAACTGCGAAAGTTGTAAAGTGTTTTTGATTTATGGTTCAATTGTATTCCCCGGCGCCGGCAGCGGCTAGTTTTAGGGTCGCGAAATGGGTTACCCCCTTGCGAAGCAGCACGAGCTGGACACCGGTAATTCTATCACCGCGGGCTTCCGAAGCAGCTTGCGCCGCACAGAAGCTAAAAAATTGTGTTTGCGTAAATTGTGCGAGGCGAAGCGACCACGGCGCCAGCCTTGCATTTTCCCTATTTTCACATCGCCCAACCCAGGTGGGACAACGGGCTGATACCAAGTGATGACGACAGAAGCCGCGAGGAGGCCAAACCCAAGGAAGAAATCAAAAGCCCCTCGAAATCCGTCTGGACTTTCAACTCCTCGAAGAAGGTTCTTGAAGCCGACATAACGCTTCGGTTCAGATACCGCCCCAACAATCTTGACGCGCTCCGACGGTTCTTTTGCGCGTCGCATTCCTTACGCTCCCTTAACGTCCGGCGATAGTTGCTGGGTCGTTGCGCCGCGCCGTCGCTTCAGACGGCTGTCGCCACCCGAGGATGGGTGGTGTTTGGTAAGTTTTTTAATTGTATGTGGACAAAACATGAAGTCTAGTAGGGAAATCGTTAAAATTCGCAGATCCGAACCACCGCTCCGCCCGATCATTCCACCCGGTAGAGTCATCGCAGACGCGTGCCATTTACGATTTTTTATTGATGAGCCTTCTCACGCCGTACTACGTAGGAAAAAGAGCCGCGCCGCTAGCTGGCGCCTGCGGGCCCAAGCGGCAAATGTTCAGACGGGGCGTTTCTGGTTAAGATGTTCCCAACGCATGATCGTTCCCCTAATTTACACCCCGACCGGCGCTAATTCATGAAGTGATGACGCCGCCTCTTGGTCAGTTGTGCTTTTCCTATCACGTTTGACACGTTTGTTTTCTTCCTTGATTTTCGCCTTGGGTTTCTGTTGCTATGACGAGTGAACACCTTAAAGGACGGGTCGCCCTGGTCACGGGCGCCAGTTTGGGAATTGGCCGCGCTACGGCCGTCGCGTTGGGTCGTGCTGGCGCTAGCGTTGCCATCAACTATCGCTCGCATGCCGATGAAGCCGAACAAGTGGCCCAAGCCGTGCGCGACGCCGGATCCAAAGCGATCATCCTGCAGGCCGACGTGGCGGATTATGATGCGGTGGAGCGCATGGTGCGCGACACCGTCGCGGAGTTCGGCAAGCTGGACATTGCCGTGTCCAACGCCGCATATAGCGATCGCGAAATTTTTTACGAAGCCGACTTGGTTGGCTTCCGCCGGACTGTCGATGTGACCATGTGGGGGGTGTTCAACCTGCTGCGCTCTTCCACACGGCAAATGATTGCGCAAGGCGGGGGCGGCTCGGTGGTCATTGTCAGTTCGCCCCATGCCTTTATTCCCGCCCCGCGCTCGATGGCCTACAACATGTCCAAGGCCGCCGTTGAACACATGGCGCGCACCGCGGCCATCGAGGTGGCGGAGCACAAAATCCGCGTGAACATCATTCAACCCGGCTGGACCGACACGCCCGGCGAGCGCAAGTTCGCCGACGAGGACACCATTCAGCGGGCCGGAACCAAGATTCCCCTGGGCCGGTTGGGAACCCCGGAGGAAATGGCCGAGGGGATTTTATTCTTGTGCGATCCCAAACACGATTACATGACCGGCGCCACGCTGCTCATTGACGGCGGAATTAGTTTGCCCTGGTGGGCCAACCGCGGAAGCGCCGCTCCCGGTTAAGACACGCTCGCCCCCGTACGCCGTAAGACCTGCGGCTTACCCTTTCGCTCCTTGCAACGTTGGTTTCAAAGCGTCCCTTTGGGTTGGCACTTATGCGTTATCTCGTTCCCTGCACCTGCGGCCGCAAAATCCCCGTTTCGACCAGTCAAGCGGGCGATGCGTTGTCGTGCGAATGCGGCCAAACGTTTCCTGCGCCGAACTTGCGCGAATTGCGGCGGCTCGAAACGGCGCCCGACGTTGCGCCGCCCCCGCGTCGGCGGTTGGCGTGGGGCCAGGTGCAAGGCGCGCTGTTCGCCACAGGCGGGGTTCTCCTGCTCTTGGGAGTTATTGTGCTAGGCGTGGTCGGAATGCAACGCAGCTACCTGGTTACGGATAAACCGCCGATTATTCCGGAACTGCTCGATCAGTACCTGGCGGAGATCGACAACAATACGCCCGTTCAGAATTTCGAGCTGTGGCAAAAGGAAGTGCTGGAGGAAGGGCTCAGTCGGGAACATGTGCCGCACTTTGTCTACCACCGGCGGATCGACGAGCGCATGAAATTAGTGATGATCGGCGCTGGTGTGGTGTCGGCTCTTGGTCTGGGGTTAATCGCCTCGACGTTCTTCTTGCGACCGAAAAAGCGATAGCGAGCCGCGCCGTGGATGCACCGCGGCGGATGAGAAAAAACAAGGCGAGCGGGGAAAGTCCCCTGATGGAGCGATCTGCCCCGGTGCGTACATCAGCCGGCTTGCGCTGGCCGCTCGCCATGTAGTCAATCGGCCGGTAGGCGCCGGCCGATGGTCTGTTGCGTTTCGTTCGTTCGTTGACGAGTTACGACTGATACGCCGGTTCGCGTTTCTCTGGGGCCACAGTCAAGTCGCGCAGGTCGGTTGCCGGGCCGGAAATCGACCAACCGGTCTTCAAGCCCACCACGAACACGCCGATTCCCATCACGCCAATCGCGAAGATCGTATCGCCCACCACGCGCAACCAACGCAGGGTGTCCATCAGGTCGGTTTGCATGAACTCGGCCGAGCGGGCGTACCACATGCCATGCGTCACACTGGCCCAAGCTTGCATCAGCCCGACGGGCAACAAGCTCAACAGCACCATAAGCGCCAAGCCGATGTTGATCATCCAGAACGAGGCGCCCAGCAGTTTGGTCTTCCAGCGGTTTTGCGCCGCCAGGCCCTTCAGGCAGAACAACATCAGCCCGATGCCAAGCATGCCGTACACGCCAAAGAGCGCCGTGTGGCCGTGAACCGGCGTGGTGTTCAAACCTTGCATGTAGTACAGCGCGATGGGTGGATTGATCAAGAATCCGAATAACCCCGCGCCCACCAGGTTCCAGAACGCCACCGAGACGAAGAAGTAGATCGGCCATTTATACGCCCGAACCCACGGCCGGCTGTTGGTCAGGCTGAGGTTTTCATACGCTTCAAAACCAATCAGCACCAGCGGCACCACTTCCAGCGCGCTGAAGGTGGCCCCCAGTGCGAGCACCGCGGTGGGCGTGCCGGTGAAGTACAAGTGATGGAACGTGCCGATGATCCCGCCTGACAGGAAGATGATCGTCGAAAACAACACCGCCGCGGTAGCGGTGGCGGCTTTAAGCAACCCCATGCGGGTAAAGAGGAAGGCGATGACCACGGTGGCGAACACTTCAAAGAAGCCTTCGACCCACAGATGCACCACCCACCAGCGCCAGTATTCGATCACGGCGAGGTTGGTTTGCCGGCCCCACATCAAACCCGCGCCGTAGAACATGGCGATGGCCAGCGACGAGATCAGGAACATGCCGAGCAGGTGTCGGCCTTCCTCATGTTTACGAAACGCCGGCCACATGGCGCGCGTCATCAATCCGAGCCAGATGAACAACCCGGCGAACAAGAACAGTTGCCAAAACCGCCCCAGGTCGACGTACTCCAGCCCTTGATGGCCGAACCAGAAGTTGGCGGTATGCCCTAACTTTTGTTGCACTCCCATCCATTGTCCGAACATCGAACCGCCCACGATCACCAGCAAGCACAGGAACAGCACATTGACGCCCAAGCGTTGGAACTTCGGCTCATAGCCCGAAACCGCCGGAGCCATGAACAGCCCCGTCGCCAGCCAGGCCGTGGCGATCCAAAAAATGCCCAGTTGCGTGTGCCAGGTGCGCGTGACCGAATAGGGCAACCATTCGGCCAGCGGGAAGCCGTAAAATCCAGAACCCTCTACGCCGTAGTGCGCCGTCACGGCGCCCAGCCCCACTTGCAGCACGAGCAGCAACGCTACCACCCAAAAGTACTTCAAGGTGGCCTTCATCGAAGGAGTCGGCGTAAGCGCCAACAGCGGGTCGGCCGTGGGGTACTCGACAATTACTCCGTCTTCGTTGTGGCGCTGCACGGCGAAGTACCACGCCAGCGCACCGATGCCGGCCAGAAGCACCACAAAGCTGATGACCGACCACACCACAATCGAGCCGGTCGGTTCGTTGCCCACGAGCCGGTCCGCTGGCCAGTTTTGCGTATACGTGATGGCTGAATCGGGCCGGTTAGTCACACACGCCCACGAGGCCCAAAAGAAGAACGCGTTGATATGATCGCGGCGTTCGGCGTCGGGAATACTATTCGAAGGAATCGCATAAGCGTCGCGCAGTTCGTCCAATTCGGGGTCGTCGCTAAACAGCGCGGCATAGTGCTCGCTTACCGCGGCGATGGCTTGCGCCCGCAGAGGCGAAATGGTCAAATCGCCCGTTTCGGGGTCATAGGTGTTGGTGCGCAGCTCTTTTTGGAGTCGCGCTTGCAGGGCCGCTTTCGGTTCTTCGTCGAGTTCGTCAAAGGTGCGGCCATGGTCGGCCTGGGCCCAGTGGTTCAAGAGCCACAACGCCTCGCGATGCAGCCAGTCGGCCGACCAGTCCGGCGCTACGTACGCGCCGTGCCCCCACACCGAACCGACTTCCTGCCCGCCCATCGACTGCCACACATTCTGGCCGTCTTTGATTTCCTGGCCGGTGTAGATCGTTTGCCCTTCGGTGGTCACAACCTGTTCGGGCACCGGCGGGGCCAGGCGATAGATCTCGAAGCCGTAATATCCCAGTACGGCGAACGAGCACGCGACGACCAGGAAGAATCCAAGCCAAAGTCGAAAGTAACGCATTGCGGCTCCTCAAAAGGAAAGACAAAAAGGGTGTGGGGGATCAAGTCGCCGGCGCACTTCGTGCAAATCCGGCCAATCGCGCGGCGCGCTCCTTGCGCCGCAATCGCTGCTGACGACCTCCTTGCGCCAGGCGGTTCCTGCGGCGCACGAAGGACGTTGACCACTTGCGGAAGTGCATCGCGCGGAGCGTGTTGTCCGCTCTGAAAAAGTTGTGGTGCATGAAACATGGCGGCTTAACGCTTCGCAATTTGAATCGCTTCGCGAGGGATGAACACCGGCGAACACGCTGCCATGGAAGGCGGTGAGCGACGGTTCAACGCGGTCAGAAACGCCGTCAGGTCGACCTCCTTGCGTCGGCAAGCTTGCTCGATGGTCACGACCCGTGCAATCGTGGCGCGCAGGTGGGGTTTGGCCAGTGTCGAGAAACCGTGTTCGAGAAACACCTCTAACAGTTCGGGCCGTTGTTCGAGTACGGCGCCTACGCCGTGTTCGGCCCGCACCGGCGCACCCAGTGCTGGCGCCGACAACGTCGATGACTGACGGAGCGAAACGCGGCTGTTCATCACACACCACAGGTGAACGCCCCAGATCGCCAGGCCCGAAACCTCCAAGAGGCCGCTCACACCGGCGACCGGGAACGCGTGCGGGACAAAGTCGGTCAGCGTTTGTCCAAACACCCGCAGCGCGCAACCCAGGTTGATAAGCAAAAATGGCGCCCATAGCGAGGAAAGCACGCGTGGGTTCACACCGTTGAGCGTGGGAACGACCTTTGCCGCGACGCCCACGATCATCAAACTGAGAAAGCCCACGGTAATGGCGTGACGCGTCGCGCCATAGAAGGCATGCGAAAAACCAAGTTGCACCGCTTCGCTGTGCGGCGCCAAATACGCTAACAACCCGTATTGATACACCGGCAGCGCGACTAACATTCCCAGCGAAATGAACAACCACACGTACGCCATGCGGAGAAACTTGAGGCTGCGGTCCACGTCGCTCGCCCGACTGCCTAAGCGCCAGTTCCCCACCAGCACGGCTACGCCGGCAGTCAATACGACCACCGAGACATACCACAACCCGGCCCAGGCGTGATGATGCGCCCGCATCAGAAACAGGCCGGCGATCTCACCGATCACGGCCAGGTTCAACACTGGCAGCAACGTCAAACTCACACGCCGGTTCGGCTCGGGCAGGTTGTAAAAGTGGTGGAAAATGCGTTGGCTCACGCCGAGCACCATCATCAGCCCGAAGCCGTGAATTTGCACATCGCGCAGCGGAGCTTGCCAGGTTGAAACCAAAGCGAGCAGCCACTCACCGGAAACGGTCATCGTGGCGGCCAGATAAACGCTCTCGTATACGGCCTGTACGACGAACCACCCGAGCGCGGCGGCGATGTAGTAATCGTAATACGCCAACGCTTTGCCGCTTTGCCGCCACGTGGCGATCAGAATGCCCACGAACAGCAAAACGGCGGCGGTTTCCAGCGTCGAGGCGGACGCCGCGAGCCACCAGGCCCACGTGGCGCCCGCCGCGAGTTGCGCACTGGATCGCACCACCAGACCGATCAACATCATCCATAACGTGGCGTATGCGACGCGCGGATGCGACAGTTCGACATGCTTAAAGCGCGGGAACGCCTGATAGGCGAACCCCATCACGAATAATCCAATCCAGCCAAAAATTTGCGCATGGCCATGGGCGTTCACTTCGTGAATTCCGACGGCGGTGAACGAGCCGCTCCACGCGATGCGCACGAGTAGCCAGGCGCCCCATACCGCCCCCATCGTGAGCACCGTGGCGATGCCCGCTTTGAAAAAAGGGCGATAAATCGTGTCGCCCACGCTGACGCGCGCCGCCCCGAGGGGAACGGCTGCCTGCGGTGCGGGCGGCGCCCGGTGCGCTCGCACATCGTCCAGCAATTGCTGCACCGGAACGTCATGGGCGCGGGCGAAGAAGCCTAAGGTCTCGTGCGGGCCGTTTTCTCCGCCGCAACCTCGCAACCCATAACGGTCCAAGACCTGGCGCGCCTGCGGCGTTTGGGACAGCAAATCGGGGATTAAGGTGTCTTGATCCGGCCAATCGCGTGAGGCGATCATGGGCTTCCCCTTCGCAATTCAGGATAAATGGATATGTTTATCCAAATTATAAAGTTCGACGCTTTCCTGGCAAGTCCTGAAGGGGAAGAAGTTGAGTTTTTTTCCTGCTCGTGCTGGACCGGCCGTCTCGAAGCCATCGTGGGTTGCTCCCGGCGCCTGTTGCCGCGGTTTGATTGACAAGGCCGTGAACCTGGACTAAAAGATTAAAGCGGCATTATTGATACATCTTTCGCATATTTCAAGATGAGACTCGATTTACAAACGGATTACGCCCTGCGCTCGCTCATTTTCCTCGCCATGCAGGAGGAGCGCTCGACCGTCGGGAAAATCGCCGAATTCTATAACGTCTCCGCGGCGCACATCGCCAAAGTGGTGAACCAACTGGCGCGCCTGGGCTACGTTCGGAGTGTGCGCGGCGTGGGCGGCGGGGTCGAACTGAGTCGTTCACCCCAGGACATTCGGCTTGGCGAGGTGATCCTCGCGTTTGAAGGGAATATGCGTTTGCTGGACTGCGTCGAGATCGACAACCTGTGCGCCATCCAGCCGTTTTGCAAGTTGCGCAATGTGCTGAGCGAAGCCGAGCGCATCCAGCGCGAATTCCTTCACGGGGTCACGCTGGCGGAAGTCTTACCGACACGCCGCGAGTCACAAACCGTGGTCGCGGCGCGCAATAACCTATGAGCGAATCGCTTTTCTGCGCTGCATGAGCCGATCCGCCGGATCGACTTCTCCCGTTCGCCGCACTGGCGCCGGAAAGCGAAAAACCGTGTTCGTGAATGTCTTTTTCTTACCCCCACAGGAGCAACGAATGAAACGAACCCACAGCCTTGCAGCCCTGGTTTTGGCGGCTTTGGGCCTGACCGCGCTAGTTAGCGCACCGCTCGCCTCGCAGGCCGACGACAAAGCGGCCCCTGCGGCCGACGCCAAGCCTGCCGCGGACGCCCAGAAAGTGGACGAAAAAGCGGTGGCTCGCGCCCGCAAAACGGCGCAAATGCTTGACGACGTTTACAAAAATGTCATCGTCCTGGTGACCGACAAGTATGTGAACGACGAAGACGATTTCGCCGCCGGCGCCGCAGCCGTGCTGCTGTTCCAAACCATCTCGGACAAAGGTTACCACAACGTGCGTTTGCTCGACGCCACGGGCGACCCCTACGACGCGGAAAACGTGGCCAAAGACGCGTTTGAAAAAGGAGCCATCGAAGCGCTCAAGAAGGGCAAAGCGCAAGTCGAAGTCATCGAGTACAAAGAAGGCAAGCCGGTCTTGCGCGTGATGACGCCCGTGCCCGTAGTCCTGCAAAAATGCACGATGTGCCACCCGCACTACAGCGACGCCAAGAAGGGCGAGCCGATCGGGGCCATCAGCTACCAGATTCCCATCGAATAGCGGCCTGAACTTGCGCGCAGCGCAACCGGGACGAAAGAAACAAAAAACGCACTCGGCGCCACGATGGCCTGCCGAGTGCGTTTTTTCGTTTGTCGAAAGGTTGCGGCGCACGCAGCGCGCCGCCCACGGGTTAGCGACTTGTTTCCGCCTGCCCCCAGCGGATCTCGATTCCCTTGCCCAACAGGTAAAAGAAACGGTCGAACGCTTCTTCGCGCGAAGTGAACACCTCGCGTCGCCATGGGCTAGAGGCGCGCATCCGCCAAAACAAGCGATAAGCGTTATCAGAGGCGGTGCTCGCGTCAGGGGCGCGATGCTTGACCGCCGTTTGAGTTAATCGAACCACGGATCGATCCTTTGTGCTCTTTCGTGATAATGCGGATCGAGTCTTCGTCCCGGCCACGTTTTCATCCCGGCCACGCTCTTTTCAGCGCACGACGGGGCGCATTGTTACAGCCATGGCCCGCGGACGCTCTCTCCAAGACACCGCGAAACCATGGCGAATCACGACAATGCACCACTTGTGGGTGGTTTGCATGCAGGAAGGCGGCGCGTCCGGCGAGGGTTAACCGCTGCCGGGATTGCGGCACTGGAGGGTTCGGGGAAGAGCGCTTTTTCAGGCACGAAGTTGAAGCGTCGCGCCGACGCGCCCCCCGCTGGGGAGCGGTGAAACGAAGGACCGCGTGACTTGCGGACCGAGGTTGCCAGCCTTCTTACACCGTGGGGCGGACCGATTCGGGGGCGTGCTGGTCGTCGTGGCGTTCGTGGCGAATCAGATCGAGCGAGTCGCGACGGATGAACCCGCGGTCGGCGGCGTGTTGGGCCGCCATGTAGCTATCGGCGGCCAACACCATTTCGACGCCATCGGCTTGCGCTTCCTGAATGAGCTGCGCCACTTCGGTGCGGCGGCTTTCCGCCACATCGCGAATGTAAATTGCCGCGATGCGTCCGGGAAAGCGGCGGATCGCTTCGCGGTACAACTTGGGGTCGTCTTGCCCCGAATCGCCAATCAGCAGGAACGGCAGGTCGGTCACGACGCTCAAAATCTGCTCGATCTTCTCCAGCTTATGTTCATGCCCTTCTTTAATGAACTTTTGCTTGTCTACCCCCAGGTCGCGCAGCAGGATCGGGCCGAGCGGAATGCCGTTCAGGTCGAGAAAGTCGTGAATCAAGTCATAAATGTTCCAAGGGCTGCTCGACACGTAAAAGAACGGATTCGAGTGATCTCCTTCCGGCCCAGCGTGCAGCGCCCGATAAAACGCCGCCACGCCTTCAAACGGTTTGCGGGTGCGGGCGTTGTTCAAGAACGTGAGTTTGGCCATCCGCCAGAAGTTCGTGGCGTTGCTGTACATCACGGTGTCGTCAATATCGCTGATAACGCCAAACCGGCTGCGCCGCGAGGGGACCAGCACCAGTCCTTCCGCCTCGGGCACGGTGGGGCCGGACTTATTCGCGTCGATGAGCGTCAAGGCCACGCGATGCCACAGCCGTTCTTCGGGCAAGGGGCGGCGAATGGGAAACTCGAACGAGAAATAGCCTTCGTCATCGGTGATGGTTTCTTGAGCCTGACCTTGAAACTCGGCCCGCACCACGGCGCCGGGGGCTTCGTCGCTGGCGAAGCGATTAATCATGGCGCGCACGTTTTTCCACCAGGGGGCGTCCTCCTTCGGACTTCCCACGTCTTTGGCTTCCAGCACGCGCCCCGAGATCGACACCGAAATTCGGTTGCCAAATCCGCGATAAGGCATGATGTGCATTGGATCGATCCACCCGAACCGGCGTTTTAGACGCCACTTGAGCGTATCGTACCGATGCTCCATTAACCGTAAGGGCTGATGAACCGCGGTTTTCGCAGTATTTAGCAGGCGCGGCATGGTGTTCGTTTCCCGGAACTCTTGGTCATCGTAACCGGCCACGCATGGTGCAAACAACATGCCGCCGAGCTTTCCGGCGCTCGGGGAAAGACTTTTGAAAAATCTTGCAAGTTTTTCTCAAGCCCGCAATTTGACACCGGGGCGTTCTGACCTAGGTTTTCGTTGTAAGGGAAGTGCGAGAGTGAACGCAACTCCTTACCGCGGAACGAACTTGTGCAGGGGCAAGCAAATGCCGGTTCGTACCACGTTGTGAGAGGCCTGCCGCCTCCCATCCTCGAAAGGGCAACCCGGTCGCAAGGCCGGCGCGCAAAGCTAAGGGCCGAGGCAAGCGTGGCTTGTCGCGGCAGCCTGGCTGCCGAAAGGGTGTCGGAGAAGTCGTCGCGTGCGTGCATGCGGCGCAGTTTCTGATGCACCAGGCAAGAAGAGGAAGAGGCGAATCTTGTGATGTTGAGGACTTCGCCCGATGCGAACGGCAGGCCGGCGTCGCCGCGACGCAGCGTCGGAGGAGTCCTGTCCCATCCTTTTCAAAGATCGCCGTCGCGTGTCGTCGGGCGATCCACAGCCTAAATGGAGCTTTGTATGAAGAGTCTTGCCAACAGCGTGCGTCATTTTTTGGTTTCTGAAGACGGCCCAACCGCGGTGGAATACGCCGTGATGCTGGCGCTGATCGTGATCGTGTGCTTGACCGCGATTTCGACCATCGGCACGAACGCCAAGCAAACGTTCAACGATGTCGCGAATCAACTTGGCTCGGCTTCGAGCTCGTCGAGCTAAAGCTCGGGCGAGGCTCAGCCCTCGCGATTTAGGCTGACATGCGATGCACCCCCGACGCTCCGGCTGAGCGCCGGGGGTGTTTTGTGCATACCCGGTTACGGTCCCCGTGCAAGGATCAGGCCGCGGCGCCAGGAAGGCCTGACGCGAGCGACCCGCTCGTTCCGACGCGAAAACGGCCCCCAGTCAACCCTCCCGCCGCCTGACTTCCGATTCCTGACCTCTGAATTCTGGCTCTCGATCTATGTATCCCCTGGTTCCTCCCGATGCGATGGCCGGCGCCCTGGAAATGGCGTGCTATGGTTTCACCGTGGCCGCAGCATTGCTGAGCTACCTGCTGACGTTGCGGTTCTAAAAATCACCAAGGAGCTTCCCTATGGAATACACGCAATCTTTCGGCGAGGCGCTGGCAAGCCATTGGCCGGTGTGGTTCGTCTCGGTCGTACTTGTGGTCGCCGCCGTGATCGACGGCAAACAACTTCGCGTGCCCAACTGGCTGACCTTTCCGCTGGTCATCAGCGGGTGGATCTACAGCGCCGCGGCGGGCTACGTCTCGGGCGACGGACTTTGGACCGCGCTGGGCATGAGCTTATTTGGAACCCTGGTCGGCCTGGCCCTGCTGTTGCCCGCGTACGCCATCGGAGGGATGGGCGCCGGCGATGTGAAGTTGCTGGCGGGCGTGGGCGCCTGGGTCCACGGCGAAGCCACCTTTTACGCCTTTTGCGTCTCGGCCGTGGTGGGCGGAGTCTTGGCCATCGGCATGGCCGCCCGACGCCGCGCCTTACGCAAACACGCGCTGCAAGCGCAAATGATCCTGAACGAAATCATGGTCATTCGAAATCCCGCACAACTGGCGGAAATCGCGGCGGAGCGCAAAAGCTCGATGTTGCTGCTCCCCTACGGAATTCCCATCGCCATTGGAGCCATTATCTACTTCGCTTGGGCTGGCATGTTGGTGTAAGCCGCCAGCGGCCCAAGGCGCCAGAGCGTCGAACCGATCGCCTGCACCAAACCCCGGGGACGCTCCAACCGAGATCACGCCTGAGAGGATACAGAGACTATGACAACTGGGCGAACTGACGAAACTCTGCGGATTACTGGAACTCTGTCGCGCCGACTTTGCGGGCTGGATAAAGCCTGCCGGTTGTTCCGAAGAAAACGACGCGGGGCCTCGGTCGTCGAGTTTGCGCTCGTCGCGCCTGTGTTCTTTCTCCTGGTCTTCGGGATGATCGAATACGGCCGGATGGTCATGGTGCAGCAAGTGTTGACCAACGCCACGCGTGAAGGCGCGCGGCGGGCCGTGCTCGACGGCGCCACGACGAATGAGGTGAAAACCGCCGTGGAAGATTACCTGGAGTCCAGCACGATCACCGGCGCCACGGTGACGGTTTCGCCCAATCCGCCCAGCAGCGCCGAATCGGGCGACCCGGTCACGGTGACCGTGACGATTGGCTTTAACCAGGTCAGTTGGTTGCCTTCGCCGTTTTTCCTGGGAGGAAAAACCATGACCGCCAAGTCGGTCATGCGTCGCGAAAGCGTGCAGTAGAACAACCGCCAAAATGAGCATGTCCGGCGCGGCCGGACCCAAACAAGTTAACGAACAAGTCGGCGCGCTTTGCGCGTCGTAATCGCAAGCGTCGATCTTTCCGGCGCCGTCATGAAAGCCGACGGTCCGGGACTTTCCAACGAAAGAGCTGCCCAGCGCAGCAGGGCCGACGTCCTTGCGAGACAACCCGGCAGACCGCGGAGGGCTCCGCCGTCGCGACGGCCAAGGACTGGCCCTGTCCCTGGCCGTTTCCAAGGGTGAAACCAACCATGCGTTCCAAATCGATTGTGTTGATCTTGATCGCCGCCGTGTGCGGCACCGTCGCAGCGACGGGCGTCAGTCAGGCGATTCGTTCGTCCGGCGACGGCGCTCCCGTGATCGAAGAGACCGAGAAGATCTTTGTCGCGTCCAAGGAAATTGACATTCGCGAGCCGTTCACGGTGGACAATATCCGCCTGGAAGAATGGCCTCGCAACAAAGTTCCCGAAGGCGCAATCCGCAATCTCGAAGAAGTCGAAGGCCAGTACGCCCGCACCCGACTCTACGATGGGGAGGTCATCCTGACCCAGAAGTTGATGAGTAAGAATGAGGTGGGCAGCCACGAGATTACCATTCCGCCGGGGTACCGGGTGAAGTCGGTTCAGGTGTCGATGGAGTCCGCCGTATCGAACCTCGTGATGCCCGGATCGCGTGTTGACGTGCTGGTTTTTCTGAAAGAAGGGGGCGGCGTCACCAAAACGGGCGCCTACACCATCCTCAAGAATGTGCGTGTGTTCGCGGTGAACGAGAAAGTCGACCGCGAGATCGACAGCGACGGACAAACGCTTTCAGCCAAAACTGTGTCATTGTTGGTGAAACCGGACCAGGTGGAAAAACTGCTTATAGCAAGCTCGGTCGGACGTTTAGAGCTTTCTCTACGGCGGCCCGACGATGAAACCGATGACAAAGTGACGGACGACGACATGACCGCCTTGAGCGAGTTGCTGCGCGGCGGCGGCGAGTTGGGCGTGGAGCCGCAACCCAAGGCGGCGCCCGCAGCGCGTCCTGCCGCGGAAGGTTTCGCCAACTTTCTGCGACAAGGCGGAGCCGTCGCGGCGGAAACGGCTCCTGTGATTGAAGCAGCGCCGATGGCCACGATGTTGGTGATGACCCCCGATGGGGTCAAGCAGTTCCGTTGGAAAGACCCCCGACAACTGCCGGAAGAAGTACAAGAGAACCTGGTGGCGACGCCCGCCCCCATTGTTGGCCCCGCCACGGCGAACACCAGCTGGGGACCGACCCTGGAAGACGGCGCCGCGCCGGAGTCCGACTCGGAAGACTTTGAACCCGAAGGCGTCCTGGAGGATGTCGACCACGACGCCGAGTAACGTTGAACCTTGGATCGATACGCCGAGACGCGACGAAGCGCTCGGCGCGGAAAGGGCGCGACCCCCGCGGCCTTTCCGAAATGGAGTTACCCATCGTTGAAATGTTGTCGGACGGCATGGCGTGCCGTCCGGGATGGAACGACCTTCCGTCTTGTGCGCTGGCGGCCGGCGTACTGCCGATTCACGATTAACGCAAGGATGTTCACGGATGTCTTATCACGCTCTCGCGCCTACGGTCTTGGTGCGCCTCACGATCGCTTGCTCAGTGCTGTTGGCGGCCGCCGCCGGAGTCAACGCTCAGCAGCAGCATACGGCCCAGTCGGTGAATTACCGCGTCAGCTCTGCGACGCAACGACTGGAAATGATCGTGAACACCAGCCGCATTCTCACGCTCGATCAGAACATTCCTCGGGTGTTTGTCAACAATCCCGAGTTGGTTCGCGCCACGCCGCTTTCGCCTAACCAGGTGCAAGTGTCGGCGTTGCGGCCCGGCGTGACGCAAGTCAACATGTGGGACGAACAGCAACGCCTGTTCTCGGTCGATGTGATCGTGCGTCCCGACGCTCGCGAACTGGAAGACCTGCTGCACACCGAATTTCCCGACGCCACGTTGGTGTTGCGGCCGCTTTCGCAAAGCGTGGTCATCTCGGGCAACGTGCCGACGCCCGAAATGGTCAGCCGCATTGTGACCGTCGCCCGCGACTACTATCCCAACGTCATCAACAACATGTACGTGGGGGGCGTGCAACAAGTCATGCTGCACGTCAAAGTGCTGGAAGTTTCCCGCTCTAAGCTGCGTCAGTTAGGTATTGACTGGGCCTCGGCCGGTCCCGATGGGTTCTTTGTGAGCACGCCGGCCGGTATTGGCAACGGCGGCGCGCTGCAAGGCGGCGTGCCCACGGCCTTTGGCGATACGATCCGCTTCGGCATCATCGACGACAGCTCCTTCTTCATGTTCATCGACGCCTTGCGTCAAAAGAACCTGGCGAAGTTGTTGTCCGAACCGACCGTGGTGACGGTCAGCGGTCGCCCCGCCACGGTAAACGTGGGCGGCGAGTTCCCCATCATCGTGCCGCAAAGCTTGGGCACGGTGTCGATCGAATACCGACAATTTGGCACGCGAGTCGACTTTGTCCCCGTCGTGCTGGGCAATGGCCGCATCCGCCTGGAGGTTCGTCCGCAAGTGACCGAGCGTGACGACGCGAACGGCATCAACGGCATTCCCGCTCTCACCACGCGGTATGTGGACACCGCCGCCGAAATGCAAGCAGGACAAACGCTCGCTTTGGCCGGTTTGTTGCAACATCGCGTCGAGTCGGAGAACCGCGGCATTCCCGTGCTGGCCGAACTTCCCTGGGTGGGCGCCGCCTTCCGCCGGGTGGAAGAACGGGTCAACGAAGTCGAACTCTTGTTCCTGGTGCGGCCCGAGTTCGCCGAAGCGATGGACCCCTGCGAAGTCCCGCCGTGCGGCCCCGGCCAATTCACCACCTCGCCTTCCGATTGCGAACTTTACGGCCGCGGTTATATGGAAGTGCCGAAGTGCGGCGACGGCGCCTGCTCGATGGATGGCGGTTGCACCACGCATGGCGCGATGGGCGGCTTCCAACCGTATGCTCCGGGCGCGTCGTACCCGGTGGAGTATCCGTCCGCGCCGGCCGGAGGCGCCGTGACCAATCCTCACTTGGGGAATAATCGGAACGCCCGGCACGCCGTGACGCCTGCATCGGCCCAACTTGCCGAGCCGGAACTCATCGGCCCCGTCGGTTATGACGTATTAAAGAAGTAGGGGCATTTCAGTTTGCGATTCGCACGGCGGGCGTCGGCCCGCCGTAGGCAAGCAGCATCAGGCGGTCGCGGCGGCGCCAGGTTTCCCACCGGCCGTTCCAGACCGCTTTGTGCGTGCCCCCTTGCATCGCTAACGCTCACGTCTGACGCTTGAACATTCGCCCCAAATCCTATGAGCTCTGTACTGCGCCTGGCGATCGTCGATCCGCAAGACTCCGCTCGGGAAACGCTTAAAACCATGCTCCTGGGCATGGACATTGTCTGGCTCGAGGCCGAGTGCTCTCGCTATGAGTTCTTCGCCGATGTCGTCGGACAAACGCAACCCGATGTCGGCGTCATTTCGCTCGACGCCAACCCCGAGAAAGCCCTCGCCCTGGTCGAGAACGTCCGGCAAATTGCTCCCAATTGCAGTTTGCTGGTGGTGAGCAGTTCGACCGACGGCCAACTCATCTTGCGCGCCATGCGGGCCGGCGCCAAGGAATACCTGAATACGCCGCTGAACGTGGAAGACCTGATTCACGCCTTGCACCGCATTGGCAATCAGGGAGTGGCCGCAGGCGGCAAAGGCCGCGGCTGTACCGTGATCGCCGTAGGCGGCGCCACCGGCGGAGTGGGCAGCACCAGCGTCAGTGTGAACCTGGGATGTATTCTCGCCAAGCAGCCCGGCAACACGGTTGCGCTGGTCGACCTGGATCTTTCGCTGGGCGACGCCGACGTATTCCTGGACACCATTCCCGATTACACCTTAGTCGATGTCGCGCAGAACATCACGCGGCTCGACTTCACCTTGCTCAAACGCTCGTTGACCAAGCACAGCTCGGGCTTATACTTGCTGCCGCGCCCGGTGCAATTGCAAGACACGTCGCTGGTCACGCCGAACGACTTCCAGCGCGTGCTGGGTTTGATGAAGGCGTCGTTCTCGCACTTGATTCTCGACTTGTCCAAGGGCTACAGCGAACTGGACATGGTCGCCCTGCGCGAAGCCACGCACGTACTGCTCATCACGCAGCTCGACTTGCCCTGCCTGCGCAACGTGGTTCGGCTGCTGATGTCGTTTGAGGAGATCGACGGGCTGAAAGACAAAGTCAAAATCGTGGTCAACCGCGTCGGCCTCGATAGCCAAATCGGCCTGAAGAAAGCGCAAGACACCATCGGCCGAGACATCTTCTGGCAGATTCCCAACGACTACCGCGTGATGGTCGAAGTGCGCAACAACGGCGTGCCGCTGATTGAGCACGCCCCGCGCAGCGGCATCGCGCAATCGTTCGGCGGACTGGCCGACGCCGTTGGCGGCGGCGAACCGCAAAACTCCGACGAAGACCGCAAGTCGGCCGCCGGCCGGCGCTGGCTCAACTTCTGGCCCGCCAAAGGCGGCAAACAACTCGCCGAAAAAGAATAAACCGCCAGCGGCCAAACTTCCGCCGGCGCGCCGCTCCCCCTCAGCCGCCTTCTCTCATTGAACCGCTTCCCCACGGGAAGCGCGCCGTGAGCCGCGTTCTTGCGCTCGTCGTTCGGGCCGCGTTTTTTCTCACGTTCGCTCGGCCACCGTTGCAAACATAAGCTAGGTTTTCCATTAGTGCTCTATCAAAGCCTGATTCTGGGGTTGCCTGCTACGGCTGGCTGGTCCGACCGTGTCTGATTGCAGCGTCGCACTGCTGGGCAAGCCAGCAGCGGCACACGAATTTTTGGCTTTGATAAAGCACCCGCGGTCATTCGGCGCGCATCTTTCTCGTCACTTACGAGTCGAAGGCGAGTATGTCTAAGCTTGTGGCGAATTGCCTGGGACGGATCGGCTGCGTTGTCTTGGTGTGGGGGTATTCGTCGTTGTTTCTTCTGGCCGTGACGGCTCGCGTCACGGGGGAAGATTTTTACCTGACCGAAGGAAGCGCGTTTCCGGGTCACTTGCTGCACGGTCGACAGGGTGAGCAGGAACAATTGATCCACCGCCGCGCGGCGTTGCCCGATCCGGCCTTCCCTAACGCCGTGATGAAACTGGCCCAAGTGGCGGTTGGCCCCGACAACAAATTGTACTATTGCAGCGGACTGGACGGTTCCGTCATGCATCTACTGGACGGCCGCCACGAAATTCAAATCTTTGAGTTCCCCGGCCAGGTGCGCGATGTGGCATGTTCGACGGAAGAACACACGGTGTACTTCAGCGTCGTTTCCACTCCGCAGGACGGCCAGCCGCTGGCGGACGGAAAAATCTACCGCCGCAACTTGTGGGACGGCCAGCCGGTCGAGATCGCCGCGATCCGCCAGGCCGACGTAGGCCACGCCTGGTGGGGCCTCTTTACGCTTCGTGACGGCGTAATCTACCTGGCCACGCACGGCGCCCCCAGCCGACTGTACCAACTGGTCAACAACCAGCCCACGCCCGTGTTTCCTGACAATGCGGCCAGCATTCAAGGACTGGCGACCGGCGCGAACGGCGTGTTCTACTTCACCACTGGCAGCGGTGAAGTGTTTCGCACGAGCGACTTCCTTCAAGTCGAACGCTTGTTGCACACCTCACGCGGTTTGACCGACGTGGCCCTCCGCCCCGAGTGAGCAGCCCCGCGCCAGCCCCACGACGTGGCGAGTTGTTGCACAAGGATTTCTCCGACAAGGCGCGGCTACTCGTGCGCTGCGGTTGAGCCTTGCTTCTGGCTGGCCAGGAACTCGACTACGTCGCGCACGTCGGAGCGGGTCAGGTGCTTCAGTAAGTCTTCCGGCATGGCGCTTTTGCCGGCGCGGCGCTCTTCGATCGTGCCTTTGTCGATTGTGACCACTTGCCCTTCGGCGGTAATCAGCCGCAGCAACGCCGCGTCCTCATACTGCACCACGCCGGTATGCACGAAGCCGTCGTCGGTGGCGACCACAGCCGTTTCGAACCCCTTGGCGATTGTGCGGCTCGGCGCCACGATCGCTTCGAGCAAATACTCGCGCGTTTTTTCGGCGCCCACTTTGGAAAGATCGGGGCCCACCTTGCCGCCGATGTCGTTCACTTCGTGACATCGGACACAAGACACCTCGGTTCGCTCAAAGAAAATGCGCCGCCCGCGCTCGGCATTGCCGCCCGCCAGCGACTCGCGATAAAGCGACAAAGGATCGTCCGCCGCGCGTGTCGCCTCGTACTTGGCCAATTGCGACTCAATTTGCGGCGTGCGATGCGCCTCGGCCGCCAGCAGCACATCGAGTTGCGTATCGGCCGGAATGCGCCCGGCGAGGAGGTTCTCAACCGCCTGCGCGACGAGCGCGGTTGCGTCGTCGCTCTTGATTCCCGCCAACTCGGACAACGCGCCTTGCCGCTCCACCAGTTCGCCGTTGTACAGTGCAGATTCTAAAAGCGGAATTGCCGCCTGAGGTTCGAACCGAGTGATCACCCGGCGACCGGCGATGCGCAACACCGCGTCTTCGCTGCCGAGCGCTTGGACAGCCACGTGCCGCAGGTCTTTGTCGTTCAGCGCCGCCAACGCCTCAAGCGCTGCGGCTCGTACGGCGCCACGTTGCGAGGTGTCGGCCAACAGCGCCCGCAGCGCCGGCGCCGCTTCACGCACGCCATATTTCGCAGCCACGCGTGCGCCTGCTTCACGCACGGCTTCCGGACCGGTGAAAATGCCCGGCAGCGCCGGCTTGATCGCCGCGGCGGCGAGTTGCGCCTCGCGTCGCTCCAACGGACGCCAGAAATTCAGCACGCGGTCTTTGGGCGACGGCGCGCCCCAAGTTTCGAGCATCGTCAAGGCTTCCAAACGCAACGCCTCCGGCGCACTGTTCCGGGCCGCGAACTGGGCCACCGCGGCGGCATGTTCGGCTTCGCCCAAACGGAAGTTTGCGTTCAAAGCGCGTCGCAAGAGCGCATCGTTCGTCGTCATGCGCGAGGCCAGCGCCGCCAACTCGGGCAATGGCTCGGGAATGGGCAAGTCGTGCACGGCGCGGGCCGCTTCCAAAATGACCAATTCTTCGGGATCGCGCAGGAACGCCGCAATCGCAGGATGGGCCGACTGGCGCAGCGCCACGACCGCCGCCAGTCGCACGGCGCGGGAAGGATGCTTTGCCGTGGCGGCGAGGATTTCCTCCGCGCTGCCGGTGCCGGCCAGACCCATCACTCCGCCGTGACGCAGCACCGGATCGCGGTTGTCGTTCTCGGCCAGCATGTCCACCAGGGCAGGAATCGCCTCCGACCGGCCGAGTTTGCTCAAGCCCATCGCGGCGAAGTACCGCACGCGCGGCTCGTCATCTTTGAGCGCCGCCACAAGGGGCTCATAGGCGGGAGCAAACGCATTGTCGCCCAGCACGCGAGCGGCTTGCGCGCGAATCTCGGCGTCTTCGTCGTTCAACAAGGCAACCACATCGTGCAACACCGTGGCGCTATCCGACCGGCGGACGATTTGCCCCAATCCCCACAGGGCGTGAATGCGCGCGAGTTGATTCTCATGCGACTGCGCCGCGGCTTGGAGCGCATCGGCCGCATTCTTTTCAGCCAGCGCGAACTGCGCCTCTTGCCGAATACGCCGGTCGGCATGAGCCAATAACTTCGCCAATTCCTCCACGGGTCGTTGCGTAAAACCTTCCTTCAACAGTTGCTGCACTTCCTTGACAATCGCCGTGTCATAATGATCGGGATCGACGAAGCGGTAGATGCGCCCCTTGTTCAAACCGGTCCAACCATCGACCCAGTCGCTCACGTACAGTCCGCCATCGGGGCCAAACTCCACGTCGGTCGCCAGGATTTGCCAAATCGGCTGCTCGTCTTCGACCAGTTCGAAGAACGCCCCCTTGGGCTTGGCGCGGAACGAGCGAATGCCGCTTTGCGAGGGCGTGCCGCGGAAGTCGGCCAGGAAGAACCGGCCGCGCCAGTCGTCGCCAAACCCCGTGCCGGGATAGTACGTCAAACCGGAGGGACCATCGGCGAAGTTCGCCACCGGAGGACTCACATACGCCGCCTGATCTGCGTGGAACGGATGCCACAGTTTTTCTCGGTTCCAAGGTCCGCGATCGGGCAGATATTGATACTCCATCCGCCAGCCGGTGTCGCCCCCTTCGACCACATGCACCCACCGCGCCTGGTCGCCGCTATCGGAATTGTTGTCGCCAGTGAATAAATTGCCGTAGTCGTCAAACGCCAGCTCTTGCGGGTTCCGCAGTCCCTTGGCGAACAACTCCAGGTTCGAGCCGTCCCGCTCGCAGCGCAACACGGCGCCGGTTTGCGGAAGCACGATTTTGCCGTTCTCGGTGGCGACGTTCAAACCGCGGTCGCCAATCGAGAAGTACAACCGACCGTCGGGCCCCAGCACCAGCCCGTGCAGGTCGTGTCCGCGAAAGGCAAACCGCACGCCGTAACCGGTGTGCAGCGAACGACGTTCGTCCGATTGGCCGTCGCCGTCGGTGTCGCGCAGCAACCACAGGTCGGGAATGCAGGTGTAGTACACGTCGCCACGATGAGCGAGCACGCCCGCGCCGGTGCCGGCCTCGATGCGGTTAAAACCCTTGGCGAACACGGTGGCCCGATCGGCTCGACCGTCGCCGTCGGTGTCTTCCACCAACCGCAGGCGGTCATCGTGCCGCGTGTATTCAAGAGCTTTTTCGCCCAAATGTTTCTTGATGTACGCCAGGCGATCTTCGACGGTCTGGGCGGCCAGGTCGTCGTCAAGCCAGTGGCTGTGACCGCGGTTGTCTTCGACTCCTTCGTCCTGGCGGAATGTTTCGCACACGTACATGCGGCCGGTGTTGTCGAACCCGAACACGACCGGATTCGCCACATGCGGCTCGGCGGCGAACAATTCGACCCGCAGGTTTTCCGGCACGCGGAACCCGGCGATCGCTTGTTCCGCTTCGGCAGAAGCAGGCGCAATCGCCGGCTCTTGCGGAGGCGGCGTTTCCGGCTCGGCGGCCGTCGCTACGGATGTCCACAACCACAATGCGAGCGCAATACGACCAACGTAACGATTCATAACCGGGCAGGGGCAAAGGCGGGAGCAAAAGACAAGCGAAAATTCAGATTAGTCGGCCCAACTCCAATTGACAAGCACGCGCCGCCAGCGCGCAGAAGCGGCGCCGCAGAGCGTTGAGTTCGACCCCCACTCCATTATACGGAACAAATGTCTATTTCAAGAGTTCGCAACCGATTCTGACTGTTCTTAGAGAAAGTTGCGTCACTTCTAAAAATGTCACCAGGATCGGAAGTCGTGGCGACTTCGTCAGTTACGCGCAGCCAGGAACGACTTGGACGAACGTAAGTCCGGTGAAAAAATTCCTTCGCGCGGCGTCCCTCGCAGTGCGAAGGTGATGATTCGCACTCCGGGCCGCGGTAAAATGCAGTGGTGTCGTCCTGCGTTTTCCGCCGTCAGGGCGAAAGGAAGGACCACGCCATGAGCCATGCGATCTTGCTTGGCGATTCGATCTTCGACAACGCCAGTTACGTTCCTGGTCGGCCGGCCGTGATCGAGCAGTTGCGTGCATGGCTTCCCAAACCTTGGCGGGCCACGCTCTTAGCGGTCGACGGCGCCGTGACGGCCAGCGTACTGCGGCAACTCGACCGACTGCCGCACGACGCCACTCATTTGGTGATAAGCGTTGGCGGAAACGACGCCCTGGGCGCCAGCGGTCTTGTGGCCGATACCCGCTCGACCGCGGCGCGCGGCTTCCAGGAATTAGCCGCAGCCCAGGCCGAGTTCCGACGGGACTACCAGGCGCTGCTGCGCACGGTCTTGGAGGAACACAAACCGACCGCACTTTGCACCATTTATGACGCCGTGCCCGACCTGCCCCCCGCAGCCGTGACGGGACTTTCGGCGTTTAACGATGTGATCTTGCGCGAAGCCGCACGGCACGGCTTGCCGGTGCTCGACTTACGGCTCCTCTGCGACGAAGCCCGCGACTACTCCGAGCTGTCGTCCATCGAACCGTCCGAAATCGGCGGAGCGAAGATCGTCCAGGGCCTATGCCGCGTGCTGCTCACGCACGATTTTGCGCAGCGGCAATGCGTGATCTACGGTTCCGTAACCCCCGCGGCTCGCATGAGTTAGAATGAGCTGCAAAGTTATCCGGCTTTTCTTTCGCCCTGAAGGTGCTGCCATGAACGCACGATTTTTCCTGGGTCTAGCGATTTTGCTTGTTGCCGCATCGGCTTTCGGCCGCGCGTCGGCCGTTGCCGCCGAGTCGGAAGAGGCCGGCTTCACGCCGCTCTTCCCGAATGACGGACCGCCGCAAGGTTGGCTCGTGCGGGAATGGAACGATCTGGCCAAGCCCGCGCCCGAAGGCGTGCAGTGGAATGTGCAAGACGGCGTGTTGCACTCCGGCCGGCAGCGCGGCAACTGGCTGGTGAGTGAAAAGGAGTACGACAACTTCATTCTCGAATTCGAAGTCAAGCTGACCGAGGTGGGCAACAGCGGCGTCGCGCTGCGGTCGCCCCTGGCGGGCGATCCGGCCTTCGAGGCGATGGAAGTGCAAATGGCCGACTTCCGCTACAACACGCAAGCCAAAGACTCGGAGCTGACCGGCGGCGTGTACCGAGCCATCGCTCCCACGAAGCAAGCGTACAAGCCGACCGAATGGAACCGCATGCGGATCGAGCTGAACGGCTCGCAGTTGAAGGTGACGCTCAACGGCGAGTTGATCCAAGACGTCGATCTGAACGATTACGACCAAACCGTTCCCCGGCACGACGGCAGCCCCGCCCCGCCCGTGAAAGACCGCCCGAAAAAGGGACACATCGGCTTCCAACACCTCAGCCGCAACAACGACCCCGTCATGATCCGCCACGCCAGAATCAAAGAGTTGAATTAACCCGAGTTGGCGTTCAGGATTCAAAGCGAAGAGCGAATTGTCACCCCACATGGCATCGCGTCCGGCGTCTGACCGAAGGCGGCGTTTGCGGTGAGTCGGCATTGTTGCATTACGAACGCTGCAAGCGTGCGATTCCTCAGCCCAGGGTCGCGCAGCGCACCCTGGGTCGAGAAGTTCCAGTTGGAGTTCACGCTTCAACTTGGTTGTCCTTCGGAAGCCAAATTCTTAGTTCAGAGTTTTTCAGACTTACGGCATCTTGTACTCTTCGGTGACACAATGAAGCATATCGTCCTGGCGGTTCTGCTGGCCTTATTCATGATGCCGAGCACGCGTGCGGATATCATTTTCGATCAATATGGAACCCCGCAAACCAACAACGCGTGGGAATATTACCGAGCGGTCGGCGTCGGCAAGGGCAACAGTTCGACCTATATTCCTCGTCAAGAGGACTATTTCGGCAAGGAGGTTTTGGAAGGAAATGTTGTGTATCCCGGCGGCGGTCCGTCGAATCCCGCTGCCGGATGGATTCATCAGGAACCGAGTCTTTACAGCGAGGACACGATTCGGATATTTCGCACTTACGTCATTTCCGATTTCAGCCAGTCCATTCCCATTCATCTTGGCGCCGACGACGGACACTCAATCTACCTCGATGGAGTTTTTCTCGGAGGCGGTGGATTTGGCGTGCCCGTCAATGTAATCGTTCCGTTGACTGCAGGTGTTCCTCATCAACTTGAACTTCTCGGATACAACGGTCCCGGCCCGTGGCAACTGGTATTTCGCCGGCAGGATGGCGCCGAGTTTGCCAACACGCCCGGCGTTCACATAAGCACGCAGCAAGTACCCGAGCCGTGTTCCTCGACGTTTATGACGTTGGGCGTATCCATACTCTTGAGCCAAAGAGCAATTCGCAATTCGAGAAGGCGGCGTTTGCAACGCTTCAGCGTTGTTGCATCCTGAACGCTGCAAGCGTTCGATTCCTCAGCCCAGGGTCGCGCAGCGCACCTTGGGTCGAGACGCCCTTCCTCAGCGCGCACCACCCTGTAAGGGTTGGACAACCGCATGACCCATCCCCAGGTTGTAGAACCCTTTCAGGGGTCATTTGCCTTGGCGCCGCGCTCGGCAACCCAGGGTGCGCTGCGCGAACCTGGGCTGCGGAACAAAACCCTTTCAGGGTTGGGGGACAATTCCACGTTTAACCGCTTCCCAACGGGAAGCGCGTTGACGCCACGATCCAACTTCAACCCAAAGAACGCGCTTCCCGTTGGGAAGCGGTTAAACGCGAGGCAGCCTGACGGAGGCGACTTCGTATTGAAAATCGCCGATGCCCGACCCGCTTGCGGTGGGCGTTGGGAAGCGGTTCAAGAGTCGACCGCCTGAAGACGGGACTTCAACGTGCCTTTCTGCGCGCTCACGGTTTACGCGCGCCATTCTTGCCAGACGAGTTGGGGAAAGATCCAGGCGTCGCGGGCGTAGCGTTTGATGAGGCGGCGCGGTTCGCTGGCCATGCGGTGCAGCCATTCCAAGCCCAGCTTTTGAATGAAGCGCGGCGCGCGGCGTTTTTCGCCCGCGAGGAAGTCAATGGTCGCTCCTACGCATAGGGCCGCAGGAACCGCAAGTTGCGACTGATGTCGATGCGCCCACAATTCTTGTTTCGGCGCTCCTAGTCCAATCAACAGCAGGTCGGGCGAGGCGTTGCGAATCAACGCCAGAATTTTTTCATTCTCCGCGTCATCCCGCTCGAAGCCGACCGGCGGGCTGTACGCGCCAACCACGGTGACGGCCGGCCAGCGGCGGTGGATGTTCCGCGCAGCTCGTTCGCCCACGCCTGGCGCCGCACCCAGCAGAAAGACACGCAACGGCGCGTCAGGCCGCGCGGCGGCGAAGAGCGCCGGAGCGAGGTCCGATCCCGCCACGCGCTCGGGCAGCGGCCGGCGCAGAAGTCGCGAAGCCGCCACGACCGGCCAACCATCGGCCAACACCAAACCGGCGCCTTGATACGCCGCCCGCAACGCGTCGCTCGTTTGCAGCAAAACGGTGTGGTCGACATTGGGCGTGACGACAAATCGGCAACCGGCGCTCGGCTGCGCGATCCATTCCTGCACGCGCGCCACGGCCTCGGCCATGCCTACGCGATCGATTTCAACGCCAAACAAGCGCACGCGATTCATAGGCCCAACCACAAATCCCAGCCAAGAAACTTAGAGCGAATTTCATCGAGGTGTGATGACGTCTTCCGTGTGGTCCACTCGCTCCGCGAGTGGTTTCCCGCACTCGCGGAGCGAGTGCGCCACATTGGGGGCGTTACACCTGCGCGAAACGCGTTCTAACCTAGCCGGGAGCCAATCTGCTCCCGGCCCGTAGAACGCACCCGTGCAACAAAACTCTACGTCACGCGCCAGCTCCGCGACCTACGAACGCCGCAGGCCAACCGCCATGCGCCTCGATCGTGCGGTCGATTTCTTCCGCAAGACTGGGCGTGTTCGTTGCAGCCGCTACCACCTGCCGATACGCGGCAAGGTCCGCCTGGGTTAGCGTGCGTCCCTTGCGGTCCTTCAGCCACTTGCGGCAAACCTGATGCCCGCCCACGCGCCATTCCCAGGCCATGCGAGACACCTCGGGCACGGAGAATTCCGGGTTCAAGTCAACGCGCTCGTCACGGAACTTGGGGTGTCCCGCGGCGATCATTGCGACGGGTTCTTCGCTTTCCGCTTGGGTTGCAGGACTGTGCAGCGTCGCCAGTTGCTTGCCCAGTTCGCTCATGGTGAAAAAGAGCGATTCGCCGCGCGGTGCAAACACGCGCGGGAAGTCAACTCGCAAGTGTTCGGCAAAACGCGTGCGGTACGACGGCGCATGAACCAGCGCGTAAAGGTAATGAAAGATACGAACCGCCGCCGCTTTGCACGATTCGCCGGAAGCAAGCTTCGGAAAGGCCGCGACAAACTCCGGCGCTAGGTTCACGCGGGCCGGTGCAGAAGTTTGCACTTCCTCGCGCAAGAACAACGGAAAGATCGACTCGCCGCCGCGATTGTCGGAACGAATCACGCCGTCGAGCGTGATGTTGTGCGTGAGAAAAAAGTAACGGCACGGTTCGGTGGGGGGCATTTGGCGCCGGGCGATGAGCGCCACGTTGCCCGGCGTTTCCAAATGTCGCATGATCGCGCGGCGAGGCCAGTCGATCATCGCTTCAGACCAGTAAATCCAGCGCGGGTCGAACGGACGATACAAACAGACGCGCGCGGCCGACTCCCAGTCGTCGCACGCGGCCAGCCGGCGGCGCGCTGCGGCCAGTTTCCAGCCGCGCGTGTCTCCCCGCGGATAGCGCGGCGTGCGGGCCGCGGGGAAGTAGCGCTGGCGAATGGTTTCGTCAGAAATCGACAAGTCGCGAAACTCGGCCATGCGCGACAGCAACTCGTCGCGCGTGAACGCCACGACCAGGCCATCGCGGGCCGTGACCGGCGCCGCCACGTACACAGGCATCGCTTCGGTCAGTCGCCAGCCTTGTTCGTATTCTTCGCGGTGTGTTTCTTCCCGCGGGGCGAAGAAATAAAACGGCGGCGTCGGCGCGAGCGGCTTCAGGCTCACGCGCTTTCCCTGGGCGGAGAGCAGTTGTTCGCATTTTTCGGCGCGCGTGCCCCAGACATCGCCGTGCAGCACCTCCGAACCTTGTGAAGGAGAACTCTTCGTCGCCATTTGCGGCGGCCGGCATAAAAGGCTTAGCGCCACGCCTTGTTCGATTTGAAACACGTTTTCATCGGCCGCGCCGTCGGGGGCGGTTTCGCGCTTCTTGCGGTTGCCGTGGAGGTCGAGCACTTTGATGTGCGGAAAGGCTTGCATCAACTGCCGCCGTACGCCGCGGAAGGTGGGGTTATCGAGGTAGCCGTGATTCGTGACGAACCCCACCACGCCGCAACCGGCCGACTCGACGCGCCACTGGGCGTAGCGCAGGAATTTCACATAGTCGTCATGCAGCCAATGTTTCCGTTCGGCCAACGGCTGGCCATTCACTTCGAAATAGCTGGCTACGGGGCGACCGTCGCTCGCCTCGCCTTTAAGCAATCGCTCGATCCAGGCGCTGCGGTTTTGGGAGAGCGCCGCGAAGGGCGGGTTGCCCACGATCACGGTCATCGGCGTTCCCGCCGTGCAGCCGTCGTCCGCCTGCGCGAGCGTGTTGGCGGTGAACAGTTGCCAAGGCGGCGCGTCGTGGAACTCGTAGCCGGTTTGTTCGAGCTGGTGCGCTATTTCCAGAGTCGCCGCCAGGCACGCCGCGGGCGAAAGCTCCAGCCCGAACAAACGCGGCAGGAGTTGCCGGGTCACGTACTCGTTCCAACCGTCGCGGCGCGCCGCATCGTGGGGTAAGCACCGACCGACCCCTTCTTGCCAAGTTTGATGGATGCGTTCGACCGCTGCGACCAGGAATACCCCGGCGCCTGCGGCCGGATCGAGAATGCGCACGAAAGGTTCATTCGGGGGGTGAGTTGAGAGCCCCAAGTCGCCCCAGGTGGCGGCATCGGCCAAGCCGTCGGGCAAGGCGAACTCACGGCGAAGGGCGTCATCGACTTGGCGGACCACATACTGCGCCACTTCCGGCGGCGTGTAGAACGCACCGTGGCGTTTACGTCGCAGGGGGTGGCAGGCCGCCAGGAATTGCTCAAACAGGATAGAGAATCGCACGATCCCCCCCGAATTAGCCATTTCCTTGAGCCAGCGTTGAATCGCATTTCGGACTGAGGGGTCAAGTTTGGCTATTGAGGGGGGTGTGGAAGACAAGTCTTTCTGCAAAGCCCCCAAATTCCGCAAAATTTGTTGCCAGAACGAACTTTCGTGTGATAGAATCCATCGAAATCCTCGCCGGCTGATGATTTCGCGCTCTAGAAGCTCGGTCGTAACTTGAAACCAGACCAGCGTTTGGGCGCAAAGATCGGCCCACAACTCATCGTCCACCCCCCCAAAAATCAGTGCTTCGTAGCGACTGCGAAGCTGCTGATAGGCTGCACCCCCCCGAACGAGCAGGCTCGTTCGAAGCGAATGCGCTTCGTCGGCCAGCAACTTCGCCATGGGGGAGAGCATCAAACTAACCCGAATACGCGGAAATGACGCGGCGGCGTGTGACCGGCCGCAGAAACTTTCGCCGATGATGGTAACAAACGACGATACCCTGCGCCCCAGAGTTCGTCTAAAATTGACGTGGTTCGGTTGCCCTTTACGGTAACCTGAGAACTGCGAGCGAAGTAACCGCCTACTCCCCCAACGTACTTGAAGCTGCCGGCGTACTAGGTGCGCCGTCAACCGACAACAGCACGCGGAGCGTGTTGACTACTTTGGTTGGATTCCCGCGCTGCCCGCTGACCTTTACTACGGGAAGACTCCCTTGACTCGCGCGACCCCCCCTTCCGCCATGCTGGAGCCTGAATCGTCCTTGGTTGAGAACGCCGCGCCTGCGTCGGCCACGGCGGCGCCCGAAACAACGGCGCTTTCTGTGGACGTTGCCGAGGAGCAACTTTCGGCAGAAACGACGGCGGCCAACAAGAAGCTCGATTACCCGGAAGAAGCGCAGCCGCTGGTGTTCAACTGGCGTTACGCCATTCCAATCATCGCGCTGCACTTTGTGGCGGCGCTGGCGTTCTTCCCCTACTTCTTTAGCTGGACGGGCGTAGCGCTGGCGGTATTCAACTTGTACTTTTTCAACATGCTGGGAATCACGCTGTGTTACCACCGGCTGTTGACGCATCAGGGGTTTGTGGTTCCCAAGTGGCTGGAGCACTTCTTTGCGCTGTGCGGCGTGTGCTGTTTGGAAGACACTCCGGCGCGCTGGGTGGCGATTCACCGGATCCATCACAAACATTCCGACGAGCAGCCCGACCCGCATAGCCCGCTGGTCAATTTCTTTTGGGGGCACGTGGGCTGGCTGGTGTTCGAGCATCGCGAGCATCGCCATGTGGTGTTCTATGAAAAATACGCCCGCGACTTGCTGCGCGATCCGTTCTATTTCGCCTTGGAGCGCTACTTGCTGTGGCTGTGGGTTTACCTGGGTCACGCGCTGTTGTTCTACCTGGGCGGTTTGGCCATTGGCTGGGCCATGACGGGCGACGTTTGGCAGGGCGTGCAATTCGGCTTGAGCATTTTGATTTGGGGCGTGGTGGTGCGCACGGTGGTGGGTTGGCACATCACGTGGTCGGTCAACTCGGTGGGGCATGTCTGGGGTTATCGCAATTACGAAACCCGCGACGCCAGCACGAACAACTTTGTCGTCGCGATCTTGGCCCACGGCGAAGGCTGGCATAACAACCATCACGCCGACCAGCGCTCGGCCGCGCACGGCCACAAGTGGTGGGAAGTCGATCCCACGTGGATGACCATTCGCCTGCTCGAAAAAGTGGGCCTGGCCAAGAACGTGATTCGCCCCAAATGCCTGCGGAAAGAGGCAAAGGCGTAAATCGCACAACTTACGGCGCGGGCTTGCGGCCGATGCGGAACGTGTCGTTCGGGAGAAAACTTTCGAGCGCCGCTTCCATACGAGAGCGCAAACCGGCCTGCCATGCCGCCGCCAGCGCCTGGGGCAACACAGTGTCGAGCGGCGCCTCACGGTCGGCGCGCAACTCGCGCGCGGCGGCCTGCAAAATGGCGGCGTCGGCCTGGGGCCAGTTGTGCGAAATCTGTTGAACCTCGGCTTCATCCAAGGTTCGCAGCGCCTCGGCCAGGCGACGCAGGCAAGTTCCCGTCAAGGCGTTGTCGTTCATCAGAGGGCGGCAGTCGCGCACGAACGCCTCGCCGGACAGATCCGCCATGCCGCGCGCGGCGAAGGCGTCGGCGCCGTTCATGCCCGCGCGTCGAAGCAGCCACGCCACGCAGCCGCAGGCCAACGGGCCGGTTTCCGCCGAGCGGTAGATCTGATTCAGTTCGGCTTCCAAAAAGTTGGGCGCCCCCGACAGCGTCAGGGCCGTTTCACGGCAAAGCGTCCAAGGCCAGGACTCGCGCGGAAAGGCTTGCTCGGCCAACGGCAACCCCAAGCTCACGGCCAAGGCCCCGAGCCAACCTTGGGTCGCTTCGGGTTGCAGCGGGTCGGGCGGAATGGCGAATTTTTCCTGCTTGCCGGCCGCGTAGTGCAACACGGCGTCATCCAGGGGGCGCAGCACGTCGCGCTCAGCCAACTTGCGCACAAGCCGCGCCCAGGCGAGGTTCGGTTCGGGTCGCCCTTCGGCTGGCGGCGCGGCCCACCGCACCACGTGCTCGAGCAAATCCTCTTGCAAGAGCGCGGTCATGAGCGAAGTGACCGGTCGTGACCGGTCGAACAGGTTGGGAAACTCGCGAACGGCTTGCAACAACTCGGCCCGGCGCTGGACGAAAGCGCCCGAGACAAAGCGCGCCGGCGCTGGCGCCTCAGGATTTTGCGGATCAGGGACCGCATATTCCAGAATGCGGCCGTCACGCGCGTCGATCGTCAAGCGATTTTTCTGGCTGGCGAGGGTCAGCCGGTCTCCTTGCCAAACGGCCTGAGCCTGGTCTTCGTGCAACATCGCCAGGCAAAACACCGGAGGCGCACTCAGGGCGGCTTCCAGCGGCGTCGCGTGTTCGCCTTCTTCCAACGTGCGAACTCCCATGCCGAAGTTGACAGAGAACGGCTTTTCGGCATTTCCCGTGAGCGCAAGTCCCATCGTTCCTCTTAACTGCGCGCCCGCGAATTCGCCCGAGATGCGATACTGCTGATCTGGCAAGTAAACTCCTGTTTCTTCCTCCGACACAAGCAGCACCAGCCGAGACGGCGGGCGTCCCTGGTCATGCTGAGTGATGGTGAGCAGCAGCCCATTCCGCGGCGAGAAAATCAGTTCCATGGCGTTTTGTTCGTTTTCCGCCGCAAGCACCAGATCGGCCTGACCGCCTTGCGCGAATTGCGCCAGCCACGTGCGAGTTTTCAGCAGCGCGGCTTCCTCGCGCGAGAGGGGGGCGTCCAGCGCTGGCGCCGGAGCGTACTCTTTCAAATCAAGGTGCAACACCGCGGGTTGGTCGGCTTGCGGCGGGTCCAAACGAACCCGATGCTCCAGGAAGCGACCGCTTTCCCACAAGCGATGCACCAGTTCCAGACGGCGCCGCTGCGTGATGATTTCGCCGGGTTTCAGGTCCAGGTAAGCCAGGATCGCCGCGCGCGAGTTTTTCTCGGCGCCGGTGATGACGATCTCGCTCGCTTCGGCGGCGGGGCCGACATCGCCAACTTGCACCAGGAGTTCCGCCGCATGCTCTGTGGGCGAAGGCAGTACCGTAACTTGGAACTGCGCCAGCGGATAACCTTGGTCTCCCAGCGCGGCGCGCACTTGTTTTTCAAGGTCGCGGTACGACGCGTCATCCAGCGGCGCCGGTCGGCCCGCCTTCCAGACGGGTTTTTCCAGCGCGACGGCCTGGCCGTCTTTGTCGCGCCATTGGACCTCGCGCTGGCCGGCCTTTTGGAAGAACTCGGCTTGAACGGCGCTTTCGGGCGGATAGGGCGTGGTCAGCCGCGCGTGCAGCGCCTCAAGGTCTAGCGGCGGCCCCCCTTCGATGCGCAGGTTCGAAGTCGTATAACGCGGCCCTTCCTGTACTTGAACCACGACCTGCGCGGCTGGCTCATCGAGCGTCACATGCACCGTCGCTTCGGCGTAGCCCGCTTTGCGATACCCTTGGATCAGACGGCGCTCCCAGGTGGGGGCCAGTTCGCCCCGCGGTGCGAGCGGGTGCGACGCGAGTAGCGCGCGAAAGTCGCGGAATAACGCCGCGCGGATTTGATCGGCCGAGAACGCCGTGGCGCCGTGGATGGCCACTCGCGCAGGATCGCCCCACGGGCCCACCGTCGCACGATCTTCGGCTCGCGCCGGCGCCCAAACCAAACTGGCCAATACAACGAAGCAGCCCACGCGGACCTTCATCGCCTGCCTCCGTGCAGTAAGGAAGGTGGGGGATGTACCGAAAGCCCGCCGGCGCGTCAAGATGGAGAAACACGCGAGGCGGCGTCAGCGGAACTTTTCCAGCATTGCCGCTAACTGGCGAAGCGGGCTTCGATCTCCATCCATTCGTGGGCAGCGAACTCTAGCCGGGCCACGCCTTCTTCCACAGGACATTCGTTCATCGTCTGCCCGAAGAAGTCGACCTGCCGCGCCGTAGCGAAGGGGCGGAAGCCCGTCAACTTGGTGCGGGCCGTGCGTCCTGCGTTCTCTAGCAGTCGCACGCGAACACCGACCGCCCGGCCGTCCTCCACCACCGGCGCCCAGTGCGTAGCGGCCACGTTGCGCGCGTCGACATGGAACAGCCACCCGCTGGCGTTGGCGGGAGGTTCGGCGGTTTGAAACACATGCGGAACGGGCGCCAGAAAGTTCAATGCCTCTTGCAGCGGGTTTTTCAACTCCACGCCGATTCCAAAGCGGAACGTGCGCGCCGTTTCGCCGCGCACCACGAGCAGGCTATCAAGCATGCGGTAGTCGGTGCGGCGGTGAAACGGCAACCCGCCCGTGAGTACCGTGGTGCGCAGGTCGCCGTCTTCAATCTCCACGTACAGCGGCGCTTCGAGCCGTTTGGCGGTGGCGGCTTGTCGCGCCAAGTTCACGCCGCGCGACAACGTGGCGGCTTCGTTGGCCCAGGCGAAACGGGCGCAGTAGTAGGAACTCCACGGGTCCGCCCGACACTCCTCTTTTGGGTCCAGTTCCACCTGGACATGAATCACGCGACTGCCGCGGAAGATTTGATAGCGTTGGGTGAAGTCGGCCAGCGTTTCGCCCTTGGCGTTGGTAAGCCGACCGCGTGAGACGATCTCGCCCATGGCGGTGTTCGACACCGTGACCGTGACCGAGTCGGCTTTCATCGTCGAGTACGTGGCGGCTTTGTCTTGCCCGCGATACTGGCCGCCGGGCTGGGCGTGACGGCCCGGCAGGCGTAGCGCAAGTTGCTGCGAAAGCCGATTGCCGCGTTTGTCGTACTCTTTGACCGCCGCCAGGCCGCCGGAGTCTTGGCTGATGATCGCTTCGAAAAACTCATTCCGCAGTACGCCATCTTGGGCCAGCGGCATGGGGAGCGATTTGGGATCGCGCTTCGAAGCGCCGGAAGGAATCCAAACGAATCCCATCGAGGGCGCATCGACCGTGACGTGTTGGCGCTCGCCGCTGCGACCGACGGCGTAGATGGGTCGTCCCTCGGCCGGCAGATTCGGCAACTCGGGGGCTTCGAGTGTCGCCCGGCGTACAAAACTGGCCGGGTTCACCACCAGGTAACCCGGTTCGGCTTTGCCCGCTTTACGCGGCAGTTGTTTGGCGAAACGCTCCACCGCGGCGCGTAACGCGGTGTCGAGTTCGGCATCATTCACAGATTTGGCCGTCTGGGCTTCGGCGCTGTCGGGGCTGAATTCTTCTTCGCCCGCGGCGTCCAATTGCTCCAAAAGCGAGCTGCCCACGGAAGGGGGCGCGCCGAGCGCTTCCAGCGACTTGCCCGCGACCAGTTGTGTGAGCGAGTCAATGGCTTGCACGGCGTCGGCCATCATGCGGCGGCCCCACCAACGGACGACGCTCGAAATGGGATCGACCCGCCGCCGCACAATGGCTTCCTTCAGATACGGCGAGCGGTATTGGTCCATTTCGAATCGATCGAAATGACTCGGAGCGGCAGTGTCTCGGAAGTATTCCTCGACCGTCACCAGCTTGCCCAGCGCGTTCACATACTTCGCGATGCGTCGCAAATCTTCATACCAAGGCGAAACCGTGCCCGGCCAATGCGCCAGGCTCACGGTAGCCACATGGTCCATGTCCATCGACTCGCCCACCTTCGTGGCCAGCTTCAAATACGTAGCGGGCTGCGCGGCGTTCAGCGGCGCGCGACCCAGCGCATCGACCGCAATGCCGGCGGTGCTTTCCCAGCGAGTCTTGGCTTGCGAGCCTTCGGGGAAGCGTCCTTCCTCCATGGTGGCGTGCAGCGCTCCGACGAAGCCGAGCTTGTACAGCGCTTGCGGCAACAGCGGGACCATGCCAAAGCGGCGGCGTCCGAACACCTTGGGCCGTGCGCCCAGCAGCGCTTCGTAACGCTTCAGGCCCAAGCGCAACTGGTTCAGGATCGTCTCGCAGGAGAGCAGCGGCAAACGCAGTTCGCGCAATTCGCCGCCGAGAATCGCCACGCGGAACTCGGCCACGGCTTGCCGCAACAAAGCGAGCGTTTCCGGTTCTTCGCGCTCCATGCGCTCCAGCAATTCGGCGGAGATCATCACATTGCTGCGCACCGGCGAGGCCAGTTGCTCGCGCAGGAGCGTACCGAGCGTGGTGGGCGCCACCATCGTCAAGTCGAGCAAGTATGCATCGACCGGGTAGTAGTGGTCGCGTTCCTCGGCCAGCACATCAAAACAAGCCGCAAGTTTCTCGCGAGCGGCGCCCTCGTCGCCGCTGGCGGCGGCTTGTGCGGCGGCGACGGTTTGGTTGCCAAAATGCACCTGGTCCAAGTTGCTCGAATAACGCATCTGCCGCGTGAGCAGCTCGACTTGCAAGTAGCAATAACCCAGCGCGAGGAAGTCGGCCGCCAGATCGTCGCTGATCGGTCCGGCGCCCCCGTCGAGCGATTCCAGCGCCTTGGCCACAATTTCCTGGCGGTCGATCAGTTTGCGAACGACGCAGGCGCCTTCTTCTTTGGCGCGCTGGGCGAAGCCCGTGGGCAATTGCGGTTGGCTCACCGTGGGAACCACAATCAACTTGCCAGCCACAGTGCTGGGTGGATCGTCCACGCGGCCCCAGCGAGGAATCTTGCCCGCACTGGCGATGAGCGCCGGATGCCACAACGCCGACCACGCTGCGAGCAGGCCTTGAGCATCGTCCCCATCGTGATGCATGGGGAAGTCTTCCAGGCTGTGGCAGGGAAGCAAGATCAGCAGGTCGTCGTATTTCATGCGCAATCAAACCTTGTTTTCCACCACAAACACCACGGCGCACTTGCTGTGAGCCGCTCGCTGATAAAAGTCACGCAGTGCGGGCAGCGCGGCGGCGGCTTCGGCCGAAACGCAGCGGAGTTGTTCTTCGTTCACCTGGCCGAGCGCCTCGGCCACGTGGTTCACGGTATCGGGCCGCTTCAGCAGCACGTACCCGCGCTGCGGGTCTTGCGTCATCGGCCGACCTTCCAACACGGCGTGATTCAGCGGGTAGTCTTCTCCCTCGGGCGAAAACGCTCCGCCGCGAAGTACGCCGTGCAAACTTTCCCACGCGGGGCAATGCAACAGGCGTTGTTCCCGCGTTACCGGCTCGGCGCCGCGGAGTTCTTCCATCAAGGCCCACACGCCCGCATCGTCTTGCAGGCCGAACAAACGGCGGGCTTCGTCGCGGTTGAGGGCCACGAAGCAACCTTCCGCCGCCGAGGGGGAAACGCCAGATTCATCCATGGGTTGAAACTCGCCTGAAGTGATAACGCGTCAAACCTCGCATTGTACTCGCCAAGCGCCTCCGGCGGAAACGGTCGATGCAGGGATCGAGCGCCCTGAATCGGCCGCCACGTGCGAGCGCGCGTTTCTGTGTGGAGATGGGCGATTCAGCGGCAACCGTGGGCTAGCGCCGCGCGGCGGATGGCCGCCGTTCGCATGAGCCGTTACGACAACAACGAGAACGGCGTCGTGCGAGTCGCACAAAATTTCTGGTCAGGAGGAGGGCGATTCTCTCGCGTAAATATCGCCTTGCGTTGTCACCGCGGCGGTTTTCTAATGACGGCGAGCGGCGGGTCTTCCAAGCTGGCGTTGCTTCGTCCTGCGAGGCCAACGTCTCTCCGAGGTTTCCTCGGGGGAAGGATCTACCGAATGATTTCGATGCGTGAGACGCCTTGCGCTGCGCGCAACATTTCTCACGCCCGACGAGATAGGTTGGAGGCCCGCCGCTTTTCATGCGCACCGCACGCGAAGCCGCCCGACTGCTGGCGCAGGCGCTGCTCCGCGGTCCATTCGAGGAAGAAGCACTGGTCCATCGAGCGGCGGAGTTGGCGACGCCGCCTCGTCGCTGGGTGCGCCCCTGTGTGCGACGACTGATCCAAGCGTGGAGCGCCGCGCATCGGCCCACGCCCCGCTGGGTTCAAACTTTTTTGTTGCGCGACCCGCGGTTTTTGCAGCGTTGGAGCACGCTCCACGCCCCGCCGCTGGGCGCGACGCCTTCAGAAATGGCGCCGGCCCAAGGCGCGCCTTCGACGTGGCGTATTCCGGCATTGACGACTCCCGAACAACTGGCCGCATGGCTGGATGTTTCGTTCGATGCGTTGTCGGCCAGAGCCGATTGTCGAGGCCGGGAGGCCAGAACCCTCGATGGCCCGATGCGCAACTATCGCTACACCTGGAAAGGCAAACGCAGCGGCGACGCTCGGCTGATTGAATCGCCTAAGCCGCAACTTCGCGAACTTCAACGCCGGGTGCTTCATCACATTTTGAATGCAATTCCTCCGCATGAGGCGGCGCACGGTTTTCGGCTTGGTCGGTCGGTCGTAACTTTCACAGCGCCTCATGTGCGAAAGCGCGTGGTGGTGCGTTTGGATCTCAAGGATTTTTTTCCGTCGGTGTCGGGCGCTCGGATTTGGGCGTTGTTTTACACCGCAGGGTATCCCGACGCGGTGGCTCGACAGCTAGCCGGGTTGTGCTGGAACGCCGCGCCGGATGACATCTGGCGGGACTTTCCTGGAACGCTGCCTGCCGCACATTCGCAACTGGCGCTGGCGCGGCGGTATCGCGATGCGCATTTGCCGCAGGGAGCGCCCACGTCGCCAGCTTTGGCGAACCTCGTGGCCTTCCGCTTGGATGCGCGACTAACGGGGTTAGCCAACTCGGCTTCCGCTTCCTACACCCGGTACGCCGACGATCTTCTTTTCTCCGGCGACGACGCCTTCGGCCGCACCGCCGACCGTTTCATCGGCCAGGTGGCGGCAATCGTGAACGATGAGGGCTTCCGCGTTCACGCTCGGAAGACTCGCATCATGCGTCAGGGCGTACGTCAAATGGCGGCGGGCGTGGTGTTGAATGAACGCCCGAATATTCCTCGGCGCGATTACGAAATGCTCAAGGCGATGCTACACCGCGCGTGGCGCGCAGGGCCGCAGCCCCTGCCGGGCCAGTCGATGACGACGTACCGCGCGCATCTGGCGGGCAAAATCGCCTGGGCGGCGCAGCTCAACCCGCGCCGAGGAGAAAAGCTACAATACATTTTCGAGCAGATCGCCTGGCCGGCGCCACCCGGTGAAAGCCAACATGATATAACAGGTGCATAGATCGGCTGTTTCTTTCACTACGTGTTATTGAGCGTCCAGCAATGACCCACGCTGCACATTCCCCTTGGATTGTTGAAACCTCCGACGCCACGTTCGAGAAGGATGTGATCGAGCGGTCGAAGGAGAAGCCGGTAGTGCTCGACTTTTGGGCCACCTGGTGCCAGCCTTGCTTGATGCTTAAGCCGTTGCTGGAACAACTGGCCGACGAATACCAGGGCCAGTTTGTGTTGGTCAAAGCCGAGCAACAGGCCACCCCCAAGACGCTGGCCGAGTTTCACGTCGAAGCGTACCCCACGGTGTTTGGCCTGGTCGACGGTCAGCCGGTCGATTACTTCATGGGGTTGTTGCGTCCTCAGCAGCTTCGGCAGTGGATCGACCGTCTTATCGAAGCCGCCGAAGTGGCCAAGGCCGGTAAACTGGAAAACACCGATCCTGCCGCCGCCGAAGCGGAGTATCGGGAAGCGCTGGAAGGCTCGCCCAAAGACGACCGGCTGCTCGTCGGGCTGGCCCGCGTGCTGCTCAAGCAAGACAAGCGCGAAGAATGCAAAGAGATCATCGACCGCCTTGAGGAGCGCGGCTACCTGGAGCCCGAGGCGGAGAAGATCAAAGCCGCGCTTGACCTGGCCGCCAAAGAAGGCGCCAATGTGGGCGAACTCCGCAAAGCGGTCGAGGCGAACCCGCATGACTACGCCGCCCGCGTTTCGCTGGCCGAAGCGCTCGCAGCGCAGGGCGAGTATGAACAATCGCTCGAGTTATGCCTGGGCGCGGTCGAGGAAGACCGAGCGGGCGCCGGTGAAACGGCCCGCAAGCTCATGGTTGAAATCTTCCAAGTTCTCCCCGGCGACTCACCGTTACGGAGCAAGTACCAACGCAAACTGTCCGCCGCACTGTACTAAAACTGGAACGCCAAGTATACGCCGAGGACTAACACAGTCGCCTTATTCCATTAACAAGTTTACTCCGCTGTGGCGTTAAAGGCTCGGCCATTAGCCACTCGTCTTGTCGGATAACGCGGCGACCAATTCTGACGGTTTTTGGATATGGATCGATCCGCAGAGTTTCTCAAGTTCAGTTCGACGCCTTAAGATCCCGTTGTCGCATGTCAAGAACTGCTGGTAACCATTGTGGACCGCGTACATCAAGTGTTTCGCATCGTCCTCGTCTAAGCCGAGCGTTCGGAGGTCTAAGTACAGCACCTCATCGACAATATCGGCAACCAGTGGATTGCTGATACAGCCGCCAAACGGGTCGATTTGTGTATGGAAGCCTAGCACCCTGTGATCGTCCTCAGTCACGATAAGGTCGGAAAAGCCTTCCTTAAGATCGGCTTGATACTTCGATGGCGCACGTTCCATTTCACGGAAAGATTGGCGGGAAGATATAAGAACTAGTGTGCCAGATCGCTTCATATCAAGCAGTTGATCGATTGCGTGTAGCTCCGTCTCGGGCAAATCGCGGCGCGAAATTGCCGAAACAATATTGTTGTCAAGGTAGACCGTGATCATTTCGAACCTTCCGCCCGTCAAATAGAAATCGGCATGTTCAGTGAACTTAGGGCTCCGGCGTTTGCCGCCATCCCATGCCGAAGCATTCTGGGCATAATGTCCGCGGAAAAGGCGGCGGCAGCCAACCGAGCTTTTGGCATAGGTGACAGTCCTTGGCGCTCTCGGGACGACGTGGCAGCCATTGCGCCAACTCAGGACATCGCTGGGCGGCAAGGACGATCAACCCGACCTTTCGTGGACCATCAGGAACCGGATGGATTGTACCGTCCCCTAGATCCAGGTCCCAAGCCTCGCCATCGGCATTAAGATAGCTAGAGTAACTCGGACCCGACGTGATAAGAAAGGCGTTGGCGGGTTCGTTGATGTCGCGCCGGCGTTGTTCCGCCGCCGTTACGAGTTGGTGAACGACGAAGCGCACATGGGCAGGCATCGGGCCGAGGGAGAGTGACACGGGAGACCTCTGTGGTGGAACGCTCTACCACATGACGCGGCCTTGAGCCCTTGAGGTTCGAGGCCCCCAAGGCTGTGGCAACGTCAAACTCGGCCGTCACGTTGGCGCCTTGGGAAAATCTAGCGCGTGAGACGCGATGTTCCTGGTTAATTAATCAAGAACGTTTGTGGAGGGGCGCCGTCGTCGCGTTCTTCCCATTGGCGGCGCACTTCGCGCAGGCCGTAGGCGCACAGTTCGAAGCGTTGGCTGAGACGCTCCAAGAGATCGCTGGGGGCGTCCTCTTCGCGGTCGGTCTCGATGGTGCTGGCGATGAAGTACGCGCGTTTGCCCAGGGCGGTGTAGCTTTCGGCGCGCGTGTCGCGTCCGCGTCGTTCCAGCGCTTCGGGATACACGCCGGCCCAGAACAGGGTGAAGTCGCCAATGTGGCGGTGCACTTCGCGCCGGGCGTTGCCCACGCGCTGCTCCGCCTCGACGAACATGTGGGTCACATCCTCCAGCGACTTGCCGGTCAGATCGCGCACGCGATAGACCGCATCGCTGCGAATGAATTGCGTGAGGAGACCTGAAAGGTAGTCAACTAACCCGGGATCAGCCACGCCCAGACGAATCTGAAACGTATGCTCGGCCAATCCCGCAAAGTAACGATGCAATACCGTCAAGCGTTCATTGGACCACATGGGCCACCACCTCCCCAAACCTGCATGGTGTGGCGACGATCACGCGCAAGACAGCCCCCACGCGTGAGAGCGAACCCAGGAAGAATGAGCAAATTGCGCATCCTTCGACCTATCCAACTTTACTCACGCATTCCTCAATAAGTCAAGATTGATTTATGAGAAGTCCGGGGAGTCGCGCCTTTACGCCCCACCGATGGACGCCCCAACTTCTCCCAAAGCAAGAACTTTCCTGGAAAATCGAATTCCCGCGCACCGGGTTAGTACGCTTCTTGCAGGATATGTAAAAGATCGGCCTCGGTCGGCCGGCGCGGGTTCATCGCCATCAGGCGTTTGATGGCGAACGCCTTCTTGGCGAACTCGGGAAGTTGATCTTCCCGCGCGCCCAGATCGCGAATGCGCAGCGGGATGCCAATGTCCTGTTTCAACTGCTCGACCGCCGCGACGGCGCGCTCGGCGGCTTCCATTTCCGGCATTCCTTCAACCGGTTCGCCCAAGAGTTGGGCAATGCGTGCGAAGCGAGCGGTGCGTTCCCCCAGGTTGTAACGCATGACAAACGGCAACAGCAAACCATTGCCCGCACCGTGGGAACAATGCACTTCGCCCCCCAGCGGATACTCCAGCGCATGTACCAACGCCACGGCGCAATTCGAGAACGCCAGCCCAGCCAGCGTGGCGGCGAGGGCCATGCCTTCGCGGGCCTTCAAGTTGTGCGGCTCGTGCACCGCACGGCGCAGATGTTCGCCGATCAGCGTAATGGCGCGTTCGGCCAGCACATCGCCCAGCGGGTGCCGGCCTTCATACGCGGCGGTTTCGCCCAGGCCCAGCGGAAGCTCCGAGAAGTCGGTCGCGGTGTAGGCTTCGATGGCGTGAGTCAGGGCGTCAATGCCGCTGTCGGCCGTGACCTTGGCGGGACACGTAAGCGTCATCTCCGGGTCGACCACCGCTACCGCCGGCCGCAGGTAATTGCTCAAGGTGCTGACTTTGAGCTTTTGTTGCGTGTCAGTGAGCACGGCGGCGTGCGACACTTCGCTGCCGGTGCCTGCGGTCGTGGGCACGCCCAGGATTGGCGTAACCGGGCCGGGCACGTTGTCCCAACTGAAGTAGCCGCTGGGTTTGCCGCCGTGAGTGAACAACACCGCGACGATCTTCGCCAGATCAAGGTTGCTGCCGCCTCCTAGCCCCAGAATCGCTTCGGGCCGGAACTGCGCCGCATACTGTGCGGCCCGCAATGCCACGTCGAGAGAAGGCTCGGGTTCGCCGCCGTCAAACACTTCGACCGTGATGCCCGCTTCGGCCAGCGGCGCCTGGACGCGCTCGACCAGTCCGGCCGCGGCCAAGACCGGATCGGTGACGACAAAGACCCGCCGCCACTTTCGCCGCGCGGCCAGGAACCCCAACTCGCGCACGGCGCCGCAACCAAACAACAACTGACCGGCCGAATGAAAGTTCCACAGCGTGCGCATGACGACAGAAATGGCGAAGGAAGATGCAAACGCCCTCAGGCGAAAAATCACGACGTCTCAATGTAACCCTCTCCCCGCGCATCACGCCAGTCGCGGTACGGGGCAATCGCGGGCGATTATGCCAACGGCCGCAATGAGCCGCTGGACGCTCGCCTACGGTTGGTGTGATCGTGGTGGGTCGCTGGTCGATGGCGCAAGAACCGCACGCTCGCGCGTGCTGGCTAATTCACCGGCGCCCACAACCCAAGGGCCAACCTACGTACGGACCGCAAGCGGCGAGTCCCCTTGATTCCTGTGGGCTGCGGCTTTAGATTTCCTGCGTAATGTTCTCTGAGAACGAAGCTCCTTCATCTAGGCGTGGCGAGCGCGCCTGGCTCTTAGCACACGGAGGCGGCGATGACCGAGCAACTCGCAGGCGATGCGCAACCCGCAGACGATGCGCCGCAGCCCAAGTGGCGGCCGTTGTCATCCATTCAACGACGAATTCTGGGCGTGCTGGTGGAGAAAGCCAAGACCACGCCCAATGGTTACCCCATTACACTCAATGGATTGACCACGGGCTGCAATCAAAAAAGCAACCGTGATCCGCACATGGAGTTGAAGCCCGATCAGGTCGAAGCGGCGCTCGATCAACTGCGCGAGATGGGCGCCGTGGCCGAGATTCAAGGCGACGGGCGCGTGCCCAAGTATCGCCATTATCTTTATGAGTGGCTGGGGGTCGACAAAGTCGAACTCTCGGTCATGGCGGAACTACTCCTGCGTGGCGAGCAATCAGTGGGCGACTTGCGCGGCCGCGCGGCCCGCATGGACCCGATTGATAGTGTCGAAGCGCTGCGCCCGATCTTGCAAGGGCTAATGCAAAAGAACCTGGTGATTGCGCTCACGCCGGAAGGGCGCGGGCAGATCGTGGCGCACAACCTGTACCCCGAGCGGGATCTGGCCGACCTGCGGCGCCAATACGCCGGAAGCAGCGGCGGCGGTTCGGCGCCCTCGCCGAGCGTCACGCTTTCACCCAGTCCTGCGCCGGCCAGTGCTCCAGCGCCGGCCAGTGCTCCTGCGCCGCCGCCCCGTGCGGCCGTCGGGCAAGTGGATCCGGCTTCTCCGCCTGCGGCGCCCCGGCCGGCTCCCGCGGTTAGCGTTCCGCCCGATGTGCTTGCTGAACTGCGTGTGGAAGTGGGTGAGCTACGCGCCATGATCGCGCGCATGCGGGAAGACTTGCGCGCGGTAAACGACGTGCAAGGCAAAGTCGATCGGCTGGAAAAGCAAGTGGATGAGTTCCGACGATTGTTGGAGTAGCGCCGGTCCGCTTCTCGCCCGAGTTGGCGCTCTGAGCGCGCCTTCCCGCGCACCCAAAAACGTGAGCGGTCAAACCGATCTTACGGCGTGGCCGTGGCCTTCGGAGTGGGCTCGGCGGCGGTTTTGACGGGCTCTTTCGCCGGAACGGCAGGTTCGGGTTGGGTGTCGCCGGCCGAGAGATCGTCCAGCGCGTCAAAGGCCTTTTTGCGCTCTTCTGAAGAGACCACCACGCGCTCTTTCTTGGGAGCGCCCAGCGGTTGCGCGGCGCGCACTAATACGCGGTTAGCCCAGCCTTGTCCTTTTTGAAGGTACCAGCCCGTGACCGAGACTTTGTCGCCCACGCGAGCCAAAGCGTAGTTGCTCAGTTCCACGTTGATCGTGGCGTCGTCGGCCAGTTCGGTTTCAACGGTGGCGTTGCCCGCAGCAACGCGCAGTTTGTTGTGGTCCAAACCGGCGACTCGCCCTACGATGGAATACGAAGCGACCTCAGGCTGCGGCTTGACCTTGGGCTGGGTCCGCGTATCGGCAAACAGTTCACCGCCAAGCCGCGAGCCGGTGTCGGGAAAGGCGCCTAATTGCGTGTCGGTCTTCGGAGTGAAAATGGTCAACTGAGAAACCGGCTCGGTCGCTTTGCCGCGCGGATCGAAACTCCCCTTAAACTGCACGAACATGCCCGGCTGCAGCCAGGTCGGATGCGCCGACGCCTGATAAGTGATGTTTTCCGGACCCGTTTCGACCTTGACCAGCCAGGGTTCGCCCGCGGCGTTCACGACTTGCAACAGGCCCCCCGGCATGCCCTGCAGCTTGCCTTCGAAGGTGAAGTTTTGACGCTGAGGTCCTGCCGCGGAGTTGGGTTGTCGGTTTTGCGCGGCGCACAGTCCCGGCGCTAACAGCAAGAAAGCGAGCGCAAGACGAAGAACCTGCAGGGGGTACATGACTCTGGTCCAGGAAGGCGGGCAGGGTGAGCGGAACCACGCGGCGAGCTACAATTCCTCACAATTATCAACATAACCGCTGGGAACTCGCCTTGCCAAGCGAAAATTGCCCCTGAATGTGGCGTTTTTTGTTGATTTTCAGGCTCTCGGCGGCAACGGCCAACCGGCGCCTGCACGCTGAAGCTACTGGGCGTGCTCGTGGGGATACGGCTCGAGATGGACTAGGACGTCGCGCAGGCTGGCGAACTGCGCCACAAGTCGATCTTTCACCAAATGGCCGATCCGATGACCTTCTTCCACGGTCATTCGTGCGTCGACTTCGATGTGAATATCGGCCAGGTACTCGAGACCGGTTTTACGCACCCACAGCTTTTCGACCGCTTGAACCCCCTCGACGGCGACAGCCGCCTCGCGAATGTCTCGCACCAGTTGGTCGTCGGCCTGCACGTCCATCAGTTCGCTGGCACTGTGGTAAAACAGCTCGACGCCGGACCACACAATGGCCGCGACCACGAACAGGGCGGCCGCTTCATCAGCCCAAATCAACTGAGGTCCACCCCAGCGCACGGCCGCCAGCCCCACCAGCACGGCGATCGAGCAGAGCGCGTCGCTGCGGTGGTCCCAAGCGTTGGCCACAATCGCCGCCGAGCCGGTTTGCTTTCCGACCCGCACTTTGTACCGATACAGCCCTTCTTTAATGATCGCGTTACCGCCCGCGATCCACAGGGTCCACACGGGGGGCAAACCGTGAGGGACGGTGATTCGTTGCAGCGCCTCCCAACCAACGGCCAAGGCCGAGAGAATCACCAGCAGGGCGACATTAGAGGCCGCCACCGCTTCGGCGCGCGTGTGGCCATAGGGGTGCTCCTCGTCGGGGGGCTTTTGAGCCACCCATAGGGCGAACACCACGACGGCCGAGGTGAGCGAATCGCCCAGCGAGTTGACTGCGTCCGAAATGAGCGCAAAACTTTGGCCGACGATCCCCCCCACCAGTTTCACGGCGCCCAACGCGAGATTGATCGCTAAACCAAGCGACGCCGCGCGAATTGCGGCGCGATATAAGTGAGCGGGGCTTTGATTCAAAACGGCGTTCCTCGAAGCGGTTCATGATTGTAGAACGCTGACGTGAAGAATTGAACCGCAGGATCGGGCCGTGTCGGACCTAGGAACGCACCAACAAAAAAATGCGCCAGCCAAACGCCGGCGCATGGGAGTCTTCCCGACCAAATTCGCAAGCGGCCGCCGATCGCACCTTGGGGCCGCTGGTTCGAAACCCTGACCAGATGCGGCCCGCCAACCGAGCAGGCTTAGCTTTGAATGTACTCTTTCAGGAAGTGATTCTCGGTACAAAGCTGATCGTACTGAGCTTTGACGACGTCGCCGATCGAGATGAGTCCCATCAGGCGGCCCTCCCGTTGAATGGGCAAGTGCCGGATGCGATGCTGGGTTAGCAACCCCATGATCTCGCCCACGTCGTCATCGGGCAAACCGGTAATCAAGTTCGAGGACATGTGATCGGACACACGCAACTCGTTCAGCTCGCCGCAGCCGCCGGCGCAGGCCCGCAGAATGTCGCGTTCGGTAATGATGCCCACCATCCGCTCGTGCTCGATAACCACGAGCGAACCGCAATTGTGTGCGACGAGTTTCTGAACCACATCGGCCAGCGTTGCGTCAGGCGCGATGGTATGCACCTGGCTGCCTTTTACCGTGAGGATGTCTTGAATTTTCATGACTGTGGCGTCCGGGCTATCCAGTGAAGAGAAGGAAAAGACGAGGTAAGCTCCAAGCCCTTCAAACATAATGGGCTGCAAAAGGCGTTGTCAAATTTTTTTCGAAATTCCCAGTGAAATCGGGGGGCGACAGCCCCTTCGCCCGCCTACCCCACAATGGAGGACGCGACGATCTGGCGATACCGTGAACGGCACCTCCGTACGGCCATGATCTCGTCTCCTGAACGAGAATTCACCTTCGCGATGGCCGTGTTCGTGCATAACACGCGACACACCCACTTCCAGAGGGGTACGAAGGCGTGATTCCGTGTCCCTAATTGGCAAGGATCCCCCGTACCCAGCTTGCTGCGCGCCTGGCGGCAACCTACCATCGAAGGAATCTCGCCTACTTCACCCCCCCTCGGTTTTCTCCTCAGCGGTGAACTCTTATGAAACACGTGACCAGCGGCGGCGGCTGGCCTGCCATGTGGTACACCCTCCGCAAGGCGCGGCAGGCCGGCGGGATCTGGAAACTTTACAAGGCGATGCGCTCGCGCAACGCCTGCAAGACCTGCGCCGTGGGCATGGGCGGACAAAAGGGAGGCATGGTCAATGAACGCGGCCATTTCCCCGAAGTGTGCAAAAAATCGCTGCAAGCCCAAGTTTCGGACATGCAGGCCGCCATTCCCGAGGACTTCTGGCGGACGTACAGCATCGCCCAGCTGCAAAAGTTCTCGCCGCGAGAACTGGAGACCCGCGGCCGGCTGGTCCAACCTGTGTTGTACGAACGAGGCCAGCAATACTACCGGCCGATTTCCTGGGACGACGCATTTACGCGCCTCACGCGCAAGTTGAAACAGCTAACCGCCGACGAAACCTTTTGGTATTTCAGCGGACGCAGCTCGAACGAGGCGGGCTTTTTGCTTCAGTTGTTCGCCCGCATGTACGGCACGAACAACGTCAATAATTGCAGTTACTATTGCCACCAGGCCAGCGGCGTGGGACTGATGAGCTCAGTGGGGAGCGCCACGGCCACGCTGGTGCTGGACGACGTGGAGCATTCCGATCTGGTGTTCGTCATTGGCGGAAATCCGCCTAGCAATCACCCCCGGCTGATGACGACGCTGATGCATGTCCGCCGTCATGGCGGGGAAGTGATTGTGATCAACCCCGTCATTGAAACGGGCCTGGTCAAGTTCCGTGTGCCAAGCAACGTGCGCAGCATGCTTTGGGGCGACGCCATCGCGTCGCTGTATGTGCAGCCTCATATCGGCGGCGATCTTGCCTTGCTCACCGGCGTGGCCAAACGCGTCGATGAAATGGGCGCGCAGGATGAAACCTTCCTGCGTAACCATTGCGAAGGGTATGAAACGTGGCTTGCCCGAGTGCGCGCTACCCCGTGGTCTGAAATTCAAGAGAAATCGGGCGTGACCCAGCGCGACATCAACGCCATCGCCGAACGGTACGCCGGAGCGAAGAACGCGGTGTTCAGTTGGACCATGGGCGTGACCCATCACGTGCATGGCGTACAAAATGTGCAGGCCATCGCCAACCTCGCGCTGATGCGCGGGATGGTAGGCCGGCCCAATGCGGGCTTGTTGCCCATTCGCGGCCATTCCAACGTGCAGGGCATTGGCTCGATGGGGGTCATGCCGCGCCTGCGTGACACCATTTTCAACCGGTTGGTCGAGCATTACGGCGTGACTTTGCCCACGACGCCCGGCCTCGACACCCTCGGCTGCATGGAAGGAGCCGACGCCGGCCAGCTCAAGTTCGGCTTCTGCTTGGGCGGCAACTTGTACGGCTCGAACCCCGATGCGCACTTCGCCGCCCAATCGCTGAGCCGCCTGGATACGTTGGTGTACCTCAATACCACACTCAATACCGGTCATGCGCACGGGCTGGCCGCGGAGACGATCATTCTTCCTGTGTTGGCCCGCGACGAGGAGCCGCAGCCCACCACGCAAGAGTCGATGTTTAATTACGTGAGGCTCAGCGACGGCGGACCGCGCCGGCTCGAAGGGCCGCGCAGCGAAGTCGAAGTCATCGCCCATTTGGCCGAGCAAACGCTTGGCTCCCAAGGGCCGCTTGATTGGCGCTCCATGCACAATACTGGAACCATTCGTGAGGCCATCGCCAAGGTGGTGCCGGGCTTCGAGCCGATCGCCGACATCGACCGCACGAAAAAAGAGTTTCAAATCGCCGGACGCACCTTTCACCAGGCGAGTTTTCCCACACCCACGGGCCGCGCCGTGTTGCACGCGCACGACCTGCCCGACTTGATGAGCGATGGCGACCAACTACGCCTGATGACCGTACGCAGCGAGGGACAGTTTAATACGGTCGTGTACGACGAAGACGACTTGTACCGCGGCCAGGATCGCCGCGACGTGATCCTGATGCATCCGGAGGACGCCGCACGGCTCGGCTTCCAGGCCGAACAGCGCGTCACCGTGCGCAACGAAACCGGCGTGATGGAGAACATCCTGGTGCGGCTCTATCCGCAAATTAAACCCGGCAACGCCTTGATGTACTACCCCGAAGCGAACGTCCTTGTGCCGCGTCGCGTCGATCCCCGCTCGCGAACTCCGGCGTTCAAGGGAATTCTCATCACGGTGGAAGCGAAGTCCCCCCGTCCTGCGCCTTCGAATGCATAGAACTACTGCGTATTTCATCGAGGTGTGATGACCTCTTCCATGTGGTCCACTCGCTCCGCGAGTGGTTTCCGGCACTCGCGGAGCGATGGCGCCACACTGGGGGCGTCACACCTGCGTGACACACGCTCGAAGGCAAGAGGGAGGTCCGGCAGGAGTCAGCCGAAATTGCTCGAAGTGGGCCGCCGGCAAGGGCTTTCAACAACCCCCCGGAAAGAGGAGCGGCCCCTACACCACCGCTTCGACAATGCGGAATTGCAGGCCGCGCATGGGAGCGCCGCCGTTGTGGAATGTGAGGCCGCCTAAGCGATAGTCGGCCAAGGCGGTATGCGTGTGCCCAAAGTACACGTGCCGCAAGCCGTTCATCAGGCTGTGACCCATGCGCTGGGCATAGGCGGCCAACCGACGCACCACGCGCCACGTGGGATGAGCCGCCGCGCCAATGGCTCGGTGCAAATGGGCGGCCACGGCGGCATCATAAAGCCGGTTCGCCATGGGGCCGTGTTTCAGATCGCCGCTCCACCGGGAACGATAAACATCGAGCCGGGCATGGTCCATCTGGGGGGACTCCGCCGCATCGCCGTGCAGGAACAAGCTGCGACCCAACCTCACGTAGAACGGATGCCAAGAAAGATTCGACACCGTCTGGCTGAACGCATCCAACTCTTGCGTGAATCGCGGGTGCGCGTCGTGATTGCCTTGCAGGAACACAAACCGACACTCGGGGTGCGGCTCAACCAGGCGGCGAAGCCACTCCAGCGCCGCTTCCACCGTATGCGCCACACTGGGAAGCGTCGTCCAGCGGAAGTCGAAAATGTCGCCTCCCAGAATGAAGGTCTTCGCTCCCGCGGCGGCGCGAAATAAATCTTCGGCCAACAAATGAGCGTGCGAACGTCGCGAAAACAAGTGCAAATCGGAAACGAAAAAATGCTTTTCGCGCATTGAGCCAGATGAATTGAGGAGGACCAAACGGGTGGGATGCGACTTCTGCCTTCGTCGCAAGAATGATAAGCTGGAGTGTGAAAATTATAACGGATCAGCCCACCAGATCAATCGAAAAAATGCTCTACGCCGTCATTATGGCAGGCGGGTCCGGTACCCGATTCTGGCCTGAAAGCCGCTCGGACCGTCCGAAACAGCTGCTGCGCATCTCAGGGGAAGAAACGCTCATCCAGGCCACCGTTAACCGCTTAGAGGGTATAATACCTAGCCAAAGGTTGTTGATTATCACGGGTCAGCAGCTTGTTCAGCCTATTCGCGAGCAATTACCTGACCTTACCCCCTCGGCAGTGGTGGGTGAGCCTTGCCGACGCGACACGGCCCCCTGTATTGGTCTGGCGGCTCAATTGCTTCTCAAACAAGATCCGGAAGCCGTGATGGCGGTAATGCCGGCTGACCATGTGATTTCGCCGACTTCCACGTTCCAAGACGCCTTGCGCTATGCGGCCGAGTTGGTCGAGGAGCGCCCTGGCCGGCTGGTCACCTTTGGCATACGCCCCACCTATCCTGCGCAAATTTTCGGTTATATTGAACGCGGCGAGGCGCTGCCTTCGCCTGGCGCGAAGGGTTTTCCCACCTTTCAAGTCCAAATGTTTCGCGAGAAACCGAATGGCCCCACGGCGCAAAAGTTTCTCGACTCAGGCCGGTTTTACTGGAACTCGGGTATTTTCGTTTGGAAGGCCAAGACGATTGACGCCGCCCTGGCCGAGCGCGAACCCGCAATGCACCAACGCTTGCAGGCCATCGCCGCAGCCAGTGAGGCGGAGTTTCCCGAAGTTTTCCCGCGGGAGTTCGAGGCGATACAAGGCAAGTCGATCGACTACGCCGTGATGGAGCATTACGAGGACGTGGCGGTGGTTGAAGCTCCCTTCACCTGGGACGATGTCGGAAGCTGGCGGTCGCTCGCGCGGTTGTATCCGCAAGATGAACACGGCAACACGGTTATCGGCCGGCATGTGGGCATCAACTCCACGGGGTTGATTGTGCGCGGCGACGACGAGCGGTTGATCGTCACGCTGGGCATGAAAGACTGCATCATCGTACATACCCCCGACGCCACCCTGGTGGCCAACAAGAATGATGAAGAAGCGGTGCGCGAAGTGGTGGCCGAGATCAAGCGCCGCGGCTGGCGCGAACTGCTCTAACCGAAAACTGGTCTTTCCGCGAGTCTTGGCGCATGGCGAAAACGCGAAAACCGTTTAACCCGTTCTATCCGCTGCTGATGGTCGTTGGCGCCGTGTTCGCCATTACGTCCTGCGCGTACGGCGTGATGACGGTCAACTTGCTCAACCCAGCTCAAGTGATGGGAGGCGCGCCGCAAGCGGGCCTGGTGGCGTTCTTGGATCAACACGGCGTCGTGCTGTTGATGAGCCAACTGGGCGTGCTGGCCGTACTAACATTCGCCGCCATGGCCACCGACGACTACTGGACCCGCCGCGCCACGCGGACGCCAACCCACGAGCAAACCGAAACCCCGGCCAACTCCTGACTGACGATTTCGTGCATCCGAGTCGCATCATCGGGCTATTGGAATCGACGATAAAACATCGTCAACGAAATCAGTAGTGCTACGACCGCAATCGCCATGATCCACGGCACATAGCTTGTGGAGTTTGCGCTCGGAGCCTGAGGAATGTGGGCTTCGAGCGCCGTTTGTGCGGCGTCGGCTACTTCTTTGGTTCGCTTACTGTCGGAAACGATTGGTATTTGAATCGTGGGAAGCTGAAGTTGTCCGTTATTGACCACAGTGAAACCATCGGGAATGGATGGCACGAACAGCGAAGGTTTTATGGACAATGGAAGGCTCATGCGCTCGACAGTCCAAATTACGGTGTGACGAGGATTCTCGAACGTAACTTTATGGGGGAAGAAAATTGATTTCCCTGACGCTGCTGACTTCAACCGCCTGAAGTCGGCATTCACGGTGCGGTAGCGCAAAAAGTCGCCGTGACCGCCATCTTCCTTTTCCAAGCGAACCTGAGTAATCCCTTGATCTTCGTTGATAATTCCCCGATTCTCGACGATAAAATCGATCTGCAGTGGTGCGAAACCGTAACTTGGCGCCAGCCAAACATCGAACCAAACGGAGTCATTCCAGAGCGGCTGAAACGATTCCCAAAACGTCTTGGGAATGCCAGGGCCGATTTTGAGCCGAATCGCTTCCACGCCGTTCTTGTTTTCGGAACCGATCACTTGCGTTACGCCGGGCAATCGCAACAATTCGGCGAGGGAGGTGTTCAAACTCGGCGTAAGTTTTTTGCCCAGTAAGTCAACCGGCAGAGAGCCGATTTTGCGCGCTTGTGTTGCGGTCGTGGTGGCTTCCTTGTTGAGGAGATCAACCCAATAATGATTGCCTCCGTGCCACGCTCGTTCATATTCCTCATGGATCACGTCGCCATTGCCGTATTTGCGCTCGGTGCGCGTATGGATGCGCAAGGAGGGGTAGGACGAGTACACCCGTTGAAGATTCGTCGTCACGGGCTGTCCCCGTTCCCTAGCCTTGGCGTGGAGCGATTCGATTTGCCGCCGCTGCTCGGGATCGGTAATCACTGCGAGCGTTCTTTTCCTATCTTTCTCAGCGGCCTCTTCGCTAGCTCGAACGGCGGCTTCGGACAAAGGCAGCCACTCTTCGCGATACTCCATTTCGTAGGTGTTGAGCGCGGCGTACCAGGCGTCCAGCGCTTGCTGAATTTCAGGAAGTTCGGCGCACAGAGCGTTCGACCCATACAGCGCGCCAATGATGAGCACGAGAGCTGCGCGAAGTCGCATGATCGTTGACCTTACAACTCGAAGTTGGGATTACGGTTATCCATCGTTCCCCGCGCGCGTGGCCGAGGCGCGCCACACGCGCAGGTCCACCATGTCGGCAATGAAATCGCCGTGGCCGTCTCCAAAGGCCACGTGGACGCCGCCCGTGTGCCGGCTGCGCGCGGAAACCAGGCTGAACCCGATCAAACCGTCCGCAGCGCAGTCGCGCCAAACACTATTGGGCGGAAGCAAATGGTAATAGACGGAATCGGACCAATCGCCGGACGCCCAATCGTCTCCCAAGATGACCCCTGTTGCATGCCGCCACGGGCCTCCTTGTTGATTCGCGGCCACGCAGGCAGGAGCAATCTCGTGTGCGTCCATACCGGTTGGCAAAGCGAGCGCGTCGCGCCGGAAATCTCTGAAAGAACCGGTCCCGACGAGTCGTTCGGATACAAAGGCGGTATGTGACAGGCCGTCAAGAATCTCGCGCGCCGCCACGGGCCGATACGTCTTGAACGTTCCTCCCGGATCGTCCGGCCAAAGCGGGAGCACGCCCCGGCAAAAGCGATATGAGGTGGCCGGGCCTTCCGCGAATCCATCGGCGGGGCACTGAGCAAACTGCGGCGCGGGCGTATGGCTTGCGTGCAAGTCCCACGTGTGCAGGGTACGCTGGCGCGATAGTTCGTCAAAAACTGCTTGCTGCTCCAGAAACGGTGAAAGCTGTACGAGGGGCGACACGCACCAACGCCGCATCGGGTCGGGCGGCAGATTCACCAACCCACAATATGCGCGGGGATAACACTGATACTGCTCTTCAAACGCCGCGATGGCCAAGGAAACCTGGCGCAGGTTGTTCGCGCAGGCGACCTTTTGCGAACTGGCGCGCCCTCGAAAAACAGCGGGCAAGAGAATCGCAAGAAGCAATCCAACAATCGCCAAAGCAACGAGCAATTCAACGAGAGTTATGCCATGTCCATCCTTAACGCCGCGTGTCTTTGTTTGCATGGCGTCCTCCGCTGCGTATGGCTCACTCCGTTTGCGCTACCGAAGGGCGCGCTACGACGTTCACAACCACTCGCATATCAAACAGCTTTCGCCCGCGCGAATCAAAGCCTGCCACAGGAATTCCGAGCCCGCCTGAAAACTCGGGGTCATCTCTCAAATCCAGCCTGATGTTGCTGACGGCTGTGGCGTGCGGATCAATCGTTTCCGGAAGATCGGTAATTGCTAGGCAGGAGCAACCCGGATCGATTGATGCGAAGCTGATCGCATGCGCGGCGTTGTTATGGAAGAACAACTTTCCCGACCACGCGCCGCCGCAAGCGAGTTCGCCCACGTCAAGCTCAATCGGACTTACCTTGCTTGGCGTGAGAACCACGTGAATGTCGGTTCCCGCAAAATGGGTGGGTTGTTGTGTGGGGGTGCATCCCGCAAACACAACGGCGATGACGAATCGGAAATAAATGAGGGGGGGCCATGCTTCGCTTCGAATGAATGCGGCCAAACGATCCCCGACGGGAGAAAAGTATTGCCATCTTAAATCTTGCTTTTGAAAAAGCAAGAGAATTTCCGACAAAAAACAGAAAAACGGCGAATTTCAGACGGCTGACCCTTTCTAAGCCAAATGATATTGATCAAGGAGCATAAGGCGAGGCGAAATGGATCTCTTGACACATTGGGGACCATCGGCGGCATGAATATCGATGAGGCGTTTGACCAGCGACAGCGGTATAAGCTCGGGCAGATAAGTGGCCACTAAGCGAACGGCAGCTCGGCGGTTGTGGGTGGTCGGAGAATCTTGGGGGTAAGCGATGGCGCGCACGCCGCTGACGTCAGCGACTTCGGCATGCTTAGGATGCATTTCCGACCTTGCCGCTTTCGGCGGCTGGGGCAAGTCGTTGCGCGCCGGCTTCGCAATGTGGCCTCGGACGCTGGCAGTTTCGCAGGCTTTCATTGTTGCTTGCAACGTCGCGAGACGTTAATCTAGAGCTTGCGGTCCCCCTCCCCCGGAGAGCCTTTATGGGCGCCCCCATTTTTCAGATCGAGCGGGTGGGCGCGACGATGGTCGTCTCGCCGCAACGGAGCGTCACCAGTTTGTCTGAGGATGACGTCAAGAACGAGCTTGCCGGCTTGCTGGAAGTTCTGGAGTCGGGTGAAGTTTCGAGCGTGGTGTTCGACTTCGGACATCTCGAATATTGCGGCTCCTGCATGCTTGAGGCCATGCGCCGTCTTTGGAAAAGCCTGCCTAAAGAACGGGGGAAGCTGGTCGTATGCTGCGTGAACCATGTTGTGCGCGACATTCTCCATGTGACCCGTTTTGACACGTTGTGGCCGATCTTTCCCACGCGCGATGAGGCCCTCGTGGCCGTGGGAGGTTAGCGCATCTTCGGGTCTGGCCGCAGTTCGGGGGCCGCCCGGCCTGACGGTGCGTTGCCCAACCTGACGGCGCCTGGTTCGCCGCAAACAAGCCGGGAAGGGCGCATCCGATCGGCCGTGAGCAGTTTTCCTGCGATACCATCCTTTGAAGTAACTTCATGAATCGCAATACCATGTCTTCTCGGTTGTTCTCTCGTCGACAGTGGATCCAAACCAGTGCGGCGGCGGGAGTCTTAGCCATCGCGTCTCGACCTATGTCTGCACAACAGAAGAAGCGAGCCGCGCAAGCGGGCTTCATTGACGCTCACGTTCATGTGTGGACTCCCGACGTAAAGCGCTACCCACTGGCCGAGGGCTACCGTCCCGAGGACATGCAACCGCCCAGCTTCACCCCCGAAGAATTGCTTCAGCATGCCCGGCCCAATGGCGTGACCCGCGTGACGCTCATTCAAATGAGTTTCTACGGGTACGACAATTCTTACATGCTCGATGCGATTAAGGATCATCCGGGCGTGTTCTCGGGCGTCGCCGTGATCGACGAAAACGCCGAGCCCGCCAAACGCATGAGCGAGTTGCAGGCCCAGGGCGTGCGCGGGTTTCGCATTCAACCCAAGAACCGCACGCCCGAGCAATGGCTTGCCGGCGAGGGGATGCAAGCCATGTGGCGCCAGGGAGCGGAAACCGGACAAAACATGTGCTGCCTGATCGACGCGAAGTTCCTGCCTTCCGTGGATCGCATGTGCCGGCAGTTTCCCGAGACGCCGGTCGTGATCGACCATTTCGCGCGTGTGGGAGTCGACGGTACGATTCGCGACGAAGATTTGAAGCTGCTTTGTTCGCTGGCTCAGCATAAAAACGTGACCGTGAAAGTTTCGGCGTTCTACGCGTTGGGCAAGAAGACGCCGCCGTATTTGGATTTGATCCCCATGATTCGCCGCGTGTTGGACGCCTACGGTCCTGAACGGTTCATGTGGGCGAGCGACGGCCCGTTCCAGGTGGTTCCGCCGCATACCTATCAGCCTTCGATTGACCTGATCCGCTTGCGGTGCGACTTCCTTTCCGAGAGCGACCGCGACTGGATCTTGCGAAAAACCGCCGAACGCGTGTTTTTCTCCTAAGGGGAAGTGTTTCTTCGGTTAGCGCAACGACCGCCCCCGCGCGCCGCGTTGCACCGCAGCAGTCTTTCTTCGTGAATAACCAAAGCCATGTCGGGCTTCGAGGCGGCGTTCAACAGCGCGATCATGGGCGCTTCGGTGGGAGTTTTGGGCTACTCCTGTCGGGGATATGCGAGTTGGGCGTTTGAAGCGATCGAATCGGACGTGCGCGACAAACTGCGCGCCATGCGCGTGTCGTCGCGGCGCTTGCGCCTGCTTTTGACGTTGTGGCTGTTCCTGATTGCAGCGGTCTTCTTCGGCTCGTGGATCGCCTATGGCAACCCCATTTTTGGAACGGTAGGCCTGGTGCTGATGGGCCCGCTGCCGTGGTACATCTTGCGGCGTATGGCGCAACGCCGACGCGAACAAATCGAAGATCAACTGGCCGGAAGCATGACCACGCTGTCTGGCGCGGTCCGTGCGGGGCTCTCGCTGGCGCAATCGCTCGAAATTCTCGCCGATCAGTCGCCGCGACCGATTCGTTGGGAGTTTCAACAGATCGTGGCGGAGTACAAAATGGGCAAAACGCTCGAACAGACCTTGATCGAAGCGAAGGCCCGGCTGCGCAGCGAAAACTTCTCGATGTTCGCCGCCGCCCTCTTGGCCAGTCGCGAAAGCGGCGGACGTTTGAATGAAACCGTCGAACGCATCGCTCAGTCGGTGCTTGAGTTTCAACGGCTCACCCGCAAGATTGACTCCGAAACAGCACAGGCCCGCAAGTCGGCCTTCTATATGGCCATGGCGCCTCCGCTGATCTTGCTGGTGTACTACTTTGTTGATCCGATCAACACCTTGCGGTTGTTCACCACGGTTCCCGGCCAGATCATGCTCTCCTGTTCGGTCGTGCTGAATGTTGTGGCGTACTTATGGGCGAGAAGAATTCTGACCCCCGATATTTAATTGGCGGCGGGCGGCAGGGCCTTTCCGCCGTTTGTGAGACATAAACCCCCGAACGGCTTCATGACGCTGGCTCCTTTACTGGCTGCGGAAACTGCCGAACTGGCCGTGCTGGCGAGTGTCGCTGCTGGCGGCGCGACGTCGCTTGCGGCGTGGTGGGTATGGCGCGTGTTGCAGACCGAAGACGCCGCCCACGGCGCCCATTGGCGCTACGACGTAACGCGCATGAATGAACTACGGCGCCTCGATCCGTGGTATCGTTCGTTTCAAACCGTGATTCAGGGACTTGCCAGGCTGAATCGTGTCGTGTTTCCCGACCGTTTGCCCGCCATCCAACGAGAAATTCTCGCGGCGGGATTACCGCGCTACTGGCTCCCCGAGGAATATCTGGCCAAAGGCGAGTTGATCGCCTTGTTGTTGACTCCGCTGTACTTGTACTTCGCCCTTGCGTGGATGGGCGTTTCCGGAGTCCTGTTGGCGCTGGCCGGTACGGTGTTGACGGTTGTCGTGTTCCGCCGCCAGTTGACGCGCCGCGCGCAAGCACGCCTTGTGGCGATCAAGCGTCGCATGCCGTTTTTGCTCGACTTGATGACCTTGCTCATGGAGGCGGGAGCCACGTTTCTTGGTTCGTTAGAGCAAGCCGTGGGCGAGTATCGAGGTCATCCCTTGTCGCAAGAATTCAATCGCGTACTGATGGATATGCGCATGGGCAAAACGCGAGTACAAGCCTTCGAAGCGATGCGCGATCGCCTGCAAGACGATGAGATCACCGGCATTCTTGGTTCGATGGTGCAGGCCGAACAACTCGGCACGCCGCTCTCGGCCGTTTTTCGCACCCAAGCCGATGTGTTGCGGCTTAAGCGGTCGCAACGGGCCGAAGCTCTGGCGGCCGAGGCCGGTGTCAAGATGTTGTTGCCCGGGGTCTTAGTGATGGCCGCAAGCGTGATTGTTATCCTGGGACCGTTTATGATGAACTTCTTGATCTTTGGTTTCGACTGGTAAGGCCCCCAGCGGCGTTTCCCTTGGCCTCGCCGTAAAGACCGCTTCGCGCGATCTTGCCCCCGGTACGGCGGAAGGCTTGAGTTTTGCTGATGCCCGTTCAACACTGTCCCTATTGTCAGGCGCCGCTTCAAATTCCGCGCAAGCGGCTTGAACATCCCATTGATTGTCCACGTTGCGGGCGCACATTTCTTGCCGCGCCTGGAGGTCTTGTTGCGCCTGGCGGTCACGCGCCTTCGGCGGCTCCACCGCTGCCGGACCCTCATGAGGACATGGCCCGTGCGGTTTCGCTGGCCGACCGGGCGGCACGGGGACACGCCGTGCAGGCGCCGGTACGGAGTCAGCATTCGCCTGAGGTGAGTTCTCAGGCGGCGACCCAATCGGCCGAAGCGTCGACAACCGTCCGAATCTTGCGACAAAAGCTGTCGGCCCCCATTTTGCAGCCCACCGTGGAAGGCAAACTTCCCGAATTGCAGTTGACCGAAACCACGGCGCCTCGCCGAACCCCAGATTTCAAAGCCATCCAGTCGAATCCGGTGTTCATGGCGTTATTGTTCGCCTTGAGCTTGGGCGCTTCGGCGGTGTTGTTGCTGACCGATTTCGATCCGTATCGAACCGACCCCGAACGCCAAGCCGAAGCGCGGCAGCGCGTGCAGGCGTTTTCTGCATCGCGAACGGGCGCCCCGCTGCAGCCGTATCAAATGGAGTTGCGGCACGCCCAACAGGCGCACTCGCGCGGCGACTACGCCGCCGAACGCGCCTACTACCGCAAGGTCATGGATCGCCTGTTAGCCGAAGATCGGAACCCGTACATTGGCGTGACCGGGAGTCCTACGGCCGATCGTGAACTTCAGTCCTATTTGTCGCTCCTGCTCGGTGAGGAAACGCCGTCCGCGTTCCGATGATGACCGAATCCACGCAAACTCGGTACCAAATTGTCCGCGAAGTTGGCTCGGGCAGCTTCGCCACGGTGTACGCTGCGCGCGATTTGAAACTCGGGCGCGACGTGGCGATCAAGCAAATCCTCCAGCAGTTTCTGAGCGATCGGACCACGTTGGCTCGTTACTGGCAAGAGGCCCAGTTGCTCGCTTCGCTGGAGCATCCGCACATTTTGACCATCTACGATGTGGTCGAGTCGCGGGGATGCCTCGTCTTGGAGCTGATGCAAGGCAGCTTGAAGCAATTGTATCAGGGCCGCCCCATGGCGTTGCCCGACGCACGGCAAACGCTCATTCAAGCCGCGCAAGGGCTACACTTGCTGCACACGCAGGGCATCATTCACGGCGACATCAAACCCGGCAACTTGCTCCTCAGCCGCCAGAACCTGGTCAAGCTAGGCGACTTTGGCCTCGCGCGACGCGCCAGCGACCCCGACGGGAGCCTGCTGAAGGGAACCACCAAGTACATGGCGCCGGAGGTGGTCTCGGATCAATTTGGCCCGGTTGGTCCGGCCAGCGACTTGTACTCCCTCGGCTTCACCGTGCTGGAGTTGATTTGCGGCTCGGACTTCGATTTGCTGTTTCCGGGGCTGGCCGCCTTCGGGCGCGATCAACAAATGGCCTGGATGTTGTGGCATAGCGCGCCGGACCGGCGTTTGCCGGAGCTGCGCACCATCCTGGAGGGGCTGCCTGAGGATCTGGCGCATGTGCTTCAAAAACTTACGGTCAAAGATTTATCGCAACGTTATCGCACGGCTCGGGAAGTCCTGGCCGATCTCGGCGGCAGCGGAGTTGCGATGCCGGTGGACCATGACCAATCGGACGCCAAGGAGGCAAACGCCGTCGAACTGGCCCGGCAAAAGAAGCGCCGTTGGGGCGCGATTGCCGCATTCACGGCGAGTGTAGTGTTCAGCCTGGCCATGCTGTTCTATCCGCTGGAAAAGCCTCAGCCCGCGCCGCCCCCGCCGCCTCCCGAGCCAATTCAGGGCGTTTTACAAAACGTCCAACTGGGCGAGCAGAAGTTTGTCATCGCCGTGGGAGACGATTGGAAAGAGATTGCGTTGTTTGACCATGACCGCGTGATGCTCAACCGGCGGGAGCGTCAACTGCGCGACCTGCAACCCGGCGATCGCGTGACCGTGCGCACCCTGCGCGACGCACAACAACGCCCTTTTCAAGAGATCGTCGCTTCGCGCCCTGAAACCCACACGGGCAGCTTGGCGCGCATCCAAGCGGATGAAGGACAGTTCGTCTTGCAAGTGGCGGAAGGCGAGGATGCGGACAAAGAATTCGTGCTGCAAACCACGCCAGCTACGCGGATCTCCTTGAACGGCGATTCGCAACGAGCCGGCCAACCGTTGGCTTTGGAGAACTTGAACGAGGGAGACCAAGCCGTCGTACAACATGCGATGGGTGATGCCGGGCCATTCGCAATAGCACTCGACGTACGGCGGATTGTCGAGCACCGCGGCGTGGTGCGCGATGTGAATGCGAATCGTGCAGAGCTCACCTTCGCCCTGGGCGCCGATCAGGACGCTCCTTTGATGACGCTGCCCGTGGCTGAGTCGGCCCAAATCACACTGAACGGCCTGCGGTTTGTGGAAGGGAAACTGCTCAAAGCGGTTGATCTTCAACCCGGCGACCGCATTACCGTGCGCCGCGACGTACAAATCGTAGGGATCGATGCGTACCGGGCGTTCCGCCAACAAGGCGCGATCCGCCGCATCGCGTACGAAACCGGCACGCTCGACATTGCGCTGCAAGGCGATTCGGCGTCGAACCTGTTCGTCTTGTCGCCCGACTGCAAGATCACGCTGGCCGGTGAAGCGGCGCAGCCAACCGATCTTCGGGTAGGCGACGTGGTCGAGCTCACGCACGACTCACCGGGCGATCAATCTCCCACGATTCTTACGCTCCAAGCGACGCGGCCGCCGGATTTGCAGAAGTGGGCGCTGTTGCTTGCGAACCAGAACTTCGATGACGCAACGCTTTCGCCGCTGCCCTATGCGCTGGCGAGCGCGAAGCAGTTGCGCGAACGGCTCATTGCGCGGTATGCGGTTCCGCCGGCTCAGGCGATTCGCTTTGACGATGAGAGCCGAATTCGCCTGGAGCAAGAGTTGCCGAAGGTTTTGGCGAGCATCCCGCCAGAGGCGGAGTTACACATTTACCTTGTCACGCATGCTTACGTTGCCGATGACGGCAAGATTTATCTTGCAACGCGAGATTTCACGCTCGCTCGGCCCGCCGAAACTGGATTGGATCTGGCGTGGCTGATTGATCAACTGGAAGCCTGCCCTGCACAACAAAAGACGCTGTTGCTGGATAGTTGTCATTCCGGCGACGGCGCCGACCTGCGCCAGCAACCTTCCGCCGCCGAGTTGATGAAGTTGGTGCTCGAAAGCCGCCGCGTGCGAGCCTTGCGTACGCTGCACGTGCTGGCGAGTTGCTCGGCGGGACAAAGAGGTTCGCCTACTCCCGACGACCCGACGCATAGCCTGTTCGCCGAGTGTCTTGTGGAGGGTTATTCGGGCGCCGCCGATACCGCGCGCGACAACCTGATCGAACCGACGGAATTGGGACAATTCGTGGAGCGCTGCGCATCGGCAATGGCGGCCTTGAGCGCGGGCGAACAAACCCCGCGATTGTTTCTGGCCGACGCCACGCCGCCTCGTTTGACCGACGAAGCCAAACAAGCGATTCGCCGCTTGCTGACGTTTTTGAGTCAGTCCAAGGTTGATCCTTTGGTGGCGCGGCTTGAGAGTGAGAAGGCCCTGCGCCTTGCCGCTGGACAACCGGAGCCCCTGTTGGCCTTGGGGTTGGTGTACTTGAAGGCCCGACAACGCGATGAGGCGTTGCGCGCGTTCGAGCAAGTTCGGCTGGAACATGACGACGTTCTCTTAGCGCATCAGGCGGTGGCGTGGATCAATTTTGAAAAGCGCGAGTACGCGGCTGCCGTGGCGGCGCTCCAGTACTTTGTTGAGCGGCTTCCCGCGCCGTCCAGCGGGGCGGCCAACCCGGCGGCGCTGGCCTTGTTTGAATGGACGGGGCGGCTGCGTGAACTCAGCGCGAGCGCCACGTGGTCGGTTCGCGCTCCGGCAGGCCAGGCGCTGGAATTGCTCGATCAAGCCGTCGCACGGCATGGCGCCGCCGCCGGTGAAAAATACGCCGCGGGACGTGAGCACGTGCGTAGTCTTCTTGCGAACTTCGAGCAGCAAATCCAGGAAGACCCAAGCTTGGAGCCACGTATCAACCTGCAAAAAATGAACTCAAACACCTATGCCGCCTTTCCCTTGGAGTCGTCGGCGGTCCATGTGCGCAATCGACTGGAGCAGTGATGCAAATGCATGGTACACTGCAAACAACAACGACCGTCAGCACAGGTTGCCGTCGGCTCTCGCCAAGAAAAAGCAGGAACACGGCCGATTGCGGCGCCGCGGTGCTTTTTGTTGCGTGTTCATGCGGCTTTGCGTGATTCCTTCCCCGAGGGCGTCCAAGTTTTCACAGGCGGAACGAGGGAGCGTATGACCGGCATCATCTTCCTGGCGACGGCCCTGTTGGCGGCGTCCCCCGATGCGCCGCTGCGAGGTTTTCACGAATATCAGCACGAGGCGCGCGAAACGCTGCGCAAGGAAGCAACGGCGCCGTCGCTGGAACGGCGGGCGGCCGCTCTTGGCGCATTGGTTGCGCTTTATGCTGAAATTTCTTCGGACCCCCGGTGGGAAACCAGCGACACGCTCAAACAACTGCGAATCAAGCTGCGCAGTCGGCTCATCGCCAGCCAGCGCGAGTTAGAGCGGCAGATTGCGAAAGAGGCCAAGCCCTATCCACGCACAACTCAAGCGGCAGCCGCGACCGATTCCTATGCGGCCTACGAGGCTCAATCGTGGGACGACCTGCAGCCGGATCTCGCGGGCGTTGAAGCCGCGCTCGGAGGAGGCGCCATGATTGGCGACTGGGGCCCGGCTCTGGTCAATCTCATTCAGCGCACAATTGCGGCCGACAAGTGGGATACCGTGGGTGGTCCGTTTACGATCGTGTACTATGCGCCGCTCAAAGTGCTCGTCGTTCGCGCCACGGGCGACGTCCATGAAAAAGTCGGCGGCGGTCTTGGCGCGCTCCGCGCCGCCGGTCCTTGAGATTACAATAGCGGCTGCCGTTGATCGGAATGACGCGGTTGACCTTCCGGTTCGTTGCTTGTGCGAACGATCTCGGTCTTTTCTCGTTGGTTCTCTCCGTGTTGCGTCTTGTGGCTGGTCGTCAAGGAGATCAAGTGATGTGGCGCTGTCTGCGTGTTGTGGTGGTCTTGTGCGGAGTCATCGGGTTGCCAGCGTTCGCAGCGCATGCGAGCCCGGCGCAAGAGGCGGCGCGACCGAACGTGCTATTCATTGCCGTTGACGACTTGAACGATTGGGTGCATTGCCTGGGCGGCCACCCCGATGTGAAAACGCCGAATCTGGATCGCCTTGCGGCTCGCGGAGTGTTGTTCGCCAATGCCCATTGTGCGGCGCCGGCCTGTAATCCCTCGCGGGCCGCCTTGATGACCGGCGTGCGGCCTTCGACTTCGGGCGTCTATCACAACTCGCAGCCCTGGCGACCCGTGATGCCCGACATTGTGACTTTGCCGCAACTTTTGATGAATCACGGTTACCGCGCCGTCGCGGGAGGCAAGATTTATCACGGAGGGTTTAACGATTCCGCCTCGTGGAATGAATCGGTCTCCAAGGGGAGCGATCCTCAGCCGAGCCGCGAAGTGCGGAACGATCTGCATAGCAGCGCTGGGGGTATTGTGTGGGGACGGCTTGACGCGCGCGACGAAGACCTGGGCGACTACCGCATCGTCTCTTGGGCCATCGAACAATTGAATCAACCGCAGGATCAGCCGTTCTTCCTGGCGTGCGGACTGGCGCGGCCGCACATGCCATGGCAAGTTCCGCAAAAGTATTACGACATGTACCCGGTGGACAAAATCACGTTGCCCCAGGCTCCCGAAAACGATCTGGACGATGTGCCCGCCGCAGGACGGCGCATGGCTAAGCCCGAGGGCGACCACGCCACGATCATCCAAACCGACAACTGGCGCTATGCGGTGCAAGGATACTTAGCGGCGATTTCCTTTGCCGATGCGCAAATCGGCCGGTTGATCGACGCGCTCGACGCCAGCCCACATCGGAATAACACCATCGTGATGCTCTGGGGAGATCACGGTTGGCACTTGGGCGAGAAGCAGCATTGGCGTAAGTTCGCCCTGTGGGAAGAAGCGACCCGTGCACCGCTGATGGTGGTGGCGCCCGGCGTGACGAAGGCCGGCGGCGTCTGTGAGCGCCCGGTCGATTTCATGAGCATCTATCCTACGCTGGCCGATTTGTGCGGCGCGCCTCGGCCTGAACATGTGGAAGGAGTCAGCCTGCGGCCGCTCTTGGAAAACCCCAAGGCGGAGTGGAAGCACGCCGCCGTGACCACCCACGGCCGGGACAATCACGCCGTTCGCACGCAGCGGTGGCGCTATATTCGTTACGCGGACGGGAGCGAAGAACTTTACGACCACACCGCCGACCCGGCCGAGTGGAGCAATCTGGCCGATGCCCCGCAGCACGCGGCCGTGAAACAGGAACTTGCATTGCACTTGCCCAAGAAGAACGCGCCCGACGCGCCGCATGCTCCAGGCGACGGTCCCGCGAAAAAGAAAGGGCGCCGCGCTAACAAGGTGCGATAGATCGCGAGTCCTGCGGCGCTTCTCCGTTTGATGCGGCAGGGATTATGGCGACACGCGGCCTTGGCCTTCGACCAGGTCGCGTGTCTGATTCAGCGGAAGATTGTCAAAAACTTCGACCTTGCGGCCTGGCCATTCGACGCGCACTTCGGGCCGGGCGCCGGCGGTCAGAGGAAAGATGACGCGCGGGTCAAACTGTGAAAGATAGCCCGCGCCGCTACGAATCCAATGTACGGTGGTTTGATCGCCATCGACCAAAAGCACCCGCGCGCCGACCGCTTCACGTTCGCCCTGCGTGGCTTGCAGGCGTAGTGAGAGAAACTGCGCCGGCGGCTTTCGATTGCGCAGCACCGCCACAGGCGCGTTCATGTGCGATACGACCACATCCAGAGCGCCGTCGTTATTCAAGTCGCCAATCGCGGCGCCGCGTCCCGGGTGCGGAACCGAAAAGTAGGGCCCGGCGGTTTGGGTCGCATTCTCAAACCGATCGCCCAAGTTGCGGAAAATAAACGCGGGCTGCTCGAAGGGCGCCTGGCCCAGCGTGTAGAACACGTTGCCATTGATGATGAGTAGATCCTGACTGCCGTCGGAGTCGAAATCGGCGAAGCCGGTTCCAAAGCCGACATAGCGGAAACATTGCCCCGCCAACCCCGACGCCAAGGTCGCGTGCTGGAAGACGTTTTTCTCCAGTCCGGCGTAAAGCGAGTTGTCTTCCAGTTCAAAGTTCGTGACCCACAAATCCGCAAGTCCGTCGCCGTTGAAATCGGCAAGATCGACGCCCATGCTTCCTTCGGCCAGACCATGTTCATTGCCGCCCACGCCCGCCGAGAGTCCTGTCTCGTGAAGTTTTCCACCCCCGGCGCCGAGGTAAAGGTGATTGAAGCCAGCGTCGTTGGCGAGATAGAAATCATTCCAGCCGTCGCGGTTGATGTCGGTCGCCAGCACTCCTAGGCCGCGCCCTTGTGGGACTAATTCCGCCTGTTCGGTGATCTCCTCAAATCGTCCGTTGCCCAAATTGCGGAACAAACGATCGGGCGCGTCGGGATAAAGCTGGGGAGGACATACGTCGCGAATTTCGCGTTCGCGATCTCCGCAAAAACGTCGGGCGTCGTCTGCGGGCGCCCACGTCACGTACGTCGCCAGGTAAAGGTCAGGCCAGCCGTCGCGGTCCACGTCGGCGGCGGCCGCGGCCGTGGTCCAGTCGTTGGCTTCGAGGCCCGCCTCGGCGGTCGCGTCGATGAAGCGGGCTTGCTGGGTGTTGCGAAAGAGCCGACATCCGCCGTATCCCGTCACCAGCAAATCGAGGAAGCCGTCCTGGTTGTAGTCGAACGCGAGGCAACCGTGGGTGTACAACGACGCGTCATTCAGCCCCGCTTCTCGCGTAACTTCGATAAAACGGAAGTCGCCCTCGTTGCGAAACAACCCGCCGACTCGGCCGGTTACTTGCCCCTGAGCATCGAACGAACCGCCGCCGGGAAAGAACAGATCGAGGTCGCCGTCTCGATCGTAATCGAGCATTCCGACGCCGCCGCCCACGGTTTCCAAGATCGTGAAGCGGTTCGCCTCACGGCCATTGCGGTACTCAAACGCCACGCCCGATTGCTCGGTGACGTCTTCAAACCAGTCGTCATCACGCAGCGGTCGAGGAGATGCTGTCGCGGAGTTCGCCGCAATATCGATCGACGACGAGTTTGGCGCCCGTCGTGTTGGCGCATCTTCCTTGCGGCAGCCGCCAAGGCAAGCCGCCGCGAAGACCGTCAGCCACCAGCAACATCGAAAGCGCGTCAAGATAAGAAAGTCTTTGAGGCGTTGGTTCGATTACTTCATATCGAGCAGGAAGTCGTTGCTGCCTTCTTTCACTTCGAACTTGACGCCGCTGGTGCCGAAATCGGTGAATTTCTGCGGAATGGTCTTGGCCGCCTGACTGGAAAACGCGTCTAGATCGGTGCCTTTCTCGCCTGGGGCGGTTCCGTGCACCTTCCGCATGGCTTCTTCCGGCGTCATCTCCACGGTTTGTGCGGCGGGAGGAGTCACCGAAACTTGGTACGAGCCGACCGTCACGCCCATGATCGTAAACGTGCCGTCTCCGGAGACTTCGGCGCCGGTCGCATCGCCGGTGTTCGAGAGGAAGTGAATTTGGGTGCCTGCAGGAGCCGGTTGACCGTTCAACAGGAGTTTGCCGCTAATCGTGCCGGTGGGGCCTTTGCCATCGCCGCCACATCCAACAACCAACAATAAGAGGCACGAAGCCATCATCAAACGCGATACGATGACGGAGTGTTGCATAATCAGATTCGATTTCCTTGAGCAACTCGTAGTAATGCGAGGGATGGTCGATGTGTTGTAGTACGTACTAACGCAGAACGCGTCGCCACATGCCGAAGTGAACCGCAGCGACGCGCTCTGTTGAATTTTCATCATCGTGGAACAGGTGGACCGCTTCCTTGGAGGAAGCGGTACAGCGCCTCGCCAAGGAACTACGGCAAGGTGATCGCTTGCCCGTCGTCGCGAACTGCGGCTCGCTTGAGCAAGATCAAATCGGTGGTGGCCGACATGGAGCGAATGCTTCCGTCGGCTAGTGCGACCATAATACCGCCGGGATGCTCTGAAACAAGCGGGTTGTTCGACCCTTTGTTTTCATGCACGCCGGGCAAGTTGTAGGCGCGCGTGCCGATGGGGTAACGAATGGTGGCGAGGTTGAAGGGCCGCTCCATCATCGCAGCCAGGTTTGTGCTACGAAGAATGCTCCCGTTCGACTGACCCATGGTCCAACCGTGAGGATAACTGGGGTCGATACGCTGACGCCCCGTCTTCGCGATCGGGTCTTGGAAGGCATAGGTCGAACCTTCGCCCATCATCATCACGTTGGAGGTGCCATCGGTAATGTCGTTGATGCCCACATTGATATTGTGGGCGAACACGCCGCTACCCGAGGTGCGACCCGTGCCGGCGTTGCCGCCGCAGCAACTGCAGCATCCCCAGTTGCGTTGATCGTTGGCGAAGCCGTTTTCGTCAACCGCACCAGCGATGCCGGCGTAGTGCGGCATGGTTTGCTGGCAGGCGCCCGTGTCATGCATCGGCGGCAGCGGGCTCGACGGGCACAGCATGTATTCGATGCGCACGTTGTTGACCGCATTGCGGTTATTGACGTGGTCATGGCTCCAGCCGGGGCTGTAACCGCTGTAGGACCACCTATCGTACAGGGGACCCTGCTCCATATAGGGCAGCGTCGAAGTCCAGAACGAAGGCCCCCACCCGCCCGACGCCGTCACCCAGCCGCCCATGGGGAACTTTTTGTAGGTGTCGTGGTAGTTGTGTAATCCTAAGCCGATTTGTTTTAAGTTGTTTCCGCAGCTCATGCGACGAGCCGCTTCGCGTGCGGCCTGCACCGCAGGCAGCAGCAAAGCCACCAACACGCCAATAATAGCGATCACGACCAGCAGCTCCACCAACGTGAAACCGCGACGACCCTTCAAAGTCATGGGACTCCCTCAAGATAAGAGGACGCAAAAACGACAACGAGAAGAATATTGGGTGGATAAACCCATCTGCACAGAATGATGCGACGGGGATTATCGTACACGAAAATCGAGATGTCAAACCAGAAAAATGCGCGAATAAAATTTTCTTGCCCGTGCGTAACACTTAGTTGGCAAGTGCGAGTTATGAAGTTTTACTTATATTAGGGGGTCGCTTTTGCCGCGCACGATCGAGGTGTTTGGCGCTATCTTCCCACCGGCAAACGGCTGTTTCCCTTGTCAAACGGACGCTCACGCTCACAGGCCTTGGGAAACGCGAAACGGCCCGTGGGAGTTCTCGACGAGGATCCACTCGGAATCTGCCGCCACATCACGAAATTTTTGTGTGACGCCGCTGGGCCAGGTAATCTCGATATCGGCAGCCGACGCCTGATCGCCTAAGCCGAAGACCAGCACGCGCTCGTTGCTGGCGTAAAACCCGTCGCCAGCAGTCAATTGGCGCATCTGAGTTTGCTCATCCGTCGTGACACGCACCACCGCGCCAATGGCGTCTCGGGCGGTGGTCACCGCGCGTAAATGCAGTTTCAGGTGGCGGCCAGGATTCCGCGTACGATTGGTCACCAACGCGACGGGGCGATCGACATGGGTGATGCATAAGTCTTCCAACCCATCACGGTTCCAATCGAGCCGCGCCATAGCGCGACCGAGCCACGGCGATTGAAAGTAGGCGCCAAGTTGGCTTGGCGCGACCTCGGCGAACTCTCCGTCGCCTACGCCCCGGAAAAACTGGGCGAGCATGCGGTAAGGCATTCCCTCGCTGGTGTAGTCGTTGATGTGGCCATTGGCGACTGCGAAATCCGGCGCGCCGTCCAATTCCGCGTCGAGAAACTGGGTTCCCCAACCCATGTGGTTAAAGCTGGCGTCGTAAAGACGGGCTTGTTTGATCTGATCTGCGAACATCCCGCCTTCCTGTTGCATGTACAGGGCGTTGGCTTCTTTCAGGAAGTTCGTCACGAGCAAATCGAGCCGTCCGTCGTGGTTGGCGTCTCCGGCGGCGATGCCCATGCAGGCTTGCGTTCGTCCCATTTCGTCGCAAGCGACGCCGCGAAATGCGGATTCATCGTGAAATCGAATGGAATCGCCCGGTTTTGCAGTCTGATTGACCAAAAAATAGTTCGCTGTCGTATCGTTGGCGACAAACAGCCCCAGACGATGCGAGCCGTCGAAGTCGGCCGCGACAACGCCCAAGCCCTTCCCGTCGGGAAGCACAATTCCCGATTCCTGCGTCACGTCGCGAAACCGTCCGTCGCCCAGGTTAAGGAACAGGCGGTCCACTTCCGCATCCAGACCTACGGGGCCGCACTGAACGGGGCGATTACTCGTTTCGCATTGGTGTTCGATGGACTTCATCGTGAGATACGTCACGACGTACAAATCGGGCAACGCGTCTTGGTTGAAGTCGGCCAGAACACAGCTCGACGCCCACGATTCAAACCCGACGCCGGTTTCTTCAGTGACATCACGATACGTGCCGTCGCCATTGTTCAAGTACAAGCGTCCCATACCGATATTGGCGACATACAGATCAGGAAATCCGTCGCTGTTGACATCGCCCACGGTCACGCCTTGGCTCAGACCGAGATCGCCCAACCCGGTGTGGAGCGTCACGTCTTCAAACGCGCCGTCGCCGCGATTACGAAAGAGACGGTCCGGGTCGGCGGAAGCGCCGGCTTGTACCGGCCAGGAACATCCTTGCGAGAGATAGAGATCGGGATATCCGTCGGCGTCGTAATCCAACACGCCGACCCCGCCGCCGCTGTACTCGAAGGTGTAAACGCGTTTTCCGGTCGGATCGGCGCCGTTGTTGTACTGGAATTTCAATCCTACAGCCTCAGCAACATCTTCGAAGGCGACGCGCAAGTCTTGTTCACTCGACGAAGACGATGGACCGGGCGCCGGGACGTCGCTCCACTGAGGCAGCGGCTCGGAGGAAAGGTCGAGCGAGCGGACAAACATTTCCCATTCATCACAGCGCGCAGCGCCGTGAATTCGCCCGTGCAAACGCAGCATGCCTTGCGTGGCCCACGTGCGGCGCGGATCGGCCGACCAGGCGACGTAGTAATAACCGGCGGCCTCCCAATATCGGCCAAGCGACTCAAGTTTCTCCGCCACTTTTCTGACGAAATCTTCCCGCTCATCAAACTGGGACTGCATCAATTTGACTTGGTCGAGCTGCCGGGCGCGTTCCGCTAACAGCCGGCTTTCTTCACTCTGGCCTAATCGCGCCAATGCCGACGCCAGTTGGTGCGTGGCCGCGGAATGGTCAGGATGCAAACAAAGCGCTTCCCAGAAACATCGCGCCGCGGCGCGGGTTTGCCCGTTTTGCCGGGCCCACATACCGCGGAGAAACCAGATCTCGGGGTGATGATCGGCGTCTTGGCCCAGACGGGAATGCCAGCCCAAAAAGTCGGATTTGGAGTCCAACAGTAGTCGCCCCAGGTGGGCTTGCGCTTGCATTTGATCCGGATGCGCCGCGGTCACGCGATGCAATAAGTCGGATGCATGCTGCTTGCTGTTAAACAGCAGGGCGACGCGGGCGCGACAAAGCAAGGGCAACGGATCGTGCGGAGCAGCCTGCAGGCATCGAGCTTCAAAGTCCTGATCGGACCGCCACACCATGTCAGTGTCGCTCAGCTCCTGAAGGTTCATGATCGTGAATACGCCCTCACGCAAGAGCGCGAACACATGCGGCAACGATTCCCAGGTGCGTCCTTGCAGTTGCAGCAGTTCGGCCAAATGGCGGTTCGCGTCAAGATGAGAGGGATCGAGTTCCAAGGCTCGGCGTAGATACCGCTCGGAGTCGCCCACACGTCCAAGTCGTAACGCGCGTTCGCCCGCGAGATGCAGCGCATCGACCGATCGCTCTCCCCCATGTTGGATCGCTTGCTCGAAGTAGTGCAAAGCGAGCGCGTCGTCGTGCATGGCCGCGGCGGCTTCGCCCGCGAGCATGAGTGCGCCGTGATGATGGGGGGCCTGTTTCAGGACGCTTTCGGCCAAGGCGAGGCTTTGGGAGTAGCGCTGGTTGCTCAATTCACATGCCGATTTCCACAGCGTTTTCTCGTGCGGCGTGGCCGTATACACCGGCTTGAGCACCAGCGCCACGGCGATGAGGATCGCCACGGCGGCTAGCCAGCGCGTCCCGAGCCGAGGGCGCGTGTCGCCTGGCTGATCCGCGGCGCAAAGTCCTAAAACCCCGTGTTCAAAACTCATGACCTGGGCCGTTCGGTAACTAAACCCCACAGCAAAAAAACCACGCCCACGGTTAGCAGCACGGCGCTGGCGGGCAACAGCACCTGCCGGGCGAAGGCGTCGTGTGGAAAACGGATTGAGAGCGCGTGGGCAAAGGCCTGTTCGGCGCCGGCAATCAACAATCCCCCGGTAATCATGCGCATAAGAACCCCGTTCCCCAAAGGAAACTGTTGGATTTTAATCAAGTCTTTCCGCATGGGTCAACAAACGGGCGCGTTTTGCTCCGTTGCCAGTCGGAACGTCGTATGCGACGATACGCAGTGTCGGCGCTTGCCGGCCCGTTCGCTTTCGTTTAATCGCCTTGGAGCCGCACCATGAATACTACTCCGCCTGATGTCCGACGCGATTGCTGGGTCGGCTTTGACCTGGGCGGCACGAAAATGCTCGCGGCGGTGCTCAACAGCGACATGAAAGTGATTGGCAAAGAGCGAAGAAAGACCAAAGGGCACGAAGGCGTCGGCACGGTCCTGGAGCGCATGGTCAAAACCATTCGCGATGCGCTTGCCGATGCAAAGATCGACGCGAGCCGGCTGGCGGGAATTGGTGTGGGCTGTCCCGGTCCGCTCGATTTGGACAAGGGCGTGGTGATTGACGCTCCCAACCTGGGTTGGAAAGACGTCGCCTTGCGCGATCATTTGCAAAAGGAATTTGGTTGCCCCGCGGTGATCGCCAACGACGTTGACGCGGGGGTTTTCGGCGAATATCGCTTTGGTGCCGGACGTGACGCCCGTTGCGTCGTCGGAGTATTTCCTGGCACCGGCATCGGCGGTGGGTGCGTCTATGAAGGACGTATTTTGCGTGGACGTAACCGCTCCTGCATGGAAATCGGACACCTGCAAGTTGTGCCGTATGGTTCGATGTGCGGATGCGGACAACGCGGCTGTCTGGAGACCGTGGCCAGCCGCATGGCGATTGCGGCCGAAGCGGCGAAAGCCGCGTTTCGGGGCGACGCTCCAAATTTAATGGCGGCTGCCGGCGCCGACTTAACGGCGATTCGTAGCGGCGCGTTAGCGGCCTCCATCAAAGCCGGCGATAAAGTGATCGAACGCATTGTGCGCGAAGCGGCCGGCCGGATCGGTGTGGCCGTGGCCAACGTGATCCACTTATTGTCGCCCGACGTCGTGGTGCTGGGCGGCGGCTTGGTCGAAGCAATGCCGGAGTTGTTCGTGGGCGGAGTGGGAAAGACGGCGAACAAACATGTCATGCCGTCGTACGTCAATTCGTTCCGGGTCGTACCGTGTCTACTAGGAGACGATTCGGTGCTCTTGGGGGCTGCGGCGTGGGCGCGTGAGGTGATTCAACCATGAACGCCACACCGCCGGAAGGAGCCGCGCCCTCGCCCCCGCAAAACATTCGTGCGGTGGCGGTGATTGATATCGGGGCTTCCGCCATTCGTATGGCGATTGCCGAGATTAACGACAGCGGGAAAGTACGCACCCTGGAAAATCTCGCCCAGGAAGTGAACCTGGGGCGCGACACCTTCACTCGCCGCGCCATTCGCAAGGCCACAATCGAACAGTGCGTGAACGTGCTGCGTGATTATCGCCGGAAGCTGGCCGAGTATCAAATCAACGCGCCCGACCAGATTCGAGTGATCGCCACCAGCGCCGTGCGGGAAGCGGAAAACCGGCTCGACTTTATCGACCGTGTGTATATCGCCACGGGGATCGAAGTCGAGACCGTCGAGGAAGCCGAGGTCAGCCGGATCACCTACCTGGGGGTGCAGCCCAAACTCAAGAGCGAACCAGCGCTGGCTCAATCGCCCATGGTGATAACGGAAGTCGGCGGCGGCACGACCGAAGTGCTCCTGGTGCAAAATGAAGACGTGCTCTTCTCGCGCACCTATCGGCTGGGTTCGCTCCGGCTGGTTGAAATGCTCCAGGCGTATCGGGCGCCCGAGAACCGGCTGCGCGACATTATGAAAAGCCAGATACACGGCGTCGTGCAGCAAATGGTGGAAGATGCAGAGCCGCAGGGCGCCGTACAGATGATCGCCCTGGGCGGCGACATTCGTTTCGCCGCCGCCGACTTAATTCCCGATTGGCAGCCAGGCAAATTGACGCCGCTTCCGCTGGTCGAGTTAGAGAAGCTCGCCGCGCGCGTGCTGAACCAAACCGAAGATGAATTAGTCCTCAAGCATCATGTGGCTTACGCCGACGCGCATACGCTGGGCCCGGCGCTACTCATGTACGCGGAAATTGCACGCGGGTTCGGCCTGGAACAGGTGTATGTGACCAACGTCAACTTGCGCGACGGTCTGCTCAAAGACATGGCCCGCCGAGGTGCGTGGACCGAAGAGTTTACCAACCAAGTGGTGCGATCGGCGCTCACGTTAGGGGAGAAGTTTGGCTTTGACGAAGCCCATGCGCGGCACGTGGCCGAACTGTCCCGAACGCTATTCCGGTTCTTGCAGCCCGATCACGGCCTGAGCCAACGACACGAGTCGATCTTGTACGTGGCGGCCCTGCTGCATGAAATTGGCATGTATGTAAGCGATCGCGGCTATCACAAGCACTCGATGTATCTCATCAACAACAGCGAAATCTTCGGCCTGGGCCGCAGCGATTTGCTGCTCACGTCGCTCGTAGCGCGGTATCATCGGCGGTACAACCCCAAGCCGTACCATGAGGGCTACGCAACGCTGCCGCGCGAAGCTCGCATTGCCGTAGCCAAGCTGGCCGCCATCCTGCGCGTAGCGATTGCGCTGGATCGTTCGTACAGCCAGCGTTTGCAAGAGATTCGTTGCGAGCGCAAAGACGGCCAACTGGTCATCTCGATTCCGCGCGTGAACGATCTCGCGTTGGAGCAGCTCGCGCTGAAACAACTTGGCGCTTTGTTTGAAGATATTTACGGCATGGCCATTGTCCTGCGTCGCGTGTTACGGTGACGGCCGTCCTTTGATGGCGGCTTCGCGTCTTTCGGTTACGTCGGTTGGTTGTCTTTCCCTGTCGCTTTTCTGCCGCATGACCTCGCACACTCCCAAGTACATCAATCGCGAATTAAGCTGGCTGGAGTTCAATCAGCGCGTGCTGGACGAGGCAAAAGAACCCTCCAACCCGCTGCTGGAGCGCCTTAAATTCCTGGCAATCACCGCTTCGAACTTGGACGAATTCTTCATGGTGCGCGTGGGCGGCCTGCAAATGCTGGCCGGACGCAAGGCCGCGCGCCGCGATCCGTCGGGCATGACCGCCTACGAACAACTCGAAGCGATCAGCGTTCGCGTCCATCAAATGGTTGGCAACCAGTATCAATGTCTTTTGGAGGACCTCGAGCCGCCGCTGGCCGCCAATGGCATTAAGCGCATCGCGCCCGCGGCGCTTTCGCACCGCCAACGAGAAACCGTCGAGCGGGTTTTCGACAACGAGATCTATCCGGTGCTCACGCCCATTGCCGTGGCCGCGCCCGATGATCTTCCGCTGCTGATGAATCAAACCCTGAATGTGTGCGCGCGTTTGGCGCCCGCGGCGGAAGGGCAGGAAATGCGTTTCGCCGTGATTCCTCTGGGTCGGTCGCTTTCGCGGTTTATCACGCTTCCGTCGGAAGGTGGTTATGAGTACTTACTCGTCGAGGACGCGGTCTCACTCTTCGTGGAGCGGTTTTTCCCTGGTGAAACTGTCGCCGAGGCGGTTCCCTTTCGGATTACCCGCAACGCCGACATCGCCTTGCGCGAAGACAAAGCGTCGGATTTGCTGGAAAGCATGAAAGAAATCCTCGACGCGCGCCGGCTGGGCGATTACGTGCGGCTTGAGTTGTCGCATCAGGCCACGCCCGAAGTTTTACAGTTCCTGCAACAAGTGTTCGAGGTCGATGCGGCCGATGTCTATCTTGCGCCGGGACCGCTCGATTTGCGCGCTTGGATGAGCCTGGCCGATCTCGGCGGGTTTGATTCGCTCAAAGACGAACCGTGGCCGCCGCAACCGTCGCCTGCGATTGACCCCACGGCGCGCATGTTCGAGGTGCTTGCACAAAAAGACGTGTTGCTGCATCACCCCTATCAAACGTTCGACCCCGTGGTCCGATTGCTCGAAGAGGCCGCCGACGATCCGGACGTTTTGGCCATCAAGCAAATTCTGTATCGCACCAGCCGCAATAGCCCGATTGTGGCGGCGCTGGCCCGCGCGGCGCAGCGCGGGAAGAACGTCACGGCGCTGGTCGAGCTGAAAGCCCGCTTTGACGAAGCCCGCAACATCGAATGGGCCGAGCGCTTAGAACAAGCCGGCGTGCAGGTTCTGTATGGCGTGAAGGGCTTGAAGACCCACGCGAAGATTTGTGTCATCGTGCGCCGCGAACCGCATGGAGTGCAGCGGTACGTGCATTTTGGCACGGGTAATTACAACGAAGCCACGGCGCGCATTTACAGCGACATTAGCTTCCTCACGTCGAATGAAGAACTGGGCGCCGACGCCACGACGTTCTTCAACGCAATTACCGGCTATTCGCAACCTCGGCGGATGCTCAAGCTCGAAATGGCGCCGCTGGGCCTGCGCGAGTATATCCTGGAGTTGATTCAAAGCGAGACCGAACGGAAACGGCGCGGGCAAAAAGCGGCAATTCAAGCCAAGGTCAACTCGCTCGTCGATCCGGCCATCATCGACGCCCTGTACGATGCGTCTCAAGCCGGCGTGCCCGTGCGGTTGAACATTCGCGGCATCTGTTGCCTGCGGCCTGGCGTTCCGGGCCTGAGCGAAAACATCGAAGTGATCAGCATCGTCGATCGGTTCTTGGAGCATGCGCGCATTCTTCACTTTCACCACGGCGGAGATAATCTGACGTTTATCTCCAGCGCCGATTGGATGCCGCGCAACCTGGACGGCCGAGTCGAACTGCTCACGCCGGTCGAGGATCCTCCCTTGCGCGATCGGTTGATGGCGATTCTCGACACCTACTTCAAAGACACGGTCAAAGGACGTCGGCTGTTGCCCGATGGCTCCTACGAGCGCGTCGGCAAGGGAAAACGCAAACGCGTGCGCAGCCAGAAGGCGCTCTATGAAGACGCCTGTAACGCCGTCAAACAAGCCGCGCAGTCTCGCCGCACCGTCTTCGAGCCCCACCGGGCGCAGGACGAGACGAACTGAACGGCGCGGATGGCGAACTCGCGCCAGAAAGTTCGCCGCGCGGAAGTCAAGAAACAACGCCCGGCGTGGCAGGGCGAAACGGTGTTGCGGAAGAACGGTCGTTTCCCATAGGGCGGGCGCTGCGCACGACGCCGCTCATGAGCACAATCACAGCCAGCAGCAAAGCCGCGGCCCGCAATACGGCCTGACGCCGTGTCGCCCCCAAGGCGATCGCGGCCAATTGATGCATCAGCCATAACGCCAGCAGTACGCTGGCGACCAGCAGCGACGTTCCCAGCCAGTCGCCTCCCATCAGTTGCCGTTGTCGCAAGGGAGGCGCGACGGTCAAAATCCACATTCCAACCGGAATTTGCAGCAATGTTACCGCCAACGCCAAACGAGCCCCGCCCACGATCAAGCGGGCGCGACGCGCCGCGTCGGGGTCGTCTTTGGAAAGCGTCGGTCCCGCGAGCATCGCCAACATCACGCCCGCCACGGCGAACGACGCCAACCAAAAATGCACGGTCATGGCAAGGATTTCGTCTTGCCATACGAGTCGCGGAAACGTTGCGTCATTCAGGGGGACCGAGGCGGGGAATTCTCCGGACGACAGCATCGCCGCCACGACAAAGAGCGGCGGAAAGTGATACAACAAATTCGTGCTCGACAACAACGCGAGGAAACCGCGCGCCGCGCGCGAACCCGCGCGGCCCGGAGCCCAACGCCACCAAGCTCCTTGGAGAATTAACAGAACCGTTGAAAACAGCAGTTCCCACGCGCCAAAGTAAATGCGCGAGGGAAGGCGATCAAGCAACTCGCGCCAAAATGGCCCGCTCCACGCCAACCACGCCATCAGCCCGCCTAACACCATTCCAACGAGGAACAACACCAAGGATCGAAGCAGGAGCGAACGTCCCACGCGGCCAGCGAACGCGTTGCCGCGATGTTCGCGCCAGTCCAAGACCACGGCGACCAACGGACCCGCGGAAGCCGCGTTCATGCAAACCAGATGAAACGCCAAGATTAGCGTAAGCAGAAGAAAGTTCAAGCAACCGGCGGGGGCTGGCGGGCGAGGAAAAGTCAGTATAACGGCAATTCGGCAGGGACATTATAATATCCGCCAGCGGCAGGTCGGAAAACGCGGCATGAGTTGACGTTTTCACCAGTTTTTGAAGCGATCCATGGCTTGAGAGACATTTCCCCTATCTAAGCTTCGCTGAACTTCATGCGGCAAATTTTTTATCTCGGAGTGCTTTTCTTCATCATCCTCTCGGTCGTGGGCGCCGGGATTTTTTTGTTCGGTCGGGCATTGTACACGGTCTACTCAGACTGGCGACTTGGCAAAGAACTCGACGAACTCAAGGTCGAGATGCGACAGCGCCATGCACGGCGCGAGGCGGCCGGTGAGCCCGACACCGGCGAGATCAGTTAATGCGCGCCGCAAGCGGGTGCGCCGGCATGATTCCTCGAAGAACGCATCGTCCGATTGACGGCGAGACGGAACGTCGCCACGCTAACAGGCGTGCCGAAATGGTCCTCCTTCAATCCGTCTACGTTCGCCGTTATGAAGTCGAAAACCGAAGTTGCGCCGCTGATTCAACAAATCGCCGATCCGAAGTCGCCCGTCGGGATGGATGCGGTTTATGTTCACGCGTTGATCTTGGACAAACTCCAAGAGATCGAACGCCGCCTGAGCGCCTTGGAAGCCACCATTGCTCGTCACGAAGAAGAGTGACGAATCATCGCGTCGTCCCCAACGCGCACTCGTTCGACGCATGCAACGAACGGCGGAATGGACCATGTCTCCCAAACCTTACGAATCGCCGCAAACCGATCCGTCGCGCAACGCGCACGCGGCAACTCCGCCACGCCTGACCGCGCTCGCCGCCGGTTGCACCGCGGGGGCGCTGCTGACCTGGCTACTTGCCGGGGTGATGACGCCAATCCTGGAGACAAGCACGGGAATTGATGAAACGTCGTTGCTGCCGCTTTGGGCCGTTTTGATGATCGCGTTCGCGGCTTGCGGCGCTGCGGTTGCGCTGCAAATGGCGCGACGCAGGAAACGCCGCGGTTTTATGCCTTGGCGGCGGCGCCCGGGAGCGCGGCGATGAGCGACTCGACATACGCGCCGACATCGGCCAGCACTTGAGCGCGCGGCTTGACCGCGGCTTCCGCCATACGGCGCACAATGGCCGATCCGACGATCACGCCATCGGCCACGGGCGCCAATTGCGCCACGTGCTCAGGCTGGCTTACGCCGAATCCGATGCAAATGGGTAAGTCGGTTTGTTGACGCAACCATGCGACATTCTCCAACAGTTGCGGCGGCAACTCGCGCCGCTCGCCGGTGATGCCGGCCACCGACACATAATACAAAAAGCCGGTCGATGCTTCGGCAATACGCACCGCGCGCTCGCGCGGCGTGGTCGGCGTGACTAATTGAATCAGGCTGAAGTCGAGACGCCGGCAAACTTCGGCCAGCGCGGCCGATTCTTCCACGAGCAGGTCGGGCACAATGGCGCCGGCGATTCCACTCGCTTTGGCCTCGGTCACAAAGGCCTCCAGCCCGTGACGGTACACAATGGCGTAACTGACCATGGTGACCAAAGGGGTTTCGCTTTGGGCCCGCACGCGCCGTGTCATGGTCAAAATGTCGTGCAACTTGACCTTGTGCTCCAACGCGCGCGTATAGGAAGCCTGGATGACGGGCCCGTCGGCGATGGGATCGCTATACGGCACCCCAATTTCACACAGGCTGCATCCGCGCTGGCCTAACTCTTGCAGCACGGCTGCGGTGAAGTCCAGGTCAGGATCTCCTGCCGTCACAAAGGGTATGAATGCTTTGCGGCCTTGGGCGCGCAGGGTCTTGAATAAAGCGTCGATTTCAGACATGGTCCCTCGCACGAACGCTCGTTCCCGTGCTGAGGGCCCTACCGGCCGGAGGGAATGAGCAAGCGTTTCACATGATACGCGATCAGCGCCGGATCGCCCAGACCCGGCGGCGAGCCCCGCGGGCGTCATGCACAGCCGACATGACACGAATGACATCGGGCGGCGTCACGGTCTCGCTCCAATTGCAAGGTGGTGTGCTCGATGCCAAAGCGGTCGTGCAACTCTTGGGCGACGGCGGCAAGAAACGCGTCGTCGTCGTTGAGGTTCGGTTTAACCAGATGCGCCGTGAGTGCGGTTTCCGTGGTGCTCATGGCCCAAATGTGCAGGTCGTGAACGTCTTCCACGTCGGGCAGGTTAAGCAAATACTCAAGCACTTCGGCCGGCGCAATGTTTTCGGGCACGGCGTGCATGGCCAGGTTCAACGAATCACGAAGTAAGCCCCACGTGCCGACGAAAATCACCAACGCGATCACCAGGCTCGTGGCCGGATCAAGCCAATGCCAACCCGTTAGGACGATACCCAAACCGGCCAGCATGACGCCGACCGACACCGCGGCGTCGGCGGCCATGTGCAGGAAAGCGCCTCGAATGTTTAAGTCGTGTTTACGACCGTGGATAAAGAGCAGGGCCGTCAGGGTGTTGATCACGACGCCCATGGCGGCGACCACAATAATGCCGCCCCCCGCCAGAGGTTGCGGCTCCCAGAGGCGATGGATCGCCTCCCACGTAATGCCGCCCAGGGCCGTTAACAGGAGCAACGCATTCATCAGAGCCGCCATGATCGACGAACTGCGCCAGCCGTAGGTGCGTCGCTCCGTCGGCGGAAAGCGCATAAGGTAGTGGCCGCCCCAGGCCAGCAGCAAACCTAAGATGTCGCTGAGGTTATGTCCGGCGTCGGCCAGCAGCGCTAACGAACCAACATACAGGCCAAATCCGGCTTCGGCCAACACATACAACGTATTGAGCGCAATCCCTCGGCCAAATGCTCGGTTATAGTTGATGGCTTCATGATGTTCGTGCGAGTGCGCCATACCAAAATTGTACGCCGTAGACGAACCCCGCGTGGCGGCTTGTCGCTCCAACCGTGGCGTGTTCAAACCCTGGCGCAACAAAAACCTCCTCGCATCAACCGACGCGAGGAGGTTATGTATTTAAGGTTGGGTTGTTGGAAGATCACAGTCCAAGCGCACAAGGCGCTGTGAGGAATGAAAGAGAAATCACTCCTCGCCTAACATTTGGGGTGGATCTTGCATTTCTGCCCTCCCGTATTTTGACGATGTCCAGGGAGTACATCGGTTGGGTGAGCTGCACGCAACGAGAGGTGCAGCTCCACGTCAAATCACATCAACACTCGCCGCAGGGGTCATCTCGTACAGTCCGTCATTCGCGACGGTTACTTTGCCCTATACAACTAATTTCGAAAGGGCTTCCCCAAAGAGGGAATGCTGTCATGACCCGCAGGTCGCCTTTTCGGTTGCAACCTTCGACGGTGAGGTTGTTGCTAATCAAAATCTATCACACGTTTGCCCCGAATCAAGCTAGACAAATGTGAATGACCATAGTGTGGGGCGGACGCATGACGCTCCAGCGTCATGTCGGGGAGGCGCCGCAGCCGTCACGGCAACGCTCTCATCGTTCGCGTGGTTCGTCAAGTTCGCCCAATCGTCGGCGCAAGCGAGCGATGTCGCGCTCGTGCTCAGCGTGACGCAAGGCGCGAATCAACAACCGCCGCCGTTCGTGCTTATCGCGTGCATGCCGCGCGAGCCGCTCCCAAAGTTTGGTGAATGATAGGCCTTTCGCTGGTCGCCACCCGTGGCCTGCGAGAAACTCCAGAATTTGCGCCGTCAGCAATACTTCGCGGTCCGACGCGTGCGAGGCCAATTGTTCAATCATCGCTTCCACCTCTTGCCCCACTTGATCGCGCAACAGGCGGCGCACGTTCTCCAAGGGCGGCGCCGCGATCGTGGCAAGGGCGAAGTCGGCGTCATCGGCCAGGAACAAACTTCGCGGGTTGACGGCCTCAGCCAGTTGGTCCAAGAACCTCCACAGGTTCCGCACGCGCTCCCCCACGGTTTGGCCCGGCAGGAATAACAGGTGCAGGCCCTTGTTGGCCCACTGCCGCTGCAAGTACGGCGTAATCTCGCTCGGCGGGTCGAGCGTCACGGCAAAGGCCCGCCGTTGCGCGTTTTGCAACATGTCGGCAATGCGACCATGGATTTGCCGAAAGTTCGGATCCCGCAATCCATAACCGACAAAGAAAAACGAGTGATTGAGCAACAGCCCTTCCAATAACGAAGCCATGGCCGGGCGCTCGCGAGGAAAACGCTCAAAGTCGTCGCGGCTCAGCACAAACTGCCGACTTGTGGCTGCGTCGCCGTGGAGTTTGACCACCGAAACTCCCTCGCCATGACCCGTTCGCGAAACCTGGGCGGCTTCCGTAATCGTGGTCGGATAACGGCGCAGCGCATCCAACGATTGTTCGAGCAAGTCATCGTAGTTGGTCGTCACAACTACGCGCACGGGAAGCGACATTAACAGGTAGTGTGGAAGCGAAGGACGGGCCATTCCGGGGCCATAGAACGCGCGAATCTGTTCGGCTAATCGTGCTTCGCCTTTCTGCTCGACGTACCACTGGGCGACGTCCAGAAAGTAATCGAGCGCGCCGGTTTGCGGCGCCCCTAGTTCTGCGGACAAGTGACGAATGAACGAGGCCCAATCGGGAAGCCCTGCTCCTTGCGATAACCCCGCGCCCACGAAGATGACGCATTCTCCCTTACGCAAGGCGTCAATTAAGTCGCGCACCGGCGGGTCGTTAAGCAGGTCGTCCTGGGTCAGGCCGGCGGCGCGGCGGGCGCGCAACAGAACTTGATAACTATCGGCCGTGTACGCCACGAAGACCGCATCCACATCGGAATGCTTATTCAGAATCTCTTGGGCGGCGCGCAACTGCGTTTGGGCCGACTCGAATCGTCGCCGACGATCACCCCCCAGCCCAAAGCCAAACGTTGGCAATGCGACAAGCCGGCGCGCTCCCAGCTGCTCCGATGGCGGCAAATTCGCGATGGCGGTTTCCAGCGCCGCGGCGACCGCGGCCGCACGCTTGTTTTTTCCACTCGGACAGGCGCCCGCCGCGGGAGCGACCACGACGCCGCATGGCGCCTTCCCCGACGCTTGGCTCAAGGGAAGCCAAAACGCGTCTCCTACCACGCACCGGCCGCCGTGCGTCTTGCCCAACTTCGCGAACATCGCCTGGAAGCCAGGAACATTACGGCGAAACGCGGGATGCAGAAAACCATCTTCCGCCAGGTCGGTGCTGGTTGAATAAGCAACGGCGTCGGCCGAAAGGCGACTGATGTCTCCCTGCGCAACAAAGATGGCGTTGGACATAGATTATCATCGACCTGGGCGATCCCCTAGTCGTTTCGACGCCCACGAATCGCGCGCCGGTAGGGGCAGGCCCTGGGCGCTAGTCTGAGGTGCGGCGATCCGCGCCCGAGCGGCGATCTTGGCCCGATCGTCGTTCCACGGGCGCCGCAGGAGCGTTGGGCGTGGTCGAACCATTCTCCTGCGCCGCTTCCTGACGGCGCTCGCTTTCGCGGCGGTCCTCCGTTTCGCGCTTCTCGATCAAGGGAAGTAATTCCGGCGGAAGGTCCAAATAGTCTTTCATCATGCTACTCCTGCGCCTCATTTGCGACATGTACGACAAAAACTTTCCTCCGCCGGGAACGCTCGTCCGTTTTACGGCGCCGGTTCAACCGGTTGGTATTCCCACGAGGCGGCCGGCGGCAACTCCTCGGCCGGCGCCACCCCCCTCAGAGAACCCGACGACGGAAGGTTCGCCGGAGGGAGATTTGTCGGCGGCAGCCATGCAGGCGACCCATCTCCCACGAGGGGAGGCTCCCACCACTCCACCGTGGGCAGGCGTTGCGGAAACGCTGGGTTCGACCAGGCGTCGGGCAGTTGCGTCTCCCAAGGCCGCGCCATCGGGATCAACGGCCCTTGGAACAGCGGAGTCTTCACGCGCATGATCGCTTCACGTTCTTGCAAAGTCAGCGGATCGCAAAACGGAACAATCCGCGGCGTCAATGCGACAATGATCTCACTGCGAGTTTTTTCTCGTTGCTTGCGTTGAAAGAGTTTGCCAATCAACCACAGATCGCCCAGGAACGGCAATTTGCTTTGCGTCTCGTTGTCTTTCTCTTGAATCAGACCGCCGATGACAATGGCCTGCCCGTCGCGCAAGAGCACGTCGGTTTCGACTTCGGTGGTTTCTTCTTCCGGTAGTCCTGTTTCTGGGTTGACCTGGCCGCTCGACACTTCCGGCTTCACGCGAAGCAGGATATGGCCGTCGCGGCTGATTCGCGGCGTGAACGTGAGCACGACGCCGACATCGAGAAACTCGACGCTTTCCAGCGTGCTGGTTTCGGTCGTGGTCGTTACGCGAAAACCCAGTTGTTCGCCCACTTGAATGCGCGATTCCTGACCATTCACCACCATGACTTGAGGCGAGGCCAGCGTCTTGGCGTGGTTCGTCGTGCAAAGAGCTTCGATCAAGGCGCCCAGGTTGCCGCCGTTCAGTTGCGCAAAGAACGCCTGCGGTGCGTTGGGGGCCGCGAAGCCCGTCATTTCCAGCCGCAGGTCTTTATTGGCGAATTGAATCAGGTGTTCAAAGTTGACGCCGTGCCGGTTGTTTTGACCCAACTCGACCTGGAGCACATGGGCTTGAATCGAGACTTGCCGGGGTGGTTGATCCACTTGCAAGAGATACTCTTCCACGCGGCACAAATACTCCGCAAGATCCTCCACCACGATCGATTCGGCCGACTTGCGGTTGTCGAGCGGGCTTGTTTCGAGAATGTAGGACGTCCCCACGGGCGAAAGCAGACCTTTCACAGCCAAGTCCAAATCGCGAGCGCTGGCGTAATCAAGGCGAAACACCCGAACATGGCGTCCTTGAACGCTCGGCGAAAGCCGGCGCGTTCCTTGAATGCTCGAAACGTGAATGATTCCGCGTTGATCAATCCAAGTGCAACCGGCCGACGCAACGAGCGCCGTCAAAGCGTCTTCCAGCGCAACATCGCGCAGCGTGACCGAGACCAACGCGTTCACGTCTTCTGCACAAACAATGTTCAAGCCTTCGCTTTGTGCGAGCAACGCTAACACGTCGCGCAGCGGCGCGTCACGCGCGACCAAGGCAACGCGCCCTTGGCCGCCGTTGATCTCAATCTTTCCCGCCAGCGGATGAGGGTATGGCGCCAAGAATCGGTGCGGCGGAGGTCCCATCGGCGCCGTCCCGCGTGGGTGCGGCGAAGGGCCAGGCGTCGCGAGACTTTGTGCGTCCGGCGCAGGCGTTGCAACCGGGGCGGGCGGCAAAATGGGTTCGCCCGTCGAGATTTCACGCTCCGCTGCCCCGAATGGGTATGCGGGCTCGGCGCCTCCCCCTGCGGGGGCCGCAAGCAGGAGCAAGCACGCCGCCAGGGCAACTGCAACAATCCAGCCAGGGGGCGCGGCGGCGAGATGTATTCCTCCTCCGCGCATCGGCGGAATATCCTCCCTGCCTTAGTTCCGCAAATCCTCCAGGACAACGCCAGCAGGAGTGATTTCCACGATACGGAAATCGCCCAACTGGTCGCCGATGCGGAACGTGCGATCTCGGAATGTGATGGCGCCCCCGCCAGTTCCGGTATACACCAGAGTCGGAGGATGATCGCCCAGCGCGGCAAGCGCCCGTTGCCGTCTCTCGTTAAGATCGACCTCGAGCGTTGGCTTCTGTGGCGCATCTCCGGATTCCCCTACGGTTGGGACGTCGGGCGCAACCTGCGCGAGTGTTGCGAGCGGCCGAAACGGATCATACTGCAGCACTTCCTCCAGCGCTATCCGAGGCCAGGGCTTTTGTTCGGACTCGCGCATCACGGGCGCCGACTTTTCGGCAACGGCCGACTTGGGCAAGGTCCGGCGTCCCGGTCGTCCGCTCGAGGCGGCGGTTTGCGGCGCGGGGGTCGCGCCGCCGTATTCCGACACAATTACGGCAATCAAAACCATTCCTAACACCGCGATCAGCACCAACTTCCGTCGCGCCGCCGCAGGGTTTGCTGGGATCGGTTGTTGCATGGTTAGCCCCTTCTCGCCTCATTCGATCCGCCCGACGATCGATAGAACAGCAGCAAGGTCAAGCGTATCTCGTAACCGGCGCCTTCCGACGCTTCGCGAATGGCAAGGTGTTGCGTTTGGGTTTGTCGTGGGAACTGCCGCAATTGATCGAAAAACCGGCAAATCGCTTCATGACTGCCCGCGCCCGTGATGTGTACCTCCAGCTGCGCGTGTTGCGAACCGCGGATGGCGTTGCCGCGGCGGTAATCGTCAAGCGTCAAACCTGCCGCTTCGGCCGCCTGGTGCAGTTGTTCCAAAAACGCGGCTTCCTCGGGACCGTCGGGAATACGTTGACGGACCGAATCGGCGCGGGACTCCAAGTCGGCCAGTTGGCGCCGCAACTCGGCATACTCGCGTCGCACGGCCGGCGCCGCGCGTAACAAATGCTCCAATTGCGCAACGCGTTCCTGCGCCGCTCGGGCGCGCGTCTCCAGGGGGGCGACAACCAAACCATACGCGGCAAAACCACCTACCAAGACCGGCGCCAACAGGCCCAGTTGCAGCAACCGGTCAAAGGTGCGAATTGCGGCGGCAGGATGCATCAGGATGATTGTGGTAATGACGAAGGAAAGTTGTACTCAGTCGGCCTTTTCACAAGCCCTAGCCGGCGCCGCCCCGAATGGCGTTCTAAAACGCGCATTCGATGGAATAGGAACGGCTGTCTTGATCATCGGAATTGGACGCGTTCACTTGGACGTGGGCGAACACGTTCACGTCGCGCAGCGCGGCGGCGAAGCGGGCAATGGACAGGTAGTCGAGCCCCAAGCCGTCCAGCCGCAGCGCCGCCGGCATGGCGATCTCGCCGGTATGGGGATCGCGCCGGGCTTCGCTCCATTGCAATTGTTGCACACAAACGCGTCCCTCGGCCGCTTGCGAGGCCCGTCCCACGATGCCCAACAAGGCCAGCAGGGGACGTTCGTTCGAAAGCGAAAGCGCCAACGACTCGCGCTTTTGCAGCACTTCGATCCGTTCGGCCAGTTCGCGATTGGATTGCTGCAACTTACGAATCGGGGCGTAGTGCTCCTCGGCGGCTTCACGGCGCTGCTGTGCGAGTTGCGTACGGCGCCACTCGACGCCCGCCAGAACCGCCAGCACTCCGGCCGATAGAAGCCACACCACACTCCACTGCCGAATTCGCAAGCGCGCCACCTGAGCGCGCTGCGTCTCCTGCGGTAATAAGTTCAAATACGTCTTCATTTGGTTGCACACCCCAGCAGCGAAAGCGCCGCAGCCGGACCGAACAACGCCAAGGGAGCATTCGGCGGTTCGCTGGACTCGTCTTGCGGCATCGACCACGCGCGCACGGGAGCGCCCCAGCGTTCTTGCAACACCGACTCGATATTTCGAATCGTTGCGCCGCCGCCGAACAGCACAAACTCCTTCGGCGCCCAATCGGGACGATACGACCGTAGGTAAGCCGTGGTGCGCTCCACTTCGTCCGTCAACGCGTCAAGCGAAGGCTGCACCGGGTCGGCCAGCGCGAGTTGCATGGATTCGATGGGTTGCGTTGGCGCCGGCAACCCGTGGCGCGTCAACAACAGGCTGGTTTCCGCCAGCGATGCTCCCGTGGCTTGTTGCAGCGCCTCAGTCAAGATTTGCAGTTGACAGTGTCGCAGCACGCGCACGAACTGCGGCGCTCCGTGCAAAACAATACAAAGCGTCGCCTGGCCGCAACCCCAGTCGAGCGCCGCGACAGGGCGAGACGCCATCGCTTCGTTCTGCGTCATTTGAATCGCGCGCGCCAAACACAACGGCAGACCGTCCAGCACGCGACAGACCAAGCCGCTTTGGGCGTGATCGGCGGCGACTTGCGACGCCCAAGCCCGCGACAACGACAACGTCATGCGCGAATTGTCTTGACGTTTGCCGCCGCTCGGAGCAACCGGCCACGTGTCGGCGACCCGGCCTCCTGGCAACTCGCCGTGGAGTTCGTCTAAAGTTCTCGCCACGCTGAGAAGGTCTTCGGCGACGATTTGGGCGTCGTCGGGAAGTTCGGCCACTTCGCAGGCCGCCATCGAAAGACTGCACGCGGCGTATCGACCGGCAAACCCGCCTAGCGAATAAGCGGCAGTCAACTCCTCGCGCGAGGAACGTGCTTCGGCGCGGTGTAAGTCGTTTCCTGGCCAAGGGGCAGGACGCTGCACCGCCAGGACTGACTTCAGACAATAAAGTCCGCCGCGCCGCTCCACTTGGGCCAGTTTCACCGCATGGCTGCCCAAGTCGGCGCCAATCCAACCAGTTCGAGGTGCGAAGATCATACGATGCTCGGGCTGAAGAACTCGTGCAGGGTTATGTCGAGGATCGGGCTTCAGTTGGGGCCGTGACTCGCAAAGGTGGAAAGGTCGAACATGGGAAGCATGACCGCTAGCACCACCGTCGCCACGACGACGCCCATGCCCACGGTAATGGCCGGCTCGAGTACGGCAATGAATTCTCGCAACTTGGACTGGCCCTCTTCTTCATAGTGGTCGCCCAACAAACACGCGACTTCGCCCAAATTACCCGTGCGTTCGGCCGTGGCGATCATCTCGGCGGCGGAAGGGGGAACAAAGTCGCTGGCCAAGAGCGCGCGACTCAAGCCGCGGCCGTTCAGCACGTCGTTCTCTAACTCGCTGAGAAGGCGGCGCCATAGGCGGTTGTCGACGGCCTGATGCGACAGTCGCAGGGCCTCTAACAGCGGCACGCCGCTTTCCAACATGACGCCCAACAAGCGGCACACGCGCCCGACGGCCAAGGCGCGGGTTACGTCACGCAGTAACGATGCATGCAGCAAGAGTCGGTCCCAGAACAAGCGGCCTTGTTCGCTGCGCCGAAAGACCAACAGACCAATCACGGCGGTTGCCGCCAACGAGCCCCATAACCAAAACCGGGTGCGTAGTTCGGTCGCCAGCCCGATCAGCATTTGAGTGATCCACGGAAGCGGCGTATCGTAGTCGGCAAAAATCTTGGCGAATTGCGGCAAAACAAACAGCACCAGCGCCAGCAACACGAGGCTCGAGACCGACGCCAACAACACCGGATACGCAAACATCGTACGCACCGTGCTTTGCAATCGTGTTTCATTCCGCAGCATGTGCGCCAATTGGTTGAGCACGTCCGAGAGCCGGCCGGAAGCTTCTCCGGCCGAAACACTGGCGATGTACGTTTCGCTGAAGACGCCGGGATGTTCTGCGAGCGCTTGCGAAAGCGATTGGCCGCCGGTTACATCATCGTGAACTTGTTGCAATACGCGCTGCAATTCAGGACGGCGGCATTGCCGGTTCAAAGACTCGATCGCCGAAGCCACATCAATACCCGAGCGGGTCATAATCGCCAACTGCGAAGTTAAATTGGCGATCTCTTTGCGCCACGAGCCTCGCCGGCGCAAAGTCCAGCGAGGAGCGGGCGCCGTTTCACGCCGCGCAACACGCGGCCCTGCGTTGCGACGCGCGCCTCCGGGGCGTACGCCGCCCATCGCTTTGGCAGGCGGTTGGCTAATGGTCGTTGGCATGGTTCACTCGAAACTCACTCAAAAAACGCCACGCGGGCCACCTCATCGAGGCTGGTTTGTTCGTTCTCGGCGGCGCGCAGCGCGCTATCCAACAACGTGACGCCGCCGCGCTTCTGAAACCACTCACGAACGATTCCCTGATCGGCTTCTCGGGCGATCATGCTGCGCAACTCCGAATCGACGTACATCACTTCGTAAATGCCGGTGCGGCCCTGGAAGCCGGTGTCGTAACATTCGCGGCAACCTTCCCCCCGCACGAAGCTGCGGCGTTTGTCGCCGGCGTAGTGCAAGGAGTTGAGAAATTCGGCCGAGGGATAATAGGTCTTGCGGCATTTGGGGCATACGGTGCGCATCAAACGCTGCGCGATCACGCCGACGAGCGCCGGCGCCAGCTTGTAGCGGTCGACGCCCATGTCAATTAGTCGAGTGACGGCTCCCGCGCTGTCGTTCGTGTGGAGCGTGCTCAACACCAGGTGGCCGGTAAGGGCCGCTTGTACCGCGACTTGCGCCGTCTCGGCGTCGCGAATTTCGCCGACCATGATCACATCGGGATCTTGCCGCAGAATGGACCGCAGCGCGCCCGCGAAACTCAAGGTCCGCGAGGCATCGACCTGCACCTGGTTGATCAACTCCAGTTGATATTCCACGGGGTCTTCCACCGTGACAATGTTCCGGTGAACCGACTTGATCAACTCCAGGGCCGAGTACAGCGTGGTCGTTTTGCCGCTGCCCGTGGGTCCGGTGACCAGCACCAGCCCGTACGGCTTCGCCAGCATCTTTTTGACGAGCGACAAAAGGCCGTCGGGGACGCCCAGTTCGTCCAGATTGAAGGTGAGCCGCCCGCGGTCGAGAACGCGCAAGACGGCTTTTTCGCCCAGCACGGTCGGCAGCGTGGAAACGCGCAAATCAACCTCTTTGCCGTCGACGGCCACCTGGCAACGTCCATCTTGGGGAATGCGATGTTCGGCAATATCCATCTTGCTCATCACCTTGATGCGCGAAACGATGGCCGCGTGAATATCGCGCCGAGGGCGCAACACCTCGATCAGTTGCCCATCAATACGAAAGCGAACCACTGTGTGCTTGCGGTTCGGCTCGATGTGAATATCGCTGACCTTCTTGCGCACCGCTTGCAAGATGAGGTAGTTGACCAGGTTCACCACGGGGCTGCCGTCGACCAACTGATCAATCGAGGCGATATCCGACGTGGTAATATCGGAACGCACTTCGATGGCCGACTCATCCAGGTCGGCCGTGACGACATCGACTTCGAAGTCCTCGTTGTAGACGCGCGGCGCCATGCGGCGAATGGCGTCGGCGAAAGCGAAAACGGGCCGCACCTTCAGTCCCGTGGCGCGTTCGAGTTCATCCAGCCGATGGAGATCCTGAGGGTCGGCCAAAGCCACGAACAGCGTGTCCCGCACGCGGAACAGCGGCAGCGCTTCCAGGCGTTCGGCGGCAGCGCGGGGAAGAAGCGGCACCACGCGCGGATCGATCAACCCTTCCCGCAGTTTGACGGCCGGCGCTCCCACTTGCTGCTCGATGAACGGGAGCAAATCGTCCTCGCCAATCACGCCCATCTCGAGCAGCACTTCGCCGATCCGGCGGCCTTTGTCGGCCTGCACTTGGAGCGCGGTCTCAAGTTCATCGGCCGAAATCAAGTTGGCGCCAAGCAACTGCTCGCCCAAACGCATCGGCCGACGCGGAGCCGCCCGGCGCGCTGGACGGGCCGCGGTCGTTTCGAGGGGAGCAAGCGAGGATGCAGCGAGGCTCATTTCAGGAAACTCCCTACGGCCGCGCGCGACGTAGCGAAAATCTCCAAACGCTTGTCCAACTGCGTCACATGCAGAATATCGCGGCACAGAGGGTTCGGGGCCGCAAGCTTGAACGCGCCGCCGCGCCGCGCGAAATCTTCATGCGTTTGAACGAGCATCTCCAGCCCGACGCTATCCATCAGGCTGACATGCTCCAAGTCGAACACCGCCAACGGTTGCCCGGCCGTCAGGCAAGGTTGCAGCAACGCGCGCGCTTCGGCGACCGACTCATGATTGAGCGGCCCGGCTCCCGCGATCACGCGCACGGCCCCTTGGTCGACTTGATGAAACATGCAATGGCTCCTTTCCAAGTGTAGGTCATCGGCCCCGCACGGCCCGTCCGACTCCTGGCGTGCGCGCGATCGGATGCGGCTCGCCGACACACGGCGCAAGGCCCAACCGGCCAACGGTCGGTCGGGCGTTCGTCCTCAACCCCACTTGGGCGCCGCGCAGCACACAGGATGTGCGTCTTGCGGCGGCGTTTACGCCAAGGGCACGGTCAGCGTAAAGGTGCTGCCTTTGTCCAGTTCGCTCTTGACGGTAATGGCCCCGCCGTGCAGCCGAACGATCTCGTTCGCAAAGGACAGCCCCAGTCCGGTGCCGGTTTGTTGACGCACGCGGCGGTCGGCGCTGCGGAAGAATTTGTCGAAAATCTTGGGAAGCTCCTCCGCTGCGATGCCGACTCCCGAGTCCTCCACGTCCAGCATCAGGCGCGCGTCGTCGTAACGCGCCTTGAGCCGCACGCGGCCTCCTTCGGGGGTGTACTTGGCCGCATTGCCCAACAGGTTGACCAGGGCTGCACTAAACTTGTCTTTATCGAGTTTGACTTCGGGCATCTTAGGCGGCAGCGATACTTCAAACTCCAATCGCTTTTGATCCATCAGGGGGCGCACATTGGCGGCTGCTTCGTTCAGTAATCGCTCCAGTTCGACGTTTTGTTTCTTGATCGCCATGGATCCTGCTTCGAGGCTGCTGATGCACAACAACTCGTCTACAAACCGCGACAACCGGATCGCCTCCGAGTTGATGATGTTGCAGAACTCCTTTTGCTGCTCCACGTCAATCACTTCGTTCAGGGCGAGCGTCTCGGCGTAGGCTCGAATGTTGGTTAAAGGCGTGCGAAGTTCATGCGTGGCCGAGTCGAGGAACTGGTCGCGCATTTTTTCGGCGAGCTTTTGTTGGGTAACGTCGCGCACCGACCAGACGAACCCCTTTCCCGCGCCGGACGTCTCGGACTGAAGGGGATACCGCGCCACGCGCAGCACGCGGTCTCCGAGCGGCCCACTGCGACGAATCTCGGCCGTCACCGTGCGATGCACGAGCGTCGGATCAAGCAGCGCGTGTCCGGAAGCGTCCTCCTCGGTGACGCCAAGCAACTCGCCGATCGAGGCGCCAACCACCGACTCCGGCGGTTCGGCGTCGCCCAGCAGCGCTGGCAACGCAGGGTTGGCGTACGTGATGGAAAAATCGTCATCGGTGGCGGCCACGCCCTCCGAGAGGCTTTGCAGAATCGCTGCGGCGTCGCGTTGCGGTCGACTCGCCGGAGTCGCCGGAAGCGGCGGCTCGACGGACGTTACGCGGCGGTCTTCTTGCCAATGTTGGATCAGGCGGTTCCAGCCCCAGCCCGCGCCGCATCGCACCCGGACGGGATGAAGCATGGTTTCGTCGCAGGTTGGCGCCAGCGCGGCGCGGCGCAGTTGCAGTTCAATTTCGGACAAGGGCGAAACCATGCGCGCCAGAATCAACGCTCCGGTCGCCACACAGGCCAGCGGCGCCAAGAGCGCGAAGGGCGCGTACGAGGCCGCCAGGACCATCATGTGCCAGAGTCCGGCTTCAGGCTGTCCGATGCGCAACGTGCCGAGGTACTGATGCCCCACCTGGAGAGGCGCCCGGTATTCTCGCACCACCGAGCCGCGCGGGTCGGTAAAGCGAACGCTGATGATGTCGCCCCACTGAATGCGCTCGCCCACGGGTTCTTGCGCCGCCGTGCCAATGTGTTCCCGCGTCGAATGCGCCAGGGTGCGGCCCTCGGGCGCCACAATGGCGCAGTACAAGAAACCGCCTTCCGAGCGCAGCCGTTCAACATGCTTTTGAAACGCAGAGTCTCCTTGACGCAGGTAGTCGATATTGATGGCCGACGCCGCTTTGCCCAGGCGAGTCAAACAAGCGCCTTCGGTGCGTGAGCGGAGAATCGCCTGCGACACGGCCACCGAGCCGCTTGCCAACCAGGCGATCGAAACTACGCTGAACAACAGGTAGTACATCGTCACGCGGCGCGGCAGCGAAAAACGAACGGTCATGATTGGCAGGCGGGTGAACCGGCAGGAAGATCGCAAGGAACAGAGCCAACAAGCTGCAGCCACGCGCCGGTCCTGCGACGCGGATCGACACTCTCGCATCACGCGGAAGCCGCGGCGCCAAGCCGTTGACGACTCAAGGAAGGAGTACGCCTTCCCCAACCTTGGACGCTCGGTTTGTCGGCTGGGTCGGTTTGTCGGCGGGGCTCGGCTTAGAATAAGTCGTACGTCACGGTCGGATCGATCTTCGACGCGCCGTTGAAATTGACGAAGAAGTCGCCCGATGTGGTATTGAAGTACCAACCCTTCGTGGGCGCGGCGGCGCCTACCGTGGCGGTTCCGAACTCAATATCAATCGACTGCGCCGCATCGCCGGCGGTCGGTCCTACGGTGCACGCCGGAAACGTGCTGCGCAGGTACGGTTCGACGGCCGTGCGGAAGTCCGCGGCCGACGTGGTCGGCGGCAATTGACCGCCATGTTCGGCGGCGTACATCTCAATGGCGTCGCGCACAACCGTCAACGTTTGCTTCAAACCGTTGTCGGTCGCAGCCGCCGAAGTGCTCAGAAGTTTGGGAGCCGCCACAGCCGCCAGGATGCCCAAGATCATTATCACCACGACCAACTCGACCAGAGAGAATCCGCCTCGCGCTTTCATGGAACACACCTATTCGAGGTAATTGGTTTAAGGTGCTCCCTGGGGTTTTCGTGCTGCCCCGAGAACCTCTTCGCGCCCACACCAAAGATAGGATGCAATTTGTGCGCGCGTTGCGAAGGATCGCAAACTTGCCGAGCATGACGGAGTTTTTATCCGCCTCTGGGGGTGAGGTTGTCGCGAGACGCAGTATTCAATACCAACCCTCGAAAGTCCCCGCGCGAACCGCAACGGTCAAAGCGCCGCGCGGTAGCAGAATCGCCCATTGCACAAGGTGCAGTCGATCCCGGTCGACAACTGATGCGGTTGGTCGTACGTGGCCCGGTCACGTACGGTGTGAGCGTCAAAGACGACAAGATCGGCATAAGCGCCTTCGCGCGCCTCGCCACGGTCTTTCAAACGAAACCGAGCGGCGGGTTTTCCACTGGCTCGATGCACCGCTTCTTCAACCGTAAACAGCTTTGCTTCGCGCACGAGCGGCCCAATCAACCGCGGCGCCGAACCATACACCCGAGGGTGAATCGCCCCACCTTCCTGATAAATGCCGTCGGATCCGAGCATAAACAGGTCGTGCGTCAAGAACGGATGCACGAGACGGTCATCCCCTTCGCGAAAGACCAACAGCACCGCCAGGCGCTCTTCGATGAGCAAGTTGACGAGCGATTCTTCCGCTGGTAAGCCGCTTTGAGCCACGTATTCCGAAAGCAGCATTCCCGCGAGCTTCGGCCGCTCGGACGATTGGCTTAACGTCCAGGCGATTTGAATCTCGTCCAAGTTCAGTCGATACGCTTTGAGTCCTTCGGCAAAGCGGGCGCGCACGTGCGGATCACTCAGTTTCCCCAGCGCCGCCAAAGGGCCGTCCTCCCACACTTCATAAGGCAGGAGGTAGTTCAGCATGGTTGAACCGGGCTGATAGGGATACACGTCGAACGACAAGTCAACATCGCGCTTCGCTTCGTCCAGCAGCGCGAACACTTCCTCGGTTTGCTGCGGCGTAGGCGCCTTCAAGTGCGAAATATGCACGCGCACGCCCGAGCGTCGACCGATTTCGATCGCTTCGTGCAGCGCGGGCAGCAACTCGCGCTTGTAGCGCACATGGGTGGCGTAAATCCCATCAAACTCGGCCACGACGCGGCACGCATCAACTAACTCGTCGGTCTCCGTAAAACACTGAGCCAGATAATCCAAACCGGTCGAGAGCCCCACGGCGCCTTCTTCCATGGCTTGCCGAATGCGCCGCGCGATCGACCGGGCTTGGAAGTCATCGGGGCGCGCGCGCCCCCAGCCGCACTCCAACGCGCGCACGTTGGCGTAAGGCAAATGCGCCACAACATGCTGGCGAGTATGCGCTTGGACGCGCTCCACGTACTCGTGCAACGAACGCCATCCGGCGTATTCCTCTAAGCGCAGGCCATTGAGCGCACGCAGGTAGTAGAACCACTGGCGCCACGTGTTTTCATCAACGGGGGCGTAGCCGATTCCGTCGGCCGCCAACACTTCGGTGGTGAAGCCTTGCGACGTTTTCGGCAGGAACTCGGCCTCGCGCAAGAGCCAGCCGTCGGAATGATTGTGAACATCGACGAATCCTGGCGCCACGATCTTACCCGCCGCGTCGATGCGTTCCCGAGCTTCCGCATGACGCAGGTCGCCCAGCGCGGCGATGCGGTCGCCCCGTACGCCCACGTCGGCGCGAAATCGCGGCCGCCCGGATCCGTCAACCACCTCGCCGCCGGCAATCAGCACGTCAAACAAAGTCCGCTCCCTTAGGTCGCATGTCGTTACTACAAGTCGTTAAGTGTCATCAACCTAGCGAGCCGCGCGAAAACGAGAAAGTGGACCACGACGCGAACTTATCCACAGAAGGGCTTAGAGACTCGCCGGCGCAAGCAGCCGTTGCAGGCAATCTTGCGCTGCCGCGTGTTCTTGTGCGGTAAGCTGTCGTTGCGCTTCGTGCAGCAGGCCTACTTGCCGCGCGGCGAAAGGAACCGCCGCGCCGGGCAAGGGCGGGTTCGGCGCCATTTGGGCGGTCATTGCGAGCTTCAACTCCTCCAGCCCCAGGCCCGTTACGGCGCTCACATGAATTCCGGCGGGGCGGCCCGAAGCGGCAATGCTGGGAAGATCGCACTTGTTATGCACCACCAGCGCACCCGGCTTAGCAGCCAGAAGCGCCGCATCGTCCGCAGTCCAGTCCTGCGTTGCATCAAAAACGAGCGCCACCACGTCGGCGGTTTGCAGCACATCGCGGGTGCGCGCCACGCCGGCCGCTTCCAACGGGTCGTCGCTCTCGCGCACGCCCGCGGTGTCGGCTAGTTCGACGGGCCAACCGTCCAGAGCGGTTGCCGCCGTCACCACGTCGCGCGTCACGCCCGGCTGGTCGTGAACAATGGCGCGTTGATAACCCACCAGGGCGTTGATCAGGCTGCTCTTTCCCACATTGGGCCGTCCTGCCAGGACGATGCGCCACGGGCGCGTCAGGTGAAGTCCGAGCGGCGCACGGTCTAGCAACTGGTCAAGCTGTTGCGATGCGTTTTGCATTCGGCCAACGTGCAGGTCTTGCGATATCTCCTCCACCGCGCGAGCCAGCGCTCCGCGGTATTGGTCCAAGAGAATTGCGGCGGCGCGCTGGGTGCGAGCCTCGGCCAGCGCGACACGCGCTTCCGCCGCCAGGGCGTTTGGTTCGGCGGTTTTCACCCAGTCTTGCCAGGCAATCTCTTGGCAACCGACCGAGACCAGTGAAGCGACGATGTTCGCCACCGCGGCCCGTCCGCCGTGGGCGTGGACTTCGACGCGCTGCGGCGCCATGCGGCACACCACGACGCCTTCGCCCACCGAAGGATGCTGACGGTCCTGATCCGCGCGCCACTCACCGTACACAATGCGGCGGACGGGGATGTCCTCCAATTGTCGCCCGCGCGCCAAATGAAAGAACCGCGATACCGCTGCGACGGCGCCTTCTCCTTCGACCGCCACAGTCGCCACGGCCGCGCGCCCCGGCGGCGTTAGCACTGACACAAACACAGACGCACCGAGGGAAAGATCGTGGGAGGGAGGTGAATCAACCATCAGCAAAACTTGAAACTGCACGGACGCTTAGAAACGCCGAGCGTTGCACCGGACTCTCTCGCCGCCTTTTCCCGCATTACGCGTCGCCCATGAGTTGATCGAATTCTTCTTCGGTGAGAATGCGAATGCCCAACTCTTGGGCTTTGTCGAGCTTGCTGCCGGCCTTCTCACCTGCGATGACAAAGTCAGTGCTTTTCGAGACGCTCGAAGCGTCTTTCCCGCCGAGCGCGCGAATACGAGCCTTGATCGCGTCGCGCGAGTAATTCGCCAGCGTGCCCGTCACCACCACGGTCTTGCCCGAGAGCGGACCACCGGAGGGCGCTTGCGTGAGGGCTTTCATACTGACGCCGGCGCCGCGCAAGTCGTCAATCGTTTCTTTGCCGGCGTCGCTGTGCAAAAAGGTAAATACGCTTTGGGCGATCTTCTCGCCAATACCGTTGACCGCATTGATCTTCTCGACGGGAACGCTTTCCAGGGCCTCCATCGAGCCGAAGTGTTGCGCGAGGATGCGCGAAACCGTCTCGCCCACCATGTGAATGGCCAACGCATTCAGCAATCGCTCCAGGCCGCGGCTTTTGCTTGTCTCGATAGCGTCGAGCAGCTTTTGCGAGGAGCGTTCTCCCATGCGCTCCAGCTTCAACAAATCTTCCATTTTCAAGCGGTACAAGTCGCCAAGCTTTTTGACCAGCCCCGCGCCGATCAGTTGCCGCACGCGCTCTTGCCCGAGCGTGTCGATGTCCATCGCGCGGCGGCTGGCGTAGTGAACCACGCGTTCCTCGAACTGCGCCGGACAACTCGGATTCACGCAGCGAATGTAGACGCCGTCGGGGTCTTTCACCGTTTCCGAACCGCACTCGGGGCACTTCTCGGGCGGTTTGGGCTTGGAAAGCTTCTTCTTGCGCAGGTGCTTCTCGACGCGCACGATGTGAGGAATGATTTTTCCCGCCTTCTCAACGACCACCACGTCGCCCACGCGCGCGTCGAGTCGTTCGACTTCGTCGAAGTTGTGCAAACTGGCGCGACTCACCACGGTTTGCGCAATTTCGATCGGCTCCAGAAGCGCCACCGGCGTAATGGCGCCGGTCTTGCCCACTTGTAGCTTGATCTCTTTCAGCGTGGTCGTGGCTTCGTACTTCTCCCATTTGTACGCCACGATCCAGCGCGGGCTTTTCGAGCGTGCGCCGAGTCGTTCGCGCTGTTCGAGGCGGTTGACCTTAAGCACCACGCCGTCAATTTCAAAATCCAATTCATGCACCCGCGCGACGATGCGTTCGCAATGCTCCACGGCGGCGTCGAAGGTGTCGAACACTTCGTACCACGGCGTAGGCACAAGGCCGTAGCGTTTGACTTCTTGCAGGAATTGGGCGTGATTGTCAGCCTTGACGCCTTCGCAATATCCCACGCCATGCACGAACATGCGCAAGCTGCGCTCGGCGGCGATGCGCGGGTCCAACTGCCGAATGGTCCCGGCCGTGCAGTTGCGGGTGTTGGCGAAGGGCGGCTCGCCTTTCTCTTTTTGCTTTTGGTTCAGCTTCACCAGGTCTGAGTTGGTCATGTACACTTCGCCGCGCACTTCGAGCACGGGCGGCGGGTCGTCGCGTAAGCGGAGCGGCACGTCGGCAATGGTGCGAATGGCGTGGGTCACGTCGTCGCCCACGTTGCCGTCGCCCCGGGTGACGCCGCGCACCAGCACGCCATTCTCGTACACCAGCGCGCACGCCACGCCGTCCACTTTCAACTCGACCACCCACTCGATCGGCTCGCCGGCCAGTTGCTTCGTGGTCCGGGCGCCGAATTCGCGCAACTCGTCGACGTTGTACGTGTTTTCAATCGAAAGCATCGGCACGCGATGACGCACTTGCTCCAAGTACGGCACAGGCGCGTCACCCACGCGCTGCGTGGGACTATCGGGAGTCACCAGTTCGGGATGCTCGGCCTCAAGCTGCTTCAGCTCATTCAACAGCCGGTCGTACTCCAGATCGGAAATTTCCGGCTGGGCCTCGACGTAATACTTCTGATCGTGATACCGAATCACGTCGCGCAACTCATTCACCCGCGCCGCCGCCGACTTCGCCATTGCACGATTCCTCCCAAGGCGCCCCAACCGATGCCACCGCACGCTCCTACCGTCGTCGCCCTTCGCCCGCCTTTCCCGTCACCCCGGCATGATAACGTTCCAAGATATACCACAAACCACGACCTAACCCAATGGACGCGGCGCGTTGTTTCATGCGGCTTTCGGAAACGATCCTGCGGTGCGCTTCACGACGCAGCAAATCTTCGGCGCGAACTTTATAATCGGTTGCTGGCTCTTACGAAATGACCCGATCGGGACGACCCTCCGTCGCGATCAATACGACTGTCGTTGACGTACGCACGTTCCGTTCCCAGGAGGCGTTTGATATGACCCTCTGCCCTCGCTGCGGCCATGAGGCGATCGGTTCATGCCCTCATTGCGGAACAGCGATAGGGCATACGACCGCCTCGGATCCAGCCGCCTGGGAGGCGGAAGTACGCCTGCTGCTGGCCGAAGGAAAAAAGCTGCAAGCGGTGAAACGGTACAAAGACGCGACCGGCGTTGGTTTGATGGAGGCCAAACAGGCCGTAGAAACGCTACAACAAGGAGGCAACCTGCCGTCGCCTTCCGTGCGGGCTGGTCAGAACATTCCTGATGAGGCGTTCGCGGCCGAATTGCGGGCTTTGCTCCAGCAGGGGCAAAAACTCCAAGCCGTCAAACGGTACAAAGAGCAACTCGGCGTCGGCCTGATGGAAGCCAAAAAAGCCGTGGAAGCCTTGCAAGCCGGTCTGAGCCTGCCGATGCACAAGCCGATCGAGGGGCAACTGTTGACCGAAATTTTGTCGGCCCTGCGCATGGGCGAGAAACGCGAAGCGGTTCGGATTTATCAAAAACGCACGGGGATCAGTCGTCGGGAAGCCAAAAGTACGGTCAACGCGTTGGCCAAGCAGCACGGCCTGTACGACCGCGAAGCGGCCTGCCTGTCGACGTTGTTGCAGCTTGTGGTGATCGGCGGCGTGTTGCTGCTTGCCGCGGGGATGATCTTCAAACTACTCGGGTGACGACGTGCGGCCGCCCTCGCGTGCAACGTTTCCACCATCTCGGCGAGCTAAGACTTTTGGATCTTTTCGATCTTCGGTGGGGCCGATCACGTCGAGGTGATTCGGCGAGGCCGGCCGGTTCGAGACGGTGAGACGATCCCTTCGCATGGCGTAAAGCAGATGTCCTGCGATAAAGCCCATTCCACCTAAGAGCAACGTCCATACGCAATAACCAATCGCCCAGTAGGGCGCCATTTCCGCGCCCTTGGGAACTTCATACAGAAGGCTGCTCAGCCATTCCAGGGCGGCTTCGGTCAGAGAGAATAAATACCACGTATTCAACACGTCCATGAATACCTGGGCAAAGTAAATCCAACCGAACACGGCGAATCCGGCGGCTCCGGCGCGCTGCGAATCTTCCCAAACGATGGCGGCCAGAGTGGAAACCGCCAGCGCCGCCAGCGTGCATGCAAACATGGCGCTGGCCCACAGGGGCGAGGCGTTCACCAACGCCGCGCAAGCGACGGCGACGAACAACACGAAGATCGCCAGAGAACCAAACGAGTATCGGGGACGCGCGTGCATGCCAGGAGGTCGCAATCGCCAACAAGGCCGCCAAGTGGCTGGACGCCACATCCAGCCCTCGTGCATTGTAGCGATCGTTCTGGCGAGTTGCGTTCCATAAGGACCGATTCGCGCGACGTTCTCATCGGCCGCGGTGTGTTTCTAGGGCGGCCCCCCCGCTACCGTGTTACGCCGTCTTGGGCAGGAACTCCGTCGTCGCGTCGCCGTGGAGCGCTTCGAGGAATGGCTCAGGAGCGCAGCGGTCGCAATGGCCGCAACGGTCGGTGGGAACTTCGTCTCCGCCAAAGTAGTCGACCACCGTCTTCCAGCGGCAAGCGCCACGGGCGGCGTACTCGGCCATGCGCTGCTGCTTGAGCAGGTCTTGTTCGTGCCGTTCTCGGTACGATTGGCCGGCGCGAGCCAGTTGCTCACTGGTCAAGTCGGGCTTGAGCAGCCGATACCGCCCGCCCGACTCATGACGCACGATCCCGCGATTGGCGAACAACGCCAGGCACACTTTCATGCGGGCTTGCGACAGCGGCGAGATGGCGTGAATTTCGTCGAAGGTCGGCGGCTGCGGCTGGTCGTGCAACCGCTTGAGCGTGTGGTGCGCGTTCACCAGGTCGCGCTCGTCCGGGTAACGCCGGCCTTGAAAAAATCGCTGGAGTTTCTGGTCTTGCGGGTCGTGCAGCAATACGCCCCAGGCGCGGCCATCGTCGCGCCCGGCACGTCCGAACTCCTGGTAAAACGCTTCGATCGTGCCCGGCGTGTGGTAGTGAATCACAAAGCGAATGTTCGGCTTGTCAATGCCCAAGCCGAAGGCGTTGGTCGCGACCATCGCTTTCACTTCGTCGTTCATGAAGCGGTCTTGCGCTTCGTGCCGGCGCTTGGCCCCCAGGCGCCCATGGTAGCCTTCCACGCGATGCCCCAGAGTCTCCAGGTACCGGGTCAACTCGGTCACCGCCTTGATCGTGGAGGCGTAAATGACGCCGGTTCCCTCCATACGATCCAGCAGTTTGGCGATCCATTGTCGCTTTTCTTCATCGCCCGCGGCCGGAATGACGGTCAGGTCCAGGTTGGGTCGATAGAACCCGGTATGCACCACTTCGGCGTCGGGAATACGAAGCTGCTGGCGGATGTCGTCAATCACGTCGGCCGTGGCCGTAGCGGTGAGGGCCAGCACCGGCGGGCGGCCCAGGTCGTCAATCGCTTCGCCCAGGCTGAGGAACTCGGGCCGGAAGTCGTGTCCCCACTGGCTTACGCAGTGCGCCTCATCGACCACGAACAAATCGATCAGCGATTGTTTGAGGATCGCGCGGAACTCGGGGTTGGCCATCTGCTCGGGCGTGGTGTACACAAACTCGACTTCGCCCGCCGCGATGGCTTCCTTCACTTCACGGTCTTGCGCCGCCGAAAGCGTGCTATTGACCGCCGCCACCGAGACGCCGCGCTCGGCCAACCGATCGGCCTGATCCTTCATCAATGCAATGAGTGGGCTGATGACCACGGTGGTTCCTTCCAACTCCATGGCCGGAAGCTGAAAGCACAGGCTTTTGCCCGATCCAGTGGGCATGACCACGAGCGTGTCGCGGCCCTCCATCGCGGCGTTTACCGCTTCGATCTGCCCCGGGCGGAAGCGCCGGAACCCAAAACGTTCGCGCAGCCGCCCACGCAACTCCTTTGCCGCCGAAGCGGAAATCGTGATCATTGCACCCTCAAGCTCCAAGTGACGCAGAAAGCCCGGCATGCAAACAGCAAATCCTGAGCCAATGCCTGAAGATTGAACGTCGAGACGGTATTCGGCGCCAAGATCAGAACGTTCTGACGCCGCGCATACCGCATGTTCAGCCGGTTTTTGGAGGGTTTCGATACGGCGTATAGCCGTAATACTTGGGACGGTCATCCAAACGCACGTGAAGCCAGGCGACGCCGGCGCCCGCCGTGCTGAGCCAGACCGGCTTAGCGCCGATGCGTCGGGTCATGGTATCTCCCACGGTGCGCCAAAGCGCATCCTGTTGCGACTGCGGGGCATGGCGCGTGAAAGCGGCCAGATGACCGTACGCCGCTGGTTTGACCAACGGGCAGGGGACAATCATGATCGCATCGCCGCCCAAGTTCGAGAACACCGCGACCCCGTCCTTCGCTTGCGAGAGATGCTCGGCGAATGCGTCCGGATCCGACCGGCGCTCCAGCCCGGGGTCGTCAAGCAGCACAAACTCGAAAGGCTGAGACAACGCACGCGAAGTTACGGCCGGCGTCTCCCAGCGGAATGCGGTATACGGCGCTCCGGCCAACAATGCGTTAAACCAGGCGCGGAACTCGGCGTCATCTTGCCAGGCTTGGATCACCTCGGCGAACGTGGCGGCGCGCGCCTCATGCTGCACGATGAAATGCAGGCCGCGGTTGGCGGATAATCTTTCGTTTTGAACGCTCCACATGAGCGGCGATCCTGTTGTTCTCGGCAATCAATCGTTCAAGCCGTAGTATCGCTCGACCTCGGAAAACAAATTGTCCCAACCGCCGGCGCGGCCTGTGCCGTTGTACTTCGGATCGCCTTGCTTCAGGGGAACCTGCCCGAGGCGCCGAATGCGCTGCTTCATCTTACGGTGAAAGCGGGCGAAGCACATGATCGTACTGGGGCGTACAAACTCCGGACTCGACGAACCCAGCCAGAGCCGTTGGTGGAAGAAATCGAGCGCGGGTTCTTCCGGCGCATGCCATTCCAGCGCGGCGACGTAGTCTCGCCCTTCGGTCGCGTGTCGGTCGTCGATCGCCAACACCAGGGCGGCGCCCCACGAACCGTCGCATAGCTCCAGCGCCAAACAATCGCCCGGCTGATAAATGGGCGGATACCGCTTGGCGATCTTCTGCTTCTTGGGCTTGGGGTTGGACGTGCGAAGCTTGTCCCGAAACTCGCGCACCGCTTTCTCACGCTTGGCGAGCATGCGTGGGCCGCCTTCGCGCCAGCGGTCTAGCCCCAAACCTTGTTCGGCGATTTCCTCAACCCGGCGCATCACTTCGGGAGTCAACTCGCCGAACTCCCATTGCGCTCGCGCCACGGCGAACCAGAAGATTGGTCCGTCGTCGCTGTCGGCCAGGGTTTCGGCCCAGTCCTGCTCCATTTGGCGAAGCACTTCGTCGTGCGTCTGGCCTTGGTTGTACAACTGCCGGTAATGATGGTAGATGTCCTGCGCGTCGTCATCGGCAAAAATCGAATCGCCCCAGGTTCCCATCGAATCGCTCCGTGTTCGGCAACGAAGTGAACGTAAAGCATCAAGGCATCGAACGATTGTAGCAAGCGTCATCGCGGGCGGCAGTCAAGTTGCGGCGATCAGGCGGTTGATGCACACTGGAGCAACTTCCAGACAAGGGCTGCCCTCGTGGCGAAAGCACGTAGAAAACTCGTTCCTGCGGAACCCGTGAAACCGGCTCGCGGCGCGCCCTGGGGAGTTGGCCGTGGGGCCTGGATTAGCCGCGGAGTCTTGTTGTGCGCTTTGACGTTGGCGGCGTACACGCCCGCGATTCCGGGGCGCTTCATCTGGGACGATGACGACTACGTGGAGAACAACGCGATGCTTCGCGACTTCTCCGGGCTGCGCGACATCTGGCTGCGGCCGCGGTCGTCGCCCCAGTATTATCCGCTCGTCCATACCACGTACTGGCTGGAGTATCAGCTTTTCGGGTTAGCCCCACACACGTTTCACCTCACCAACATCGGCCTGCATACGGCCAACGCCATATTGTTGTGGGTTGTGCTGCGCAAGCTCGCGGTTCCGGGGGCGTGGTTCGTGGCGCTTGTGTTTGCGGTGCATCCGGTTCACGTGGAGTCGGTCGCCTGGATCACGGAACGGAAGAATGTTTTATCCGGCTTCTTTTACTTCCTCGCTGCGTTGTGCTTTCTTCAGTACACGTCGGATTTTGATGCGTCGCGACCACGTCGCCCGTGGTTTTATGTCTTGGCGCTTCTGTCGTTTCTAGCGGCGCTGCTCAGTAAAACCGTCACGGCGACTCTCCCGGCGGCGATCTTGTTGGTGAGTTGGTGGAAGCGTGGCCGGATCGATCGCCACGATGCGATCGCCGTGGCGCCGATGTTCTTGATCGCCATTCCGATGGGGCTGTACACGGCCTGGCTTGAGAAGCATCACGTGGGCGCCGTGGGCGCCGAGTGGAGCTTGTCGCTTCTGGAGCGTTCCCTAATCGCCGCGCGCGCTTGTTGGTTCTACGCGGGCAAGTTGGCGTATCCCTGGAAACTGACGTTCATCTACCCTCGCTGGCAGGTTTCCACCTCCGACCCGGCATGGCTGCTCTACCTGATTGCGGCGCTGGCGCTCGTTGGGGGCTTATGGACGTATCGCGCGCGGATCGGCCGTGGGCCGCTCGTCGGCGTGTTATTTTTTGGCGGGTCGCTCTTTCCCGCGCTGGGGTTTTTCAACGTCTTGCCGCATCGCTACTCGTTCGTGGCCGACCACTTTCAATACCTCGCCAGCGTGGGCATGCTCTCGTTGTTCGTGGCCGGGTGGTTGCGTGCGGCCGCGCGCTATCGCCTGGAGCGCTGGAGCGCTCCGCTGGCGGCGACGGTCGTGGTCGTGCTAAGCGTGATGACTTGGAGCCAGTGCTGGATCTACGCCGACCGCGAAGCGCTGTGGACCGATACGATTCGCAAGAATCCTCACGCCGAAATCGCGTACACGAATCTCGGCATGTATTACATCGAACAAGAACGCTATGCCGAAGCGCTCGACGCGCTTCAGCACAGTTCTCGACTGTCGCCGCATGACGCCGTCACGCGCAACAACTTGGGAGTCGTGTACGGTCATTTAGAAATGCCCGGCGCCGCCATCGAGCACTTGCGCGCCGCCATTCAAACCGATCCCACCTATTCCGACGCGTACAACAACCTTGGCGCGCTGTTATGCGATCAAGGCGAAACCGAAGAAGCGATCGCGCACCTGCGCACCGCCATTCGCCTGCGGAGCAACGCGGCCGCGTACCACTACAATCTAGGCCGCGCGCTGCGCCTTGCCGGCCATCAAGCCGAAGCCCAGCAAAGCTTTGAAACGGCTGAACGGCTCTCACCAGGAGACTAAACGCCGCGTGGCAAAATGAACTCTTCAGCCTCAACTTCCAATTCATCCGACTTAGTGACGCACCAGCGAGTCATGCCTGATCCACCGCGGAGATGAACGGAGGCCGAAGCAGTTAGAGCGCGTTTCACGCAGGTGTGACGCCCCCAATGTGGCGCCATCGCTACGCAAGTGGACCACACGGAAGAAGTCATCACACCTCGATGAAATACGCAACAAAGGTCGCCATTTGCGCCATGGCTCTCATCAATCGCAAGGCGGCCAGCCAGTACGGCCGATGCTCGGGCGCGTTAGAGCTTGGTTAGTCAGAAAAACCAAAGTGCAGCAGCCAGCGATTTGCACCACGATCGAACGCAAAGTCTTGCCAGGCGCACTCATACCACATCGGGGGATCGACATTCACCTCGAAGACTCGGGATTCGCCCACGATGGATTCCAGGCGAGTCATAAACGCAGTCAAGGTTTGTTCTGCGGTTTTCTCATGAACGATTGGCGAGAACTCCTGTTCGTAAAACCAGTGCTGGGCGGCGGCGCGAAGCCTTGCTTGGGCGTCGGTCCATTCGGTCACGCGGATATTCCATTGTTCGGCCGGTTGAGGCGGCGAGAGGGAAGTTCTCATGGCGGCAAAGTACGCATCGAGAGCGAGTTTCAGCGAACCGGCCGTCGGAAGCGTGTCCAACACGTAGTCCGATCCATGATTCGCACCGTCGTTCGCCGTTGCGATCTCGGCAAGCAGCACGTTGAGGGCGTCAAGACCCGACATCATGTACGAAGGGGGCAGGAGCCGATGAGCCTTTCGTCGATTACATGCCATTGCAATCTCTTCATTTTAATGGCGGCTCGTCGAGTCGAAAACCAACCGGCGGTCGTGTCTCGTTTACCACCCCTCGTTTCCCATGACTAACTCGATTGCGCTGCCTGGCAATGCAATCTTGAGAATTGCGGCGCCCCCCGGCGCGGTTCGGATTGCCCTGAGGGCGGTTGCGGGGTAACGTGTAGGGCTCTTGGTTTGGAACTTAAATTCTAGGGAGAGGTTTATGTACCGCGGTTTGATGTTGGGTTGCGTGGCGTTGTGTTTGGCGTCGTTGGCGGGGTGCGCCCCCTCGCTGGAGTCGAAGCTGATCGGCCGGTGGCAGGTCGATACGCAAGGCCTCGACCTGAAAAAAATCGCTGACGAGAAAATCAAAGAGCAAACCGCCGGGAACGAAATGGCCGCCGCTATGGCCCAGGCCTTTGCCGGCATGATGGAGTCGATGTTGCAAAGCCTGAGCGTCGAAATGGACTTCCGCCCCGATCACACGGTGCACTCCAAGGTTTCGATGAACGTGATGGGCCAAAACCAAGAGAAGGTCGAATCGGGCACGTGGAAGGTGGAAGTGGCGGGCGACAACCAATTGACGGTGCTGGTGACCACCTCGGACGGCAAAACGAATCGCGTGAACATTCAGTTTGTCGACGACAACCGCTTCACCGCCACCGGCTCGGTGCCCGGCGCCGGAGACCAACAAGTAACATTCAACCGCCTGGTGGATACGCCCGGGGCGTAGGAGTCGAGAATCACAGCGACAAGGCAAAGCGGAGCAACGTATCCGGCGATGTTCGACGCCATCGCCTCGCTCCGTTGCCCCGTCAACCAGCCCGGCTGATTAACCGCCCCATCATGGCCAGCGCGCGGGAAGTCCAGTTCAAACTCGTTTCACGCCACGCGCTTCCCGTGGGGAAGCGGTTCAACGAAGATGACCAAAGACTGCCTGAAGGCGGGCTCCCGCGAAGACCGCTTAAAGGCGGGGTCTCAAAGGCGGGGTTCTGACGTGGGTTGGGGGCGAGGGGCGAAAAAGGTGACGTAAATCGCTTCGCCGGAGTAGCCGTCTTCGCCCATCTCGAAGGCTTTCACGCTGGCCGGGTTCAGGTACACCACGATCCCGTAGATGGCCAGAATCAGGGCTGTGGGCAAGCAGACCACCAGCGGCAACGTGGCCAATCCGAAACTGAGCGCCGCCAGTCCCAGGGTGCGGGCTTTGTAAAACGCGTTGCGAAAGCCGGCCGCCACGTGGAGCAAACCCGGAATCACTCCCCCCAATCCCATGACCAAATAGACGATCATCACGACCCACGCAGCCTCTTCGGCATTGGGCGCTCCCTGTTTTTGCACTTGCGGATCGGCGGCAATGGCGGCGGCCAGCACGCTTGGAAACACAAACGCCATGATGGTCAACATGCCGCCAATGGCTAACTCGAGAAAACCTTGAATGATCATCAACACCGCCACAATCCGGATGTGCCCCGCCAAACCGGGAGCCTGTGGCGGTGGAAGCGGCCCCGGCTCTTTGCGGCGCGGCGTGGAAGTTGTCGGAGCTTCATAAGGGTTAGACATGCCAACGTCGTCCGAGCGTGCGAAAGGCGCCAGTTCCTGGGAAATAGCCCACGGGACATGCAACACCGCGGGAAGCGGTTCAGGTCGAGGCGAGCGCGGCAATCAATCGCTCGATGTCTTCTTCGTCGTTGTACGCATGGGGGCTGATGCGTAAATTGCCGCCGCGAAAACTAATCACCACGCCCGACGCTAAAAGCCGTTGCCGCTCCAGCTTAAGATCGCGCCCCGGTGTTTGAAAGGCGACAATGCCGCTGGCGTGTGGCGGCTCGCGACAACTGACCACCGTGGCGCCCGCCTCTTCCAACCGCCGGCAAGCGTAGTTGGAGATTTCCAGCACGCGGTCGGCCACCGACGAACGATCGGGACCGGCGCCATGGTGAATTAACAGGTCTAAACTCGCGCCAAGTCCAATCATGCCAACCATATTCTGCGAGCCGCCCTCGTAGCGGGCCGCTTCGGGTCGCAGGTCCAGTTCGATGCGTGAATAATCCGACGAACGCCGCACGCTGTGCCACCCCACGCCCAGCGGCTGCAACCGATCGAGATGTTCCTGCCGACAAAAGAACACGCCGGCGCCTTCCGGGCCGAGCATCCACTTGTGACCGTCCGCGGCGAGAAAATCGACGCCCGAAGTTTTCACATTCAGCGGAAAAACGCCCATCCCTTGAATGGCGTCCAGGAAGAATAAGGCGCCGCGGTCGTGCGCCGTTTGGGCCGCTTGAGCAACGTCGAGGCGCCAACCGCTGGCGAAGCCGACCCAACTGAGCGAAACGATGCGCGTTCGCGCGTCGCACGCTTCGGCCACGCGGTTCAGATCGACGCGGCCCTCCGGCGCCGGCACGCGCCGCGTTTCGACGCCCCGCCGGGCCAGATTCATCCACGGATACTGATTCGTAGGAAATTCATTGTCGAGTGTGACGACATTATCGCCAGCTTGCCAAGGGAAACCTTCCGCCACGAGGTTCACGCCTGCGGTCGTGTTGGGCACGAGGGCGATCTCGCTCGGCTCGGCGTTGATCAATTGGGCGGCAGTGCGGCGGACTTCTTCCGTCCGCGCGGCCCATTGCGGCCACACCGTATCGCCTTCTTCCGCAGCTTGCCGGGCCCACGCGGTCACGGCCTCGACCGCGGGGGCGGGAAGGGGCGCAACGGCCGCGTGATCGAAATACGCCCACTTTTTCGCCACGGGCATCGACTGCCGGAACTCGTTCCAACGCATGACGGTCTCCCTTATGTGCATTCAACATTCGGACCGTAGTGTACCACGGCGCGGCGTGGACGTAGTTCGTGATTTCTTTCACAAGAAGCGCTCCGGCGTGCGGCGCACCGACAAGATTCCTGAAAAACTTACGTCGAACCGGTCAAACCGGCGACCGCCGTAAGTGACGCGCGGGATTCGACTTGCCGCACAATGCGAAAACAAGATATTGACGAAACTCTCGTACGGAATGTTCGCACTTCATTGCGAATTATTGAATTTGAACATTTCTTCGGTATAATTAATTGAGCAACCAAAACGGGGCGCATGGTTCGTGCGCGCATTCGCGGCGTGGGACGCGTTGCCGACGCCGGCGCCCCCTGCCAGAAAACCTTCCGTCCGCCATGCCGCTGGTCGTTCCCACGGCCTGGTAGTTCTGCGGCGCTGGGCGTTTTACAATGAAGGCCACGCCGCCGACGCAAGGAGACCTTCCAATTCACTCATCTGCTGCTCCCGCCCGACGTTACGAACTGGCCGACTTCGCCGCAATTGAACCGGTGCGCTGTCCGTGCGGACAGGCGCGTCGAGCCTTTGCCGACGTGGAAGATTTCCCCGGCACGATTCACGTGACGGAAATCGCCACCGACGCCCGCACCCATTACCACCGCACTTTGACCGAAACGTACTACTTTTTGGAGTGCGAGCCCGGCGCGCAAATGCAGTTGGACGACGAAGTAATCGACGTGCGCCCTGGCATGTGCGTGCTGATTCGTCCCGGCGTGCGACATCGGGCGATCGGCAAAATGAAAGTGTTGATCGTGGTGTTGCCCAAATTCGACCCGCACGACGAATGGTTTGATTGAGGGATTTTTTCCGCCGCTTTCCCGCAAAGGGAAAACTCCCGGAAGAGAACGCACGTACAACAGGGTATGCGCCTCGGCGCGAGCGTCAAATTCCGCGTGAACACCTGGCTTTTTGACGCCATCGAGTCAGCCGCCGCGCACAACACCCATGTGGCGGTTTCACGCGGGCGACGCGTGGAGCATCAACCGGTGGGACGAGCACCCCGCCCCAAACTCCTTTAGTTTTCGTAAGCCGCGCGGGGGCAACGCTTGCATCGGCTTGCCCCTGGCTGTGCGGCCGCTTATCCTGAATAGCTGTCCTGCCTGAAGAATTCGCATCCTTCCCACCTTTCGGCACATCTTATGAAATGCATGGCTTCGGCTCTTTTCGTATTCTTCCTGGCTGTGGGTTGGTCGGTCGGCGCAGTAGCGCAAACCGACGATGCGGCCGCTAAGGATCAAGTTTCCCAAGCTGGCGCCAGGGGCGCGAAGCCCGCGTCGGCGGCTCGGGAAACTTCGAACGAAAAGACCGGCCAACGCAATTGGGCCTACTGGCGAGGTCCGCATTACAACGGGACTTCGTACGAAACCGGCTTGCCCGATGATTTCGATCCCAAGGGAGGCAAAGGCAGCAATGTTCGCTGGAAGCGTGATGACGTGGGAGGCCGCTCGTCGCCCATTGTGTTAAATGGCCGACTATACACCATTACGCCCGCCGACCCCGGCACCGCGCAAGAAGGCGAAAAAGTGGTTTGCCTGAACGCCGACACCGGCGAAACCATTTGGGAAAATCGGTTCAACGTCTGGTCGTCCGACGTGCCGGCCGAACGGGTCGGTTGGTCGTCGGTGGTGGGCGATCCGGAAACCGATCTGGTGTACGCCCTCAGTGTGGGGGGATACTTCCAATGCATCGACGGCAAAACCGGCGAAACCGTGTGGGATGTGCCGATGCACGAGTTCTTCGGCCTGTTAACCACCTACGGCGGACGCACCAATTTTCCGGTCATCCATGAAGATTTGGTCATCGTCAGCGGCGTGATCATTAACTGGGGCGAACGCGCCCGGCCGAATCATCGCTTTGTGGCCTTTGATAAGAAAACAGGCGAGATCATTTGGTTCAACGGCACGCGCGAACTACCGGATGACACGACGTATAGCGCTCCGGCCCTGGCCACCATCAACGGCCAAAAAATGCTGATCGCCGGCGCGGGCGACGGTAACGTGTGGGCCATGCAGCCCCGCACCGGAAAAACCTTGTGGAGTTACGGCATGTCGCTACGCGGCGTGAATGTTTCGCCGCTGGTCGATCAAGGCCTCGTGTACATGGGGCAAAGCGAAGAAAATCTTTCGGGCACCGCCATGGGCGCGGTCGCCGCGATTGATCCGACGAAGACCGGCAATGTCACGCAAAGCGGCGAAATCTGGCGGCAACCGGAAATCATGATCGGCAAGTCGTCGCCGGTGGTGGTCGATGGCAAAATCTACTGCGTGGACGACGGCGCCAAACTATTTGTGCTGGACGCCAAAACCGGCGAAGTGCTGGCCGCGCGCAAATCGCTCGGCACCGTCATGCGCTCCAGTTTGCTCTATGCCGACGGTAAGATTTACGCCATGGAGACGAACGGACGTTGGGCCATTCTCAAGCCCGATGAAGATCAAGGCATCGAGTTTGTGAGCAAAGGCCGTTTCGGTCGAGAAGAAGAATGCCATGCCTCGCCCATCGCGGTGAACGGTCGCGTGTACATGGTCACCACCGGCGCGGTTTACTGTCTGGAGGACGAAAGCAAAGAACACGGCTATGCCGAGCCGGCTCCCGCCGAGGAGGAAACGCCCGCGTCGCAAGACGATCAAGTGGCTCAAGTGCAAGTGGTTCCTTGCGAAGTGCTGATGCGTCCGGAAGAAACCAAAAATCTTCGCGTGCGGCTGTTCAATTCGAACGGTCAATTCCTGCGAGACGCCAAGCCCGAGGAAGTGAAGTTCTCGGTCAAAGGCCCCGGCTCGGTGGACGCCCAAGGCGTGTATCAACCTGGCGATCAGGCGGCTCATCAAGCGGCGTACGTCACGGCGGCGGTGGGCGACGTTTCGGGCGAATCGCGCATTCGCATCGTTCCCACCTTGCCCTGGAAGTTCGACTTTGAAGGCCTGACCGACTTGCCCGTCACCTGGGTGGGCGCCCGATATCGGCATGTGCTGCGCCAGAAGGACGGTTCGACCGTGGCGGTCAAAGTGACCACCATTCCCAAGGGAACCCGCAGCCGCTCGTCGATGGGGCAATCGGACCTGCACGACTATACGGTGCAAGCCGAAGTGCAAGGCGAAGGCCGAGGCGACAAAATGCCCGACATTGGCGTGATCGCCCAAGGCTACACGCTCTCGCTGCTGGGCGAATACAAGCAACTGCAAATTCGCACCTGGGACGCCCAATTAGGCGGGCCGAACGGTCAGTTGCGCATGGCCCAAACCATGCCTTTCGCCTGGAAGCCCAACACGTGGTACGTTATGAAGTTCCGCGCGGCCAATGAAGGCGGCAAGGCCGTGTTGCAAGGCAAAGTTTGGCCGAAAGGTGAAGACGAACCGGCCCAGTGGACGATCGAAGCGACCGACGACGCCCCCGTGACCGCCGGCGCGCCGGGCCTGTTTGGCAACGCCACCACCGCCGAGATTTATTTGGACAACATTACCGTCACGCCGAACCAAAGCTGATGTTTTCCCGGCGCGCCGTAGTGCAGGGCGCGCCAGCCTGCGGCTCACGCCGTGAGCCGCCGTCGTTCGCGGAGTGAACGACCCCACGGAATTGCAGTCACTTTCTCGCAGGAGATTTTTCCCCCCATGAAGCGAACTCTTGTCACATTGGCGGCGGCCCTGGCGCTCGTGTCCGCTGGTTGTGTAAAACAGTCCCCCAGCGGCGGCGGAGCCGTGGTGAACACCACAGGCGAACCATCGGCGCCGGTGTCCGAGGCGACGCCCCCTTCGGAAGCGGCGGCCACCGACGAAGCCGCAATGCCGGCCGAGGAAGCGGCCACACCAACGGAAGAAACACCTGCCCCGGAAGCTCCCACAGCCGAAGCGCCTGAAGCCGATTCTGCAGCGCCTTCGGAGCCTGCCGCGCCTGCCGAAACTCCGGCGCCCGCCAGCGAAACGCCGGAAGCGGAGCCAACCGCCGAAGAACCCAAAGACGAACCGAGCGCTCAGGCCGAAGAAGCCGCGCCGGCCCACGATGCGCTCGCTGCGGTCGATCCCACGGCGAACGGCAAGATCGAAGCGGGCGACTGGCCGCAATGGGGCGGCACCTCGTACCGCAACAACGTTCCCATCGCCGAGAACATTCCCACCGAATGGGACGTCGGCGGATTCGACCGCAAGACCGGCGAATGGAACAAAGACAGCGCTCAAAATATCAAGTGGGTCGCAAACCTCGGCAGCCAAAGTTACGGCAATCCAGTCGTGGCCAGCGGCCGCGTGTTTGTGGGCACGAATAACACGAACGGCTATTTGCCGCGCTATCCGCGCGAAGTCGACCTCGGTTGCCTTGTGGCGTTTGATGAAAAGTCGGGCGAGTTCCTGTGGCAGCACTCCAGCGAAAAGCTGCCCACGGGCCGCGTGCACGACTGGCCGCTGCAAGGCATTTGCTCGGCGCCGTACGTCGAAGGCGACCGCCTGTGGTTCGTTTCCAGCCGCGGTGTGGTGCTGTGTGTCGACGCCGAAGGTTTTCACGACGGTGAAGACGACGGCCCCGTGCAAAATGAACTAGCGCGGCAATTCAACATCGAAGAACCGGCCGGCGCCACGCAAGCCCTGGGCGAAGGCAAACTCTCGGACGACATCAAGGAACAACTCGAAGCGACCGCCAACAAGCTTGAGGGCGAACCGAAGATCGAAGCCGGCGAAGACGGCAAGAGTTGGACCATCGCCGCCACGATCAACGGCGCCGAGCGGCAACTGGTCGCCCGCATGGAAGGCCCGCGGCTGGCGGTTTACAAGATCACCACGCCCGACGACCGGCACGAAGCCGACGTGGTGTGGAGCTTCGACATGATGAAAGAACTGGGCGTTTCGCAACACAACATGTGCAGTTGCTCGCCCACGGTGTTGGGCGATTTGCTGTTCATTTGCACGTCGAACGGCGTGGATGAATCGCACGCCACGCTCCCCGCGGTGAATGCGCCCAGCTTTATGTGCATGGATAAGAACACTGCCGAAGTTTACTGGACTGATCGTTCTCCCGGCGAGAATATTCTGCACGGTCAGTGGTCCTCGCCCGCCGTGGGTATTTTGGGCGGCGTGCCGCAAGTGATTTTCGCTGGCGGCGACGCCTGGCTGTACAGTTTCAAGGCCGACAAAGGCAAAGACGGCAAACCCGAGTTGCTGTGGAAGTTCGACGCCAACCCCAAGACCTCGCTGTACAAACTCGGCGGCGCCGGCACGCGGAATGAAATCATCGCCACGCCCGTGATTTATGACGGGCTGGTCTATCTCGCCGTGGGGCAAGACCCCGAACACGGCGAAGGCGAAGGCCACCTGTGGTGCATTGACCCCACCAAGCGCGGCGACATCAGCGCTGAACTGGCGGTCAAGATCGAAGGGGGCGAACGCAAAATTCTTCCCGTCCGTCGCATGCAAGCCGTGATTGAAGAAAACGGCGAAGCCGCCGTGGACAACCCCAACTCGGGGGTCGTCTGGCATTATGTCGGTAAAGACATCGACGGCGACGGCGAACGCGCCTGGGAAGAAGAAATGCACCGCTCCTGCGGCACCGTCGCGATCAAGGACGACATCCTTTACATCGCCGACTTCTCCGGCTTGTTCCACTGCCTGAACGCCAAAACTGGCGAGCCGCATTGGACGTATGACATGCTCGCCGCCTCATGGGCCTCGCCGCTCATCGCCGACGGGCACGTTTATATCAGCGACGAAGACGGCGACGTGTGCGTGTTCAAACATTCGGCCGAGCCGCAAGAAGAACCGCTGGTCGAAATCAGCATGGGCAACTCGGTGTACACCACACCCATCGTAGCGAACGGCGTGTTGTACATCGCCAACCGCACCCACGTGTTCGCCATTGTCGAAGGGGACGAAGCCCAAGAGCAAGCGGCCGAGTAAGCAAGTCGCGTAAATCGAGGAATGTTACCAAGAGCCGACGGCGCTACCCGCGCCGCCGGCTCTTTTGGTTGGCCTCGGGCGCAGGCGTACAATACAATCGTTCGACAAGGCGCCGAAACGCCCTCAATGGCGTCTTCGGGCTTCTCGAATTGTGTCGCTTTGCGCAAGATTGCCTATGGCCGGCGTTGCTCCCACCCAAGCCGCTCGCGCGCCTCGCTGGCGTCGGGCCGTGCTGTTTCGGGTGGTCGCGGTGCTGCTGGCGCTCTTGCCCTTTGCCGCGGGAGAATTGTTCTTGCGTGCGGTCGGTTGGGGCCGCGCCCATGATGGGGACGATCCCTTTGTGGGCTTTACCAAGATTCATCCGCTGTTCGTCCTGAGTGAGGATGGCCAGCGGTTCGAGGTTTCTCCCTCGCGGCAGCGGTTCTTCCGTCCCGACTCGTTCGCTGCGAAGAAAGGCCCGCGCGAATTTCGCATCTTCTGCCTGGGCGGCTCCACGGTGCAGGGCAACCCCTACACCATTGAAACCGCGTTCACCACGTGGCTGGAACTATCGCTGCAAACGGCCGACCCGCAGCGCGACTGGCAAGTGGTCAACTGCGGCGGCATTTCCTACGCCAGCTACCGGCTCACGCCGATTTTGGAAGAGTTACTAGCCCATCAGCCGGACCTTTTCATCCTTTACACCGGCCACAACGAGTTTCTCGAAGACCGCACCTACGACCACATCAAACAGACGCCGCGGTGGATCGTGGCGGCCAGCGCCACGATGGCGCACTCGCGGCTGTACAACGTCTTTCGCCAGGGCGTGCAACACGCCTCGCATGGCGACGACCCCCCGCCGCCAAAGCAGCCCCAGTTGCCGGCGGAAGTCGACGCGGTGCTCGATCATTACGGCGGGCTAAGCAAATACCGCCGCGACGACGACCGCGCACGCCTGATTATCGACCATTACGAAACGAACCTGCGCCGCATGATCGCGCTGGCCCATACGGCGGGCGTGCCGGTGATCGTGTGCAACCCCGTATCGAACCTGAACGATTGTCCTCCGTTCAAAAGCGAACATTCCGCGGAATTGTCCGACCAGGACCGGCAAGCGTTCCGTGACTTGTGGGAAACGGCCCTTGAAGCGATCAGCCCGCAGCGGCAAGAGGAATTGCTGCGTCAAGCCCTCGCGCGGGACGACCGGCATGCCGCGGTGCACTACCACCTGGCGCAATGCCTGGAGCTGCAACACCGTTACGAAGAAGCCAAGGCCGAATACCTGCGGGCGAAAGATGAAGACGTTTGCCCGCTGCGCATGCTGGAAGCAATGCACGTTGTGCTAGAGCGCGTAACCCAGGACACGCACACGCCGAAGGTCGACGTGCGGCGGTTATTTGAGGAAGCCAGCCCGCATGGCATTCCCGGCGAAAAGTTGCTGATCGATCACGTGCATCCGCGGATTCGCGGCCATCAAATGATTGCCGACGCGCTTTTGACCGCCATGGCCGAGCAAGGCTGGGTCGCGCCCTCGGGCGACTGGCGGCCGGCGCGTGACGCGGCGTATCAGCGGCAATTGGCCTCGCTGGAATACGGATATTTTGTGCGCGGTGAGGAGCATTTGCACGGTTTACGCCTGTGGACACAAGGCCGCGCTCGTCCCGGCAAGCGAACCTTCCCGCCCATCAAGGTGTCGAAAGACTAATCCCGCTGGGCAACCCAGCGCAACAACCGAACTTTCTGACTCCTGATTCCCGTTCCTCGTCCCATGACTACCATTCTCCGCCGTCCGGCGCTCATTTTGAACCGCAATTGGCAGCCGGTACACGTGGCGACCGTGCAGCGGGCGCTCGTGCTGTTGGCGCGTGACGCGGCGCGCGTGGTCGACCCGGAGACGTTCCAGCTTTACAACTGGGACGACTGGGTCCGCCAAACCCCGCGCGAAGGCGAACCGTCGGTGCGCGGCATGACGCTGCGGCTGCGCGCGCCGGAAGTCGTCACGCTGGTGCATTACGACCGTACGCCCGACGGCCATGTCACGTTCAGCAAGCGGAACGTGTTCAAGCGCGACCGGTTAACCTGTCAGTACTGCGGCCGGCAGCCGGGTCGTGACGAGCTGACGCTCGACCACGTGACGCCCAAGTCGCGCGGTGGTCCCACGTCGTGGGAAAACTGCGTGCTGGCGTGCATCGACTGCAACCGCCGCAAGGCGAACTTCACGCCGGAACAGGCGGGTATGCAACTGCGCCGCCGCCCGACGCGTCCGGCGTGGAAGCCGCAGTACGCCCATGGCGGCCGACTGGCAAGTTGGGCGCCGTTCCTGGGCGGCATGAAAGATCAGTTCGCGCTGGTCTCGTAGCTTGGTTCGGAGTGATCGCGGGCTGTCCGGCGTCTTGCGCGGGATGAAGCCGCGAGCGTCACAACGTTGGCATGCTCCGCGTGAGGGATTCGCCGCGACGCCTTCGCGGGCGTCGACCCTCACGCGGAGTTTTTTATGCGCCGAGGAAGCCCGCTCGCGTCTGGAGCGCCGGGGGCGCAGGGTGTATGTTACTCGCTGCTTCGTTGGCGCACCTGAATTTGGCTCCCTTCCTGGCGTTCGTTCTATGGCTCTTTTCTCTCGCGAAGATATTTTGGCTCACCTGCACGACAAAGTCGCCCAGGGTAAACCGATCATCGGCGGCGGCGCCGGCACGGGCATCAGTGCGAAGATGTCTGAAGCTGGCGGAATCGACTTGCTCGTGATTTACAACTCCGGCCGCTTTCGCATGGGCGGCCGCGGTTCGCTCTCGGGCATGATGCCCTACGGCGACGCCAACGCCATCGTGCTGGACATGGCCCGCGAAGTGATTCCCGTCGTGAAGAACACGCCCGTGCTGGCGGGCGTGTGCGGCACCGATCCCTTCCGCGTGATGAAGCTGTTTCTGCGCGAGGTCGACGCGGCGGGCTTCTCGGGCGTGCAGAACTTTCCCACCGTGGGGCTCATCGACGGCAATTTCCGCCAGAACCTCGAAGAAACCGACATGGGTTTTGACCACGAGGTGGACATGATTCGCACCGCCCACGAGATGGGCTTGCTCACCACGCCGTATTGCTTCAATCCTGACGAAGCGGAAGCGATGGCCCGCGCCGGCGCCGATGTACTGATCCCGCACATGGGGCTGACGACCAAAGGAACCATCGGCGCCTCCACGGCGGTCACGCTCGAAGAGTCGGCCCGGCGCGTGCAAGCGATGCACGACGCCGCCAAACGCATCAGCCCGCATATTCTGGTGTTGTGCCACGGCGGACCGATCGCCGAGCCGGAAGACGCGCAGTATATCCTCGATCATACCGAAGGCATCGTCGGATTTTACGGCGCCAGCAGCATGGAGCGGCTCCCGGTCGAGCCCGCCATTCGCGACCGCGTCAAAGAGTTCACGCAACTGCGGTTCAAAAGTTAGAGTGCGTTTCACGCAGGTGCGACGCCCCCAATGTGGTCCACGCGCTCCGCGAGTGCCGGAAACCACTCGCGGAGCGAGTGGACCACACTGAAGAAGTCATCACACCTCGATGAGATAGGCTCGAACGATCCGCCGAGAGGCGTGGTCGCTTGAACCTCGTGGCCGCGCCATCCACGGCGAACCGGTATTGCTCGGAGGTCTTTACTTCGGTCTCTCCTGGGCAGGCGTGGCCAGGTTCGTACAATAGCATGCAAGGCAGGTTTCCTTCCCATCCGCAAAGCGGGCGTCTTGAACCAGGAGCGTGAATTGTATGAACACCAAGGATGCGTTTCGATCGTCGATGGATATTAGCTTGTTCGTGCTCATGCAGTATGTGAGCGACTTGAGCGACGACGAATTGATGCGGCGCCCCGCGGAGGGCTGCAACACGTTGGCCTGGCAACTGGGGCACTTGATTAACTCGGAAGTCGGTCTGTTGAGCGCTGTGTGTCCCGGCAAGGCGGCCGAACTGCCGGCTGGCTTTGCCGAGCAACATTCCAAAGACAAGGCGCAAAGCAACGATCCGGCCGGGTTCCTCAAGCGGCAGGAGTATGTTGATTTGTTCCAGAAAGTCCGCGCGGCGACCGTCAAGGCTTTGGAAGAAATGCCCGAGGCCGAGTTCGATCAACCGTCGCCGGAAGGACTTCGCAAGCGATTCCCCACGGTGGGCAGCGTGTTCACGCTGATTGGCGTTCACCCCATGATGCACGCCGGCCAATTCGTGGTGGTGCGGCGGCAACTGGGCAAGCCCGTATTAATTTAACCGCGGCGGAATTGGAGATTGTTCGTGCGGCGTTGTTCCGCAATTCCATCCTCAAGGAGACCTGACCATGACCTTTATCGCGACACTCCGTTTTACCGCGGAGGGCATTGCCAACATTAAGGATACCGTGCAGCGGTCGAGCGCTTTCAAAACCTCGGCGAAGAAAATGGGAGTCAAAGTCAAGGGGATCTATTGGACCCTGGGACGTTTCGACGGCGTCCTGGTGTTCGAGGCGCCCGACGAAGAAACCGCGACCGCCGCCATGCTGCACTTAAGCTCGCAAGGCCATGTTTCGACCCAAACGGCACGCGCCTTTGAAGCGAGCGAAATGGAAAGCATCCTCGGAAAGCTGGGCGGCTAGCCCAAGCTAAACCTTGGCCTTGAGATCGAGGTACGCGCCTTCGAGCAAGTCTTCTTCACGCACGCCCAGGTGCGTTTGAACTTCCTGGGCGATGCGCTGGCCGTCTTCGCTGGTCTGGTCGTCGGTCAGCACCACTTCGAGTTCGAGAAACTCGCCCAGGTGTTCGACGCGATCCAAGTGAATGCGCGTCTGGCCGACGAGATACAACCACCGCTCTTTCTTCACTTCGCCGCGCACGCCCAGCGCGGCCGAGAGCACCTCGCGCAGCGGTTGTGGCTGCGACGTGGGCGCGATCTGATAGTGGCTGGTTTTCGCTTCGCGCGCATCGGGCCGTTCGTAGTAGATCAGCTCACCCTGCTGGGAGGAAAACTCGCGCAGCTTGAGCCGGCCGCGAGGAACGTGAAAGAACGTATCCCACTGAACGAGCCGTTGCGGCGGTTCGGCCGCCAGACGCGCCGCGGCAGCCTGCACCGCCGTCCAATCGCGCACCACCGCCTTGATTTCAACATTCCGAGGCATATAGGTTGAATTTCGACCGGGGTTAAGCAGCGATAGGACGAAGGCGCGTCGCGATCGTGTGCGACGGATCGTCGGCCCGTTGGCGAAGCGTAGACCATCGACGATGCATGCGATTCCGCCGACGGGAAACCATCGTCGCGCAAGCGGCCTTACTTACGCCTTGTCGCCGGGATGCTTCCACGGCGCACGGTAAGCTCGGCGCAGGAGCCGTGTGGCTTCTTCGTCGTTCGTCACGGTTTGCTTTTGCGGATCATACGCCAGCGGCCGACCGTCGAGCTCCATCGACAAGTTCGCGAGAATGCAACTCGCCGTGGAGATGTGACCTTCTTCAATGTCGGCTACCGGACGGCTGCGCTGGTCGATGGCGGCGAGGAAGTCGAGCATGTGGCGGCGCGTGGCAGGCGCGGCGTGCAGTTCGATGTCTTTCTCGGTTTTGTCTTCGGGGAACTGGTCGCTTTCGTCGAGCCAGTCGCGGTGAATCGGTTCGCCGCCCCCTTGCGGAATAAAGTCGTACCGCGTGACGCTTGCCTTGAGCGTGCCTTTATCGCCGTAGAGGAACATGGCCCACGGGTAATCGGGGTCGGGCGGCGTACCCCAGGTGCGGTGTTGCCACACCACATTCAATTCGGGATACGTGAACGTGGCGGTTTGCGTATCCGAGATGTTCGAGGCCGAATCCTTTTGCACCAGAATGCCGCCGGTGGAGGAAACTCGCTCCGGCCAACCGAGGCCAAGCATCCAGCGCACAGTGTCGAGCATGTGAATGCACATGTCGCCGGTGATGCCGTTGCCGTACTCCGTGAACGCCCGCCACCACCGCCGATGCGGAAGGTTGTCGTAAGGCCGCAGCGGTGCGGGGCCGGTCCACATTTCGTAGTTGAGAAAATCCGGCACGGTCGAGAGGGGCGGCTTTTCGTTCGCCCGCATGTGGTAGTAGCAACAAATTTCGACATGGCCGATCTTGCCGAGCCGGCCGGCTTCGATGATGTTCTTCTTCGCTTCGATCAAGTGCGGCGTGCTTTTGCGCTGCGTGCCCACCTGCACCACGCGGTTATGCTTGCGGGCGGCGGCGAGCATCGCTTCGCCCTCGGCCACATCCACACTGATTGGCTTTTGCACGTACACATCAGAGCCGGCTGCGACCGCGTCGATCATTTGCAGGGCGTGCCAGTGGTCGGGAGTGCCAATGAGCACAATGTCCAGATCTTTCTCCTGAAGCATCTTGCGGTAGTCGGTAAACGCGCGCGGCTTCTGGCCAGACTTTTGCCTTTGGCTGACAAGCGTGACCGCTTCGGCAAGCATCCTCTCGTCTACATCGCACAGCGAGACCACTTCGACCGGCGCCACTTGGATCAAGCGGAATAAGTCGCTCTTGCCATACCAGCCGCAGCCGATCAAGCCGACACGTTTAGGCTTCTGGTTGACCAACTCCACACCATACGCCCCCAGGGCCGAAAGCGCCATTGCCCCGGAAGCCGTTTGCAAAAACCGCCGCCGCGCCAGGTTGAAAGTCATTGAAGCAAACTCCCGGTATAGGGGGATCGAAAACGCCGGAACCGGAGGGCGCCGCATGCGCCGCAGGCTATGTTTAGGAATTCTGTCCATCTGATTATAAGAAGCCGCGTCGCGAGCGTCCAAGCAGCCGCGAAAGATCGCTGCTTGGTTCAATAGATTACTCGCGCGCCACGCGCTATACTGGGCCCCGTACTCTGTTCAAGCCACCTCTTGAGGAAAGATAACCATGCGATGGCTCGCGATGGCGGTTGTGTTTGCTACTTCGATAGGTTGTGTCGCCACGGTTTTCTCTGCCGAGTACGACGTGTTGATTCGCGGCGGCGGCGTGTATGACGGGACGGGAGCGGCGGGGCGGCGCGCGGATGTGGGCATTGTGGGCGACCGCATTGCGGCGGTGGGCGATTTGTCTAACGACACCGCGAAGACCGTGATTGACGCGCAAGGCCAGGCCGTGACGCCGGGGTTCATTAATATGCTGAGTTGGGCGCCGTATTCGATTCTGCACGATGGCCGCAGCCAGAGCGATATTCGCCAAGGCGTGACGCTCGAAGTGTTCGGCGAAGGCTGGTCGATGGGCCCGCTCAACGAAGCGATGCGCCGCGACGAAGAAGCGAACAAGGGCGATCTGGCCTATGACGTGGCTTGGACCACGCTGGCCGAGTATTTGCAGCACGCCGAGAAGAAAGGCGTCGCGTGCAACATTGCGTCGTTCGTCGGCGCGTCGTCGGTGCGCATTCATGTGCTGGGGTATGAAGACCGCGCTCCGACGGAGGAAGAACTCGCTGAGATGAAGAGCCTCGTGCGGCGCGAAATGGAGCAAGGCGCCCTGGGGGTTGCTTCGTCCTTGATTTACGCTCCCGCGTTTTACGCCAAAACGCCGGAGTTGATCGAGCTGGCGAAAGTGGCCGGCGAGTACGACGGGCTGTATGTTTCACACCTGCGCAGCGAGGGGAACCAACTTCTCGAAGCCGTGGACGAATTCTTAAAGATCGTGCGCGAGTCGAACGCGGCCGGCGAGATATATCACCTCAAAGCGGCCGGCGAGCAGAACTGGGGTAAAGGCGAGGAAGTCATCAAGAAGATTGAAGCCGCGCGCGAGCAAGGCTTGCGCGTGACCGCCGACATGTACTGCTACACCGCCGGCGCCACAGGCCTGAGCGCCGCCATGCCGCCCTGGGTGCAGGAAGGCGGCTACGAGCGGTGGCGCGACCGGTTGCGCGACCCCGCCACCCGCGAGCGCGTGGCCCGCGAAATGAAAACGCCCACGGACGAATGGGAGAACCTGCTGCTTATGGCCGGCTCGCCGGAGCAGGTGCTGCTCGTCGGTTTCAACAATCCCGACTTGAAACATCTCACGGGCAAGTCGCTGGCCGAAGTAGCGCGACAGCGCGGTAAATCGGCGGAAGAAACGGCGATGGACCTGGTGATCGAAGACGGCAGCCGCGTGGAGTGCGTGTACTTTTTAATGAGCGAAGAAAACGTGCGCCGCAACATCGCCTTGCCGTGGGTGTCGTTTTGCAGCGACTCGGCCTCCCAAGCGCCGGAAGGGGCCTTTCTCAAAACCAATCCACATCCTCGCGGTTACGGTAACTTTGCACGACTGCTGGGCAAGTATGTACGCGACGAGAAGGTGATTCCGCTCGAAACCGCCATTCACAAGCTGACCGGCTTCCCGGCCGAAACGCTAGGTCTGCGCGGTCGCGGTTATCTAAAGCCGGGCGCGTATGCCGATGTAGTGGTGTTCGACCCCGCCACGATTCAAGACCATGCCACGTATGAGGAGCCGCATCAATACGCCACGGGCGTGCAGCATGTGTGGGTTAATGGCTTGCAAGTGCTGAAAGATGGCGAACACACCGGCGCCACGCCCGGCCGCGCCGTGTATGGACCCGGCAAATGGCGGCGCAAGGCCGCCGGTGAAGATCGGCCCGCAGTGGCGCTCACCGACGAAGCACGAGCGATTCACAACGCGGGTTTTGTGTTCGACGGGCACAACGATTTGCCTTGGGAGCTGCGCACCAAGGCGTCGTCATCGTTTGAAAAGCTCGACATTGCCCAGCGGCATGATGGGAAACTCCACACCGACATTCCCCGTTTGCGCGAAGGCAACGTGGGCGCGCAATACTGGAGCGTGTACGTCCCCGCCGAAACGCGGCAAACCGGCGAAGCGCTGCGGCAAACGCTCGAACAAATTGAACTGGTGCACGCCATGATCAAGCGATACCCCGAAACGTTTGAACTGGCGCTGACCGCCGATGACGTGGAGCGAATTCGCAGGCAGGGCAAAATCGCTTCGCTGATTGGCGTCGAGGGAGGGCATGCAATCGAAGACTCGCTGGCTGTGCTGCGTCAACTGTACGAGCAAGGCGCCCGCTACATGACCCTTACGCATAGCGACACCTTGGCGTGGGCCGATTCGGCTACCGACGACGCCGAGCATGGCGGGCTTTCTCCTTTTGGCGAAGAAGTGGTGCGTGAGATGAATCGGCTGGGCATGTTGGTCGATCTTTCGCACGTTTCGCCCGAGACGATGAAGGACGCCCTACGGATCAGTACCGCCCCGATCATCTTTTCCCACTCGTCGGCCAGGGCGCTGGCCGATCATCCGCGCAATGTGCCCGATGATGTGCTGCGGCTGGTAACGCGCAACGGCGGCGTGGTCATGGTGAATTACTTCAGCGGGTTTATCCATCCGGAGTCGGCGCAGAAGATGGCAAGCATGTTTGAAGTGGGCCGGCAAATGCGGAAGCAGTATCCCGAACAGGCGGACTACGAAAAAGCGATGGCTCGCTGGCGCGCGCAGAACCCGATGGAGCCCGGCAGCGTGCATGACGTGGTCGATCACATCGACCACATGGTGCGCGTGGCGGGGATCGATCACGTGGGGATCGGTTCCGACTATGACGGCGTGAGCATGTTGCCCAAGCAACTGGAGGACGTGTCGACGTATCCCCTCATCACGCAAGAACTGCTCAACCGAGGTTACACGCCCGACGAGATTCACAAGATCTTGGGCGGTAACGCGCTGCGGGTGCTTCGCGCCGCCGAGAACGCTGCGGCGCCACGCGCCGAAGAGGAAAAGCAGCCCGCTCCTGCGCGCTGATTGCGTGGGCCGAAAATGAAAAAAGCGATGGTTGTTCGGAGTACGAACGACCATCGCTCAGGCCAGAAGGAGAAAGTCGGCCATGCGTTGCGGCTCTCTTGAGGTCGCCTCGATTCAGGCGACAACCCGACAGCGCCGCAGAGGCAAGTTACTCGTTGCTTTCCGGTTGCTCGGCGGCAGCGCCGTCGACGCTCGGATCAAGCGAGATTTCGGGTTCGGAAGGAGCGGCGCCGAACTCATCGCTGGCGCCTTCGGCCGGAGCAGCTTCCGCGGGGGCGGCTTCGTCGTGGCTGTGACCGGCTTCGTCATGGCTGTGGTCATCAACCGCAGTGGTGGTGTTCGTGCCGGTCGTGCCCGTGTCGCCCGACGGGGTCGAAGACGAGCAGCCAAGAGCGAACAAAGCTAAACTGAGGGCCAAAACTCCAAAGCTGAAACGTTGCATCGTGGAAATATTCCTGACAGAAAATAAGAATGGTTGTTACGTAAACAGCGAAGCCCACAGATGAGGATCCGTGGGCTTGGCTGGAATCACTTGCTTGGAAACGCTAGTCCAACACCCAAACCAGTTATGGTTTGCAGAGAGTTATTGAGCGTCGCCTTCGGCGGGAGCGGCTTCGGCCGGGGCTTCTTCCGCGGGAGCGGCTTCTTCAGCAGGAGCAGCTTCTTCGGCGGGGGCGGCGTCAACCGGAGCGGCTTCTTCGGCAGGAGCGGCGGCTTCCTCGGCCGGAGCGGCTTCTTCGGCGGGGATCGCTTCTTCGGTGGTTTCCTCGGTCACATCCATTTCCGTGTCGATGCCCGCATCCACATCGCCTTCGGTGGTGGCCGGGGCGGCGTCATCTACGGTGGTGGAATCCGTCGGCTCACAACCCACGGCGAACAGACCCAAGCTCAACACGACCAACAACAGCGACAACTTCTTCATGATTCAAAGCTCCAAATTGGGGAGATCAATGTTTTGCAGGACCTTCCTGCTCCTCACACAAGGATAGATTCCTGGATTGGGCAAATATTCCCGACTGTGGTAAATTTTTTTCAAGTCGGCGTTCAGTCGTGCCGGTTAAATCGGCCAGAAACGCCGCTTAACCCGCATTTTCGCCCTGTTTTCGCTAAGCTTCCACGTGTTCACCGCCCGGGAATCGCCGACATCAGTGCAAGCGTTCAAGAATAAAAGGGAATAAATTGGTCGTTTGGCGGCTCTAAACAAGAAGCAGCGAGGAACGGTGGCAGGCGATTTGTCTCCACAACCCGAACATGAATTTGAGGAGCCCCAACCTCCGGGGAGCGGCTTCGAATGCGCCTTGGACCTTGGGCAACTTATTCGCGAGCATCATGCCGACGTGTACCGCTATGCGTTTCGCCTAGCGGGCAAGCAGAATGACGCGGAAGATTTGACGCAGCAAACGTTCCTGATTGCTCAGCAAAAACTTCACCAGTTGCGCGATCCGGCAAAAGCCCGTTCGTGGCTGTTCACCGTGGTGCGCAACTGTTACCTCAAGCAACGTCGCCGCCCGGCGCCCGAACCGGCGGCCAACCTGGAAATTGAAGTCGATCGCATTCCCGACGGTAGCATCCCGCCGGCGGGCGCCGAAGCGGAGTGGATCGACCGGCAGTGGCTGCAAGCCGCATTGGATCAATTGTCGGACGAGCACCGCGTGGTGCTGGTCATGTTTTACTTTGAAGAGTTGTCGTACAAGGAAATCTCGGATCGATTAGCCTTGGCGCCGGGTACGGTCATGAGTCGCCTGGCCCGCGCCAAGGGTCGGCTTCGCGCCTTGCTGGAAGCCCAAACTCAAGGCGAGTCGTGCCCTCCACGGCTCCATTTATTACTGGCGATGTTCGTATAACGCGGTTTTCTCCAAGGACGGTTACAAACCGAGACCACTCATGGACAAGCAACCACTTCACAACTTGATGGACGCCTGCCGACCTCACGGCGACGACCTGCTTGCGCCCCGCAAGTTGCTTGACCCGGAGATGGCGGCGTTAGCGGACGAATTGGAGCGAGACGAAACCGCACGCCAGGCGTTGGAACGTTCGCAACGCTTGGATCGGGCTCTCGTGGCGGCGTTCCAGGATGTGCCGGTCCCCGGCGATTTGGAGCAGCGATTGTTAGCAGCGGTCGGTGCGGCCGGCGGAAGAGCCGCGGCTGATGCGTCGGAGTCTGTCGCGGCGGTCGCACCGGCAGACCGAGCAGATTTGTCGTCCGCGGCGCGGCAACCACAATCTCGGCGCCGGTTCTGGGCCTTGGCCATGGCCGCCGCGGTTAGCTTTATTGCTCTGGGTTTGAGTTACTGGCTGGTCAACCACACCCCGGAATTAACGCCTTCGCAACTGGTGGTGCAAGCGCAAGAGTGGTTGTCTGACGAAGATTTCCACCGCGCCGCCTGGAGCCCGATGACGCGTCAGCCGCCGCGCGCTTATCCGCGGCAGTATCTGGCCGTGGCGCCGGCTCAATGGCGAAGGGTCGAAACCTCGCTGGACCGCAAGGCCGTGGTTTATCAAATTCCGTTCCGGCAAGGAAAGTCGGCGTATTTGTTCGTGTCGCAAGTGGACACGCCGGTCGCAGGCATCGGTTCGGTTCCTCCACGCACCCCGCTTCCCGGCGCCACAGGAGGATGGAGCATCGGCGCCTGGCAAGCCGACGGCTTGTTATTCGTCTTGGCGGCTGAAGGCGACTACCGCAGCCTGCTGCGCTCCCGCCCAACAGCGTAGCTTATCTGTTTTTGCACCACGACGGTTGCATGGCGCCGCGCAATCTTTGGTGGTTCGCCATTTTCGCGCGCGGATCGGACCGTGATCGTCGCTTCGCGCGCAAGAAATACTATCCTTTCGGTGGGGGATTTCTTCCCTCATAACGATTGCCCGCGTAAAAACGTTGTCCCCGGCCCCTTGGGAAAGCCGAATTAAGTCGTAAGACCGGCATGACCTGCCGTCACGATCGTTGTGCATCCAGGGGGGATTATGCTCAACCACGACTTGCCGCGCGCATGGCGCGGCCGGCCAAGGGCCAAGACTGCGCGCGGGCGCACCGGAACCTGGCGCTTCGGACCGGCGGTCGGCTGGGCGTTGCGGCAAGACGTAGCATCCTCTCGCACGCCGGCTAAGGGCGCTCCTGGCGCCAGATCCTGTCTGCGCCGTGCGCCGACGATGGCTCTTTTCCTTCTGGCGGCGTGGTGTTTCGTTGCACCCGCGAATCTCGTATGGGGTTTCCCGGATGACGGCTTGTCCAGCCGGGAAGCGCGCGAAGACGCGACGCGCGCGTTGCCCGTGCAGCAACTTCCTCCGCAGGCGCAGGCCCGGGTTTGGGAGATTGTTTCGAAGCCAAGCATTTATCGGCGCATGCCTGCCAAGTCGATTGAGTGCGACCCCGATTTGTACCTGTTCTTGCTTCAGCATCCGGAAGTCGTGGTGAACATCTGGGATCTGATGGGCATTACGCAGGTGCAAATTGAGCGGATTGGGCCGAACTCGGTCAAGGCGGCCGATGGCGCCGGCACCCAGTGTGTGGCGCATACCTTGTTGCGCACGCGCGAAGTCCATGTGATTTACGCTGAAGGCTTTTACGAAGGACCGCTGTTGAAGAACCGCGTTCACGGGTCCTGCGTGCTCTTGCTGCGCTCGGCATATACGCCCAGCCCTGCGGGAGACACGGTGATCACAAGTCACCTGGATGTTTTCGTGAAGGTCGATAACGTCGGCGTCGACTTGTTGGCGCGCACGTTGAACCCCTTGGTGGGCAAGTCGGCCGATGCGAACTTTACCGAGTCGGCGGCGTTTCTGGGGAAGATATCGCAAGCAGCGTCCGAAAACGGACCAGGCGTGCAGCGACTTGCCGAGAAACTTGAGCACGTTGAGCCGCCAGTGCGTCACCGCTTTTCCGAGTTGGTCATGGCCGTGGGAAACCGTGCGGCATTGCGCTCCGTCGATACGTATGAAATGGAGCAGCCGGCGTCGGAAGTGGTGCAGCGCGCCGCGGTCGAAGGCGTAACGCCTTTCGGTCAAGCGGTCGAGGAAGATCCCTTCCCGCCGATGCCTCCCGGTTCGTTGGAGCCGCCGCGTCGCGGTATGACGTTGCGCCGGTAAGACGGCGTTGTGGATGAACCCCCGCTTGCGGCCGCGGTAACTACGCCCCACATCAAATGACTGGCGATGAGTAACCCGTTGCGTCCTACCGGACGACGATGGGGCGGGGGTAGAATTCCAAGCGCCGGCAACCATCCCGCATAACTGGCTGCCCACACCATCAACCCGAAAGCGGCTCCTCGCGCCAAAGGCGGAAGCGGCAGACGGCGCTCGATAGTTTGATACAGCGCGCCCATGGCCGCGCCGTAACCCAAATGAGCCAGGATCGAAAGGTCGGCTTTTTGCCGTTCGGGCAGAGCGTGAAAGGTGCTGGCTCCGGCGAGCAGCGACTCCGTAATGCGCCGCGGCTCCAAGGGTTCGCGCTCGTGCCGAGGAAGCTTCTGCTCCAGACCCATCATCGTGGCGGTCATCGCCGTGGTTCCCACTAATCCTGTCACGGCTCCCACGAGGACCGCTTTCAGTTCTTTGCCGGGAATGGGGGTATTCCTTGGTGAGTGGGCGTGCATTTGATCTCTCGTGCGAGTTCTGGGCGACATGGGGACTCTTGGTTCACGCAGCTTTTTACAAAGAAACAAATCGCGTGCCATTTCTTTGTCCGCGGCCAAGCCCCTCTCGGTCGAGGAGATAAGTCTGCTATATTTTGGAAGAGTGGTCCGCGTTTTGAATCGTGTAACGCGACCTCTTCATTGCGAGGCATTATCCGATCCGAGGCGGGCGATCGGCGGGCTGCGAGGGCGACCAGGGGGCATTGCCAGGCAATCTCCCCGTGTGACGCACAAATCCTGGGTCCGCCGCCCGCGGGCCAATTAAGGAACAACCACCATGAAAATTCAAGTCAACACCGACAACCATATCGAAAGCAACGAAGGTCTCATTCGGCATGTCGAGTCGGTGGTCGAGGAGACGCTCAGCCGGTTTGGAAATCGGGTCACGCGCGTCGAAGTGCATCTCACCGATGAAAGCAGCAGCGCCAAGTCCGGCGGCGACGACAAACGCTGCGCCATGGAAGCCCGCCTGGCAGGGCTGCAACCGATTGCCGTGAGCCATCAAAGCCCCACGGTCGACCAGGCGATTGAAGGCGCCGCCGACAAACTCGAAAAAACGCTCGAACGCACGCTAGGCCGCCTCGACGACCCCAAGGGCCGTACCTCCTTTAGCGGCGAGTGATCGCCGAGCGGCGAAGGATCGTCGCTTCCCGGCCAAGCGGAAAAAGCAAGGCGGCGTCAAATTGACGCGGAGTTTTTGCTCCGCGTCGAACTAGATCGTGGGCCAGATCGCGATCGTGGTTGCCGCCTAAAACGCGATCACAAAGCGGCGATTCGCCGGACATCGGCGCCCCGCGAGCTGTGCAAAAAACACGCCGTGGCGCGGTTTCTACCGCCTTGATCAAGTCGAACTTGGAGCAGCCGTCGTGTTCGTGCGGCTCATCTTCAAATCAGATCCAGTTGCCAAGGTTAACGAAAGCGGCGCGCGTTTCGTGCGACATTTTGAGAATTCTGATCTTTCTCGCACGCCGTTTGCATGTAGGGAGGCACGCGTTCCCGTGAATCACCTTTGGCAAAGCCCCGCTGCATGGACCTCCCTCAAGACAACTTCCTCAATGACGTAACGACGGATGATTCGGCGCGCTGCACTGGCTCCGGGCGATGGATCGACTTGGGCAAGTCGGCCGCAGTGATTTGGAGCGTAGGAGCGTTAATCGCCGTCGGCGTCCTCGGTGTTTGGTTTGCCGTCGATGTGCTGTTGCTGATCTTCGCCGGATTATTGTTCGCCGTATTTTTGCGAAGCGTGAGCCGTTGGCTGAGTCGCCATACGTTGTTCGGTGAGAAGACGTCGCTCGCGCTCGTCGTGCTTGGTCTGGCGGTCGGCGTCTTCGGCGCGGGTTGGCTTATGGCCGCTCCCTTGACCGAGCAAGTTGACCAGCTTCAGCAAACCTTGCCCCAATCGGTCGAGCGGTTGCAGGAACGCGTGGCGCAATACCCGTGGGGACGCTGGGCCTTGAAGCGCGCTCCAAGCACGGAAAACCTGTTGCCAGGACGACGCGATGTGTTCGCTCAAATCAGCGGGTTCGTGTCGGGGACGTTTGGCGCCGTAGGAGGCGCGGTCGTGATCTTCTTTGTCGGTTTGTTTGTGGCTTCACAGCCCGAGTTGTATCGTCGCGGACTACTCATCCTGGTTCCACGTCGGCGTCGGAACCGCGCGCGAGACATCCTCGACCAAGTCGGCTCGGCCCTGCAAGGCTGGCTGCTGGGCATGTTGGTTTCCATGGTCATCATCGGAGTTCTTTCCTGGCTTGGCCTCTTCGCACTGGGGATCGAAATGGCGCTGGCCCTGGCAGTGCTGGCGGCCTTGCTTACGTTCATTCCGAACTTTGGACCGATTCTCGCTGCGGTTCCGGCGGTGCTTGCCGGACTATTGCAAAGCCCCATGACCGCGGTCTGGGTCATTGCGCTTTATCTGGCCATTCAAACGGTGGAAAGCTACGTGATTACGCCCATGATTCAGCAACAAGCGATCTCGCTGCCGCCGGCGCTGACCATTACTTCGCAACTCATCCTGGGCGTGTTGACAGGCACCCTGGGTTTGGCGATGGCCACGCCGTTATCGGCCGCCTTGCTGGTGCTGGTGCGCACCATCTACGTGGAAGACCTGTTGGGCGAGGAGCCAACCGGCGAGGGATAACGCCTGCGCGCACCTCTCCCAAGTCCATCCGCCCAGCGCGAGGTTACCGTCCCCAGCAAAAACCGCACGCCGCCGCGACGCGGCGGTTTCAAATACCTCCGTTCTGACCCGCGTTTGAGTTGCCTTTGACGGGCAATTCCGGCTAAACTGAAGGTCTGCCTGTTGGGACTGCCGCCAGTCCTTTCCACCTAAGGTTCTTATTGGCGGAGCGGCGTGGTGTTGCGTGAGGGGAAATCACGGCAAGCTGCGTTATCGCTCGCCAAGAAGGACGCGACCCACATCCCCGGCCTTTGTCCCGCCTCGCCTTTGTTTGTAAGGGCCGACCCATGCGCTGTTTGCTTCGCCCTTTGACGTTTGCCCTTTCGTGGCGCGTTGCTGTCGGTTTGCTTGCTTGTGCGATTGCTCCGGCATTGCGGGCCGAGACGCCATTATCGTTCAATCGCGACATTCGGCCGATTCTTTCCGACAATTGCTTTTATTGTCATGGCCAGGACGCCAACAAGCGGCAGGCGGATCTGCGGCTGGATGTCCGACAGGCGGCCCTGGATTTTGGGGCGATTGTCCCCGCCGACACGGCCGGAAGTTCCTTGATTGAACGGATCCACGCCACCGATCCCGAAATGCTCATGCCGCCGCCGGATTCGAACCGACGCCTGACGGCGGAGCAAAAGAAGCTGCTGGAGCGCTGGATTGCCGAGGGAGCTTCTTACGAAGACCACTGGGCGTTTGTGGCGCCCCAGCGTCCGGCGCCGCCGCCCGTGCAGAATGAGTCTTGGGTGCGCAATCCCATCGACCGGTTCGTGTTGGCCAAACTCGAAGCCGAGGGCATGGCGCCGAATCCGGAAGCCGACCGCGCCACGCTCATCAAACGGTTGTCGATCGACCTGACCGGACTGCCGCCTACGCCGACTGAAGTCGATGCGTTCGTGGCCGATGACGACCCGCGCGCGTATGAGAAGCTTGTCGACCGACTGATGAGCAGTCGCCACTATGGCGAGCGAATGGCGCTGCCCTGGCTCGATGCGGCGCGCTACGCCGATAGCAACGGTTTTCAGCAGGATGGCGATACCTGGCAATGGATCTGGCGCGATTGGGTCGTGCAGGCCCTGAACGATGATCTGCCGTTCGACCAGTTCACCGTTTGGCAACTGGCGGGCGACTTGCTGCCGAACGCCACGACCGAGCAGAAGATCGCCAGCGGGTTCAATCGAAATCATTTGCTGAATGGCGAAGGGGGCGCGATCGCCGAGGAGCAACGGTTCGTGATTCTGTTCGACCGCATCGACACGACAGCCACCACCTGGCTTGGCTTGACGATGGCGTGTGCGCAATGTCACGACCACAAGTACGACCCGCTCACGCAGCGCGACTACTACAGCCTGATGGACGCGTTCAACCGCGTGCCTGAAAGCGGCGTTCCTCAGCGGCAGTCGGCGCGCATTCGCGTGGCTGCGCCGTTTATCGAATTGCCGACCGAAGCAAACAAGGCCCGAATCGCGCAGCTTGAAGCGCAAATCGCCACGGCGCAAAGCGAGGCCAACGCCGCGGCGAATGCCGCCTTTGAAGGTTGGCGCCTCGGTTTGACCGCGGGCGGCGCGGTTCCTGAAGGAAGCGGCTTGCCGGAAGCCTTAATCGCGCTGTTGCGCAAGCCGGAAGGCGAGCGAACCGATGCGGAGAAAACGTCGCTGGCGACCGATCTTCGCAAGCACTTCGACGAGAAAGTCCGACCGGGGCTGACCGGCAATTTGCCCGCAATCGGCCGGCCCGATGGCCTGCGGAATCAATTGGCGGAATACCGGGGCGATCAAATTCCGCGCGTCATGGTGATGAGCGACGAGCAGCCGCGCCCAACGAGCATCCTGGAGCGCGGCGAGTACCTCAAGCCTACGGAGAAGGTTTCCTTTGCGACGCCCGCTTTTCTGCCGCCGCTGCCGGAAGGCGCGCCGGCCAACCGGTTGGGGTTGGCGCAGTGGCTGGTCGCGCCCGAGCATCCGCTCACGGCGCGTGTGCAAGCGAACCGCATGTGGCAATACTTCTTTGGCGTGGGCATCGTGAAAACCGCCGAGGACTTTGGCGTTCAGAGCGAGTTTCCGCTGCATAAAGATCTGCTTGACTGGCTCGCCGTCGAATTTCGCGAGTGCGGGTGGAGCATGAAGACGATGCATCGCTTGATTGTAACCAGTTCCACATACCGGCAATCGAGCCGCGTCACGGAGCAGCACCGGCAGCGCGACATAGAGAACCGCTTGTTTGCGCGGGCCAGCCGCTTCCGCATGCCGGCGATGATCTTGCGCGACTGGGCGTTGGCTTCGTCGGGCTTGCTCGATCGGCGCATCGGCGGAGCGCCGGTCTATCCTTATCAGCCCGAGGATGTTTGGGAGCCGCTGGCCATTACCAAAGAGCGAGACTTCACGTATCCGACCTCGTTGGGCCGCGATCTCTACCGTCGCAGCCTGTACACGTTCTGGCGTCGCACGGTTGGCCCGGCGAATATGTTCGACGCGTCCAACCGTCAAACCTGCCGCGTACGTCTGGCGACCACCAGCACGCCGCTGCACGCCTTGACCACGCTGAACGATCCGACCTGGGTCGAAGCAGCGCGTGTGCTGGCGCGGCAATGCTCACAGGAAAGCGACACGCTTGATGACCGACTGGCCTCAGCGTTTCGCCGTGTGCTTTGCCGGGCGCCGACCGATCGCGACATGGCGCACTTGCGCCGCGCGTACGAGAAGCAAGCGGCGATTTACCAGGCTGATCCGGAAGCCGCGTTGGCGCTGCTCACCGTCGGGGCCACGCCGCGCGACGAGTCGCTAAACGCCGCCGAACATGCGGCGCTAACCGCCGTGTGTTTGGGCGTTATGAACGTGGACGAAGCGTTAACTCGTGAATAAGCCGCACGTCGGCAAGCACGCATTTTCCCTATAGGAACTTACCATGATGACCGACTTGCACCGCGAAAACATTGCCCGCGTCACGCGTCGGCAGTTGTTCGGCTCCGCGGCCAGCGGCATTGGCGTGGCGGCGCTGGCGGCGCTCCTGCAAGGCGACCAGGCGCAAGGCGCGTCGGCGACTCGCGGCGCCGCAGGATTGCCGGGGCTTCCGCATCACGCGCCTAAAGCGAAACGCGTGGTGGTGTTGTGGCAGGGGGGCGGTCCCTCGCACATTGACTTGTTTGATGACAAGCCGCTGATGCGCGAGATGGCCGGCAAAGACATTCCCGATTCCGTGCGCGGCATGACGCGGCTCTCGACCATGTCCTCGGGTTATGGCAAGTGGCCCTGTGTGCCGGCCATCAAGCCGCATAAGTCGTATGGCCAGTGCGGCACAACCATGAGCGAGATGCTGCCCAACGTCGGCGCCCTGGCCGACGATCTTTGCCTCGTGCGCAGCATGTACACCGAAGCGGTGAATCACGCCCCCGGCGTGACGCTGTTCATGACCGGCGCGCAAGTTCCCGGCCGGCCGAGCATGGGCGCGTGGCTGTCGTACGGTCTGGGCAGCGAAACCGACAACCTGCCGACGTTCGTGGTCATGACCTCCAGCGATAAGGGCAAGACCTGCGGGCAACTCTTTTTCGATTACTACTGGGGCAGCGGCTTTCTGCCCAGTCGTTTTCAGGGCGTAAGGTTTCGTAACTCCGGCGACCTGGTGCCGTATTTGGCGAACCCGCCGGGGGTGAGCGCGGCCGCACGTCGCGCGCTGTTGGACGACATCGCCGCCATGAACGCCGATCACCTGGCCGACTATGGCGACCCAGAAACGGATACGCGCATTTCTCAGTACGAAATGGCGTTTCGCATGCAATCGAGCGTGCCGGAACTGGTGGACTTCTCCGGCGAGTCCCAGGCCACGCTCGACCGTTACGGGCCCGACGCGCTAAGCAAGGGAACGTACGCCAACAATTGCTTGATTACGCGGCGATTGCTGGAGCGGGGCGTGCGCTTCGTGCAGTTGATGCATTCCGGTTGGGACCAGCACGGTAATCTTTTCACGCAGTTGGAACAGCAGTGCATTGATACCGAAGGCCCCTCGGCCGCCCTCGTGCGCGACCTGAAGGACCGCGGCATGTTGGACGATACGCTGATTGTGTGGGGTGGCGAATTCGGCCGCACCCCGTTCGGCCAAGGCGACCCGGCCAGCCCCAAAGGGCGCGACCATTTTGGCAAAGCGTATAGTTGGTGGATGGCCGGCGGCGGCGTGAAGGCGGGCACGGTGTACGGAACAACCGACGACTTCGGCTGGAACATTGTTGAAAACCCGGTCCACGTTCACGACATGCAGGCCACGATGCTGCACCTGTGCGGCATCGATCACACCCGGCTGACCTTCCGCTACCAGGGCCGCCTGTACCGCCTAACCGACGTGCATGGAAGCGTGGTGCAAGGCATTTTGGCGTAATCAGCTCGCGCTGCAACCTGACAAAGTTTTGAGCAAAACATCCCGCTCCATCGCTGGGCAACGCATCGTGAAACCGCGATACTCTTGACTTCGCGGAAGGTTTCACGGCTCAGGAGGATCATTCCATGAGCGGCGCGGGAATTATCTCCATCATGCGTCGGCCGGCGTTGGTGTTGTTCTTACTCTCGCCGGTTTATGCAGAACTGGTGTCGGCGTTTCTTTCGCCGCTGGAATTTCTTAATCCCTTGCGCTTGGCGATTACGCTCTTTCCCTATGGCTGCGGGGCCATTGTGGCGAGAGAGTTCGTGGTGCGCCGCCGCAAGGGGTTCGCCAGCCTGGTGCTGCTGGGGTTGGCGTTTGGTCTGTTGTTTGAGGGGATCGTCACGCGCGTTCTCTTCAATCCCGATTGGGGAGGTCTTGGGCCGCTGGCTGGCTATGGCCGCTCGCACGGCTTTAGCTGGGTGCTGGCGGTCGGCATCGTCCATTTTCAAGCGATGATCGGAATCGTCGGCCCGATCTTGACGGCCGAAGCGCTCTTCCCCGCACGACGCCATGAGTCTTGGGTCAGCTCTCCGGTGCTGTTCTTGTGTTGCTGCATCGTGCCGGGTTGGGCGCTGGTGATGGGATTCTTCGTTCCCTTCTTTCCGCCGCTGCCTCATGCGCTAGCGCTGGCAAGCTTCGTCATGGCGCTTGTGGCGGCAGCCGCGTTCATGCCCGCCGAGCCCTTGGCGGCCCGACCGGGTCAAGTCGCCAGACCCCGGGTGTTTGGAATAATTGGCGCCATCAGTATGATCCTGGTCATGGTCGGCACGTATATGGTTCCTGAATGGGAGATACGTCCTGCGGCAACGGTCATGTTCTTCAGTTTGCTTGCCATCGCCGGCATCGAGATTGGTTTGCTGCTTTGGCTTTCCAACGGTGGAGCCTGGGACGATCGCCACCGGCTGGCCCTGGTAATTGGGTGGCTCGCGTTCTTCCTTGCCTTTGGAGTGCTGAAGGACTTGGAGTCATTCAGCGGTCGCAGCCTCGTCAGCGGCGTCGCGTTGTGGCTCTTGTTGCGACTGGGCCGCCAAGTTACGAAGGCGGCCCCTTCGTTCATCGCCGCCGCCGGTCACAATTAAACGCACCGCCGTAGCGACACCGCTTGGCGCCTGTTGAGAATGCGCGAAAGAGAAACTACGCGTTGTTACTGGATTGGCCACCCCAACGCCCTTTGGAGACGGAATTGCGCTTCGTTGTACTCGATGACCGTGCGCAGGTATTCACGATTGGCCGTGTCCAGCGCTTGCAGCGATTGAAGCGTCTCCAGTGGTAATCCTTGGCCGTCTCGAATGCGGGCGACGTTGCGACGATACGAGTCGGCGGCGGCGGTGATTCCCGCTTCGGCGACGGCGATCTGGCGGCGGCGCGACGTCACCTGCGCGTGCGCTTCAATCACCTCGCGGGCCACACGGTCCATGGTTTGCACATGTTGCCAGCTTGCCTGTTGTTGCCGAGTTGCGGCAATGCCGCGCTGCGCACGCTCTCCCAGGCCCAGGTTGCGAATTTCCCAAAACGCGACCGCGTCCAGGTCAAAACGGTCGCCGAAGTCGTTCAACTCCGAGCCGGTGCCGCCGCCGAACCCACTCTGGCTAATTCCTAAAAGCACGCTTGGAATGAAAGGCGCATACTTCTCGCGGCGGTAGCGTTGCACGGCTTCCCAAACCAGGTATCGGGCTTCCGCCAATTCAGGGCGATTGGAAAGTCCCGTGGCGAGCAACTCGGGAAGCGGCGTATCGCAGGGCGCCAGGTCAATCGGCGCGATGGTCGGTTCCAAGGGAGCAATAAGCTGGGATGGGTCCAGATGCAGCAATTCCGCCAGACGCGCGGAAGCCACGATCGAGGCTTCCTCGGCCCGCGTCACGTCATTTTGTCGTAGCGTCAACTCGGTAAGCGCCCGGTCCGCGTCGGCTTGCGTCCCCGCGCCCGACTGCGCAAACGACGCGGTCAGTTCGACCAATTGCTGGGCGCGGTCGCGAGTTTCTTCCGCAATCCGCAGTTGTTGCACGGCTCGTAGAAGATTCAGGTACGCCACGGCCACATCGAGCAAGGCGTCGTTCGTTTCGGAGCGCGTGGCGGCGTATCGTGCCGAAGCGGCGTACTCGGCAATGCGCGGCTGAAAGACCGCGTCTGCGGCATGAAAACTCGCGATCAAACCGGGAACCGCCGGCGAGCCGGCCGCCACGCCGTTGGCGCCGAAACCCGCATTCAGGGCCGAGCGACTGACTTCCACCACGTCGCCTTCAATGTTTTGCAAACGTCCATCGTGGTGGTTATAGCTGGCGCCGGCACGCAGCGAGGGGAGCCATAGGATGCGAGAGGCCGACAACCGCGCGTACGCCTCGCGGTAACGGGCCGCCGCCAGTCCAATTCGCGTGCTTTGGCCGTCGGCAATCGCCAGAGCCATCGCGAGATCCATCTCGCGAAAAGGAGACTCGACCATTACCGGCTCGGGCGGGGTGATCATTTCGTCTTGCTGATGGGCCGCCAGGCGCACTGCGGACGGTGGCGTCGCCGCAGGGGCGCGTGCCGCAGCTTCTTCTAGCGGCATGGGGGAGGGAACAGCCGAGTCCGGTCGATCGGGCGCCGCGTGAGAGTTATCGTAAGCGCGTAATGCTCCACGATCGATCGCGCTGTCATGCTGCGGACTGGCGCAGTTGATACCGCTTGTACAAGCCAGCGAACAGGCGAACAACGCGAACTTGCGCCGAAGCATTCCGAGTCTCCAATCTGAAAGCGCATAACCCGCTGAACTCTCAAATCAGATCGGTTCGGCATACGACGCATTGTCAGATTATGTCGAACGGTCGGTATGACGCGCACCTCGATCAAAACCCAAACTACCGGTACTCTCGCCGTAATCGGAAAATCTTTCCTTCGCGACTCTACCGATTCGGCGTGACGGCCGGCAGAATGAGTGGGTGTTGCGGCCAGGGCAAGTTATGGAGATTGCCAGCATTGCCTGGCTCGCAAACTCAAACGGCTGCGATGCAGAAGTGCGGCGACGACGGGGCGCGCCGCAAGATCAACGCCCTGGACCTTGAACGACGTTTCCCCCGGGACGAAAGCAATGGACTTGAAAATTCTTACTTTTTTTCCGGCTCAAGAACCTCGACGTGTTGGCCGGGAGTCAGCAACTCGGCGCGGGTGAGAACGACCGTGTCGTTGGCTTCGATTCCGGAAAGCACCTCCACCTCACCGCCGCTGCGCAGCCCCAGTTCGACTTTACGACGGTCAATTTTCCCCGCCTTTACGGTGCAGCAATAGGTCTCGTGCTCCACGCGGACGATGGCGGTGGTGGGAAGCGTAAGCACGTCGGCCCGCTTCTCTAGAAGAATAGTCGCCGTGGCGTACATTCCCGGGCGCAGGGCGCCCTCGGGATTGGGAAGATCGATCTCGACGCGCAACGAACGGTTCGCAGGGTCAAGCGACCAACTGGTGCGCCGGACCTTCGCCGGTAGTTGTTTGCCGGGAAGCGCGGGAATGGTGACGCTAACCGCGTCGCCTTCTTCGCCGCCATCGACCAGCGCGGCGTCCATCTCGGGAACGTCGACAAATACCCGCACTTCATCGTTGCGGGCCACCGTTACCAGGGGCGACATTCCTCCGCCTGCCGATTGCACGTAATAGCCGGTATCCACATTGCGTTGCGTCACCACGCCGTCAAAGGGGGCTTTCAACGCAGTGTAAGCCAACATGGTCCGGGCGCGCGCCAAATCGGCGTTGGCGACGCGCACCTGCGCTTGTGCGGCGCCTAGGTCGGCTTCCGCCTTCTCCACACCGGCCTCGGCTTGTTGAAGCGCCGCTTGGGCCGAAGCGACGTGCGCGCTGGCTTCTTGCTGAGCCGCCTCAGAGGAACGAAACGCATTCAACGCTTCATCCACAAGTTTTTGCGTGACCGAACCGTTTGCGGCAAGTTGTTGCACGCGCGTGTGTTCCGCTTTGGCCCGTTGAAACTCGGCTGTAGCGCGGGCGACTCCGGCGTTGGCGTGCGCCACAGCCGCCTGAGCCGTAGCGACCGCCGCTTGGGCCGCCTTTATCGCAGCCTCGGACTGACGAACTTCGGCCTCGGCTTGAGCAAGCAGGGCTTCCTTTTGCTCAACATCGTCCTGCAACTCGGGAACCCAGAGCTTGACGAGAATGTCGTCCTTCTTGACGGGGTCTCCGATGTCCACGAGGACTTGCTCGATGTAACCCGCCGTTTTGGAGTGAAGCGGCGTTTCCTCAAACGCTTCCAGGCGGCCAGGTTGCGTGGTGGATAATTCCAACGACTTGCGCACGGGAGGTCCCGCGGTGACGCGCTCGACGGCCGTTCCGCCAGTTCCAGGCGCTGCCGCCTCGGCGGAAGTCTCTACGGTGCTCGGTTTCGTGCAACCGCTCTGGGTCCCTAGAATCCAGGAAGCGAGAAGTAGCGCCACTAAGGTGTAAGAGCGTTTCATAGGTATCTTCGAGAATGGTCGGTTTTCACTCGGTGAAAGAACAGCTTGCCAAGCGAAACGCGATCTGCGTTGTTTGGTTGAATCAGGACGTCGCCACATGATGCACGCTTTGCGGATCATCGGGATCGAGCGAGGCCGACGCGATGCTTGCGCGGCCTTGAATCATGGCGAATACACTGGGCAGCACAAACAGCGTTGCGAAGGTCGCGGCCACAAGTCCGCCGATGACGGCTCGGCCCAGCGGCGCGTTTTGCTGTCCCGCTTCGCCCAGCGCAAGGGCCATGGGCGCCATACCAGCGATCATAGCCATGCTGGTCATCAGGATCGCTCGTAACCGACCGGCGGCGCCTTCGACCGCGGCTTGGCGGGGAGGCAAGCCATCGCGCCGCCGATTCTCGGCAAACGTGACGAGCAAAATCGCGTTCGCCATCGCCACGCCAATCGCCATGATAGCGCCGATAAACGACTGGACATTCAGTGTTGTTCCGGTGATGAGGAGCATCAGCACCACTCCGGCGATAACCGCCGGGACGGTCGACACCGTGACGAGCGCTAACCGCACCGACTGGAAATTGGCTGCCAACAACAGGAACACTACAACCACGGCCAGCCCAATTCCAACGGTTAGGCCATTTTGCATGTCTTCCAAGGGAGGCAACTGGCCGCGCACCTCGACGGTAGCGCCGCGCGGCGGTTCACCGGCGCGCTGGAGCGCCTGGGTCACTTGATTGGACACCGTGCCCAGATCGGCCCCGGCGATGTTCGCCGTCAGGCTGACTTGCCGCTTCATGTTGTAACGGTCGTATTGTCCCGGCATGGTGCTGTTCTCAAGCGTGGCGACGTCACGAATGAGCACCTGACCTTGCGAGGTGCGCTTCAGGGGAATCTGGCCCAATTCTTCTGCAGAGCCCACCGCATCCATACCGTAAGGCGAGCGCACCACGGAGCGAGGAATCTCGACTTGCACCTGATACGCAATGCCGCTTTTGGGGTCGGCCCAAAAGTTCGGCACCACGAACCGGCTAGATGATGTGGCCGTCACGAGCGATCGCGAGACATCGGCGGGAGTCAGCCCTGCCAGGCCGGCTTTCTCTCGATCGACCTGAACCTGAATCGTGGGATAGTCCATCGACTGGGCATACTGCAAATCGCGCAGCGCCGGAATCTTATCGAGTTCGGCATAGAGCTTCGCCGCAAAGGCGCGGCTTTCAGCGAAATTCGGACCGCTCACCGCGACTTCGACCGGTGTCGGCGACCCGAAGCTCATGACCTCGTTCACGATATCGCTCGGCTCGAACGAGAACCGCACGCCGGGCATCTCTTGCGCGAAGCGGTCGCGCAGCCGTTCTTTCAACGTCTCAACTTGAATGCCGCTATCGTCTTTGAGGCCAACATAGAGGATGGCTTCTTCGGGGCCGCGCGACCATTGATACACGCCGTTGATCGGATAACTGGAATGAATGGCCCCAACGTAGCCTAGGGTCAATTCCACGTTGTCTCGCTGGACTTCGTCTTCAATCAGGCGGAGCGCTTGTTTTGCGATTTCCTCGCTACGGCCGATGTGCGTTCCGTCGGGCGCCCGCAGTCGCAGACGGAACTGCCCCGCGTTGACCACGGGGAAGATGTCTCGTCCAAGCCGACTTCCCAGCAGCGCCACCAGCGCCAGGCTAACAACCAAGTACGCCGGCACAAGCAACCAGCGGATCTGAACCAGTTTGGTCAAAACTTGCCCGTAACCGTCGCGAAAGCGATCAAACAGGGTCGCATGCGAAGCATGCTCATGCCCGTCATGCCGTAACAGCCACACCGAAAGCACCGGCACAAACGTGCTTGACAGGATATAAGACGCGAGCATCGAAAAGCCCACGGCCAGCGACAACGGCACGAACAAACCTTGCGCGGCGCCTTCCATAAAGAACGAGGAGACGAACACCGCCAGAATGCAAAGCATGGCCAACAACCGGGGGACGGCCGTTTCCGCCGATCCGTCGCGTACCGCGACGGCGAGCGGTTTGCCGCGCTGAAGGTGCGCGTGAATGTTCTCAATCGCTACGGTCGCCTCGTCCACGAGAATGCCGATGGCCAACGCCAAACCGCCGAGCGTCATTAGGTTGATCGTCTGTCCGGTCAACCACAAGGCGACCACTGCGGCAAGCAGCGCCAAAGGAATGTTCAACACCACGACCAGCGCACTCCGCCAATCGCGCAGGAACAGAAGAATCATCAGTCCCACGAGCACGGCCCCCAACGCGCCTTCGGCCAGCACGCCTGCCACCGCACGTGTTACATACGGCGATTGATCGAACTCAAAGCTGACGTTGATGTCGGGCGGCAGCCCCGCTTGCATCTCGGGAAGCGCCTTTTTGATGTTGTTGATTACGCTTAAGGTCGACGCATCGGCTCGCTTGGTGGCGAGGATGTAAACCGCGCGGCGTCCATTCGCCAGCGCGTAGCCCGTGGGGACGTCCATGAAGTCTTGCACATAGCCGACATCACGCAGATACACAGGCGCGCCGCCAACACGCAGCGGAATGCTCCCCAACTCTGAAACATCGCGCACCACGGAGTTCACCGGCACGATCGGGTATTTGTCCCCCACCGGAATATTGCCCGAAGGACTGATGGTGTTGCCCTGCACCAAGGCGCGAATCACTTCTTCGGGCGACATGCCGTAAGATTGCAGTCTCTGCGGATCAACCGTGACGACCACGCTTCGTTGCGCGCCGCCAAAGGGTGGCGGAGCCGACACGCCCGGCAAACTGGCGAACTTTGGTCGCACACTGAACAGCGCCAAGTCCTGGATCTCGGCCACGCTGCGGGTCTCGCTCGACAGCACCAAGTATCCCACGGGCACGCTGCCGGTATCGAACCGCATCACGAAGGGCGAAACCGTGCCTGGCGGCATAAACGCTTGCGAGCGATTCACATAATTGATGGTTTCGGCCATCGCCTGCGGCATGTTCGTGCCGGGATGAAAAAATAGCTTCATCAGGGCCATGCCCTGAATGTTGCGCGACTCGACGTGATGGATGCCGCTGATGTACAGGAAGTGGTATTCGTAGTAGTTCGTCAGGTAGCCTTCCATCTGCGCGGGGTCCATGCCGCCGTAGGGCTGGCAAACGTAGATCACCGGAAGATTCAAACTCGGAAAGATGTCGACTTCCATGCCCTTGGGCAACCCTTCGGGATAGGGCAACCCAAGCTGCTCAAACACGGTTCCGCCGATGGCAAGGAAGGCGCCCAGCGCGACCGCGACGAGAATCACCATCACCGTCAGGGGGCGGCGTAAGGCCGAGAGAATCAAGTACATGAGAGAAATAGCCGAATCAAGTTGCGCCAGAAGGGCAAATACGCAATCAGGGAGGTTAATGCATTGTGGACCGAAGTGCGTACATCGTCAACGGAAAACACGGTGAAACACGGAGTTCGAGAGATGAGGTGTTCTCTTTGGCCCCAAGCCCTTACTGGAGAACAGCAGCACTTGCGAATAATCGCGACGGCACTCGCAGTTCCATCGTCGCTGGTTCCGCCAGCTTTAGCAGCGAAGAGAGTCCCTGGTATGGCGTACGATGCACTCGTAGCAGAGAGGGGCTGTGATGCCGGGCCGCGCAGCGCAAACCCATGGTGAACAACCAGGGCTTGGAGAGGCGCCCTGGCCTTTGACGCCCGCAAAAGCGGAGCGGCGAATTCCGCACGCGATTTAAATGTGCCCGGTTACATAAGCTGCGAACTTTGGAACGACCGAGGAGGATCGCCCACCTTCGCGGGTTCGGACGATGTTTCACTTCGCAGCCTCAACAAAGAAACTCGGGTGCGTCCTGCCGGAGAATGCTCGCAGACAGCGCCTACCTACCGCGCAAGGTTATTCCTCGTCGGCAAGCGCCGCCAGGATTTTTTCGCCGATCAAGTAGTTGGCCGAAACGCTTTGGACGTCATCGTGATCGTCGAGCAGCTCCATTAACCGCAGCACGCGCCGGGCGTCGTCGATATCGTCGACCATGACCGTGTTCGTGGGAATGCGCGTCAAACCCGAGCTTTGCGGTTGAAGATTGGCCTTTTCCAGTCCTTCGCGGACGTCGTTGTAAACGCTCGGATCGCACAGAACTTGCAAGGTGTCGCCGTCTCGGCGAACGTCCTCGGCGCCGGCTTCCAGCGCTGCGACCATGAGGGTTTCTTCGTCCACCTCGGAGGCGGCGAACACAAAGTGCCCCTTCCGCTCGAATAGCCAAGCCACCGAGTTGGACGCCCCCAGATTTCCGCCGCACACTTCAAACACCTTACGAATCTCCGGCGCCGTGCGGTTGCGGTTGTCGGTCATAATGTCGCACATCACGGCGACGCCCGCCGGGCCAAAGCCTTCGTAGATGATTTCATCCACGTTGCCGCCTTCCAACTCGCCGGTTCCTTTTTTGATGGCCCGTTCGATGTTGTCTTTGGGCATGCTGACCGATTTCGCATCCAGCACGGCTTGCCGCAAGCGGGGATTCATGTCGGGATCCCCGCCGCCCATTTTCGCAGCGACGATGATCGCCTTGGAGAGCTTGCTCCACAACTTACCGCGTTTTGCGTCAATCGCCGCCTTTTTGTGTTTGATGTTTGCTGCGTGGGAATGTCCTGCCATAAACGCTTCCTTAGGATGATGCCATTTGATTTGCGGCCCGGGGCGCGAGCCGAACTTATTCGTGTTGTTGAATTTTCTTTTGTGTTTTTTCGAGTTCGTCGGTTTCGTCGTCCTCTTCGAAGGCGGCGGCGGCGCGGCGCCAGGCGTCGAGCGCTTTCTCTTTCTCGTTCCGTTTCAGATGGATGTCGCCCAAATGGTCCAAGATGACGCCATCGACCGCATCACCCTGCAATTCGACCGCTTTTTCGATCGCCGTCAGGGCTTCGTCGGTGCGTCCCATGCGAAAGAGCGCCCAGCCTAAACTATCTTGATAGGCGGCGTTGTCGGGTTCGGCTTGAACGGCTTGCTGAACCATTTTCAACGATCGCTCCGGACGCAAGCCTTTTTCCGACCACAAATAGCCTAGGTCGTTCAACGCTCCGGGGTCGCGCGGGAATTCGTCCAGCACTTGTTCCAACCATTCGACGCCGTCATCAAAGCGATCTTGCTTGACGCAAATATTCGAAAGGATCAGCCTGGCCTCGCGCACTAATTCGCGCATTTCATCTGAGCTGAAGTCTTCTTCAACCTTCTCCAACAATTCGAGATATCCGCGCTCTGCATCGCCGTAGCGCAGGGCGCGGTAGTTGATCCAGGCGACGCGGCTTTCAAATCGTGGATTTTCAGGACGAAGCTGCTGCGCTTGCAAGGCCGCGGTGAGCGCTTCATCGGGCCGGTCGGCGAACGCCAACGCGTTGGCCAGATAGAAGTAGAACGCCGCGTCGTTCTCGGGATTAACCTGTTCGTCAATCGCGCGGCGGAAAATCTCAATCGCCTTCTCGTGCTCGCCGGCAAAGAACAGGCTTAGCCCCCATTCGGTCAACACCGTGGCGGCTCCTGGTTCGCCGCCTTTGGCGGCCAGATTTAAGAACTCGTCGGCCGCATCCCACTTTTCGCCTGCCAGCGCAACCATGCCTACGGCAAACGCCTCGCCTTCCGCGAGACCTCCGGCGTCTTGCGCGTTCTTGGTGTTTGCCGCAGCGAGGACTTGTGTTAGCAGCTCCTCGTTCTCGGCAATTGCGCCGACTTCGTCTTCAAAGCTATCGAGGGAACCGGCCTCGGCGACGGTTTGCCCCAGAACGTCTAAGACCTCCTGCGGCTTGGCCTGCCGCGTATAGATTTCAATCAGCGCGCGATAGACGCCGAGCGAGGGGTTGAGCGTCAATTGTTCGCGAAGGATTTCCTCCGCGTCGTCAAGCCGCTCGGCGTCCAACAACTTTTGCGCCGTGAAGTAAGCCAAGCCCGCGTTCGCGGGGTCATCTTCGTAAAGTTGTTCGAGGCGCCGGACCAGTTCCGCTTCGGCCTCGGCAGCTTCCGGATGGGTTTTCGCGATGATCTGCGACAGCAGTTCGTACGGTTCGGAGCCAGCCAATGATGACTTGGCTTTGAGGTACACATCGAGTTGTTGTTGAGCCTTGTCGGTTTCGCCTCGCGCCAGCGCAACGCGGGCCAAGCGAAAATCAAGAACTTCCGGTTGCGGCTTGATTTCGTCCGCCTTGCGGAACATCGCTTCGGCGTCGTCCAAACGGCCGCCGCGCACGAAGCTGTCTCCCAACAACAGATAGGTGCGTTCCGGGTCATCGAGCACCATTTTGCGCAGCGCGTCGTTCAAGCTGTATTTGTCGGGGTTCTCCAGCGCGTCCTTTACAAGGGCGAACGCCTCGGCCGACTCGCGATAATTACCCAGCACGAAGTTGATGCGGCCCAACTCCAGGTGGATCAGAATTAAGCTGATGTCGGCTTCTTCGTCCTTTTCTAAACCGGCCTTTTGCAGCTCGTGCAGTTTTCGATACACGACGAGCGCTTCGTCCCATTCCTGATTTTGGGATAACTCCATCGCCAGGCGTTGCAGCACGCGCGGCTCAACCTTAGCTCCTTTTTCAATGGCGATTACGGCGTACCGCCCCGCTTCCCCAAGGCGATTCAGTCGCATCGCCAAAGGTACGATTTCGTCCAGAATCGGTTTGCTGTCCTGATCGTATCGCCAGGCGCGCTCGAACTTCGCCAGCGCCTCGGGATACTTGCCCCGCTGGTTAAGAATGCGCCCTTCCGCAAAGAGAGCCGCCGCGTGCAAGCGGTCTTTTTCTTCCTCGGTTCTCGGCGCACGGTTGAGTTTCTTGGGCGCTTCCTCAAGTTCCAGGCGTTCCGGCGGTTGGGCGGCCTGGGGTTGTTCGGCGGGCGCCTGCATGGGCGTCGCCGGTTCGTCGGCGCCGATCAAGGCGGGCCACGCGACGAGCGATCCGCTGCAAATCAAACACGCAAGCCATCCTGGGCGAAGCGTCATACAATACTCCTCATGACAAACTCCTCTGGGCGATCTAGGGCGGGGTGGACGATCGGGCGCGGCTGTTGGCGCCGACCACGCGTCATCAAAGCGGCAGACAAGAGCGTTGCCCCCGCCCGGGAGAGCAGTTTCCGCATTTTATCAAACCCGCAAAAACCGTTCTATGCCGCCATTTGATCGCTTTCGGGCTCGCCTCCGGCTACAATTTTCCTGCGGAGTCGGTTTGTTTCGAGCCACTTTCCTCTAGGAGAACCGCCATGCGATCTTGGATCTCGAGTTTGACGTTCGTGATGACGGCATGCGCCCTTTTTGTCACGACGACCGTACAGGCGGAAGTCAAAGTAACCATCTCGAAGACGCATCTTTGCTGTCCGGCTTGCTTTAAGGCCGTCGATGAAACCTTAAAGGACATGGAAGGAGTCCAATACGAAACGAATAAAGAGGAAAAAACGATCACGATTGCCGCAAACAACGAAGCCGGAGCGCAAAAGGCGATTGACGCCCTGGCTAAAGCCGGCTTTCATGGCAAGACGGACGTCGCCGCGCTCAAATTCGGTAAAGTTGAGGCTCCCGAGGGAAACGTACGACGTTTGGAAGTTCGCGGCATTCACAACTGCTGCGGTGCGTGCACGCAAGCCATTAAGAAAGCGGTTGGCGGAGTGGAGGGCGTTCAAGCCGAGACCGTCAAACCGCGCGAAGCCGCGTTTGTGGTGGAAGGCGACTTCAAGGCGGCCGCCATCGTCGAAGCGCTTTTGAACGCCGGCTTCCACTGTCAGGTTCAATGAACAAACTCATCCGCACGGAAGGCCCCAGACCTATGCGGATTCCGAAGCGGCCAGCGTAACGTAACCGGCAAATTCGCGCACCGGCGCCAGGCGGCGCTGTAGGGTGTCGCAGGCGTCTCGGGCCGCTTGGACGTCATTCACTTCAAGCGGCAAATGCATGGCCACAATCGGACGTTGACATCGAGCAGTCCGCGCAGCGAAGTCGTTCGGCAAATCAACTTCGGCAAACACGCAGCTCGCCCATGGCGCCGTGAGCGCGCCGTCATCTTCTTTGGGAACGGCCGGTTCTTTAGGAACGGCCGGCAAGTACGAGCCAAGGAGGATATTTGGCGCTGCCTGAGAAATCGCGGCGTCGAGAGGGTCGGCGCACTCGATTACCGCCATGGCGACAGCCGCCCAACGTCCCAGGCGGCGCAGTTCGCGCTCGACCTCCGAGCGCGTTCCTCGCAGCCACGCGACCAAGACCACGCCCAGTCGCGAGGCCTGCTCACACAATGCATCTTCCGGCGCGTTGACGACCATGGCGGCCCAAGCTTCACGCCATGCCGCCAGTGCAGCGTCAGGATCACACCGCCGATCGACCGCGCGCAGCACCCATCGTTTGCCCTCTTGATAAAAACTCGCGCCACGAACGCCCAAAGCGCGAAGGCCGAGTTGTCGATGAGCCATCTCTCGGGTCTGACCATGCTCGTCGCGCAACGTCACATTGATGTCGTACAAGGCGGGGCAGTCGGACGACCAAAAGCAGGGGTCGGGAAGAATCGCTTCAGCTAACCAGGTGGGACCATCGCCCAGGTCGCGCAGCGGAACCGTCGCCGGCAAGGTGGCGGCCAGAGCATTGTGCGGACCAGTCACCGTTCCACCAAGCCTTCCGACGCCGCCACCCGCTTCCCGCAGCGCCCGCGCGTAAATACGAGCGCGGGCCTGAGTCGCCTCTCCATAAAAAATCTGTAGTGAATCAGAACCCAGCATACAACCTTGTAACTCCGATACAGCCCGGCCGAACATCCGTGGTATTGGTTCGAGTTTCCACTTGACCGATCAACGCATTATACCGGGCTTACCTACCCCTCGTGGAAACGTGCGAATGTGGGTTTCGGCTGATTGTGTTTCACCTTGATTGAAAAACCTACGCCGCAACGGTCGCCAACTCGTCACGAAGATGGTTCGCCAAAACGCTTACTTCGAATATTCCAAGTGCTGAAGCGCCAAGATGTTGCCACAAAAAGCTCACCTTGAGGAAAACTTCCTTTTCGATTTGGCGCCAGAGTTGCAATAACGTGGCAACAGGTTATTGCACTGAATGTGCCGCGGGAATGCTCGTCGGCCATTGGCTTGTCTTGCGATTCTTGTCTCCTTTTATCAGGTGAGTGGCATATGATCCGCGTCACGCATAGGGAAGTTCCTGCTATGTCGTCCCGCTCTCACGTGGTTCTTGAGCCGGTGGCCGACGCGTTATTGCCCTGGGCCGATCCGTACATCGCCAAGTTGGCGCAAGCCTTAGAGCGTGAAGCGACAGAAATGTATGAAGCGGCCGTTCGAAGCGAGGAGCAGGTTTTGCCCGACGACCGAGACTACGAAGACATTCGTTACGGACGTTTCGACCAAGCGAGCGATGCGATGATCCATCGGAACACCGGATGGTCTGCAGGTTCGACATCGGCCATTCTGACCAACTCCAGGTGGTTCAAGTAAAACTCCTGCCGGTGATGAGCATGGGGCGGGACCGCGCTAACCAGCGTCACCGCTCCATCTCCTTTACCCGTGCATAGCTCGGGCGATTGAAGAAAACGAATCGCCGCGAGACGTTTCGCATCGGTGACGCCACGGCGACGAAACCACGACTCCGCTTCCTCGACCAGCGTCGTTTGCTCAGCCGCCGTCAGAAATCCTCTTGTCCCGCAGGCGGCGTAATACTCAACGTTTTGCGGCTTCTGCCGAAGATTCAGAGTCTTGAGAAACGCGCTGCCGGGGGTCAAATCTCGCGCCGCCTGGCCTTGCCCATCATTGACCAGGTTCCACTTTCTACTCGGCAAGTGGGGCGCCAGGCTGAACACGAACTCTAACCATTCTTGTCCAACCGCCAGGTTCGAGCCATGATGCGGCGCGCCAAGGGTGAACAAGTGCGTCACACAGCCGGGGTTTCTCTCTGGCGTTTCCAGCGCAAAGCGAGCGACCAAACCGCCCATGCTGTGGGCGACAATCACGGTTTGAAATCTGGGGTTCTCCTCCGCCAGCGCTTTCAGGTCCTCGCTTAAGCGCGCTCCGGACAGCGCCAACGGGCCGTCATTGGGATACTCAAACGTCAACACCTGCACGCCGTAGTTTTGAAAGGCGCGCGTTAGGTTCTTCATGTCGGCCATGGCGGCTTCCAGGCCGTGAATCAGTACCACGCTGCGTTGCGTGGGATCGAAGCGGCGCGGAGTTTCAAGTCCCCAACCGACTTGGAGAATCCGTTCTAATTCTCGCCGTTGCGCGGCGGGGACCGAGAGCACAAGACGGTCGGACTCGAACCGTACTTTCATCGCGCCCGCTAGGTCGGCAACGAGCAAAGCGGCTTTCTCGGCACGGCCCAGTTCGAGTCGTTCTTCCTTCGCGGAAGGCGCGGCGAAAGTATCGCCGAATCGCGCCTGAATCAACCGCTCGACATCGGAGCGATGGTAGTAGCGCCCCTCTTCCAGCGGAATGACGAGTTCATGGAAGGTCTCGTCAGCGACGCTCGTCAGCGCCAGACCCAACCAAACCACCAAAAGGGCGAAAAACTGCGGCTTCACAACTCGTTTCCATCCAAAAGGGTGCGGCGCGTCGCGGTCTGCAGCAACCATGGGCCTGTTACTTCGCTTCGACGGCGAGCGAATCGACAACTGCTTGCACCGCTTTTTGCATGATTTGCGTGAGTTCATCGGCTCCGGTGCGTTGACCGCGTTCGGTTCGCATTTCAATGGGTTCGCCAAAGCGGATCGTCACCCGGCGGGCGCCGCGCACGCGCGGTAGATCCATTTGCAAGATATCTTCCTCGAACTTGTCCAGGGTTTCCGCCAACCGTTCCACGTTGGGATTATTGGTCAAGTAGTCGCCAGGGTAACTATAAAGCTGCATCACGAAGAAGATATCTTCCATATCCAGGTGCAGGCGCTCGCGCCAGCCTAACTCTTGGGCGCCGTCGCGGCTCAGCCGAGTCAGCGCTGGAGGCTTCTCTCGCTTTCGAAACGAACGTTTGGGTTGACCGTTGGTTGCCGCTTCTTCGGCGGCGCGCCGTTGCATTTCCTCAATGATTTTTTGACGCAGCGCCTTCGTTCGTTCCGGGACGCGTGCAAGCGACTCGTCGCCCTTCCACGCGATCCCGTGACGTTGTTCGATGTCGCGCAGCACGGCTTGAGTCAGGAAGGGTATTCGTTCGCGCAGCCGTCCCGTTCGGGTATGTCCGAGAAAGTCTAACTCCTTGAGCGCCAAGACGGCCTCGGCGATGCGATGCACACGTTGGGGAAGCGGCTGATCGGGGGCGGCGCGCAACAGCACGCGTTGCTCTAACTCACCGGCCAATTCGACCAATTGCGGCGTGGGATCATCCACGTAGTGAAACTTGATGCCGCAGGGAACCGCCGCAACAGGCCGCTCGCCGCGTTTAGCGGCCATGAGTGCTATTGCCGCGGCCCCTTCACGGAATGGCGTGACGTGGTCGCTGGTGTGGTAAATATCTCCTTCAGGAAAAATCACCAGCGGGTAGGGCTCGTTTTGCAGGATGCGGACGGCCTGTTTGAATGCTTGCCGGTCAACGCTTTCGCGGTCGATGCTGAAGCATCCCAGATGCTGCATGGCCCACTGGTCGAAGCGGCTGCTCATGCCGAACACCTGCCACGCGGTCATAAAGTACAGCGGCAGGTCGACCCGATCGGCCGCGATATACAACGCCGCAGAATCGTAATGCACCGAATGATTAGGCGCAATCAACACGCCCTTGCCTTGCGAGAGCGGCCCCTGAACGTGCTCCCAGCCTTCGGCGCGAATTTCCACAATACGTTGTTGCTGTCGCAAGCGCCACGCTCGCCATCCACGCGACCAGCGCACCCAACGCCGCGAAAGCCTTGGCTCCCACCACTTTGGCGGCGCCGTATACGGTTGGCGATTCATAGAAATAGAACAGGACGCGCGCGGAAAACAGAAAAGTCAGCCAGCCACCAGACGCTGCGCCGCTTTGTTTTTTACGCTATGGCGGATCGAAGTTCAATCATTTCTCGAACGAGCTTGTCCGGTAAGGTTTCCCGGCTTCAGCCGCCTGCGGAAACTTCGTGTGGGATCTACATTCCCACCAAGGTGATGAGTTTCGGCGGCAGGCAGAGAATGGGAATCGACAGCGACGCCGCGCCCAGCAGGACGCGCGCACGTCCCAAAGGAACGGTATCATCGGCGGTTGGCGGATGGTCGACGCCCATCAAGATCACCAGCAGCAACATGACGCTCCAGAAATACGCGTTGGCAAAGACAATGTACATCACGGCAAAGAGTACAAACCCCCGCGCAATCCAACGGCCGCGCGGTCCAAACAAGGTATAGACCACGTGGCCTCCATCGAGCTGGCTTACGGGCGCCATGTTGATCGCCGTGACTAATAAACCGAACCAGCCGGCCATAAAGTAGGGGTTCAGTTGCGACACCCACACGCCGCCCTGCTCACGAAACGCTTCGTAGCCTGCAGGGTGCATCGCTTGCAGGGCCCAGACCAAAATCAGAGGCAGGTCGAGCATGGCGCCGCCGGACCGAGGCTGGTTGAAGTCGAGTTGCCACACGCCCACCATCGCCACCGGCACGCAAATAGCCAAACCGGCCAGCGGACCCGCCAGGCCGATATCAAAGATCTGGCGTCGATTCGCCTGCCGGCCATCCATCGCAATCACGGCGCCCATGGTGCCAAAGGGCCCCAACGGAAAGGGAATAAAGTGCGGCAAACTCGCAGGGACACGATAAATCAAGGTCGCCACATAATGGCCCATCTCGTGGGCAAGCAAGATGCCGATCAGGCAAAGCATGTAGATGAGCCCTTCCTCCCAATGCGAAACCGCGGCGCGGCGGAAAGGCATGAAAAGGTCATTGGCTCCCGGAGCCACGCTCGACGGTAAAGCGCCAAACAAACTGGGACGCCAGAGCGTCGAACCGACCCAGAAGGTCGATAAACATGTCAGCAGAAACAGAATGATCGGACGCACCAAACGCGGCCGGCGCGGCGTCAGCACGACTTCGGCCACACGCTCGACCGTCGTGCGGTCGGTCACAGCCTCGGCCACATACACATCTTCTGGTTCCGCGGAGGTCAGGTTCTCGCGCGATGATTGCGTGTTCTCCATATTCCCACAATACCATACGCCTTGCAGGGCGCGTAACGGGCCGGTTGTCAACCAGGACGGCGGCTTCTACGATACACAAAACGCCGCAAGAGTCGAAAGTTTGCTCGGCGCGCTCGCGTAGCACAAGAACTCGTGTTTCTTCAAGGTCATGGCGCCTGCGACTGAATCTCCTTCGGCGCCTTGCGACGTTCCTCGACGAACCACAACGATAGAAAACGCAACATTCGACCGGGTAACGCTCGTTCATGTCGCTGGCGCGATTGCTAATTTGCGAGAAAACCGGGCAGTGGGCCGTAGCGCTTCGGCGTGAGTTGGCCGCTTGGCCGCTCCGCGTGTATGAAACGCGCAGTTTTGCGGCTTGCCAGGAAGAATTTGCGCAATATCGTGCGAGCTTCGTCGTCGTCGAAGCGACCACCGCCAACCTATTCAAAGCCGTCGAGTGGATGGCTCGGGTCGGACGCGAATTTCCGCAAGTTCGTTTGGCGGCGGTTGGCCCGCGCGACGTGGAACCGTACGCAGATGCGATACGTGAAGCGGGCGCGATGGCGGTCGTTTTGTCGTCGCGCCAGCTGGCGCCGATCGCACGGATGGCGCGTCGGCATGTGGCGCGCGCGTCCGAACCCAACTTGACCTTTCGCGAGCAGGTTGAAAAACGCCTGCCGTGGAAAGGCGCTAGCGCGTAATGGAACACGAGACCGTTGGAGCGCTTACGGATCGCAGCATCGCGCGCTGCGAGCCGCGTCGAAACCTTGGCTTACCTTTTTTCCGGCTGGGCGTTTGAACGCCAAGTCCTACTTACCGAACCTTTTATGACGACTCTCACCATCGACAGCGTAAACGCAGCACTCAAAGAGTTACGCGACCCCGAGACCGGTCGCGACGTGATCACCATGGGCCAGGTGCGCGATGTTTCCGTCGACGCGGCGGCCGGCCGGGCGACTTTCACCTTAGAGCTAACGTCGCATTCGGCGCCTTTGCGCAACGATGTGGTCCAAGAAGCCGAACAATTGCTCAAACGCCGAGTTCCCGAACTGCGCGAAGTGCGCATTCAACTTGCCGAGCACGTGCGTCCTCCACGTGGCGCAGGGCCGTTAGGCGTGCCCGTGAAAAGCATCATCGCCGTGGGGTCAGGCAAGGGAGGCGTAGGGAAAAGCACCATCGCCGCCTCGCTCGCAATCGCCATGAAGCGGTTCGGTTGCCGTGTGGGGCTCTTGGACGCCGACGTGTATGGCCCCAGTATTCCCCATTTGCTGGGACTGAGCGAACGTCCCGAGTTGAACGAACAGCAGAAAATTGTGCCCCTTGAGAAAGACGGCATTCGTGTGATGTCGATGGGCCTGCTGATCGCGCGCGGCCAAGCCGTGGTATGGCGCGGCCCCATGCTGCATCAATACCTTACGCAAATGTTGCGCGACACGGCCTGGGGCGAATTGGATTACCTTTTCATCGACATGCCGCCCGGCACCGGCGATGTGCCGCTCTCTTTGTCGCAGTTAGTGCCTGCCACAGGCGCTGTGGTCGTTTGCACGCCTCAGGAAGTGGCGCTATTGGACGCAGAGAAAGCCATCGCCATGTTCCACACCGTCAAGATTCCCATCTTAGGCATGGTCGAGAACATGAGCGGCTTTGTCGCACCGGGGGGCGGACCACGGTTCGATATCTTCGGTCATGGCGGCGCACGCGCGAAAGCGGAAGAGTTAGGCGTTCCCTTCTTGGGCGAAGTACCTATTGTGATGTCGATACGCGAACGCGGCGACGCGGGACAAGCCCCGGCGGTGTTTGATGATCCGGTCGCGGCGGCGCCACTGGAGAAAATCGCGTATCAATTGGCTAAAGTGCAAGCCGACCAAGTGCGACGCGACCCGCCGAAGCCGCAATTACCTGTGCTATAAGGCAAACGCCGTAATTGAAATAGCCTATCGAAAGGCGATAGGAGATCCTTGGCGTTGCGAGGGCGATCGTAACAGGTTTGCAAACGCCCATGCATGATGGGTTGCGGTGAGCCAACTCATTCGCCGCAACGTAGTTTGAGCAAGAGATTCCCGCAAGAAACGACAAGAGCCGCTCATGGGTGAGCGGCTCTTGCCGTTGAATCGATGCGAGTTACATTCCTCCCGCCGTTCCCTTGGTTGTGGTCTTCTTCTTGGCAGGGGCCTTCTTGCCGCCGGCCTTCTTCTTTGGCGCCTTCTTGGTCGCCTTCTTGGCGGCCTTCTTGGCCGACTTCTTCGCGGCCTTCTTAGCCGGCGCCTTCTTCGCAGTCTTCTTCGCTTTCGCCACAGTACGTCCTCCGGAAAGGAAAGGAAGCGGCGAATCCTCTCAACCAAGGCCACCCTATTCAAACGGTTGAGTGATGTTCGCCAGCATGAAACGTGAATGCTTGATGGATAGTTGTACGCATTCAACAAAATTATGCAACACGTTTTCTCTATAAATCTTCTGTTTTCTTCTCGTTGCTTCAACCAAAATCGCGCGCGACCACAAAATTATGCAAAGTAGTTCGCGCATGACATGCAACATGCCTTGTCATTGTGCACTCTTCGCTCATGGCATGCGCTTGATGCGCGCTCATCATCAGTTGCAATCATTCTTGATGGGCTCCAATCAACATGGTCATCGCGCGATGACATGCAACGATCATCGTAGCGCGCGATCCATCGCTCATGTGTTGCATCAACGCCATGAATGATGTCTGCAAAATACGCGCCAAAGCAAGTTACGCGCGGGACGAAGAAGAAGCGCGCTAGTACAACGAGATCGTTGTTCCATCGCGCAGGCGCGCCGCGGGTTGCGGTTGTTGTTGCACAATTCCCCAAAGACGTCGTTCAAGCGGGCGTAAGCGCCGCAATGTCAACCAGCGTTGCAACGAGGCTTGCGCTAACGCGATTTCCGCAGTTGGCGACCAGGCGCCCAGAATCTCGCGCCATACCTGTGCGCTGCGCGTGCGACGAATGTGAATCGGATCAAAACCATACCATGTCGCCGCGGGCTTCACGATCAACGCTCCATGCTTCTCGGCCAACCTTCGCACAAGCTGGTTCAATCGCACCGTTTGATCTAAAGTTTCCTCAAACGAGAGCCGACAGCGCGGAAAGAAAATGGAACGCAACAACAGAAACCGGCGCGCCGTGAGCGTGTGTGTGCTTTCCAGCGGCAACTCGGTAACTACGAGCGCCGACGCCACGCGAGCCAACCGCGTCAAACATTCGTCTACCCACGCGCCAATGCGATCGGGCGAGACGCCGTACAGCAAATCATTGCCAATGTCGGTAATCAATGCGGCCGTCTCGGCGGGCGGACGGGCCTCCAAGTCGCGCCATAGACCGCATTGAAGAATGCCGGGCAACACACGGCCCAACACGTTGTTCGTCATGCCATACGACCGGCCATGCCCCAGCGCCGCCAACACATCGAGCGGACTTCCCCAATGCAGGCGCGCCGTTTCGACCACCGTCGGCAAGTGAATCGCCAGATTGCTGGCGCCCAGCATGACAACACGACGCGCCGGAAAATGTTTTCCTGCCGAGACTTGTGACATTTCCATTCAAGTTGCGCTGCGCGCAAGATCGGTCACTGGCCGCAAAGCGGTTTACCAGGGCCTGCCCCCGCCGCCGCGCTGCATTTGAAGCATTTGAAAACTTTGGTAAGCCAGCATGCCGAACAAGATCGCCAACCACCAGTCATCGCGCGAGGCGCCATACACCGCAACCATGCCGGCCACCACAATCGACACCCACAGCGATTGGGTTACGCCCTCGCGCGTATTTGCTGCGACCAAGAGATCACGACTGATTTTGCCGCCATCTAACGGATAGACCGGCAAGAGGTTCATCACGCCCCAGTAGATGTTCACTGCCAGCACTTGCCATGTGAGCATCGACAGCCAGATGTTATCAACTTCCTGCCCGCGCCCCAGTTCGACGTACCAGATGAACAGGGGGAACACCAGACGTCGCCCTGTGGCAAAGAGCGCGACCACCACAACACCTGCCAACAAAAAGCCGGCGACCGGTCCCGCCAGGTGAATGATGATCTGTCCTAACGTGGTGTTGCCTTTGCGGTTATAGGACTTGCCGAATTGGCTGTAACCTGGCTCATAACTGGCCAGTCCGCCAAAGGCGTATAAGGTGATCCACGGCCGCCAGCCAAAATAGCGAATGGCCAGCGCATGGCCCATCTCATGCGCCAGGATCGAGACAAACACGATCGCAACCCACATGAGTAGTTGCGTCATCGGCTGTAGGTCGGGATTAATGCCGCCTGACCCCAACAACACCGCGGTCAGCCAGAAGAACGGATGCACACGAACGGGTATGCCCGCCAAAGGGAATACCAGGTCATAAGGAGTACGATGCGGTTCAGCAAGCACAAGATGTCCTTCGGAACGTAACTTAACTCAACTCCACCATTTAACCGCTTCCCCGTGGGAGGCGCATCTCACGACCGTCGGTGACAAACGACCGTTCCCTGGGCACGCGAAGCGAAAGACCATCAACCTAACGGCGGCTTACGTCTTGCGTCCTAGCATCCAATCTAACGCGTCGGACGACTGGTAGACGAGGGCCTCAGGATAATGATTGAACGGATGGAAGTACTCGAACGTCAAATAGCCCCGATACTCGATCTTATCTAAAGCCTCAATTACTGCGGGCCAGTTGGTTGTGCCGTCTAACAAGGTGCGGAAAGTGTGCAAGTTAAACTCGTGGGTGCGCTTGTCCCACTCCTTGAAGTGAATGTTTTGAATCCGCTTGCCAAGAATGGGGATCCAGTGTTCGGGAAACTGGTATTCCATAATATTGCCGGTGTCGAAATGAATTTTCACTCGATCGCTCTGGAAGCTATCGACGAACTCGACCATCTCTTGCGGGCTGAACAGGTAACCGTTGGCGAAAATGTTTTCGATGTTGAGAGACACTCCGGCTTTCTCTGCGGCAGGAATGATCTTGCGCACCGCTTCGCGAGCGCGGCGGTCGCACACGTCGTTCGGCACCGGCTCTTCCTCTTTGAGCCAAGGAATATAAACCGCGCCCGGCACCACCAGCACGTTCTCGGTTTGCAGTAGTCGCGCGGCTTCCGTCATGCGTACGGCGAGTTCAACCCCCTTTTGCCGCTTCTGGGGATCGTTGTTGCTAAAGGCGTAAGGCCAAAACAAGAACGAACAAACGCCGCTGATGGCCACGCCCGCCTTTTGCGCCATGCGGCCGATCTCTTGAATTTGGGCGTCGGTCGATTGGGCCGAAAACTCGCCTTCCAGGTCAAAATTGATCTCGACGCCGTCGAAGCCGGCGTCTTTGGCCAACTCAAAACACTCCTGGAGAGACCACTGCTGCGGATAAGGGAAGGCCCACAGGTTGATGGACTTCTTCATGGCATATTGCTTGGGCGCGCCGCGACGCACCGGTTGTTTCTTGGTCTCCTGCGCCGAGGCCGACTGCCCGCGCGCCTGGTTCGCCAAAACGCCGGCGCCAAACGCTGCGGTATAGCCCAACAATTCGCGGCGGCCCAATTGTGGAGCAGGACGGTTCGCGGGATGCTCGCTCATAGGGGATCTCCAACTTTCAACGTGACCATGGTCGAAGCACATCAACGTGCGAGGTAGTATAACACGAGCGTTCCTTCGAGAGCCGGAGCTTACACCTGGGCGGTCTGATGATGTTTTCTTCGTTGGGCGTCTCACGTCGCACATTTGTTCAACAGGCTTCGCTTGGTGCGAGTCTTTGGCTTGCCGAGGCAAGTGCGCCCCTGGCCGGCAACGAACGCAAAGTCCAAGCGTCGGAAGGACGCACTTTCCCTCTACTTCGCTGGACCAGCGCCGCTGAGGTTCGTAAGCAGCCCGACGCGCTGTGGCGTCTGGTTGATTTGATCAACACGTACCGGCGCACCCAGGGACTTCCTGAAGCGGCGCTCTCGCCTCGGATGACAGCGGTCGCCCTGGAGCACGTGAAAGACCTGATCCACAATCGGCCCCATGAGGCCACGGGCAACTTGCACAATTGGTCGAACAACGAACGCTGGACGGGCGGCGTGTATCGTCCGGAGGACAAGTCCACCTGGCCCGTGATGTGGAACAAGCCGCGTGAAATCTCCGGCTACGCGGGACTCGGCTTTGAGATCGCTGCGGCGCATGTGGACGACGCGGCGCATGCCCTGCAAGCTTGGCGCGGCAGTCGTTCGCACTGGGAGGTCCTTGTTAACCGTGGCGCATGGAGCAAGCCGCGCTGGCGCTGGAAAGCACTGGGCGCGGTGTTTCACCAAGGCTATGCGTGCGCTTGGTTCGGTGCGGAAGAAGACCGCAGCTAAAGCGATTCAAGAAGTGATGACCGCAGGTTGCGGCGTGAATGGCGCGCCAAACACCTGGGTCAGGCCAGACGCGCTGCGTTAACTTTTATAAACCGATGCGGGGTCGACAAGGCGATCTTGGACCACTTTGAAACCTTGCGGCGTGACTTCACGAAAGAAGCACGTCGGATAGCCCTCATGGCAAGCCGCACCGGTTTGGCGTACGCGCAGCAAAATGGTGTCGGCGTCGCAATCAACATAAACCGCTTCTACCTGCTGTGCGTGCCCACTTTCCTCGCCCTTACGCCACAGCTTCTGGCGGCTGCGACTGTAATAGACGGCGCGACCGGTACGCAACGTTTCCTCGTAGGCTTCGGCGTTCATCCATGCGAGCATGAGGACTTGTCCGGAATGCGCGTCCTGAGCAATGGCGGGCAAGAGTCCACCGGCCCCGGCGAAATTCGGGGCGTTTTCGCCACCTTCCGACATCATGCAGCGCTTTCCACGTGTCGTCGTTCACGTATTATCGTAATGCTGTGCGTGCAGGAGCATGTCCCCCACACGAAACAGATCAAACTCCGCCTTTGAACGCGATTTCGCGTTCGTCAAGAACGTGAAGCGTCGCCTACTCGTTTGATCCATCGCGAACACGTGAAACCCACGCCAACAGCACTCCCGAAACAATGCCGGTAAGATAAATCGATAAGGCGACAACAACCTCATTCGAGGTGAAATGGGCCAACAACTCCATGGGAAGGCTCCTCGTACTCGGCAAGGGGAAAAGGGGCAAGCCGCCCGACTGCTGCGTCGCGTTGTATTGTAACGTGTTGCGGCGCCGGGAGGAAACTCCCTCGCTCCGCCTTCTTTTCATCGGCGCCCCAAGGTGCGCACCCCATTACTTTGACCCGTGATGGCGCCGTCGGACCGACTTACGGGGCAACTCAATGCCCGCTTCGCGCCGGGTGGGCCGGTAACCGTGATGAATGGCGAACCACTCGGCATAACGCTCACGGTCCCGCGCGTTCGAGTTGCGATCGTCGAGAATGTGGCCCAACTCGTGTATGAGCACATTATTCAAATAGAAATCCTTAATGGCCGCCTCGGTCCAGCGAAGCCGCCAACGGTCGATCGAAACTTGCTCCCAGCATCCGCCGTACATGCGCGCTTCGTTCAGTTCGGCGGGCGTAGGCGGCCCCATGTAGTGTTCCGTCAAATCTTCTTCCATCGGGTACAAGTAGATCGCTTGCCCCCATTGCATTCCATAACATGGGTACGACCGCTTCTTTCGAGTGAGGCGACTTAACTGGACGATGTGCAAGGGCGCGGTCATCGTCGGGGGCAGCTTCGCCAGACGCGCACGAATCTCGGCAGGGGAAATGACATGCCGGTATCCTTCGCCAGGCGATTGCACCCGAATGCGGAAAGAGCCGTTCGTCGGTACGTCGGGCGACTCATGCCAATCTTCGGGTGGGCTGAAGGGGTTCTGATGCACTACGATCCGCCGCCCCCGCTTGCTCAGGGGGTTTCCCACACGACGGCGGGCTGCTTGCACCAGCGTGTTCCGATGTGCGACGTGGCGGTTTCTCAAACGATGTAAGATACGTCTAGACATAGAGTTATACCGATTAAACCCCACCCGGAAGACGGGCGAGGTCACATACGTTTCAAGGAATGTTCCACGGGATCAAGCTGCTGCCCGCAGCCCCGCGATGGCATGCAATGCTAGGCCGGGGAAGCGCCGGAATTCAAGAGCCGGCGCAAGTCGTTCAGCCTGCCGTTCTTGCACGTTAAGATTTGAAGTGGAATCTTTGCCGCCAGCGAAATCCCCCCAGTGGAAGTATCTCGCGGCCGTCGCGGGCTTCCCCCGTCATCCCCCCCGAAAATCAGGGAAAGAATCAAGATTACGAGCACTAAAGCCACCCCGCTTACAGCAGCCAGCGCCCATCGCCATGGGAGGGGCGGCTTGTTACGGCGTACGCCCGATCGTCGACCTGACTGGCGTCCCGACTTACCGGCCGTGACTTCGAACAACCCGACCAATTCACCCAAGTCAATTTCGGCGCTATCACGCGGCGCGACCGGTTGTGCTGTCTTAGGCGACGCCAATTTAGCGCCGCTAACTCCACTTGGCCCTGAATCGCCCGATGAGGGGGATTTCGGCGACCTGGACGTTGTTCCCGAACTGGCCGAAGGCTTCACCGTAGGAGCGGTGGCGTCGCGTTGGGAGACTGTCTCTGAAGGAGGCGCAGCGTTTCCGGTCCTAGTCGGCCTACGTGACGAAGCTGGACTACTACCGCTTCGGCCCAACGGACGCCCCAGATTCGAATCCGAAGCGCTGGCTCGTTTGTTCGGAGGGAGAGCAGTTCGCTTGGCGGCCACCGATCCAGGAGGTCGCTCCGTCGGCGCCGTCACGGGACCAGCAGTCATCACTTGCGACGTTGCTGCGACAGGTTCCCCTGCTTCATAGGTGGTGAGCCAATCGCTCAGCGCGTCGGCAACCTCGGTCGCGGTCTGAAAACGGTCAGCCGCCTTTTTCGCCATCATCTTTTCGCAAATTGCGATTAGCTCGGCGGGACAATCGGGCCGGTCGAGTCGAATGTCGGGCGGCGTTTCGCTTTGATGTTGGGCAATGCGCTGCGCCAGCGAGCCTTCCGGAAACGGTGGGTGTGCGGTAAGCAGAAAGTAAAGGGTGCAGCCCAGACTGTAGATATCGGCCCTGGCGTCCACATTATGGCTGCTCAGAGCTTGCTCGGGGGCCAAGTAATCGGCGGTGCCTAGCACATTCTCATTATGACTGATGGTCAACGAAGCAGCTTCGTCTTCCGAGAAAAGCGCCAGCCCCAAATCTAAGATTTTCACGACTCCGCGCTCGTCGACCAACAAATTTGCAGGTTTGACGTCGCGGTGAATCAAGCCGGCCTCGTGGGCATGTTGAAGGCCGTGCGCCGCCTGGATGATGTATCGAGCGGCTAACGCACAATCGAGCAACTCGCCACGCAACTTCAGTTCTTTGACGATCGCCAGAAGGTCGCGCCCTTTCACGTACTCCATGACCAGGTAGTACTGATCCCCCTGATGGTCGATGTCGTACGCGCGAACGATGTTCGTATGATCGAGCGCCGCAGCGGCTTTTGCCTCACGCTTGAAGCGAGCCAAGTAGGAAGAGTCGGACACTCGATCGCGCGGCAGCACTTTAATTGCGTGCAGGCGATGCATCATCGTATGTTGGGCCAGATACACGGCGCTCATGCCTCCGGCGCCAAGTCGGTCCAACAGCTTGTATTTTCCGAGGAAAAAGCCTTTATACTTCCGGTCAAATAACTTTTCGCAGTGCCAACGGGTGATCAACTTGCGCTGAATTAAGAACTCGGCCAGACGCATCGCGTCGTCCGTGGCGGCGGCGTTCTGCTGATGAAACTCCGCCAGGGCCTGCTCGAACTGGTTTTCTTCAACCAGTCGGCTGCGTCGCACCAAATCGGCGAGTTGTTGGACGCTCAAGGTGGCCATGGCCCGTACCGCGAACGGCGCGAGAAAGGAATACGGAGCGTGTTAGCCGACGCCACAAAGAAGGGAAATCAAGAAAAGGCGGCTAACACACAAAAGCTCTAGGAGTCGCGTTTGGGGTTGGTAACCCCAATCGCCTTTCTTATTCTACACGCCCGGCCGGGCGATCAAAAGCAACGACCCCCCCGCGGTTGGCGGCAATTATTTCCAAATTGGTCGTAATATCGTCACAAACAGCGAATTCGGAGCCATTTTCAACTAGGAACGCGGTAGATTTGCTGCAACCGAGCGCCAACGGCGAAGGTTTCCCCAAAATACGTGGTTCATCGAGCCATTTTCATGTTTCAAAGGAATTTCAATTGGGGAAAGGCCCCCTCCCGCGATGGCGGTGGCGCCACCTTGCTGCAATCCTTGTTACTTATAAACGAGTGAAGATACACTTACGGTAGGGTCTCGTCTCGCATCCTGTCTCCTCTTGGTCGGCCTTCATGCCGTTATCTTCTGATCACAATATGGGCGAGTGGGTTCCGCTCGAAGCTTGGGAGGCCATGGGTGCATCGTTCCTGAGCGAGCCCGTGCCGGTAATTAGTTTGCATTCTAACGATCCTCTTCCGCAAAACCTCGAACACGCCGCGGCGCCACTTTCCGCTCCAGCACTATTCCAAACCCCACGAACGAACGGGCATCGGTCGAGTAGCGGAGCCCTAATGCAGGGTCCCGGTTTCGGGACAAGCGTAGAGCCAGCCAAATCAGGCATCTGGCTGGATGGAGACGTCTTAATGTGCCCCTGCCCCGATTGCGGGGCGCCGATGTCGATTCGCTTGTGGTTGTTGGTGGCCGACTGTTGGCGGTGTGGTACAAGCATAGAACTATCGGAAGAACAACAGCGCGAGGCAGAGCGTTTGCTGCGTGAACGCGAAGCGCACAAGCGTCAGCGGGAACGTCAGGGAGGGCAAGCCGCGGCTCCCAAGCCCGTTGTTCCGCCTCCGGTCCAATCGCCGGTCCGACAAGGGGACGCGAGAGAATCCCCTCCCGCATCGCCCGTGCGAGCCCCACAAGCCGCCCCGTCGCCGCGACCCCCGCAGGGAGCGGTTCCTCCTCCGCCGCCGGTTCCTGGACGTGCCCCGACCCCGCCGCGAACGCCGCCCCGCGTCCCTGCGCGTTCCGTCAGCCAGACGTTGCATCGTGCGATGATGCGTCGTCGGTTGCGAGCGTGGCTGAATGTCACTCCGGCATGGCTAGTGAGTTTGGTGGTCCACCTGATACTGATCGTGCTGCTGGGACTCATCACAATTGACGTGCCGAGCGATCCGCCATTCATTACGTTGTCGAACATGGTGAACCGCCGGGTGCTGGAAGGAGATAATGTCCATCCCGTTGACCCGGAAAACGAGTTCGCGTTTGACCTACCGTTGCCAACCGAGGCGGACTTGAAAAACTCGGAGATCCGCGAGGCCCTGATTCGCGCCGATCAAGACGCCCGCGAGTTGCGTCTCGCCGAAAATGCGCCCGACCCGTTCCTTCCCCCCATAGAGAATGTCAAAGAGCGGTTGCGTTCAAGCAACTTTGCCGAACGAACGCTGGCAGCGCGCGACCCGCGCGTGCGGACGGTGTTGGTCACGGAGGAAGGCGGAACGACCTTGACGGAAGCGGCGGTCGCGCGCGGTTTACGCTGGCTAGCGCGCCAGCAAAAGTCGGACGGTCGTTGGGTGTTGGATGGCGCCATCAAAAGCGATCCTGCCGCAACTTCGCTCGCACTCTTGCCATTCTTGGGAGCCGGCCAAACTCACCTTACCGGACGTTATCAGAAGGAAGTGGGGGGCGGACTCCGTTGGTTGTTGGCTAATCAACGCCCCGATGGGGACCTTGCGGCAGGGTCGCAAGGCAACTCGCATATGTATGCGCACGGTCAGGCGGCGATAGTGCTGTGCGAAGCCTTCGCCATCACGGGCGATGAGCAACTGCGCGGGCCCGCACAAAAGGCGATCGACTTTATCGTCGCGGCGCAACATCCTGAAGGAGGCTGGCGTTACTCACCCGGTCAAGCAGGCGACACGAGTGTGTTGGGGTGGCAACTCATGGCGTTGCAAAGCGCCCGCGCGGCCAAACTGGACGTTCCTCCTGCCACGCTGGAGAACGCCAGCCACTATCTCGACTCCGTTTCGCACGAGGATGGCGCGAAATACGGTTACCAACGAGGCTCCGGTCCCACGCAAGTCATGACCGCCGAAGCGCTGCTGTGCCGCATGTATTTGGGCTGGACGATGGACGACTACGGCTTAAGCCAAGGTGTGGAATGGCTTTCGTCGGATCACCTTCCGAGCAGCTCACAAAACAATTTCTACTATTGGTACTACGGCACACAAGTGTTTCACCATGTCGGCGGGTTGAATTGGGAGAAATGGAACGTCCGCCTGCGTGACATTCTTGTCAACACGCAAGAGGATCTGGGAGAGAACGCAGGAAGCTGGCGACCAGAACACCACCATGACCGACCCGGCGGACGCATCTATGCTACCTCGTTGGCGGTGTGCACCTTGGAGGTGTACTACCGCCACACGCCGATCTTCCGTCAAATCGACGTCGATTAGCGTCGAATCAACAGGTCTGTTCGGGAGGGGGCGGTCGTCGTCTAAACCTAGCCCCCATTTCTCCACCGAATGTGGTGCAACGTTCCTTCTCGTAAGCCGAGTAATTCTAAAAGCGGCGAAAGGTCGCCTTAGAACGGAACCGGCTCACTTTGTGCTGACTTTTCGTTGGCGCGACGCGCCGCCGGTTCGGCTCCACGTCGCGCGGGTTCACGCCGCGTTGGAGCGGGTGTCGTCGTCGGTTTGAGGCCATTCGCGCCCTGATACCGGTACCAGCCGGAGTTCGGCAGCGTATTTCCTTCGGCGTCTTTGCGCTTGATAAACAAGTTGTTTCCGTCGCGCCGTTGACCGAAGTCGAGCGTCGCATGGCAATCGCGACAAACCAGTTTGTAGTAGTTGTTGCCGTCGTATTCGCGTACTTCGTAATTCAAGTTTTCTTTGCCGCACAGTCCGCAGGCGGTTTCTTCAAACAGTTCTTGAATGGTTGAAAGCCACTCGAAGGCTTCCTTGACCGTGGCGGCGTCGGCTTCAAACTGCAATCGTCCGTTCGTGCTGGTGTAGTGAATTTTCATCGGACAATTCCTGAGAGGAGACGTGACGAATATGTGTATATTTGTACACTATTACAGCTGAAAAAACAAGCGGAAAAAGCGGAATTTTTCAAAGAACGCAAACCTTCCAACGCGTGAACAACGAGCACAAGAAAGATGAGCCAATGGACCGGGGTTACCGTCGGCCTCACTCGCCTCGTGTGAGCGTGATTTGCGTCAGTTCAGGCGGGCAATTAAACCGCAAAGCATGATATCCGCTCACACCTCGACTGACGTGCATCGTCGTCGCGCGTTCGCGGAATACGCCGGATGCGTACTTAACGCCAAAGCGACTTGGCGTCACTACGGGGCCGAGCCAGGGAAAACGAATTTGCCCGCCATGGTTATGCCCCGCCAGGAGCAACGCAAAACCGTTTTGTTGCGCCCAAGGAAAACGGTCCGGCGTGTGTGCGAGCAGCACACGAAGCGCTTCTTCCGGCGGAGGGCAGTCGCTCAAGTCGGGAGCAGGCCCAAACCAAGGAAGTTCATCGCCCGCCACGACGACCCGAGAGCCGCGCACGTTCAACTCGCGCCAACGTCCGCCGAGCATGACCACGCCGCATTCCTCCAGCGTACGGCGCAGCCGGGGTATGTCGCGAATGCGTTGATCGTGATTCCCCAGTACACTGTACACGCCGTAACGGCTTTGCAGTCGACCCAAGGTTTGCGGAATCCATGCGATGTACGCCGCCTTATCGACAATGTCGCCCGTGACCGCCACCAAATCGCCATCCAATTGATTGGCCTGTTCGATGGCGTACTCAAAATAGGGCAGGCCGATTCGGCCGGTATAATGGAGGTCCGAGAGATGAACAATCTTCAAACCTTCCAAAGCGGCTGGCAGGTCAGGTAATCGCAGCTGTTTGCGATTCACTTCCAGTTGCAAGATCTGGTTGCCCGGTAAACGGCCCTGGAGCTGCGTTTTCACGCCATGCAGCAACGGCGCGGAGCTTCGCGCCGCGGCGACATCGTGGTACTGCGAATCGTTCGACAGCAAAACCTCGCGCGGATTCGCCGTCGACCGACGCACGAGAAAGTGAACGCCTGGCCCCAGGGCGATGATCCAGCATCCCGCGGCGTAGGCCCATAACGGCAGGAAACCGGGCGTCGCGGCGGGATCCAACAACGAGAAGTCGCGTCTGAAGGCCGCCCACACCCAGCGAGCCGGAAGAATGACGAACACCGCTTGAATCGACTTGTCGAGCAGTTTCACCAGGCCGCGATGCAGCGCGACGGAGTGCAAGCGATTGTAGGCCGCCACCCAAAAGGCGGCGTGCCCCCACAAGGTCAGGAGCGCGAGAAGCGTTTCAACAACAATCATGCCGGATCTTGACGCTCCCAGCTACATACCACGTGGCTCGCGACGAAAGCGGCCATGCTCCGACAGCGACGCGCCGGGCGTAGCGTGATCTTCCTATTCAAGCGCGGTAAGTTCCGGGCTTTGACAGTGTTACGCTTTGAGCATGCTCTTGGAAACATCCAGAATCGTTTCGACCGTGCCAAGCAACTGGTCGCGGCGGAACGGTTTGTAGAGCACCGCGCTGGGATGTAAACCCTCCTGGCGAGCCTTGACAATTGAATGGCCGGGGTCATAACCAAAACCCGCCATGAGAATCAGCGGCGGAGATTCCATGAGTCGCTTGAGCCGCATCAGCATGTCGTACCCGTTCAAGTCGGGCAAGCGAATATCGGCAATGATAATGTCATACTGCGCGTCCGGGCCGGTGTTGCGAACCATGAGGATCGCTTCCTCACCCTCGTGGGCGGTCTCGACCACACAGCCGTAACGCTCCAACAGTTCATGGGCGTCGCTTCGCACGTTTTCGTCAGCATCGGCTACAAGCACCCGGCAACCGCGAAGTTTGGGATGTCCTTCGACTTGCACCGACGTGGGAACCCCCTCGGTCGGCGTCATGGTGCGTCCAACGCTTTGAATGGTCTTCTTAATGTCGCGGGCGTTTCTCAGGATTCGTTGCAATCGCTCGACAAGCGCCGGTTCATGGCCGATGTAACGCTCCATCACGTTCACGGCGTCGTTGAGAATTTCATCGACCGGGAGCGCAACGGCGCGGTGAATCGCCTCGGTGCTTTCGAGGGCGGTGTTAGCTTTCTGGGCGACCAGCAATTCGAGGGTGTTCAGCGCGGCCGCCAAGTCGCGACAGAAGATCTCCAAGAACTGAAGGTCGCTTTCGGTAAACGCACGCGGTTCCGGGCTTTCGACGTTAAACGTGCCGATCACCCGATCGTGCAACATCAAGGGCACCGTGAGCGAGCTTTTCGCGCCCTGAAAGCCTTGAATGTAGAGCGGATCTTCCGCCGTGTTCTCACACAGATAACTCTTGCCGGTGGCGGCGACAAACCCCGTGACCCCGTTCCTCATGGGGCGTGCGAATAACGGTCGGTTCGCGGCGTCATGGTCCATGCCTACCGCTAACAGGGGTTGCAACTCGCCGGTCGTTTCGTCCAACAGGCGAATTTCGACCACGTCGAAATTCAGCAAGTCCTTGGTGTAATGCAAAATGTTCGACTTGAGCAATTCGATGCGGTCGTCGACCGTCATCTGGAAGACCTCCTCAGGGGTGAGGTCCGCCAGTTCGATGCCTGCTTTGTGAATCGCCGCCAGTTTTTGTTGTTGAAGTACTTCTTCCGTGACATCCCGAACGGTCACAATGAGGTGACGCGGCGTCTCGTCCTCTTCGAGCACTGGGGCGGCATGCACGTGATAGTAACGGTTTTCGTCGGCCTTTAGCGTTGAGCCGCTGGCCTGCCCCGTGGCGAGCGCGGTATGGAAGGGGCAAAAGTCCGGGCCGAGAATCTCCGGGCTACCTAAAGCGGCGTAAAAGTTGGCGCCCACAATATCGGCTTGGCCCGACCAGTCGCGTAGGCGCTGGTTGGCCCAGATGATGATGTTCTCCATATCGAGGAGAGCGACGCCGTCAGGCATGCCATCCAGAATGCGGTCATTTTGCAGGAGACGACCCAAATGGAGGGCGTCTTTCAGGTGGTCCGACATGACGAACATGCCGGCGAACTGTTCCCGCGTCAGCCTCGCGAGCGCGCGAAGCGGAGATTGCACCTCGACCACCTCGTAATTTCCAAGGAGGTCAGGCGGTAAAGCGCGCATTCCGTTGGTGCGGTCGCGCACGCAGAGGATTTTGGGTTTATCCGACAAAGTCCCCCAACTCCCCAAAGACTGAATCTGTACTCCCCACCGATTATATGACCCGCCTGGCGGGGGAACAACGGCGCTGGCCGCTGCTTCTTGGAAAATCGGTCGGAGGAAGGAAAGAGTTAAGTAAGTCAGGCAGGCGGGTGCGAAATTTCGCCTCGGGCAAGGTGTATCGCCCGACCCTTCCTGTTCTTCGCTTCGAGAGTGGTCGCTTTATTCCAGAAATTTCGATTGCGCCGCGAATGGCGCCCCTCTGGCTTGGTGCATTCCTCGGGACTCTTCAGCTTGTACGGTTTCTACCGCGAACGACGCTTGGCGCGGTCATAGCGCAAACAACAGGCCAGGACTAAAACGTGGCTTTCCTGCAACTGGCAGGACGATTTTCACCAGCAACAAGTTGTTATGCCGAGCGGCCGCTCAAACGGTCCTGTTCGGCTGGCGCCGGCGGCCAAACGCGGCGCGTTGAGAAGATCGAACTGGGCACGGAGGCTTTTGCCACAGGACCAGGTCTCAACGCCCAGGCGGGCCGGAAGACAACGTACATCCCCATGAGCATCGGCACGCGTCACCCGCACGCGGTCCGACGCCAACGGTCCTTGCACGGAGGTACTGAGATGAAATTATTGACCCGATCTTTGGTCGCCGCCTTAGCTCTCACCTTTGGCTACGGCAGCGGTCTGTTGGCCGGCGATTGCGGCTGTGCCGCTCCGGCTTGTAACAGCTGCGACCTGGGCTGCAATGATTGCGGCTGCTTCGACGATTGCTGCACCGACTGCTGCGATCCCGGTGTGGGTTGGGGCCTGTTCGGTGAAGCCGAGTTGCTGTTCCTTCGCTATCACCGTGCGGACGGCGTTCGCATCGGCGGCGGCGGTCCTGGCGCCGGCGTCGAGAACGGCGAGTTCGATTTCGAACCCTCGATGCGCTATACCCTCGGTTTGATCGCCCCCAATGGCATTGGCGCTCGCGTTCGTTACTTCGAATATGATCACTTCGAACAAATCGAAGACGCGGGTGACGGCCTCGGCGTCGACACCTACACGATCGACGGGGAATTGTTCGAAACCTTCGAACTGAACCGCAACTGGGCCATGGAAATCAGCGGCGGTGTCCGCTACACCGGTTTCCTGGAAAACATGGTCGACGTGGGCGCCGGCGATAGCCGTGAAATCAGCTTCTATGGTGCGGGTCTTGTGACCGGCCTGGAAGTGCGTCGCTCGGTCGGATTCGGCCTGTTGTACGCCCGCACCCGCATGGCCGTGGTCCAAGACGACAAGCACATCACCAACGTGGATGGCGGCGCCGCGGGTGAAGGCGCGTCGAACGCCGGAGCTATCGCCAGCATTCAAGACGTCGAATTGGTGGATACCACCAACGGTATGTTGGAATTGGCCATCGGCGGCGAAGTGAACTATGAGCTGTCCAACGGCTCGGTGTTGTTCGCTCGCAGCGGTTTGGAATGGCAAAACTGGTGGAACTTCTCGAACAGCTTCGAAGCCAACGGCGTGGGCGTGGTTGACACGGTCCTGCCCGGCGGCGGCGTAGCGGCGGAAGGCATCTTCGACGGCCCCTCGGACGTGGGCTTCGGAGGCTTCACGTTCTCGGCTGGTATTTCGTACTAAGCTAATGCGGTCGTAACGACCTCAAAATAACGCCTTGGGCGCGGTTCAATAGCCGCGCCCTTCGGCGTTTCTTGGTTTCTTGTTCCCGCGAGCAAAGGCGCCAAAGAATCCTGGTTGGTGAACTTTGAAGGTTGAGTCCGGTGGCGCCGATAGTAAGGGATGTGCCTTCTGCGGCAACAGACGCAATTGCGTCCGTTGCGCTAACCTTCCCCACCGTCAGAGGGCTCACACTCGATGCGCTTCGCCTCCCGCGGCGGGGTCGCACCTCCTACCTGCTGCCCCACACATCCCTTGGGCATGTTCTGTTATGGGAACATGCCTTCTGCGGAGATCCCAAGATGAAATTCTCGCTTCGCCGTTTTGCCGGCGCGGTTTGCCTTGCTTTGTGCGCCTCAAGCGGCTTTGCCGGCGAGCTTGCCGATGGTTGGAGTTCGTCAAACTGCGAGACGGGCTCTTGCGCAACCGAATGCTGTGATGTTGGCTGCGATTCGTGTTGCGTTCCCTGCGAAGACGGCGCCTGGGGTGGTTTCGCCGAAGCCGAACTGATGTTTTTGCGTTACCACCGCGCCGATGGCGTACGTATGGGATCTGACGCTGGCGAATGGGGGGAATTCAACTTTGAACCCGCCGGACGTTACACATTGGGCGTGGTTGGCCCCAGCGGCATGGGATTCCGCGGACGATATTTCCGCTACAACCACTTCCTCGGCATCGAAAACGCTGGCGACGGGCTCGGCGTGGAAACCTTCTCGGTCGATGTGGAAGGGTTTGACGTCATCGAACTGAGCGACCTGATCGCCGTCGAGGTGAGCGCTGGCGCCCGCTATAACGAATTTCGCGAAAGCATGATCGACGTGGGCGAGGCCGACTCGCGCCTCGTTCAATTCAACGGCATGGGCCTGGTCGCCGCGTTGGAAGCACGACGTTTGCTCGGCGCCGGTCACCTGTACGCCCGGGCTCGCGGCGCCGTGGTCCATGGCGATAAAGACATCCGCAATGTCGACGGCGGCTTCCTCAACCAGGATTTTCGCCTATTGGATGTGAATCACGGTATGATCGAGATTAGTTGGGGGTATGAAACCAACTATCAGATGGACAACGGAATGACGTTTTTCGCCCGCACCGGCGTCGAATGGCAGAACTGGGTCAACTTCTCCAACGAGTTTGACGGCGTCCTGGGCGAACCCTTCTTCGACGGCCCGACCGATGTTGGGCTTGCCGGCTTCACCCTCTCGGGCGGTGTATCGTACTAAACGAACAAAATAACGGTGTAACTCCAAGACGCGGCGCCTCAAACGCCGCGTTTTGGCGTTTCTTGGGCCAGCTGGCAGAGAAGGCTCCGTCTTACGAAACCGAGTTGGCGTTGGCGTGGCGCATGAGCGCCATCAATCGCTGGGCGGCCGCTTCGGCGAACGGGGGGTCGTTGATGTGGCAGTCGATCTCGTGCCGCTCAACGGCGCCGGCATGCTGCCGGATGGCGGCGAACAGCGCCTGGCGCGCGTCAGGATCGTCAAACGGCTTACCTTCGGCGTCAATGGCCGACACGCCGCGGAGCGGCAGCATCAACACGGTCGGACACTTCGCCTCCGCCGCTTTGCGGCCGATCTCCGCGCCGAGCTGGGCGTTTTCCTCCACGGTGGTGCGCATCAGCGTAACCGTCGGGTTATGCTGATAAAACGTGCGATGGGCAAACTTCTCCGGCACAGTTTCCCGAGGCCCAAAATTCACCATGTCGAGCGCGCCGACCGAGATGACTTGCGGCACGTTGTGACGGCCCGCGGCGGTCAGTCGATCGGGACCGGCGGAGAGGACGCCTCCCACAAGTTCGTCGGCCAGTTCAGTCGTGGTGATGTCGAGCACCCCCGCGATCAGTCCGTCGGAAATCAGCGATTCCATGGCTTGACCGCCGCTGCCGGTTGCATGGAACACCAGCACTTCATAGCCGGCGTTTTCCAAGACTTCACGGGCTCGCTGGACGCAAGGGGTAGTGACGCCGAACATCGTGGCGGCCACCAGGGGCTTGTCTCCGGCCGAAGGCTCCGGCGGATGCAGCACCATGCCTGCCATCGCTGCCGCGGCGTTCGAAAGCACCAGGCGACTAATGCGGTTCACCCCGGCAATATCCACCACAGAGTTCATCATTAGGATGTCTTTGCTGCCCACATATTGCCGTACCTGGCCCGAAGCCAGCGTGCTGACGAGCAGTTTCGGCACGCCCAAAGGAAGCGACCGCATGGCCGTGGCGCCTATGGTGGAGCCTGCCGAACCACCCAGACCCAGCACGCCATCAAGCTTTCCCGCTTGCCAGGCGTCCTGCACAATGGATGCGGCCCCGCGGGCTGCCGCGGTTACGGCTTCGCCGCGGTCGTTTTTCGCGCGAAGCGTTTCGCACGAAGTCTGAGCGGCGGCGAACACGGTCTCGCGAGTCACATCGGTTTGAAGACCCGGCTCGCCCAGACAGCCCGCATCGACCAGAGTGACGTGCACGCCCAGCGCTTGAAGCCGGTCGCGAACAAACGCGGCTTCGGGCCCTTTCGTATCGAGTGTGGCGATCAGGTAAACGGCCATAACACGTTGAACCACGAGAAAAAGGAACCTGCGCACGGAACCGAGGCATCTTAATGCGTCCGAACCGCGTTCTCAATCATCCGCCGGTAAACGTCGAAGAACTGTCGCACAACCGTTATCGCCGCCATCTTCCGCAGTAGGGCGCCGTCATATTTTTCCACCTGCGAAATCAAAGAGGGGGGTAGTTGTAGATTTTCAACAAACTCGGCCGATGCATAGTGCGAAAGGCGGCGGCCCATCGGATAAGGACAGCGGTAATGACGTGGGGAACTCTCGGCGCGGTGGCGATTTCAGTCGATGTTGCGCCTAGCGGCGCCCGAGGTGGAGGAGACGATCGAAACGAAAACGTGGTCATGTCTCGGTTAGTCGAATTATTCGACCTTTACGAAATTCCCGCGACTTGGGCCATGACCGAACCCGCCGAATCGCGTGCGGTGGATTGCATTCTGAACGCTGACACGCCCCATGAGTTGGCTCTGTTGGGCGATGCCGGCTGGGTTGGCGTCGAAGCCGGCCGCATGCGATTCTCGCAAGAGTTGGCCCGCCGTATTGCGGCCGCTCGAGATCTGGGACGCTCAATCCAAATGCTGGCTCTGCGCGACGTCGCCCTTCCGCGCGAGCATTACGATCTCTTGGTAAAGCACCAAGTGAGTGTTGTGCGTCAGTCGCGTGCTGGCGCTTCACTGGCGAGCCTTCAACCACAGGCGCTCCGACACGGGGTTTGGGAATCGCCGCCTGCCGCCGAGCTTCCCCGACAGGGTCACTGGTTTGGCAAAGGCGCCCTGGCGGCTCGTCGCATGATTCACAAGGCCGCGGCCCTGCGCGGTATGGCGCACGTGGTGTTCGACCTGGCGGCCTTAGAACAACACGATTTCTATTTGCAGGCCGCGGAGAACGTCCTGCGCACGGTCGCCCGCAGTTGCGGACGAGGCGTGTTGCGGGCCGCAACCGTGCGTCGGCTCGCCGCCGAGTGGCCGCGTCTGCCGACGGCGACACCGGCGCGCTCGATTCTTCGGGCTGCGTAACATCGCGCCGGCGTGTGACGCCGCTCCCACGTCGCGACCAACGGTGTTCGGCCACGTAAACGCCGACAGCGATTGTTCTTCCATTTTACCGCGCTCCCACGAAAGCGCTGGCGGGGTACGTTGGTTCGCGCGATCCCGGCCGTTTTGTCGTTTCGAGGCGGTGTTCCGTCGCTGTACGGCGCTTCGCATTCGCGGCGCCTGATGTGGTCTGTCTTGACCGCCGTTGCGATCTTCCCGTATGGTACGGTTGCGGGGTTCTCGGTCGCGATGCTTGCGAGTGCGCATGAACACACATTTGAGCCAACGCGCTCACTGGGCGGGAGGTCAACCCATCAGCGACTTGATGTCGCGGGCGCTGGCCAATCCGCGGTTGATTTCGCTGGCGGCAGGGTTTGTTGATCAACAAACCTTGCCGGTAGAGGCGACGCGTCGCGCGCTCGACGCCGTCTTCGCGCAGGTTTCCGAAGCTCAGGCGTCGCTTCAGTACGGCGCCACACCCGGCTTTGCTCCCCTGCGCCAAGAGATTTTGGGGCGAGTCTTAGCGGCTGACGCCCCGTTTGCTCTGGGACCGGCGCCCACGCTGGAGCAAGTGGTGCTCACTGCGGGCAGCAATCAGCTACTGCACCTGATAGCCGAGAGCGTCATGGACCCCGGCGATATCGTGCTTTGCACATCGCCCACCTACCTCGTGTTCTTGGGCACCGTGCAGCATTTGGGCGGCCGCGCCATTGGGGTCGCCATGGACGACCACGGCATGATTCCCGAGGCGCTGGAAGACGCGTTGCGGCGGTTGGAGAAGGCTGGCGAACTGCCGCGCGTCAAGCTGATCTATTTGGTTCCTTATTATGACAATCCGAGCGGAGTGACGACGTCGCTCGCGCGTCGCGCGGCAATTGTGGAACTAGCCCGGCGCTGGTCGAAGGCCGGCAAAATTCATGTTATCGAAGACGCCGCCTACCGTGAATTACGTTACGAAGGGGAAGATATCCCTAGCATCCGCGCGGCCGATCCGGACGGCCAGACCGTGATTGTGGCTGGGACGTTCTCGAAATCGTTCTCGCCCGGCCTGCGTGTTGGATGGGGTGTCCTGCCGGCGCATCTGGTTGGGCCGGTGTGCGATTTGAAGGGAAATATCGACTTCGGATCTCCCAACTTCAACCAGCACCTCATGGCGAAGGTGCTGGAGCAAGGTTTGCACGAGCAGCACGTGGCGGCGATTCGCGCCAGCTACCGCCTCAAGATGCATTCCATGCTCGATGCCGCCGAGGAGTATTGGTCGCGTTTGCCGGGCGTCGCGTGGCGCCGGCCCCAAGGTGGTTTGTACGTGTGGGCCACGCTGCCGGAAGATCTTCACACCGGGTCTGACGGCCCGCTGTTTGACCGCGCGTTGGAAGAAGGCGTGCTTTATGTGCCCGGCGAGTTCTGCTACCCCGCCGAAGGCGAGGCGGTATGCAAGAACACCATGCGTCTGAGCTTTGGCGTGCAGTCGCCGGAACGCATTCGGCAAGGGATGGCCGCTCTAGCGCGAGCGATCGAACATTGTATGTCGTCATGTACTTCCCATGCGCCGCGCGCGGCGGACGTATCGTCCAAAGTATGATTCCCAAGCGCGGGCCCAGCGCGCTCGCGCGGTTGACATTCCTTGTTACGGCAAGTTGCGGAACGGATTCCTCATGCAACTGATCGACCAATACCTGTTGAAGCGATTCTTCCGCACGCTGTTGGTATGCTTTGTCAGCGCCGCGGGGCTCTACGTGGTGATCGACGTCTTCACCAACGTCGAAGAGTTCATCGCCCTGGGAGAATCGCAAGGAGGGTTGGGCCGGGCCATCGTCGACTATTACGGGCCGCGCGTGGCGATGATCTTTGATCGTGCGGGTCCGTTTCTCGTGTTGCTGGCGGCCATGTTCACCATCACCTGGCTGCACCGCACGAATGAACTCACGGCGCTTTTCGCGGCGGGAGTTTCTCCGCGAAGGATCGCGCAACCGCTGATTGGCGCCGCCCTGGTTGTGATTGTCGTGGGGCTCGTGAACCGCGAATGGATCATTCCCCATTGCCGCGACCGGCTGTCGCGCGACGCCCGCGACTGGCGCGGCGAACAAGGCCGGCCGCTATTCCCCCGGTATGACAATCGCACCGGAATGTTGCTGAACGGCCATTTGGCCTTCGCGGGCGAACAGCGCGTGAGCGACCCGCGTTTCTCGTTCGAAAGCCCCAGGGATGAATTCGGCCGGCACGTGACGGCAGAGAAAGCCTACTACCGCCCTGCCACGGCGGACCGTCCTGGCGGCTACTTACTGGACCGCGTGCGCGAACCCGAGAATATCGACAGGCTGGCGTCGCTCGAGATCGCAGAGCGGCCCGTGGTGCTAACGCCGCGCGACTACCCTTGGCTCGAAAAACATCAGTGCTTTGTCGTGAGCGATGTCGACTTTGAACAACTGGCCGGCGGCGCTAGTTGGCGGCAGTTTTCATCAACCTGGCAGCTCGTGCAAGGTCTACGCAACCCGAGCTTGGACTTTGGCGCCGACGTACGCGTCGAGATTCACTCTCGCCTGGTGCGACCCTTGCTGGATCTGTTGCTGCTGCTGCTCGGTCTGCCGTTGGCTTTTAATGCCGACCAGCGCAATGTGTTTCTGGCTGCGGGCAAGGGCGTGCTTTTGACCTTGGGATTCATCCTCGTGGTGCTTGCATGCCAGGGGATGGGCGCCGGGTATTGGGTGCGACCCTCCTTCGCTGCGTGGGCGCCGGTTTTCATCTTCGTCCCGTTGACCGTTTACCTGACCGACCCGCTACGGCAATAAAGACAAGCTTGCCGTTGGACATGGCCCTGCGTTTACGGCACAATCGGAAAAGGAAGGGGAATGTGTGACGTGCGCCTTGGCCAAAAGCACAAAGAACCTCCGGCGCGCGAGTTTCCTTCCTACGGTTTTTACGTTCGCGGGCTTGTATGCTACCATTCGCCCGTGGCTTATCGCTCCCGTTCTAGTCCTGGAGCTGTGTTATGTCTGGGTTGGCCGAAATCGTTGCGCCTTGGGTCGAGGGACTGACGATCGGCCAGGTGCTACACGAGACCGCCACGCGCCACGCCGAGCGCGACGCAGTGATTTTCCCGCAATTGAACCTGCATTGGTGTTGGCGCGAGTTTCTCGAACGCGTCGATGCGGCCGCATGCGGCCTGCTCGCTCTTGACATTCGACCGGGCGATCATGTGGCGATCTGGGCGACGAACGTTCCAGAATGGGTTCTCTTGCAGTTCGCTACCGCCCGCATTGGCGCGGTGCTGGTAACGATCAACCCGGCGTACCGACCGTTCGAACTGCAATACGTACTGCGGCAAAGCGACGCCGTAGCGCTGTTTCTGGTCGATCGGTTTAAGACGTCCGATTACTTTGCGATGCTGGCCGAAGTTTGCCCCGAATTGGCGTCCAGTGAGCCAGGTAAGTTGCGGTCGATGGACTTCCCGCGCTTGCGGCACGTGGTGACGCTCAAAGGCGCCACGCCGCACGGCGCCATGGCCTGGAAAGAGATGCTGCATCGCGGTAAGTCGGTTGACCCCCAGCGCGTGCGCCGGTTGGGCGATGCGCTAACTCCTTCCGACCCAATCAACATTCAATACACCTCGGGCACGACGGGTTTTCCCAAAGCGGCCATGTTGAGCCATCGCAACTTGCTGCTCAATGCTTACTACATTGGCCAGCGGCAGGGGCTTTCCCACGAAGACCGCATTTGCATACCCGTGCCGTTTTATCACTGTTTCGGCTGCGTATTGGGTACGCTGGCGGCTGTAGTGTACGGTGCGGCCATGATTGTGCCGGCCGAGTTCTACCAGCCGACCGCAACGCTCGACGCCATGGAACAAGCTCGCGCCACGGCCATTTACGGCGTTCCGACGATGTTCATTGGCGAGTTAGAGGACCCCACCTTCGCCGGCCGAGATTTGACCTCCCTGCGCACGGGCATCATGGCGGGCAGTCCTTGCCCGATTGAGATCATGAAGCGCGTGATCCGCGACATGGGCGCGCGGGAGATGACGATCGCGTATGGTCAAACCGAGGCGTCGCCCGTGATTACGCAAACCGGCGATGACGACCCCGTCGCGCTGCGCGTGGAAACGGTGGGTCGGCCGTTGCCCGGCGTCGAGGTGAAAATCGCCGATCCCATTGACGGGCGTGAACTAGGCGACAACGAACAAGGCGAACTGTGCGCCCGCGGCCACGTAGTGATGCTCGGCTATTACAACAACTCCGAAGCGACCGCCGCCGCGATTGATAAAGAAGGTTGGCTGCATACCGGCGACCTGGCGGTGCGGCTTCCGAACGGCTACTACAAGATTACCGGGCGCATCAAAGACCTGGTCATTCGCGGCGGCGAGAACATCTACCCGCGCGAGATCGAGGAGTTTTTGTTCACCCATCCCGCGGTGGAACAGTCCGCCGTGGTAGGCGTGCCGGATCCGCGTTACGGAGAGGAGTTGTGCGCTTGGATCAAGTTGCGGCAAGGCGCCGAAGCAAGTGAAGAAGAACTTCGCGACTACTGCCGCGCCAAGTTGGCGAGGTACAAGGTGCCCCGCTACATTCGGCTCGTCGATTCCTTTCCTCAAACCGTGACGGGCAAAATTCAGAAGTTCAAAATCCGCGATCAAATGATCGACGAACTCGGCCTGACCGCCGAAGAAACCGCCTAACGCATTGTCAAACTTTGGACTTGCAATCGTGTGCCGCGGCTGGCTTGCCCAGCAGCGGCAAATGGCTCACGGGCGGATCGCGTTATTATTCACCCTGTTTTCTCGTTCTCAAGGACGTTATGAAAATTAATCATTTTAGCGCTGCCGAAGAACAAACCGTGTTAATGCCCGGCGCCCGGGGCTGTGTGGTGCGCTGGTTGGTGAGCGAGTCCGACGGGGCGCCGAACTTCGCCATGCGCCAGTTCGAGGTGGCGCCCGGCGGGTTCACGCCGCGGCACAGCCACCCCTATGAGCATGAAGTGTACGTGCTGGAAGGCGAAGGCGTGGTGATCGAAGGCGAGCAAAAGCACCCGCTGCGTCCCGGCGTGGTCGTGCTGGTCAAGCCCGACGAAGTGCATCAGTTCCGCAACACCGGCGCCGCGCCGCTCAAGTTCCTCTGCCTCGTGCCCAACGACGCCACCAAGAAAACCGTCACCGTCGCCCCCGAATGCGGCACAGAGTAACGCGGCGTTGTCTTGCGAAAACGCAATGCCTTCAACACACGCAATCATGGCTGGAAATAAGTCGCCCGCGGAGTACCTGGAAAGTCTGGTGCTTTGGATGCACGAACGTCCGCAGATGTATTGCCTCTATACGGGTGAACTTGACAGTGTGCTTTGGTATCTGCACCTGGCATGGGCTAAATTCGCGCACCGCGAAGCGGAATATCAGTCCGCTCTAGAAACGGCATATCAGTCCGCGCTGGGAACGACATACAATTCGACACGTGGGCTCCTTACGGATGAAGAACGCCTGGTGCGTGTCGACGTAAATAATGAGGTTACCCAACGGGTCTTGGGGTTTTGGTCGCGGGTTGACCAGGAGTTGGCGCTCCAAGTGCGCGTCGATGGTTGGAACGAACCGAGCGAGCCGGTCTAACGCCGCACTCCAAACAGCCTAGGCGAAAGCGTTTGACGTGAGCGCGCAAAGTGCATCTCCTGCTGAGGCGAATTTCATCGCGTTCTCCTGCCGTGGAAGTTCACGTAGAAAAGAGCGAACCTGGCTTGACACCCGGCGTCTTAGTGTAATACTTACACTAAGAAGGAGAGCGAACCATGACGACCTTGCCGCACCTGTACCGCGACTCGCTGGCGCTGCTGACCGATTTGTACCAACTGACCATGGCCTACGGCTATTGGAAGCAGGGGTTGGCCGATCGGCAGGCCGCGTTCCACTTGATCTTTCGCAAAAGCCCCTTTGGCGGGCAGTACGCGGTGGCGTGCGGCTTGAGCCACGCCATCGACTTCATCGAGAACTTTCACTTCAAGTCGAACGATCTCGACTACCTCGCAACGCTGCGCGGAGCGGATAAGAAAGCCCTGTTTGAGCCGGCGTTCTTAGACTACCTGCGCGCCTTTCGCTTTCGTTGCGATGTAGACGCCATGCCCGAAGGGACCGTCGCCTTCCCGCATGAACCGCTGGTGCGCGTCGTGGGGCCGCTTTTGGCGTGCCAACTTTTGGAAACGCCGCTCTTGAACCTGGTCAACTTCCAAACGCTCATTGCCACGAAGGCGGCGCGGGTGTGCCGAGCAGCCCAAGGCGATGAAGTGATCGAGTTCGGCCTGCGTCGCGCTCAAGGTGTGGATGGCGGAGTGTCGGCCGCCCGCGCGGCGTATGTAGGCGGTTGCCGGGCTACCTCGAATGTGTTGGCCGGCAAGCTGTTCGACATTCCCGTGCGCGGCACGCACGCCCATAGCTGGGTCATGGCGTTTGACGCCGAATTGGCCTCGTTCCAAGCCTACGCCGAGGCCATGCCGAATAACTCGTTGTTCCTGGTCGACACCTACGACACCTTGGCCGGCGTGCGCAACGCCGTACAAGTGGGGCAAGCTCTCCGTCGGCAGGGCCACGAATTGCTCGGCATCCGGCTCGACTCGGGCGACCTGGCCGAGTTAAGCGTTGGCGCCCGACAAATCCTGGACGAAGGCGGTTTTCCAAACGCCGCCATCGTGGCCAGCAGCGACTTGGATGAGTACGAAATCACCAAGATCAAAAGCCGGGGCGGCAAAGTGAACGTGTGGGGCGTGGGCACGCGCTTGGCCACCGCGTACGATCAACCGGCGCTTGGCGGCGTGTTCAAACTTGCGGCCATTCAAGACGAGCAAGGCGTATGGCGCAACAAGGTCAAGCTGTCGCAAACACCAGAGAAGATGTCGGACCCCGGCATCCTGCAAGTGCGGCGGTATTCGCGCCAAGGCAAGTTCCTGGGCGACGCCATCTACGACGAGCCGACCGGCATTCCCGCACAACCCACACTCGTAGACCTATCGGGCCACACTCGGTTCAAGTTACACAACGCCGACCACGAAGAAGATCTCCTCGTTCCGGTTTTCCGCCAAGAGCGGCGCGTGTACGACGCCCCTCCTGCCCGGCAAGCCCAACAGCGCGCCAAAACGCAGCTCGACGCGCTGGACGAAAAAATCACACGTCTCGACAATCCGCTGCCTTACGCGCTGGGGCTGGAGTCGCGCTTGCACGCCCAGAAACTCGCGCTGATTGAAGCCGCGCAGGAGTTAAGCGCTCCAAGTTGATTGACGTCCGATTCCATCGTTTGGCGTTTCGGATGCGACCTGCCTTGATCGAGGCCGCGTCACTTGACACATGCGCCGCGTTTCAAGGGTTCTTCCGTTTCGGCCCCTTCTTGCCGAAGTTGGGGTTCGCCCTGGGAATGACCGCTTCGGTGTCCTGCAAAAAAGCGTCCAGCCGCGTGGTAAGCTCTTTCACGACTGCGGGGTGGTCGGCGGCGAGGTTGGTCGTTTCGCCGATGTCGGTTTTCAGGTTGTACAACTCGAAGCGGTCGGTTCGGTCGTCGTTCTTAGCGTAAAAGCGAATCAGCTTCCAATCACCCTGGCGCACCCACGTGGCGGGCCAGAAACCCGGGATGTTCATTTCCTGTGCGGCGCCGCCATGCGGGAAATGAACGTACACCGTATCTCGGACAGGTTTCTCGCCGAGCAACGCCGGTACTTGACTCACGCCATCGATTGCTTGCCCGGTGTTCGCTGGCACGCCGGTCATCGCCAGCAAGGTGGGGAACCAATCGACGCTGCTGAACAGGAAATCGGACTCGCCCGGCTTGGTCTGGCCTGGCCACGCCACGAGGCATGGCGTGCGCGTGCCGCCTTCATAATTTGAGGCTTTTCCGCTACGCAGCGGTGCGTTGCTCGTTGCGGGTGATGTTTCATATCCAGGCGGGTCAGTGGCGCGCGGAGGATAAGCCCAACCGCCGTTGTCGGAGGTGAATACAATGATCGTGTTCTCCGCCACGCTTGCCGCATCCAAAGCGTCAAGCAGCTTGCCAACGGCGTTATCCATGCTCTTGATCATCGCGGCGTACAGCGGATTGCGCTGCGGCGCATTCGCATCCGCCGTCTTCTCGAACTGCTCAATCAAGTCCTGTTTCGCGTTCCAAGGACTGTGAACCGAGTACAGCCAGAAGTTCAGGTAGAACGACCGATCTTGGTTCTGTTGGATAAACTCGGCGGCCTGGCCTGCCATCCACTCGTCAATGTGCTCTCCGGGTTCGCCCTTTACCTGCGGATCGGCAATAAACTTCCACGGCGCCAGGTAGCCGCCTCCGGGCCCGGGGGCGCGTGGCGTATGAGGAACATCCACATCAAAACCTTGATCCTTCGGTTCATACCCCGCACCATGACCAAGATGCCATTTCCCGAAGTGCGCAGTCGCGTATCCCGCCTGTTTGAAAACTTCCGCCAGGGTGACGTACTCCCCTTTGAGCCGCGTGAGGCTGTTGGCGTTCAACACCGCCTGGTTGGGGTTGCCCGGGGCGAGTCGCTTCTCCAATTGAACCGCCGGCAGGTGACACGCCGGCGACGTTATGCCCGTGCGGGCCGGATAAAGTCCCGTTAAGATGCTCGACCGCGTGGGCGAGCAAAGCGGACTGGCGGTGTAATACTGCGTAAGACGTACGGAACGTTCCGCCAATCGGCTCAGATTCGGCGTGTCATGGAACGTGCTACCGTACGGCGCAAGGTCGGCCCAGCCCAGGTCATCAGCCAGAATGAACACGACATTTGGTTGCGGCGTGCGCTCGGCTCCCGCTAAGGGCGTCACGAGCGCCGCAAACATCAAGGCCGACAGGCTACGATTCATGCGTCTTTCTTAGGGGTATTATAGGGAACGTTTTCCACCGACCGTGTTACGGGTTCTCTCGTGGCGCTTCGGCGGCGGGCTTGCGTTCTTGAAACATGCTTGCTTCCGCCGTTTGCCGCGCTTGTTCTGCGATGAGGAGTTGATGGCGGGCGTCCCTTTCCGCCATCATGGCCTGTTCGCTGACAAGCTGCGCTTGGACGGCCATCGCACGGGCTTGCTCCAACTCACGCTGCGGCGCCATCCTCCCGGCAAAATAGGATGCGGTCACCAGCATCAAGATTAGGAGCGAGCGCAGGCTAAACTGCAGCCAAGGTCGTTGAACGCGCTTCGTCATGGCCAGATCTCCGAGTAAGCGACCTCAACGTAATGTCGCGTCACCGGCCTTGTCAACGATTGAGCCATCGTGCACCGAAACTTGATGAACTTCCGACCATGTACTAACTCTCGACGGGTTTCACGTCGCATTGAAAATCAAGCGATGGTATAGTAATTCGCCCTTCGCGTTGAACGACACTAGCGATTTCCAAGGAACGTGTGATGACCACGAAGATGTACAAGCTGATTGGAGCCGACGGCCAGCCGTACTTGAGTGAAACCAAGGGCGCGCTGGGCGGCAATCGAAGATCGCCCAAGCTCTACGGCCGGTTGGATTGTCCTGCCGCGCTGCGTGCGTTGAAACAGGGCGACATTTACGCCAAGTATCGCGTTTTCTTTGCTGATGAAGCCACAGCCATCGCCGCGGGGTATCGCCCTTGCAATAGTTGTATGCCCGAAGCGTACAAGCAATGGAAAGCAAAGAACGGTGGGTAAGCATTTGCTCGCCATAATCGTGTATGTACGACAGCGAGCCTGCGCCTCCTGGCCGTGCCAATCACCGCAGTGGGCCGGTGGGCGTCATGCGGCGTTGCATTGCTTCGCGGGGGTCGGGAGCCGGCGTAACGCCGCGACCCGGCGCCCGGGCCGCTTCGGGGAACATTTGCTCGAACATCTCGTTCAAGCCGGGAAAGGTCTCTGGACGCAACTCGGGGTTCTCCAGCGGTCCGGCCACGTGAATCAACAGCAGGTTGCGTCCCGCCTCGCGTAGCACCTGGCTCACCAGGTCGCCCACGACCGGGATCGGGCTATCGGTTCTTCCCACTTGCACGAACAATTTCAGTTGCAGTTGCCGGTCGAGCGACATCTCGCCGTTCCCCCACAGGCTGATGGCGTCGCCCGTGAAGTTGATTCGATCGAAGTAAATATGTTCGCCCTGAATGCGGTAGTCCATGTTACTGGTGGTGAAGGCGGTGGTATCGGGCGGCTGCAACCGTAGCACTTTCAGCAGCGACACCATCACGGGCAGTTGATAAACGTCGGCTTCACGCAATCGGATCAAACCGTCGCCGCGCCACGTGTGCGGACCGTGGCTGGTTCCGCTCAAACGCGCCATGGCGAACACGGTTCCCGAAAGCGAGTGTGGTTCGCCCGTGGTGCGCCGGGCGATCGATTTCAAGTCGCCGTCGATGAGCGTTCCCTGGACGGAGAACTCTCCGTCGCCGGTAAGCGAGCAGCGTGCGTCGCCTTGGAGCACGCCGCCGACCGTTTGGGCGGTTAACCTTCGGGCTGGTTTTCCCGGATTGCTGGGCGCCCATGATCCCAACAACACGCGCGTGTTGTCGAGATAGAGGGGACCTTGGACCTGCACCAGTTGCACGCCTTTGCAAAACAGCGAGTCGATATCGATCTCGCCGCGACTGGCGAATTGACGGCCATCGGATTGCCCCACCATCCGCACGCCGCCATGCACGTTCTCCAGCACGACCCCGGCCTTGAGGTTGCCGCCGACTGTTTCGCACACCAGGTCCCAGCGCGACGCGGCTTTTTCATCCTTTTTTCCTGAGCCGGCGAACTCGATCCACCCGCGCAGCGACAACGGACCCGTTGGAGCGAGGCGGTGCGCCGCTCCGGCTAACCCTTCCGGAAGCGCCTCGGCCAGATCGCGGTCATAGTGCAACCGATCAGCAGTCAGACGTTGCAGTGCGAATTTCCATGGACCCTTTTTGGAGGCCGAGACATGCCCCTCGGCGGCCACGCGCGCCGCGCCATGTACTGCGTGCAAGTTTTGCAGTTCAATTTCCCCGTCGCGAAAATGGGCCGTGCCCGTCACGTTATCTAAGCGGTAGGGGAACCATTTAGGAATGATCGAGATTGGTCGGCGATCCACGGTTTGCGGCTGGTTCGGCCAGCGCGACGCCTGGACTTCAAGCGTCAATTGCCGCGCTGGCGTCGTGTATTCAACATCGACTTTCACCTGGTCCACCACGCCGCGCGGCCTGAGGTCGGACCAGATCTTTTGCGCCTCGGGCGAAAGGGCGTAACGCAATTCGTCGTCGAGCGGAACTTGGTCTGCCGAGAAATGTAGCTGAAGTTGGCTTCCCTCCTCCGTGGGCGACCAGTCGCCGCGCCCCGTGATATGGGCGCCCACGTTCCAGCCTTCCAACTCGCGAAAATCCCATCGTCCGGCACGATACTCGAGCGTTCCCTTGACCTGGTCGATGGGGTAAGGAAACCTCGCGTGACGCATCGAGCAGTTGCGCAGGTGGACCAGAAAGTGTTTGTCGAACTTTTCCGCGGCGGGGTCGGTTTTCTCCAAACGTCCCCAGAATGCGCCGGCGCCGCGTGCCGCAAAATCGGAAACAATGCGCCGCGCATTTTCGTCCAGCGCCGCCAAAAGTTGATCGTTCAGAGGAATCGGACCTTGTGAGGCGATTTCCATCCAGCCCGTCACATGCGGTCCGGGATCGTTCAACTTTCCGTCGATGCGCACGTATTGTCCGCTCGCCTGGGCAAGCAAGTTCAGCGTGAGTTCGTTCCCATGCAGTTCGACCCGGCCGGCGCCGCGGTTCAAGCGATAAGGGAAACGCTCGTGGGCGAAGGAAACGTCCACGAGCTCCAGGGTCAAGTCGGGACGCCACACGCCGTCTTCGCAGGAGAACGTGGCGTCGGCGTGGATCGAGCCGGAGGGCTGTAACTTGTTCCACAGTTCCCGCGCGCCGCCAGGCATGGCTTGCACTAACTTCGGGTCGAGCGGGAGTTCTCGCCCTCGCACGGTGAGTGTTTGCGGAGCGCCGGCGGCGAAACCGCGCCGCTGATACCACACCTTCGCCAGCGCCGGTCCGCAACGCGCCTCGGCGTTGTCTATTTGCACGCCGTCCTGATCGAGGCGGGCCGAGCCTTGAAAATCGGTAATCGGGTAAGGCAGTTGCGGGTGCGAGACCCGCACATCGGAAAACTCTCCCTGCACGGCAAACTTCATCGCCCCGGCGTCTTGCGCGGCGTTCGCCAGTTGGAAGCGAAATGCTGCGCGGCCGCGAATCATGACATCTTCTGGAAGATGTTGCGACAACTCTTTCGGCAGCGACTGCCACAACTCGGGCGAAAGGAGCAAGTTCTCCACCGCGCCGCCGCAGGACCATTGGCCGTCGGACTCGCGGAGCAGCGCCTCGACTTGCACCCGACGAAAATGATCCGAAGAACACGTTCCGCGCAGCACCCGAGTCAAAGGCGCGTCGGGGCTGTACGCTACGTCGAGTTGCACATCACGCACGACGAGCGGCGCTGCGTCGGACTGGCGCGGATCGACCATCTCGACCACGCCGCGTTCGATCTTGACCGGCTGAGGCTTGTCGCTGAACTGGGGCGGCGGCCACAATCGTGCAGCGCTCCATGAGCCGTCGTTGCGGCGCACGGCCCGCACCGTTAAACCGTGCAGCACCAAGTAATCAATGGGAATATCGGCCAACATCACGTCTTGCAGCCGCGCGTCGCTAGCGGCGAAGATCTCCTCGCAATGGGCCAACTCGGCTTCGCGAACGCCGCCAGTCGGCTCGACAATCGACACTCCACGAATGCGAATCCCTTGCCCTTCGAACCAGCGCGCCGAACGCACGTGCACCGAAAGGTGCGGGTAATGTCGGCGAAAGCGGCGCTCCACTTCCGCCCGAATTTCTTCATCGACGCGGCCACGCAACACCATGGCGCAAAGCGCCCCCGCCAGGCCAAGGATGACCAATGCGAGCATGAGAGTGCGAAGGCGACGAAGCATAAACTCGAATGAACCGGGCCATCCGGAAGTGACCGGATGTTATGGCTTTACAGGTTCGGTTGGGCGTTACGGGTTTTGCCGAGTGCGACTCTCCGGAGTGCGGCTTGGAGCGACGTTGATCGACTCCGACGGTGCGCCTGCTTGAGAAATCTCCCCAGCGCGGCGCCACGAGGTCATCGCTCCCGCGGCCAGAATCATAAGCGTCAGCATGGCGGGATCGCGGTAGCGAATCGACGCCACAAAAATCACGTGTAATGCGGTAAAGTACGCTGCCGGCAGAAGGCACAATACGTAAGGCCAGCCCCGCGGCGCGAACCGCCAGGCGCCGACCAGGCTCAGCAACAGCACTGGCGTATAGCTCAGCGCAACGATCCAGCGCAGCCGCGGGCTTTGAAACTCGTCGGCATTAGGCCACACGTTCCACATGCGCAAGAACTTGGCGCCCGCCAACTCCAGGACGCGCCGCGGATGCGTTTGGGCCCACCCCAGCGCCGCTTGGCGCAGTTGCTGGTCCCAGGCTAGCTCCAATTCAATGCCGTGGGGACGCCGCTCGGGCGGAAGGCTATGGAACCAGCGCAGCTTAAATTCATCGACGGGGGTGAAGTTGCTTTCCCCCGTAGCGTACGGCGATAAGCCGTCGTACAGGCTGGAGCCCGTTTCCGAGGTGGTGGGAAGAAATCGTCCTGCCAGTGCGTAGTTGCGCACCCACCAGGGCGCCATAACCGCGGCGCAAGCCAACAGCATGATGCCGCCCAACAACGCATGCCGCGCCCGTTGTGTTGAGAACACGACAGGAAACACCAGCGCAAACGGCGTGAATAGCAGCCAACTGGGGCGCATGAGCGTGGCCAACCCCGCGGCGATACCTGCGGAAAGCGACCACCCCACCGCGTTCCGCCGAAAGGGAGCGCGCCAAGCATTGGCCCATGCCGCCAGCTGCCACAGCATGAAGGGGCAGAACGGCGCTTCGCTTAACAGGAAAACGCTCATGGCCACAGCGCCGGGGTAAAACGCCGCTAGCGTGGCGGCCGTCAAGGCCGTGCGTCCATCGAAGCAAACGGCGGCGAGCCAGCCGACGCCCGCGACGGCCGCCGTTCCCAACACGGCCCCCAACATCCGGCCAGCCCAAACCGGCGGGTCATCGGAAATCATAAACAACGGGGCCAACAGCATGGGATAGCCCGGCATCCGAAACATGCGAAATCCGCCTGGACCGTATTCGTACGGTCCTCCCTGAGCGACGGTCCGGGCGAGTGTCCAATAGCTTTCGCTATCGCCAAACGCAAACTGCGATTCATCCCCCAGGCGCGTTTCCCACCACGCAGCTGCGGCAAGACGCACCCCCAGCGCTGCTCCCAAAAGAAGCGTCCACGCCAGCGCATGCCGGGCCGAAAGCCGATTCAAAGCCGCACTCCTCCCAAAATAAACCGCGCGATGGTAAAGCAGCGGCGGTTGGACGTCAAGGCAAACTAGGCAAAACAGGAGCAATCGCGCGCCATCGAACGGGATCCGACACATGACACGTCGACGAACGGAAAAAACAGATTGGTCATGACATGTCGATTTATCGATTTGTCAAGCGAGAAGTGCAACACGCGCTGGCGATTTCTCGCAACCATGATGCATTCGCTCGCCCCGCAATATTCGCCTTGGTGAGGAACTTCTGATACTCTGAGAATGTTACAAGAATGTAAAACCTCCCTACGATGATGCGGAGCGCACCAAGCCGCCGCCCGGAGACCTGCCGTAGCCTTATGCCTACAACGATCTCATTGGCCGAGTTAGAAGCCTACTTGGATGAAGCGTTGCCAGGACCGCGCATGGCGGCCATCGAAGCGGCGCTGCGACAGCAACCCGACTTGGTTGAACAACTTCGGGCCATCAATCGCCGGCGCGACGCGGGAGTTCACTCGTTGGGCGAAGTGTGGCGTCGGCAACGCATAAGCTGCCCCACGCGCGAAGAACTTGGACGCTACTTGATGCAAGCGATGGACGAAGAACACATCGCCTTCATTCGCTTTCACTTGGAAACCAGCGGTTGCCGGTTTTGCAGCGCGAACCTGGAGGACCTTCGCCGTCGTATGGAAGAGCCGCTTGATGAGCCGTACCGGCGCGGCAAAAAATACTGCGAGTCGACCGCAGGGCACTTGCCCAAGAAGAAGCCGTAGGACGCGGCAATATCGCCGAAGGCAAGAATGCACGATTCGCCACTGCGTACAATTCGCCAGGCTACGCAATTCGCCAGAAAATGCGCCGCCCGGTTCCATCGCAGGCGAAACGCACGACGGGGTTATACAGGCTTCGATTCAGGCGTCCTAATAGGTCGTACAACCGCAGAGGCGACAGGACGTCGCCACAAGGGGGCAGCGGATCGCTGATCGACTCCGGCCAACTTTGTTGCTCTAGCGCCGCCAAGATCATCTCTTTATCCGGCAGTATTTTGTGAAATCGCTTAACGACGCGACCCATGTAGCGTAGTTCCCGGTTGTGCGCATCCCAACGTGGTTTGTGCGCTAGGCGACGCGTTGCAACAGGCGCATGCGCCAGTGGTCGCTCTTCCTGCACCGCGACGACGTTCTCCAGAACTGCGGCGCCGATTGGCGTCAACACGATCAATTGCGCTGGCCAACACGCTACCGGGGGGTGCCCAGGCAAGGGCTCAGACCGCGTTGCGTAATCGACGTATTGTGCCTCGATCAGTTCCATCAAGTCATGACGCGTGAGACCAAGGGAGCGCAACGCCACGTCGCTTACGGCATAATCCCACAGGTCTTCCTGCGAGACTTGCGCCGAAAGATACTGCCGCCAAAGGATATTCAACCCCGGCCAAACCCGGGCGAACGCCGACGTCGCCTCGCCCTGCATGCGTGCTCGAATGAAGCTCGTCGTCGACATTGCGCGAGTCTTTTGCTCGCTTCGAAAGACTGAGTTGGACGAGAAGGTCGTCATAACTACACGCTCCGCAGGAACCCGGCGCACCGCATTGCTACGCCGTGATGATGAGAAACTCCTTTTACTAAGTAACTCCAGACGAGAGCCCTCCGCCGTAGCGGAACGAGCAACTTCCTACAGAGCTAGTCGTTAAACTAGGTGAGTTTGGACCTGTAAAAACGGATTTTTTGATGCGGTTCTCTCCAAATACTGTGAGCGTAATGACTTGCGTCGAAAAATATTTCTCGAAAATCGTGAAAAAGGCGGCGGCGGTTAGAAAATTCGCGGCGTAGCACATCCGCCACAAGTCGGGAGAACCCGAGTAAATCTGGCGGTGTTTTGGCAAATGATTCCGCAGCGGTTGCCTTATTGGGGCTCGAACAATACGTCGGTCGACGCTCCAAAGCGGGCCGGAAGCGGCATGTTCGACCAAGAAGCATCACCGTTGCCCAAGCGAAACTGCCAGAACCCGGCAAGTTTTAGCTTGGCGTTTCCTGCGGCAATCACCGGGGGGTGGCGCAACCCGCCGTCGCCTCCCTGATCCTCAACACGTACGACGAGTAGGTTGGCCTCATCGGGAAGGATCGCACCAAGGGGAACCTCATAGACTTCCGCGTTTTCCGCCTCGGAGACGGTTTGACGCGCCAGTTCGACGCCGTTCAACCAAACTGTGAGCACGTCGTCTTCCGGCATGACACGAAGCGTGAGCGATTGGCCATTCATCCAGGTCTTGGGCAATCGCACGGCACAGCGATACCATCCGGCTCCGTCATCGTCTTTCAGTACGCCCCAAGAAGCCGCCTCCCAGGAATGCGACACGGGCATCAAACTCCAATGCTGTTCATAGGCCGTGCGATCCGATGCGAACGACAATTCCTGACGGATCGGCAACCCCGCCGCCCAGTGGACGCCATGTACCATGAGGCGAAGAAACGCCGGATTCTTGAAGTCGTCCACATGGCCCAGCGACGTGTAAAACGATCGGCCGCCGTCGGCCCTTTCGAACGTCCACGCCACGGGTTCGGCAGGAAGTCCTTCAATCTCGCCGATCAGCAGTGTCGTGGCTTTCGGCTGAAGCGGCGAAGTTTTATAGAGCGAGCCTCCTTGGGCGAAGGGCTCCTTGGAAGCGTCGGTCAGAATAGGATGTTTTGTAACATCCGGCGCCAATCGCACCATCGACTTCAGGTTGTTGCCGTGATGTCCCGTGTAATTGCCGCCGAACACCTGCGCATCCCACTCGGGCCAAGCGACATAGCCCTGTGGCGGGGCTTGCTGCCGTAATGAGAACGCGTGACTGGCGGTGCGAATACCCACGACGGGTTTTCCCGCGGCTACAAACCGCTTGATTATCTCCATTTGCTCGGCGGGCAAGACGCGGCGCCGCACGCTGACCAGCAGCACGTCGGCTTCGTCCAACACTTCCAAACCCGGAATGGTGTTCAGGTTCTCATCACTTCCGAACACGTAACTCACGCGGAACGACTTATCGAGATACTTCGCCGCAAACGGGGGCAAGGTCGTTTCCGTTTTGTACTCATCCTCGGCCATCACAATCGCCAGGTGGGGGCGCTCGTCGCCTTGGAAGCGGAACGGCTCGCCGCCGAGGATTTGATCGCTGGTGATCGTGGGCGCAACAAACTTCTCAATGTGCGACACGATCAAGTCGGTCCCTGAGAAGTGACTGACATAAGGCCAACGCTGCGGATTGTACATGGTGTCGGTCATATCGCGCATAAGTACGACGTTTTTGCCGTTGCGGGCCATTTGCCGCAGGCCGAAGGGGCGTCCCAACACGCACATGTTCGTATGCACGCCGGTCAGAATCACGTTTTTCACGCCGCGCTGTTGGAGGATGCTCCAAACTTCGTCGCCACGGTCAGAGATAAAGTCTTTCGTCGCGTCGATTTCAATCAACTCGGCCTGCTTCTTCCACGGAGCGCGGGGGTTGCGGCCCATCGCTTCGAGTTTCGCGGCCCATTCGGCGTGTTCTTCGGGGTCGTCGTCCTCGCCACCATCCGATTGATCGATGGGGTACACGCCTTTCTCCTCCGACGGGATGCGCGAGCACCAGGTGGTGATCTCCGGCGGCAAGTCGGTAGCCTTGGGCGTTTCGATGGCGCGGCGCCGCGCGGGATGGTCCTCATAGCTCGCCATGCAGTCGCTGGGAGCATGAATGATGGTAACGCCGCGGCGTCGGGCTTCTTGCACCACCTGGTTGAGGCGCGGACCGAACTCCTCGACGCGGCGCACCGCATTCAAACAATGGTGCAAGTCCCACACATCGCACACGATGAGCGCCGTTTCCTGGGGCGCCCACGTTTCGCCGCGAGACAAGCGATGGTATCGACCGCTGCCCGGGCTCGTCTCTTGCTGATAACGAAGCGTGAGCGACAAGTCTTCTCCCCAGGCGCTGGGCGTTAGCAAACAGGGTGGCGTCACCAAAGCCCCCAGAACCAGCAAACGGAACCACATGGCGAAAAGTTCTCCTAACGAGGATGACAACGCGCCGACCACACCAGGCGAGCCTTCGACGAAGACCGCAGTGCTGGGCCTACTTTACCTGAAATCCGGACAAAATTCTCTCCCTCGCGGCGATGGTGTACAATAGCGGGTAAACTGTCTGCACGTCCTAGACGGTGTAGCCGGCGGCGATTCCCTTGCTCGAAAGATCATGCATGACGCCCCACGATAACGTTGACCACCGCACGCAAGCCGCGATCGAATTCAACCAGCGCGAACCGGGTCGCGACGGCGCGCGGGTCGTCAACAGTTTGGCCACGGGGCTAAACACCATGCGCCGGCTGTTGTGTGTGCGTTTGCGCGAAGACGTCGAGCAGAACTTCGGCCTCGATTCGCTCAATCTCCCGCTTTCAGCCGTTGAAACCGAGCGACGCCTGGAGCGCGAAATTGACACCTATCAGGCGGCGGTGGCGGCGCTCCATGCGCGGCATCATGGCTATTTGCAGTCGGAGCCGGACTGGTGCGGACGCTGGTTCGCCCGCTTACAGCGCGCCGATTTTGGCGCCGACATTGTCGACCAAGAGCGGCTCTCGCACTATCTCGGGTTAACACGCCAAGAACAGCGGTTGGCGTTCACCAATGTGCTGGTCAAGATTCTGCCCGCGGGCGGTCGCGCCCCCTTGGTGTTGTTTCGGTTGTTTCCCGCGTCGGTGCGCGTCGTCACTTCGCAGGCCTTTGGCGATGCCGAAACCGCGGCCGAAGTACGCACGCAGCAGCGCGCCATTCTGCCGGCCATTGAGGACTGCCCTGAGTGCCATGCCGCGTTGTTAGACAATGGGCGCGTTTGTGCGAAATGCAGCAATCCCCTGTGGTCGTACGATTACCTGACCACTTCCTTTTAGAACGCCGCGTGTAATCGGGCTCCGCGCAAGAGAGTCGGCGACGGTGTGAAGCGACCCGCCGGTTTTTCCGACAGTCTCCTTGACTACTCTTAAGTCAACGCGACGGAGCTCCGTTTTCCGGCGGGCGACGGCACACCACGTGCATCATTCCCCAGATCCAACCGACCCGAAAGCGATCGGCGCGCTGAATCTCAAACTGCACCTGTTGAAGGCGTGCGCAACAATCCCGCAAGGAATAGGTCCGAAAGAATGCGGGATCTTTCCAACGCAGCCACAAACTGCAAACCTTGCACGCGAAGAAATCATCGCACCAGTCCAGGAGCACGAACTTGCCGCCGGGACGCAGCACGCGGCGGAGTTCGAGGAGTGCCTGTTCAGGCGCTCGAAAGTAGTGAAAGCTATTAGCGCAAATGACACAATCAAACATGCGCTCCGCCAGGGGAAGATCGCTCACGTCGGCTTCAAGCCATGTCACACGTTGGTGTTTGTCCTTCCGGCCGGCCTCCTGCAACATCGCCGGGCTGAGATCAACGCCGGTGATGCGTAAATCGGGCCAGCGTGCGGTGAACCGTTGCGTCAGTTCGCCTGTGCCGCATGGCACGTCTAAGACCGCCTCCTCACCCTGCAACTTCAACACCTCCATGACGGAGTCCAGCGTGGCGTCGACGTAGGGGCGCCACCGACGGTCGTAATGCGGCGCCAAATCGTCGTATTCTTGACGAACTGCGTGCGTCATTTTAAGGATTCTGTTCGACCAGGTTGCCAAACGCGATTCTTCCGCTTCCGCCGCGGTCGTCTTGAAAGTCGCAGGCAATGCCGCCGGGAACTTGCTTGACTTGCAGCTGTAGGGTGCGGCCCTCCGCAGTTGCGCCCGTGCCCGTGTAGTTGCCGTCGCCGCCCGACGGCGTGAGCGACACCTGCGTGAGCTTCAAGTCCTCGCGCAGATACTGCTCCACTTGCGGTTGATTCCAAATGCCTGTCGCGTCTTCCGCAAGAATCGCCCCAGGCGGAGCAGCCGGAGCCTGGCCCGCCGGCACTTTGGTGGCCTTGGTTGCGGGCGCGGAAACGTCACAACCCGCGCCATGAAGCACCACTCCCATCAGTCCATACAAGAAAATGTTTCGCCTCATCGCAATTCCCAATTGAAGGATATCCGCCCGAAAGCCTCGGCTCCCGTATTTTCCGCACGAAGCGCGACTTATGCAATGCGTTCGCGGTCACAGATCATGTGTCGATTTGAACTCGCGACACACAAACTTGCGTTTGTGAACGAATCGACGGACCGCAAACGTGTAATTGCCTCGCTCGTTCGTTTTTACCGAACGTCGTCGGCGCGTGTGCCGCTGTGGTGGCGATATCTGGCCCCGCCGCCTACAATCGACACGGACTTTTTCTTGCAAGGAGCAACTTCATGGCGGATGCGCAGAATGCGGTGTTAGAGCAGGTTCGTCAATACGCCCGAGAAACGGCGATGCTCGAATCGACGCAACAACTTTTGGAGTGGGACGAACGAACCTACATGCCGCCCGAGGCTGGCGAATACCGTGCGGAACAAGTGGCGTACCTGGCGGGGCTGATTCATCAACGCCATACCGACCCGCGCTTAGGCGAATGGCTGACGCAACTCGCCGAGTCGCCGCTGGCGGCCGAACCGCACAGTGAAGCCGGTTGCACCATTCGCCAGATGCGCCGCGAGTACGACAAAAAAACCAAGCTTCCCGAATCACTGGTTAAAGAACTGACGCGTCTCACGGTGCGCGGGCAACAAACGTGGGTTGTGGCGCGGAAGAACAACGACTTCGCCGCCTTCGCTCCCGTGCTGGGGCAAATTGTCGCGCTTAAGCGTCAAGAGGCGGAGGCGCTCGGTTACGAGGATTGCATTTATGATGCGCTTCTGGACACTTATGAGCCGGACGAAAAGACCGCCAACGTACGCCGTGTGCTGGCCGCTCTGCGCGACGACCTGACGCCGCTTGTGCAAGCCATTGCCGAAAGCGACCGGGCGCCGAAATTGGACATTCTCAAACGCATCTATCCCGCCGCGGCGCAAGAAGCCTTCGGTAAAGAGGCGGCCGCGCGGATCGGGTTTGAGTTTCCGGCAGGTCGGCTTGACGTGACGCATCACCCGTTTTGCACCAACGTCGGCCCGCGCGACACGCGCATCACCACACGGTATGACGAACGCTTTTTTCCTTCCGCCTTCTTCGGCATTTTGCACGAGGCGGGCCACGGCATCTATGATCAAGGTTTGCCCGCCGAACATTACGGCCTGCCGCCGGGCAAGTATGTTTCGTTGGGCATACACGAGTCGCAGTCGCGCATGTGGGAGAACCTGGTCGGCCGTAGCCGCGAATTCTGGGAGTTCTTCTTCCCCGCCGCGAAGAAAGCGTTTTCACATGCGCTGGATGATGTCTCCTTGAACGAGTTCTACTTTGCGATCAACGATGTCCGGCCTTCGCTCATTCGTGTCGAAGCGGATGAGGCAACGTACAACCTGCATATCATCATTCGCTTCGAGTTGGAGCAAGAGTTGATTGAAGACCGGCTTCGGGTGAACGACTTGCCGGCCGCGTGGAACGAGAAGTACCGTCAGTACTTGGGCATTGAACCGCCGACAGACGCCGACGGCGTGCTGCAAGACGTGCATTGGAGCGCGGGCCTGATTGGGTATTTCCCCACGTACTCGTTGGGCAACTTATACGCCGCACAGTTGTTCCGTCAGGCCGACGAAGACTTGGGCAACTTGCCGCAGCGCTTCGCCCTGGGGCAGTTCCTGCCGCTGCGGGAATGGCTGCGCGAGAAGATTCACGCCCAGGGCCAGCGTTACACCGCCGCACAACTGGTGGAGAATATCACCGGTCGGCCGCTCGACCATAAGCCGCTGATCGATTACCTGAGAAAGAAACTCGGCCCGCTGTATGGGCTCGACTAACGCCGCCGTTTGTCGTGGGTGCGTTAATGTGGGCGGTTCGAGCGTTGGCGCGCCGTTGCTGAAGGCTTCCTTTTATCGCCGCGGAACGTATGGTTCGCATCGCCAATGGCGCCGGTTTTTTGGGCGATCAACTCGACGCGCCGCGGTTGCTCGTCGAGGGGGCGACCGTCGATTGCCTCACACTGGAATACCTGGCCGAGTTGACCCTGTCGATTCTCGCGCGAGCCAAAGAAAAGGACGCCAACGCAGGCTTTGCCCAAGACTTTCTTACAGTGCTGCAAAGCCTGACCCCCGCGCTGGTGCAGCAACCGCAACTGAAGATCGTGACCAACGCTGGCGGCATGAACCCCGCGGCGTGTGCGCGGCGAGCCGCCGCCATTCTGACGCAGGCGGGATTAGGCGAAACTCGCATCGGTGTGGTGACGGGCGATGATTTGCTACCGCTGCTTCCGGCGCTGCAAGCCGCGGGGTGTTCCTTAGCGCACCTAGATACCGACCAAGCACTCGAGGAAGCGGGCGTGCAGGTCGTCAGTGCAAATGCGTATCTCGGAGCGGCGCCCATCGTCGCGGCGCTGGCCGAGGGGGCTCGCATAGTTATTACGGGCCGCGTAGCCGACGCGTCACTCACCGTGGGTCCGGCGGTCCATCATTATGGCTGGAGTTGGAATGATTGGCCGCGACTGGCCGGCGCCACGGTGGCGGGACATTTGATCGAGTGCGGCGCTCAAGTCACGGGAGGCTACTCGACTGTCTGGCAGGATCTAAACTTGGCGAATGCGGGCTACCCCATTGCCGAAGTGGCGGAAGACGGCTCATGCGTTATTACCAAACCGGACGGCACAGGCGGCGTGGTCAACCGGCGCACCGTGGTCGAACAACTGGTGTACGAGATCGGCGATCCACGGCGCTATCGCACGCCCGACGTAATCGCCAACTTCGCCGCGGTCGAGGTGAACGATCAGGGGCAAGACCGCGTGCGCGTATTCGGCGCCCAAGGCGCGCCGGCGCCGGAGTCGTACAAAGTATCGCTGGCGTATCGGGCAGGATATACCGCGAGCAGTCAGTTGTTTGTTGGAGGAGTCGATTGTCGCCGCAAAGCCGAAGCGTGCGCGGAGATTATCTTCCACCGGCTAGCCCGCGCGGGGTTCACGTACGACGCTCAACACGTCGAACTGCTTGGCGCGGGCGTAGCCGCCGGCGCGTCGCTCGACCTGCATCGACGCTCCGAACCGCGCGAAGTCGTGCTGCGGTTGAGCGTGCGCGACGCAAGTCGCTCGGCAGTTGAACGGTTCACGCAAGAAATCGCCCCCCTGATTACCAGCGGACCTGCGGGCCTTACTGGTTACGCTACAGGCCGCGCTCCCGTGCGACCGGTATTCGCGTTCTGGCCGACGCTCGTGCCCAAATCGCACGTCGCGCCACAAATCCAAGTTCAACCCGCTGCCGTCTGGGCCGCTGGGTAACACCCTGATCGTGAAAACCCGTAGACATTTAAGAGCGAGAATCGCATTCGACCCCACAAAGATCTTGCGAACAACGGTCCGAACGGTTCCGTTCGAATGAAGACGACGCCCCTACTTCGCCCGCAGCGCCAAATGCAGCGCGCTGTGCGACGAACGTTGCAACTCCCGCACCATCGCGATCAGCGACACGCTTCAACTCTCGCAATTTCAGGACTCAAGCAAAACAATCGCGGAGCACAAAACCAAAAAAGTAGGGCCGGCGGGATTCGAACCTGCAACCAACAGATTATGAGTCTGCTGCTCTAACCGTTGAGCTACGGCCCCGTGGGGGTATGTTGATTGTTGTTGCTTGTGCGGGCCGACTGCCTGCAATCTTTGAATTGCGGAGTCGCCCATGTGCTGTGAGGTATTGTATGCGAAACTGTGTCCGTGTTCATCCCGTCGAGCGGGCTCGTTTTGCGATTTTGCCCGCAAACTGACAACCAGTTCGCCGCGTCGACGGGAGATTGGGAAAGTGACACGCGATGCGTTACTGGGGTTCGTGGCTTTGAGCGACGATACTTTGTGGCCGCGGGAAGGATGAATTTGCTGGGTTTTCAATTGATTTTCCGGACGAAAGCGCCGGCGCGTCGCAAATCGGCGATAAGTTGCTGCTGCTTTGCGCCGGCGCCCTCCGGCGAACTGCGCAGGATCGCCGCCGGATGATACGTGGCAAGAGTGTGCTCGCAGAAGTCGGTGGCGAAAATCTTGCCGAGTTGGTCCGACAGGCGAAACATCGGGCCCGCGAGTGTTTGCGCGGCCGTCACGCCTAGGCACACCAACACTTGAGGACGTACCGCGGCCAATTCGCTTTCAAGCCAGGCGCGGCAACTGACCACTTCGCGGCGATTGGGTTTCTTATGCAGCCGTCGCTTGCCTCGCGCCTCAAACTTGAAATGTTTGACGGCATTGGTGAGGTAGACTTCCTCGCGTTTCAGTCCCGCTTCGACCAATGCCTGATTAAGCAGTTGCCCGGCAGGGCCGACAAACGGCGCTCCGATTCGATCTTCCTCATCGCCGGGTTGTTCGCCAACAATCATGATCGCGGCATTGGGCGGACCGACGCCAAACACGGTTTGCGTTGCGGGAGCATACAATGGACAGCCGCGGCAGCCGGACGACGCCGCGCGGAGCGAATTCAGGTCGCGCTGCGGCGGCAGAAAGTCGATTGCCGATTGCTCCCAGCCTTCGGCATACGATTGCATTTTCTGCACCCGGGCGGGCGCCGCTTGCAGAAGGTCATCTAAAATCGTTGTCTCAGGAAGAAGGGGCCAGAATCGTCGGGGCATTTCGCGGCGCATCGCCTTCAACTTGATGCGCACGGGGTTAAAGATGGACCCATAGTAAGTGCGCCAGAGCGACTCAAGTTGGTCGTCGGCCGGAGCAGCGCTGCGCGGCGCTCCAGCACCAAACATCAGCGCGTGGCCATTCCAACTAACCGAGTCATCGGGTGTGAGAATCGACCAGTTCATCGACGAGAATCGATCGGCGAAGAACGGCGCCGTGAGCCGCACAACGTAGTGATCGGGCCGATGCCACGCGATGTAGTGTTCGACGTCGGCCTCCATGATGCGGCGGAATCGCACAAAGGCTTTCATCTTGTGGGCGTCGCGGCGCACCGCCTTTTCCCATCGCGCGGCAAGCAGCACATCATCGTCGGCGGCAATATCAAGCAAGTGCGGCGTCTCATGCGTAAGGCGCCATAGCAACCGGTAAAGCAAAGGCCAGCGCCCTGGCGTCCGGTGACATGCGACGTACGTCGCCAATTCCATAAACCGCCGTGGCACGGTCGGGCTATGCGACTGGTTCGCTCGCGGCGGCGCGGGCTCCTTTTCGAAAGCATCGAACAGTCCAGGACAAGCTTCGCGCCCATCGCGCCAGAGCACATCTTCTGGCGCGAGGTTAGAAAGCATGCACTGTCGGGCGGCATTACGCCATTGTTCAAAATCGGACGCGGTAACAACGTGCATCGACTAGAACTCGCCCCGATGAGCCTCCTCACCCGCTTCGAACAACAATCGTTGACGCGACCTCGTGCGCACTTTGTCCTCAAGGTCGAGCCGGTCTAGACGCCCTGCGTGGGGATTGAAATCGGCGGTCAACACGAACGGCAACACGCGACGACGCGGAATGCGGAACTTCTGCAAATCGGCCAGCCGAATCGCACGATGGCGACGCATGGTCACTATCCGCTGCACCGTGCGGATGCCCAGCCCTGGCACGCGCAGCAACATTTCCCGTTCGGCCCGATTGACATCAACAGGAAATGCGTGGCGATGCTCTAGCGCCCACGCCAACTTCGGGTCCAGGTTTAACTTCAGGTTGGGTGCGTGTTCGGGCGTCAATTCCTCGACGCGGAAGCCATAAAACCGCAGCAGCCAGTCGGCCTGGTAGAGTCGATGTTCACGCACCAAAGGGGGCGACTGAGCCGGCAAACGCGCATCGGCATGTTGTGTGGGACTGTACGCCGAATAATAGACCCGCCGCAAGCGATAATGGTGGTATAACGCGTCGGCCGTGTGCAGCACTTCCCGATCGGGCGTGGGCGTAGCGCCGACGATCATTTGCGTGCTCTGTCCTGCCGGGGCGAATGCCGGCGCGCGGCGACGTTGTTTGCGCTCGGCTTTTGCGTCGATCACGCGGCGATGAATTGACTCCATCGAGGCGTGCAACTCGGGCCACTTTTTCTCGGGCGCCAAGTGGTGTAAGTCGGGAGCCGTGGGAAGCTCGATGTTGACGCTTAGCCGATCGGCCCAACGCCCGGCTTCTGCAATGAAGTCGTCGTTGGCATTGGGAATGGTTTTCAAATGAATGTAACCGCGAAACTGCTGTTCTTGTCGCAGGCGTCGTGCGACCGCGATCATCTGTTCCATGGTGTAGTCGGAATCTTGGATGATTCCGCTGCTCAGGAACAACCCTTCGATGTAGTTGCGACGGTAGAAGTCGATGGTGAGCCGCACGACCTCATCCACCGTGAACCGGGCCCGCGGCGTGTCGCTGGTTGCGCGGTTTACGCAATAGTGACAATCGTAGATGCAGTAGTTGGTGAGAAGAATTTTCAGCAACGAAACGCAGCGGCCGTCTGGGGTAAAGCTATGACATATGCCTACGCCAGTGGAGTTGCCCAGACCGGAGCCGCCTTTCCGCCGCGCGCCGCTGCTGGCGCATGACGCGTCATACTTGGCGGCATCGGCAAGAATCGCCAGTTTTTGTTGCAGATCCATAAGGAGCGGCCGGCGGTGGTGTTCGTTTGTATATGATACCGTACCGCTGGCGTTTGACAAGGCGGATTGCGACGTTTCATACTTCTTCCAAGTTCTTTAATACATTGCGAACTTGCTCCAAGCTTTGCACGGTTTGATCGAACAGCCCATCCAGGCTGATGCCATCAAGCTGCCCTTCGATCTGTTCGGCTTCGACATGCAATTCGGGTTGGGCTACCGCGAGGCGCTTCCGCGTTTCCCGGTATTGCCGCAGCGCATTGCGAACCGCCGAAAGTTCGCGCCGCAAAGCCGTCAAGAATTCCGTTAACTCGTCCAAAGGGTTCTGGATAGCGCGAACCACTTCTACCGCAGCAGGGCCCAGCCGCGCGCCGTGCTCCATCGCGTCGTGCGATGATTGTTCCTGTCGCAGCGCACGGCCTCGCTCGGCCAGTTCTCGTTCGAGTCGCACGATGCGTTCTCCTTCACGAAGGCGCACGCGCAGTTCGTCACGATCAAACGGTTTGGTAACGAAATCATCGGCTCCGGCCTCCATTCCTGCGACCAGATCTTCCTTTTGAGAGCGGGCCGTCAGCAGGATGGTGTACACGTAATCGGCTTGCTCCGAGGCGCGAATCCGGCGGATCAACTCGATGCCGTCGACCCCAGGCATCATCCAGTCGGTCAACACAATGGGGTAGTCGCCGTGCAGGAACAACTTCCATGCTTGCTCGCCATCTTCAGCGACGGCGACTTCATAGCCCCATTTCTCTAAATAACGTTCCAGGAGTTTTCGTGAGACGGCCTCGTCATCGGCAATGAGTACGTGCATAAGTCATAACCACTTTTGTTTGCGAGCGAGCCACAACACGCCAGCTACAAGCGTTGCCGCGCCGCCGAGGACCACCCAGAACCCCCACCAGGGTTCCGACAGCGGAATGTACGCGAAATTCATACCCCAGGCGCCAAACACCGCGCCCAAGATCGCCACGGCTACGGTCACCACGGTTAACTTCTTCATGGTGAGATTAAGCCGGTTCGAACTGATCGTCAAATAAGCGTCGGTGGCGCCGGCGGCGGTCTCACGCTGGATCTCCAAGGCGTCCAGAATACGCAAAACGTGATCATACACGTCCTGAAAGTACACCCGCGTGCCGGCCGAAAAAAACGGATGATTGGGCCGAAGGAAGACATGCAGGATGTCGCGCATGGGGGACAAAACGCGCCGCAAGCCGACCAAGCCTCGCTTGAGTTGCACGAGCCGTTGCATGTGCCCCTCGTGAAACTCGCTGAACAATACAGACTCGATCTCGGTCATGTCTTCTTCAATGGCGTCGAGCGCGGGAAAGTACGAGTCTACGACGGCGTCGAGCACCGTATACACCAGATATCCGACACCCTCGCGCAGGAGTGGGCCGCTGCGCATCCAGCGAGATGCGGCTTCCTCTAAGGCGGGCAAGCGGCGACGATGAACCGTGACTAAGTAGTTGCGACCGATAAACAGATGCAACTCGGCGGTTTGCGGCGCGGCGACGTCGTCCACGGGCAGCACGCCGTAGGTGACGACAAACAAATAGCTTTTGTAGTCGTCCACCTTGGGGCGTTGTTGTTCTTTCGCCACGTCTTCCAGCGCGAGTGGGTGAAAGCCAAACTCCTCTAAGAGCATGGAAAGCTCATCCGGTCCCGCGTCGAGCACATCCATCCAAAGTAACGTGTCAGGATCGTTGAGATATTCACGCACGTCTTCCAGAGGCACGCCACGCTCCAGACTCACGCCCGCCAAGCAAGCGAGGGTGCGCACTTTCTCCGACGAACCCACGGAATGACTTTGCGATCCTGTCGTCGTGTCTTGCCCCGTGGTTTTGAAATGTTCTGTGGCCATGCGGGATTTCCGGGAAGGCAAATCCATCATAGCCCTTTTGGGGCGTTGCCGCGAACGAACCCCGGTGTGGTGTTCCGGGTCGGCCGACCGGTGTCGCGATTAATTCGCGGTAATGGGCAAGTACCGATAGTAGACTTCCAGGCACAAACACGCCGTGGCGGTTGTATAGACACGTCCGCCATAACCGCCCCAGATGCAAACCGGATCCCAGCTTCCGGCCGCGTCGCCATCGCGACGTTGTCGCGTGAGCAACTGCTGTTGCAACGCGGCGTTCCAGGTGCTCCAGGTGTCGTCTTGGGTTTGAAAGAGCGCCAAGGTGGCATAGTACCAGTAGTAAAAATTCGCACGGCCGTCTTGCGGAAGTTCTTCGAGAATAAAGTGGGTCGCTTCACGGCGCAGCGGCGGCGCAGGTTCGCCGTCGAGAAAGTAGCGGCAGGCCAAGGCTTCGGCCGTCATGGTGCGCGAGACGCGTTCGCCAGCTCGATAACTGGCAAGACCGCCTTGCGCGCCGGAGGAAGCACCGCGCAAAAAGCGGCGCATCCCGTCGTGCGTGGTTTGCGGTACAGGGACGCCAGCCAACTCGGCGCTCTTCAGCGCCATGACTTGCCAGCCAAATTGGCTCATGTCGCCCAGGTCGCCCTTCTGGTATCGCCAGCCGCCGTTCGTGGAATGTTGGCAGGCGAGCGAGAACGCAACCGCGCGTTCGACGAACGGTCGCAGTCGTTCGTCACCGGTTAGCGCTAAGGCTTCGCTCAGGGCGAGGGAAGCCATGCCGTGGCAGTACATGCGCGCGAAGAACTCAGCCTCGCTGGAAAGATCTCCGGTATTGCGCTGAATGCGCAATAAATATTCTAATCCGTGTTGCACATTCGTCCTGTAGGGGCCCTCCAGATGCGTTTGTCCCGCACCGAGGAATGCGAGCAGCGCCAGCGCAGTGACGGCTGGATCGGCCTTTCCGCCGGCGCCGCTGCGGTCATGCCCCAAGACTTTATCTTCGCGGCCCGCGCCGTGCCGAGCGGCGCTCCAGCGGCCATCCTTCTCTTGATTTGCGGCAAGCCACTGAAGAGCCAACTCGACCGCGGCTTCGGTGTCGGGCGTGGCGCCAAGTTCGCGGGCCGCCAGCGCTCGACCTTCGCCCATGCGCAGGCGGTACAAGTCTGGCATGGCGGCGCCATCGCCTAAGCGTCTTGGAATAGGCAATGCCGCCACGGCTGCGCCAAGGGCTTGACCGCTGCTGGAAAAGCGCGCTCCCGTTTGTCCCGAAGTCGTGGGGGTTGCAACACCGGTCTGGTTCGTACCCCGAGCAGGATCACCGTCTCGTCCTGTGGCGGCCTGAAGTTCATCTTGCGAACCACGGAGGGCGCTTGCCAACTCGGCTGGCATGGCGTCAGTCAGACGCTGCAGACCACCGGCGTTCTCCAGAAATTCTCGGGGCAAGTCGGCGGTCGCGGGCTGTCGTGTCGGCGGCGACTCTGTCGAAGGTACATCAACTCGCGCTAACTCGCTCATGCCGGGCAGGTCCGGCTGTGCATTATTGGCCATCTCGGGCTGGGGCATCGGAGGCGCCGGCTGTTCAATCTCAGTCGCAGGCGCGGCGTCTGCCGCTGCAACCGGATCTAGCGGAAGCGGCGCTTGCGGCACAGGCCTTTCGGGGGCTTCCTCGGTCAACGGCGCGTCGGTCGGCGCCATGGCCAATACGTCCGGTTCGGACATCTCGACATTACGTGTTGGTTCAATGATCGGCGCCGCTTCTTGCCGTTCGGGCGTCAAGGCGTTCGGCAAGAGAAGTTCCGAGTTCGCCGAATTCTCCCATGGCGCCACACTGCGGGCATTTGAATCGGGTTCGCCGGTGGGCCATTGTTCGTGATGCTCCCCTGCTTGATCATCGCGCACGGGACTAATGTCCGTCAGTCGAATCACGGAGTCACGCGGCGCTAGAGGTGGCGCCAAGATCACTTGCGTCGTATAAGCGTAACCGCCGAGCAGGACATGTGCGTACAGCGACAAAAAGACGCACTTAGATAAAGGTTGCGCTTGGCCCCACCGGGTACGCGCCAAAACCGTGAGCGATACAGTTAGCACCGCGAGTCCGGCCCAAAGCAACAAAGCCACGTTGTGCGGCGAGAAGCCTTCGTCGAGATTTATTTTCAGCCAGCCCCAATCGAAAGCATTCATGGCGTCGCTTCCCTGCGTGCTGCCGTCGCTCTGCGTATCGCGGGGCGGACGGCGGAGATCGCCTCTACTCGCCGCCTCGGGCCAGTCGCACCGAAATGCCAAGTTCACTGATGCCGGCCTGACGGCAGGCGTTCAGCGCGCTGGCGACATTTTGAAACGGCCCCTCAGCGTCGCCGCGCACAATCACTCCCAATTCAGCGTATTCAGTCCTCGCGTGCGCCAGCTGCGCCTCAAGCTGCTCCAAAGAAACATCCTGACGATCCAAGGTGATGCGGCCGTCGCGATACACGTTGACAATGCGTTTCTCTGGTGCGGGAGTTAATGCGCCTCCCTCGCTCACCTGCGGAACCTGTAAGGCGATGTCGCGCTCCATATCGGCGAACTTGGTGCCCACCATGAAGAAAATGATGAGCAGGAACACCACGTCAATCATCGACGTGAGATTGAGCGTCGGAACTTCGTCATGATGTGTTTTGAGCGGCATATTCCTAAGCCTACGTGTTCGGAGGATCTGCAGAGCCTGCGCGAATTTGCTCTGACCGGTTACGCAGCCGTGGTGCGACTCTTCTTGGATCGGTTGCGTTCCGTCTGCGCTTCGGCCGAGATCACTTCGACTAACTCTTGCCCCAAGGCGTCGATCTCCATGATGAAGGCGTCGACTCGGCCGATGAAAAACAAATAGGCGATGAGCGCGGGAATCGCGACGGCCAACCCCGCCGCCGTCGTTAACAACGCCTCGCTGATGCCGGCCGCCAAGAGTTCCGACTTGCCCATGGCGTCGGCGGTGGCGATGGCGTTAAACGAGGAAATCATACCAAACACGGTGCCAAGAAGTCCCAGCAAAGGACTCACGGTCGAGATGCCGTTGAGCATCCGCAAGTATCGACGCAACCCATTGGTGACGCGCTCGCCAGCATCGAGAATCGCTTGTTCGACTTCGACCGAGGGGCGGCCCCATTTCTTCAAACCGCCAGCGAACACTTCACTCACCGGGCTACGATTTTTGGCGCACAGCTCCAGGGCCTGGTCGCGGTCAAGTTCGCCCTCGCTTAATTGCTTCAGGAAGCGTTTCACAAAAGGCCGCGGGATCACGCGGCCGCGTCGCAACATGATGGCTCGTTCGAAGACGAACACGCACAGAAGGAAGGAGCAAAGTCCAATGGGATACATCAATACGCCGCCTTCGCGAATTACCTCCAACAAATTTTTGGTGGGAATCGCAGATGCTCCAACCGCCGGCTCTTGAAGCGCCGTAGTTTCAGGCACAGGCAAGTCAATGACGGGCGGCGCTTGAGCCGGCGCGAATTCGCCCTCTTGAGCCATGGTCAACGAAGCAACAGTCAACATCCAAGCGATGACTAAAGCGCCGCGATGAATGATTGCGGAATAAGGCATAAACTTCTCCTGAATGTTGAATCGCCGATTCGCGATGCGGTGGCGCGCCGCACTGGCCGAGATCGCCTCATGCGGATCATTCACGAGAGGAATGACCGATATTCTGGGTCGCTCGCTTCTGTGCGACGCGCAATCGCTGCGACGCTTCTTCGGAAAACGAGGTGTTCGCATAGTCTTTAAGCAACTGGGCATACAACTTGACCGCATCGGCGAACTCCCCGCGCATCTCATGGCATTTGCCCGACTGCAACAACGCGCCGGCTTGCCAGCGTGGAAACGGGAACAGCCGCTCCACGCGATGATAGGCTTTTATCGCTTCAAGGTAGTTTTTCTGATGAAAATAGGTCTCGCCAATCATCCACTGCGCCATTGCGGCGGTTTCGGTGCGCCCGCCGGTTGTCGAGCGAATGACGTTCTCAAAGGCCGCTCGGGCATCGCTGAATTTGGCCTGCGCCATAAGGCAGCGCCCAATCAAGTAATCGGCCTCATATTGTTGGCGAAACTCGGGATACTTGCCGGCGATGGCGGACGCCAAGTCGTGGGCTTCGCTCCACTTCTTCTCATGGGCCAGCACTTGCGCGCGCCGTAGGTAAACCATTGCCAACCAGGTGTCGTTATGTTGCTCGGCCAACGGGGCTAACTCGTTCAGGCGCCGGCCAGCTTCCTGATACTGTTGTTGCCGGTAATAACCTTCGGCCGCCCAGTAACTTGCGGGAAGCGTCAACGGCGTGCCGGGGAATTCGTGAAGCAATCGCTCCATGGCAGGCGCCACGTCGGGCCATCGCTCTTCGAGTGCGGCAATCTGGCCTTGCAAGTAAAGCGAGTGAGCGAGCACATCGCCTTGTGGCTGCGTCGCGAGAATTCGTTCGACCAAACCTTGCGCCCGGCGATAGTCCTTCGTCTGCACGGCGTGTTCCGCGAGGCGGTAGGCGGCGTCAGGGTAGTAAGGACTAGCAGGATGCTCTTCAATCAATCGGTTGAAAACCGTGTTGGCTTCGTCGCCTTGGTTCAGATCAACTAAGGCCCATGCCCATTGGTAGAGGGCGGCGTCAATGTCCGGCGCCTTTGGATACGTTTGTACGTACCGCTCGTACAGCGCGACCGCCTCGGGGTGCCGCCCTTGTTGGTCCAGAAGTCGCGCCAGCGCCAACATGGCGATCGGCGCCTGCTCGGACGAGGCGTACTTATCGAGCACAAGGCGGTACATTGCCGCAGCCGTATCGACCGAGCCAAGTCGCTCTTGTGACTTCGCCTGCATCATGGCGGCTTCGGCGGCGAGTTGACTATCGGGATGATCTCGCAAAAGTTTCTCAAAAGCCGCGGCCGACTGAGCTGCGTCGTTCCCCTCAAACTCGAGCCAGGCCAGGCCCGAGAGCCCTTTGGCGGCGTATTGCTGAGGGTTGCCTTCTCGCGCAAGTTGCGTAAATAGACGCCGGGCGAGGTCTTTGTCGCCCGCGGCGTAAGCGGCTTCAGCCAGGAACTCGGTTGTGGGGAGATAGTGAGGATGGTTGGAGTTTTTCTGCGCTAGCAACTCGTGCGCTGCGCCGGCGTCAGCAAGTCGCTCGAGCTTCACCAACGCCACGACAAGTTGCGCTCGACATTTGGCCGCGTCCGGACTATCGGGCTGTGAAGCGAGATACGCTTGCAGCAGCGGCACGGCGTCTTGATAACGTTCCAAACCCAACAGCGCTGCGGCGCGAGCGACTCGCGCGCCGTCAGCCAATTCTGAATTGTCGCCCTCCAGAGCGATTAGCTCCAAGGTCTGTCGGGCTCGCTCGAAATCGTCTCCTCCCAAACACGCCAAACCCAGATAATAACGGTAAAGATTTTGTTGGCGTGGGGACGGCGCTTGTTGGCCCTCGTGTGACGAAGGCTCCAGGAGGCGTTCAAAGAGCGCAGCGGCTTCTTCATACTTGCGGCGACGTAACAGCGAGCGGCCGTGCGCCAATTTGACCGCGGATAGCAAGTTGCTTTTGGCAAAACGCTGTTCAAATTCGTTCGCGAGTGCGTCAATCTTCTCATCATCACCCGTGACGAGCGCAAGTTCGATCTGGGCCTGAACGGCGTCGTCGGCCCACTCGCTTTGGGGCCATTGGGTCGCTACTTCGGCCAATTGCGTCATGGCTTCTGCAGTGCGTCCTACTCGCGCCAACGCTTCGCCGGTGAGGAATGCGAATGCCGGCGCGAGTTCATGATCTTGTGGCGTCTTGGCTTGGGCTGCCGAGGCGATCACCCCTTCCCAGTTCTGCATGGAGAATTGAGTGCGCGCGAGCCAATACAGTCCGTGGGTGCGGTGTTCGCTTTGGGCGAAATCCGTTTCGACTCGGCGAAGTTCGCGTATAGCCTCGTCATGACGACGAGCCTGCGACAAGAGCATGCCCAGTCGTAACTGCGCATCGTCGGCCAGATCGCTTTTGGTTTGGTAGGCCAGATAGCGATAAAATCGTTCTGCGCCGGCCGTATCGCCAAGCGACTCCATGGCCCGGGCCAACCCGAAACGGCAACCGTCGCGCAGGGGGCCTTGGGGAAACTTCGTTAACGCTTCAGCGTAGGCGGTTTGAGCCGCGGCGTGATCGCCGCGATCGAGCGCCAGATCACCCAAGTACGGGAGTACGAATTGGTTTAATTCGTGGTCATGATACTTCGCGCGAAAGGCTTCAAACGCTTCCTTGGCGCCGTTGGCATCGGCCAGGAAGAAAGTAGCCTCTCCTTGCCGAAACATGGCTTGGGGCGCGTACTTGTGGTCGGGTTGACGCTCCAGAAACTCGGCCAAGCGTTGGCGAGCTGTGTCATACTGGCCTTGCTGAATGTACGCTTCGGCTTGGTAGAAGCGAACCGTGTCGGCCATGGTGTGATCGGGGAACTGCGTTAGAAAGGCGCCGAATTCTTCCGACGCCAGACGCCACCGTCCTGCCGCATAATGCCCTGCCGCGACTGCGTACTGATCTTCCGCTGGTCCAGCTAATGACGTAGAGGCGGCGAGCCAAAGACACGCCGCCAACAGCGAACGATAAGTGTGGGGCAACAGCATCCTTTCACCACCAGGCGCGGCAACAAGGCCTGGAACGGATCCTCCGTACACACGATCAATCTAATCCGCAAGGCGGATTTTTAACAAGAGCAAGGTGGAAAGTTCGGGAAACATCCAACCATCGCGATCTTTACTAGCTCTTGCGAGTTGGGCGGCCGGCGACGCACGCACCCATCCTTAGAGTTCTTTCGTTTCTTTGTTCAAGTGGGTTTTCGGATATTGCGCCGCGATTGCCGATTTTTACAGTTCTCGCGACTTCTCAACGTTACTTTTGATACAGCTTGTGCGAACGTTCTATTCTTCGTTAAGTTCCTTAACCCACAAATTGCGGAACTCCACGCGGTGTCCGTGCCCGCAAAAACAGAAGTGGCCTTTTTCGCGCTCCAACCCCGGATGGCTTTGTCCATCCAGCGTACCGTTCTTGGAGGCTTCGGCGAGATCGGCGTCGACAATGGTTTGGCCATTCAGAATGACTTGAATGTGCTTGCCCTTGGCGATGACTTCTTGTTGGTTCCACTCGCCAACAGGTTTCAATGCGTCTTTGCTGGCGGCCACCACGCCGTATACCGAGCCGTGGCGCTGCCAGGTTTTGATGTTCTTGTACGATTCGGAGCCGTTGTCGATAATTTGCAACTCCATGCCCACGTACGCTGGGTTGCCTTCCAAAGGACAACGTATGCCCAGCCCGTTATTGGCGCCTTCCGTTAGTTTGAACTCGAACTTGAGGTGAAAGTCGCCGTACTGATTCTTTGTATACAAAAACCTGCCCTTTTTGGGGTCGCACACAATGGCTGCGTTTTCGACGAAGTAACCGTCGGTCGCGCCTTGCCATCCCTCCAGATTATGACCATTGAAAATGGGCTGAAAACCTGACCCGGCGTCTTCCGCCAGCGCGGGTGCGGCAAAGAGGACAAGCAAGCAAAACGCAAGACAGCGCGCGTTCATAGGTGGGAATGGGTTGGAGGGAGCGAACATGTTTCGTCCCCAATCCTACTCGCGGTAAGCGATCAAAACAACCAACTCAGCTAGAAATTGACGATGCGCCGGGGTCGATCACTTCGGCTGGTTGCGGCGTTCTTCGACGCCACCAGCGAGCCAGCCCCATGGCGAATGGCGTCCCAATGAGTAACAACAGCACGAACCAGGGAAATAACGCCACGACCGTCAATGCCAGGGCTTCCAACGTCCGGCCGAGGGCGGTCAGTGATTGGCTCCAAGTGGACTGCACCTTTCCCGTAAAAGTGGGGGCTTGCGGCGGTTCGTAATCAACTTCCTCACGCGCCGTGATGGTAATCGTGGTTAACTCGACTCGGTTGGCTAAGAACCGCAAGCGACCCTCCATGCGTTCGATTTCTTCGCGTACGCGGGCCAGTTCCTGCTCGACGACGATTACGTCTTTAATCTCGCCGGCCCGTTCTTCGAGAAGTTGGAGAATGCGTTCTTCTAGGCGTTTTTTGCTGGCCAGCCGCGCTTCAAGATCGACGTACTCCTCGGTCACGTCTTGAGCGTCCATTTGCCGCGTTTCCGGCACGCCGAGGGCCACAACTTGATCGAGAAACTCTTGGAAACGCCGCACCGGCGTGCGAACCACCCAGCGTCCCGAACGACGGTCGCCGTAGGTGCGATCCTCGCGAAATTCAGCAATAAAACCGCCGAATTCCTTGGTTAGGGCTTGTATCTTACGATCGGTTTCGGTGAAGTCGTCGACCACCAGGTCAACGACGGCGGTGTAAATGATCTTTCGTTCGGCAGGCGGGGCGGTTTGGGGGTCGGCGCCCATCTCGCCCCCGCCACCTTCGGCGGCGTCCTGGTCGGCAATGGCGTTTCCAGCGATTTCCTCGGTTGTAGACGCCGGGGCGGCTCCGGTCTTTGCTGAATCCACCGCACTTTGGACGCCGCAACCGCAGAGCGCGGTAGCCAGCACGAGCATCAGAACAAACCACTTCGGGAAATGATGTCCCATGATCAAAGGCGCCTCATCGCGGAATCGTAACTGACGCAAGGCCGACAAGATCTTCAGCCGCCAACGGATGCGCCTAAGCGCTGTCACACCCACCATTTAAGACGATCCACAAGGCGAAAGGTTTATTCCCTTGTGCGAAGGCTAATTGGTGGGGATCGAGTTGCTGACTTCGATCAACTCCGCTAACTTCTGTCGCGCGGCGCCGCTGTCAATCGCTTCGGTGGCCCGGTCGGTGCAGGTGTGCAGCGAGTCGCCTTGTTGTACCGTCCACAAAGCTGCGGCTGCATTCAACAGAACAATCTCTCGTGAAGGGCCAGGCTCTCCGTCCAGCACGCGGCGAATCAAGACGGCGCTCTCGGCTGGGGTTTCGGCTTTCATCGCTTCGTGTCCTTCGGTGCGAGTCACGAGCCCGAAGTGTTCCGGCCGCCAAGTCGATTCTTGCGCGTCGCCGCGACGGCATTCAATCGCCCGAGTTGAGCCAAACAGCGTGACTTCGTCCATGCCGTCTTCACCGCACACGACGATGGAGCGTTCACTACCCAAGAGCCGCATGGCGCCTGCCACTAAGTCTTGCAGGCGCGGATTACCGACGCCGACCAACTGAAACTGGGCTTGGGCAGGATTCACCAATGGTCCCAGCAGGTTAAAGATTGTGCGGAAGCCGAGCGCGCGGCGCACCGGCGCGACGTGCTTCATCGCCGGATGCAGTTGCGGAGCGAAGCAAAAACACACGCCGACTTCGTCCAAGCATCGCCCCACAACGGCGACGGGAGCTTCCACATTAACCCCGAGCTCGACCAACACATCCGCCGAGCCGGACTTGCTCGTGATCCGCCGATTACCATGTTTCGCCACAACGGCGCCGGCGGCCGCCGCAACGAGCGCCGCCGCCGTGCTGATGTTGAATGTCCCCGAACCGTCGCCGCCAGTGCCGCATGTGTCGAGAAGGTTGGTGCGCTGGGTGGGAATACAAGTCATGTGGCGGCGCAGCGCCGCCGCGGCGCCGGCAACCTCCTCGACCGTTTCCCCTTTATGATGCAGCGCGGTGAGCAACATCGCGATGCGGTTTTCGTCGCAGCCGCCTTGCATGATGTGGTCGATCACGGTGGTCATTTCGTCCATCGTCAGGCTTTCGCCCGCCGAGACGCGACCGAGATAAGCGTCAAAATCGTTCACGGAGTTTCCGGTTTAAGGAGTGAGAGTTTTCGTTCCCTATTTTACCGCGCGACGGATGGGCGAGTTGTTCGTATCATGACTCGACCGAAACGCAGCGGCCGTAGATGGAATGCGCCGTAATCCAACCGTTGATGCGGCCTCGATTGTTGCCGATCTGAAATCGCTGGCCTTGAATGGCTTTGATTAAATGCAAGTATTCAGTTCCCTTGACCTTGCACAAGACGATATCGCCAACGCAAAGGGTTGTTGGATCGACGGGCTCAACCGTGCACAACTGCCCGGAATCGATTTTGCCGGACATGGAGTTTCCGCGTGGTCGAAACTGAACCGTTTCGCCTTCATGCAATCGGGCGATATACTGCGTGGCCCAGCCCATAGCGTTACCTTTTGACGACAAATCAAGATACCGTTGGAACGCGTGTTCTGGCGAAAGATTGTTTCGTCAACGAATCGGTTAGAGAGGCTAGAAGCGGAAGTCATTTTTCCCCTGAACTCGACTCGCTGCTGCGATAGGTTTGATGGTAGTTTTCCAGTGCTCGTTTAAGCTGTTCCAAGTTGTTCTGCACGCTCGTTCGCAGGCGCCGTTCGGCGGTGGCGCTAAATCCAAAAACGCCAAGACTTAGCAGCAACAACCCGCCCACGATCATCCGGCTGACGACGCCTCCTTTGCCAAAAAACGAGGCAAGCAACCCGCCGCCGCTTGCCATGACGAACGTCAGTGAGACATCTCGTAAGGTGATAAACCAAAGTGCGTCCGACCTAAGCCCCCTGTCCTGCAAGTCGATCATCTTCCATAAACGGTACGCAAGGAAGACTCCTGCCGCGACAACAAACACCAGGAAGACGCCGAGGGCGGCGGCCGAACGCATTGGCGAATGTCTGCGAGTCGTACTGCCGGGGGTGTTCATAGTGGAGCCGTGCGGGTCTTCCTTCATGCTGCTCAGGGAACGCATCGTCATACGATGGACGATTTGCGCCATACCTGGGTTGGTCGGAGTCGATGCGTCGCCGCACGAGATAGAGCTCCTCGCCCCACGGCCGAGTTTCACCCCTGACGCGTTTCCGAGGTCGGACTTCCGTTAGGCAACAGGTAATTTGGCACAACACGGATGCCCAGGTGCCCATATCGCGTGTTGAACTCGCGAATGAACGCTTCCGACGCTTCAGGCAAGTTGACGCCTCCCATTATACGGTCGCCTTGAAGAATCAGTCCGGTGTTGGGTTGTGCGGGTCGAATGCTGGACATCATGTCACTCGATCGGTGGCTCATGGCTTGACGGGAACATTATGGCGGCAATCGCCAGAAAACACAAAGGCGCCGGGTAGTCCCTCCCGTATGACACGATAAAATAAAAAACGCCGATCGATCGCCGACGGACTACGTTCGCCGTCGCTGGCGAGTGTGGTTGACTTTTGGCTGATGGCTCTCCCTTGCCCGAGGTGTTGCAAACGATGTTGTCTAAGGAACAGCTGCTTTCTCGCACGGTCGAGCATTTCGACATTACTCAGCATAACGTGACGCCCTTGGTCGAGGCGATGCGCGACATGGCGTTTAGCGCCCGCGATCTGGCCCGTGCGGCGGACATTTACAACCGCATGCTCAACGATCAAGACTGTGGCATTATCTTGTGCCTGGCGGGTTCGCTCATTAGCGCCGGCTTAAAGAATACTTTCGCTGAAATGATCCGTAGCCGCATGGTCGACTGTATCGTCAGCACCGGTGCGAACATTGTCGATCAAGATTTCTTCGAGGCGCTTGGGTTCCGGCACTATCAAGCCGAAGATCGGTTAAAGGCCGGCATGGATGACAACGAGCTGCGCGAACTGCATATTGACCGCATCTACGACACGCTGATCGACGAAGATGAACTACGGATTTGCGATGAGACGGTCAAGCAACTCGCCGATGAACTGCCCCCGCGGCCGTACTCTTCGCGTGAGTTCATTCGTGAGATGGGCCGATACCTCGTCGAGCAAGGCAAGGGCGAAGACTCGATCGTCCGTCTTGCGTACGAGCATGATCTGCCCATTTTCTGCCCAGCGTTTTCCGACTGTTCCGCCGGGTTGGGGATTGTAAGCCACTACTTCGAGCGCGGCGATGAGGCGAAGACCTCGTTCGACAGCGCTAAGGATTTTTACGAATTAACCCAGGTGAAAATTCATAATCCGACCACCGGCATCTTCATGATCGGCGGCGGAGTGCCCAAGAATTTCACGCAAGACATTGTGGTGGCGTCCGACATTCTGGGGCATGACGCCCCCATGCACAAATACGCCATTCAGGTGACGGTGGCCGATGTGCGCGACGGCGCGCTCTCCAGCTCGACGCTCAAGGAAGCGTCCAGTTGGGGCAAAGTGGATACCGCGTTCGAGCAGATGGTTTACAGTGAAGCAACTCTTGCCGTTCCCCTGATCGCGGCGTACGGATATCACCAGGGTGCTTGGCGCAACCGTCATGCCCGACGCTTCAGCAAAATCTATGAAAAGGAAGTCGCTGCTAAGTAGCGAGATTCGATGCGCCTTCGAGCGTCGATGCCGATAGATCGACGTAACGGTGAATGTTTCCCGTGACCTCGGCGCGAACGAGCGCCTCTTGCGCCCTCAAAAGCTGCATGCGCACCGGAGTGAGCGGCGCAAGCATCGTAGCCACGGCATTTGCATTGATTTCTGAATGCGGTACGACTCGCATGCGGAATCGACGCCACACCAAAGGAACCACCAGTTTCATGAGCATCGTGGCTAAGGGGCCGCCCAAGCAGTTGTGCGGTCCCGCCCCAAATGGCAAATAAGCAAACGGCGAGGGTCGAATGGTGAGCCAGCGATCGGGCGAAAACCGCTCCGGCTCATCATACAACTCCCGCATGTGATGCGTCATGTACTGGCTGAACAGCACTACCGTGCCGCGACTCAACGTGAACGGACCCAATTGCGCCGGCCGGACGCAAAGACGCTGCACGTAAGCGGAACCGGGGAGAATGCGTAGCGACTCCTTCAGGAGCCGATCGGTGTAGGCAAGTTTCTCAAGGTGGAACGCCTCGAATTCGCCCGACGTCTCCAACTCCATTAACTCTTGGGTTAGCTTGTCGCCTTCTGCGGGATGCTGCGCGAGCAGGAAAAAGGTCCACGTCAAACTGTGGGCCGTCGTCAAGTGAGCCGCGGCGAACAGCAAGTTGGTTTGCCCGATCAGTTCTTCGTCGCTCAAACCGCTTCCCGAAGCTTGACTGCGTAGTAGGATCGACAGGACATCGTCGCCATGAGGATTGGCGCGGCGCACCTGAATCATCTGCTTGATTTTGCCTTCCACATGCTCCGCGTAGGTCAAGAGCTTGTCGTAATCGAAACTCTGACTCGTGTGGGGAATGATCGCGGCTAGCCCCATGTGGTGGTTCATTTCGCCCCATCGTTCGATGGTTTCCCCCAATTCGAACGCGAGATCCGGGCAGTCAAAACCGAACAGCAACGAACTCGTCACGCGGAGCAGCAGTCGGTTCATTTCGGCGTGCAAGTCGCGCACCTGACCTGGCTCCCAATCATGGAGCATCGCTTCGGTCATTTCCACGATACGTGGGCCGTAAGCGGCGAAGCTTCGCCGTTGAAACGGCTCCATGACGATGCGCCGTTGCTCGCGATGGTGCGCCCCGTTCTGATTCAACAGGCCGCTGGTTAAATTACGCTGCGCCGATCCGCGCGGCCCCCGAACAGGGAAAAACCAAGAGTGGAAGGTTTCGGTGTCGGTGAGAACTCGCTGATTGTATTCAGGGCCAAAGACAAAGACGACACGTTGCCCGCCGTCTTCCCAAGCAGAGATCGGGCCGTGACTTTCGTATTGTTGTCGGATCGCGCCAAGCGGATCGGCAACCGCTTGCGCCAGTGAGCCATACGTAATTGGCAAACGCTCAGCGACACTCGCGGTCGACGCGGAGTTCGAAACAGGCATGGGGTCGGGATCTCTCTCAATGCGGCTTCAGTAACACGTTGCGTCAACCCGACTTTTGATGTCCTGCCCGCCCCAGTTGACATTCGTTAATGCTGTGGTCAATCCGTTGAGAACGCCCGCCCTGGAGCTAGATCATATTAAGCCTATCGTCATTCAACACGAGTCGCTAGGGCGCTTTCGGCAAAATAGGAGACATGGGAGATGTTTTGTGAAGTTGTGGCCGGATTTAGGGTTTGGCGCGTCGCACAATTTCAGAAATGCCGTGGGGCCCGACAAGCATCTCTAATATTCGCACCGCAAAAGGCAGAGATCCTCCGCCGTCTCAGCGATGAATGGCGCAAAACGCAACCCCATAGTGGGGATGGGGCTCGGTGCGAAGACGGCAACTTACCCGCGCCCGCCTTCGCAACAGGTTTCGCAAATCGTGCGGCATTGCGAACATTGGAGCTTCCCGCGGATTTCCACCAACGCCCCGCCGCACACAGGACAGGCGGGCCGGAGCGGCGTCAGCGAGTCCGTCAGTTCCGCGCGAGATTCGTTCCTCGCGCGGAGAAGGCGTAATGGGGCTCTCCATGATGTTGCCGCCTGGCGTGAAGCCCAAAGCCAAGGGAAAGCGAAATGATAAGAACCGTTTGGCTTACGGCATATCGCAACTCAGCCCACCGGCGGCAGGGACGTAGCAAGCCCGCGTATAATCCATCACCATACGATGTGCGCTAAACCGCCACGCGAGGCTTCCAATCGAGTTCATCATCATGCGTATCCAGCGTCGCGGCAGGCCGTCGACGTCGCGATCGTAGTAGGTCGCGATGATTTCATTCTCCAACGTATCGTATAGGTACTCGGCGTCGCGAGCGTCGGTCACTTCGTCGTTCACGTGGCTGAAGCCACGGCCAATGGCGAAACCATTCTGGCCGTCGTATGCTTCGGCCCACCAACCATCGAGCACTGAGAAATTCAGCCCGCCGTTCAACACGACTTTTTGCCCGCTGGTGCCCGAGGCCTCTAAGGGACGACGCGGATTGTTCAACCACACATCGACGCCTTGAATCATGTGGCGGGCGACGTTGATGTCATAATCTTCAATAAACACGATGCGGTTGTTGTTGCGGCCGTCGAAGCGCGCATTCGCAATTTCCTGGATGAACTTTTTGCCCGGCTCATCTTTGGGATGCGCCTTGCCCGAAAAGATGAACTGAATCGGCCGCTCGGTGTCATTGAGCAAACGGTAAAGGCGTTCTTTGTCGCGCATGATGAGCGTTGCGCGTTTGTACGTTGCGAATCGGCGACCAAACCCAATGGTCAACACGTTGGGATCGAGAATGTTACGAGCGGCCTCGATTACCTCATCGTTCTCGCCACGCCGACGGCATTGCCGGGCCAGTCGGCGACGCACGAACTGGAGCAGCAAACTCTTGAGCGCGACGTGAGTCTCCCACAATTCGCCCGGATCGACCTGATAGATGTTTTTCCACACTTCCGACTCACCCATTTTGGTCATCCAGTCGGCGGGGAAGTAACGGTCATAAAGCTGCTGCATCTGCCATGCGAGCCAACTGGGAATATGGACGCCGTTGGTAATGTGCCCGATGGGAATTTCATCTTCCACGCGCCAGGGCCAAAGGTTGGACCACATCCGGCGCGTGATATGCCCATGGAGCGCGCTGACGGCATTGGCTCGACGAGACAGTTTCAAGCCCACGACCGTCATGCAGAACGGTTCGTTGCCGTTTTGCGGCTCAACGCGACCGAGTCCCATCAGTTGGTCATAGGAGATGTGCAGTGCATCGCGTAGCGGTCCAAGATGCTCCTCGGCCAGATCGCCTCGGAAACGGTCGTGACCAGCGGGCACGGGGGTATGGGTGGTGAAGACGGTCTGCTGAGACACTTCGCGCAGGGCGTCTTCAAACGAGCGACCGTCATTGTGCATGCGCTCACGCATCACCTCTAAGGGAGCGAAGGCGCTGTGCCCTTCATTCAAGTGATACATGCCAGGAGTAATGCCCAGGGCGCGCAGCGCTCGTACGCCTCCGACACCTAGCACCAACTCTTGACGAATGCGGGTTCGCTCGTCGCCGCCGTACAGCCGCGAGGTTAATTCGCGGTCTTCAGGCTTATTGCCTGGCACGTCGCAGTCGAGCAGGTAAAGCGGCACGCGACCCACGTGCATTAGCCAAACTTTGGCGAACAAATCACCATTGCGAGTCTCGATGCGAACCGTGATGGGCTCCCCCTCAGGTGAGAGGGCCGGCTCCATCGGCAGGTCTTCGACGTTCGTGTCTTGGTACAACTCGCTCTGATATCCCTGCTCGTCCAGGCGTTGACGGAAGTAGCCCTGGTCATAGAACAAGCCAATCGCTACCAGGGGAACGCCCAAGCCGCTAGCGCTTTTGATGTGATCGCCCGAGAGGACGCCCAAGCCGCCCGAGTAAATGGGAAGGGATTCGTGGATTCCGAACTCGGCCGAAAAGTACGCCACCGGCTTGGCGCCCAACACGCCCGCGTTGGTGGCGCTCCAAGTTTGCTTTTCCGCCATGTATTCTTTGAGGCGGCGGTACGCGTGGTTGATGCGGCTGTAGAGCACCATTTCGGCGGCGCGAATTTCGAGCCGTTCGGGAGTGAACTCCTTGAGCAGCGCGATCGGATTATGGTCGAGCTGCCGCCAGCGAATGGGGTCTAAGTCACGGAAAAGGTTGATCACCTCGGGGTGCCAGGTCCACCACAAATTGCGGGCCAGGGCGTTGCATTTGTCATAAAGGCTTTGGGCTGTGAGTTCAACGCCGGGAGCCGTTTTTTTGGTCGCAGTTTCGGGAGACACGATTGTGCTCGCTTGAATCATGGGAGTCCCTTCTCCACCTGAATGGAGGTTCTCGCCTCCGAAAAAATCGAAAATATTGTCCAACGAGCTAAGAATATAGCGATTTTACAAGGGGGAAGCGACCCCATCTCGCAAAGGTGTTCGGGAATGGCGGTTGCATGGCGGCGTGTAGCACGAGGCGGCTCAATCGGCCTGGACCTGAGGCAACCGTTTTGGGAGACTCCGCGCCAAGTCGCTTTGCAATAATCTTCCTTCTCAATAGAGTTTTTCACCGTGCGTGCTTCTACGTCGCGCTGGCTTCGTCGTTTAACTCTGCTGGCAGTTTGTCTGGCAAGCGCCGGTTGCATGAAAGATTATTTGGCGCGATTCCGGGGAACCGGATTCGATGATCGCACCAAGGAATTCACCGCTGAGATCCCCCAAAGGGCTAAAGAAGGCAAACCGTTCACCTTCTCGACAAAGGCACAGGAAATAGAGAGGAATTTCGGGTTTGAGTAGTTGTGCCGCCAGATTCCGCGACTCGTGGGACCGGTTAAGAAATTCGGTTTGATTTGCAGCCTCGCGCCATCCGAAATAAGGGGAGAATTCTCGAAATCGCCCTCGCGTTGCAAAGGAATGCAGCGTTGAAACCTGCGAGCACGTTTCAGTACTTCTGCCTTACCCGCCTTTCCCGACCTGCCCATCAGCGCTGCCTTTACCGGGCGCTGCGCCGCGCTCAGGTGCGTTCGATCGTCGAGTTGGGGGTGGGCGACGGGCAGCGCGCCTTCCGGCTTTTGGCGGTCGCCCAGCGCTACCAACCCCAGGAGCGTTTGAGTTACACCGGGATCGACCTGTTTGAGGCCAGGCCCAAAGAAGAAGCGGGGCTTTCGCTCAAGGTCGCCCATCGGCAATTAACTGCGACCGGCGCGCAAGTTCGTCTCGTTCCTGGCGATCCGTTTTCGGCGCTCGCCCGCTGTGCGAATGCACTGACGAAGACGGATTTGATGGTAATTTCGGCCGATCAAGACCCTGCTAGTCTCGAACAAGCGTGGTTCTATGTGCCGCGCATGCTTCACGAAAAGTCGCTGGTGTTCCGCGAAGAACGCTGCCTCCGAAGCGGTCGGCTAAGTTATCGGCGAATGTCGGTTGCCGAAGTGGCGCCGCTGGCTCAACGCGATACTAGCCGGCGGGCCGCCTAGTCGCGGCAGCCCCAGACACTCAGGAATCTTCACCGCCGTATTTCGCAAGGTGGACGATCTTGGCTTTCAGTCCGCGTCCGATGACGATGCTGCTCCAGTTCACACGCAACGGCAACGCGCCATCCGCGAACTCGCGTATGTAGCGTCCACGCGCCGACGCGGGCGTCCCCGGCGGAGGCGTCCGTACAGCGCGGTCAAGTTCGGCGTCCGACACCAGTCGAGGTACGTGGCCCGCCGCCGCGAGTTGCACATAGTAACCGTGGTCAGAAAGCTCGTGGTACCGAAGGTCAATTTTCTTCCGGACTTCCCATGCTGCGCCCGCGCCGGCTTCTTCCAGCAAATACATCTTTGTGACCCAATCGAGGCGTCCGACCAGTGGGCGCACGTCTTCCGTGGCTAGCGTGGGCGTTTGCGAGGCCGCTTCTTCCAAGGCGTCGAGTACTTCCTCCCACCGACGAAACAGGTCGTGTGCTTCTTCGGGCGCATCGTCGCGCCGGTCGAGAAATTGTCGCACCGCGTTGAGATAAAAACGTTGAATTTGCACTGCGTTCCACTCCTTACCGCCGGAGAGCCGAACGCGGGTTTGTAACGTCGGATCGGAACTGAGTGCATGGGTCGCGCGAATCGGCGACTTAAGCCGAGGCACGCGCGGCATAGCGCCGGCTTCAATGACGTCAAGCAGCAGCAGCGTGATTCCTACGCGCAGGTACTCCGCCTCTTCACACATGTTCGAGTCGCCCAAGCAAATCTGCAGCCGCTGCCGACGTTTAAATAGCGCCAAATAGTCGCGCGGCGAAGCCCAGGCTTGAAACGCCATGGCTTTGAAGAAGTGACCGAAACTGAACAGCGGGCGGTCATTGAGGAAACCTCCGTAGCCGATGCAGCAGTTAATCGCTTCGGCCTTGTCGGCGAGATGAAACCGACCTTCCCCATCGAGCATGCCCGCGCCGCCGATGACGGCGCGGCTAGCTAGAAAGGGGATTAAATTCCGTCGTTGGGGCGCGAATGCCGCAGCATGCCCTAACGTCCAAAGCCCAAGCGCTAACGGGGCGGTCACAATCCGCGTCAGTTGCAGGAAGAACATCTCGATCCACAACGGCAACGGAGCCGCGGCGTCATCGCCTTCGGCCGCCATTTCGCCAAGCAACATCAATAGCGCGCGGCGCCGCGCCGGAGGCGTCAGGAAACCTCGCAAAAAAAGATAGATTATGCCGGCGCTGGCCATGTACAGCAAAAGCATCACAATCTGCAGCAGCAGCCCCAGCCAACTGAGCACCATCAGCGGAGCCAGCAGCACGAGTCCCGCGCGCCACAGTCCTAAACGCCAGCCCTGAGCCAGATTCGCCTCATAGTTTTCTTGGGCGCCGTAAACGTTGTCCTGGGCGTCCCGGTCGTTCTTGAGCAGCGTGAACTCGCCCAACACGTGAGACCCGGTCGTCGACTCGCGCAACAAATGATCCTGCGCTCGTTGGTAGACCAAGACCTGATGCGGTGTGCGGCACTCGGGCGTGGCGCCTTCGATCAATCCGTGACCGCCAGCGTACTGAACTCGCTCAAACCACACGGCGCCGCCATTGGCCGTGAATACGCCTTGCTTGAAGTGGGCCGCATCGACCGCCAGAACGCGTTCGCGCAGCGCGGCAAGCATGGCCAAATAAAGCCGATAGCGAGTTGGCGGCGGGGCGCGGCGCGATGCGAGCGGGCGGTGCCGAATGCCATACTCGGTTTCCAGCCCTACCAGCCGACGAAAGATCGGAAAGGGTTTGTTCGCGGCCGTCAAAAGAGTCTAAACAACGAAGAAAGTTCGGCCGTCGGCTGCACGCCAACGAAAAAAGGGCAAGCTCCCGAGCCTGCCCATGTGGACGACCATGCGGCGAATGCAAACCACGATCGTGCGGCAGTTTCGAATGCTACGCACGAGAACGCAAGCGGCGCGCCGCTTACTCGCCGCCGAAAGGAGTGACCGACTCATCCAGGTATTGAGCCGCATCGCGCCGGCTATCGCGAGCGATTTCGGCCAACACTTCTTCTACCGGGACCGTGGTCGTGGTCTGCGTTTCCTTGGCGGCCGTCTCCGTCGTCGAGGTCGCAGCGAGCAATTGGCGATTCATCCTCAAATCTCGCAAAATAAAAGAGACCAGGAACCTGAACGGAAAACACCGTTCACCCTATGCATCGTAACCCACCGGGAACGGCGTCGCAAGCCTTGCGCTTGACATTCGCCCTCGAATGAGGTTTGCTCTGGGAGCCTCCGTCGTCGCAAACGTTTCCGGCGCGCTTTCCTTCTCTACGCGGAACAGGTTCCGCGGCTTACCCTCCCTTGAACTATGAAGCTTGGCTTGATTAACTCGGCATGGGTCCAGGCGAACCAACCCACGCAGTTTGGTTTGCAAAAGACTAAGGAAATCGGGTTTGACTCGATCGACATTTTTGCCGATCCGCTGGACCTGGAGGTCAAAGAGCGCCGGCTGATCAAGGATGAATGCGATCGGCTTGGTTTGCCCATTGTCTCGATTGCTTGTGTGGCCGTAGGTCTGATCGACTTCAATCCTTCCGTCCAACGTTTTCACCTGGAGCGAGTGAAAAAGTATCTTGACCTGGCCTATGAGTATCAAGCGCAAAACGTGCTCTTGGTCTTGGGAGAGTACATTTGGAATCAAGAGGTGATTCCACCGGCGGAGCAATGGCGTACGGGTGTGGAGAACTGCCGTCGCTTGGGCGACTACGCGGCAAATCTGGGCGTGAAGATCGCTCTCGAATTGGAGCCGTTTCCGTTGTCGTTGGTGAATTCGGTCGAAACGATGGTGCGGTTCATTGATGACTGCAATCATGACGCCGTGCGGGCCAACATCGACGTTTCGCATCTGCTCTTAGCGAATGTGAAACCGGAGGAGCTTCGCCGCATGAAGCACAAGGCGATTCATGTTCATATTTCCGACTGCGACGGTAAGAAGCATGGCGACTTGCCGCCGGGTCGCGGCGTAGTGCCGTTCGAACCGTACCTTAAAGAAATTAAAGATCTCGGCATCGAGGGCGCCGTGTCAATCGAGTTAGAATACTCTCCCGAGCCGGACAAGATCGTCGAATGGGTCGAGGAGGCCTATCGCGAAACCGACAAACTGATGCGGAAAGTTGGGCTGCGAGATTGACTTCCCGCAATTCTGCGCCGCACCGGGAAGTTTGTGACGCCCATGCCGATTCGACAACGCTCTTCTTGGCGGAATAGTTCCGCGACCGCAACATTGGAGCACGATGCAGAACGCAACGCAACTTGAACTCGATTACCTTCCGCAGTTGCCTCAGGATAAGTCGCCCGGCATTGGTTGCATCGGCGCTGGGTTTATCATGGCCGATTGTCACTTGGTGGCGTACCGGCAAGCTGGATTCAATCCTGTGGCCATCGCTTCGCGCACGCCGCAGCGTGCGCAGGAAGTTGCGACACGGCATGGCGTCCCCCGCGCGTATCAAACCTATCGCGAACTGCTGGAGGATCCGAGCGTCGACGTGGTCGATATCGCCGTGCCGCCTGACGTGCAGCTATCGGTAGTGCAAGAGGTGGTTCATCACGGCGGCCGCATTCGCGGCGTGTTAGCGCAAAAGCCCCTTGGCGTCGATTACACGCAAGCGAAAGAAATTGTGCGTCTTTGCCGCGAAGCCGGAATGACGCTTGTGGTTAATCAGAACATGCGGTACGACCAATCGATTCGCGCGTGCAAGACGCTGCTGAACCGCGGCGTGCTGGGTGAACCGGTGCTGGCGACCATTGATATGCGCGCCATCCCCCATTGGATGCCGTGGCAGCAACGACTTGGCTGGGTCACGCTGCGGATTATGTCGATTCATCATCTCGATACGTTCCGCTATTGGTTCGGTACGCCCGATCGCGTTTTCGCGAGCATTCGTCCCGATCCGCGCACCGCTAAAAAATTTGAACATCAGGACGGCGTTTGCTTGTATATCCTTGAGTACGAAAACGGTCTTCGTTGCTCCTCGTGGGACGATGTTTGGTCGGGGCCCGCGCTGGAAGGCGCGGCGCCCGATCATCGCATCCTGTGGCGCGTCGAAGGGACCGAGGGTGTGGCCAAAGGGACCATCGGATGGCCGCGCTACCCGGCTCGTGAGCCCAGCACGCTTGATTACACCACAACTCAGCAACCCGGGTATTGGCTCCAGCCGCGGTGGAGCGAAGTTTGGTTTCCCGATGCATTTGTCGGTCCCATGGCGCAGCTCTTGTGCGCCCTGGAGAATCACGAAACGCCAGAGATGTGCGGTGAGGATAATCTCCAAACCATGGCGCTCGTGGAAGCGTGTTACCGTTCGGCTCGCGAACATCGAGCTGTGTCTTTAGCCGAGTTTTCCTGACGCACGGCCACGCAAGGACGCGCTGACGAGAGAGTGGTTAACGGCTGGCCCGGCGCGAGGGCCGCGCTATTGCTCTCGGGAATGAAACTTGCCGACCGTATTGAAACTTCTGTCCTTCGTGATTTGTTCATGGCTACGGTTGCTTCAACGCAAACCGCTTCGCGCGATTGGCTGTTCACGGCGCCTGTCGATATCGCGGCATTCCTGGGGAGCGCCGTGGTGTCGCTGTTGCTGCTGGCTGCAGGAGCATGGACAGGCGTGTTGCACGACGACACGCCCGAATGGGCGTGGGTTCCCTTCATCTTGCTTGTCGATGTGGCGCACGTTTGGGCCACGGGCTTTCGGGTTTACTTCGATCGCCAAGAGTTGATGCGCCGCCCGGGACTGTACTTCGGCGCACCTGTAATCGGATGGATTCTCGGTGTTGCGCTTTATTCGGAAGGCGAAACGTTATTCTGGCGTGCACTGGCGTACCTGGCGGTGTTTCATTTTGTGCGGCAACAATACGGCTGGGTGATGCTGTACCGCGCCCGCGCACTTGAGCGAGGCAGGCTTAGTTATTGGATCGACGCAAGCGCCATCTACCTGGCGACGCTTTATCCGTTGGTTTATTGGCACACGCATTTGCCTCGCCGGTTCGCATGGTTCGTCGAGGACGACTTTGCCGCAATTCCCGAGGTGGTTTCTCAAGTTGCGGCGCCGCTTTATGCGAGCGCGATGGCGGCCTACGCCGTTAAGGCGGTGGTCGAAGCTCGGCAGGGATTTTGGCGCTGGGGAAAGCACACGGTCGTTGTCACCACGGCGGTGTGCTGGTACGTAGGCATCGTGGCGTTCAACTCGGATTACGCCTTTACCGTGACGAACGTGGTCATCCATGGCGTTCCGTATCTCGTCTTGATCTACTGGTACGTGCGGCGTCGTCAGCGCGACGCGGGCGCGTATATAACGCGAAGCCCCGCAACGACAATTGTTATGGTGCTGGGCGCTGTGTGGCTTTGTGCGTACGCTGAAGAGTTGGTCTGGGATCGCGCCGTGTGGCAAGAGCGGTCTTGGCTCTTTGGCCCGCCCTGGAGTTTAGAGCGGTGGAGGCCGTGGCTCGTGCCGCTCCTTGCCGTCCCCCAAGGAACGCACTATATCTTGGATGGATTTATATGGAAACGCAGGCATAATCCGCGCTGGTCGTAGTACTCCTCCCATGTCTCCTGTTGCCGACCATCGAACGAAGTTGCGGGTACGGCGTTACCTGCAATTTAGCGTGGGAACGCTCATGCGAGTGTTCGTCGTGGGAGCCATCGCATTAGGGCTGATGCTGGAGTTTCACCGGTTGGGGGCCGCGTGGGCGACATTCGTGTTCGGAGTCTATTTGGCCTATGAGGGAGACCGGCGCAACATGGCGCTGGCGGTGGCGCTCGGTTGCGGCATTAGCATTGTGACTTTGGGGATTTTGTGGGTCGATTATCGCTCGCTCACGACCTGGGATGGTACGTATTCGCTCGATGTGCCCGTGACGGCGCTCGAAGCCGAGTCGGGAAGGTCTCTCGCCGGCGCGCAAGTTGTCATTGTACCGACGCGTTATGGTTGGCCGGAGACAACCTTTGTTACGAAAACCGGAGGGGTCGCGCGGCATTTGAGCTACTGGCACTGTGACCGGAAGTCGTCGCGTTGGGGACTCTTTGGAGGGCCGCCGCACCAGATCCCACTGCATGAATTTCGCGTGCGCGCCTTCACGGAAGATCGGCGCTGTCCGCCGATCTTGCTTTCCGAGGCCGTTGGCGTGACACACTGGAGCAGCGATCGACCTCTGCCCTCGATCACGCTCCGTTTGCATAAGTACAAATGAACTGCGATCTTATGCAAATGCAAAACATCGAAGAACTCATTGGCGATGTTTCCAGCGTGGTGAATTGCATGCGGCCATCGCCTTGATTCACGGGCGTTAGACCCGACCGTTTTCGAAACGCGTGATGAGCGCGCGGATCGCATCGCTCATGCGAACGGGTCGTTGCGCGGCGTAGTCAAAAATGACGACCGCCGACTCGCCTTCCGCTGCTACGGCTTGTTGTGCTTCGCTCCACACTTGATGGACCATCGTAAAGCTCGACTGGCCTGTGCGAGTGATGCACGCGCCAATGCGGACCGTATCGGGATAGTTAATCTGTCGGCGATAGTTGCAATTGACGGCAGCGAGAATCGGCCCTAATTTTTCCCGCTCGAGTTGCGGTAACAGGTGCGATTGTTCGAGGTATGCAATTCGGGCCGATTCAAACCAGCGAATGGGAACGGTGTTATTTACATGGCCAAACGCATCTTGATCGCCCCATTGCACGGGAAGTGCAACAACCAGTGGAAACATGTCGAATTCGAGAGAACTCGCCATAAAAGTCCCTTTGCGTCTGGATCCAGAACGAAGACCGTTACGACTTGCTAAATTTTCGAGACGATGATGGCATGCGGACACGCAAGAACCACCGAGCCTTAAGCTAAGGCCTCATTATCGCCGACAATCGGTGTGGCGCCGGGTGGTGGTGTACCCCCTCCCTCGCGAACGTACTTGGCACGTTGTAGCGCGTACTGCTCAGCCGTGGGTAGGTCGGCGTTGAGGTTGCCTTTTCCTGCGGCTTGCTCAAACATTCGTCGTAGATAAGGTCGGCACCATCCACAACCCGTGCCGGCGCCAAAACACTCGCTCAATTGCGCAACCCGACGCGGCTTCTCAACACGCAAGAAGTTCATCACTTTGCGCTGGGTAACGTGAAAACACAAGCAAACTTCGTCGTCGAGCTCCATCCGAGTCCTGCCACAAGGGAGAGGTCCGCCCTTTATGTTTTACCCCATTCCCCATCGCACGGGAAATGGTTGATTCGCGTGGACGGCTCGAAAACGTTCGATTGGACGATATCAATTTGAAACCAAGGGTCAGCAAGTCGCGCGGATGCACGACCAAACCCTGTGCAACCGGGACGCCGTAAAGAACGGGTCTTAGCACGAGGCGAGTTTAGCGTAGCATGGTGGGAGTACGGCTACCCATTAAGCGGGGCATTTGAATACCTTGTCGGGTCTTGGACGCCGATTTCGGCAAATCCTTTGATGCGAAGTTGGCAGGCATCGCAGGCTCCACACGCAGCGCCGTCGGGCGCAGGGTCGTAACAGCTGGTTGTAAGGCCGTAGTCGACGCCTAAGCGAAGCCCCTGAGCGATGATTTGTCCTTTCGTCCAATGAATGAGCGGCGTATGGATCTTGACGGGCAAGCGGCCCTCAACCGCGCCTTTGGTCGCCAGATTCGCCATACGTTCGAACGCGGCGATGTACTCCGGGCGGCAGTCGGGATATCCGCTATAGTCCACGGCGTTGACCCCGATAAAAATATTTCCGCACGAGAGTGTTTCCGCCCAGGCGAGAGCAAACGAAAGGAAAATGGTATTCCGCGCTGGAACGTAGGTGATGGGAATGCCCGACGATAAATCTTCCGGACCACGATGTTTAGGAACGGGCGCATCGGAAGTAAGCGCCGACCCCCCAAACGCCCGCAGATCAATGTCGACGGTTACATGTTGCGAAACCTTGGCGCGTTCCGCCACGCGACGGGCAGCAGCCAGCTCCACCTGATGGCGCTGACCATAACGAAACGACATGGCATGGCAGTCGAATCCCTCACTTTGGGCAATTGCCAGCATCGTGGTGGAGTCAAGCCCCCCACTTAACAACACCACGGCGATTTTTTTGTGTTCGAACATGATTGTTCTGCAATTTTCAAGGGTTAACCAACGTCGCGCGAATTGCCCAGTCCAAGAATTCCGCACATTGCATCCCTGCGACGTTCGCAATCGGGATGAAGCCAGGCGACGTTTTGCGATTTCCCAGCGAATTACCGATTTGCCTTGAGCCAAGTCCTTGTTTTTCGATAAGATGGAACGTCCCGGAAAGGAAAACACGTTTTCTGTTCGTCGTCAAGCAAAGGAGCCGAGATGGGCGGCCTAACGCCTTACACGTACCGCCCGCGAAACACGGCCCGCGACCCGCACTCCACGAACGGTTGCTCGGCGCCAGGGATTTACCGGATCGACTTGACTCCTACGCTGGATCTTCATAAGCATCTGCAGGGGGGGCTTCGGCAGCGCGACGCTGAATACGCGGCGGTACTTAAGCAGGCCAATGAAGCGCTGCATCAACAAAAAATTACATTCGGCGGATCGCGCGACATGGCGACGGGGCTGTCCGCATTGCTCCTTAACACCGCAGATCGAGACGTGCTTGCGACGGCGGCATCGATGACCCACCGCTTGGTGGAGAAAACGCTGGATTGGTTAGCGGATTCGCCAGATCGACTAAAAAGGCATTTTCCCCACCTACAGCGGGTTTTTCGTTTCCTTCATCCCACGGCAGGATGGAGGGGCAAACAAGTTGTTTCTCGATACGATGCCGTTGTTACCCCTCAGGGGGAGTTACGCATCATCGAGTTGAACACATGCTGTCCTGCTGGTTTCCTCCATTCCGAGGCGTTCTGCTGCGTTACGCAACAGGCCCTTCAAACGCTTGATCCTGATAACGGGTTTGATCAACTGGCTCCCGGCGCAATTGCCCCGAATGCCCTTGTCGATGGTTTGCTCGAAGTCGAGGCGGTATCAGGGCTTACGCCAGGACTCATCGCTGCGCTCACCGATGAGAACCAGATCCAGCATGAATTAGACTTGCTGCTAAACGCCGTGCGGAGGAAAACCCCGCGTGAAATTGAAATTGTCGACGCCAGGGAACTGACGTTTCGAAGCGGGCGGCTTTGGCGTGGCAAGGAGCCAATCTCGTTAACTTACAATAAGTTCCGTATTAGCGTTCCTCACAGCCAGAACCATTGCTGGCGAGTTGGCTTTGAAGAACGGTATGCCGCGTATTTGGAAGCCGTAGAACGTGGCGCCGTGGCCACGGTCAACAACTTTTTCGGAATGACCTTAGGCGAAGATAAGGGGCTCATGGCGCTTTGGGCTGAGCCCGAACTAGTCGCCCAGTTCACCCCAGAAGAGCGGGAATTTGTCGAACGCCACGTAGCCTGGACACGTCCATTGACCCCATCCCAAGTGGAGTGGCAGGGAGAAATGATCCGTCTGCCCGATTTTCTCCTTGAACATCCTGAACATTTTGTAATTAAACCTGCGGGGGAAGGTCGTGGATTCGGCGTAGTTATCGGCAAATACGCTTCGGCAGAGGTGTGGCGCCAAGCATGTACGCCCGACGAGAACACTCCTTGTGTGGTCCAAGAATTCGCGGAGCCTGTTCACTTACCCGTCGTCGTTTGCCGGTCTGGGCAGGTCGCCCTAGAGGAAATGTTCTTAACTGTCGCTTTGGCAACCGTTTGCGGGCAGTATCAGGGACTCCTCTCGCGTGTTTCGTCGAATCCTGTCACAAATGTGGCTCGCACCGGCATGGTGCAAGCTGTGCTGATTGGATGAACTGCGTAATCTACACGATAGGTTGCCGGAAGTCCGAACTTGACCAAGGATGTATGCCGTGCGAACCGATGCTTAGGAGAGACGTTTTGACGATTCTCCCGCCCTCGTTCGCACGCTCGAATGAACTACGCCCACCTGACTGAGGAGATACGCCGGCACGCGCGCCGTCGCATGGAAACCTTGGGAGCCAATCCACAAGGGGAGATGATTGAGACCATCCTCATTCGCGATGGTTATTACTGCGGTCGAAGGCTTGAATGCGACGGCCTCTCCGCGGTTTGGTTTGTCGAGGAACACCAACTCAAATTCTACGGCCGCGATGGGTCCGTATTGACCACTTGCTCGGTCTCCGATTTGGTGCCTGCTCCTCGCCGTCTGGCCGCCTGATTGAACTGGCTCAAACCATCGGGCTCGGTCGAAATGTCGCTGGCGGACATTGTCACGGCGGCTTGCGACGTTCGCGGCCGGTATTACTCCAGCCCCCAAATTTGGGGCGTGCCCAGCTCCAGGCTATTACCTGCCGAGTCTCGAAAATAAATCGACTTGCCGCCATTAGGCCAGTCGATCTCCGCCTCAATGGAAATCTTTCGGGCCTGAAGGTGGAGTCGCCAAGCCTCCAACTCGGACAAGGAAACGGCAAAGGCCACATGTCCCGGACCGCGCGCGCCGTGCGGAGGCAAGCTCTCCCCACGTTTCTCGGTTTCGGCGGCATTGAAAAGCAGCACCATTTGGCGGCCGCAGCGAAAGAACGCGTGCCGTCCGGACTGGCGACTGACCAACACCAGTCCCAATACGTCGCGATAAAACTGTTCGGCTGCCTCTAGGTTGTCCACATAGAGACAAGTTTCCAATACTGCGCGGACTTGCATGCGAAAGGCTCGACGAGGTTACAACGTCGTTCGCAGCCAATCTACCTGTAAGGGTTCGTCAATTGCAACGGTCAGGCGCCATGCACTACCTGGCCAAGGCGCGCTTAAACTTCGGTTGCATGGCATAATTCGGGGACGATGAGGAGTTCACTGCCTTCGAGGTTAGGCTCCTCAGGAGCAAAGCTTTCGGTTGTGAGAGCCATCGTGAGAGTGGCGATACCTTGTCGAGTAACCAGACCCGTCGGACGACCACGGTGCGTTACTACGGCGGCGGCGTGCCCGGGTCGGCTAAAGAAGTCCAGTAACGCGGTGAACCGATCTTGTTCGTCGAAATGCGAAGGGTGGGCGATCATCGTCTCGCCCACGGTGGCGGTTCGCAGTTGCTCATCGCTCAGTTCATCGAAGACCCGTTCTTCCGGTAGTAATCCCACCAGTTTTCCTTGGTCGTCTACCACGGGCACAGCCGCCAGTTGCGTGCGGCGAAACGCTGCTGCGGCGACCAGTACGGAATCCTCCGTCGACACGCTGACGGGACAAGGCATCATCACGTCGCGGGCCAGGGTTCGCTCAAACAGTCGTCCTGGCGTCGCCAGGTCGACCCAGGCGCGAGAATCTTCCACATATTCGCGATAGCGCGCGACGCCATCTCTCCCTGAGGACTTGGCAAAACCTAAGGCCTCGCACGCCGCGGCGAGCAAATCTTCAGCGCGTTGCGACTGCCCCTTGGCAGCAGCAACACCAAATGAGGCCGTGATGCGCAGCACGGCATCGCCCGAGGCAAACTCGGTCGCCGCCAAACTTTGCCGAATTTGTTCCGCCCAGGACCCAGCTTCGCTCTCGGTCATGCCGATCGAGAATGCGGCAAAACGATCGGCGCCAAAGCACGCCAAGGGCTGCCCTTCACGGCAATGTTCCTTGAGTTTCTCGGCGACGCTGCGCAGCAGTTGATCGCCCGCGGCGTCTCCGTACAAGTGGTTGACGCGTCGGAAGAAGTCGAGATCCAGCACGACGCAGGCGCACCATCGGTCGGCGTGTTCTGGCGAGGCGATCACGTCGCGCAAACGGCGGATTAGCGCCGAACGTGTCAGGCAGCCCGTCAAGGCGTGGGTTGTCGACTGGCCCTGCAAGCGGCGTTCAAACTCTAAGGTGCGCGCTCCCGCCTGCAAGCGCGCCAATAACTCGCCGTAGTCGAACGGCTTGGCCAAAAAGTCGTCAATGCCCGCGGCGAGCGAAGCGGCGGCTTCGTCGGTTCCTTTTCGATCCGTTAAGAGCAGCGTGAAGATTTTCTGCGTTTCGCCCATGACCTGGGTCGACATGCATTGCTGCAAACTGCGTTGGAACGCGGCTGGGCCGTCGATCAACAAGAAGTCGGGTCGGCGCGCCTCCCACGCCGCAATCGCCTGGTCCGCGTCGGCGGCTTCGTCCGCCTCGTAGCCAAACACGCGTAGGAATCGCGAGAGCGCTCGCAAGATCCCGCGGTCCTCCGAAACAACCAGAATCTTCCAAGGTCGGGAAGTTTTGGCCGCCATGATTTGCTTTCAATCCAAGGTCGCACTCGATGCGCATTATCGGCAATGCAACTTTAGGCCAAGAAACCTCTCGATGCCGGACGATGCGACAGATTTTGATTGCGAACCTAAGTCCAGAAGAGTCGCTCGAACGAATGCTATACTTGCTGCGCCGTGTTCCCTGGGAATGCAAATTAAGGTGGGGTTTCCTGTTGCAACCGCCGGATTCCGTGATGCGAACTGAACTCATGTGTGAACCGCGCGCCGCTGTCGCGTGGTTGGAGTACCGCCGGCCGTCGGGTAGCGCGGTCGAAAATGTGCCTTTGGACGAAAGTCCATTCATCGTCGGCCGTAGTGAAACGGCGAGTCTGCCCGTCGATTCAACGCGCGTGTCCCGAGAGCATGCCGTATTGGAGCGTCGTGACGAGGCGTGGCGCATTCGCGACTTAAAAAGCACCAATGGCACCTATGTCAACGGCGAACGGATTGAAGAAGCTGCGTTGCATGACGGCGACGCTGTGAAAATCGCCGACATCGAGTTGGTTTTCCGGGTCAACCAGCAAGCCTGGCCTGCCGGCGCCACTCAGGTGATGACGGAATGCGATCCCCCGCGTGACCGAGAAGACCACGTGGGCTGGACCCGGGCGCTACGACGCATGCGCGAAGCCATGCTTCGCGGCGGTTTCCCCAACCATTATCAACCGGTTTACCGCCTCGACTCGCGCGCGTTGTTCGGCTACGAAGCCTTAAGTGAAGCAGACGATTCCGACCAATTGGGGCACATTGAGAAACAAATCTTTGTCACCGAGTGTTTGCTTGCCGAACGGTTGCGTCAGGTTCAACGCATTACCGCCGTCGAAGAAATGGCCGCGATGGACGCTCATTTGCAATTGCTGATGAAGCTGGCGCCGGTCGAAGTGGGCGCGCGGCGCGTCATCGACTCTTTGGAAGTGCTGCGGGATCAAGCAGGCGAACGCCCCTTGGTCATGGAAATACCCGTAACCGCGGTATGCGATACGCCCAATTTTCGTGGCTTTTTAACTGCCTTGCGTAATGCACGCATGGGTGTGGCCTACGACGGCTTTGCTGGGCGAGGCTCGCACGCGGCGTTACAGCCGGAGTTGGCTCCTGATTACGTACGGCTTGCGTCGTCCGTCACACGCGGCGTAGAGCAAAGCAGTGATCGGCGACGTCAAATACAGGCCATCGTGCGCACATGCCAGGAGCTTGGCTGCCAAGTGATGGTCCAATCGTTGTCCCATGCTCCGGCGGTGAGCGCTTGTCGCGACTTGGGTTGCACATTTGGCTCGGGCGACTTTTTTACACAGGGCGGCGGCACGGACACAACCAAAAGGTAAGGTTGGTTGGATTGAAAGAACTCCAGTCAACCGGTAGGGCTCCCTCGTCGTGAACACGGCTTACGCGTCGCAACTCGACAACCACGACGAACGAGACATCGGCTTACGTCGGCAAGAAGACGTTTAATGGCGGAATCATCACTTTCCCCAAGGCGGCGACATGGCTTGGAAAATTGACGACGGGGGAGGAAACCAACCGTGACTGTTTTAACCTCGCAATCGACCGAGCCAATTCCCGGCTATACGCTTAAAGAACGCCTTGGCGCCGGAGGGTACGGCGAGGTATGGAAATCGGAAGCGCCGGGCGGACTGCTCAAAGCGATTAAGTTTATCTACGGATATCACGATGAAGACCGCGCTGCGCGTGAGCTGAAAGCGCTCAACCGAATTAAGCAAGTGCGGCATCCGTTCCTGCTGTCCCTGGAGCGCATCGAGATTATCGACGGTCAATTGGTCATCGTCACGGAACTTGCCGACTCGTGCTTGAAAGACGTTTACACGAAACATCGCGGCGAGGGGCTTCCCGGCATCCCGCGCGAAGAGTTGATTCAGTACGTCCGCGACACCGCCGACGCGCTGGATTATATGAATGAGCAGTTTCAGCTACAGCATTTGGATATCAAGCCCGAGAACTTGTTGCTCGTAGGCGGGCGAATCAAAGTCGGCGACTTCGGCCTGGTCAAAGACATTCACGACAACAGCATGTCGATGATGGGCGGCTTGACGCCGGTTTATGCGCCGCCTGAAGTTTTCGACGGACGACCAAGCCGTCGTAGCGATCAGTACAGTTTGGCGATTGTCTTTCAGCATATGCTTACGGGCGAGTTGCCTTTTGGCGGCCGCACCGCGGCGCAACTTGCTTCGCAGCATCTCCACGAACGCCCGCGATTATTGGGTTTGCCTCCCGAGGATCAACCCGTCATTGAGAAAGCTCTCGCCAAGAATCCTGAAGACCGGTTCGCCAGTTGCCGTGAGATGATTGAGCAATTGGCGACTCGGCGCGCCGCGGGAGGTTGGAGCAAGTCGGAAGGAACGGGGCATTTTTCGAATCGCCCCACGAATACCTCAGGAGGAGTCGGGACCCCGCGTCGTACGATGGGGCGGACCGAGTTGATGGACGCCGAGCAGTCCTCGGCGCCTTCCGTCGAAGTTCGCGTGTCTCGCCAAGAGGCGTTGCGCGCGGGTTCGGGTTACTTCGAGGGTGATACGTTTGTACCAAAGTTGACGGGCGCTCCGCGTGTAGTGGCGTTGCCGCCCTTGGAGGACGTCAAAGTCGCTTTGAATCCGCGTCCGACACTGTTTATTGGCGTGGGAGGCTCCGCCGCCGCAGCGATCAAAGCTCTCCAAATGCGCGTCGCCGATCGCTTAGGCGCTGCCCTGCCGGCGTTTCCCGTGCTTCTGATCGACACCGACGTACAAGCGCTTAAAGATACGGAGTACGCATGCACGCCGCAATCTTTGGGACCTGTCGAAACGCTGCCCATACCACTTCGTAAATCGCAAGATTACAAGAGCGCTAGCTATCAGGCTTGGCTCAGTCGACGGTGGCTCTATAACATTCCCCGCTCGCTCAAGACGGAAGGACTTCGGCCGCTTGGCCGGTTAGCGCTGGCCGATCATGCGCCACTGCTTCGAGACCGATTGCAACAGGCCTTGGCGGCCGCGATTGATCCCGAAGCCATGGCGCGTACCTCAGCCGTGCTTGAAGCACCTTTGCGGGAACGACTGCGAGTTGTGATTCTCGCATCGATCTCTGGCGGAGCCGGAAGCGGTGCGTCGCTCGACCTGGCGTATTTAGTGCGGCAGGCGCTGGAGGACTTAGGGATTCAGGACGCAGAGATTGACGGCGTTTTCACGCATAGCACGTCGCGCAATCCGCAAATGAAAGAGTTGGCCCTAGCCAACGCCTTCGCCTTCCTACGCGAATTAAACCACTATCAACGCCGCGGTTATCCCGGCGACCGCACCTGCGGAGTGCCTTGCTTCGAAGGAACGCCGCCGTTCCACTCGACCTACATGGTTCATTTAGGAGATGATCTCAATGACGAAGGATTCGCCACTTCAATCGAACGGGTCGCCGAGTATCTGTTCCTAGACAGCTTTACCACGGTTGGCGATTTGCTGGAGCGAAGCCGCGAAGCGAAGGTTCGTCTTACGGCGGCGTCGGGCGAGCCCACGGTGCGTAGCTTTGGCGTTTGCGCCTTGGGCGCCGCGGGACGTAGCGACGTGGCGGGATTGGTCGATTCGCTTTGTCGGGGAGTGCTGGATCGTTGGCGCGGTCAGCCGGAGGCAACCTGGGGGGCGCGACTTTCATGCGCATCGCCCGCGACGAAAACCGACGATTTGCCTGAACCGCCGCTAGATCCCTTGGCGGTCGAACGCGCAGGAGGGCTGCGCATTGAACTTGATGAGTGGCTGCGGCGCATCCAGCAAATTGTCGAGGCGATCCTCCGCTCCGATCCAGACCGTTTATTCGCCAGTATGGTGGACGACATTCTGCCGCCAGCTCACGATCACGAACCGCCGGGCGATCTGGCGACGCCTGCATTGAATGCGCTTCGTGTAATCCACGCGATCTTGGGTTATCGGGACACGGGCGATGACTTTCAGGAGCCGCCCGAAGACAACGTAACAGACAACCTGGAAGAACGCTTGGAATTGCTTGCCACACGTCAAGCCGCGGCAATCCAGCGATGCGTAGGCGAGCGTCTCGACGCCCCGCGACAGATGGTGCGTTCGGCGCAGCAACTGCTCAAAGAATACGAAGAATTATTGCGTCAATTGGATCAGCAAGGCCGCGCGGCTCGGCAGTCGCTCGATGCGACGCTCAAGGGACTTAAAGAACGGATTCGCACGTTCCAGCCACTTGAACCGCGGCGCGGCGCCGCGCGGAATCCAGCGCCGGCGCCACAACAGGTCATGCGTCAGTTGTTACTGGACTACGCACGACAACGACTGGTGGACGTGTACCTGCAAGGCGCCTGTAAATTAGCGTTGGCCGTGAATCGTCGCGTGGCGGTTTTTGGCGATGAGTTGAAAGAACTAGGACGCGGTTTAGACAAGGCCGTTGTCCAGTTCCCCCTGCGTCATGACGACGAAGCCTCTCATGCCGGCGCGATTGTCGCCTCGCTCCGGAGCCGTATGCGCGAGTTGGTCTCCGTGTTGGACGCCCAGTTCCGAAGTTCATTCTTTCCTCCGGGCGAAGGCTTTCGAGTCGCGCTTCGTAAAGATTTTCAGTTCGCCGAACGACTGCCCGATGCGCTGCGCGACGCGGCCCGAAGGGTGGCGTTGGATGCGGTTCGCTCTACGGAGCTTGCTGGCGTCTTGTTTCCTGAAGATGAAGACCCCCTCAAGGCGCATGAGCGATTGGCCAGTATTGTGCAAGCGGCTCAGCCGCACCTGATTCATTGCGGCGGGGGGATGCGCTCGCTATTAGTGCTTCCCGAGAGTAGCCGCGAGTCTCGACTTCCGGGACTGTTTAGCAGTCGTTTGGGCCATGCCCCCGTCACGGTGTTCGATCCCCGCACCGACGCCACGTATTGCTGCGAGATGGAGCAGATTTCCGTCGCCACGTTAGCGGCGATGTTGATCGACCATCGCCGCGACTATGCCGAAGCCGCATCACGCCTGCACACCCGCAACGACGTCAACTGGTCTCCTTGGCCGCGTCCCTCAGAGCCGCGCGCGTCGTAACCGCGACCTGGGTAAGCAGGTCACGGTGCAAAGACGTTACCTTCAGCGGACGGTGCGTTCGAGAGTCCCCACGACGCTGCGCACAACTGGACGGCGTGATCGCTCGTTTGCGCCAAGCCGATTGTCGCTACGGCAGCGATTGGGCTACCATACATCTCCGAGGTTGCGTGTTTAGCGCCTCGCCAACTTTGCTTCCCTCCAAGACGCGCGGCTTGTTCGTTGCAAACCGCAAGTCGTTTGTCTCGGTTACGGTCTATCATGTCTCACGCGACCGATGTTCGGATCTGTGACGTTTCTACTTCCCGGGAATCGCATCAATATCGGACCCCGATGAAATTCGGCGGACGTGTGGTGGAAGATGCCACTTTGCTGAACGTGGAAGTGAAGGTGGAAACGCGTGACGGACGCCAGGGGCGCGGCTTCGGATCCATGCCCATGGGGAATGCTTGGGCGTGGCCCAGTCAGGCCGTACCAGGAGCCCAAACGTTGGAAGCGATGACAACCCTGGGAGAGCGATTGGCGGAACAAGCACGACAATATCAAGACTTCGGCCATCCGTTAGACATTACTCACGAACTGGCTCGACAGCACGAAGGCGGGGCGACGCAGGTCGTGCAAGCGCTCGGCCTGGCGGAGTCGATGCCGCGGCTCGCACAGTTGGTGGCTGCCAGTTCGCTGGAAGCCGCTTTGCACGATGCCTATGGCAAAACGCTTGGGCAAAACTCGTACAACTTACTTGGCCGCGACTACGTGAACTATGATTTGTCGCATCATCTGACGCCGGAGTTTGCTGGCGAGTACCTCGATCAATACACACTGCGCGAGCCGAAAGCGCGAATGCCGCTTTATCATTTGGTGGGCGCGCTGGATCCGCTGTTTGACGCCGATTTACCAACTCGCTTGCACGACGGTCTGCCGGAAACCCTAGGCGAGTGGATCCTGGCCGATGGTTTGACGCATTTGAAGATCAAACTATCGGGAGATGACTTGCCTTGGGATGTGGCGCGAGTGGCTCGTGTCGATCAAGCCGCTGTCGCGGCGCAAGCGCAGCGTGATTGCCGCGACTGGTGCTACTCGTTGGACTTTAACGAGCGATGTCAAAACGTGGAATATGTGCTGGACTTTCTGGCGAAGCTGCAAGAGCAATCGCCGGAGGCGCTTCAACGTGTGCAATACATCGAGCAACCGACCCATCGCGACCTGCGCGCCAACCCCGAAAACCGCATGCATCGCGCCGCGGCGATTAAACCGGTCGTGATTGATGAATCGCTCGTGGACTTGGAAAGCCTGCATTTGGCGCGCGAGCAGGGTTACTCGGGGGTAGCACTCAAGGCGTGCAAGGGACATACCGAAGCGCTGCTCATGGGCGCCGCCGCGCAAAAGTACGGTATGTTCTTGTGCGTGCAGGACTTAACCTGCGTGGGCGCGTCGTTCTTACATTCGGCGAGTCTGGCGGCTCGCATCCCCACCATTGCGGCCATCGAAGGCAACGGACGACAGTATTGTCCGGCGGGAAATCGCGGTTGGGCGGAGCGCTTTCCCACCATGTTCCACATCACCGATGGAACGGTTGGTACTGCGGCGCTTGTCGGCCCCGGCTTAGGTTTTTGAGTGGCGACTCGCGTCGCATCCCCGCGTATGCGAAAGGGCGGTTCATTGACAATCGCGGGGGTGGGGACGTAAAATGCTCGGTTTTCCTGAACCTAAGGAACAACCCTGATGGTAGCGCCGCCTCGGCTGGGGTCGGCGTTTCGCTTTTTTGCGGGAGGTTCACGCGTTGGAAGAGGCCATTCGTAAGGCGGACGTGCTGATCGAAGCGTTGGGCTGGATCCGCCGCTTCCGCGACAAGGTCACCGTCATCAAGTTGGGCGGGAGCGTGCTGGAGGACGAGAACGCCTTGCGGCATATGCTGTTGGACATCGTCTTCATGGAAACTGTGGGCATGCGACCCGTGGTCGTTCACGGCGGCGGGGCGGCCATCAGTCGGCAAATGTCCGAGGCGGGCATCCAACCTCGGTTCATTCACGGACGGCGCTATACCGACGACGCCACTCTGGCGATTGTCGAAAAGACGCTCGCCACGGAACTTAACGAATGGTTGGCCCAGCGTGTCGAGGAACTGGGCGGCCGGGCCATGAACCTCAATTTCCGCACCACGAACGTATTGTTCGGGGAACGCATTATGCTGGAAGGCGAGGGAGGCGAGGCTCTGGATCTGGGGCACGTGGGGCGCGTAACCCGCGTTGATCGCGGAACCATCGAAAACCTTTGCTACGCCGGACAGGTCCCCATCATTCCCTCGATGTGCCTGGACGAGAAGACCGGCCAGAAGTTGAACGTCAACGCCGATACTGCCGCCACCGCTGTGGCGCAAGCCCTGGGCGCGGAAAAGTTGGTTTACTTGAGCGATGTGAATGGCGTACGCCGAGATAAACGGGATGAGAGTTCGCTGATTCATTCACTCACGGCCTCGGAAGCACGACAACTGATTCGCGACGGCGTGATTGACGCAGGCATGATTCCCAAAGTTGAGGCGTGTCTAGAAACGCTGGATAAGGGAGTACGAAAGGTCCACATTATCGACGGCCGCTTGCGACACTCGTTGTTGTTAGAAATTTACACGAACACAGGCGTAGGCACCGAAATCATTCGTGATCCGTAGCGCCGCAAAACTGCGGGTCAAACGCCGATGGTTGATTAGCCCTGAAGCGTCCTTGAACGCAATGCGAGGTTTTGGAGACGCTTCAATCGGATGAACCTTGTGACGCACTTGCCGGTCATCCTTTGTTTGTGAACGCCGCACATGCGGCCGATTCCCGTTCAATTCACCCTTTGCAGGAGAAAGCCCTTGACCACGGCATCCGGCTTGAGTTCGGCGGAGACGGTCGAACTCTTCAAAAAATATGTGATTCCCAATTACACGCGCTACCCGGTCAATCTCGTGCGCGGTGAAGGCTCCTATGTTTGGGATAGCGAGGGAAGTCGTTACCTCGATTTCTTCCCCGGGTGGGGCTGTAACCTCTTGGGGCATTGTCCTCAACCACTGGTCGAGGCGGTGCAGGAGCAAGTCGCCACGCTCATCCATGTGCCCAATACCTGGCACATGGAGGTTCAAGGCCGTTGGGCGCAATTACTCTCGGAACGTAGCTTTGGCGGGCAAGCCTTCTTTTGCAACTCTGGCGCCGAGGCGAACGAGGCTGCAATCAAACTTGCTCGGCTGCACACACCCAAGGAGCGGTACAAGATCATTACGTTTGAGGGCGGCTTTCATGGCCGGACGTTAGGCGCACTGACCGCTACCGCGCAGCCAAAGTATCATGAAGGCTTAGGGCCTCTTGTCGCCGGTTTTAGCTACGCGCCGTTTGGCGATCTGGAAGCGGTCGAGCGTTTGATCGACCGGGAGACTTGCGCCATTTTGGTTGAGCCCGTGCAAGGCGAAGGAGGCGTTCGCCTGCCGCCGGATGGTTTTCTTCAAGGACTGCGCAGCTTGTGCGACCAACACGGTTTGCTGCTCATGTTCGACGAGGTGCAGGCCGGATTCGGCCGTACCGGTCATTGGTTCGCCTATCAGCACTTTGGCGTGACGCCCGATGTAATGACGCTTGCCAAGGCGTTGTGCGGCGGCATTGCGGGCGGCGCCATGTTAACCACGCGCGAAATCGCTCCGAGTTTGCGGCCCGGCATGCACGCGTCGACCTTTGGCGGTAACCCCATAGCCGCCCGCGCCGGCATCGCCGCCATCGAAATGATCGAAAACGAGAACCTGTTGGAGAACGCCGTACGGTTAGGTGAACTTTTCCGCGAACGACTCGAAGCGATGCGCCAGCAGAACGACGTGATTTGCGACGTACGCGTGCTTGGCGTGATGATTGGCGTTGAGTTGGCTGTGCCGGGCGCTCCCGTGGTCGAAGCTTGTCTGAAGCGCAAGCTCCTTGTGAACTGCACGCATGGTAATGTCATTCGGTTGTTGCCCGCCATGAACCTAACGTCGGAGCAGTTAGATGAAGGCTGCGACGTGCTTGCCCAAGCGTTGGCTGAAGCGACTTAGTTGGTCCTGGGCGAAATCTTGTGAACTTAGCGCGCCCCACGTAATCCAGACGCGTCGCCCCCAAGGGCGGCGCCTGTACGTCTTCCGTTGGATGTTTTCCCGTCAAGGTATAAACCATGCGTCACGTGCTCACGTTGTTCGAGCTGTCGTCTGCGGAGATCGAACGCATTTTCATTGTTGCCGAAGATCTGAAGACCAAACTTCAACAGGGAGTTCGCGAACCAATTTTGCCGGGCCGCGTTATGGCCCTGTTGTTCGAGAAACCGTCGTTACGAACGCGAGTGAGCTTCGAAGCATGCATGACGCATCTGGGAGGCGCCACCCAGTTTCTTGGCGCCGAAGTTGGCTGGGGAAAACGCGAATCGATCGCCGACTTTGCCGGCGTGCTGGGACAGTACGTCGATGTGATCGTGTGTCGTGCGAACCAACATGCGCGGGTGGAGGAGTTAGCTCGCTTCTCGGGCTGTCCTGTGATTAACGGCTTGACCGATTTGGCGCATCCCTGCCAGGCGCTGGCCGACTTGTTCACAATGCGCGAAGTTTTTGGCGGCCTGGCGGGACGTACTCTGGCGTACATCGGCGACGCCAACAATGTAGCGTGTAGCCTGGCGGTGGCGTGCGCCAAGCTCGGAGTTCGATTCGCCATTGCCTCGCCGAGAGGCTATCAATTCGAGGAAGGGTTTCTAAAGCAACTCCAACAAGATTCGCCCAAATGCGAGGTCACCGCGACCACCGACCCTGCTAAGGCGGTGCAGGACGCCGACGCCGTGTATACCGACGTTTGGACAAGCATGGGACAAGAGGCGGAACAAGAGGAGCGACGCCGCGCCTTCGCCGCTTATCAGGTCAACGCCGATTTAATGGCGCAGGCTCCGCGACACGCGATCTTCCTGCATTGTTTGCCAGCCCGACGGGGCGAGGAAGTGACCGACGCGGTGATGGATGGTCCGCAAAGCCGCGTATTACAACAAGCAGCGAATCGTCTTCACGCCCAAAAGGGCTTACTCGCCTGGCTGCTCGGCTCACAGGGATAAGACGTTCATGAGGACGAAGTTGAAATGCACGGCGCGGTGTTTCACGTTCGGGATCGTGTGTCTCGTCGTGACGCCGCTCGACGCGAACGATGCACTGCTTCCCTCGGGTGATGCCGTGATTCGCGCTCCCGCGGCAGGATCAGAAATCGTCATCACCACCACATCGCGTCTCGCGGGTGCAATCCACTCGTTGACTTGGAATGGTCAGGAGTTCATCGACACCGCCGACCATGGACGTCAGCTTCAATCGGCCTCAAACTTTGACGCCGGTTCACCAATCACTGCGGAAACGTTCAACCCGACCGAAGCCGGCTCGCGCCGCGATGGCGCCGGTTCCACTTCAACAACTCGATTGCTACACTTGGTCGCCACGGCGAACTCCCTGCAAACCACGTCGCAAATGGCCTTCTGGTTAGCGCCGGGCGAAAAATCAGGGTCCAATCTCGCCAAGAATACGACACGGCGGTCGAATCATTTACTTACGAAACGCGTTACCATCGGCGAGCAAGGCTTTCCCCACGTCATAGAATTTAACGTGACCTTCGGCCTGCCCGTGGGAGAGCGGCACACGGTTGCGGTGTTCGAAGCCTTAACGGGTTATATGCCAGCCAAGTTTTCTAAATTCTGGATATATAACGTTGAAACAAAACAACGGGAGCCGCTTTCCGATGGACCTGGCGAGCAACCACATCCTGTGATTCTAGCTACAGAGGACGGCCGTTATGCGATGAGTTGCCATACTCCCTTAACATCGGTAGCGCACGCCGATCTTCAAAACGTCGCCTACGGTCGATTTCGCTTTCAGGCCGAGAAGGTGGTGAAGTGGAATTGCGTCTTTCGATTTATGAATTCGAATGGCATCGCGGCAGATGACTATACGTTTCCACTGCGCGTGATCGTAGGCAACCTAGATACCGTGCACTCCACGCTGGTCGAGCTGACGGCGCCGCCAGGTTCTTAAGAAGTTACGGCCGCTGGGCGGGCGCCATGTCAGCGTTCATCTTTTCCCAAGCTGCGGTTAAACGTTGAAGAACGGCGGGATGTTGCGCTGCAACATTTCGCGTTTCGGAAAGATCATCGGCCAGATGATATAATTCCCAATCCGGCTTAGTCCGTGACCCGCCCTGGCGCACAATTTTCCAATCATCCTGCCGGAGTGCGGCGTTGTCGCCCACGCGCCAATAAAGTTGGGCGTGCGGATCCTGTACTTGGTTGTCGTTCAAGTAAGGCAGTAGGTTCACACCATCGCGAGGCAAGTTAGGCGGCGCTAGATTTACACCTGCCGCCGCAATTGCGGTCGTGTAAACATCGAGCGAACTGACGGGACGGCGCTCGACATGTCCCTTTGGCAGCATTTCCGGCCAACGCATGAGGAACGGCACGCGCACGCCGCCTTCGTAAAGTTGCCCTTTACCGCCGCGCAAGGCGCCGTTGCTGCTGGTCAGCTCACGCGTGGGGCCGCCGTTATCGCTCAAAAAGATGACGAGCGTATGTTTCTCGAGTTCCAGATCGCGCAAACGTTTGAGTACTTGGCCGATGCTGTCGTCCAAATGAGCGAGCATGGCCGCGAAAATCCTACGATGCATGTCTTCGATGTGAGCAAACTGTTCCAGGTACCGATTGACGCCTTGCATGGGGCTATGCACTGCGTTGAAGGTCACGCACAAGAAGAACGGCTGATCGCGGCGACGCTCCAAAAATGACACCGCTTCGCGCGTGAATGCGTCGGTCAAATGAACGCTTTCTGCAACAGGTTGACTGCTGCGCACGATCGGATTGTCGGCGTCATAATCAGGTTCGCGATGTCCCATATGCGTCGACCAGAGAATTCGGCCATCAGGTGATGTCCAACGACCTTGCGAACCGTCGGGCAATGTCTTGCGGCGCAGCCACGTCGTCACTCCTTCCCACGGGGGCGGAACATAGTAATGACCTTCGTGAAGAAATCCAAAATACTCGTCAAACCCGCGGCGCTGGGGATGAAAACGAGCGGTGCCTCCCAAATGCCATTTGCCAATCAACGCGGTGGCGTAGCCTGCGTCGCGAAGTGCGTCGGCGAGTGTGTTTTCCGATGTGGGTAAGCCTGTTTGTGGGTTCGCGTTGTCGGCGCCGATCGGATTGAATTCAAAGCCGAACCTCGTTTGATATCTTCCGGTGAACAACCCGGCGCGCGAGGCCGCGCAAAATGGCGCCGTGACATAACCGTCGGTGAATCGCACTCCCTCGCGGGCAAGCGCATCCAAGTGCGGTGTAGGAATCTCGTGGCCGCCATAACACCCCAGTTCGCCATAACCAAGATCATCGGCCACAATGAGAATGATATTCGGCCGCGATTCCTGCGCCAGCAAAGAGGACGCAAGCACCTGGAGCACCAGTCCTATGATCCCCATTATCCGCATAGCGCGCCTCAATAACCCATTAACGTCAGAACGATCTCAATCACAATTAACAAGACGATGGATAGCTCTAGCGCCTCAGCCCGCCAAGCCGCAGCTTGATCGGCCAGCACCCGGTAGGCGCTCTCAATGACATTCAACGATCGCTGAATGCTTTCTTGCCACTGCTCCAGGTAGAACCGCGCCGAAAGAAGTCGATAAGCACGCGCCAAATACTGGTCGCCCACGAGCTTTAAGGCGTTCTGCGTCCGTTCGAAAACCGTGTTGGCTTCGACCTTCAAATCGCCCAGCGCCCGCACCTGCACGGTGAACGGTCTCCAAAAGGGGAGCCATCGTTGAGCCAACCGATGCACGAGCCGCGCGGCGTCCGCCAGTCGGTCATCCAAACGATTGTCGATCTCGCGAAACTCCAGGAGCTGCAAATTCGCGAACTCGACCACTTGAAGCGTTTCCGCACAATTGACGTCGATCAATACAGCCGCCGCCCAGTCGGCAACGAGCAAATCTTGCTGGCCATAACGAATGTGCAGCCGAATCGCTTCCGCCACCTCATCGGAATGCAAACAGGCCGTATCGAGTCGCACGAGTCCGGCCAACCAGGAGGGGTGCTCGCTCAATACGATGTCGGCAAGGCCATTCTCTGGGGAAAACTCGAAGACCACGTATTCTTCTGTCAGTTCGCTCCAGTGGGGAGCCTGAATCGCAGAGAGAATTCCATCATAGAGCCTTTGCGCAGCATGCCGCGCCGCCTGTTGAATCGCTTGCGTATCGCCAAGTGCGGTGGCGAGACGCAATAGCGCGTCGGCGCCGAGTGCAAAAGGGGTGCGCAAAGCCATGCTTGCCGCAGCGAAGTCGAAAACGGTGGCTTCCACGGTGGTTTCCTGTACGCCAAGTTCTGGCCAATCAAATTGAACTGGCGTCAAACCAAATCGCAACGGCGCCGGCCGATAGCCGATCGACAACGGCGTCCTGCGCCGCCGAAGCACGGCTTGCTCCTCGGAAGGAAGGAGCGAACGCGCTTGATCGAGGTGGATTTCTTCACCCCAGTCAAACGCCACGAAAACGTTAACTACGCCCCGCAAAACGCGTCTCGGCCAAATGGACTCCCCAGTCGCGTCACTCGCTGGTTCTGACGAGATCAACGAACTGTCCACCGTGGCTCCCCATGGTTGAATTGGGAGATTGCCGCTTGAGCCGAACACTGCAAACAATACTCCACGGCCATGGCGCTCGCCGACTGCATCTTCGCGTCACGCAACGGTCATCGCACTCAACCGCTCAATGGCGGCATCTCCGGTGGTGGCGAGGACGGGGTTTCCGGCGTAGGCGTCGAAGGCAATTCGTAAGGGGGCCGAGAAGGAGACTCTTCCGCCGGACGATCTGGGATTTCACGCGGTGGTCGGCTTGGCGTTTCGTCAGGGCTCGACCGTCGAGCGGGCGATGGCGGATGCGACTCATCGGGCTTGGGTTCTGGAATCTCCCGAGCTGGCGACGACGGTTTTTCATCCGGAGGCGCCAACGGCTTCTCTGGGGGCGGTTCCGATGGTCGTTCCGCCGGAGGATGGTGCGGCTTCTCGGGAGGCGCCTTCGGATCGTGTTCGGGTTTCGACGGACCGGCCATCATCCACTGGCTCCTACTTCGACGGTTGTATATTCTTCGTCAGCACCCTACGATTTCCTATGGACTGCGATTGTACACCACGACCGCTCTCCCTGTGTATTCATTTTCTATGGCAAACCTTATTCCTTGGATCCGCCGATTCGGGCTTTCCCTTGGCGTGCTCTTCGCGAGCCTGCTGTCCGTGGCGTCGGGCGCCGACGATCCTACTTTTCGGGAATTTCCGCGCGAGGAGATGCCCTCGCCCGAAGCGTTGATGAACCGCTTGATGGAATTGCAGTTCAAATCGGCATTGACCGATGATCAGCGAAAACTTGTCGAAGGCATGGTCAGGTCGGCCGTAAAACAGCAAGTCGATCAAAACGCCTCGACGCCAAATCAAACGCCGTTGCGCCAGCCCGAACCGATACGCGATTTGGCGCCGGTTCCGCAACAGGACCAGGATTCTTCCAACTCGCCGCCCAAGCGTGCGAATCAGCTTCAGGAAGAACACGGCGAATTGCGCAAACCCATTCCAGGCGCTGCGAACAGCGGTCGGCGCACGCCATCCGTTGATTCTCTCGCAACAAACCGAAGTCGTTCGAATGAGTCGGCCCGTCAGAATGCTTCACCACCTCGTGCAACGTCCCACGATGAAAGTTCGTCAGCGTCGTCGCTCACTCCGCCGACTTCACAGGCGGGTCGCGGTCCGTCGTCGCACGACGAAAGCAGCCGTGCCCCCTTCGTCACGCCGCCGGCGCCGCGAGATTCTCAATCGCAACCGCCAACTCCTTCGGATCAGAATCCTCCGCCATGGAGCCGTGAGTCGCTGAACCGAATTGCGGAAAAAGTAAGACGCGAGCGCTCCAAAGATAATGAAGCGGTTGAAGCGGATCCGCGACCTGCGCGAATCACTAAAAAAGCGATCGATGATGAGATTAACCGCATTGTGATGAAGGCCGCTCAACGAGCTTTGCGCAAGGAGCCTTCTGAAGCGCCAGAGGGCTCGCCGTTTGACGCGGCGTCGCGTGAGTCATTCTTGACACCCGTCGTAACTCGCTTGCAAGAGTTTGCGGCGCGGCAGGACGCCGGGCGACAATGGCGGCAATTCTCCCAATCGCGACAACGCGGCCGTAGCGACGGTGCGTGGAATCTGCGGCGGCGGTTTGACCTGCCATCTGCGCTACCGGGAGCGAGTTCGTTGCCCGCGATTCCTGAAGCCGGGAATCATCGAAGCCTTCTCATGCCGTTGGGCGCTACGCTCCTAGCGCTCTTGATTCTGATTCCGTTATGGAGGCGTTATCGCGGAAGGTTGGTCGCGTTTTGGAAGGGCGTTACCGCAATAACTTGGGTTAACCATCCGATCCGGTCGCCTGAAGATCTGGTCAATGCCGTCGATCGCTTCCTGGTGTTTCACTTTGGCGGGCTTGCCACGTGGTGGCATTGCCGGGCTGTTGAGCAAGCGCTGGTGGGGCTTGCCCCCGCGCTGAGCGACGATATCGGACAGCTGGTGGCCGCCTATGAAGTGTCGCGGTATGGTCCACAATCGCGGCGCATTTCTGACAGCCAGTTAGAGCAGTCAGCATTGACGTTACATCAATTGGCGGCGGCGTCGGTAAAGTATGAATCCGACTCGGCTCTCGCGTCCTCTACCTTGTGAAAGCGATTGCATGACTGGATATTCGTGCGTTCGTCGCTTTTTCACGGTCGCTTTCGTCATCGGGATATGGACTGCGCCCCAGGTGAACGCCCAAGTGCGGTTGCCGCCGGAGCAGTGGAAACGCGGGTACGAGGGATTAGCCGCTATGTGCCGCACGCTTGGCGTTGAACCGACGCAATCCTGGCGCGAATGGCAAGATACTCCGCCGGAAGAGTCGTTATTGATTGTGCTAGGATCGTTCCGGCAACTTCCCGTGAACGACCTGGAGCAATACGTGCGAGACGGCGGCGCCGTGCTCTTGGCTTCGGATCGCGGCGATCAGGAGTTGACTCGCATGAGAGGCTTACTGTTGGTTCCTGGACCCTTGCAGACCTTCCAACGCGACGCTGTGCTGAATGACTTCCCCGATTGCCCGGTAGTGAACGACATTTCCGACGATCATCCTGTAACGCGCGGCGTGCTGAGCATCGCGACGAATCGTCCTGGGGCGCTCGTCGTGGTCAAATCGCGGTTGGGTTTGACTCCTTGGGATCAGCTAGCCACCTTTCCGCCGCTCCACGGCCATTTTCGGCAATTTCGACAAGAGTTGGCGACGGGGCCGGCATGTCTTGTAGCGAAGGAGTCTTCTGCAGGAGGACGCATTGTCGTCTCGCCTGACCAAAGCATGTTCGCGAACCAAATGTTGATGTATGAAGACAATGCTCAACTGGCGGTGAACACGATTCGCTGGCTCGCGGGGCAAAACCGAACAATAACCCTCCTGTTGGATGATCAACAAGCCGTCGCTCCTGCCCAACTTGAACAAGTGCAAGTGGAAATTCCTCCGCCAACGCCCGAAGAAGTGCGCGAGGCGTTGCGTAATTTGCCTCCGGAAGTTCTCATCAGCTTTGCCAACTCGGCGACGGCGGTGATCGAGGATGAAGGCATTCCCAACGATTTCCTTACGTATCTGGTTCGCCAAATACCGGAGCATGTTTATCAAAGGATCTTAATGATCATGGCCACGCTTGCCTTGGGTGTGGTTGCGGTACGGAAGTTATTCGGAACCGCGGCGCCAAGCTTGTAGTTCAAGGGCGCAAGTTCGACCGCGGCCACATAAGCTACGGAAAAAAGTTCACGTAAAGCCGGTGCAAGACGGAACCGACATTCCTACCTTCAAGATCAGTTCGGCGGAGAACATTGTTTTGAACAAGGCTCAACAACGCTTGACACCGAGTGGATTAAGAACGACCGTGAATCGAACCGCTGACCTGGAAGCCGTCGCCCAAGAAACTCACGCCTTGTACCGCGCCACGCAGGAAAGTCTGGGCCGTAGCCTGGTCGATTTGGATGAGGTCGTCTCTTTAGCGCTGATTGCCGTGGTGGGATGCGGCCATGCTCTGTTGGAAGGCGTTCCTGGCACCGCCAAAACGACGTTATGCCGCAGCCTGGCGACGGTGTTAGGGCTCCATTACCGCCGCATCCAGTTCACTCCGGACTTGCTTCCGTCGGATGTTACCGGAACTCGCATCTTGGACCGGCACGGTGCGCAATTCACGTTTCAACCAGGGCCGATTTTTTGTCAGTTCCTTCTGGCCGATGAACTCAACCGAGCTCCGGCGCGCACCCAGTCTGCGTTGCTGGAAGCCATGCAAGAGCGTCAAGTGACGATCGAGGGCGAGACCCATCGGTTGTCGCAGCCGTTCATCGTTTTCGCCACACAGAACCCCGTGGAACAGGAAGGCGTGTATCGGTTGCCCGAAGCGCAGTTAGACCGGTTTCTGTTTCGCATCCGCGTGGGATACCCTAGTCGCGAACGTGAAGTTGATTTGCTCGACCTCCAGGAAAAGGTTGCGCCCGACTTCCAGCCGATCTGGAACGGCGATCAAATTCTACATGTTCAGGATCACGTGAATCACGTCTATGGCTCAAATGATTTGAAAGAGTACGTGGTGGATTTGATCCGCGCAAGCCGGGAACACCCCGAGGTACTGCTCGGCGGCAGTCCTCGCGCCGCCATCTTTTTGCTTCGCGCCGCGCGCGCCCGGGCTTTGCTTCAAGGACGAGTCTACTTTACCGACGAAGACGTACAGGCCGTGGCGCATCCCGTATTAGACCATCGGTTGATTATTCGTCCCGAAACGGAATTATCGGGCGGTTCCGTCGCGGAGATCATTGACGACATCATCCGTTCCGTGCCTGTGCGAGGCGGTTTGTGAACTTCACCCCGCGAGCAAGGATGATAGTTACGCTTGCCGCGTTGGCATTGGCGTCGGGGCTGCTGATGCGCCAGGAGCCCTTGGCTTTAAGCGGGCTCACCATGCTTGTATGGATTGCCCTGGAATGGTTGAACTTTCGCCTTCGCACCGCTGGAGTTTCGCACGAGTTCACTCCCTGCCGGCGGCGCGTGAATGGACAAACGCGGGCATCGCACATCCTGGTCATTGAGCAAGAGGCGCAGGTCGAGGTGGAAGTGTTTCTTTCGTCTCGTTTGAGGGGACTACGTTGCCGCTTCGAGGACGCCGTACCGCAAGAGATTCCGTGGATCGACGGTTCTCCGGCGCATGTGACCGACGTACAGAGCGCCGGTTACGTGGTTTGGCGATATGTCCTGCGGCCCGCCATTACGACGCGCACCTCGCTCCCCGGTGTGCAAGTAACGTTGAGTGATTCTCAAGGGTTGTTTCGCTTGCACTGGTTTGCGCCGCTGTATCAGGATGTGACGGTCCTGCCCTTCTTGGTGCGACCGCAGCCCACGGTCTCAGTTCTCAAGCAGCAAAATGTACAGATGTTGCCGGGAACCCATCGACACCGTCGGGCCGGCTACAGTACCGAACTACTCGGCATTCGCGAATACCAACCTGGCGACCCGCCGCGGTCGATCGCTTGGAAAGCGACGGCTCGACTAGGAAGGCTGATGACCTGTGAATACGAAAGCGAAGCGCCGATCCGAGCGACATTACTGGCCGATCTTTCACCCGCATGGTATATCGGGCGACCTGGTCCGGCGCCGGCAGACAAGATCATTGCCGCCAGTTCGTCACTTGCCCGATTGTTGTTGTCCGATGGCGATCCCGTCGCGTCTTTGATCGTTTCGCAAACCGAACCAATGTGGACGCCGCATGGTCTGGGCGAACGTCATCTGACCCGGCTGTTGCTTCGGTGGTTATCGTTTTCACGCCCTCTTTCGGTCGAAGGGGTCAACCTGAATATATTGATTCCATTGGCCTGGACCTGCGGGGCGCGCCGCTTTCCTGAACTCTTTGATGAGGCGATCAATCCACCCAAGCTGTCAGCGTTTACCCGTAGGCGCTGCCGCAAATCCGTTGCGCAACGCCAACAACTCGCGTCGGCGCTGTCCACCTTGTATGGCGGCGGGCCTGGTGTCGCCCTACGGCTCCAGTTTGACGACTCTTTATTTCGCGAGCGTTGTCGGCGATTACTCGAAGAACATCCCGGCATGGTTGACCTTACCGTACTGCCTCGCCAGCAAGCGGCCCTAACTGAGGAAGCCCGGAATGCCGCGCACTCCATGCATCGAGGTTTACTTGCGAGAGTGGCTCACGCGAACGACAACGAGTTGTTTATTGTGATCGGGGCCGTGCCCGAACATCCGGCGGATCGCGAAAGTTTGCTCGATGTCGTCCGGGTAGCGCGGGCGGAACATCATCGCGTGATGTTTGTCGAGATTTGCGCTGCGTCTTCCGTAGAGGCGCAAGCGGCCTCTGAGACGGTCGCATTCGCGGATTTCCAACGCGAATTGGTCCGCCTGGGCGCTAAGTTCTCGCGACTTGACGACCCTCGATTGATGCAAAAAGCAGCGGCGGAAATTGAGTTGCTGCGTTTAGGACGCACCCGCGGTGCAGGAGCGGGAAGATGAGCAATGTTCCCTGGCAGGAAACCGTACGAAGCACGCTAAGAGAAGTTTTCCCTGACGAAGGCGCGACGCCGGCGCAAGCGAAAATCATGTTGGCCGCAGCGACTTTCGCCTGCGCGTTTGTCTATGTTTGGCTATGGGAAGCGACGGGCTGGGCGCCTTGGATTCTCCTGGGAGGCTTCGCTGCGGTCTTGTTCAGTCGCTCGGCGGCCCCACTTGGAGCCGCCTTGGTCTGGGGGTGGTTTGCGACCATTCTCGCTGACCTTCGCCATCTCTACGCGGTTGATGATCTGCAACTGCGGGATGTCGTGTTAGCGGCGGCGTTTTTGGCGTCGACTGTGTTTGCGCTGCGCTTCATCGAAGCGGCAGGGCCGCCGAGAAGGGGCTTTCGCCTTTGGCGACAACACACGCCGGGCGCGTCGCCCGCGCCTACGACGGCGCTCCACCCTTTTTCCGGCGTGGCGGTACGCATCGTTGTTGCCGTGGGTGTCGCACTTCTATTATTGACGCTGCTGCCCTTGGACTCGATGGCGCCGAATACGTTGCGGCTTGCGCCTGCCGCGTATCGAATGCTGCTGTTCTTTTGGGGTGGCGTCTTGATGTCATTCGTGCTGAGCGGCGCCTTCGCACTGGTTTATTGGCGACGTTTAACCGCCAGGCAGGCGGCGCTGCATGTGCGGCAAATCGTCGTCGAGGAATTGCGCACGGAACAAGGGGCGATTGAACGCCGACGAAAGCGAATTCGCGCTTCCAGCCGAACAGAAGGATAAAGTCGAATTGCCGTTGCTATTGTAGGACGTTGGTTCGTGCAAATGCTGTACTTTGCAACGAGTGGGGAACGTGAACTATGGGACTGTTGATTCGAGAAGTCGTGGGCTGGGTCTTGGTGGGACTGGGGCTCGTTCTGGTAGGATTCGTGCTGTATCTCGCTTCGATTCGTAGTGTGATCGAAGCCATGGCGTTGTCGCTGCCGGCAACCATTGTGTTTCGTTCCGGAATCGGCTTGGTCAAACTGGCGACGGCGGCCCGCATTGCGTCGATGTTGCCGGTGGATGATTCCACGACTCACTCTTCTTCAATGCGTCATCATGCAACTGGGACTTCTGGCCGACATTCATGAAGACGCCATAAGCCTCCGTGCAGCGCTGGCGCTCTTTGCGCGTCACGGCGTCGAACAGGTTGTCGTTTTGGGAGATCTCGTCGAAACCTGCCGGCATATCGAGCCGATTATTCACTTGTTGCAGGAGGCAGGCGCCACCGGGGTTTGGGGCAACCACGAATTGGGCTTCTGCCACGAGCCTGATCCTGATCCTGAATTCACGGCGCGCTACCCAGAATCGATCGTTCAATTCTTCAGAGGATTAACGCCGCGCTGGGAAATGGGCCGTTATCTTGCGACGCACGCCTTGCCGACGGTGGACCCCACCGATCCTTTGGATTACTACACTTCGCAGTGTCCCGAAAACGCGACAGCGCGCGAAAGATGCTTTACTCAGCATCCGGGCCGAGTCATGCTGATGGGGCATTACCACCGTTGGTTGGCCGCGACGCCCGAGGGCGTAACGCCGTGGGCTGGCGAATGCCCATTAGACCTCGGTTCGTCCTCGTCGTGGCTCATCGTGCTGGCTGCCCTGATGGACGGATGGTGCGCAACCCTTGATACGCACCAAGACCGATTGATTCCCCACTGCGTCAACGCCAAGGCGAAGGGCTAGCCTTCGTGGCAGCAACCGTCAAACATTTCTGGATTTACCGGGCGAGCCCACGTCGGAAAACGCGACCAATCGATGTGCGTACGGTTTTGCACCAGATAGACCTCTCGCGGCGGAGCGAAGCCTTGCGCGATGCAGACTAAAGCTCGCTCGGTCAAGTCATCTCGTTCGCATGACTCCACATGCGACTCTTCGGACACGGCTTCCACGCTGATCATGGTCATGGTTTGCTCCTGCATTTGACGCTCGTGAGAGGTGTGTGCTTAGCGCGCCTTCATTCAATCTACCGAGATGGATACAATAGAAAACAACAATTATCTCAATAGGTAGCATTGACGCCGTTAATGGACGGATATCCCATGCGCTACCAGCATAATCGACTGCAGCAATTACGCGGCTTCTGCTACGCGGCTCGGTCGGGCAGCATCTCGAAAGCCGCTCTTCAATTGCATCTCAGCCAGCCGTCCGTGTCGCTGCAAATTCAGGCGCTCGAACGCGAACTGGGCGTTCAACTCTTTGAGCGCCGTGGTCCCAAGATTCGATTGACTCCCGAAGGCGGTCGGCTGCTCGAGTTGGCGCAACCACTGGTCGAAGGGCTCGACGGCCTCACCGACAATTTCGCCGCAGAGCGCGAATCTTGCCGTGGCGGAACCGTCAGCGTGGCCGCGGGAGGATCAACGCTGCAATACATTCTGCCCAGATTCGTCGAAAAACTAATGCGTGAACATCCCGACATCGACCTTCGATTGCACAACCTGACCGGCAAAGCCGGCTTAGCGCTTCTGCGGGCCGGGGAAGTCGATGTCGCCGTCGGACCCATGCTTGAAGCCCCGCCCGACATTGTCTTTCGTCCATTTGTCACCTACGACCCGGTGCTGATCACCAGTCCCGAACATCCTCTGACCCAGCGTCGGCGCATCACCTTGAAAGACATTGCCCGGCACCCGCTCATCTTGCCGCCGCGTGAACAAAGCACCTATCGAATCGTCGAGATGGTCTTTGCCGAACATTCGCTGGCGCATGATGTAAAGCTCGAGGTCGGCGGCTATGAAGTCATCAAGAAGTATGTGGCGTTAGGCTTGGGTATTTCTATCGTGATGAGCCACTGCCTGACGGGCGAGGAAAAATTGCACACGGCGCCGGTGCGCCGTTGGTTTCCGCGTCGCAGCTATGGCCTCGTGTTGCGCAAGGGCCGGCCACTCTCACCTGCCGTGCGACGTTTCGTTCAAATTGTCTGCCCCAATCTTGCCTGGTGAGCATTCCGAGGTTCCTTGCGCTTTGAATGGTCATGCATTGCAAGTCCTAGCAACCGAAAAAACGTTACATGGGAAGAACGATTTCGAAGGTTGTTTCGTCTATAGTCATGGCCGTTTGCTCTCACGTCGTCGATCTCCTCTTGAGTCCTTCACCATGAACACATTCACGATGATGGTGGTAGTACTCGCGTCGACACTTGGCCAAGTCGGAGCCGATCGCACAAACTTACGATTGGCGGTTGATCTGGTCGACGGTTCGCGCGTGATTGGCGCCCCAGAAAATCACGTCCTGCGTATACGGACCGACTTTGCCGAACTCGCAGTTCCACTTGAGCGCATCGCCACGGCCACTTGGAAGGCAGACCGCGAGAACGTAATCGTCCGCTTTCATAATGCCGATGTTTTGACCGGCGGCGTTGTTCCGGAACCGCTCAAACTCCAAACGCTCTTTGGCAAAGTCTTGATCGAAATGCAGCATGTCGCAAGTCTTGAAACTCTGCCGCCGGAGGCGAAAGTGGCGCCCCCGGCTGGGCAAGACTTAATGCTGTATTACCCGTTTGATGTGAACGCAGAAAACGGCGCGATAGCGAACGTCGTCCAAGATAAGCACCACGGCAAGCTCTTTGGCGCGACGTGGACTGAAGAAGGCCAGCGTGGAGGCGCTTACCGCTTTGCCGGCTCGGGCGACCGCATTGAAACGCCGGATGATCCCGCTTTACGGCTTCAACAATTGACCCTATGCGTCTGGGTTTATCCTGAAGACTCCGACTACGGCACGTGGCGCGGCATCATCACCAAGACAACGTCGGGCAGTTGGTCCAACGGTTTCGGTTTGGCTCGATACCAGGGGACGCCCAAGGTCCACTTTTTCGTCAACTATTACTCGGGCGCCACGGCATCGCATGAAATTCCTGATCATGAATGGACCCACGTGGCCGCTTCGTATGATGGCAAGACGATGGTCCTCTACATCAACGGAAAACGCGTTGCAGAAACTTCGAATGCAACATACGGTCCGGCAATCACGCATGGCGAACAACCGCTAGAGATAGGCTCTGCCCCCAACGGCTACCACTGGATTGGAAAAATCGACGAAGTGATGATCTTTTGTCGCGCGCTCTCTGATCGAGAAATCCAGCGCATTTACGAATTGACGCAATAGTTGGCAATCGATCACAAAAGAGAGGCCTTACGGTTGGCGCAGCTCTCCAGGCGCCGCCATCCGAGTGTTCCAGGCATTCCATGCTGTGCGCAGTTCTGCGACCTTTTCCGGGTGTTCCGTTGATCGATCTTGCGACTCGGTGGGATCTTCCGCCAGATTCACCAAGATGACTTTCCCCGTGCCGCCTCCGACGGCCTTTTGGCGGCGGTTTCCGTCGATATCGGTGAACAGTTTCCAGTCGCCTTGCCGGATAGCCCATTTATATCGGTCGGACTGTCGGGCAGGAAAATTAAACCGCCAATAAAGCGATTGATGCGGTTCGCCCGACTGTTTGCCTTCGAGATACGGCAGCAGATTAACTCCGTCAAGCGCGCCCTCGGGTGGCGCGGGAGCTCCGACCGCCGCCAACACGGTCGGCGCGATATCCAATTGAATTACGGGACGATCATAGTGCTTGTTGGTAGGGAGCCGCGCCTTCCATTGAATGAAGAACGGCGAACGAATACCTCCCTCGCGCACTTCGCCCTTGACGCCTCGGAACGGCGTGTTGCGTGAGGCGTTCACGTCCGTCGGGCCGCCATTGTCGCTTAGGAAGAACACCAACGTGTTTTCCTCCAGGCCCTTAGCGCGGAGTTTTTCCATGACGGTTCCCACTGCGTCATCCATAGCCGAGACCATAGCTGCATACGTGCGACGTTTTTCGTCTTCGATCGCTTCGAAACGCTGGAGATACTTCGGCGCGGCTTCCAAGGGTCCATGCGGAGCATTGAAGGCCAAATAGAGAAAAAACGGTTCTTCGCCGTGACGGTCAATGAATGCTGCCGCTTCGCGTGCAAACGCCTCCGTAAGGAACTCTTTCTCTTGGACCGGTTCTCGACCTCGCACAATGCGAGGCACAACGCCGTTTCTTTGCGGCAAGTAAGGATTGGCGCCTCCCAGGAATCCAAAGAACTCTTGAAAACCTCGGCTCAAGGGATGGTGTTGTTCATCACTTCCTAAGTGCCATTTGCCCACCATGCCCGTAACGTACCCTGCTTGGCGAAGCCGGTCGGCCAGCGTGGTCTCACTTACGGGAAGCGAGCTATCGGGCCATGCCATGTTGCTTTCATGGCCGAAGCGCTGCTGATACCGGCCCGTCAAAAGCCCTGCCCGAGTAGGACTACACTGGGGCGCGCTCACGTATCCGTGCGTGCAACGCACACCGCCAACGCCGAGCGCATCCAAGTGCGGCGTGGGAATATCTTGACAGCCATGGATTCCCAAGTCGCCATAGCCAAAATCGTCCGCCACGATGACCAATACATTGGGTCGATTGGCCACGGCTGAAGCATCCTTCACGCCGCAAACCACAAGTACTCCGAGGGCGCATCGAAGGAATGCAGCAACGCGGCTCATAAACAGTTCCGCAGGTTTGGGGCGCGCGGTGAGACGGAAACAATTCCTTGCTGAGTAAACCGGCGCGGAAGGCCGTTGTCAAGCTTTGCGACGGAACGCTCGAAACCGCAACGCACGCCGAGCTTCATTGTGCACGGCCGAAGGAGTAAACTATGCCCTTCATCGTATGCATGACTCGTCGAGAGCTTATTTCATGTTGCGACGGCTCGAACTACCGGACTTAGACGTCAGACCGCAGTCGCCCGATGTTGAGATGCTTTTGGGCGAGGCCGCACGCCGTATCGACGAATTCATCGAACAACAAGGACGGTGTTTTATCTCTAGCTTTGTGGCCAGCGACTATCGGGGCGCAAGTGCGTGTCTGGCCTGGATTAACGAACATCGCTTGGCTGCGGGAAACGCGTTTTGCGAATGGGGCAGCGGTTTTGGCGTTGTGGCCATGCTGGCGGCCCTGCATGGGTTTGACGCTTGCGGCATTGAGGTCGAGCCCCGTCTCGTCGCGCAAGGCGAGCAGTTAGCCGCAGACCTGGCAATTCCTGTACAGTTTTCCTGCGGCAGTGCGATTCCCGAGTTGGGTCGCAAGTTCTTTCGTCACTTAGAGGGCATCGAACAAATCGATACCGACGCGCCCGAAGGTTACGACGCGTTGGGGTTAGCGCTGGATGACTTCGACCTCGTGTACGTTTACCCTTGGCCGGGGGAAGAGCGGTGTTGGGAACAGCTCTTTGATCGGCATGCGGCGCATGGAGCCCTGTTGCTAACCTACCATGGCCGAGACCGATTCCAACTTCGCCGCCGCGTGCGCAAATAAGACGGTTTCATGCCATTGAGGTGCGGTGTTACAAAACAAGGGCCGTATCTCATCGACTTGTCCACTTGGGGGGAGAAAACGGTAATTTGGACGTGGGCAAAGCGTAATCTATGTTTGAGGTGAGGAATTCATTGCTACTTGCCTTGCGTGTTGCTATGTCCGAACATCAAGCTGCCGCTGCTCCGAGTCCTTCTGGCGCTAAGTCGGTATTAGGTATGGCCTTGGCCGCCGCCTTTATGGGGGCGGTCGTTGTGGGCGAGTGCGCCGTAGCTTGGCTCATGTTGCCAAGCGTGGATGAGGTTGTAGCGCAGGCGGAACAGCGCATTGAAAAAAAGACGCCCGCTTCGCACGATCCGGTCGATCATCTGGCGGGGGAGGAGCACAAACCCACAATGGAGGTCGACCTCGGCCAGCATAGTTTTACCTCATTTATCCCCTCGCGTGGCGTCAATGTACGGATCGACTTCCACTTATATGGCATTGTGGGAGAGGAAGAACACAAGGAATTCGAGGGCGTGTACCACCATGTGTCGAATCGGCTCAAGGAGTCGGTACTGGTGGTGATACGCAACGCCGACGTGGGGGATTTGACCGAAGCGAATTTGGGATTGATCAAACGACGGATTTTGGAGAAAAGTAACCACCTGCTGGGGAAGCGACTTTTGCAGGAGGTGGTTATCACCGACTTCACGTTCGTTGAGCAGTAACAGGCCCCGCTCGCACTGCGAGCGACTTACACGCGGCTAAGGAATCTCTTTCGTGTCCGACGGAACGGAACAAATCTCGCAAGCCGAGATCGAAGCACTGCTGCAACAAGCGCAAAATGCTGCGCCGCGCGCCGCGGCGCCCACCGCCAAGCCAGGTAGGGCTGCGCCGCCGGTTGCTTCTCCGTCGAATGATATTGAGCTGCTGTTGCGACAGGCGGAAGAAGCGTTGGCTTCCGTGGATGCGCCCTCGTCGGTGACGCCGCCGGGTGCGGCCCCGTTTCATTTTCGCGACTTCGGCGGTACGCCCGCGTCGACGGAAAAAGCCACCTTAGATCTCTTGCGCGATGTCGAGCTTGATGTCAAAATCGAGCTAGGCCGCACGCAAATGCATCTTGAGGAAGTGTTGGGACTGCGGAAAGGCTCCGTGGTGCCGCTCGACAAATTGGCGGGCGACCCGGTCGATGTCTATGTCAATGGCCGCCTGATTGCACGCGGCGAAGTCTTGGTGTTGAACGAAAATTTTTGCGTACGCGTGGCCGAGCTGATCGCCGGCGAAGAAGCTTGACCGGCGCACGACCACGTTAGAAGAGGAATGGCCACGGATGGCGCTGACTGGTTCGCTCATAGCGATGGCGATGCTGCTGGGCGCTCAACCCGGCTTGGCAGGCGAACCGTATGGCGCTGAACCACATACACATCAGGCCGTACTGCCGCCTCCGAACCAAATGCCGTTGCCGGACGAAGTTCCGCTGCAGGCCGAGTCGGCGACGGCGTCTGAACGGCCAAGGTCGAATCCGTTGCATCCCCGGGAGGAATCCCCTTCGTCGAGCGGCCGCCAGCCCTCCGACGAATTCGCGCCGCCCGCGGCAAGCCTTCGCGGCTGGTCGGTCAGTCAGACTCCGTCGGAAACGGAGCCCAAAACTCATGACGTTGATGAAGCGGCGGCGCGGCCGGTCGTGGCCGCACTCGAACTGCAGGAATCCGCGCCCGCGAGTTCGCTCAAACTAGCGCCCCCAACGAAGAGCGGCAAAAACGGCGTTGAGGGCCAAAAGCCGCCATCGTCGGCGAGTGCGTTGACAAGCGTGATGTCAAGTCTGGCTGTGGTCGTTGGATTGTTCTTCATCGTGGCTTGGCTGGCAAAACGCAACGCGCCGAAAGGTGCGATGCTGCTGCCCAGCGAGGTCGTCGAAGTCCTGGGACGCACGCCACTCACCTCGCGCCAACAAATGCACGTAGTTCGCTTTGGCAACAAGCTTCTCTTGCTTAGCGTTACCCCCGGCGGGGCAGAACCGCTGGCGGAAATTGAAAACCCGCAGGAAGTCGATCGCTTAACCGGAATCTGCCAGGAACTGCAGCAAGGCAGCATCACCGATACATTCCGCCAGGTCTTTTCCCAGTTTGCTCAAGAGCCGGCGCAGGAGGGATTTGTCGGCTCCAGAAACAACGCGCCGTGATCAGCCTAGCGCAACGCATTTCAACTTCGGTTCGCGTTGTCCGTGCAAAACGATACCGTTCGAAGAGAACCAGTTGGCTTATGATCCACGTTCGACATTTCGCGACGAAGGCGCCGGCCGAAGTGCTCGCGGCGATCGTGATAACGTGGTTGATCGCGCCTCCGGCCACGGCCCCGGCTCAACAACCCCTGGTTCAACAACCCCTAGCTCAGCAGGTATTGGCGCAACAAGTATTGGCTCCGCAGGCAGCGGTCGAACCCGCTTTGACGCCGAATGGCGCTGAGGCGAACAACTTCCTCACCGCGGGTCCTGATGTCTGGACGAGTCGCGAAGGTCTAAGTTCGTCGCTGCAAATCCTGTTGCTTTTGACAGTGCTGAGTTTGGCACCGTCCGTCTTGCTGATGACGACCAGCTTCATCCGAATCGTGGTCGTTCTGGGGCTGTTGCGGCAAGCGCTCGGCGCGCAGCAACTTCCCCCGAGCCAGGTCGTCACGGCGATCGCCCTTTTCATGACCGTGGCGATTATGACGCCGGTGTGGACGCAAGTTTACGACGAGGCGATTACCCCCTACACAGACCCGGCCGGAGGCATCACGTTGGCCGACGCTTGGAGTCGAGGCGTAACTCCGGTGCGCCAGTTCATGAGCCGCCAAATCGAAGCCGCGGGCAACAGCGACGACGTGTGGCTGTTTTATTCGTACTACCCCGAACGGTACCGAGAGAAAGCGCCCGAAAGTTACGACGACGTTCCACTGCAAGTGCTGCTGCCAGCGTTCGTGTTAAGTGAGTTGAAAACGGCGTTCCTGATTGGATTTCAAATCTACTTGCCGTTTCTGATTCTCGATATTGTGATCGCCAGCGTTACGGTCTCGATGGGCATGATGATGCTCCCTCAAGCGATGATTTCGCTTCCCTTTAAACTTCTGCTGTTTGTGATGGTGGACGGTTGGCGTCTGGTGGTGGGAATGCTGCTGGAAAGTTTCGCGCTAATGTGACCTTGCCAACGAACACGAGCGACCCAAGAACCGCAACGGCGCGCGCGAGGCGCCGGATCGAACCAGCCCTTGGCGAGTTTTCGCTCAATCGCTTTTTGTGTATATCGTTCCGGAGCAACGCATGGACCCGCAAGACGCTGTTGACCTAGGGCGACACGCCATCATCGTCGCCTTATTGATTGGAGCGCCAGTGCTGATTGTCGGCATGGCGGTAGGACTCGCGGTTGGATTGCTGCAAGCGCTCACGCAAGTACAAGATCAGACGATTTCGTTCGTGGTCAAAATCGTGGCGATGATTGTGACTTTAGCTTTTTGCTTGCCCTGGCTCTTGCAGACAATGATCGACTACAGCCATGAGCTGATTACCAGTATTCCTGCAACGATTTACGGAGGGTGACGCTTGCGACGCGCGTAACGCGGCCTAACGAAATTGCCGTGTCCTCGACGTCTTTGGGCTTCCGCTCTCCGAAACATACCCGCCGAGGCAACCCGTTCTTTGCACGAGGACGCTTGTATGACCCGCTTCCCATGAACTCGCTTGTTGATGTTTATCTCAACCCGTTGCTTGTGTTCGTGCTCACGCTGTCGCGCGTGGGGGCGCTGGTTGCGTCGGCGCCCGTGTTGGGCGCTCCTGCAGCTCCTATGCGAATACGCGCTCTGCTGGCGATTGGCGTTTCGGTCATGGTAACGCTGGTGTTTTGGACTACGCAGGTTCCCGAGCCTGCCAATGTGCTGCAATTGCTGGTGCTGGTCGCCAACGAAGCGCTCTGGGGGCTGGCTCTGGGCATGGGCGTGGCAATTCTCTTTGCTGGGTTACAAACCACCGGGCAATTGATCGGCGAGATGAGCGGTATGCAGTTGGCCGAGGCGGTTGATCCTAGCTTTAATGTGAACACCCCTCTATTTGGACAACTTCTGAACCTGATCGCGTTGGCGGTGTTTGTTCTCATCGGCGGGCATCGAATGGTGATCGAAGCCTTGCTGGATAGCTTTCACGCCATGCCACCGGGACATGCCGCGTTTTCGGAAGGTTTGACCACGGCGCTGGTCAACGCGGTCGGGCAAAGCTTTGAACTGGGCGTGCGGGCCGCGGCTCCAGTGCTGACCGCGGTGCTCGTCGCCACGGTCGTCCTGGGGTTAGTCAACCGCACTTTGCCGCAATTGAATGTGATGGCGGTCGGCTTCAGCCTGAACGTGATGATTGCTTTGGCGCTGCTCGCGATCTCGTTGAGCGCTGCCGTTTGGATTTTTCAGGATCACGTTGAAACCGTGCTCAACGCGATTCGCGCTGCCGGCCCCATTCCGCTGCAAGCGAACCCGTAACGCGAGCTCGCAAATCCGTCTCCCACGAGCGACATGGCCGAGCAATTTGGCGACAAGCAATACGACGCCACGCCCCATCGCCGCCAGAAAGCGCGCGAGGAAGGCCATGTGCCGCGCAGTCAAGACCTGGCGTCCGCCGTGGTGTTGGCTGGAGCCTTGGCGGCGCTGATGTTTTTAGGCCGCGGATTATTCGAGTTTCTTGGCCGATTGGCGGTTTATTCGTGGAGCGAATTGCCCGACCACGCATTGGATCCTGCCTCATTTTCGGCCCGCGCCATCGTTATCGGAGGCGAACTGGCCGCGGTGGTGTTGCCGCTGCTTGCCGCAATGGTCATCGTCGCGGTGGTGGTGAACCTGGCGCAAACAGGTTTTCTCTTTCTTCCGCAAAAGTTAACCTTCGACCTGAACCACATTAACCCCCTCTCGGGAATGCGCCGGTTGTTCTCTTTGCCTAGCGCGGCGCGTTTTGGTTTCGGGTTATTTAAAGTCGCAGTCGTGGGCGTTGTCGCAGGGTTGAGTCTCTGGGGACAACTTGATCCGATCCTGGCGCTGCCGGGTCGTAGCGTCGCCGAAATCGCGGTGTTTCTCGCCGAGATCGTACTTTGGACAAGCATTAAGATTGCGGCGGCTTTGGCGGTGCTTGCGATGCTCGATTATTTGCTGCAACGCTGGAAGCACGAACAAGATTTGAAGATGACGCACCAGGAAATTCAGGAAGAAATGAAGACCTTGCAGGGCGACCCCCAGATTATCGCCCGGCGCCGCGCGGTCCAGCGGCAGCTTGCGTTGAATCGTTTGTCGAGCCAGGTGCCCGAGGCGACCGCGGTAGTTACCAATCCCACGGAATTAGCCATCGCCTTAAAGTACGACCTGGACACGATGGTTGCGCCGGTTGTGGTGGCCAAAGGCGCCGGCGTATTAGCGCAACGCATTCGCCGACTAGCGCTGGAAAACGGAATACCGATCGTCGAACGCAAAGAACTAGCACGCGTGCTGTACAAAGAAACCGACATTGGCAAAGCCATTCCCAACGAACAGTTCGCCGCTGTGGCCGAAGTGTTGCGTTATGTCTATCGCTTGCAAGGTCGGACAATCGCCCCACGTCGGTAAAGCGGCAAGTATTGGCTACGGCGCGAGTTGCATCGCGTGGTATCAAGGGGAAGAGGAATGAACGTCCTCCTCGCTTCGTTTCAGCTGCTCGGCTTGGTCGCGCCACGCAAGATCATTGCGGCCCATGGCGCGATAGACCGCGGCGCGGCGCTGATAACACTCCCGACGATTGGGCGCCAAGGCGATAGCGGCGGAGTACGCCGCCAAAGCTTCCTGATAGTCTTGCCGGCGTAGCGCGTTCTCGCCAAGCGAAAATTGTATCCATGCGTGGCGCGGGTCTTCCGCCGCGGCGCGACGCAAGATTTCGTGCGCTTCGTCATGTCGGTTGTCGCGACGTAGCGCGCGGGCCAAAGCATAATGCTCCCACGTGGCGTGTACCGTGGGAAGTCGTAATGAAGCCCAATCGCCCGACGGCGCCATACCCGCAGCAACGGCGTGCCGCCGTCGCTCATAATTGAGCATGGGATGAGCGCCTAACTCTCGTTCTGCGGCGTCAAGCAACAAAGCCGCCTGGCGATGAGCGTCTGCCCGTTCACTTTCCGGTGCGGCGACAGACTGGGCGTCGGCCCACAGTAACGCCAACTCCGTCAATTGCTCGCGAATCGGACGTCGTACCGCAGGGTGAACGGTCGCGACCTCGATAAATCCCTCTCGCTGTTCCCAAACCGCGCGACACGCCGCGTCAAGGTTTTGGGCAGCTTGAGCTTCCGGCGTTCCCTGCAGTTCTTGCCAACGAAGCTGATCAATCACGCTTTTCAAACGGGCGGTTAGCTGTTCCCGACGCTCCGCGCCGGCGTGTCGGTCCAGTTGCGACTGCACCGTTTCCAGCGCCGATTTTGCCCGGTTTAGCCGCACAGAGAACGCTACCGACGTGATCGCCAACGCGATCGCGAACACGGCGACCGTCATCCAGGCGTAAGAAATGCGGCGTCGTTCAAAAGCCGCGTCGGCGCCATGAGCAGTACGCGGGGAGCTCGACCGTGCAATCGCTTTGCGCAATTCATTCGCGAGCGTCGCCGCATCGTGCTTGCGCGCATCGGGCGAGGGCGACAGACATTGGCGAAGCAAGGCATGAAGCGACGCCTCCACGGCGGAGTTCGACATCGGACGCGAGTTTTCATCGGTAACCACGTTGCCCAAAAGTGCATCCAGCACGAGGGCCAGCGAATACATGTCAGCGCGGTGATCGACCGGCGTGACCACGGCCCGACCCTCTCGCAGCGCGACCATTGCGGCTTGATGCTCAGGCGCCATATGGCCGGGAGTGCCGCCCAGCCACGCCTCGCGCGTTCCTGCCTCCAGCGGGCCGCGGGCGAGGTGGAAGTCCAAGAGCATCGGCTGGCCGTCGCCTGCCAGCAGCACATTGGAGGGTTTGAGATCGAAATGACATAATCCGCGCTGGTGCGCGTAGTGTAACGCCTCAGCCAGACTGGCGCCGATCCAGCAAACCGCCTGGGCATAGGAGGCGCGCTGCAAGAATTGCAGCGCCGGCCCGACGTGAGTAGGAGCAGCGCCTTCGCGACGCGCCGCCGCCTCGATCACTTTGGCGATGTCGCGCCCGGCCCGCTGCTCGACGGGAATATCCGCCAGGGCAGTCATCAGTTGGTCAAGCGTGACGCCGCCCAGGTACGGCATGCACAACACACGTACATTCCGCTCGGGGATATTTTGAGCCAAATACAGCGGGACGATTCCCGTGTGCTGCAACCGCGCCAGTGAAAGATGTTCTTGCCCTGTTTGTGGCGTTAACTTGACGACGACGGGCCGATCGGAAAGCGCCGGTTGCGAGGCGAGATAAACGCGTCCCATCGCCCCGCGGCCCAATTCCGACAACAAGCGGAAGGGGCCGATTTCTTCTCCCACCTCGGGAAAACGCGTGGGGTTCGCCGACGAAAGCAGCCGTTCGCAATCGAGCAACATTTCCAGTTCGCTGCGCCACTGGGGAAACCTCCGCAAGATTTCTTGCGAAGGCGAGTTGCTTCCTCCCTCGCGCCGCAAACAGAATTCTTCGTAGATGAGCCGAACCGCCAACTCGGACTCGGCCGCCAAGCCACGCGAGGCGAGAAACTCCTCAGCTGGCGGACAATCGCCCCGATCCCAGGCATCGACAAACTGTTGCACGACGTACGAGACCGCCGACCCCGAATTCGCGGCGCCAGCCCGCGTACTCGCGCCGTCATGGTGAGCGACGGCGCTCGGCCCGGGCCTATTCCTTGGAGCCGGCATTCGTCTCAGCCACTTTACGGGCCACCTCATAAAGGATGCGGCGGACGCTGCTCTTGTGTAAACCCGTACGAACGGCGATTTCGTCGAGCGAGGCGCCGTCTCGCTTGAAGACGAGAATATCGCGATGCTGCGGCGGACACGCCTGAACCATTTGACGCCACAAGTCTTCCGCTCCGGCCGTTTCGCTCGGACGCGGCTCAGAGCCGATCAGATTGTCGATCTGGTCGTCCGAAACGGTTTCTTCACGCTTGGCGCCGGCTTGCTGGCGTCGGCCGCGGTCGATCAAACGGTTGCGGGCGGCTCGAACCAGAAACGCCCGTAAATGTGCGGCGTCTTCAAATTGCCACCGGGCGCCTTGCAAGCCGTCGACCACATCGGCCCACACCGATTGAACAATGTCAATCGAATCAAACTTGGCGCGAAGGTGATGGGGCAATTGCCGCCGCACAACCATACGCAAGTAAGGCTCGTACGTGCGCACGACTTGCTCCACCGCGTCGGTGTCGCCCGCAGCCAATTGATCTAACAGCCGATTGAGCGGCTCATCGTCGCGCGTTGCGTCGCCGGAATTCACAGTGATCTTGCCCGAGGTGGCCCCACGGTGAGCGACGTAGAAAAAGCGAAAAACCCGATTTCTCGCCTGTTCGCTACATCGCGCGGCCGGTTCATTGTGGTGGGGAGCCTAATAAGTCGGAAAACATCCACACCCAGTTCTCATGATCTTCATCGCGAGGAGGACGCCGCCGTCGCCGCCGCTCCATCAGGCCAGCCGCGGCCAGCCCCGCGACGGTCGCCGCAACGGCAGGCGACATTGCGGTCCCGTCCAGCAAGTCGCCCAATTGTTCGCGAACGATGTGCAGATCAACCAGCAACTCGTCCACGGCCTGGTCCAGGGCCTGTAAATCGGCGACGGATTGCGCGAGCCATTGAGTTGGATCGTCAACCTGCAATGAAGCCACGGCGAAATCCGTTGCAACATTCGCAACCGCGGTCAGGACCGCTTCGGTATTGGAGGCAATATGGGTCGTGGGCGTCTCGCTGGCTACGCTATCAGTATTCGAGGAGGTTGAATCCTCTTCAGGAGTGTCCGGCAGAGGCATTTCCTCGAGTTCCAGCGTGGTGGTTGCGATTCGGTCCACAACCAACTCGACATCAGAAATCATCGGTTCGGCGCTCTGGTTCCCTGGGCCAGCCTGGCGTTGATCGCCGGGTTGTTGAGCCGCCTGCGGCTCGGGCGTTTCGCGCGGCGCGCCGTCGTCGGGCGAAACTCGCGCGACAAGCCCTGCTAGGACAAGACCGGGTTGCTCCGGAACTATTTGCGGTCCTGCTACGATGTGCGAAGCGAAACGAGTTTTTTGTACGGTCGAAAAGGACACATTCCACGTACCGAAGTGGCTCGCATCATAGGCGGGCCCAATGACCTGCGCCGAACGCGCCATCGCGAGCAACTCAGCGGCCGGAGAACGAACGTTTGAAGTCGACGAATTCAGATTTGTGTCGATCTCGCTCGGAACATCGCTCAAACTTACGGTTGCACGCGGTGTGGGGGGCGTCAGGCTGACTTGCAACGTGGGCGCGTCGTTCGCTCCTTCATCACGAGTTACGGCGACCCGCTCCGACAGGGGGTGCTTTTCGCCAGCAAACTCTCCTGTTGCCAGGGAGCCCACAACCACTGGCTGGGTCGACAAGGTTTCCGCAGGGGGAGGCGCTGATGACGACGTTTCGGGGGGCGCGAGGTTGCCTTGGTCGACGCTCGGCGGAGGACCGGCAATCGCCGGCGCCGACGTTTCCGGAAGCGGAGCGCCTGAAGGAGCCGACGGCTGCGGAGTTGGCTCCGGCGGGAGGGCCGTGGGGCTAGGTGGCGCCGCTACTTCCGACGTGACGGGACTGCCTTCACCCTCGCCATCAAGCCGTTCTTGCGGGCCCGGCAAATTAAAGCGAATTTCATCCTTGAGCGGCCGTTGCTGCGAGAGACCCTTGGACGGCGCTGCCGTTTCCTGAGAATCGGTTGTGTTCGTCGTCAGTAAGCTGGGGCCAATCTTCCCGTTCTGCGGTTGAACATCGTCTTGCTGTGTTTCGTGCGATAACTCGGCGGTATTTTTTCTCGTGTGCGCTTGCGAAGCAGTTGCGGCGCTAGAACCCTGTGCGAAAACCTCGCTTTGGGCCGCAAGGTTTTGCTTGCCTGGAGGCGCGCCGCGCTCGCCGTTGGCGCTTTGCGCACTCTCGGTATGAGCTTGTGAAGACTTTTTGTAGGTTCCACGTGTTTCGATTTTAATTTTCTCGTCATCGGCCGCGCCGCGCGTGGCCGAAGCGATGGCTCCGCGAGAAGGTCGAACGACGGCTTCCGCGCGAACCGCCGCCGCGCGTGGAGGCGTAATGCGCGTGGCGCCCTCTTCTTTCACCGCGGGACGACTCGCCCCACGTCCGAGCAGTTGGACCACTTGCCGGGGCGTGGCGTCCTGTTCTGACACGTTCAACGTGCCCCGGAACGCTTCATCACCGGAAGGCTCAACATCACCAGAATGCTCCTCGGGCGATTCCACAGGCAGATTGGGCGGAAGCGCGGACGGATCGTCGTCAGTAATATCGGACGGCGCCGATGCCTCTTCGTCGGGCGCGGGATGATCCACGGCTCCAGAATCGGGAGGATGAACGTCCTCGGGACGGTGGTTAATATCCGGCGGCGCCACGTCATCGTCTAGCGACCGCGATTCGTCCGTCACGGGTGTTCGAGGCGCATTGGGCGACGGCGCGTTGAGTTCAACTAGCGGCCGAACCCCCGGCTTTTCGCGCGGCGCGTTGTCATGCGCGGGGGGGGCGCCATTTTTTATACGATGTTCGCTCGCATCGGAAGAAATATGCGCTGGCGCGGTGAAGGCGGCGTCATGTGCCAATGCAGGTATATCGAAACCGCCAAACAACAGGCGGCGATCCTCGCATTGTTCTAGCGAAAGCGTTCGGCGAAATGCGGCAATGCCAGACCGCGTCCGCCGTCGGTTCCTTCCGAGCGGTCCATCCATGTGGATTTAGCTCCCGAGAAGAGAAGGATTGCACGCGTCCTTGAAATTGCGTGCGCAGGAAAATGGTTGTAGCCTTACGTCTCTTCGCCGTCAACCCGCTCACAATGAGGGGCGAACCCCCGAGATTTGACCCACCCCTGGAGATTCGCACCTTCCCCCGCGTGATCAAGTGGTTGGTAACAAACGTCGATGAATTTCGCTCACTAACCTTGAGGGTCTGTAATTTTGCTGGAGAGGAGCGAACATGTTGCGGCGCTTGGGGTTAGTGTTCTGTATCAGGGCGGGGTTGCTCTGGGCCGCGCTGGCCGTAACGGCGTCGGCTCAGGAGACGGACGTAACAGCGCAGGTCAAAGATCTTTTGACCAACCATTGCCAACGTTGCCATGGCGGAAACGGCAGCGACGAAGGGGGGCTGAACTTCGTCCTGGACGTGCAACGATTGGTCGCCCGTGAAATTGTAAAACCTGGCGATGCGGAGAATTCGTTGTTATTCCAGCGCGTGGCGGCAGGCGAGATGCCCGAGGGAGCCGACCCCCTGCCCGAAGAGCAAATTGCACTGCTGCGAAAGTGGATTGACGACGGGGCTTCCGATTTTACCCCAACGGGCCCGCGCCCCTTCCTGTCGGATGCCGACGTATTGCACTTCATTGCCCTTGATCTTGGCGAGCAAGAAGTCGCCCGTCGCCCCTTCCTTCGATATTTCACTTTGAGCAATTTGTTCAACACCGGCGCCAACGAGGAGCTATTGGAAACCTACCGTTCGGCGCTCTCGAAACTGGTGAACAGCTTATCGTGGGGTCGACGCATCGTGAGGCCGCAGCCGATTGATCCCTCCGGTGTGATCTTGCGCATCGACCTGCGCGATTACGGCTGGAGCAAGAAAACGTGGGATCGTCTGTTGCGCAGTTACACCTACCGGATTGATTTTCAGTCGGTCGAGGCCCGCGCCATTCGCGCTGCAACGAATGATCCGTTGCCCATTCTGCGCGGCGACTGGTTCGTGGCGCGGGCCTCCGTGCCGCCGTTGTACCATGACATTCTCGAAATCCCAGCCACCGAGAAGGAGCTGGAAAAACTGCTTCAAATTGACGTGGCCGCCAACTTGAAACTGGACCGCGCCGCCCGCGCCGGTTTCAACGGCTCAGGAGTTTCTCGAAACAACCGACTTATCGAGCGGCACGAGTCGCCGCACGGGGCGTATTGGCGCAGCTACGACTTCAAAGGCAACAACGGCACGAAAAACTTGTTTGCCCATCCGCTGGGTGTAACTGGGACGCACGACTTTGACCACGATGGCGGCGAGATCATCTTTACGTTACCCAATGGATTGCAGGCGTACATGCTGGTGGACGCCCAAGGCAATCGTATCGACCAGGGACCGGTCGAAGTCGTGAGCGATCCCAAACGACCCGATCAAAAGGTGATCAACGGCCTCTCATGCATGTCGTGCCATACCAGCGGCATCATTCCCAAAGATGACCAGGTACGACAATCGGTTTTGAACAATCCGGGCGCCTTCAACGGAAAGGAACTGAACTCGATTCTCGCGCTGTACCCGGTCAAGGAGAAATTCTCCGAGTTGATGAAGGACGATACGAACCGCTTCCTGCGAGCCTTAGCGAAGACGGGCGCAGCGGCGGACAAAAACGAACCGGTTTCGACATTGGCGCTTCGGTTTGAAGATAGTGTCGATGTGACGCTCGCCTCGGCGGAAACGGGTTTGCCCAAAGACGCCTTTTTAGTGAAACTTGAAACGTCTTCCAACTTATCGCGAGCGCTAGCTCCGCTGCGTGCGCCGGGTGGCGTGGTGCAACGCGAAGTGTTCGAAAAGAACTTCGACGACGTGCGTGAAGCCTTCAACCTGGGCCGCGAAGAAATCGGCAACACGCTAGGTATGCGTTTGCGGCTCATTCCTGCGGGCGATTACCTGCGCGGCTCGCTTACCTCGGATGAGGATTCGCAAGACGACGAACGTCCGCGGCTACGGGTGACGATCTCCAAGCCGTTTTACCTCGCGACGCACGAAGTGACCGTGGGGCAGTTCCGGCGCTTCGTGAAAGAGACCAATCGCGCGATGCCCGCGGGCTTCGGTTTTAATCCGAAAACCAATACGTTTGTGTTTGGCGCCGGGCGTGACTGGAGCAACCCGGGGTTCGCCCAGACCGAGAATCACCCGGTGGTGAATGTGAGTTGGAATGATGCGGTCGCTTTTTGCCAATGGCTCAGCGCGAAAGAGGGCGAGAAGTACCGCTTGCCGACCGAGGCCGAATGGGAGCACGCCTGCCGCGCCGGGGCCACCACGCGCTTCTCGCACGGCGATGAACCACCGGGACTGGAGCGACTGGCGAATATTGGAGATCAAACCGTGCAGCGGCTCTTGGGCGTTTCGTTGGACGCCCCGTGGAATGACGGCTTTGCGTTCACCGCGCCGGTGGGCGCCTTTTTACCAAACCTGTTTGGCTTGTTCGACATGCACGGCAATGTGTGGGAATGGTGCCAGGACCGTTACGCCGCCGACGCGTACGCGAACTCCTCGTTGACCGATCCGCAAGGTCCCGCCGCCGGCGCGTTTCAAGTGGTGCGGGGCGGAAGTTGGTTTAGCCAGCCCTCGCACGCCCGGGCGGCCGACCGCAGCGCCTACCAACGCACCGACCGCAACCTGATGATCGGTTTCCGCGTGCTGCGAGAATTGAAGTAAGCGCCACAGTAAGTGTGAGTGAAAACTTCACGCCATCGCACAGTTCGTGTGAATCGAAGCGTTGGCGCTTCGATGGCGTCAACGCGTGATGTGCGAATTTGGCGCCGACGGCGCCGATTACCATCGAATGTCGCAATCCGGCAAGCTTCGCTGCAGATGCTCCACACCTTCGGCGGTGAACCGCGTATATCGAATTCGCAGCACTTCTAAGCTCTTTAAGCGGGCGATGGCGCGAATGCTGTCGTCCCCTACTGAGCAATGTTCAAGACTGAGAATGCGCAGGTGGGGGAAGTATTTTAACAACGCGAGATCCGCGTCCGAAAATTGTCGGTAATGCGTTGCGGAGTAGCGCTCGCGGTTCTGAATGATCATGCTCGCAGGACTTGCGAAGATGTCGACGCCCAAAACCGAATGCAGCCAATCAGGTCCCCGCGTGGGCGCTCCTTGCCAAGGGAGGTTCGTGGTCGGGCTTGGTCCGGGATCGCCGTAGCCAATCAGAAAGCCGTGCTGTTTCAAATCCGCGGCAGCGGCGGCCTGCGCGGTTCGACGCTCATACTGGTGCCGAATCAAAGCGAACGGCGCGCCCGCCAAAAGAAACATCAGGAGAAGCGTACGCAACGAATAATTACGAATCGGTTTGACCGGCTTCGTCATACGTCATTCAGTCGTGGAAAATCTTGCGTGAGCGCGATGTTTACGTAACACACGGACACCGTCGCGGTGGTCGCTATTGTAACCCGAAGGTCTGGCGGCGATGCAAGCGTCTTAACAGCGAATCGGCTAAGCTAGAATTTCCGGAACAACGGCGCCGTGAACATCCGTCAGGCGGAAGTCGCGGCCGGCGTGGTGGAACGTGAGGCGTTCGTGATCGAAGCCAAGAAGGTGCAGAATGGTGGCTTGCAGATCGTAAACGTGCACGGGCCGCTCGGCGATATGGAAGCCGAGGTCGTCGGTCGCGCCCAGGGTGAAACCCGGCCGGACTCCGCCGCCCGCCAGCCACATGGTGAACGCCTGAGGATGATGGTCGCGGCCTAACGACCGGCCCAATGCGGGGTTCGATTCCACCATGGGCGTGCGGCCAAATTCGCCGCCCCAGATGACGAGCGTTTCATCAAGCAAGCCACGTTGTTTGAGGTCTTGCACCAAGGCGGCGCAAGCTTGATCGGTGGCGCCGCAGTTCTTCCTCAAGTTGCCGGACACATCGCTGTGAGCGTCCCAGCCTTCGTGATAGATGTTCACAAACCGAACCCCGCGCTCGATCATCCGCCGCGCGAGCAAACAAGCTCGGGCAAATGACGGCTTTTCTGGGTCGCAGCCGTACAGGTCGAGCGTGGCTTGCCCTTCGCTGCGCAGGTCGGTCAACTCGGGCGCGGAAGTTTGCAGGCGGAACGCCATTTCGTAGGCCGCAATGCGCGTGGCGATTTCAGGATCCCCCTCAACCTCCATTCGCCGACGGTTGAACTTTTCAACCAGGCCGAGCGTTTCGCGCTGCAGTTCGGCATCGAAGCCGACGGGACTCGAAACATTCAAAATCGGATCGCCTTGGTTGCGGAATCGCACGCCGTTATAGACCGTGGGCAGGAAGCCGCTGGACCAGTTGGCTGCGCCTCCGCTGATGCCGCTGCCTGTCGACATGACGACAAACGCGGGCAAGTCTTGCGTTTCACATCCCAGCCCGTACACCACCCAGGAGCCAAGGCTCGGCCGTCCGGGTTGCGCAAACCCCGTGTTGAGAAAAATCTGAGCGGGGGCGTGATTGAATTGATCGGTGCGCAGCGATCGCACGAAGCAAACATCATCGACCACGCGCGCCAAATGCGGCAGCACTTCGGACAGTTCGGCGCCGCATTGGCCATGCTGCGAGAACTTGAATCGCGGTCCCAGCACGCCCGCATCAGGACGTATAAATGCGTAACGTTGATCGCCAATGACGGAAGGAGGCAGCGGCTTGCCTTCCAGTTTGACGAGTTCCCGTTTGTAATCGAACAGGTCCAACTGGCTGGGCGCCCCCGCCATGAACAAGTGAATCACCTGTTTGGCTTTTGGCGCAAAGTGCGGCGGACGCGGCGCGAGCGGGTTTTGCCGCGCGGTAGCCGTCGCCGAATTGGCCAAGGCGCCCGAAAGCAGCCCGCTCAGCGCAATCTTGCCTAATCCCACGCCGCAGGAGTCAAAGAAATGGCGGCGAGTGAGTTGCAACGAAACATTCGAGTTTTTTCGAGCCATGGGAAGCAATCGACCTGGAAGCCTACTTTGGAGAATTTGAATTCCGAGCGGCGTGGACCGTTTACTGAGGCGTTGGTTCAAGCAACCCCAACCGCCAAGGGATCTCGCCGTAACTCTTGCCTGCGCGAGCCTCGTTCGTCACGCCTTGAAAGAGAAAACGCAGGTTTTCCGGATCGACTTCCAACCGTTCGTCGTATCCTGCTCGCAAGAATTCGCCGTGACTGATGGAGTCGGTCCACGGCGGATCGCTTTGCGTCACATTCTCCAGTCCGGCGAACGGATTGTCATGCGTTGCCGCGAGAGGGCGCCATTCGCCGTCCAGGCGGTCGGCCAGAAAGGCTTTATAGTATCGCCATCCGCGGCCTCCGGTTTGAGCCTCCACGAGCGCCACGTATTGGTTCCGGCCTTTTAAGCGGTAGATGTGGCTCGCCTCGAAAATGTCGGCTTGGAGGACGACTTGGGGGGTTGTCCAGCCATGCGGAAAGTCGGCCAGCGCGGTCTCAGCTCGCCACATGCGGCCATCAAGCGATGTGAAAAACAAGTGAGCCTTCGCTGCGTCGCAAATCACCCAAAAGTCGATCCATTGCGACACGCCTTCCGCCGGTTCTTGGTACAACAATTTCGGCTTCGACCAGGATGCGGGATCGGCGAGGTCTTCGGTGGTGGAAAACGCGGGCTGCAACGCGGGCTTGCGCGACGGGTCGGCGGTCTGATAGATCAAGTACCAGCGACGATGCGGCGTAAAGTAAAACACCTGCGGCGCACAATAGTAACCGTCGGTCACTTGCAACACATGCCGCGGAGCCTCGTTCGCGTCGTCCCAATTGGCGAACGATAAGTATTCGATTTGATGCGTCCGCTTCTGACTGCGAATCGTGCAGAACAAGTGCCACCGACCGTTATGGAAAACGACCGTGGGATCCTTGATCGCATGGCAGGGATCTTCCGGACGTTCGGCCGGCGCCACGAGTGGCCGACTGGCCCGCCACGAAAATTCGCCCGACTTCCATACATCCTCGGCGGCGCCAACCGAAGCAACGAACGCCAGACAACCGACCGAGAAAGCGACGAGGTACCGCGTCATGGGTCGATCGCTCCTAAGGGGAGAGACGCTTGATGAGGTGGGAGGTGTTCCCTCGCGCGGGCCGACTTTGGCGTGAGCCAGCGTGATGGAACATGCTCAGCGGGCGCGCCTGCGTTGATATTTTGCGGGGAAGGCGCGCGTCGTTTCTAGATTTTAACCGCTATCGCGGGTTATCGGCGACCTGTTCTTGGGTTTTTTCGAGCTTTACTCTGCCATAACCCAAATCCCGGCCAAGTTGCGTAAGCTTCACCACGGCGTCGGCCGGACATTGCGGATGAGCGCGGACTCCGAGCGTCGCCCGCGAACCGTGTTCTTTTGCAATCTTTTCAAGCGTTCCTTGAAGGTCCAACGTTTCTTCGCCATCCACAGTGGCGCGCCCCTCGGCGTCCAACACGATCTGAACGTGGCGATAGGGGGGAACGGTGGTCAAACGGGGATCGTTCAATCCAAGCCGTTGGTACATGGCGATGACTTTCTCGACATGTTCAAACGGCGTCCCTTCCACGACTTGAATGACGATCTCTTGCGGACTTGGCGCAACATTGAGCAATAGCACGCGGAACTTTTCTTCAATTTGCTCCAACGATAGCGCTTCGCCCGCAACGTAGGTTTGCCCTTGCGGATCGACCTCCACCGTCAGATCGCCAGTTGCGAAGTCGATCGAAGACGATCCCATAAGCGGCGGCGGAACAAGCGGCGTGGGCGGTGCTACCATGACCGGCGTGGCGACCGATTGGGTTCGATACGCTCTCATCCCTAAAAGTCCCACAGCAAGGACAGCGGCTAAACCCGCCGCGGCTAAAACGGCGAGCACGATGAAGACGCCGCCTGCATTCGTGGCTCGCTGGTGGGGGTGCTCCGGATAACCCATGGGAATGCTCCATGAACTAGGTTGAAAGATCAGGATCGGCCGAAGAGTGTTATTCGTTCTGCGGGAAAGAATCTTGAGGCGGCCCGTTTCTTTTTTCAAAATTTGTTCCGTCATAGAAGAGGCGTCCTGCATGCTTTAGAATCCGAAAGGATTTCTCTTGCCCAACACTGCGATGATGCCGATGTTTGCGCTCCCCCTCCCTTTGATTCTGGCCAGCGGTTCGCCGCGCCGCCGCGAATTGCTCGCCGAGGCCGGGTTTCCGTTTCATGTCGTGGCGCCTTCCGAGGCGGCAGAATGCGGAGTTTGCAGTCGAGAAACTCCACCCGAATTGGTCGCGCGGTTGGCCTATCAGAAAGCAGGCGATGTGGCGGCGAACGTCGAGTCGGGCCTGGTTTTGGGCTGCGACACCGTAGCCGAGTGCATGGGGCAGATCTTGGGCAAACCCGCGAACGTGGATCACGCGCGGCAAATGCTCAACTTACTTCGCGGTCGCGTGCATCACGTGTACAGCGGCGTTTGTTTGTGGCGACGGCCCGATAATCAAACCCTCGTCGAGGTTGCGGTTACGCGGCTGCGCATGGACTCCATCTCCGACGCCGACTTGGACGATTACCTGCAAAGCGGGCTTTGGGAAGGCAAAGCCGGCGCGTTTGGCTACCAAGACCGTCTGGGTTGGTTACATATCGAGGAAGGCAGCGAGTCGAACGTCGTCGGCCTTCCGCTGGAAATGGTAAAAGAAATGCTTGCCGCCTTTCAGGCCGCCAGTGCTTGAGGGAGCGATTCCGTTTGTTGACCCGCCGAAGGCCCAAGTGGGTCTCATGGCCCCCACGAAGGATGTCGCGGGGTGTTACACGCTTCGATCCTTCGACCTTGGCTTCTCATGCTTGAGCTACGCAGCGTGACAAAACGCTATGGCGATTTGATTGCGCTTCATGCGACCGACTTCAGCTTTCAACCCGGCAAAACGACCGCACTTCTTGGCCCCAGCGGATGCGGCAAGTCGACGTTGCTGCGGATGATCGTGGGGTTGGTCCCTCCCTCGGCCGGTTCGGTTTACTTCGACGGAGAACCCATCACACGAGACAACCTCCGTCAGGTGCGGCGCCGCATTGGATACATGATCCAAGACGGCGGGCTGTTTCCGCATTTGTCAATTCGCGATAACGTGACCCTGCTGGCGCGGCATGTGCGATGGGAGCGTCAACGCATTGATGACCGACTGGAGCAACTGACGGCGCTAACGCACTTGCCTGCCTCGTCGCTGGAGCGATTTCCCGCGCAAATCTCGGGCGGCCAGCGGCAACGCGCGAGTTTGATGCGCGCGTTGTTTCTCGACCCGCAAGTTCTGCTGCTCGATGAACCGATGGGCGCGCTCGATCCGCTCATTCGTTTCGACCTTCAGCGTGAACTGCGCGACATCTTTCGGACACTCCGAAAGACCGTGGTTCTTGTGACCCACGACATCAGCGAAGCCGGCTACCTGGCCGACGCGCACGTGCTCCTGCGCGAAGGACGAATCGTGCAACAAGGCTCCCTGGCCGATCTGGTCCAACATCCGGCGGATTCGTTTGTTCGAGAGTTCATCAACGCGCAGCGCAGCCCGCTGGAGTCGCTTCAGGAGCAGGAACGTTGACATTTTGATCGGGGGCAGGTTGCAGTAACGAGAACCTGCGCCGCGCAATCAACGCTCGTTTTATGTTTCAAGTTCGCCAGGCGAGCCCGACTTTTTCCCTGCCAATCGTACCAGCCCGATGCATGCTTCTTTTTCTCTCGTTTGGCTCACCATCGTGGCGGCCTTCGCCGCAGGCGAGGAATCGCGCCCGATCGTCGTCGCCTCCAAGGCGTTTACTGAATCGGCGATTTTGGGCGAAATGGCCGCCCTCTTGGCTCGCGAGTCGGGACATCCCGCGCGGCATCGAGAGCAACTTGGCAACTCGGGCATTGTCTGGCGGTCGCTCGTGGCGGGAGAAATCGATGTTTATCCGGAATACACGGGAACGATCGCGCGCGACTTGCTGAAAAACGAACGCTTGCTCGATCACCAAGCCATGCGGCAGGAGTTGGCGCAGCGCGGCATCGGCATGACCGAACCCTTGGGTTTTGAGAACGCCTACGTATTAGCGACATTACCGGAAGTGGCCCACCGGTTACGGCTTGAGTCCATTTCCGATTTGCGCAACCACCCGACGTTGCAACTGGGCTTGGGGAATGAGTTTACCAACCGACGCGACGGATGGCCCGGTCTCAAAGCGCATTACGACTTGCCACAAACGTCGGAACAGATCGCCGCAATGGAGCACTCGCTCACGTATCACGCCTTGCGGAACGGGGCCGTGCAAGTGATCGATACCTACGGCACCGACGCTCAAATTCAAAAGCTCGGTTTACGCCTGTTGGACGACGATCAGAACTTCTTTCCTGAGTACGCGGCCGTGTTTCTCTATCGTCTTGAATTAAACGAGGAAGCGCCCCAGTTTCTACAAGCATTGCGCCGACTGGAAGGAAACATTACCGCCGAGCAAATGCAATCGCTCAACGCCGCCGTCGAAGTGGATCACGATAACGTACCGCGCGTGGCGCAAAATTTCCTGCATGAAAACTTTGCCGTGGGGCAATATGCGCCTCCGCCCACTTTGCGCGAGAAACTTCAGGCTTTGGCCCAGCGGTTGTGGCGTTACACCTGGCAACACTTGGTGCTCGTGGCGGCGTCGCTCACGGCGGCCATCGCCGTGGCTGTTCCTTTGGGCGTGCTGGCGGCGAAGCGGCCGCGTACCGCACAGCCGATCTTGTCGATGGCCGAGGTGATTCAAACGATCCCCGGCCTTGCGTTGTTGGTGCTTCTCATGCCGCCGTTACAGGCGATGGGACTGCCGTTCATTGGCGCAACTCCCACCATTGCGGCCCTCTTCTTGTATAGCCTGCTGCCGATTCTGCGCAACACCTACACGGGCCTCCACGATTTGCCGCCGGCGCTGCGGGAGTCGGCCGAAGCACTGGGATTGACGTCGTGGGCGCGTCTCTGGCGCATCGAACTTCCCATGGCCTCCCGCTTGATTTTGGCAGGCGTCAAAACGACGGCGGTCATCAATGTGGGCTATGCAACGCTGGGCGGCTTGATCGGCGCCGGCGGATATGGCGACCCGATTCTTCAAGGTCTGACGCGGCTCGACATGGTCACCATGCTGGAAGGCGCGATCCCGGCCGCTATGCTGGCGCTGTTGGTGAAAACCGCCTTTGAACTCTCGGAGCGCGTGGTGGTTCCGCGCGGGTTACGGCTGAAACCGACATCATAGTCTGTGACGCCGCCTGGTTGATGAGAGAGCTTGGAGTATCTGCTAACGGTTGTATTCGAGCCGTTCGCCTTCCGCGCCGCCTGAAAAAACGCATAAGAAATCATTGATTAGTGCGTGTCCTTTCTGATAAGCTGAGCGAACAGGTGTTGGAGAATGCCTTCTTCAGGAAAGGGTGCGGCCGATGTTGAAGTTCTTTTGTGGCGGCAAAAGTCACTACTGCGATGGAGTGTCTCGACGGTCGTTTCTGCAACTGGGCGCACTGGGTCTCGGCGGGCTCACCCTGGGCGAAGTGCTTCGCGCGGAAGAAGCAGCGGGCATTCGCTCCTCGACCAAGGCCGTGATCAACATTCATCTCAGCGGCGGACCCTCGCACCAGGATATGTTCGACCTGAAGCCGCAAGCGCCAGTCGAGTACCGCGGGCAGTTCAATCCGATTCCCACCAACGTGCCCGGCATTGAGATATGCGAGCACATGCCCAAGCTCGCCCAAATGGCCGACAAGTACGCGATTATTCGCTCGCTTGTGGGAATGGAAAACGACCACAGCAATTTCCACACGCACACGGGCTACTCACGCCGCGATTTGCAAAACGTCGGCGGGCGGCCCTCGCTGGGCAGCGTAGTCACCAAACTCATGGGACCTTCCGACAGCGGCGCGCCTCCTTTCATTTCTTACAACGGCGGCGAACCAGGATATCTTGGCCCCTCGTGCAAGCCCTATAGTCCCAGCGGTGGAGATTTGCGGCTGTCAGGCAATTTGACCGCCGAACGGCTGGAAAACCGCACGACCTTATTGACCTCGCTCGATCGCCTTCGGCGCGACATGGATAGCACGCGGCAGATGGAGGCGCTCGACGCATTCACACAGCGCGCCGTCGACGTCGTGGTTTCCGGCGCCGTGGCGAATGCGCTGGACATCAAGAAGGAAGACCCGAAAGTGGTTGCCCGCTACGCCAACGAGGGCCGCAACTTCCTCCTCGCGCGGCGTCTGGTGGAAGCGGGGGTGCGCGTGGTCACTTTCAACTGGGGCGGTTGGGACACGCACGGGCAGAACTTTACGACGCTCAAACGTCAACTGCCGCAACTCGATATCGCCATGAGCGCTCTTCTGCAAGATCTGGCCGATCGGGGGATGGACCAGGATGTGACCGTAGTCATGTGGGGTGAATTTGGCCGCACGCCGCGCGTCAATAACGGCGCCGGACGTGACCACTGGCCGCGCCTCGCCATGTGTTTTCTGGCGGGCGGTGGTATGCGTCTGGGGCAAGCGGTTGGCGAATCGACCCGCTTTGCCGAAGACGCCAAAGATCGCCCCGTCCATTTACAGGAAGTTTTCGCCACGCTCTACCACAACCTCGGGATCGACGTGGCCCGAACGACGATTATCGATTCCAATGGCCGCCCGCAGTACCTCGTCGACCGCCGCACGCCAATCCGCGAGTTGATCTAACGCGGTCAAACTTTGTTCCCTCCTTCCTGCGCCGTAATCGGAAGCGGCGCGGGAAGTCAACCCAGCCGCGCGACCAGTTCAAACGCGTTGGTCACGGCGTGGCCTTCCGCCGTGTTGTCGAAGATGCACCAGGTTTGCTGGGCGGAGCGCATTGCGCGTCGTAAACGTGTGGCGATCTCGTCCAACATCTTCTCGTCGTAAGGCGAATAGTAGATTTTTGGCGAGCCGTGCAAGCGAAAATACGCTAACGATGGATCGCCTCCCGGTTGGCCATCTTCTTCCGCGCGCGGCGGATCAGCCGCGACGCGCGCGATGCGGTATCGTTTGAGCAATTCTTCGGCGTGCTCCGTGAACCAGGTGTGATGCCGCGGCTCGCACGCCACGGCGCCTTCAAAAAGCTCGCGCAGCCGCGCGAAGAACGCCTCGGCCGTGGCCGCGTCGAGCGGCAACTGCGGCGGAAGTTGAACCAACAGCGGTCCAAGTTTTTCTTCTAATGCCGTCGCCTCGCTAAGAAACTGCTCCAGCAACGAACCTGCATTGCGCAACCGCTGGTAATGCGTAATCTCGCGCGGCGTTTTGACGGCGAAGCGAAAGTGCGGCAGCGTTTCTTCACGCCACCGCGCATAAGTCGCGCGACGATGCGGTTTGTAGAACGAAGAATTGATTTCGACCGCGTTGAACCGCCCCGCAAAACGCTGCAAGTGGCTTCCTTCCGCCGGAAATAACGGTTGATGCTCCTTTCGCAGCGCCCACCCCGCCACACCTACGTACAACTTGGTCGATCTCATTAGGCACGCCACTCACCGCAAGGACGCTAACCGCAACGGGCAAAGTTCGTCGCGTCGAGGAACCTTCTGTAACGTGCGAATGCCGTACCCATTTCCCGACAAGCGTCCGAAGAGTCGGAACCCGAGAGAATCTCAAACGAGTTTAAAGTCCATCATCTCCATTCGTCGGAGATGAATTGAACACGTTCCGCGTCGGACACCTTGAGATGGCGTGGACTAACTCTGTCCGAGTGCGCGGCGGTAGCAGTAATCGAACAGAAGGCGCCATTCTTCTCGGGCGATGCGGCGGCAGAGGGCGTCGTGCGGAGTTTGCCCGCGGACCGTGGCTTCGCATAGGTCGATAAAGCGGTAAGGGTCCCAACGAGCTGGACTGGCGAGAAACTCGGCGCGTGGGGTCAGAGTCTCTTCGTTCGCCAACTGCCGGGCGCTGTCGGCCAGCGGTTCAAAGATGGGGTGTTCGCCAACTCGGCGAAACCAGTACTTGGCGTTGGAGAAGTCGCCTTCGCGGCGGTGCATGATTCCGTGCCAGTAGCTGCCCGTGGGGGTGTGAATTTCTTGGCTAATCGTGTGCGAATCGTCCAGAAAGTTGTGAGCGAGCCATAACCCCGCCAGGCAGGCTCGGGCCATGTCGTGGTCTACCACGGGAGCGTCAAACAGCGATTCGGCCGTGAAACGTCGTAAGGCGTCCTTGACCGATGCGTTGGGGGCGCCCGGCCCCAGTTCGGGGAGGTAGTTGACGTCGAGCAATGCGCCCGCAGGACCGTAACTTTCAGAATTAAAGGCAAACATATCTGAGCGACTCTCAAAAGGATGCTTCCGATCTTGCCCCTGCGCCATCTTCCCTGTCAACCGGGTGGGGCGAATGTTAGAATAACGTGTCCCGGCGCGTGGGCGCGGTCACGCAGCGTCGGGAAAGCACAGTCCGCGCAAGTTCACACTCTCTTGTTGATTTCCGATGTCTGTTGACACGCCCGAAAACCAGCCGCACGAAACCCAGGACGCTGCGGTCGAAAATAACTCGTCTCCTGTCGAATCGCCCAAGCCGCGCAAGATTCGCATTGGCACCGAACGCGACCCCGACTCGCGCGTCGAGAACCGCGCGGCGCGGCTTTATCCTTCCTCGCCGGCAGACGAAGCCGCCTTCCCACCCCCACGGGTGCAGCGCACGGCGCCGGACCTGCAAGACGAAATTGACGCCGCGCTGGCGGGTCTTTCGATGGACGCGCTCCTAGGCAGCGCTCCCGAGGAAGAATTTGGCTCGGAGTTACAGCGCGAGCAGCGCGTCAAAGGGCGCGTCATCAAGGTGGACGCCGAAAACGTGTTCTTTCATCTCGGCGGCCGTAACGAGGGGATCATTCCACTCACCCAATTTGTGAATGAAGAGCCTCCTGGCGTGGGCGAAGAACGCGAAGTGGTCGTCGCGCACCGTAACCGAGAGGATGGTTTGTTCGAACTGCGCATGCCCGGCGGCGCCGTGGAAGTGGCCGACTGGTCTGACATTACCCCCGGCGGCGTGGTTGAGGCCCGCGTTACTGGTTCAAACACCGGCGGGCTAGAGTGCGTGGTTAACAATATTCGCGGGTTCATTCCGGCCAGCCAGATCGCTCTGTACCGCGTTGAGAATTTCGCGGAATTTCACGAGAAAAAACTGACCTGCATCGTTCAAGAGGCGAATGAACGGCGCGGCAAGCTAGTGCTTAGCCACAAGGCTTTTCTCAAGCAGGAGCAAGAACAAGCCCGTGCGAGCTTCCTCCAAACGCTCGAGGTGGGACAGGAGTATGACGGCGTCGTGCGCAGGTTGATGGATTTTGGAGCGTTTGTCGAGTTGCGGCCCGGCGTGGATGGCCTCATCCCCATCGGCGAGCTAAGTTGGGAGCGTGTCGCCCATCCTCGCGATGTGCTGCAAGAAGGCCAAGGCGTAAAAGTGCGAGTGCGCAACTTCGACCCCGAAACGGGCAAGATTGGCCTTTCGTATCGACAGACCCAGGACAACCCCTGGGACAAGATCGACCAAAAGTACCATGTAGGCGAGGTGGCGCCAGGCGTCGTCTCACGTATTGCGAAGTTCGGCGCGTTCGTCAAACTGGAGCCCGGGGTGGAGGGATTGGTGCATATTTCGGAATTGGCCCACCACCGGGTGTATCAAGTGACTAACGTGGTAAAGGAAGGCCAAGAAGTCCAAGTAAAAATCTTGAACGTCGACCCTCAGGAACAGCGTATTAACCTATCGCTCAAACAAGCACAGGTCGCCCCGCAGCCGCAAGTTGAAGAAACCAAGGAGGAAGAAGAGGCGGTCGAGGAGCCTCGGGATTTGAAAGTTCCTCCACGCAAGGGACCTCTCAAGGGTGGTACAAATCGCAAATCGGGTGGCGAAGGTCTCGGTTTGAACTGGTAATTCATGTTCTTGCAGATCGCAGGGAACCTTTCCTCAAGGCGACTCGTCTAACTTTCACCGTTTTCGTAGGGAATTCCCGTTAAGGCGTTTGGGAGGCCGTTGTTTTCTTAAAGAAGGCCATTTGAGCCACCCTGCTAGCGGGTGTTTTCTGCGGATCGTTCTTGACATTTGTCGAGAGCGGCGATAACCTAAGTTCGACTGCTTTTTCCCAAAAGTCTTTGGGGCGCATCTCCTCTTACTCGTGGCAACGCGATGGCTACGACACCAATACTATGGCGGGCCTGTTTGGGCTTGGCGCTTGTCGCGGGGCTGGCGGGCAGCGCGCACGCACGCACCTGGACGAACCACCAGGGAAGGAAAATCGAGGCGGAATTTGTCCGTTTGGACGGGCAAAATGTTGTATTGCAGATGAACGGCAAGGAAGTTTCCGTGGCGCTCGTGCAATTGAGCGATGCGGACAAGCAGTTCGTGTTTCAACAAATCGCTGGGGCGAGCACCAGCACCCCGTCTGCCGGAAGTGAATCCGCGGCGAATGAGCCCTTATCCTCATCATCCGGCGACGGAGATGATGATGATGACGGTCCCAGCTCGCGCGGCACGCGCGAGGATGACCCCTCGACCGGGGCGTTGCGTGTTCGTACCTGGACCGATGTGCAAGGAAACAAAATTCGCGCTAAATTCGTGCGCATTCACGAAGGCAATGTCGTGCTGAAGCAGGGTCTCAAGACCGTGCCTTGCCCCATCGAAAAGTTGAGCGACGACGACCAAAACTACTTACGCACTCTCCTGGAAGCTCGCGGCGAAGGCGACCTGATGCCGAGCGCCGAACAATTGGCGGCTCGTAAGGCGACCCCCCGTGACGGTGGTTATGGAGGCGAGGGCGCCTCTGGCGGCGCCGGCGGTTACTCGGGCGCTTCTGCGGTGGCGAGTGCAACGCCGTATACGCCGTCCTACACGACCGAAACCTCGGGCGGCTCCACATCGAGCGGCAGCGGGGCGGCCTATGGCGGAACGCCCTATGTCCCCGGCGCGGGAAGTTCCTACGCGGGCCATTCGGAAGGGTCGATGTCGAGCGGTGCCTCATCCTCGTCCGGGAGTGGCTATGGCGGTTATACCCCTCCGTACGAAGTTACCGCGGGAAGTAGCGGCGCCTCGGGAACTCCCTACACGCCGAGTTACGCCTCAACGACTGGCTCGACCTACGGCGAACCAAGTTACGGCGGTCATGGTGAGTCGGGCAGCGGGTCTTCCGGCGCCTCGTCCTCTGGCCCGACCTTCACCACGCCCAGCCTTGGGCCTGAAGTCGCCTACAACCCCACGCCTACGTTTGAACCCGCGGTGACGCAACAGTTAGAGTATTATTGCAGCGGCTGTGGCAAGAGCGTACCTGAACATATTAACGATCGCTGCCCGCATTGCGGCATTATGTTCGCGTATGTGGAGCAACCTGACGGCAGTCGCAAATACAACGGCATTGGATGGGCGGGCGGCGGTTTGGGAATCTTCGCGGTTATCGTCGGCGTGATTATTCGCGTGATTATCATGGCCGCACGTCGTGGTTAACGACACAGTGAAGTTCGCTCCGTGGCCCTGGTTTCGCAGCCAGGGACGTTGGCAAAACCGGAGTTGGCGTGCGAATCAGGCCGTGCGCCGCTTTTTGTGGCCTGTTGACAACCCAGCGCCTCGGGCGTTGTACTAACTTTCGTCGGATTTCACTTCCTCGACGAAAGCGAGCAGCCTGATGCGTTTGATGTTGGCTCTGCGGGCGTTCTTCCGCATCCTTTTTGATAAGCAAACGGGCGAACAGGTGCAGCGTCTCCTTTTGGAGGGGCCTGCCGCCCCAGCGCCCCCGTCGCAACCGGCGCCGACCAAAACGCCCGCCACGGTTAAAACGCCGACTCCGGCGAAACCACTGCAAAGCGATGCCCTGATGCTCCTGGCGGCGCTGCAGCGTGAGGCGCGGTTCATTGACTTCATCAAAGAACCGCTGGACGGGTTCTCCGACACCCAAATTGGAGCCGTCGCGCGGGACGTGCACCGCGATTGCGGTAAAGTCTTGGAGCGTTGGTTTGGGCTGGCTCCAGTCGTTACACAGGAAGAAGGCGCGCCGGTGGATCTCCCCGCCGGTTTCGACCCCGGACGGTACCGCCTTACTGGCCAAGTCTCAGGAGAACCGCCCTATCGCGGCCGGCTAGTCCATCATGGGTGGGAGGCGACGCGCTGCGAAACGCCCGCCTGGACAGGCAGCCAAGAGGCGGCGCGAATTGTCGCACCGGTAGAAGTCGAAGTGTAGCGCGGGGAACCAGGAAAAGTCATGGCTGCAAAGTACGTAATTGGAATCGACCTGGGCACGACGAATTCGGTTGTGGCGTACACGTCGCTTGATGTGGACCGACCCAAAACGGAGTTACTGCCCATTCCGCAACTCGTCGCGCCGGGCGCGATCGAGGCGCGTCGTTCACTTCCCTCGTTTTTGTACCTCCCCGAAGACCACGAAACCGCCGCGGGCGCGCTGGACCTGCCGTGGGCTCAAGATTGCGGTTACGTGTCGGGCGAGTACGCTCGTCTGCGCGGAGCGGAAAGACCCGACCGCACCGTGGGCGCCGCCAAAAGCTGGTTGGTGCATAGCCGCGTCGATCGACGCGAACCGATCTTGCCGTGGAACGCCCCGCACGACGTGCCGAAAGTGTCTCCCGTGACGGCGTCGCAGCGCTACATCGAGCATCTGGCCGCCGCTTGGGACGCACGTTTTCCTGACGCCCCACTCGCAGAGCAGCGCGTCGTGTTGACCGTGCCGGCTTCGTTCGACGCGGCCGCTCGCGAACTTACGCGGGAAGCGGCGCTGGCTGCAGGTTTGCCGGAAGACCTGGTCTTGCTTGAAGAACCCCAGGCCGCGGTCTACGCGTGGCTGGCAAGCGAGGGGGACCGCTGGCGTCGTCGTGTCAAAGTGGGCGATAAGATGTTGGTCTGCGACATCGGCGGCGGCACAACCGATTTGACTTTAGTGGGCGTGGCCGAAATTGGCGGAGAGTTGCAACTCCAGCGCATCGCCGTGGGAAATCACCTATTGGTCGGCGGCGACAACATGGACCTGGCGCTGGCTCACTTCGTGGCGGGGCTGTTTGGCAAGAAGAATGTCAAACTCGATCCGTGGCAGTCCGTGGCGTTATGGCATTCCTGCCGAGCGGCGAAAGAATCGTTACTGTCGAACGACGGACCCAATACGCAAACCATTTCGGTCTTGGGACGCGGCAGTAAGCTCATTGGCGGCACGGTGTCGGTAGAAGTGGATCGTGAGAACGCGGTGAAACTCCTGATGGACGGTTTCTTCCCGGCGTGTTCGGTCGACGATTCGCCCGCCCGACGGCGCGCCTCAGGCTTTCAAGAGATTGGCTTGCCCTACGAAAGCGACACGGCGGTCACTCGGCACCTGGCCGCATTCCTACGTGCACATGGCGACGTAAAGCAAGGCCCCATTGCACCGACCCATGTACTGTTCAACGGCGGTGTATTTAAGAGCGATGCGCTCCGGAATCGACTACTCCAGGTCTTGCGCGGATGGAGTCAAAACGAAGCCTCGCCGCGCGTGTTGGAGGGCGAGCATGATTTGGACTACGCCGTGGCGCGCGGCGCCGCGTACTACGGCTGGGCCAAGGACCACGGCGGCGTGCGAATTCGCGGCGGCACCGCACGTTCTTACTACGTGGGCATCGAAACGTCAGGATTGGCGATCCCCGGAGCGCCGCGGCCGCTCCGAGCGTTGTGCGTGGCGCCCATGGGTATGGAGGAAGGAACGGAGACGGATGTTCCCTCAGGCGACATTGGCTTGGTCGTGGGCGAACCGGCGCAGTTCCGCTTCTTTAGCTCCTCGATCCGCAAGCAGGACAAGCCGGGAACGGTGCTTCCCTCATGGACGGAAGAAGAATTAGTGGAAACCGATTCGGTCGAAGCGGTGCTTCCGGCCGATCAGGCGATTGATGAACCTTATGTGCCTGTTCGCTTTCATACGCGCATTACCGAACTCGGCGTGTTTGAACTCTGGTGCTTTAGTCCGCAAACCAACAACCGCTGGAAACTGGAATTCAGCGTGCGCGAGCAAGATGCCGAGGGCATGGACGATTAGAAACCGATGTGACGCGCTTCGAGTGACTCGGTTTCCTGCGGCAGCGCGCCGCGCAACGTGATGCGGCTGAGTGTTTTCTCTTGCCGATGACGACCCAAGATTGCCCTCGTTCTTCATACCCTCTTTACGAAGTCTTCATCTCGCGAAACCTATAATGACGGTTTCATCCCCCGGGTTGGAATGCCCGGTGAAGAAACGGTTGTAGGTGCGTATGTCTCAGCAAAAAGCGAGTAGAATTCGGCGAGGGGTATGGACCGGGCTGGTGTTGGTCGTCGGAGGATGCGGCAAAAGCGATTACCTGCCCCCTCCGCGGGTTTCTCTTGACGATGAAGAGGCCGCGGCTGTCGATGTCGCCGCCGAGATACCCGTACCAGCCGTAACGCCTACTACGCCCGCAGTTCCGGTCGCAACGCATGCCGTCACTCCGCCAGCGGCGCCGCAAATCGCGGGGTCGGTTGACACGCCGAGCGCTACACCTACCGAGAACTCCGCGCCGGTGTCGGATGCAACACCACAGGAAGCCGCTCCGTCGCAGGCGCCGCTCTCGGCGGCGGAACAATTAGCCCGCCAGCCGATTGCCGACAAACCCGCAGAGCCGCTTTCGCCCGAGGCGCGCCTACAGTGGACGATTGGCAATCTCGAACATCTGGGGGGCGCGTTGGAGCGATTCTTCGAGGAATGGGAGTTTTATCCCTCGGCGTATTACTCTCCCGAAGGAAAGCCGCTGCTGAGCTGGCGCGTGCGGTTGTTACCCACGCTCGGAATGAACGACTTGTATCGTCAATTCAAACTTTCGGAACCGTGGGATAGTCCTCACAATCTGCAACTGCTGGGAAAAATCCCGTTGATTTATCAGTCGCCGGAACGCTTCGATGGACGCACGAACTTGCTGGCGCCCGACGGCCCCGGTGCCGTGTATCAGCAGTTCCAGGGGCAAGCCGTAGGAAAAATGACCGATGGCGTAACCGAAACCATTCTTGCCGTTGAAGTGGATGAGGAGCGCGCCGTCCCTTGGACCAAGCCTGAAGAATGGACTTTCAAACCATTCACGCCTCGGGCAGGCCTGGGTGCGCTACGCGAGGGAGGATTTCTCGCCGTCCTGGGAAATCGTCAAGTGCGATGGGTTCCTAAGGATGCGGGCGATGCGGCGATTAAGGCGTTGTTTACTATCCAAGGCGGCGAGCGCATCAGCGCGGCGCAAATCACCCAAGAGGCCGCAGCACGGGCCGTTGCGCTCACAACGCCGGCTGCGACGAACGACGTTGGTTCCGCCCCGTCAGCCCCATTGGCGCCGCTGGCGCCTGCGGTGACACCCGGGCCTTCGTCATCGGCGTCATCCAATCTTCCATCGGCCGAGGGGACAAATACAACGGTAGGCCTCACCGCCAAGTTGCCCGTTCCTACCCAAGTCGAGCAGGACGCGGCCCAAGCGGTGGTAAAAGAGTTGTTTGTCGCCAAATATGAAGCTGCCAAAAAGCCGGAAGAGAAAAAAGCGGTCGCTACGGAAATGATGGCCCATGTCGCACGCTTGCGCGAAGATCCCGCGGCTCGCTATGTGGTGCTGCGCGTGGCGCGCGACATTGCCGCGGACCACGGCGCCGTGGAATTGGCGCGGCGCATTTGCGAGCAAATGTCCGAAGAGTACGCGTTCGATTCGGTCAGTAGCGACGCGACCACCATTCGTAAACTTGCCGCTTCCCTCAAAGAGCATGAGAAAAAGTTACGGGCGGATTTGGCCAAGTGGGCCGGGGATACCTTGGACCGCGCTTACCAGGAAGATAACTTCACGTCGGCCCGTGAGCTTTATCAAATGGCGGTATCGCTGGCCCGGAGCGCGGAAGATCGCGAGGTGCTGCGCGACGTAATGAAGCGGCACGGCGAAGTCGACGCCGCGCGTAAGGAGTTCGCCCAAGTTGCGGCGGTCATGGAGAACCTTTCGCACGATCCGGACGATCCTCACGCCAATCAAGTCGTGGGGCAATACTTTTGCTTTGTCAAACAGCAGTGGGAGCGCGGCTTGCCGTTACTTAGCAAGGCGGGAGATCGCCCCCTGGCCGACCTAGCGACCGAAGACCTTCTTCGCCCCACGACGCCCGAGGCCCAAGTTCTGCTGGCCGATGGTTGGTGGAGCCTGGCCGACAAGTACTCCGACCCCCAAAAACGCGTACTGAAAACGCGGGCCCAATATTGGTATCGCGAAGCCCTCGCGCACTTGCCCGAAGGGCTTCTGAAAATCAAAGCCGAAATGCGATTGAAGGACGAGAAGAAAACCGACGAATAGTATTCTCTAGAGCCGGTTTCACCGGGGTGTGATGAATTCTTCCGTGTGGTCCACTCGCTCCGCGAGTGGTTTCCGGCACGCGCGGAGCGATGGCGCCACATTGGGTACGTCACACCAGCGTGAACCGCGCTCTAGATTTGAGGGAGTGTCGCGGAAGAACGACGAAGTCGCCGCATCCGCGGCATGTGGTGCGGAAAACGGCGACTGAGTTAGTAATGAGTTAGTCGCGCTCCACGGCCAAATGGTGCAGGCGTCGTAGCAGACCGTGAAGTCCGGCGCCTCCGCCGGTAATAATCATCTGGTCGATGCGGCGTCGGCCGAGCATGGCGCGCGTGCGGCGAACTTCTTCTAAGAACGCCCCAAACACCGGCAGTAAGGCCTCGTCCCACTGATGGAGCGCGCGAGCTTTCCACGGGGCGCACTTGAGTTGTTCGGCATCGGCGAAGGTAAGGCGAAACTCTCGCACGAGCGCTTTGGTGAATCGGTCGCCGCCCATCGGAAGGCTGCGAAACCACAGCGATCGCGGCGAGAACGCGACAAAGTTCGTCGCACGGCGGCCAATATCGACGACGACGGTCATCGGCTCCTCCTGAGCATTCGCGCGCTCTGCGGACGAATTCTGCGTCGGCGCGGGACGAGCAAGTTCGTACTGAAAAAAGTTGTGCAGCGCGATCGCCTCGCAACCAACCGCTTCGACGCGAAGGCCGGCCGCTTCCGCCGCCTCCAGCGTCTGTTGGACTGCAGTTCGTTTCGCGGCAATGGCGACAACTTCCTGATCGCCAAGACCTCGATCGTTCGTGAGATCGCTCGGCGCGACGTGGTAGTCCCAGATCAATTCCTCGAGCGCGACGGGAACCTGGCCTCGCAATTCAAACCCAACCGCGTCACGCAGCTTTGTGGGCTCCATCATGGGGAGTCGAAAGAACCGCGGGAGTAAGTGTACGGTGTCGAGCGAAATCACCACACGCTCCCCCGACAAATTCACTCGCTTGCACAAATCTTGCAATGAGGATTTGAGGTCAAAGGTCGTCGCGGCTGGGTCTTTCTGCTCCGAAGCGACGGTGGGATCTTCATGCGATTCGACGGCGGCGATGCGGACTTCGTCATCCTGGCGGATCAGACGAATGGCTTTCCATCCGCAAGGGCCTAGGTCGATGCCCCACGCGCTGGAAACGGCGTCACGGCGGCGGCCTAAACGTGGCAGCGCATTAAGCAGCCCGGCTTTCTTTTGCGGTAAGAGATTCGTCGCGACGGCGGCCAGTCCCAGTCCTTGCAGGGCCAGTCCACAGGCAACATATAAGCAGCCTGGTTTTTGTTTCAAGAGAGACGAATCAAGCTTGTCCGTCTGACCGATGCGCGAGAAACCTCCCCACCATGCAATGGGAAACTGCGCCTGGACCTGTTGCGGCGTTGAACGCCACAGCGGCGCCGCAAGTCGCGGGTCGGGAGCCCCGGCGTTCAGCTTCGCTTGGATCTGAACAACTGCCTGCTTGGCATGGGAATTGGATGGCGCCAGTTTGTTTAACCGCTGGGCCGCCGCGAACAAGGTGCGATCGACCACGGGCGACCACTCCAGTGCATTCGCCAGCCAGGCGGTCTCTTGGGCGAATTCGTAAAGTTTCTGGAAGTTCTCGTCGCGAACCGTATCGGGCGCCTGTTTGAGCAATTGAACCGCGGCGTGATATTGGTGTTCCGCCAGCAGTTGTTTTGCCTGGCGGCGCAGTGCGTCGGCCGTCTTGGCTTCGTGCTTTTGTTGTAGGGCTTGCAACTGGTCTCGCAAACGCAAAGCTTGAGGATGCCCCGGTTTGAGTTTCAGAAGACGCTCGATCTTAGGGAGCAGATCTTCTAGCTTTTTCGCCATGACGGCGGTGCGAATCTCTCGCAGTAGGTTGTTTGTTTCATCAACGTGAGCCCTCCACAGCGAAAGTTTGCGTGAATTGGTCTCGGTGCGAAGTCCCACCGGAATGGATTCCAGTCGAGCGACGGCATCCTCCCACTCGTGCGCGTCCGCCATTGCTTCGGCTTGTTCTGCCGCGCACTGCACTTCGTGCTCGACGGCGCGGCGTCGTGCGGGAAGCCCCGATAGGAGTTCTTTGGCTCGTTGCACGAGCGGCTCGAGTTGGGCGTGCTGTGTCGACAACATCGTGCTCAACAACACAACTGCTTGATCGAATCGACCGTCGCGTTCCAATTGTTCGACCTCTTGCAGGCGCGCCTCGAAGTTCTCGGCTCGTTCTTGCAACGCCGCTTTGACGTTGGCCCCACACACGCCGCAATAGGTTTCGCGGGAGGAGACTTTTTGCCCGCATCGGGCGCAATGCTCCAGGAGCGCCTCGCCACATTGAGAGCAAAAGGCGCGGTTCGGCGGGTTGACTTCATCGCAGCCGACGCAAGCGCGGGGTCCTTGCGGTTCGGCCCCGGGGAGCGCTCCAAGCGGAAAGAGCTGGCGATCGTAGGCCGCCTTCTTGCGCGGGTCGAGCAGCGTTTCAATGGCGTTATTCAATTCCGCGTTAATGTGCTGCCACAACGCCGAAGGCGCTCCCGGCAAGGAGCGCCGCAGTAAATCGCGTTTATGCTGCGCGGCCTCTTCAATGACGGCGGTGGAGGTTTCTCCTGGTTCGATATCGAGCAGCTGATAGGCGTTCAAAGGGCGAGCAGCCGCGCGGACATCAAGCCATTCAGCATAAGGATCAACGAAGGTTGTCGTTATGTTTTGCATAGGTCAAGCCGATTCTCGTGCGGTCTTTCCGCGTCGTTACTGGGGGAAGCAATGAAAGCCGCCGACGCATGCGGGGCGCCGGCGGCTTTCCTCGAAATCAAGAGAGCACAACAAAGAAGACCTAGTCCAGGTTCATCTTCTTGGTGAAGTCTTTTTGGATGAACACACCCGAGAAGATCAACGCCGGAGGCAATTCGACGGTGTCGTTCGTGTAACCGACGGCGGCGAAGTAGGCCGGGTCCGTCGAAGTTTCGTCTACGTCAAAGCCGGGGTTCAGATAACCGTCGCCGTTGATGTCCTTGAACTCCTTAATGCTTCCATCGGCAAACAACACGTTGCAGTTGCCGGAGTGCACAGGGCCCAAGTCACGGTAATCTTGCAAGTGGGTCCAGTCGGTGGGATAGTTCCAAACCACGCCCGGAGCCGGTTGTTCAACACCGAAAATCGGATTCGTGGGAGGCGTGGTGGTGCTGTTGTAGACGGTGTGCTCGGTGGCCTTGCCCCAAGCCTGAAAACCGCCCGTGGCGTCGCGTGCGGCGGGACCATCGCTGAACGATTCAACCAGGCGGGCGCCTCGCGTCAGCCCGCGGCCTTCATAACCAGGAATGGTTTCTTCGAGGAATGCTTCTTTCGCATCGCCCACGTTCGCATCGCCGAAGATCGGAATGACCGACGAAGCCAAGGCGCCTTGCTCCACTACGTTGCGGCTAAGAGGGCCGAGCGAACCGCCGAGACCCTTGATGGCGCTCTTGGATGCGGGGACGATCGAGTTCGACGGATAGTACAACCGCACGCCGCCTGAAAGCGACTCCGTTTGTAACGCAGGGCCCGTGCGGGCGAAGAACCACGAGGTCATATAGTTAGTGCCAAAGCCCTTATCGAGGAAGTGTTTGGCGATCATCGTGGGGGCTTGCGCCGCAGCGGCCGGAGTGAACTGCGCCGAAGCGCCGTCATCCAGCTTCGCCGGATCGCCGCCTTCCTTCGGAGCGATGCTCGTGACGCCCAGGTAGTCGTTGAGCTTTTCCGAACCCTTCGAGGGGTTCGACGGGCAAAGCAACTCTTGCGGGCGTCCTGCGCCGCGGTTCACCATGTCGGCCACCCAGCCATAGGTGTCGATGCTGCCGTCGCGCTGCCAGTCATAGGCGCCGGTGCTGTACCGTTCCTGCGGGTCGCTATCGGCGTGGAGCGACACGCTCACAAAGAATTGGCGCAAGTTGTTCTTGCATTGAGTCTTTCGCGCGGCTTCGCGAGCCGCGGCGAGCGCCGGCAGCAACAAGGCCACCAGCATGCCGATGATGGCGATCACCACCAGCATTTCGACGAGGGTAAAACCCTTCCGAGAACGAATCTTCATCTTTACTGAAACTCCTGGATCAAAATGGGACACACGTTACTTAAGCGGGGACCAAGCGATTTCCAAGCGAGAGGCGAGTCAGGCTTGACTGCCGCATTGTGGTTTGGGACTACGGACGTTTAATTTAGTGATGCGAAGGAAGAATCAATCAAGCGTGTATGAACCGTAGGTGAAGAATCTCCGGCGGCACTTAGGGCAACAGCGCGGCTTGGCGGTCGGAAATCAGGTAGGTGCTGGTGATGTCGCGGCGTTCCAGTTCAATACGGTCATCGGTGAAGCCGCTTGTGGAGCTGGCCGGAAAGCCGTTGTTGAGGAACGTGTCGCCGTTGGCGTCTTTGAAGATTCGTACGCTGCCGTCGGCGAATAAAATGTTGCAGGCTCCACCGTGCAGCGGCGCAAAGCCGCGATAATCTTGCAGAGCTTGTCTGGCCCAGGCGGCCCACCAGCCGGAAGGCCCATCTCGAGGAGTGGACTGGGCAAATGTTGGCGTTTGCATGGTGGTCGGGCTAACGGGACCGCGCGTGAACGACATGGCGGCAGGCGTGCCCGCCGGAACCTGCCCTACCGGCTGCGGAAGCACGTCAGTCGCGACCGCGTCGCCCAGCAACGGAATCACACTGGCCGAGATCGACGAATTGTCCAAATAACGAAGTGTCAGCGGACCCATGCTTGAGTGACGCGAGGCGATCGACGCCGCACATCCTGGCTTGGTGCGCAAGTTCCCGCTGCCGTCGAGTTTAGGACCAGACCGCACCAGGTAATAACTGGCCGCGTAATTGGTGTTGTAGTACTTGTCGTAAACGCCTTGTTCGATCAATTCCCGGCGCGCTTCCGAAGCCGCCATGTTGCTTGTAACGATCTTGTACAACGGGCTTTCCAGCAGGGTCCCGTCGGGCAAGGTTTGACCCTGTGGGCCTTTGTAATCAGCACACGTGTCGCCCGGAGGCGGAAGCCATTCCAGCAAATCGAGATACGTGGCCGAGATTTGTGCGGGGTTGCCGGGGCAAAGCATCTCACCCACCAAGGTTTCGCTTTGCACGAGATCGGCCACCCAACCATATTGGGTGACGCAGCCATCGTTTTTCCAATCGAACGCACCCGTACAAAGTTCTCCATTGCGCTGCGAGGCCAGCGATTGAAACGCCAGGCCAAATTGACGCAAGTTGTTCTTGCACGTGGTTGAGCGCGCCGCAGAACGTGCCGCGCTTAGTGCGGGCAAGACCATCGCTGCAAGCACGCCAATAATGGCGATCACGACCAACATCTCGACGAGTGTGAACGCGCGGCGACGCTCGAACACCGTGCCATTCGCATTCATGAAGACCCTTTCGCTACGCGGTAACCATGACGAAGCAAGCGCCGCACCGCGACGGATCGCTTCACGGCCCCTCATTACGGAAGGGAGTATCCCGCGGCATCGTTAAGAAACGATGTAGGATGCGAGAAGAATTCAAAAGTTCAGAAGACGGCGCGCCTTCAGCCCGACGTTCGAACCGGCGCATCGTGATTGATCGCGAGACTTGTGGCGTTTTTCTACTCTCGCCCCAGGTACCATCGCGCGTCATCCAACGCGCAAAGTTGTGGACGCGCCGCTATTCGCCTTGCGAGCATGGGCAAGGTGCGAAAGCCTGAGGAATATGGATCTAAGTTGTTAAAACTTGACGGATACCATGAGAAGAATCGGTAACCGTTATGTTAAGATCGACGACTCCGCATCCGGGCGATTTTGTGCGAAGATTCGCGCGACGGCATTCGCCGCCTGTTGCTGTTGGAGCTGCGCTGTTGGAGAGCGCACGCGAGTTCATTCAGGAGAACGATCACCGGCAGCGCTTTGTCGAAGCGGGGCTGGATTTCGTGTTTCTCTAAGATATCGCGCTAATGCGTCGCGCCATGGGGGCATCGGAGGTCCGCCCAATTGGTGATACTTGCCGGTGTCCAACACGCTATAGCGGGGCCGCGGCGCCGGGGCATGATACTCCTCGGTCGAAATGGGCTGCACGGAGACGTCCATGTGACTTTGGCGGAAAATCTCCTCCGCAAAACGGCGCCACGTGGTCTCGCCGGTATTCACGACGTGATACGTTCCGAACGCCGCCTTCGACAACAAGAACACGACGGCCCGGGCGACGTCGGGTACAAAGCTTGGAGTGCAATACTGGTCGTCCACTACGCGTAACGTCTTGCCTTCGCGCGCCAACCGCAGCATGGTCTCGACAAAATTGCCGGTGCGGCTTGCGGGTGCGTAAAGCCCACAGGTGCGAACAATGACGTGCTTTTCCCACGTTGCGGCGTGTTGTTCGCCTTCCAGCTTGGTGCGGGCGTACACGCTTTGTGGGCCTGGAGTATCCGTTTCTTGGTAAGGCGTAGCGCGCGAGGCGTCGGCGCCGAACACGTAGTCGGTGCTGATTTGCACCAGCGGGCAGTCATGCGCGCGGCACGCCTCCGCCAGATACTCCACGGCCAAAGCGTTCACCTTGCGGCACAGGTCCGGCTCTTTCTCCGCAAGATCAACCTTCGTATAGGCCGCACAATTGATCACTGCGGAAGGACGCAACTCGGCGATCACGCGCCGCACCGCGTCGGGGTTTGCAAGATCGAGCGTGTTTCGCTCCAGGCCGATAGCGTTGTCGCCCAGTTGCCGACAAAGCTCTCTTCCAAGTTGTCCCGCCGCACCGGTGATGGCGATAGGCATTGCGAATTCCTGCGACCAAAGAGCCGAGCCTCAGTTCCCGCCCCAGCGTAGCAGAACGCCAAGTCGCCTCGCAATGTTAGGATGCGCCGACGCGCCGCGTCTTAACCTGCCGGCCAGTCGGTGAACTTGTCGATAAACCCTTCTTCCGTGTACTGCTGGGCCAGAGTCATTACGAAGGTAGCCACGGCGCCGTTCCATCGCCAAAGGTCGTGCGTTGCGTTCCCATAGCGGGCTTGGGTAAGCACCCAAAGTTCAACGCCCGGCGGCTCGGGAAACGTGTCATGCAGGAAGGAACGGAAGCATGGGGGAACTGGTGCATGAATCGTCACCCAGTTGCTGCCGTACCAACCATCGGCTCCCTGAGTAATTTCCGGAAGCAGCCGCTCCCACTCGGCCGACAGCAACGGAACAACGGCTTCCGAATTCTCAAAAACTTCTTGCGCGGCAAGCAACGTGATCAGAGAGCCATGGACGATTTGCAGGTGTAAGCGGCGAGAAAAATTCGGCGCCTCGCGGAACTGTTTCAGGACGGCGCTCAGAATACGGCGTTGTTCGCGCTGGGCGAACGTCAGCGCGTCTTCCTCTGGTAGAGGACGTTCCCGACGACACGACGCCGCATAGTCGCGCAGGCGGGGCGCCCAAGCATGATAGGCGTCTTGGATCTCTGCGTCGGTATAAAAGATCTCGCGCATAGCGACGGGTATGCATGGTTGATAAGATGTTTAACGCATTGTACCGGCCGGCGTAGTCCCGAAAGCAATGCTCTGCGTGCAAAACCGGTTCGTTGGTCGTCGATGACGGCCATCGCAAAACGAGAGCCTTACAAATCGCTCGAAGCAATCTCACAAATCCATGAATCGACTTGGTTTGCCGATTTGCGTGCTCGTCCTGCTAACCGCGCGAATGGCACGCAGCGAGGAGCCGGCGCCGCCGTCTCTCCGCCGTGTGGTCGCGGTCGAGAATGTGTGTGCATGGCCCAATTTGACCTTAACAACCCAGGGTGAAGTGCTTGCGATTCTGCACAATCAACCCAGCCATGGATTAAAAGAGGGCGACGTGGAATGCTGGGCCAGTCCTGATGGCCTGACCTGGACGCGGCGAAGCGTTGTCACCAGGCACGATCCCAACACGATTCGCATGAACCACGCTGCGGGGTTGGCGCGCAATGGCGACCTTGTCGTGCTGTGTTCGGGATGGACGAATGAGCAGCAAGCCGAACGCCCGAAGCAAGCCCCCTTCCGCGACGCCGTGCTGCGCGCTTGGGTGATGCGCTCCAACGACGGCGGCCGAACTTGGGAAAAACGCGATACATTTCCCGCGGCGGAACCTGGCTGGACCGAACATATTCCCTTTGGCGATATCTGGGCCGGCGACGACGGCGCGCTGCACGCGTCGTGCTATCAAGGCGAGTACGACGACCCGACCAAGTCGTCAAAAACGAAAGGCTGGCGGTCGTGGCATTTCCGTAGCGACGACGACGGCTGGACATGGCGGCCCGTGTCTCTCATTGGCCCGAAGCATAACGAGACGGATCTATTCCCCCTCGGCGGCCGTCGCTGGTTGGCGGCGGCGCGCATCACTCGCACCGAGTTGTTCCGCAGCGACGACGATGGCGCGACGTGGAGCCAGCCACAACCGGTCACCGGGAAGAACGAAATCAACGGGCATCTGACGCGGCTAAAAGACGGACGCTTGCTGTTGACCTATGGCGTGCGCGTGGCGGGCCAGCAGGGAGTATGCGCCAAACTCAGTAAGGATGAGGGGCGCACCTGGAGCGAACCGTTGCGGTTGGCGCATTCCTTGGACGACAGCGACTGCGGCTATCCCTCCAGCGTCCAGTTGCCCACCGGCGCGATGGTCACGGCTTGGTACGCCAGAAAAACGCCGGACCATGCGGGCTATCATCTGGGGGTCAGTGTTTGGGAGGCGCCAAACGACGCCGCGCTGGGCGGCGACCCGGTCGCTCCGGAAGAGTTCCGTCATGCCGGTATTCTCGACGCTTGGAAAGCCTATGCCGAGATGTTGACCTTCGGCAAAGGGCAAACGTTAGCGCTCGTGGATGATGGCTGCAAACTTTCGATGCCGGAGTGGAACGTCGCGGTGAATGGCCAGCCCAAAGTTCGCGTGGTGTTCGACGCTGTGGACGGCGACAACGATCCCCGCCATGAAGGACGCGGCGATCACGGATCAACCATCGGTATTCCTTCGTCGCTGAACTACGAGGGAAAACGGGGCGTGGCCTACAACAACCAGGTGGCCGTGATTCGCGGTCTGGAGTGTTGCCATGGCAAGACTTCCGACAGTCCTACCTTGGCGGCGGCGTTGCAATGGGTGTTGGACCATCACGAGGAGCATCGCATCACGGCGGTGAATCTTGCTCCCGTCGATGACGAGGAGCACGCCGAACCGGTCGCCACAGAGATCGACGCCAAACTGGCGGAATTGCGCAAATGCGACATTTGGGTTAGCGCCCCAGCCGGCAACCATAACTTCACCAAGGGCATCTCTTGGCCCGCGTGCCAGGCGGATTGTTTCGCCATCGGCGCCGTGAAGCCCGGCCACGATGCGGTCTACCTCGATCGGAACGAGAAGGTCGTCTTGCTCGTGCCGGCGAGAGCCACCAGTTCATCGAACGCCATCGCCTGCGGCGCCGCCATGCTGTTGCGTGAAGCGATTGAAAAGTCGGGCTACGACTGGAAAGCGGATGGCGAGAACCTTCCCGACGCCATGCTGGCGATCATGCAGCAAACGGGGGCGCCCGTCGAAGACGCGGTCACACACCGCCGCTATCGTCGATTGAACCTGCATGCGGCGCTGAAACACGTATTCGCGCACGCTCAAAAGTAGCCAACAACTTCACTTGCGGTAGGTCACGTCAAGAAAACCCAAAACGCGCAACGATACGCCAGGGAGCTTTACCGATGACACGCACTACGGTGATATTAAGCTTTGCCTGGGTGGCCGTCTGTGGCGTCTCGAACATCGCGGCAGAACCGCGGCCGAATGTCATCTTGGTCTTGGCCGATGATCTCGGCTATGGCGATCTGGGTTGCTACGGCGCGAACGACATGCAAACGCCGCATCTCGATCAGTTCGCGAAGGAGGGCCTGCGTTTGACGCATTGTTACGCGGGCCATCCGAATTGTTCCCCCTCGCGCACGGCGCTGATGACAGGCCGAACGCCCACGCGGGTCGGCGTGCGAAACTGGATTCCTCACGGTTCTCCGGTGCATTTGCGAAAAAGCGAAGTCACTATCGCCAAACTTCTGCAGCAAGCGGGTTATGCCACATGCCACGCCGGGAAGTGGCATTTGACGGGTCAATTCAACGAGGCGTCGCAGCCGCAGGCCGACGCTCATGGCTTTGATCATTGGTTTGGCACGCAGAACAACGCCTTGCCGAACCATCGCAACCCGGAAAATTTTGTGCGGAACGGCCAGGCGGTCGGTCGCATCGAGGGCTACGCAGCGCATGTCGTTGCGGAGGAAGCGATCGGCTGGTTGAATCAACGCGACAAAACCAAGCCGTTCTTTTTGTATGTCTGCTTTCACGAGCCGCATGAACCAATTGCCTCGAATGAGCGCTACACCCGGCTCTATCCGCATGACGACCCGGCGTATTCGGCTCACCATGGCAATGTCACGCAAATGGATGACGCCTTTGGCCGCGTGATGCGAGCGTTGGATGAACAGCAACTGCGCGACAATACCTTCGTGTTCTTCACCAGCGACAATGGACCCGCGATCACCGCACAGCATCCGTACGGCTCAACGGGAGGGTTGCGCGATAAAAAGGGTTTCGTCACGGAAGGCGGAATTCGCGTGCCGGGCATCATTCGCTGGCCCGGCAAGGTGAATCCTGGCGGCGAAAGCGACGAACCGGTGTGCGGCGTCGACTTTTTGCCCACCGTCTGCGAGATCGCCGGCATTGAACCGCCCAAAGATCGAAAGCTCGACGGAGCAAGTATCACGCCGATTTTTCGCGGCGAGTCGGTCGTCCGGCAAGAACCGCTTTATTGGCACTTCAATCGCGCCGCCGGTCGTTATCAAGTAGCGCTACGTGAGGGCGATTGGAAGATCCTCGCACGATTGGACCAACTCTCGGCGCCCGGCAACAGTATAACTGCAGCAGACGAAGCGGCGTTTCAAGCGGCGGAACCCACCGAGTTTGCGCTATACAATCTTCGCCAGGACCCGTCCGAAACCACCGATCATTCACAAACCGAAAACGAAGTCTTCGTGAAACTTAAGGCGCGACTCGTCGCCAAGTACCGTGAAGTCCGCGATGAAAGCCCCACTTGGCCCGAATGGACCTTCGACAACCGTGAAGGGCAACGCATCGTTTGGCCGAACTATACTCAAAAGAAAAAACGCGACGCACGACCGGCGAAGAAGCAGCCTGGCCCTTAGCGCGTTTGCTCACGCGCTCGACTTTTTTCCCACCTGACCAAGGATATGCACCATGCCAAGGTTTCGCCTTCAGCCGCGCAGTGCGGCGTTGTTGTTTTTGTTGTCAAGCCTGGTCGTTGGCGCCATGCCGCGCGCAGGCGCCGCAGCCCAGTTGCATGTCGGAGGTGCGACCATCAGCATCACGCCCGATCGGCCTGTGGCGCTTGCCGGCCAAATGCACACGCGGATCTCGCAAGCGGTCGAAAGCCCGGTGACGGCTTCGGTGGTCGCGCTCGAGTCGCGCGAGGGTGATCGAGCCGTTGAACAAGCGGTCATGGTCGCCTGCGACTTGGTGTCCATTCGCAATGGTTTGCTCGAAGAAGTTCGCGCGGCGGTGACGAGCCTCACACCGGATCTTAAACCTGAAAAGATTTTTCTTAGCGCCACGCATACCCACACGGCGCCGGTGGTGGAGGAAGGGCTGTACGAGCTTCCCGAAGCAGGCATCATGCGTCCCAACGAATACCGCAAGTTCTTGGTCCAGCAGATTGCTGAAGGGATAAGGCAAGCATGGCAGTCGCGCAAGCCAGGAAGCGTCGGTTGGGGGCTGGGACACGCTGTTGTGGCGCAAAACCGGCTTGCGGTTTACGCCGACGGCCGCGCTCAAATGTACGGTCCGACGGCAAAGGCCGATTTTCTACGGTTTGAAGGATACGAAGACCACGGCGTGGACGTGCTGTTTTTCTGGAACTCGGAAGGCGACCTCATCGCCACGTGCGTGAACCTGGCATGCCCAGCTCAGGAAGTGGAGGGACGCAGCGCCGTGAATGCCGATTTCTGGCATTCGGTTCGCGAGACGTTGCGAGCACGCCATGGTAAAGATCTGGCGGTGTTGGCCTGGACCGGCGCGGCGGGCGATCAGTCGCCGCACCTGATGTACCGCAAGGAGGCGGAAGAACGCATGCGCAAGTTGCGCAACCTTGACCGTTTGGATGAAATCGCGCGGCGGATTGTCGCCGCGTGGGATGAAGCCTACGAAGGCGCCAAGCAAGAACCGCACGCCGACGCCGTGTTCAAGCATCAGGTGCAGACGCTCAATCTGCCGGTCCGCTTGGTGACCCAAGAGGAAGCCTTGGCGGCAGAGAACCAGGTGGCGACGCTCAAGAGTGATCCCAAGGCCCAGCGGCGTATGCAGTGGCAGCAAAAAGTGGTGGACCGTTTCAAAACGCAAAAACCCGATGACGTTCTCCCTACGGAAGTCCACGTCCTCCGCTTAGGCGATGTGGTCATCGCCACCAATCAGTTCGAACTGTTTACCGACTACGGCGTTCAAATGAAGGCCCGCAGCCCCGCGCTGCAAACCTTCGTCATTCAACTGGCCGGTCCCGGCACGTACTTACCCACGGCGCGCGGCGTAACGGGCGGGGCTTATGGCGCCGTCATTCAAAGCAACACCGTGGGACCCGACGGGGGCCAAGCTCTGGTCGACGGTACGTTGGAGCTCATCAACGGACTTTGGACACCCTCCGAGACTCGCTGAGCGCCGCGGGCCGGTCGGTTCGCAGAAAACGCAGGGCGTCACACGCTGCTCGCCTCGACCGATACGAGCGTCCTGCAAAAGGAACGCCGCGAAGCAAGGTTACACTAGCTTTTGACGGCGAAACGCATTAGCATGGTCGGATCAGCGTTTATTGATGGATGAAGGTTTCCTGATGTCTTTCTGGTGGAGTTCGCTTGATGTTTTCCATTCAAGGACGAAAAGGGCGTTTGTGTGATGGCCTCACGCGCCGCGAGGCCCTTCGGATTGGCGCTTTGGGACTCGGCGGATTGACATTGCCTGACCTGCTACGGGCCGAACAGGACGCCTCGATCCGTCACTCGCACAAGTCGGTCATCATGATCTACCTGGTCGGCGCTCCGCCGCACCAGGACATGTACGACCTGAAAATGGACGCCCCCGCAGAGATTCGCGGGGAATTTTCGCCCATCCCCACCAATGTGCCCGGCATCGAAATCTGCGAGCATATGCCGGGACTGGCGAAGATTATGGACAAGTGCGTACCGTTGCGGTCCGTGTACGGGTCGCCCGACGGAGCGCATGATTCGTTTATTTGTTACACGGGGCGGACCACACGCAATCAACCCCCCGGCGGGTGGCCGTCGCTCGGGTCGGTCGTGTCGAAAATGCAAGGAAGCGTGAACCCTGCAATCCCACCATTTGTGGGGTTAGCGCCCGATGCGGGCCATCCGCCGTATGGCTCGCCAGGTTTGCCTGGGTTTTTGGGCGTTGGTCACGCGGCGTTTCGTCCTACGGGGCCGGCTCGGGAAGACATGGTGCTGCAAGGTATTACGGAAGAACGCTTGCAGAATCGCAAGTCGCTGTACGCCTCACTCGACAAACTGCGCCGCCAAGTGGACGCAAGCGGCATGATGGACGGTCTCGACGCGATCAATCAGCAAGCACTGGGTATTCTGACCTCAAGCCGCTTGGCCGAGGCGCTGGATCTGTCGCGAGAAGACCCCGCGGTGCGCGAGCGTTACGGCAAGGGCGACACCAACCGCTACGGCGACGGAGCGCCGCGCAACTTGGAGCATTTCCTCTTAGCACGGCGTCTCGTAGAGGCGGGCGCCCGCGTCGTGACGTTGAATTTCGGTCGTTGGGATTTCCACAGCAGCAACTTCAGCGAGGCGAAAAACACACACTTGCCGTGGTTCGATCAGGGCTTGTCGGCATTGATCGAAGATCTCCACGCGCGCGGTTTAGACCGCGATGTGGCGGTCGTGGCTTGGGGTGAATTCGGCCGAACTCCCAAGATCAACGCCGACGCGGGCCGTGACCACTGGCCGCAGGTCGGCGGCGGCTTGATCGCTGGCGGCGGGTTCCGTACCGGCCAGGTGATTGGCGCTACCGACCGTTTGGGTGGTGAAATTGCGGATCGTCCTGTTCACTTTGGCGAGGTGCATGCGACGCTCCATCATTTTCTGGGCATTTCGTCGTCAGCCACCCTGCGTGACCTGTCGGGCCGTCCCCAGTATCTGACCGACGGTTACCATCCGCTGCCTGAGTTGATCTAAGACTTCGCCAAAGGTGTCGTGCAGTGGACGAAGCCCGTGACAGGCGCCATGATGGGAGCGGTCGTGTTTCGATTCGTCTCGCCCGCACTCGCGCTGCATGTCTTCTCACGACACGGTGACTCTGTGGATTGACCAGCTTAAATCCGGCGACGCACTCGCCGCGCAAAAGCTGTGGGAAGCTTACTTTGCGCGCATGGTGGAACTGGCCCGGCGAAAACTGGAGGGGGCGCGCCGCGTCGCCGCCGATGAGGAGGATGTCGCACTTTCCGCGTTCAAGAGCTTTTGCCTCGCCGCGCGCGAGGGAAAATTCCCGCAACTGCTTGATCGCTCGAGCCTCTGGCCGCTACTGATGGCGATTACGGCCAATAAATCGGTCGACTGGATCCGCCATGAGAACCGGCGCAAACGCGGTGGCGAGCCTGCAAACCCCGGCGAGCCGGCGGCCGTTGCGGTTTCGCCCGGTTCCTTGAGCGAAATCCTCAGTCGTGAACCGGCGCCGGAGTTTGCGGCGCAACTGGCGGAACAGTTTGAACATCTTTTAGAGCGTCTTGACGCGACCGGAGACAGCGACCTGCGGCGCATCGCCTTGATGAAGCTGGAAGGAGACGCGACGCCGCACATTGCCGAAGCGCTGGGGTGCGTGCGTCGCACCGTCGAACGCAAGCTGCAACTAATCGAGCGCCTGTGGGAAAAGGAGGCGTCATCGTGAGCGGCGAAGAGACGTTTGCCCAACTTCCCGAAGATACGATGCTGTTGGTCAACCGCATCTGCAATCGCTTCGAGCAGGCATGGCAAGCCGGCGAGCAACCCCGAGCGGAAACTTTCGCCGCGTCCTTGGACGCCCGACGGCGACGCTTCGCCCTGCAAGAGTTGATCCCGCTGGAAATCGAATATCGGCGCATGGCGCACGAAACAATCAGTGTGCAAGATTATGCAACTCGCTTTCCTGACTTCGAGCGTGCCTGGCTGATCGCTCTGTGTAATCCGGCAGGTCGTGAGGAGCAACGGTCCGCGGCCATGCCACGAGCCATTCCGCCTGCGGCAACGAGCGCCGCGGCGCCGGCGTCCGCCAGATCCGCCAAGGTGCGTCGTCTTGGCGATTATGAACTCATCGCGAAGGTCGGCTCGGGCGGCATGGGGGCGGTTTATAAAGCCATGCATCGCCGAATGCAGCGTGTTGTGGCGCTCAAGGTGTTGCGGGCCGATCTGAACGATAAACCCCAGTTGCTGGCTCGCTTTGAACGCGAGGTGCGCACCGCGGCAAGGTTGTCGCACCCCAACATCGTGACCGCGTACGATGCGCGGGAAGACAAAGGCCTGCACTACCTGATTACGGAGTACGTCGATGGCGACGACCTGGATCGCGTGGTCAAGCAAAATGGACCGTTGCCCGCCGATGAAGCCGCAAGCTACCTTCTCCACGCGGCGCGCGGGCTGGCGTATGCGCATGAGCGTCAGGTGATTCACCGAGACATCAAACCCGCAAACTTGCTGCTCGACCGGAACGGCGTGGTGAAAGTGCTCGACATGGGACTGGCGAGACTCACGCCGGAGGATGATCCGCACGCGCCGCCCGATGAAAATTTGACCGAAAGCGGCATGATCATGGGCACGGCCGCATACATGGCGCCCGAACAAGCCCGCAGCACCCGCCATGCCGATGAGCGATCCGACATTTACTCGCTCGGCTGTACGCTGCACTATCTCTTGACGGGTAAACCGGTTTACACCGGCGAAACCGCGATCGACCTGATTGTCGCTCACGCGCAAGCTCCGATTCCCGCGTTAGAGACCGACGGACACGGCGAGCCGGTTCCCCCTCGCTTGCAAGAGCTGTTCCGGCGCATGGTCGCCAAGCGTCCAGAAGACCGCTACCAGCGTATGGGGGATGTCGTCGCGGAACTGGAGCAAATCGTCCGCGAGGCCCCCACGCTCGTGACGCCGATGAGCATGCCCACCATCATCAGCTCGGCGCCGAGTGTGCGGAAGATTGGCAAGCCGCAGCGACGGCGACGTCGGCTACCTGCGATTGTTCCTGTGGCTGCGGCAAGTTTGCTTACCATTGCCGTGATTGTGGGCGTTTGGTTTAGCTTTGGGGGTGGCGAGGATCCCATTCATCGCCCGCAGGACCAGTCGCAGCTACCCGCGCTTCCGGACGTATCGCCGACGTTGACGCTGGAGTCCCCTCCAGCGATGGGCGACGGACGATTCGCACTATCGTTCAATGGGCAAAACAGTTACGTCGCTGCGCCGTCGTTGACGCTTGATCCGATGATGCCCGTCACGATCGAAGCCGTCGTTCAAGTCCGGACACCGCGGATATCAAACGTCGTGTCTTGGCTCGGGACCGATTGGATTGCGTTGTTCCAGTCTGGCGAGGGGAATTGGGGAATTGGCCGTCGGGTAGGCGCAGAATCGCGCTTGTATGTGTCCACCGAACGTCTTGCGCCCGGGAATTGGACTCATCTTGCCGCAACTGCGGATCGCGGGGAGCTGCGGCTGTTTGTGAACGGAGCGCGTGTCGCCATGTCGCCGCTCGATTACGAGCTTCCGGTAACCGACGGGGGACTATCCATCGGCGGGGTCCGGCCCGATTTACTTCCCTCCGATCAAAACGATCGCTTCTTTGACGGGTTGATTGACAGCGTGCGCATCTCACGCGGAATCCGCTACCGTCAGCCGTTCGCTGTTCCCTCTGCATTGACCAGCGACGAATCAACGCTCGCGCTCTATCGCTTCGAAACGGGCGCTGGAAACGTTGCCGCCGATGAGTCGGGGAACGATCATCATGGCGCGATTGTCAACGCGCCGTGGACGCCGCGGCGATAATTCGAAGTTTTTTGTCGCAAGTCTGGCCCGGTTGGCGAGTCTCTTGGTGCACGCGGATGGCCTAGCCTCCGCAGTTCCTATGCACCCTTTGCTCGTAAGGACCAGACGTATGAGGCTATTTGGCAATCTTTTGGGGCGTCTTTCCGTCGCCCGGTCGGTTCGTAAACCCCGCAAACCCGCGCGACGGCTTGAATCGCTGGAGACCCGCAACCTGATGGCGGGGGACGCTCTGCCGGTGCTCATGGTCATTGCCAACGACCACGACTTTTACTATCAGGAGTACAACGATACGCGGCAGTCGTTGGAAGCCGCAGGGTTGGACGTCGAAGTGGCCGCCACGACCACCAACCCCTCGACGCCGCATTGGAACTCGGGGCAAGGCTGGGAAAGTTCCGGCGTAGTGGTTCCCGACGTAGCGCTGGCCAACGTGAACCCCGAGAATTATTCGGCCATTGCGTTCGTCGGGGGGTGGGGCGCGTCGATGTATCAGTACGCCTTCCCAGGGGACTACGGCAACGATCATTATGACGGCGATCTGGCGACCAAATCGATTGTTAATAACCTGATCAATGATTTCTTAGCTGAGGACAAATTCGTGGCGGCGATTTGCCACGGAACTTCCGTCCTGGCGTGGGCACGCGTCGACGGCGTGAGCCCCGTTGAGGGAAAGCAGGTTTCGGTTCCCTTCATTGGCTCGCCCGCGGTTTTCTATGACAACGTCTGGTACGCCGACATGCAACTCGGCCAGTATGAACAGGCCGTGACGAATGGCGCCACGCCAAATACCGTAAGTGGTCAATACGGCAACCCGGCCACGGCGACCGATGACGTCGTCGTCGATGGACGTATCATCACGGCCGAGAATTGGGATTCGGCGCTCTTCTTTGGCCAGGTGATTGCCCAGGAAGTGATCGCCGCGTCCAACGTCGATTCGCCGCCAGAAAACACGACGCCCGTAGCCGCCGATGACGCCTGGGTTCTCCCGGAGCATAGCGCCGCGGGAACCGTGGCGGGCCTTGTTACTGCGGCCGATGTCGATGCCGGGCAGACCTTGACGTACGCTTTGATCGGCGGCAACACGGGCAACGCCTTTGTTATTGATCCGGCGACTGGGCAAATTACCGTCGCCAACTCCAACGCGCTGGACTTCGAAACCGGTCCCCTGTTTCAACTTCTCGTGGAAGTGACCGACAACGGCGAGTCGCCGCTAAGCGACACGGCGACCATCACGATTCAACTGTCAGATGTGGTCGAACCGCCGCCCGCCTCGGTCCTGGTCGTGGGCAATGATTTGATTATTCAAGGAACTCCTGAAGACGACTTGATTTACGTTTGGAGCGGCGCCGTCGACCACGAAATCGGAGTTTGGATGAACGGCGTGTACTATGGCTCGCACAACGTGGGTGGCGGCGGACACGTACGCGTTTTCGCCGGCGATGGCAACGACCGCATCTTCGCAACCGATGCGCGTTATGCGATGACCATCGACGGGCAAGGCGGGCACGACCTGATCACGGGCGGCCGCGCCGGCGATCAACTCGAAGGGGGCGACGGAGTGGACCGTATCGTGGGCGGTCCTGGCGATGACCTGATTCGCGGCGGCAAGGGGAACGACTGCCTCTACGGCGGGGGAGGACGTGACATTATCCTAGGGGGTGACGGCGACGATTTCATCGACGGCGAAGAGGGTATTGACGTGCTGTTGGGCGGGCTCGGCGGCGACACGGTTCGCGGCGGCGGAGGACGCGACTTGTTGGTTGGCGGGACCACCGACTTCGATCACGACGACGCCCTCCTGGCCGCAATACGCGAATTCTGGACTTCGCCAGTGGGCATTGAGGACCCGGCCACGCCGCAGGCCATTGGCATAGGGCTGCAAATCCAGTTTGCCTGGGATGATCGCGTTCGCGACGACCACGAACACGACACGCTTTGGGGTGGCGCCGACGCCGACCTTTTGTTTGCCGAGTTAGCCGACAAAACCTACTTAGACGCCTACGACTTCGCAAGGTAAGTTGGCTGAGGCTATGAACGTTGTAACGCGGAATGCGCACACATCAACGCATTCCGCGTTCCATGCATTGCGCCGCCGAAAATCCCCCATGCCGACAACGACGAAAAGACGCTCGGTCCGGCGAGGGCCGTCTAAAGGCGGAGCATTTCGTGGAGCGCGGCGACCAAGGCTTGCGGCTGCGTGACCGTCATATAAAGAATCAGGCAAGACATGGCGACGCCGCAGAAAACCAGGCTGCCGCCCACAGAATTGGGCGCCGTGGTAACCGTCCGCAGCGCATCGGCTAGGGCTAACTCCAGTTTCCGCCAACCCGCAAAGTTTTGCAAAGGACCCGATGAGACTAATTGCACATTCCGCAACGCGGGGGTAGGGTCCAAGTGTAGCGAAACCCCCAAGTGGGGCAGCACCAAACCGGCGCCAACCCACCGGGCCTCGGGGTCCAACGCCGTGGCCGTTTTGTCGAGAACGGGCGATAACTGCTCAAGGGTGATGTTGTAAATCACTAAGCGAGGCCGCAACATCAGCGCGATCAAGATCACGCATAAGATGTACAGGAGCAGTACTAAAAGCCACGCATAAGGACCAAACCGCGAAAGCGCCTGCTCGGGAAGAAACAACTCGATTGGACCAGCCGCCGCCAGTCCGCTAATGCCAACACCCAAGGCCGCGATGTCTCTTCCCCCGGTGACAAGAAGCGGCCGGCGTGCAAGATTCACCAACCCCATCAAGAACAGGTAAACCGCGAGTGGACCCAAGGCAATAGCTAGATGTAATGGGTCCATAACGCACCTGTTACAACGATCATCGTTTCCCGCCTAGTTCGACAATTTTAGCCCATCCCCTCAAATCTGACGAGCCGCATTCGGAGCCCGTACGGGGGGTAATTTCAAACGACATAGAAACGTCGAATTGTGCGGGGCATCTACGCAGGGCGCCATTCAACATCATTCAAGTTCGCCGTGTGGAGCGAGATCGTCCCAGGACGCTCTCCCGCGGCAATCACCAACGCCGACACTTCCGGATGGTCGCGACAATAGGCGAGCGAAGGTTCAACCCCCATCACGTAGAAAGCGGTGGATAACGCATCGGCTGAGGCTGCGGTCGGCGCCAGCACTGTGGCCGACAACATGCCTTCGACCGGCCACCCCGTACGAGGATCGAGAATATGACCGTACCGCCTTCCGCGGTGGGTGAAGAACTGCGTGCCCGCGCCCGAAGTGCCCATGCCGCGATTCAGCAGTCGCACTTCCCCCACGGGGCGATCGGGCCGTAACGGATGACGGATCGCCACCCGCCATCCGCCATGCTCGCCTACGCCCTGTCGCGAACCATGAGCAATCAGGCTGCTGCGGCCTCCGTGAAAGAGAAAATTCTCGACTCCCTCGTCCAACAAAACTTGGGCGGCGCGATCCAACGCATACCCTTTGCCAATGGCGCCCAGGTTGATTTCCACACCTTCACGTCGAAATTGCAGTGTGAGCTGTTGAGGATCCAAATCCAGATGTCGCCAGTTGACTCGCTCCAGCGCGCGGGCAATGTCGTCCGGGTGGGGCATTTGTCCCTGACGGCGATAAAATCCCCACAGCTTCACGAGTGGACCGGCGGTGATATCAAACGCGCCGCCCGTCGCTGCCGACAATTCGCCCGCGTGTTGCAGGAGGTGGTGCAACCCCCACTCGACCGAGGTGATTTCGTGAGCAGCGCGGCGGTTGATCTGGCTGACTTCGCTCGATTCGCGGTACACCGTCAATTGATCTTCCAGACGATCAATCAGGTCGAGCGCCGCGACCGCCGCTTCTGGCCCTCGCCGATGTTGGCCCGCATTCAAACTAATCTGAAAATCGCAAGCCATAGCGCGACGGCTGAATTCCACGAGATAGGAAGGATTTTCGTTCGAGGGCTTGATTGCCGCCTCAGGAGCGGCCGCCGCTGTGGAGCTTGTTTCGACGGGTTGGGGCGTTGCTGGCGACGGCGGACTAGCGCCGAGGTTCTCGATCGCCGTAAGTGCGGCTCGACCTTTCAGAAAATCGCGTCGTGAAGATTTGCGCGAGGAAGCCATCCCTCAATTATAGGCGGATCTTGCACGGTCGGTATGACGGCGGTCACCAGCGCAAGACACAATGACGTTCGTTCGACACCGCGTTAACGCGGGAGAACGCTCCTTGCGATCTGAAAAGTGATTTCTGGCGACGCGACCCGCCTATTCTGGAAAGGCGTTTTCTGGACGATTACACTCAGCGGTTTGGAAATTCAGCGCGGAAGGCGACGCGGCGAGCACATCAACACCTCGCCAGCGCCCTTGTTCGCCGTAAGCCGCGGTGTGCTAGAGACATTTTTTCGATTGTTTTTCCCCATATTTCCCTTTCCTTCCGGAGTTTGCCATGCGAGTGATGCTTGCTTTGTACAGCGCCGTGCTTCTTTTTCCGTTGGCGGCCATCGCAGGGCCGACCTACGACGATCCGGAGAAAGCCGCCCAAGCCGACCCCGACTTTCAAGTGCAAGGCGAATACACCGGGACGCTTTCAACCGGCCAAGGCGAGCAACCGTTTGGAGTCCAGGTCATCGCCCTCGGCGAAGGGAAGTTCCGCGCGGTCGGTTATCACGGGGGGCTTCCAGGTTATGGCTGGAATGGAGAGGAAAAAGTCGCAATTGAGAGTGAGATGAATAACGGCGAAGTGGTCTTCGGCTCCGATCAAGGGCGAGGGGTGCTCAAGGACGGCGTCATCACGCTCCAAGACGCCAACGGTAACCAGGTGGGCGAGTTGAAGAAAGTGGAGCGGCAAAGCCCCACGCTCGGCCAGAAGCCGCCCGAGGGAGCTACCGTACTTTTCGACGGTTCAGAAGATAGCTTGAAGAACTGGTCCAATGGCCGCATCACGGAAGACGGTTTGCTGATGCAAGGCGTGACTAGCAAGCCGACGTTTGGCAGTCACAAACTGCACGTGGAGTTTCGTCTTCCCTACCAGCCGCAAGATCGCGGCCAGGCGCGCGGCAACAGTGGAATCTATGTGCAAGGGCGGTATGAAGTCCAAATGCTCGATTCCTTCGGTCTGGAAGGCGAGCAAAACGAGTGCGGCGGGATTTACACCGTCGCCAAGCCCAGCGTGAACATGTGCTTTCCGCCGCTGGCCTGGCAAACGTACGACATCGACTACACGGCCGCTCGGTATGAAGGCGATAAGCTGGTTGCGAATCCTCGCGTTACGGTGCGCCACAACGGGGTTTTGATTCACGATAACATTGAATTACCCGGCGAACGCAACACCACGGCGGCGCCAGTAGGAGCCGGGCCGCAGAACGGTCCGATTTACCTGCAAGATCACGGCAACCCGGTGCGATATCGCAATATTTGGGTGAGGGAAACGAAGTAGTCAAGAGAGTGATTGAGGGACCGATCCTTCGGCGCTCTTGTGCAAGATGAGCGCCCCGTGCGAAACGCTCGCCGCGCGAAACGCCTTTTGGAAACCACGCGCCTCCTTGGTGCGACGAGGAGGCCCAATCGGGTGATCCGATGAGTTACATCATGGTCGATGTGGAAGCCGACGGACCGATTCCGGCGGACTACTCGATGATTTCCTTCGGCGCGGTCGCGGTCGAACCGTCGCTGACCAAAACTTTTTACGGGCAACTGAAACCCGTTTCCGAAAACTGGATTCCCGAAGCATTGGCGGTCAGCGGGTTTTCACGCGAAGAAACCTTAGCGTTCGACGAGCCAAAGGCGGTGATGGAGCGCTTCGCGCGATGGATCTCCGAGAACTCGCATGGCCGTCCTTACTTCATTTCGGACAACAACGGGTTCGATTGGCAGTTTATCAACTGGTACTTCCACCACTTCCTTGGCGAGAACCCGTTTGGGCATAGTTCGAGCAATCTCGGCTCGCTGTATAAAGGCGTGGTGAAGGATGTGTTCGCCAACTTCAAGCACTTGCGCAAGACCGCGCACACCCATCATCCGGTGGACGACGCGCGGGGAAACGCAGAGGCGTTGCTGCAAATGAAAGCAGAATTCGCGCTGAAGATCAGCTTGAAGTAAGCCGGATCGCGCGCGTTACGCCGCATGGTGCGATCGTTCGGCCTCGGCGCTTCTCGCAGAGTTCCTGAGGGCGGCGAAGTCTTAACCTCGGTACGATTCGTGGCATTGGCTGCACGCCTGGCCAACCTGGCCGGCGGCCTTGGCGGCGGCGTCTTGGTTGTTGTTCTTAATGGCGTCCACAATATCCAGCGCCGCCTTTTTCATGCTATCGCAATGCTCGTCGTAGGTTTCGTCGCCTGCGTCTTCCATACCTTCCTGTTTGAGCACTTCGGCAATGGCCGCAATGATCTCCGCGTTTTGACGTAATTCGCTCGCATTGGCTTTGAACTCGCTCGGGTTCGACGTGCCAGGTTGTATCTTGCCGTCAAACGCTGACTCCAACCGTTGCATCAAAGGGGCCCGGCCGGCGACCTCGGCCCAGTTCGCCTTGGGTTCGCTGCGTTCGCCCTCGATCTTGGAGCCGTTGAGCAGGTCGGCCAATTGATCGCGGCGCTGTTTGGCTTCGTTGTAAACTTGCGACGTGCCCACCTTCGCGTTGGCCGCCGTTCGGGCAAACACATCGCGCGCGGCGGCGGAGGATTCTTTAAAGCGGACGTCTCCGTCGTACTCGGAGATAATGGCGAATAACATAGCCAGGATCGAAAAGTCGCGGCGCACGGTGCGATAATCGCCGCCTTGAAACTTAGTGGGGGTCGTCACGCTTTGGTCGGTGGCAAGCTTAATCGCCTTGATTTCGTCTTCAATCGTGGTAGGCGAAATGATCTTCGACCAGCCGTGTAGACCGCCTGCACTACCGCCGCTGACGCTACTCGAACCGCTGGCAGCCATCGGTTGAGCGGCGCCGGCCCCTTGGGGTTGTGAAGCCGCAGGCGCTTGCCCCAGGTTGGCGGGACGTGGACCTTGCAAGCCCTGTTCAAACACGTTGTCGAAGAAAATCCCTTGCGTCGCCGCAGGGTTGAATTTTGGCAATTCAGCTCGCTTTTTGATAGTTTGCCCCCAGCCGCCCGAGGAAATCAGGCACCAACAAATCAGCGTTCCGCCAACTAGTTTTCCTGCGAAAATTCTCATTTTCGGCGGCTTCCCCCGTTGTTTGATTGCTGGGTGAGGTGTTACACGAGACAAGTAAGTTGCCCCATTCAGCGAGACATTGTTCTCGCATTTCCTCATGCCTATTCAATTATTCTCTATGCTTGCCGCGTCTCGCAAGCGTCGGCAGGCGTAACACGTCAATCAGGTTGACGGGGCGCCGCGTTATAGGGCCGTGAAATTCGTGACAACCGGCACGGGCAAACGTTAGACTATTCGTTACGCTACTCTGGACGAAACAAAATGTCTTGCGGTGGGGTTACATTGATTTGACGGCATCTGTTCCTCGGGAAAATCTAGCCATGCCATCGACCGCCTGTTATGGTTGGGGTTTGCTCGTTCTGTTTACGATGATTCCTGGCGTCGCTTGGGGGGCGGACTCTGCAGCCCCACCTAATCCGCAAGATGTGGCGCATCAAGCCGACACCCTCTTGCTCAAGGAGTTGCACGAGGGCGATTCCTCGCGGCTTGCCTCTTTGGTGGATGATGAGGCGTTTTTGCGCCGGCTATCGCTCGACCTCATTGGACGAAATCCTACGCCCGAGGAGATCACGGCGTTTGTGCTTGATCCTGATCCCGCGAAGCGAGCGGCGATCATCAAACGTTTGCTGAGCGACCCGAGCTTTGGCGACAACTGGGCTGCTTACTGGCGCGATGCGATTATGTACCGCCGTAGCGAAGACCGCGCACTGCTGGCTTCGACGACTTTGTCGACGTGGCTCGCGCAGCAGTTCAACGACAATGCTTCCTGGAGCGAGACAGTCCGGGCGCTAGTCACGGCTTCGGGCGATGTGATGGACGATGGCGCCACGGGGCTCATTATGGCCCAAGGAGGCATGCCCGAAGAAACCACGGCCGAGGTCTCGCGGCTGTTTTTGGGCATTCAGATTCAGTGCGCCCAGTGTCACGACCATCCGACAGATCGTTGGAAGCGTGAGGAGTTTCATCACCTGACCGCTTTCTTTCCACGAGTCGCCGTACGCCCGAAACGCGACGGAGAACAGCGTTCGTTTGAAGTGGCCGCCACCGACCGTTTTCCGTTCGCCATGCCGGTGAATAACAACAATCGCTTTCGCGGCACGCCGGAGCATTTCATGCCCGATTTGGATGACCCGCAAGCCCGGGGCACGCGGATGCAGCCCGTGTTTTTCCTGACCGGACAAAAGCTCGACTTCGGCGCTTCGGACCAGGAACGCCGCGGCCAATTGGCCGAATGGATGACCTCGCCCGACAATCCTTGGTTTGCCAAAGCGTTTGTCAACCGCATCTGGGCCGAGATGATCGGCGAAGGATTCTATGAGCCGGTCGACGATCTTGGCCCGGATCGAGAAGCCACAGCGCCGCAAACGCTCGACTATCTCGCGGCGGCGTTTACCAAGAGCGGTTATGACGTGAAGTGGCTCTATACGGCCCTCGCATCGACCGAAGCGTACCAGCGAGAAAGCCGCGCGCGGCGTAACCCTGATGAACCTGCGTTCGCCGCCAGTTGTGCGCAACGCCTGCGAGCCGACACCTTATTCAAGAATTTGCAGGAAGCCTTGGAACTGCCGCAACCGCGCATGGCGCCGCGCGGGCCTTATGGGCTGGCGCGAACGCCGCAGGCACTGTTTAGCCAGACGTTTGGTTACGATCCCAGCGAACGACGCGATGAAGTGAGTAGTTCGATTCCCCAGGCGTTAGTGCTGATGAACTCGCCCCAATTCAGCGCGATGATGGAGGCGCGCCCCGGCACAATGCTTGGCCGAATCCTGAGAGAACTTTCCGACGACGAAGACGCCGTTGTTGAACTCTACCTGCGCGTGCTGGCGCGTCAGCCGAGCGACCAGGAGTTAAAAACTTGCCTGGCCTACCGTCGCGAAGTGAGCGACCGAGCGGAAGCGTTTGAAGACATCTTTTGGTCGCTGATTAACTCGACCGAGTTTTTGCACCGGAAATAGCCGTCATCGTCAGAAATGGGCGAAGCCCGGAAGGGCCGCCTTCGGAAACTCCGCCATGGTTCATTCACTCCGTACGCATAATTACGCCATGACCACGCTGCACCATCAGGCTGCGATCGCCATTGACCGTCGCGGAGAAGTTTGCCGGCGAGACTTCTTGAAAGCCATTTCGGCGGTGGGGACCGCCGGAACGCTGGCGTGGTCTGACGTGATGACCCTCCATGCCGACGAGTTGCGCAAGCAAGGCAAAGCTTGCATCCTGCTGTGGATGCAAGGCGGTCCAAGTCAATTTGAAACGTTCTCACCCGCTGTGGGGCACGAAAACAGCGGCGAAACCAAAGCCATCTCCACCTCGGTCCCTGGTATCAAGGTGGCGGAGAACCTGCCGGAGTTGGCTAAGGTGATGGATCATTTGTGTCTCATTCGGTCGATGACCGGTAAAGAAGGCAGCCATCCCCGCGCCACGTACTTAATGCATACGGGCTACCTGCCCACGGCAAGCGTTAAGTATCCCGCGTTCGGCGCGAACGTGACGCACCAATTGGGAGATCCTGCCTCGGACCTGCCGGGATTTGTCCGTATTGGCCGGGCGCGCGATGTCGGCGGAGGCGGCTTGTTGGGCGTTGATTACGACCCGTTTGTGATTACTGAAGCAGGCGGCGTTCCGGACAACGCGGCCGTCACGGTGGCGAGTCCGCGATTTCGACGTCGCCTCCGTTTGTTGGGAAACCTGGAAGAACACTACGCCAAGGAGGGCGGCGCCCAAGAAGTGCGCGACCACCAAAGACTCTATGAGAAAACCGCGCGCATGGTGCTCAGCCCGAAAATGGAAACGTTCGATCTTGCCCGTGAATCCGAAAAGACACGCGCCGCGTACGGCGAATCGGCGTTTGGCAAAGGCTGCCTGCTGGCGCGGCGATTGATCGAAACAGGCGTGACTTTTGTCGAAGTGGTGGACGGCAATTGGGATACGCACCAAGACAACTTCGCAGGTTGCCGGACGCGTTGCCAATCGATTGATCAGCCCTTTGCCGCGCTCCTGCGCGACCTAGCCGAGCGTCGCATGCTTGATAACACGCTCGTCATTTGGATGGGTGAGTTTGGCCGTACACCCCGCATCAATCCCCGCGCCGGACGAGACCATTATCCGCGCGCCTTTAGCGTAGCGCTCGCGGGCGGCGGCGTGCAAGGAGGGCGCGTGATTGGCCAAACCGACGCGGGCGGTGCGAATGTGACCGATCGTCCTGTGACGGTTGCCGACCTGTTTCGCACATTCTGCCATGCACTACATATCGACGCCGAACGCGAGAACATGAGCGCTATCGGCCGTCCCATTAAGGTCGTGGACGGCGGAGAGCCGGTCATGGAAGTTTTCTCTTAGTCGCGGCCAGATCCGTGCGATCGATCCGCTCAGGCCGGCGACGCGCGATGGGTCAGCCGGTTTTCTCGTTGCACGGTTGATCCGAGGCGCCGCATGGCGCTGGTGCAATCTAACCTTTACTATCTTTTCGACGACACCAGGCAAGAATGTCGGCAGTATTCGTTGGAACTTCGCCTGTTGGAGCCGCTGAAGATTGCTCCGCAGGAGCCGCAGGCGGCGGAGCGGGTTTCTCTGGCGGAGCCTTCGACGCTGCCGGAGTCGGCGTTTTTGCCGCAGGAGCCGAGGCCGCGGGAGCGGGCGCGCCGCCGGCCTTGTTCGCTCGCGCCGCGGCGAGAATCTCTGCGACGCTCATTTGTTTCGCATCTTTGGCCTGCGGCGTCTCCATTTTGATGGCCGACTTCTCTTCCGATGGCTTGGCTTCCGCCTTCGGCGCTGCGGAGGGCGCTGACGCTTTACCGCCCCGAGCCGCAGCAAGAATGTCCGCAGTGCTCAACGGTGCGGCCCTGGCCGGCTTTTCTGGGGAAGCGGCGGGCGCTGTGCCGGCGCCAGTTCCTCCCTTACCTCGCGCCGCCGCCAAAATATCTTGAACCGACATTCCACCTGATGCGGCGGGAGTCGCCGCCGGCGCTGTTTTGGCTGGGGTCGCCTTAGGAGCGGGCTTGTCGGCGGGTGCGGGTTTCGCAGGAGCGCTGCGCGCGGGCGCCTCTTGTTTGGGTGGGGGACGATCAACCACTTTGAGAAAGTCGAGGTCGATGTCGAACCAGCCAATATTGTTCTCGAAATCCTCGAACTGGACCAGCGCCCGTCCGCTCATGTTGACGGTTTTCACCAGACCGGTGTAACCGCGGAAGCGTCGCAACTCGGGGCGGCCTTCATCGACAACGACGAATTTGTCGGTGAATTGTCGTTTCAGGTTTTCAATATGCTCAAAGACCATGCGAAGCTCCGAAAGCCTGCAAAACCAGCTTCCGCTTGCTTACGGAAGTTTTGCGGCAGGAGGGCGGGAAACCCTGGCGATTTTCGTCGGGAGCAACAGAAAAAGCAAGGCGGGTCCCTTCACGAAAAAACCCACTGAAGGTATCAAAGAAACCTTCAGTGGGTATGTGGTTCTGTGTCATGGCGGGGCAGGAACCATAACACAGGAGATGTTTGCGAAGTGATCGGGGCAGAGACCACTTCGTAAACAATGTTCGCGACTCGGTGGGGCAGGAACCTTGTCGCAAACAACCTCGCGGCCAGTGGGGCAGACCAGCCTGCGATTAAGGAGTATTATGACGGATTTAACGGAAATGTCAAAGGGTGGGGCGCATAAATGTGCGTTTATCGCAAACCCTTGCTAGATAAGGAATTAGTTGTGGATTTTAGGCGCGGCTTGTCAACCGCCGTTGACTTTTCTCACCATTTTTGCTCCATCAAAGCCACAAAACAAGACGCCCATCAAGCAAACCCGGCAGAGCCTTCTCAACCCACGTTTCAATCTGCCGTGCATTGTATCGCGTACTGAAGTGAGCCGCTACGATGCGCTCATTCCGGAAACGTTCGCGCCGCGCGACAAAATCGTCCAAGTGCATGTGCCCATTCTTGTGGATCACTTCCTTACGATGATGGGGCGCCACAAATGTCATTTCCGCGATCAGGATTTGCGCTTCGTACATTTCGGGCGAGTTGTCCAACCCTTCCGGGGCGCTGTCGCCCAAATACGCCACCAAGGGCACACGCACATCGCGAGTAACGTCGATCCCCTGTAAACGCAAGTCACGAATTTGTTCCCCCGCCAAGTCGGTATATTCGGGTTTCAGCTTTCGCCTTCTTTGCCACACAATGTAACCAAGCGAAGGAATGGTGTGGCGCGTGGGGACTGCGGTCACCAAATGCTCGCGCGAGAGTTCAATTTCGTCGCCCGGTTTCACGGCGATCAGTTCGCACGGCATGCGGCTGCGATCCAACTTGCTAAAGAGGCGTAGCATCTGCGAAACCGGCTCGACGGCGTGTTCCGGCAAGTAGATGATCGGCGGGTCCATTTTCATCATTCGCCGGCGCGCCACATACACCGGCAGCGCGGCAAGATGGTCCAAGTGGGTATGGGACACGAACCACGCCCCCGTGCCCATAAAATCCCAGGGTTGCGCGCCGAGATCGAACCCCAGTTTCAACTCGGGAATCCGCCAGTAGGTTTGAACCGCCGCACGAGAGTAGCCTTCCACGGTCAGGCCCTGGTGCGTCATTCGTTTTACGGGCAAATTCTTAACCATCGAGCTGTCAACAAGAGCGAAGCGGGGGCGATTGTCCAGTGTACGGGTCAGTGCTAGGAGGCGAAAGGGGCAACCGGGCGCTGGTTCTTGGAGCGCCGCCCTGGGGCCGATACAATAACGACACGCTTCCCTGCAGGAAGTTCTCTTGCTCGAAAATCTCATGCAAGTAAAAGTCCTGCTCTATTTGTAGCTCCTATTCCGCAGTTTATTTTGACTCATGGAACGAGAAATCCTCGATCGCGCCGAAGCCATTCAACAACGTTTGCTCGAACTTCGAGACAGTCTTTGACTACGCCAACAAAAAGAAACAAGTTGAGAGCGTCGAAGCACAAATGGCTCAGCCCGATTTCTGGAATAACCAGGAACGCGCGCAAGAAACGGTCGGAAAGCTGAAGGGGTTAAACTCCATTGTTAAACCCATGGAGGAAACGCTCGGCGCGGCTGAAGATCTTGCCGGGCTGTTGGAAATGGCCGACGAAGACTCCTCGCTGGTCGCCGATGTCACCGCCGAGATCGATAAAATCGAGAAGCGCGTTGAGGAACTAGAGCTGAAAGCGCTCTTGAATGGCCCCTTTGATAATGCAGGCGCCATTATCACAATTCATGCCCGCGACGGCGGTACCGACGCCAGTGACTGGGCTGAAATGCTCTTGCGCATGTATACCCTTTGGGCCCAGAGGAACGATTACTCCACCGAGTTGCTCGACCGTCAGGATGACGAAACGGCGGGCATTAAGAACGCCAGCATTGCGGTGCGCGGCCCCATGGCGTACGGCTACTTGAAGGGGGAAACCGGCATGCATCGTTTGGTGCGTATTAGCCCCTTCAATGCGGAAGGCAAGCGGCAAACCAGTTTTGCCGCGGTGGATGTGTCGCCTGAGGTGTCGGAGAGCGTCGAAATTGAAATTGATGAAAAAGATGTGCGCGAGGACGTTTTCCGCGCGAGCGGCGCCGGCGGCCAGCACGTCAACAAAACATCGAGCGCCATCCGGTTGACACACTTTCCTTCCGGCGTGGTGGTGCAATGCCAGGCCGAGCGAAGTCAACATAAGAATCGTGCAACCGCATGGAAAATGCTGCGCTCTCGACTCGCCCGACTCGAGGAAGAACGCCGCGAGGCCGAGCAAGCGGCGAAGTACAAAAGCCAGGCCAAGGTCGGATTCGGTTCGCAAATTCGCAGCTATTTCCTGCATCCCGATCAACGGGTCAAGGACGCCCGCACCGGGTGGCAAGAAACGAATTTCCTTTACGTGCTCGATGGCAATATCGACGGCTTTCTCGACTCGACGCTCAAGTGGCGCGCCAAAGAAAATGCGGGGCGTGAGTTGAAAGAGGCCGAGAAGGATTAGTCATGCCGTCGCCGGACTCGACTGTGCTGGAAGCGAGAAACGCCGCAGGCGACGGCCTGCGGGCGACGTTCTTCTGGCGCGTCGATCGATATGCGCACCGTATCGAACGTTTGGAAAATGGCGTCGCGATAACCCTGTTGGAGTCGATCGAGGGCAGCGAGTTGGACCGGTGGCCCCCTAGCCCGCCGCTACAACAGCTTCATGTCGAGCCGTTAGCCGATGGCCGCCATGTGGCGCTATTGGTAGGCATGGCCGGGGAAAGCCATTGGTCGCTAAGCGCCGAACGCGAGCCAGGCGCCGAAGCCCTAGTATTTGACGTAGCGTGCCGTGTCAAAAACCAGAACGCCCGGCTCGGCAGCGCTTATCGGTCGCTGGTGCGCCAGGAATTGCAGGAAGGGCTGGCCCTGCTGCATCGTCCTGGCGGGCAGGGCGAACCCGCCATTTTGGAATTGATTCCCTTGCCAGATGTTCGGAACCCGGCCCCGCACGTGCTTGTCGATGGCCGAGGGGTTTCGCTCGGCTTCGCGGATCCCATCGACCCGCCGCAAACAGTACGCTGGAAGTATCGCGTGCGACTTGGCTGAGTTGGCCGGTTGAATTGCTCCTAAAGCCGTCAAATCGCAATTTGTGTGGTAGGTTTTCTGCATCATGGCTCATGCTGTTGAATACGACCCCAATGCGGAAAGCGTTACGGATTTGCCCGAGTTCTCGGTGGCGTTGGAGCGTTATCCGCGAAAAGAAATCGCCGCAGAAGTGCGTCGCTTGTCCTCCGTGAACGGCTGGCGTACGACGGGATTGATCACCCTGCACTGGTCGATTGTCCTCCTGGCCGGGTGGGCGGCCGTCGCCTCAGGGCATTGGGCGGTTTATCTGGCCGCCATGGTCGTCATCGCAACTCGCCAACAGGCGCTCGGCGTGATGCTTCACGATGCAACGCACTACCTGCTTTACAAAAACCGCACGGTAAATGATGTTGTATGCGACTTGTTCATCGCCTTTCCTTTAGGCATGAGCACCGACCTCTACCGCGCGACGCACTTTCGACACCACCGCTTTACCAACACCAAAGACGACCCCGACCTGCGTTATCAGCGTGAAGACGCCGATTGGTATGACTGGCCGAAAACGCGCCTGGGATGCGCCTGGGTGATCGTCAAAAGCCTCTTCGGGCTCAACGTACATAAAGCGCATGAGCCGTATAAACACTGGTCGCCTTGGATGAATATCCTGTTGCCACTGGACGGCAAACCGCGTTATCCGCTTCGGGCGCGAGTCTTACTCGTGCTCTCCACCGTTGCCGTGTACGCTGTGGTCATTGGATTGGGGTTGATCATTCCGGCAATCGTGCTGTGGGCCGTGCCGGCGCTCACCCTGTTGAACCTGTTCAATCGGCTTCGCGCGACGGCCGAACACGTGGGCGCACCCTGGACACATGAACTTGATTCAACGCGCACGGTGATTCCCAATTGGGTGGAACGATTAACGCTTGCTCCGATGAACGTGAGCTATCACCTGGAGCACCATTTGTTTCCTTCCGTGCCAGGTCCAAACCTTCGCAAACTGCATGCGCTGCTCATGCAGGACGATGAATTCCGGCAAAAGGCCTGCATTACTCACTCTTACGCCGGCTTGCTACGCGAGTTTATGAGGCCCCGACAGGCGGATTAGTGGTCCGAAAGCGTTTCCCCCTGCGGCGGCGTGCTATCGTTCGCCGTATGCTTACCGTTGACTAGAGCGCGTAGCGTGTTTCACGCAGGTGTGACGCCACCAATGTGGCGCCATCGCTCCGCGAGTGCCGAAAATTACTCGCGTAGCGAGTGGACCACACTGAAGTAGTCATCATCCTCAAGGCAATAGGCTCTAACGGACAGATATCGCCACTGTCCGTTGTTGCAACGAACGCTCGGTGCAGCAACACCGTGCGCATTGCGTAATCTTGCGCGAATGATTTTCGCGCCGCGGCCTCGGCCAATCGCATTAAGAGGCGGCCTTGTCGTTAACACTTGGATAGGGGTCGCGACGGCGCGTCATGAGCGATACGACGATGAGCGTAAGAAAGCCGAGCGGGATCGTCACAATACCGGGCTGGTTGAACGGCAGAGGCGACGCATCGCGAGGCAAACCATAAATGTTCAGGTAAGTGTCGCCGCTGAGCAGAATCCACGCCAGCGAGCTGGTCATGCCTACCACCACAGCGGCGATAATGCCTTGATGCGTTGTGCCTCGCCAAAACAACAGCATCACCAGCGACGGCAGGTTGGCGGAGGCCGCCACGCTAAAGGCCCAGCCGACGAGGAAGCTCACGTTCATCCCTTCGAACAGAATGCCCAGCACAATGGCGATAGCGCCAACCAAGACCGACGTGATCTTGGCGATGCGCACTTGTTCGTGATCGGTCATTTCGATCCGCAGCACATTGCGCAACAAATCGTGCGCCACGGCGCCAGCCGACGCCAGGATCAGTCCGCTGACCGTTCCCAACACTGTCGTGAAGGCAATCGCGCAAATGACCGCAAACAGCCACTCATTCATGCTTTTGGCTAGCAGCGGAGCCGACATATTGTCGTCGGTCACGTCCAAGGCCCCGCTGGTCATGGCGCCTAGGCCCATGTAAAGCGTCAAAACGTAAAAAAAGCCAATGCTGGCGATGCCCACAATCGTGCTTTTTCTTGCGCTTAACTCATCTTTGACCGTGTAGTAACGAATGAGAATATGCGGCAAGGAGGCGGTTCCGCAAAACAGCGCTAGCATGAGCGACAAGAAGTTCAGCTTGTCGACAAACCGCTCGCCGCGAATGCTGCGGAACGCTGGGTGTTCGCCAGGGCGCAACACCTGGCTGCCGGCCGTCGGTTTTTGAAAGTAGACCGTGGTTACATCGCCATTCGCTTCCGTAATGGGCCGCGAAAATTTCTCCCACAACACCACTTCGCTGCGTTGCAAGGTGCTGAAAAACTCCAGGGGACCAAGCGATCCTGTTTCGGTTTTTCCTTCCGGAAGTTGACTGACGTGACCGACCGGATGAAGTTCGGGCTCGCCTTTCTCGTCTCCTTTCGGTTGACCATTGACCAACGTTTTGCCAGCCGTTGTTTTTGTCACCGTTTGGGCTTCCCGCAGGATCACCATATCGGGCGTCAGCATGTCTTTGCGCCAGACCGTCAGTTCCCCCGTTGTTTCCTCGCGCGTGCGAAGGAAGGGAACGGCTTCTTCGGCCCAGTCGCCCTCCGGAGGCAAAACGGTGACGCCTCGCAACTTGGGCGATTGCGTCAATTCCGACTCGAACGATTCTTTCGGAAAGGGGCCCAGCGTGCGGAATTTGTAACCGTCGACGCCGCCTTCTTGCACCGTGAACCCGCGCGACAAGATCATGAGCGCCAGCACCGCGCTGAACACCACCAGGAGTGAACCCTTCAGGAACTGCACCCACGTGGTCGAGACCATACCGGCGGTGACGACAATCACAATCACGGTGGCGCCCACGAGCACCACGCCTTGTGTATGGCTGAAGCCCAACAGCGGTTGGATGAGCACTCCCGCCCCGACCATTTGCGGGATGAGATAAAACACGCTGACCGCGAGTGTGCTAATGCCCGCGGCGAGCTGGATGCCGCGTGATTGAAAGCGAGAGTTCAAAGCGTCGGCAAAGGTGAACTTGCCAAGCCGTTTCATCGGTTCCGCCACGACAAACAGCGCAACAATCCACCCCGCCAGATACCCGATGGAGTAAAGAAACCCATCGTACCCGTAAAAGGCGATCATTCCGCAAATACCCAGAAACGACGCTGCGGAAAGATAATCGCCGGCAAAGGCGACGCCGTTCACCGCCCAAGGGATTTGACCGTGGGCCGCGAAATATCCCGCCGACGACTTCGCGCGGCCTCCCAGGTAAAAGCTCAGTCCCAGGGTGATGCCCACAAACACGAAGAACACGGCCACGGCAACGAAGGAGGGTTCGTAAATCACGTGCGCTCCTCCTGGGATTGGGAGGAGCGTAGCCCCGTTCCGAACCAACCATAGATCAACGCCAACACCAGCGCGGCTACGATTAATCCAAAACCATACCACACGGCAAGATTTACTCCGGCCAGTGGCGTGGCGTCCATGATCTCGGGCGCAAATGCATTCAGCAGCACGAAACCGCCGTACAGCAGCAAGTAAATCCCGAAAAGAAACAAACCAAGCGTGCGATCGCGTGTGGACATAAGGCTCCTGGGTTTGGCGGATGCGTGACCAGAATATCCTGCGCGGCGCCCAAAGAAAAGGGACCGCGTCGCCGATGGTCCGCCGTTTGCTATAATCCGAGCGACGGCGCCCGATTGAAGCAACCCAGCTACATGAACCAGGGAATCCCTCGCGACGTCACGAAGCATGGCGCCGCATCGGCATGATCAGATCCTTTACCGTCACGCAAAACGGCACTGCTACGGGCTGACCGTCAGGTAGGCCCATCCGGCATCGCTTGGCGGTTTACGAAAGAACGTTGGAGCGACCCCAAGCAAGCTCCACGAACCTACTGAATTCACGAAATTTACACGCGACAGGAGATTGCCCATGCGCTGGAAAGGTCGACGCGGAAGCGACAACATCGAAGATCGACGGCATATGTCGCCCGTTGGCGTAGGCGTCGGAGTTGGCGGCGGCGCGGCGGGTTTGATCGTGCTGCTCATCGCGATGTTCATGGGCGCCGATCCTTCCGTTGTGTTGAACGAGATGCAACAACAAGGCGGCGGTCCTGTCGAAACGCCCGCAGGCCCGGCCGCCAATGATGAAATGTCGCAGTTTGTTTCCGTGGTGCTTGCCGACACCGAAGAAGTGTGGGCGGAGTTGTTTCGACGGCATGGCGAGACTTACCGCGAGCCAAACTTGGTGCTGTTCCGCGACGCGGTCGAGTCGGCTTGCGGTTTTCAGCAAGCGGCGGTTGGCCCGTTCTACTGCCCTGGCGATGAGAAAGTGTACATCGACCTAGCCTTCTACGAGGACATGAAAAGCCAACTCAACGCCCCGGGCGATTTCGCTCAAGCGTATGTGATTGCACATGAGGTCGGTCATCATGTGCAAAATCTGCTGGGCATTAGCGACAAGGTCCATTCGATGCGGTCGCGTTTAGGCCAAGAAGAAGGCAATCAAATGTCGGTGCGGCTCGAACTCCAAGCCGACTACTTCGCGGGAGTTTGGGCCCACCATGCGCAAAAGAACTGGCAAATCCTCGAGGAAGGCGACATTGAAGAAGCCTTGAACGCGGCCAGCGCTATCGGCGACGACCGACTTCAACGCCAAAGTCGTGGCGTCGTGGCGCCGGAGTCGTTTACGCATGGCACCTCGGAACAGCGCGTTCGTTGGTTTACCAAGGGTTTCCGTTCCGGCGATATGACGGGCGGCGACACCTTCGCGCTGGATTACAACGAACTTTAACGTGCAAGCGAACACAACTTACAAGCGAACACGGGCGCAAGGGCGGCGTTTCCTCGCGTCCGGGTCTTTCGCCCGTGCCGGGGGTTCGGACGGTGGGGAGGGCTAATGCACGTCATTCGATTGCACGGACCTTGGGAGTATGAACCGCTCGCTCGCGTTGCTGATGACCATCGCCCGCTGCCGCAGCCGGGACGTGCGATCCTGCCTGCCGACTGGAGCCAGTCGCTTGGCGCCGACTTTCGCGGACAAGTGCGCTTCCTTCGCCGCTTCAATTGCCCGACCGGCCTGGATCACGAACATCGCGTATATCTGGTGGTCGAGGGAGTTGAATCGTTCGGAGAGTTATTGCTCAATGGCGCAACCTTAGGAACGACCAGAGTTGGCGAGGGGTCGTTCCGTGCCGACATCACCTCTCACCTAGCCCTCCATAACACTCTGAGCATCAAAATCGAGTCGCTTGAAAACCCGGGCGGCATCCTGGGCGGGATCCGGCTGGAAATCGACGAGCCAACATAAACCGTCTCTTGCGCAAGCCGTTCTTGATTTGTTCTACGCCCTCCCGTTAAACTTGGGGCGGTCCTGCCTCACGCTTGTGGAGGCCCATCTGCCAACTGTTGCAGAGGTCCTCTCACGCCTTCAAACCGCCCTCCTTCGCCTCGCAAGGTCATTTCCCGCCTTTTACCACGGCCGGCGCCCCATGAGACAACCTCCGTCTTCGGTCAAGTGTTCGATCGCGCCCGCTGAACTCAAGCGGCTGTTGTGGATCAGAAGAACCGTACCTTGGTTGAGCGTTCTCCTGTTGTTGGGCGGCCGTGTGGGTGTAGGGCAAGAGGCGCCGCTCAGTTTCGAGCGCGACGTGCGCCCCGTGCTGAAAACCCATTGCTTTCACTGCCACGGCGAAAACGGCCGCAAAGAAGGAAGCCTCGACGTTCGTTTGCGCCGGTTTCTCATTTCCGGCGGCGACTCAGGCGCTGCACTGCTTCCGGGTCAACCGGCCGAAAGCTTGCTTCTTCAACGCCTGCAAGCTGGTGAAATGCCGCCGGAAGATGTCAAACATCGACCCTCGGGCGAGGAAATGGCTCGCATCGAACAATGGATTGCCGCAGGAGCGACGACCGTTCGCGAGGAGCCGGAATCGCTGGACGGAGAAATCTACCTGACGGAGGAAGAACGTAACTTCTGGTCTTTTCGGCCGATCGCGCGGCCCGCGCTTCCGGCCGTTCATGACGGCGCCCGATTACAGTCTCCCATCGACGCGTTTCTGTTGGCGCGGTTAGAAGTGGAAGGACTTTCCTTTTCGGCCGAAGCCGACGCTCGCACGCTTGTACGTCGCGCTTATTTTGATTTGTGGGGGCTTCCTCCGTCTCCGGAAGATGTTGCGGCGTTTGTGAACGACACCGCCCCCGACGCGTTCGAGCGGCTGATTGATCGCTTGCTCGCCTCGCCGCACTATGGCGAGCGGTGGGGGCGGCATTGGCTCGATGTAGCCGGGTACGCTGACTCGGAAGGTTACAACGACGAAGACCGTGAACGTCCCGACGCCTGGCGCTATCGCGACTATGTAATTCGCGCGCACAACGAAGATAAGCCCTTCGATCAGTTCCTGACCGAGCAACTAGCTGGCGACGAACTGCTTGGCCGCGAACCGAAGAACCTGGCGAGCGACGAAGTCGATAAACTCATCGCCACGGGGTTTTTGCGCATGGCGCCCGACGGCACCACAGCTGGCGGCCCGGATGCACCCGTGGCCCGCAACGACACGGTCGCTTCAACGTTGGAAATCGTCTCCACGTCCGTATTGGGTTTGACGGTCGGCTGTGCGCAGTGCCATGACCATCGTTATGATCCGATTCCGCAAGCTGACTACTACCGCTTTCGCGCCATCTTTGAGCCGGCCCTGAACTGGAAACAGTGGAAAACGCCGCCCCAGCGTCGCGTGTCGCTGCATACCGACGAAGATCGTCGCCGCGCCGACGAAATCGAAGAGCAAGCCCAAGAGATTGAAAAAGAGCGTAAGGTCAAGCAGGACGAGTACATCCGCCAAACCTTCGAGAAGGAACTGGCCAAACTGCCTGAGGAGATTCGCCAGGCAGTGCGGGAAGCCTATGAAGCCCCGGCGGACAAACGCACGCCAGAACAGCAGCAGTTGCTAAAAGAGCACCCCAGCGTCAATGTTTCCGCGGGTTCACTCTACCTGTACGACTCGAAAGCGGCGAATGACTTGAAAGCCTATGCCGACCGCGCCGCCCAGGTGCGTGCGAGTAAGCCGCCGGAAGAATTCGTGCGAGCGTTGACCGAACCGATCAATGCCGTACCGCCCGCCACCGCACTGTTTATTCGCGGCGATCACGAGCAGCCCGGCCCTGCACAGTCGCCTGGGGAACTCACCGTGTTGGCCTGTGATGCCGCCGCCGTTCCCGAGGATGATCCGAGCGTGCCCACTTCAGGCCGACGTTTAGCCTACGCTCGCTGGTTGACCAGCGGCCGGCATCCGCTTACGGCGCGCGTGATCGTCAATCGGGTGTGGATGCATCACTTTGGTCGCGGGCTCGTCGCTACGCCAGGTGACTTTGGCCTCCTCGGCGAACGACCTACGCATCCGGAGTTGCTCGACTGGCTTGCAGCCGAGTTGATGCACAACGGGTGGAGTTTGAAGCATCTGCATCGCCTGATGATGACGTCGACCGCCTATCGACAGTCGTCGCAGCGCCGCTCCGACCTTGAGTCGGCCGATAGCGAAAACAAGTTATTAGGTCGAATGAATGTTCGTCGGCTCGATGGCGAATCGCTGCGCGACGGCGTCTTGGCGGTTAGTGGCGTGTTGAACCGCAAGCCGTACGGGCCGGCAGTCCCCGTCATGGCCGATCCCGTAGGACAATACGTAATCGGCATCGAGAACCTCGACGCCGGCCGGCCCGGCGCGGTCATTCCCATGCATGGCGAGGAGTTCCGCCGCAGTATTTACGTGCAAGTTCGCCGTAGTCGCCCCTTGGCCACACTCGAAACCTTTGATTTGCCGACGATGACGCCCAATTGCACAATTCGCGCCAGTTCGACCGTAGCGCCACAAGCCCTCTTGCTCATGAATGGGCAAATGGCGGTGGAGCATGCTCGGCATCTGGCCGCGCGTCTTGAGCGCGAAGCAGGCGAGGAGCCTACGGCGCAAGTTCGTCGCTTATGGTTGGAAACTCTCGCGCGCGAGCCTCGCGAGGATGAGCAACTTCATGCATTGGCGTTCCTGAACGAGCAACAAGCCTTCTATGCGGCGCATCCCGACGCGCTCCAATCTGCCAAGAAAGACGAGCAACCTCGAACGCCAGCGACCGCCGCTCTGGCGAATTTGTGCCAGGCGTTATTGAGCTGCAATGAGTTCCTTTACATCGACTAGCGACTGCATCGCGCGGCGCTAACGATGGTTCTTCCAGGTCGTAGTTTCGTTATGTCACCAATGCACCAGTTCTCCTCACGGCGTCATTTCCTGGCTTCGGCGGCTATGGGCGCCAGTTCGCTTGCGTTGACTTGTCTGCTTCGGCAGGAATCGCTTCTCGCAGCGCCCCGGCAACCTCAATTGCAGCCCGAAACGTTCGACCTGACGCCGAAACCGCCGCAAAAGACGCCCCGGGCCACGGCCATGATCTCGCTCTGGATGCAAGGAGGGCCGAGCCATCTTGATTTGTTCGATCCGAAACCCGAACTACAAAAGCGCGACGGCGAGAAGTTTCCCGGCGAAATCAAGTACGATAACGCCGCGCAAGCTAGCGCCAAACTACTGGGATGCCCTTGGAAATTCAGCAAGCACGGCCAGTGCGGTATGGAGTTGTCGGAACTTGTGCCGCACTTGGGCGAAGTGGCCGACGATGTTTGCTTGATCCGCTCCACACATACCGATGTGAACAATCACGGGCAGTCGATCCGCGCGTTGAACACAGGCCGCATTCTTGGCGGACAACCCTCGCTTGGCAGTTGGGTTACGTTTGGGCTGGGCACAGAAAGTCAGGACTTGCCCGCCTTTGTAGCGCTGGCCGATCCAGGCAACTTGCCGGTGCTGGGCGTTGAGAACTGGTCGAACGGTTACCTGCCTTCGTTGTATCAAGGGACCGTGGTGCGCCCCACGGAGCCGAGAATTCTCAACTTGACCCCTCCCGCGCACCTGCGCGGCGACGCGCAAACCAGCTACCTACGCTACCTGGAGCACTTGAATCAGCGACATTCGGAGACGCATGCGGGCGAACTTGACTTGCAGGCCCGAATCGCCAGTTATCAGCTTGCGGCCCGCATGCAAACCGCGGCGCATGAGGCGCTTGATCTTTCGGGCGAAACCGAAGAAACGCGCCGCCTATATGGTTTAGATCAGCCGGAAACCGCCGACTACGGCGCCCGCTGTTTGATTGCGCGACGGTTGATCGAGCGAGGCGTACGTTTTGTACAGGTGTTTACCGGCAATCAAACTTGGGACCATCACGGTTCGATCCGCACGGGGTTGCCGCGCGCCTGTCGGATGGTCGATCGTCCCTCGGCCGCACTGGTGAAAGACCTCAAACGCCGCGGTTTGCTTGAGACCACGCTGGTTCATTGGGGCGGCGAAATGGGCCGATTGCCGGTGATTCAAAACGACGTCGGTCCGGACAAGGTCGGTCGCGATCACAACACGTACGGCTTTAGCATGTGGCTCGCCGGGGGCGGCTTACGCGGCGGACTGGTGCATGGCGCTACCGATGACTTTGGGCATAAAGCCGTATTGGATCCCGTCTCGCACCATGACTACCACGCCACCCTGTTGCACCTGTTCGGACTGACGCCCGAGAAGCTCATCTACCGCCAAGGCCCGCAAGAACGGGCGTTGCTCAATGGTGAAGAAGGACGCGTCGTCCAAGAAATTCTGGCGTAAAGCCGATGCGCTCGCCCGTGGCCACACGATCGGGTTCGTGATTATTCCCGCGGAGCGAACTCCAGGCGTGCCTGCCGGACCGAGAAGCTGTCATCACCGGAGAACACCATTGTTACGGTGCGGCCATCGGCGCTCATCCACGTGGTGGGGAAGGCGCCGGTCTCGCCTGGCCCCATGTCCCAACGGTTGGTGAAGAACACCGTCGTCCATGGCCCCCACGGCTCCGGCGCATCGTACACGCTAAAACCGCCGGCAAACCTGGGATCGCCTTCGGGGTGTGTGTGACGAAGCAAGTAACGCTTCGAACCCGTATGATAACTCACCGAGACGCGGTAACATCGGCCAGGATGCTCAAACGCCGGTTTACGCTGCGCCACGTTGTCGGTCCACCGCGGTTGGCCTTTATCGTCCAGGCCGGCAAAGAATTGGTAGGCGGTTTGGTCGGTAAGGTTTGACTTTGGAACGCGCGCCAGCACGATGCCATCGGCTGGTTCGTAAGCATCGTCATGGTCATGCGAATAAACATACACGAACGCATCGCGGGCTCCGGCGTAATTCCGACCGAAATTCAAAAACGTGGGGCAGCCAAAGCTTTCCTGCCAACGCCAATCGCTCCATTGCCACGTCAGACCGCGATCAGCCGACCACGCCAGCTGAGAATTTCCCGCGTTGCGCACCCACAGGTAAAGTACGCCATCGACCATCAACATACCGCTGGCCTTTTTGCCTGCGGCGCCTTGCCCCTTTTGTTCCGCCGTGGTCGAGCGCAGGTTCTCGGCTAGAAAGTTGTCGGCGAAACCTGTAATGCGCGCCAGTCCCAAGCTCAACTTCTCTTTGACGCGAGGCTCAAAGCCGTGGCCGTCGCCGTACACAGTGTACAGAGCGCCATCGTCGCCCCAGGTGATTGGCCAATTATCGCTGCCTGGGGCTTGCCGCACCACGGTTGACACCGCAGCCCAGGTCATGCTCTGAATGACGGGACTTGGCGGATACGGCGCCTGTCCGCCTGCGGCGGCCGTAAGCGGCTCCAGGAACGGCGCCAAAACGGCATAGTGCTCATCGCTTGACCTGTTCCACGATTGCCCCGCCCGAGCCGCCACGAGATCCAGGCTTGGAACGACCACGATCAAACTATCGTACAGGCCCCACGACCAGTACGCGTCGCGCGGGACGTTCTTGAGGGTTCCGTCGGCGTTGTTCCACCACAACAACCCATAATGATCCGAAGCATTGCCGTGCGGATCGCCTTCCCATTCTGGCAAACCGACGACCGACGCAACAGGACTTCGCGATGCCGCGACGAAGTCGCGGGGAATGATTTGCTGGTCGCGCCAGCGTCCCTCCCGCAAATACAGCAGCCCGAGCCGCGCCATGGCATCCACATTGGCGGAGAACCCCGAACCAAACTCCCGGCGCGGCATGCCGTCCACCAGGTGCGGCCGATACGCGTGCTTGCGCCACGTCAAGTCATTGGGTGTGATGCCCAGCGGGCTAAACACCCGTTCGAACATTACCTCGTTCAAATCACGACGATAGGCATGCGTCACGCACTCCGCCAGCCAGTTGGGTCCGCCGTCGCTGTAATGCCAGTGGCTGCCGGGGGCGAACAGCAGTTTTTCATAACCACCGGGTTTGGCGAAGCCGGCCGTTTGCGTGGCCAGGTGTAAGAGGGTGATGTCGTCCAGCCAGCCGGTCTTGGCGTTTTCCGGCGGCGGCTGGCCGAATTGCGGATGGCGATCGGTCGCCAGGTCCGTCAACGCTAACTTGCCATCAGCCAAGGCCAGCCCGAGTGCCGTGACGCCGATCGACTTACTAGTGGACTTCAAATCGTACCGCTGCTTGGGATCTCCCCACGTTAGCACCGCCTTTCCGTGATGCGTGATGAAACCTGATCCGCCTCCGGAAAGCGCATAATCGCGGGCCTGTTCGAGTTGCTTGACGTCGAGGCCTGCCGATTCCGGCGGTACGTGCTCCCACGCTGTTGACGGCCAAGTTTCGCTGCTTGCCGGAGGTAGGGAGCCGGCCAGCACGAACAGCAACGACGCAATGCAAGCTCTTGTCGTCATGGCGCCATTTGTTTTCGCGAAATAAAAACGCGGTAAGCGGCAACGCGGCGAGCCGTCATTCAAGGCGTCAGGCGGACGCTTGGGCCTGCAACTCCGCCAGGAACGGCGTGATCTGGTCGGCCACCTTCTCATGCATGTTCGGAAGTAAGGCTTCAATGTGCGGCGCGGCGGCGGGCGGCAACTCCGGAATCAGACGCGCCAACCAATAGGCGTAATATTGGCGGTGGCCGCTGGTCGCCTTCTTCAGCGCGGTGATGTACGACTCGACCAATTGGGGATGTTGGATTCGCGCCATCGCCGACAGGATATCATCCACGTGGTAGTAAAAGTCCGCCTTTTTTAGTATTTTCTCAAAGGCGTCAAGCAGGTACTTTTGAACGCCTGTGTGCTTCGGTCGAGCGAGCGCCAGCACCATTTCCAAGTCATCCTGTTCGATCGCGGCGTCGAGCCATCGCGGATCCAATTTGGCTTGCTTCGCGAACTCGCCCAGGTCGATCCGCTCGTCGTTGTAATCATACGCGCCGTAACCCCACCAGACGCGTCCGCCGTGCGGCGCTGCGAGAGTTGATACTAATTCGCGCACCGCTTCTCGCTTGAGCTCGCTCGCGTCGCTACGGCGCTTTTTGCCCTTGGTTTCAGCTTTTCCGGCGAGGTAGTAAGGAGAGAACAGGTCGTAAACTTCGTTCGGTTTGCGCGTGCGAATGGTCGCGAGAATTGCCCATTCAAGCACTTCCGGCGCCAAGGTGGCATGAGCGTCGGCCACCATTTTCAAAGCCGGTTTATGATCTGAGCGAACCAACAGCGATGCGGTCAAGTGATTGATCGCTTGTCCGTCGGCTTCGGGTTTCAGTTGGCCGATCTCGTCGCGTCGCTGGAAACATCGCGTTAAAAAGGCCAGCGTCTGTTTGTCATCGCGCGTGCGGAAGCACTGCAGCCAGTTTTGAAACCGGTCGCTGGCGTCGCCCAGCTTCTTTTTTTCCTTGATGGTGAAGAGCGTTTCGAGTTGCTTCTCGCCTTCTTCGAGCAAGAACGTGAGAAGCTTGGGACTGCGATTCTGACTGGCGGCGCGGACGGTCAGCTTCAGGTCGGCCCCTAGGAGGGCTTTCTTCAGTGCTTCGACGACTTCGTCCTGGGTGAACGGCGCCAAGGCGCCCAGCGCGGCGCGACGCACTTCACTGTTCTTGGCTCGCGCTTGTTCGAGCAAGTACGACAACATTTCTTCCCGCCCGGCAAGGCATTGGATGGCGGCGACTTTCATATCGGCGGAGCCCGACTCGAGCGCTTGCTCGACCAATTCGTGGCTCTTTTCGGGGTCCAGGCGGTGCATGAGCCGCAGCCGGCGGACTTGCCCGCCTTTGGCCTTGGGATTGTACGACGAACGCAGGTCGTCGTAGATCGCCTTGCCGTACAGGGGTAAGATTTCATCGCACACATAGTCGGCGATCGGACCATAGGGATCATCCACGGCGCCCACCGCCACGCGTACAAGGCGCAAATCTTTGAAAGCTCCGCGCTGGTGAGCGTCGCGAATAATTTCTTCACGCCCCGAGCCGGTTGTCGTGAGCGCTTCGATGAGCGGCTTCAACACGCGTGCGCTGGTGGCCGACGTGGGCAGACCCATGTCGATGGTGTCGATCGGCTCCAACTTGCCCGACAGACCCGTCTCGCCTTGCGTGTAAAGAATGGCCGAGACGAGCGTGCTTAGCTCCAGCAGCGCTGGCGCCGAGTCTTTGGCGGAACTGTTGATGAGCTTCTCGATTGCCTCGGCGACTTTGCCGAACACGGGCGCCTTGGCCGCCGACGCCTGCAAAGGAGGCACGAGTTTCTTCAGGCGGAAGTCGCCGTTGGCGAGATTGCTGCCGGCAATAGCCAGCCGACGCATTTCGTCATACACCTGGTGGAGAACGGCAATGCTCATGAGGAGTGATGCGACTGCAAAGGAACAAACAACGCCAGGGCGGCGTTAGGCCAGTTCTTTCGACTCAACCATCGTCTCGGGTGGGGGAGTGTATTGCAACAACCCCACACCCACGGCGACACCCACGGCGGCTGCGGCAAGCCAGGTTGGCGGTAAATGGCTTTGCTCGGCCAAGCCCCAACCGCGTGCGGTCAACTCGTCCCGGTAATACGCCGCCATAATCAATAACCCGTTGTGGCACCCGTGCAGGAGCATTCCGGGCAACACGCTGCTGGTGCGCCAGCGAACCCATCCCAAGAACAGGCCCAGAAACGTACTGGGCAACATTCTCTCGATCGCCAGCACGCTGGAGAACACATGGAAGGCGCCGAATAAGATCGCTGTGATCACGATGGTCCAACCGGCCGAAGTGCTGCTCCGAATACCGCCAAACAAGTAGCCACGGAAAAACCATTCTTCAAACACCGCCGGCGCGACGGCGAACGCGGCCAGCACCAACCAAGGCGAGACGGTGGAAAGCTGCTCGACCAACCGTAACGCAGGCGCCAGGCTGTTTTCATCGAGCGACACCAGACCGAGCCATTGATTGATCAGAAAGATCTCATGGGCGAACGGCCACAGCGAAACTCCCAGCGCTGCGGCGCCAAAGAACGCCAGCAGCGAGGCGCCGCGCAGCGCGAAACCGCCGCGCAGCGAGACTCGCCCCAGAACGGCTGCGATGAAGGGAATCAGGCCAAACAACAATGCCGTAACAACGCTCATGCCAAGGAGACGCGTGGACAATGCGGCTTCGCGAAATTGCCCCAGCCAACTGGCCGCCAACACATATGCGGGCAATAACACAGCGAGACAAGCCAAAGCGCTGGACAACGTGGGAGACGGCCGCATGCGCAAGGGTCGGCGCAGCCAGTTCGACCAGCCTTCTTCAGCGCCGAAAACCAAGGCATCGGCGCCAAACACCTTTGCCGCCACCGCCAACGCTGCGACTGCGTACAACAGCGTCGAGGCTGTGGCCGTCATCAACCAGAGAGGCTCCACGCCGCCGCGAAACATGTCGCGCGTGACGAGCACGATATTCACCAGCGGCGCCAGCGCCAGCGCGGCGTTCAGTTCGAGTCCTGGCATCAGCGCCAAAAATCCGGGCGCCAGCGAAGCCAGCGTCAGCGGAATGAGGTACGCTTGCGCCTCTTTGAAGCTCCGGGCGAAACTGGTAATCGCTAACAGCACCGCGGAAAAAAAGGCTGCCAGCAACAACGTCAAGCCAAAGACTTTGAATACGGTGGCCGCTTGCAGTCCTTGTTCGCCAAAGAGGTAGTCGCTCAAACCGCCGCTGGCAATGGTGATGGTCATCGCCACGAAATTCACTACGGCGGTTAGCAATGCCACGGTCATCACGGCGACATACTTCGCCGCCAGCAGCGCCATGCGCGGCACCGGCGCGGCAATGAGCGTTTCCAGGGTGCCTCGCTCCCGTTCGCCCGCCGTCAGGTCGATGGCCGGATAGACGGCCCCGGTAACGGTCATCAAAATCAAGATGAGCGGTGCGAGCGTCGCGAGCGACAGCGCAGGAGCGTCTTCGCCTTCGATCGATTGTTTCGCGAAGTCGGCCAGTCGCGTGCGTTCGACGCCTCGTCGCCGTAGCAGGTCTTCCAACCAGCGTTCGTTGAGTGCGCGAAGCCGTTCTTCGACAAACCGTAGAGCTGCTTCGCTTGAGGGCGAGTTGGCGCGGTACAGCAACTGGCATTGGATAGGAGAATACTCCTGAGCGCCGTTGCGGGAAGGTTGCGTTTCGAGCCGCACTGCCAGATCAACGTTCAAATCCTTGAGGTCTTGCTCCAGGCGAGAGCTTTTGGCAAACGTGGCTGTTTGAGCAATCCCGTTTTCACCCAGCGGCGGCGCACCTGGGGTAGGAGATGGCTGTTCGCCGGACGGCTCTTGCTGGAAGAGGATTTGCTCGCCTGCGAACAGAAAATCGCGAAGGATGACCGCCTTTTCTTCCGACTCGACGGCGATGCGATACACCGCGGGGCCTTTCCCCCCCGCGCTGGAAAGTAAAAACTTTTGGAAGGCGATATTCAGTAGCGGGTAAACCAGAAGCGGCATCAAAATTAAGGTGCCAATGGTTCGCCGATCACGCAGCGTTTCGCGTAGTTCCTTTCGGGCGAGCCGCGCCAGACGACCCCACGAAGTTGGCGCCAGCAGCGAGAACGAGGTGGATTGCATAAGCCGATAGGCCAGTAGACATGCCGTCCGAGCGAATCTAGCCACGCATTGTGGGCCTCCGGAACGCTCGCGTCAATTGTGGGGTGAGAATTGCCCAAGCGATGGCCAATTGTGGCGGAAAGGCGAAACTTTTATACTTTTCCCACGCCTTTCGTCCTAGTTGCACTCCCGCCAGCCCCCCTCCCTATGACTGTTCCGCTGGATCTGATTCCCGTCCACAAGGCGCAACGCCCATTCTTTGTGGGCGTCGACGTTGGGGGGACCGGGGTCAAGATCGGCGTGGTGGATGAGCAAGGCCGCACGCTTGCGCGCACGAGTATTCCCACGCTGGAAGAACGTGGTCCGCAAGACGCCGTGGAGCGCATCACTCGGACTTTGCAAGGCGAATTGGCGACGACCGGGCTTTCCCTGGACGATGTTGCCGCCGTGGGGCTTGGCACTCCCGGCACGATGGATATTCCTCAGGGCATGATGCTCGATCCACCCAATTTGCCGCATTGGCAAAACTTCCCTATTCGCGACGCATTGGCCAAACAGTGCGGCAAGCCGGTTTCCTTTGCCAACGACGCGAACGCGGCGGCCTACGGCGAATACTGGGTGGGTAGCGGACGCGACTACCGTAGCATGGTTATGCTCACGTTAGGAACCGGGGTGGGCGGGGGGATCATCGTGGACGATGTTTCCATCGACGGCGAGAATAGCCACGGCTCGGAGTGTGGCCACATCATCATTGATTACACGCCGAACGCTCGGCTTTGTCCTTGCGGACAAACCGGCCATCTGGAAGCCTACGCGAGCGCGACGGCGTTGGTCAAACGCACCAAGGAAGCGTTGGCCGCCGGACGGCAAAGTACCCTGAACGCACGAGTGGCGGAAGGCGAAGAACCGTCGGGCCTGATGCTGGCGCAAGAGGCGGAAAATGGGGATCAACTCGCCCTGGATCTGATCCTGGAAACGGCCAAGTACGTGGGAATTGGGGCCGTCAGCCTGATGCACACGATCGATCCGGGAGCGGTGATTCTCGGCGGCGCCATGAATTTTGGCGGCAACGCGAGCAAGTTAGGACGCCGCTTTATCGAACGCGTTCGTGAGGAGGTGCGGCGCCGCGCTTTTCCCATTCCCGCCAAGAACACCGTGGTGGACTTTGCTTCGTTAGTGGGCCATGCCGGTTACATTGGCGCAGCCGGAATCGCCCGAATGGCGTATCATAAGAAACAGGGGTAACGGGGTCGCGGAGCGCCCCAGGTATCCGCCCGCCCGAATTCCGCAAATCCGCAATACATCGCGAGGTTTGTCTCGCGTTCTCGGCTGCTGAGCGAGCGTGGTATGCGTCGACACGCATCAGGCTCGCTGGGCGGCGCACTAAACCCTGGTGTGGTTCCGTCTTCGGAGCGCTTCAAACAGCGCAACCAAACTGTATGCCGTCTATTGACTGTCAACATATCCGCAATTTTTGCATCGTCGCTCACATTGACCATGGCAAGAGCACTCTCGCCGACCGGCTGCTGGAACAAACCGGCACCATGACCGTGCGCGAGATGAAAGACCAAGTGCTCGATGATATGGAACTGGAACGTGCTCGGGGTATTACGATTAAGGCCCGAGCGGTGCGCATGGAATATAAGCGCGGCGGCGAAACGTATGAACTGAATTTGATTGATACGCCGGGCCACGTCGACTTCCACTACGAAGTCTCGCGCTCGTTGGCTTGCTGCGAAGGGGCGTTATTGCTGGTCGACGCCTTTCAGGGGGTTGAAGCGCAAACCGTCGCCAATGGCTATGCGGCCATTGAGCATGATCTGGCCATCGTGCCCGTCATCAACAAAATCGACCTTGTGCAGGCGCGCACGGAGGAAGTGGCCGACGAAATGCGCCAATCGCTGGGCGTCGTGCCGGACGAAGTGGTGCGCGTCAGCGCGAAGACCGGCGTCGGCGTGCAGCAACTGCTGGATGCGATTATCGACCGCGTGCCACCCCCCAAGGGAGATCCCAATGCAATCCTCCAGGCGATGGTTTTCGACTCGCACTATGACAAATACCGCGGGGCGATTACCTATGTGCGCGTCATGAATGGCGTCGTGCGCAAAGGGGACCGCATTCGATTCCTCCGCGCCGGAGCGGTGTACGAAGTGCTCGAGTTGGGGCAGTTCGTCCCGCGGCAGCGTGCGTGCGAACAACTGCAAGCCGGGCAGGTAGGCTACCTGATTTGCAATATCAAGTCGATTGCCGATGTTCACATTGGCGATACGGTCACGGTGGCCCAAGGCGAGGCCGCCAAGCCGCTGCCAGGCTACAAGCCGCTGCAACGGATGGTGTACTGCGGTTTGTATCCCTCCGACGGTCAAGACTTTACTGAGCTGCGCGACGCGCTGGAAAAGCTCTCGATTAACGACCCGAGCTTCGAATTCAGTCCGGAAACGAGCGAGGCCTTGGGCTTCGGTTTCCGGTGCGGCTTTCTCGGCTTGTTGCATATGGAAATTGTGCAGCAACGGCTGGAAGGCGAAGCGGACATTGACCTTGTGCAGACCGCCCCCAACGTGACGTATCAAATCACCACGCGAAAGGGCGAAACGCTGGAGATTCACCGCCCGCAGGAAGTGCCCGATCCGGGACAAATCGAAGAATTCCGCCAGCCGATTGTTCGGGTAAACTTTCTGATTCCCGATGAATACATCGGCGCCGTGATGAATATGTGCCACGAACGCCGCGGCGTGCAAAAGAGCCTGGAGCATCTTTCCGCCGCGCGCGTGATGCTGACCTACGATCTGCCGCTGGCCGAAGTGATTTACGACCTGCACGATAAGCTCAAGAGCGCGACGCGCGGCTACGGCACGATGAACTACGACCTGATCGGCTACGAACCAGCCGACCTGGTGCGGCTTGATATTCTGGTGAACGGCAACAAGGTGGATGCGCTGTCGATTATTTGTAACCGCGGCGACGCGGACCGTCGCGGCCGGGCCGTGGTGAAAAAACTCGCGGAAGAAATTGACCGACATATGTTCGAGATCGCCGTGCAGGCGGCCATTGGCAGCCGCGTGATCGCCCGCGAGACGGTCAAAGCCATGCGGAAGAACGTGACCGCCAAGTGTTACGGCGGCGACATCACCCGCAAACGCAAGCTGTGGGCCAAGCAGCGTGAAGGTAAAAAACGCATGAAGTCGATCGGTTCGGTTGACATTCCGCAAAAGGCCTTCATGGCCGTGTTGCACACCGGCGATGAGAAAAAGTAAGCCGAGTGAACGTTCGTGAAGGGCGGAAATGAAACCTTCAGAGGCCTTTGACGACTTTTGCGAAACCCTCCATCAGGTCGAGTCCCGCTGGGAGACGTTTCGCTGGACGATGACCGGCCCGATTCTCATCGCGATCGGGGTGAGCCAAGCCATCTTTGGTTGGGCCGGCAACACTTGGCTCATGCGCTTTGGTTACCCGGCTGCGTGCATTACGTTCGGATTATTGATTCTCGCCTACATGATTCGAATGCTTTGCTCCAAGCCTGACGACTCCGACGACCCTACTGCAATCGTGGCGATTGCTGCACGGCCGTCCCGCGCCGAGAAGGATGAACTTTGACGAATTAGAGCGCGTTTCACGCAGGTGTGACACCCCCAATGTGGCGCCATCGCTCCGCGAGTGGACCACATGGAAGAAGTCATCACACCTCGATGAAATACGCTAGCCTTGACGCTGCCGTTCCTTGGTCCGCATCGCCGCCGACTTGGTTACTTGAAATCCCATCGCTCGGTTCTCTTTGTCGAGATGCTTAGGACATTGAGATGTTCAGTCCCGATCAATATCAACTTCTCGACTTTGGCGATGGCCGCAAGTTAGAGCGGTTCGGCGCCTACGTGCTTAATCGTCCTTCGCCCGGCGCGGAAGGTTTCGAACGTCGAGCGCCCAAGATGTGGTCCATGGCGGACGCCGCATTCATCACGGAATTGGATGACGCGGGTTTTTCACAATCCCGTAACAGGGAGCCAGGTCATCGGATTCCTTCGCGGGCCGGACGCGGCTCGGCGATCGCGCGCGCGGAAGTAACCACGCTTGATCCGCCTTGGGAGTCCCGCTCGCTCATGCCGAAGGCGTGGACGATCACCCACACGCCGTTTTCGCTCCAACTGCGCTGCACGCCATTTGGCCATGTGGGCGTGTTCCCGGAACAGGCCGAGAATTGGGATTGGATCGCCGAGCGCGCCGCAGGCTTGAAGGTATTGAACCTCTTTGCCTACACCGGCGGCTCAACCTTGGCGGCAGCGCGGGCAGGCGCCGAGGTGACGCATATCGACGCGGCGCGGAACGTCGTCGCCTGGGCGAGAAGCAATGCCGAGCTTTCGGGGCTGGCGGAAGCGCCGATCCGGTGGATCGCCGAGGATGTGCGAAAGTTTGTCGCCCGGGAGCTTCGCCGCGGCAACCGGTACGACGCCGTGATCCTTGATCCCCCAAGTTATGGTCATGGCCCGAAAGGCGAGGCGTGGAAAATCGAGGAGCATCTTTCGCCGCTTCTGAACGATTGCCTGCGTTTGACCAACGAGCGGCCCGCGTTCGTCGTGCTTACGTGCCATACGCCCGGCTATGCTCCTGCAGCACTGGTTTCGCTCCTGACCCAGTCGGGCGTCGCTCGTTCACCGGGAGAAATAACCGCGCATGAACTGTTGCTCGTCACCCCCGAGGGACGCAGCCTGTCCAGTGGCGCCGTTGCACGTTGGCCTTCCTAGACAACCTCGGTCATCGGACAACTGTTTCGCCCGATCGTGGTTCCTTGGCCCGGGGATAGTCGCTCTTCGCGAGGGACGATAAAATTCAGCCAAACAAACGAGCCAAGCATGTCAAAGCCGCCGTCGCTTGACGGCGAGTCTCTGGACTAATCGGCGTCCTACGAACATTCCAAGGAGCAAACTCGTGGCGGATGTGGAAAACGTCGTCATTATCGGCAGTGGGCCAGCAGGTTGGTCGGCGGCCATTTACAGTTCGCGGGCGAACCTGAACCCGCTGGTGTTTGAGGGCGCCTTGACCACGGAAAACCAGCAGAACGGCACCTTGCCTCTGGGACAGTTGAACTTGACCACGGAAGTAGAGAACTTTGCGGGTTTTCCCGCCGGCGCGGTACGGCAATTCGTGCTCAGCGCACTCGACGAAGAATCGCACGCCATGCTGCCCCCCGTGCCCAAGGATGAACATGGCCAGGACGAGCACAAGTACGCCGTCATGGGACCCGAACTCATGATGCTCATGCGGCAACAGGCGAAAAACTTCGGCACGCGCATCGTGACCGACGACGTGGTCGAAGTCGATTTCAGCGTACGCCCCTTCCGCATCAAGACCTTGGAAGGCCAAGAAGTGCAAGCCCATACGGTGATCGTCGCTACGGGCGCCCGTGCGAATTATTTGGGGCTTCCCTCAGAAGATCGCTTTAAGAACCGCGGCGTCTCGGCCTGCGCCGTGTGCGATGGCGCCTTGCCGCGGTTTCGCAACAAGCCGTTGGTCGTGATTGGCGGCGGCGACTCGGCCGTTGAGGAAGCGACTTACTTGACCAAGTTCGCCTCAAAGGTTTACCTGGTCCACCGTCGCGATGAATTACGCGCGTCGAAGATTATGCAAGATCGCGCGCTGAACAACCCCAAGATCGAGATGGTGTGGAGCCATACCATTGACGAATGCCTGGGTGACGACGAGCGCGGGTTGACCGGCGTCCGGCTGGTCAGCACGAAGGATGGTTCGAAGCACGAACGTACGGCCAGCGGCATGTTTCTCGCAATCGGCCACACCCCCAATACGGCGTTCCTCAAGGGGCAGGTCGAAACCAACGCCCAAGGCTACATCAAGTGGAAGGCCCCGTTCCGCACGTATACCAGTGTGGAAGGCGTGTTCGCCGCAGGCGACGTGGCCGACGACTATTACCGCCAGGCCATTACCTCAGCTGGGACCGGATGCATGGCCGCTCTCGATGCCGAACGCTACCTGGCGGACAAAGATATCCACTAAGCCGCTTCGTTGCTGGCTTGGCGCCCCGCATTTGCGGAACGTCGAGCATCGGGGCGCGAGCATCGGGGCGACAGCAACCGAGCGAAACGAATGCCTTATCGATGACCGTCGTTCGCACGAAAACAACCTACCTGGAAATGCTGGCGCCGCCGGGCGCGGGCATGGCGCCCGATGTCGCACTCCGCGTCGAGCGTGCGGACCGGCCGTCGGTAGAGTTCTACCGGTTTTTGTACAACTCCGTCGGGCGAGACTACCTCTGGGTCGATCGCAATCGCATGCCTGATGAGACGCTGCAACAAATCTTGAACGATGACCTTGTCGAGGTCTACGTTTTGAATGTTGCGGACAAACCGGCGGGATACGCCGAACTGGATCGACGTACGCCGGGCGAAGTGGAGTTGGCCTACTTCGGGTTATTCCCCGCCTATGTGGGGCAAGGTTGGGGCAAGCAATTCTTGCGCTGGACCGTGCAACAGGCTTGGTCGTGCCGACCACGCCGCGTGTGGGTTCACACCTGCGATCTGGATCACCCTGCAGCGCTGCCCAACTATTTGCAGGCAGGCTTCACCATTTACGATGAGCAAATGGTCGATCAGGTGGTGACGGCCGACGCCGGCTGAGCACGCCGTATTACGGCTGGCCTTGCAGTCCGCGCAATGCTTGCTCCTCTTTATACGCCTTTTGGGCAGCGGCCTCGCGTTGCAGCTTGAACTCAGGGCCCGGGGCGAAGTATTGCACGTCGTCGTCCATGTAATACGGGCTGGGAAGCGTTTGCCCCGCCACGTGCACCTGGCAGCCGGTGTTGGCGGCGGTCAACATGCCAATGCCTAGCCCGCAGACGAGGAGTCGCAACCAGGTCGGTGTCTTGGTGACGTTCATGGTCCGCTCGATTCCAACAAAGGCGAAATAATCCTTACCACTGTAATCGGCCTCACATCCCTCCATCTTTGAAGGTTTCAGGTAAAACCTTGCGCTCTTGGAAATGGTGGTCTGATCGAAATCGAAGGGGTAAGATGGAGAAGGTTGACCTTGTGTTCTACGTCGAGGGGAGGGCGCCGTGCTTTGTTGCGATCGTACCAGGGGGGCTACACGCCTGCAGGACGCCCGAACAGTCCGCTCAAACAGAATTCGTTTCTTTTCCCTGCGAAAGGCCACATCGGTAGGCGTGCCCTGGGCGGTCGTCGCCGTCGGACTCGTAACCTTCGTCACATTGTTGGCGGCTCCCCCTCAAGCGACCGCGCAACGCTTCAACTTCAATCAAGGTCGCGCCGTTCCCCGCGATGACTATTTCCTGGTGCTGGAACTGATACACCGCGGAGAGTACCTCGAAGCGTTAGATGCGATGAAAGATGTGGCCGGCGGAGGCATTCGCAGTACCGAAGGCCGCTGGATCGACTCGATTTGCTACTACACCCGGATGGGCGAGTGCTACTACCACCTGGGCGAGTTGGGACTGGCGATGGATCAGTACAACGCCGCAGTGCGGTTGTACTTGGCGCATTCCGATTGGATGCTGCGCATTCAGTTTCCCAATATCGAGGCAGATCCCAACCCCCGTGTGGCGGACATTACCTGGGGGAAACCTTCGCGTCCGCTCAATATTGGCCGCTTTCCCGATACGATGCTCTCGCAGCAAGGCCGGCCCGATAATGAAAACGTGTTGCGTCAGGGGGGAGTGGTCGCCAATCCCGAACTTTACCCCGTGCGCGTGAATGAAATTGCGTACTGCATGGCGCTGGCCATTCGTCGCCGTAAAGAGTTGATGGGGGCCGCTTGTCCGCACGACCCGCTCACAGCGACACTGGTGGCGAGCTTGGCGCGGCGTCCGGCGCCCCCCAATAGCTGGTCCCAGGCGTGGATCAGCGTCATGTTGGGGCTGGCGTATTCGTCGTCAGGGCAAACGCAACAAGCGATTGGGGAACTTCAGCGCGGGGCCCTGGCTGGCGGTACGTTCGATCATCCGCTGACCGCCACGGCATTGTTGGAGATGGGAAAACTGTCGCTCGAACGCGGCAGCCACGAAGCGGCAGGCGTGTTCTTTTATGAATCAACCTTCCCCGCCGTGGCCTTCGCCCAACCGGATATCGTCGAGGAGGCCTTCCGGTTGGGGTCCGATAACTTTTTGGCCACCACCCAGCAGGGGATTTACCCGCCGCTCGACGCCGCGATTGAGTTCACTCGACGCAAAGAAATCTATCGCTCCGCGGGGGTGTCGCTCTTGGTGGCGGCGGCCGACAACCTGACGTCTCGGGGAGACACGGCCCGCGCCGCAAGGCTTTTAACCGAAGCGGCTGGGGCGATGCGTCGCACCGATTTGCTCAAGTCCGATGTCGGAGCGCGGTACCATCACCAACTCGCACTGGTGAACTATCAGCAAGCGAATCTTGCCGCCGGCGACGTCGCCTTGGCCGCCATGATGACGTGGCAGCGGGCTGGCTCGAAATGGCTCTATCAGATCGGTCTGGCCGATCAACTGTTCGTGTCGGGCGCGGTGAGCCCCCGCGTGGCTGAGGATTTGTTCGTTAAACTGCTGCGTGAACCAACGAGTCAAGACTGGGCGGTCGATCTGCGTGAAACCCTCTCCGTCACGATGACGCCGCACTTGCTCCCTTTGGAGCATTGGTTTGAAATCACGCTCGCCCGCAAAGACCACGAGAAAGCCATCGAGATTACCGACCTGGTACGCCGCCATCGGTTCTATAGTTCGCTTCCCATGGGGGGAAGGGTTACATCCCTCCGCTGGATTCTGGAAGCGCCAGAGTCGCTACTCACCGATGCGGCCGTTCTTCAGCGGCAGGATTTGTTCAATCGCTACCCAGCCTATGCGGCTCTCAGCCGGCAGGCTGCCATGGTGCGCACCGAACTTGAGGGCTTGCCCTTGGCGCCTGGCGCGGAAGACAAAGAATCGCAAGACCGCCAGAAGGCGTTGCTAGAGCAATTGAACCAAGTTAGCGCGTCGCAAGAGGCGATGATGCGCGCCATCGCGCTGCGGCGCGAGCCCAGTGAGGCGGTTTTCCCGCCAGTCACGCAACTTCAGGTAATCCAACAGCAAATGGCCCCCGGCCAACTTGCCTTTGCGTACTTCGCGACGAGCCGGTACGTGTTCGGGCTGGCGATCTCGCGGGAAAAGTTCACAGGTTGGCAAATCGAAAATCCGAAGGAAATCACGCGCCAAGTTGTTGCATTGTTGCGCGAGATGGGGCATTTCGAGGCGAATAAGGCGATTGACGACAAGACGCTGCAAAGCGATAAGTGGCGCCCAATTGCCCAGAACCTGCAAAAGGTGCTGTGTAACGACGTCCCCCCCGAGTTCTGGAACGATTATGACGAAGTGATTTTCGTGCCCGACAGCGTTTTGTGGTACCTGCCATTTGAGGTGCTGCAAGTCGGCGCGCCGGAGGAATCGGAAGCGTTATTAACGAAGGTGCGCGTGCGCTACGCGCCGACGATCTCGCTCGTCGTGCCCGATGATCGTCCCCGCCCGCGTGATGCGCGCACGGCGGTCATTGCCGGTCGGCTGTATCCTCGTTGGAAAGAGGAAGACACCCAAGCCGCCCTGGAAGAAATCGCTCGCGCCATTCCAAAGTCCGAGGTGTTTACCGAAAAGCTGCCCGCTCCATCGGGGGTGCTGTCTAAAACCATCAACCGATTGATCGTACTGGACGACATCGAAGACCTTGGAGGCCCGTACGATTTGGCGCCGATGCAACTTGACCGAGGCAAGCCCAGCTCGAATTTGGCGCGCTGGATGATGCTTCCCTGGGGGGCGCCCGAACAGGTGGTGATGCCGGGGTTTCATACGGCGGCAGAAAATGGGCTGCGGAAAAGTGGTACAGGCGACGAGATTTTTCTCACCGCGTGCGCCTTTGCCGCCTCAGGAACGCGCACGCTGCTTCTCAGCCGGTGGCGCACCGGGGGGCAAAGCAGCGTCGACCTGGTGCGTGAGTTCGCGCAAGAGTTGCCTTTTGCGCCGGCTTCGGCCGCGTGGCGTCGGAGCGTCGAGTTACTGCGACCCACCGAGCTAGACGTAGGGCTTGAGCCTCGTGTTACTGGGGTTGATCCCGCCACGCCGATGACGGCTGATCACCCCTTCTTCTGGGCAGGCTACCTACTACTGGACAACGGCGCTGCGCCGACTCCACCGGTGGCTGCCGGTCCCTGACCGTGCGCTCCCAGGCACGCGTCCATTTTTTCCGCGACATCCGATCTCTCGTCGGTAATCCCGGCTCACGAATCGGGACGAATCAATTGAAAATTATTCGAGTGTTATTTACACTTACCTGCACAAGATCGGCACCTATCTGGGGGGCGTACTCTGGCGTGGCTTGAGTTCGCACGTCGCTTGTCTGCTCTCTGATTGCGCGAGGTGTTGCGATGGACGACAACAAAATTCTCATCGGCGTCGTTCTCTTGGGAATTGTCGCCATCGTGATGGTTGGCCTCGTGGCGAAAATCGCTTTGCAAGAGAGTCAATTGGCGAATATGCCGCAACAGGTTGATACGCTGCGCCGGCAAAACGCACCGGGTACGCATCGCACTCGACAAACTCGAACCGAATTGGCGCACGAGGCCGCCACAGGCGGGGGCGCTCGCTCGCCAATGTTGGCTTCTTCCACAACCCCAGAGACGACGTCGCCAATGGCCCCCAAGCCGACGGCGCCCAAGTCTGTAAAGCACGAGTCTGCTGCTGCGCAGGCGTCTTCGACCGATTCGGCCAATTCGACGTCCACAAGCGGCAGTGACACCCCAACCAATTCCGACGAAAGCCTTTCCGAAAACGACCAATTCAAGGCGGGCGAGGCGCCAAGCCCGGCCAACCTGGAAAATGCGGGAAATCGCGCGGCTGCGTCGCTCGTGCGCATGATTGTCGTCGATCACAAAGAGGAGCAGCGTACGGGGGTGGCCATGGCCATGGACGCGAACGGCTTGCTGCTGACCCATGCCCCGCTGCTGGCGGGCGGTTATGAAGCCGTGTGTCTTTTGCCGGAGTCGCGCCGTAAGTCTTCCGCGGTGAATCGTTGCGTCATGTGGTCTCCGGAAACCAACTTGGCGCTTGTCCGAGTTGACGAAAAAGACGATCCGATTGCGCCGCTTCCGCGGGCCAAAGGTCTCCCCAAAAAGGGAGATCGCCTGGTGGCCATGTTCGACATGGGGCAACTGGACTTCGATCGGTCCGACCTTACCGTGACCGCGTTATTGAGCACGGCTGATGTCGAAAAGAAACTTCAGCGCAAACTCGCTCAGTTTGGCGACGCCCTGTGGATCGAGGCCACGGGACTGCTTCCGGAAAATATCGCAGGTTCTCCACTGATCAACGAAGCCGCCGAGTTAGCTGGGATTGCGATGGTGGACGTTCTGCCCGCAGTCACCCAGGCTGGCAGGTCGCAGGTCTTTGGCGGAGGAGGCGGCGTCGGAGGACTTATCCCCTCAGGAGTTTCTAAAGTGAACCGCCAGGTTTACGCACTGGCGCCCGCGACGCTAGAGCCCTTGTTGACCAAATCGACGTCGCCCAGCAATGATCTGCTGTTCACACTGCCGGCGGTCTCGTTGCAGAAGCCGCGGCGTGCCGCCCGTGCGAATTGGACGGTCAAGCTCGCTTCGGGCGAGCCCCTCGACGCCAAAACGTTCGAGATTCCCGCGCCGCGTCCCAGCTCGGGCACGCTTTCCTGCAGCGGCGCGCGGTGCGCGACGCTGGCGCTCTCGGATCGCAAAGTGATTGATGGACCGTTGACGGTGGCCGACAAAGAAGGTCGGGAAGTGCTGAAGATTGTGTTTGATCAAGGACGCCGTCACGGCTCAATGATGGCGCTCGATGGGGAAGGGCGATGCGTACTAGCGGCCCAGTTCCAACGCGATCAGCGTCATGGGTACTGCGCCTACTTCCGCGACGGAGCCCCTTGGCTGATTCAGGAGTACGCCGAAGGAAAACTCGGCGCCCAGCACCTGGTGAAGCAGGGCGCCGTGTTTCACACACTCGAGCCAGGTCAGTCGCTCGAAACGGTCAACGCGGTGTTGGCCCGCTACGGAGATTGGGCCCGTTGGGATCAGTCCTTAACCGCGATGGAAGTCAACATTGAGCGCTGGGCGAAAGAGGTCACCAAACGCACCAACCGTTCTAATGAAGCGGCGATCAGCGACGCGCAACAGGACGCCGTTGCCGCGGTCGAGAACTTCCGCAAGTTGGTGAACTAGTTGAACGAAAGCCTGCGTAGCGCTTCGCAGGCTTCGTCCAGGAATTTCCTTATTGCGGCCGTTCGAAATGCGTCGATCGCCCTTCTGCTGCGCTGGCGAACTCAACGACAGGTTACGCCGAGGTCAAATCGAAATTGTACTCACTTTGGCCGCTGGTTACGTCCGCCTTCAACTCAGAATTCTTGTTGTATTTGGCGGGAACTTTTTCAACGGCTGCTGCTGGTGAGGCAGTCTCGCCTTCTTCGCTGGCCTCACCGACTTCGCCCCCCTCGGTGTCGTCGGCGTTCAGCCCCAGAATCTTTCGCGTGGTGCTGATGCGCACAGTCTTGGGTCCGGTAGTCACCCCCTCTTTGACCGAATCGAACTGAAGTTCGTAGTAGCCGCTGTCATCGGTTAGGCCATAAGAAAACTGACCTTCGGCGTTTTCAAACGTGACCACAGCCCCCGGCAGCGGCTGTCCGTCCAAAGTGACCGTGCCTCCGGCCGATACCAGATCGACCTGGCTGTAATCCATTTCGGGTGCGCCACACCCGGCCGTAAGGACGAGCATTGCGGCGCCCAGACAGAACATCAATCGAAGTAACACGAATGAACCTCAAACAAAGCCGTGAAGTATGAGAAATTTTGAACTTAGGCGACACATGCACCATCGTTCCGACAGTGTATCAGCCTTAAACAAGCGGGCTTCCGAACGATCGGAAGCCAGCGCCCTATGCTATCCAACCCGCTTGTTGACGGGCGATTGTTGTTTACCGGCGATTGCTTACTCGAACCCCGCGACGGCCTCTTTCCCATTGCAGCTACCTACGGCGTGATAGACATCCAGGTTAATGGTTTGCGGAATGAACCGTACCGAGCCGTCGGCAATGGCGAACTGCGCTCCGCCGGGATGATAACTCCCGAAGGCAATTTCCATAGTCACGCCGTGCGCCAAAGGGTTCAGGCGGCTGTTGATGGGAGGACCGGCCGAGCCGACGCCTTCGCTGTATTCGGTGCCGCTCACATTGCCTGGAGCCCAACCGCCGCTTTGGGGGCAACCAAAGGCCCAGAAGTCCATTTGTTGGCCGTCCTTGGAGTACACATCCGTGTACGACTCGCCGATCATCAGCGTGTTGCTGGTCCCGTCAAGCACGTCGGCCATCGTAATGGCGCTGTTGCCCCAAAACATGCCGTTTTGCGGCACTTGCTCTAACGACCGTGCTCCCGGCGGCGAGCCGGCCGGAATCGTGCTGCTGTCGTCCGAGTAAATGTCGTTACCGGCCACGCCGCGGTAACTAATCGGCACGCGGCCAGGAATGCCTTCATTATCGCGCGGTTGGCCCTGCGCCATGCTGGGGCAACGGAACACTTCAATTAGTGCGCCGCAGGCTTTTTCGTTGGGGGAGCCATCGGCGTTCCAGTTGCCCATGCCGCCTTCGGCAAAGATGAGCGTGTCGTACAGCGGCTTCTGCTCGACAAACGGGAGCAACGGCGCGGTCCACAGCGTTTCATGCACATTAAAGCCATAGGGGAACGCTTTGTAAGTGTCATGATAATTGTGCAGACCTAACCCGATTTGCTTCAGGTTGTTTCCACACGACATGCGTCGGGCGGCTTCGCGGGCGGCTTGCACCGCAGGTAGGAGCAAAGCGACCAAGACGCCAATAATCGCAATCACCACAAGCAGTTCGACCAGGGTGAATGCTCGCCGGGAGGGAGATGCAAGGTGGGAGGAAATCTTCACTCGTCGTCCTTAAAAAATGGGAATGAATGTGTTGGCGCCCGCCAACTGCGCTGCCTCGCGCAAGAGAGATAGCCCGTAGGTCTCTGCCTCGATCAACTTCCTCCATCCCGGTTAAGAATAAATAAAGGCTGCGTAAAGTTCAAAACAGAACGCAAATTCGGCGTTTGTCAAGTATTTTCACTGCCTTTTTTGCTGGGAATGGCTGACCGAAAGACGGACCACGAGCGGCGGAGTTCGGCTCCTCGTTCGGCGGAGTTCGCGAGTCCGTCGACGCGAAAGGTGTGAAAACGACGCTATTCCCGCGTCGGCAGTGCGCGCCGCTTATCGACCGCGAGATGAGAGACTCCCATCCAAGAAGCGAGACTTTGGGACCTGGCGAACCTTGTGCGATCCAAGCCAACCCCAGCGATAGGCGACTACGGCAAGTGTTCGACTTCGTAACCCTGACTTGCCAGGAATTCGGCAATCTGCCGACGATGACATTCCTCGACGTTGCGTTCGGAGCACATCAGGCAGAAGGGGGCAGGCGCCTCCTGCAGCGATTCGGTCAGCAACCCGCCTGCCGCGGCCAGCAAGGCGGCGTACCGCTGGGGCCAGTCATCATAGTGGCGAAAAAGATTGCCCAACTCGACGAACGAGACGTAACCGATTCCACCCTCGGACAAGAGTCGTTGAATGCCTTTGTCCGGGGTTTTCGCCAGCGTGAAGGCGCCCATGCTGGCGCGATCGGGTCGCAAGCGTACGTCGACCACGGTGCGCACGCCCGCCGCCTGGAGGGTCGACACAAGATCATCCGGTTTGCGTCCGCCGTAGCCGATGGTAAACAGCTTCATTTCCGTTTCGCCCTGCCTATGCACGCCCAATCTAAGGCTATTCACGAAGCACCATCGACACCGCCTTGGTCTCCAGATACGCTTCTAATCCCTCGTGAGCCAACTCACGGCCCAGGCCGCTTTCTTTCATACCGCCAAAGGGACATTGCGGTGTGGCCGGCACGGGATCATTCACCGCGATGATACCCGCTTCTAACCCTTCGGCCATCCGCCACATGGTGGTCAGGTCGTTGGTGAACACATACGCGGCGAGCCCATACGGCGTGTTGTTGGCTTGCTGGATCACCTCCTCAATTTGCCGGAAGTTGAGCAAGGGCATCACCGGGGCAAAGGGCTCATCGGTCAACAGACGCATCTCGGGCGAGAGTTCCGCCACAACGGTCGGCTCGAAGAAATAGCCGCGCTCGAAGCGCTCGCTGCGTCCGCCGCCGGTCAGCACTTTGGCGCCGTGACGCCGAGCGTCGTCAATCAGCGAAACCGCCTGTTCCATGGCGCGCTCGTCGAACATAGGGCCAATTTCCACGCCTGGCTCAAGACCATTGCCGAGTTTCAAACCTCGCGCGAGTTCGACGCTTGCCTGACGGAAATCCTCGGCGATCTTTTCATGCACGTAAAAACGGCTCGGTGAGATGCACACTTGCCCGTTGTTGCGGAACTTGCCAATGACGGCGATCTTGGCCACATGTTGCGGGTCGGCGTCGGGGAAGATCACAAACGGAGCGTGCCCCCCCAACTCCAGACTAAGACGTTTCATCTGATCGGCCGAGCGACGTAGCAACTGCTTGCCGACTTCGGTCGAGCCCGTGAAGCTGATCTTCGCGCACTTGCGGTTGGTGAGAAACTCCTCCGACAATTCTTCGGCCGGGCCAAGCACCAGATTGGCAACTCCCGCCGGCAAGCCGGCCTCGACTAAACACTCATACACTTGAATCAAGCTGAGCGGAGTTTGGCTCGCCGGGCGGCTTACCACGGTGCAACCCGCCGCCAGCGCCGGGGCGATCTTGCGCGACTGCAACGTGACGGGAAAGTTCCAAGGACTGATCGCCGCCACCACACCCACCGGATGTTTGAGGGTGAAATGCCGCTTATGCGGTTGCGACTGCGGAATGACCTGGCCGTACGCCCGCTTGCCCTCCTCGGCGAACCATTCGAAGGTGTCGGCCGAATGGAGGATCTCGGCCTTGGCTTCGGCCAGCGGCTTGCCTTGCTCTTGGGTCAAAGTGCGGGCGATCGCGTCGCTGCGCTGTCGCATCAACTCGGCGGTTCGTTTGAGAACGCCGGCCCGGTCCCAGGCGGTGCGCCGCCGCCAATCGGGCAACGCGGCGAAGGCGGCTTCAACGGCTTCTTGCGCCTCGCGGCGGCCGCCGTACGCGACTTCAGAAAGCGCTTCTTCGGTGGCGGGGTTGATGACTGCCAGAGTCCGTCCCTCGGCCGCCTCGCGCCACTGGCCGTTAATTAACATCCGTCCCAAGGTCTGCGTCGTGGTTGCCATGCCATGCTCCTGAACAGGGTTCTACCGCAATCATACCGAACATCGCCGGGCAAACCCACCAGGACCAACGGCGCCGATTCACGAGATGCGCGGCGACATCCCGCTCACTCGGGCGACGGGTGAGCGGCGCGGCCGGCTTTGATGACGCCGCCTTGCATGACGGCGAGAAAGTTCTGACGGTTCTCCAACCGACTTATGTCCGACGCCACATCGCCTTCGACCACGAGCACATCGGCCAGCTTTCCGGCCTCGAGCGTGCCGAACTCATGCCCCCGACCCATGATCTCGGCGCCGGTTTTGGTGGCGCAGCGAATGACGTCAAGCGGCGAGAAGCCCACGTAGTTCACGAAGAAAGAAAGCTCTTTGGCGTAGTCGCCGTGCGGGTTCCAGGCGAAGCCGTAGTCGCCTCCCATGCCCAGACGGCCGCCCGCTTGCAAGATGCGGCGCGCACTTTCCGCTCCGCCGTCGAGCGTCTCTTGATGGCCATCGATCACGCGCTGCGGCATGCCAAACTCCGGACCGTGTTGGATGCTTGCCAGTTCAAAGTACAAGGCCGGCACCACAGGCACATCACGGGCGAGCAACATCTCGAGGGCTTCATCATCCATGAACGTGCCATGCTCCAGGGCGTCATAACCGGCTCGCAGGGCGTTCTTGATTCCTTCGGTGGCGCGGCAATGCCCGGTGACTTTCAAACCGTGGTTGTGCGCCGTCGCCACCACGGCATGCATCTCTTCAAACGTCATGCACAGCGTATGATGGTCGTTCACATCCGGCGCGGCGGCGTCGCCGGTCGGATAGGTCTTGACCCACTCGACGCCGTCTTTGACGAGTTTCCGCACCGCGGCGCGTGCTTCATCGGGGCCGTTGATCAGCAACACCAAACCTTCCATGCCAATCCGGCGGAAGTCCGGGTTCCAATCCATCAGTCCTCCCACGCCGCAAATTTCGCGTCCGCTGGCAGCGAGTCGCGGGCCCGGCGTCAAATCATTCTCAATCGCCTTCTTCAGCCACACGTCGATGTTGAACAAGCTGCCGCCGCTGCGCGCCGCGGTGTAACCGCATTCCAGCGCCAGCCGAGCATTCGCCGCTGCCAGCAACGTGACGTACTCCACCGGATACTTGATATCGAGATCCTCTAGCGCCGCCACATTGAAATACGTGGGGTGAAAATGCGCTTCGACGAGTCCCGGCATGATCGTGCCGCCGCGTGCGTCCAAAATTTTCGCTTCGCGTGGAGTCTCTGGCGCCGCGGCTTCGGCGCCTGCATACACGATGCGGCCATCGACGATCACGAGCGCTGCGTGCGGAAGGGGCGCCGCGCCCGCTCCATCGATCAATTGGCCATTGCGAATGATCGTCGCGCCGACTGCTGACTTCATAAACTTGAATTTCCCGTGGCGTTTTGAGCGGTGCGCCGTACAATCGAACGGAAAGCCGTGAAGTACGTGGCGCCGTTGGTGATCGCTACTCCGGCCTCATCTATACTGGCCTGCGCGTCGTATGTCCACCTCCGACCAGCCGCGAGCTTTTCTAACAACCCATTGGAGCCTGGTAGCGCAAGCAGCGCAAGGCGCCTCGCCGGAGGCCGCGCAAGCCCTGGCCGCTTTGTGCGAAACGTACTGGTATCCGCTGTACGCTTACGTGCGTCGGCGCGGCTATCGAATCGAGGAAGCGCAAGACTTGACGCAAGAGTTCTTCGCGCAACTTCTCGAAAAGGACCGGTTCGAGCAGGCCGACCGCGAGCGGGGCAAGTTCCGCACGTTCCTGCTTTCGTCGCTCAATCACTTTCTGCAAAATGAATGGCGAAAGGCCGGCCGGCTCAAACGCGGCGGCGGCCAACGATTGCTCTCACTCGACTTTGAACGTGGCGAAGACCGTTACCGCCTGGAGCCTGCCGACGTACAAACACCCGAACGGATCTTTGAGCGTCGTTGGGCGATGACGCTCTTGGAACGCGCCCTGGACCGCTTGCGCTCGGAATATGAAGCACAAGGGAAAGGCGAACTCTACGAGGCCCTTAAGTTGCAACTGGGGGGCGAGGCGGCGCCCGCCACGTATCAAGAAATCGCCGCGCGCCTGCACATGAGCGAGGGGGCGGTGAAGACCGCCGCGCATCGACTGCGCCGTCGTTGTCGCGATCTTCTGCAAGCCGAAGCGGCGCAAACCGTGGCCAACCCTGTGGACGCCGAAGCAGAACTGCGCGAGCTGTTTCTCGTGCTGAGTTCGTAGTCTCGCGCGTTCGTCGCTATCGGCATGAGACTTGCACTACAAGGCTCTAGGCGGGAGTGCCGGTTTTTCAGCTCGCCATGAGAAACGCATGACGTTCTACGCCATGCACAGCCTTGTGCGACGGTCCGGCAGTACGAATCGAAACCTTCGAAATAGAGGATAGTAAGTAATGGCACGGAAAGTGACGACGAACGACGAGCGAATTGAACACGATCGGAATCCTGATCCTGTTACCGGCGCGCCGGGATCGCATCCTGTGGGCGCTGGCGTTGGCGCCGCGCTCGGTGGAGCCGCTGCGGGCGCCGCAGCCGGGACCGTCGCAGGACCGATCGGCACCGTCGCCGGCGCCATCATTGGCGGTGTGGCGGGCGGTTATGCCGGCAAGGCGACCGCCGAACATTTCGATCCCACAACCGAAGACGCCTACTGGCGAGATAATTATACGACGCGCGATTATTACGAAGAAGGCACGTCGTATGATGACTATGCGCCCGCATATCGCTATGGCTGGGAGTCGCGTCAGCGCTATCCCGATCGTCGCTATGACGACGTCGAGAACGACTTGGAGCGTGACTGGGCTCGCGCCAAGGGTAATTCACGCCTTGGTTGGGAGAAGGCCAAGTATGCGACACGCGACGCGTGGCATCGCGTCGAACGCGCCTTGCCCGGTGACGCCGACGGCGACGGCCGATAGTCGGTCATGTATTTGAGCGTGATTTATCTGGGCGTGATTCGTCCTGCGAAGCCAGCCTTCTTCCAGAAGGCTGGCTTCTACCTTGGTGCACAACCAAGAGTTAGCGAAGCACGGGATTGAGCACACGCGACAAAATACCCGGAGTAGCGCAGAGACAGAGAAGGGTGTGGGCGGCGGAGTCAGCGCAAGGCAATGGCTCCGCCGTCTTTTATTGTTCCTACGGATCGGATTGACGTCATTAAGGAGCGGGCATGTTTGCGTTTTATTCAAACCGTCTTGGATGCCTGGGATCCATTGTTGTTTCCCTGATTGGAACAGCGATTCTCTTTTTGGCATTGCGTGGTTGCGCAGGTTGACCGACAAGAGGGATCGTTTTCGGTCAACAAAATTTGTCTGCTCGGCGGCATCCTGGCGTTTCTTGAACTAGAGTTGTTTTTACCGGGAGTTAACTTAAGGACACAAGTCGTTGCTGTCCCTGATTTCGGATGCTTGTGTTGTTCTGCGCGGCTCCGCGCGTCACAAGCATTTCCCGGCTATGAGGCCTGCCGCCTCCCATCCTCGAAAGGGCAACCCGGTCGCAAGGCCGGCACGCAAAGCTAAGGGCCGACGCGCGCCTAAGTTCGCGCGGCGGCAGCCTGGCCGCCGAAAGGGTGTTGGAGAGTCGCCGGAAGATTATCGCCGGCTCGTCCCATGCACTTGGCAAGATGTTGAGGAAGAGGCGCCTAGTAATTTGATCGGACTGTGCCGTGCTCATGCAGGCCGGCGTCGCTCCTCGGGGCGACGGAGCGCGGGTCAGGTCCATTCTTATCTTTGGTACAGGATCGCCGCGAGGTTGCGCGGACGGTCCGCAACTTTAGGAAGTGCGCCATGCAGAGTCTTGCCATTCAAGTCCGTCGTTTTTTGGTGTCGGAAGATGGTCCAACCGCCGTCGAGTACGCGGTGATGTTGGCGTTGATCGTCATTGTCTGTTTGACGGCGATTTCGACCATCGGCACCAATGCCAAACAGACCTTTAACGACGTTGCAAACCAACTTGGTTCGGCCTCCAGTTCTTCGAGCTGACGCCGATCCGGTCGCGATTCTGCGTGGTGGGCCCGCACCACGCGGAACGCGACCCCCAAACTGGCGTTTCATTCCAGGCCGCAATAGGTTGCGGCCTGCTTGCCACACGCGGTTTAATCCCACCAATCGTCCTGCCTGACCTTACCGCTCGTTTCGCTGTTGCATGGCAATGGCGCCAACGTCAAATTGCGCGGCCTGCGGCGGATTCTGATTACCAGCGTTTTTCGCAACTCCCCGCTGTTTGCGGGGTTAAAACATTAGCCTGTGGTAGGCGCCGAGGAAGCTGTTGCCGCTCTTGTCCCAATTCGCGGCTTTCCGCTGGCAGGAGGGCGGCTTGAGGACTACCATGAATAGGCGGGCGCGTGGTCGCAAGTTGTTTTCTGGAAACGACCTTTGCTTGGGAGCTATCGACGTGTTCACTCGTGGTGCGTCATTCCGCCGTCGAGGCGTCAAGATGGCCTGGTCTTTTTGCGGGCTGCTGATCTTCCTTGGCTTTTCGCTCATAGAGAGATCTCAGGCCAACCGTATTCAGGCCGCAGAACGCGAGTTTGTAGGCATTTTGGGACTCGCCATTGAAGATGAGGCCGCGCAGAAACTTGGCCTCTCGCCGGAAACCCGGCAAGCCTTGGTCGACCTGATCGACCGGCGCGAAGCCGAAGCGCTCAACTTGGCTCTGGAAATTCGCTCCCTTTCTCCCGAAGAGCGGGCTCAACGGCTGGCTCCGTTCGTACAAGAGTCCGAACGACTGGGACTCATCTTGTTAACTCCTGAACAACAACAGCGACTGCGGCAGCTTCGTGTTGCGCAGGACGGGCTGGCGACCTTAGCCGAGCCGGAAATCGCACAAGCCGTCGCCCTGACCGATGAGCAAAAGTCGCAAATCCAAACGATTTTGCAGGACCGGGCCGCAGCGCTCACCCAAGGCAGCGAGGAACAACAACGCACCACGCGACAAGAATTCGAGCGTCGACTGGCTGCCGTGTTAAACGACATGCAAAAGGCCGCTTGGGAGAAAACGGCCGGTCTCTTAGATGCGGGCAATCAGCTGGCCCAAGCGCCTTCTCCAACCGCGGCGCCCGAAACGCCGATGCCGTTAACTCAGCCGATGGCGGACGCGTCGTCTACGCCAGCCCCGACCGATGGAGCGGCGCCCGCCGCGCCTATGCCGGCCCCTGCGGCCGCATCCGACGCGTCCATGCCACCGCCCGCAACAGCGCCGATGTCGGAAGGTGTTTCCCCCTCGGCGGCCCCACAGCCGACGGACAAAGATATGGCGCCCAGCGAGGCGCCTGCGCCGCAGACGGCGCCCGCGTCTCCTTCGGCGCCGTCGCCACAAACGGCGCCGACGCCGATGAACGCTCCTGCACCGCAGGACGCCGCGGCGCCGCAAGACTTTTCGTCTCCGCAAACCTCGGGCGAGCCGGTGCGCGAGGATGTCCAACTGCGTTTCAATTTCCGCTACGCGCCCTGGAAAGATGTCATCGAGTGGTTCGCGGCCCAAGCCAATCTGTCGCTGGAAGGCGAAACGCCGCTGGGCACTTTCAATTACACGGACAACCGCACGTACACCGCCGCGCAAGCGCTCGACTTGCTCAATAGCGTGTTGCTCACCAAGGGTTACACTCTGTTGCGACGTGACCGCATTTTATTTGTGGTGAACCTGGAGGATCTGGAAGACGGCATACCGCCGAATTTTGTGACCAACGTTCCGCCTGAGGATCTGGACAGCCGCGGCGAGTACGAAATTGTCAGTACTTTGTTCACCTTGACCAAGATGACCCCGGAACAGGCCGAAGCCGAATTACGTCCTCTGTTGGGGCGCCCCGGTGAGTTGATCATCCTGCCGACGTCGAAGCAGGTTTGGATCACCGCCACGGCAGGCCGATTGAAGACCATTCGCAAGGTGATTCAGGCGGTCGATAATCCCGAATCGACCAAAGATTTAAATAAGTTTCAGGTCCAGCACGTGGCGCCCGAAGAAGCGCTCACGGTGGTGCGCCAACTGATGGGCATCGAAGAAGGTGAAAACGGCTCGGAGGATGGAACCATTCGCTTTAGCGCCGACCCGCTGAGCAACTACATTTATGTCAGCGGTCAGCCTGATACGATTCAACGCTTCGAGCAGATCATGAAGCTGGTCGATGTGGAGCCCACCGCCACTGCGGCGGCAGGCGATCCGTTGCAAACTCCGCAATTGGAAGTCTATCCCGTCAGCGATGCGGATCCGAATTCGGCCCTGCAAGTGCTTCAAACGCTCCTGGCCGGATTGCCCGGCGTACGGCTGGCGATTGATCCCGTGACGGGCAACCTGATTGCGATGGCCACGCCCGAGCAGCACTCGACCATTAAGGCGACATTGGCCCAGCTGCAAAAAGAAACCAAGCAAGTCACGGTGCTGCAACTCTATCGGCTTGATCCGCAACTGGCGGTCGTGTCAATCAACCGCATGTTCGGCGGCGGGACAACAGAGAATCCTGATCCGAAGGCGCCCATCGTCGATGCGGACCCCACGACAGGCATGTTGCTCGTGCGCGGCACGCAAACCCAGGTTGAACAAATCAAAGCCCTGCTTAAACAAATGGGCGAGTCGCCCGAGACGCTCGACGGCGCGCCGGGCGCTATGGCGAGTGGCGCTCCGATGGGCATGGGAGGCAATATTCGCGTGTTGCCTTTGACGGGCCGGGCGGCGCAAAACGTGCTGGAGCAAGTCGAGTTGCTGTGGCCCTCGATTGGTCAAAACCGTATTCGTGTCGTACGTCCCAGCGCGGCGATTGATTACCGGCGAGTGAACGAGGGGGCTGGGGTCAATGGAGCCGCCGGAGCAAGCAACCGGGGCGGCAGTGCGACGAGCGGTCCGCAAAGCTACGGGCCTGATCAACCCATTCCCCCCGCGCCTCCGCAAGAAGACTCGACCGCGCCAGCTCCGCAGCCGCCGGCGCAATCCATCCAACCCAATCCGCTCGACGCGGCCCAACATCGCCACGGTCGCGCGGAAATTCGCAAGGTGGTCATCGGGGCGCGTCCTGCCGCTCCCGTCACGAGTCGCGCCTTGGGGGGCGTCTCGGCGCAAGACCTAGATCAGGTGCTCGCATTGGTGAATCCTTTCTCAGGCCGCACCAGCGTGACGCCCGTGGGACAACGGTCCGGCGCTGAATCGCCGGGCGCTGCGAAGTTCGCCGTTGAAACGCAATTCGTGGCGCAAACCGAAACGCGGCAACCCGCAACGCGCCAGAGCAATGCCAACGACGAGAACAATACGAACGATGACGAAGATGCGGCGCTGCCCGAGATCATTGTGCGTGTGACGCCGACAGGAATTATCATCGCTTCGGAAGACTTGGCGGCGCTCGATCAGTTTGAAACCTTGCTGCGTACGTTGTCCGACTCGACCATGCAAACTGGCTCGGAATACACCGTGTTTTATTTGAAGTACGTGCAAGCGAGCGTTGCAGCCGAACTACTCACGCAACTTATCACCGGTTACACGCCGTCCACCTCGGGCGGTGGCGGGGGTTTAATGGGAAGCGTTATGTCGGCCGCGCTCGGCAACACGGGCGGAGGGCTGGTGAGCAGCTTGCTTAGCGGCGGGGGAAGCTCGACCTCGACCCTTTCCTCCACGGGCCTCAACATTGTGGCCGAGCCGCGGCTGAACGCGCTCGTGGTGCAGGCCAACCCCTTGGAGCTTGACATGATCGAGCAACTCTTGAAGGTGATCGATCAAGAGAGCAGCCCTGAACAGGTGCAAACGCTGCCGCCGCCGCGGATGATTCCGGTGTTTAATACCAGCGCGGATACGATCGCCAACACGGTTCGGCAAATTTACGCACAGCAAATTGCCTCGGGAAGTGGACAACAGCGGCAGCCTTCGCCGGAGGATTTCATTCGCGCGCTCCGCGGAGGCGGGAATGAACGCGGCGGACGCGGCGGCGATCAACCCGCACAGCAAATGACCGTAAGTGTCGACACGCGAAGCAACTCGATTGTCGTGTCGGCGCCGGATCCGCTTTTCATGAGCGTGAAGACGCTTGTTGAAGCGCTCGATCAGCCGGGCTTGGAAACCCCGCAATCGACGCAGGTCGTGTCGATTCAAGGCGCCAACTCGGCAACGGTGAAACAAGCGCTGACGTCGATCCTGGGCGATGTGATCAAAACGAACACGACGAGCGGCTCTTCGTCAAACACGGGCGGCGGTTCTTCCAGCTCGCAGGGCGACGGACAACGTCCTCCCAGTTCGGACGACTTCCGCGAACAAATGCGTCAGCGTTTTGAGATGTTCAACGCCATGCAGCGCGGCGGGGATCGGGGCGGCGATCGGCCATCGTTTGGCGGCGGTTCGCCGTTCGGTGGAGGATCGCCCTTTGGCGGACGCAGCTTCGGCGGCGACCGAGGCGGCGATCGCGGCCGCGGTCGATAGTTTCGCAATAGTTCACCTCGGCCAAAATGCAAAGGCACGCTCATCGCGCCGTCCCCCCGACGGTATTGCGATGAGCGTGCCTTTCACAGGGGTTGCATCACACAAAGTGCGTGCAACCGTCGCGGCCGACTCAAGCGGCGGCCGATGTCGACGCCAATCGCTCCCAATAATCCGCCGGCATACCCATGGCAAGTTTGAGCGCTCCCACGGCGCCGGCGAAGACGCTGTCGTACACGCGCGTCACTTTGCCTCCGCCGTAGGGTTCCAGCGCGTGTTCGATAAGCCGGTCGAGTCCTTTGAGTTGGCTGCCGCCGCCGCCCAGGATGATGTGCTGCAACAACGGTTGTTGAAACTCCGGGTCAAGCCGGGCAAGAAGCTCGCACACGCCCTCCATGATCGGCTGCACCATGGTCGCGCAGGCCTCCTTCAGGAGGTCGGTAATATCAAAAGGTTGTGGCCGACCATTGGTTGGCAAGGTGATCACGACTTTCTCGTTCAAGTCGTGTACGAAGCCGTGTTTCTCTTTGATCTCGCGCGCCATGTTGAGCGAGAGTCGCGCCTCGGGATGCGCCTCACGCAGCAGCGTCAGCAGCCGATCGTCAATCGCGTCGCCGCCAAAAGGTATCGTGACCTGATCTTCCTCGCGCGGATAGGCGCCAAACAAAGGACAGATGTCGATGGTTCCCGCGCCAATATCGATCACAAGCGTATCTTTCAGTCGGCCCATACCGTAGGCGACCGTGAATGGCTCGGGAGCAATCACCACGCCGTCAAAGGCGCCCTGTGCGGCTTCGCTAATAACTTTCTTATTCGCCAGCGTGGCGCGTGAGGGAGCGCCAATCACCCCGTAGATGGTTGCGCCCGAAGGCGGCTGCGTGAGCTTGACGGCGTGTTCCACAATGAGCCGGGCCGCTTCTTTGTGCTTGCGCACATCGGCGTCGGCAATGCCGCTTTCGGCATGATCGTTGTATTTAAGCGCGCCTTTGGCGAAAGGCCGCACGACGTCAAGCGCCAGGCGTTGCTCGAAGACATCGTTGCCAAAGACGACGTCGCAACCCAGCATGGCTCGGGCGACATGATCTTTGGGCCAGCCTACCGCCGTGTAAATTACATCACGCCGTCCATTGGATGAGGCGACCGAAGTCTTGAAAGTGCCCAAGTCCATTCCAATATAGACAACTTGATCCGACATGTCGGTCTCCTTGCGAACTGAGAAGCGAGTGTGAACGAACCTGGTGATGTGCGGTGAACGTCGCGCGCGGCGGCGCCAACCTCGCCAGCGTTACCCCTCCATCTGGCGGCGAAGCTCAATGTTGTCCTCAAAAAGTTGTTGCAGAATTTGCTGCTCGTACTCGTTCTGTTGCGACTGCTCGCGTCGGCGCCTTGCGACAAACGTCTCTTCGGCAGGAAGCTCCAAAGGAGGCGGCTCCAGCGAAACGGCGCCGCGGCGAACTGGCTCGGCCGACGGATCGCCTTCGGTAACATGTTGCGGTTCGACGGGATGTTGGCCATTGGCCAGCGGCATGCTGGACGCCCAGGCGATGGAAGTCGCCTCGCCGCCGGCTCCTACGATCTCGACACGAAACAGCGGACTACGGGACTTCCGCAGGAACCGCACCAGTGCGATTCCGACAATCAGCGGACATACCAGCATCCCGGTACAAAACAAGGCAGCGGCGACGGCAAGGTTACGCCAAGAAGCAAATGGTGTTTCAACGGCGGTTGACGAGACCGAGCCCGCGGACTCTGCCCAAGGCTGAGGCGGCGCTGAACCTTCCGACGGCAAGGCGTCGTGGTTGGCCGGCGCCTGCTGCTCCGGGGCGTGCGATAGAGAGACTTGGGGCGTTTCCACGTTTCGCCATAACGACGCCTGTGTGACGTCTTCGCTGCTTTCCGCCATGTGCGGCAAGGGGTTGGAAAGCGGCAAGCGACTCGACTCTAAACTCTCCACATGACCGCCCGGCGCCGGGAGAATCTGAGGCGGTTGGAAATCCTGCGGGCTCGAATCTGTCGGAAAAGGACGCCGCGGCGCTTCGTCCCGCGACAACGATGAGGGGGCGTAGGAGAAACCTCCGACAGGTTCGGGACCGGGCAGAACGCCCATTTCCGTCGCCATCGAGGTTCGTAAAGGTTGGTCAAGTTGCGGCGGTTGCAGCGCGCGGAAAGGTTCTGGAGCCTGGTTGCCTTGGGGTACAGCGCTGCTCGCCTGAGGCGTTCCGCGAGGCGCGACATTCGGTAAGGAGGGGGCTGGCGCCGCTTGGCTTCTGACGGTCGTCGTCGGAGGGCCAGTCACGCGGCGCGTGCCGTACCAAATCTCGGTTTGCACCGATGGCCCAGCTTGCGAGGACGGCCCGTTTTGCACGTACGGCCCGTTTTGCACCGTCGGCGGCGACGGCCAAGCCGGCGGAGCTGCGGGCAGAGCGCGCCCGCCCAGAACCGCCGCCATCGCCACGACGCAACCGCCGGCAATCCCTCGCTTCCTGAGCAAGGAGGGTCGTGAACGGGAAACATGGGTTGAGTGTTTCATCGGGGCAACTGGCTAACGGCGCGGGACATGAACGCAGCCGGGGGTTTCACAAGAAAAATCGACTTTACCGTCTGTGCCGCTTGAGGGGAAAAGTCCGAGGGGGCGATAAATCCTCAAGAAACTAAAAACGCCGACGTTGGCGTCGGCGTTCTTCCTGCGAGGTTGTCGTAATTCGCTTATTCAAGTCCTTCGTAAATACTACGGAATTCATAGTTTGCGTAAGGATGGCGAGGGTCGCCCCCGTAGCTGATCACGCTCTCTTGATGCTTGGGAATGTGATACCAGTTGTACGGTCGGAAGTAATAGTACAGCCTCGGCTCGGCCGCGTACGGCGTGTGCGGGTGCAAAGTTCCCGGCGCTCGATGGGGGCAGAACTTGTGATCGAGACACGCCGGTCCACAGTCGCCGCACGAATCGTGTGTGCAGCAAGCTGCGTCGGTGCAGCCGCAGGAAGAACCTTCGTGAACGATCCCATGCGGCGCATGAGATGACAACGTCGTTGACAAGGAGACGGACTGGCCATGCGACACGGTTTTTCCGGTGCGTAGCCCGGCCGAAGCCGAGGGACTTTCGGCGTGGGCCATCGTGAGAACGGAAACGCCGAAGGCGGCGCAAAGGCAGGTCATTAGTAGCGGGTGTTTCATAAACGGCGGCGGGTCGAGGGATGGTGAAGGAAATCCTTACCTCGTATTTCGGCCTGGGCCTTGCCATGTCCTGAACGAAAAGCTCCCGTTGTAACGATTGCGCCTCAAATGGCGCCCCGCTGATGGTGATTCGAACCCCACGCCAGTGACGCCTTCGGCTTAAGTTTCATGCGCGACCGTTCCGATTGTAACGTTGACTCCGCTCTTGCTGCTTGTGCCGACGTTTCCTGGCGTTCGGATTGCGACGGCGGAAAATTCCACCTCCCGCACATTGCCAACCATCCAAAATCGGAACGACGCAAATGACTCTTGGCAATTCGAAGCATCGCGCTGGGGCGCGTCCCTGGCCTTGGAGGGCGGCTTCGGCTTCCGGCCTACTGTCGTTACTTCTGGCCTGGAGTACGGAAGCACAAGAGCCGCTTCCGCAACCACCCGCCTTTCCCGGTACGCCGCCCGGCGTGACGATCGGACCCGTGGGCCCCATCGGCCCGGCGCCCGCCGTGACGACCATTGGCCCCACCGTTCCCGCAATTCCTGAGGATGATCTTTTGAAGAATCCTCCTGCCGAAGTTCGCGAACGCGAAGCGGCCCTGGTCGGGGAAGTGACCGGCCCTGAGTTGATCTTCCACATTCATCCGACGCGTTCGAAAGTGGTTCGCACCAGGCTTCCCGTAACACGCGTCGCGATTACGGATGCAAGCGTCCTGGAAGTGAACCAATTCAGCCCCACGGAATTTGAGTTCATCGGACGCCGCAGCGGCGAAACCACGTTGACCCTGTGGTTCGCTCCTCCGGAGGGAGGCGAGTCCATGATTCGCTACCTGGTGCGTGTGGCGCCTGATCAAGCCGAGCAAGAACGGGCTGAAGTGGAATACGCGTTGTTGCAAGATCGCATTAACGAGTTGTTTCCCAACAGTCAGGTGCAGTTGATTCCGATTGTTGACAAGCTGATCGTTCGCGGTCAAGCGCGTGATGCCGAGGAAGCTGCTCAAATACTCGCCGTGCTGCGAGGCGCGAACGCCGCCTATGGCGAAGGGTTTGCCCTGGCGGGGTTGAATCCTGCCGTAAGCGGACCGACGGCGCGCATTCCCGGCGCCGAGGACCTGGCGCCTATGACCATTGTGAACATGCTCACCGTGCCAGGCGAACACCAGGTGATGCTCAAAGTGCGCATCGCCGAGTTATCGCGTTCCGCGCTGCGTGAACTGGGGGTCAACTTCAACATCTTGGACGGCAACATGGAGTTCTCGTCCTTCCTTACTCAAGGCGCGAACATCGCCGCGATTTTGGATAACGCGGACTTCCAATTGTTTATCCGTGCGTTCGCCAGCAACGGCAATGGCAAGATCCTGGCGGAGCCGACGTTGGTGACCCTCAGCGGACACACCGCCACGTTTATCGCGGGTGGTGAGTTTGCGGTGCCCACGGCGGTCGGCGTTGACGGCATTGCGGCGGCGACAACCACGTTCCGCGGTTTTGGCACGCAGTTGGCCTTTACGCCCACAGTGCTCGACAAAGACCGCATTCGATTGCATGTGACTCCGTCGTTCAGCTCGCTAAACGATGAAAACTCGGTCGATGGAATTCCGGGTCTGGACACTCGCGCAGTAAATACCACGGTGGATCTCCGCGAAGGGCAATGGCTGGCGATCGCCGGCTTGATCCAAGACGAACAAACGGGACGGCGTAGCCGCATCCCCTTTATTGGCGACATTCCCATAATCGGCGCTGCGTTTGGCGATCAGCAAGTTCGCCGCGGCGAGACCGAACTCGTGGTGCTGGTCAGCCCGGAGTTGGTGCACCCGATCGAGGACACGCATTGTCCCTTTGTGTTGCCCGGCATGAGCATGACCGAGCCGACCGACGCAGCGTTTTACTTCCACCTGGCGATCGAAGGCGATCCCAACGTACATCACCGTAGTACGGTGTGGCCGGAATACCACCGGCAGCGAGCTGCGGCTTGGCATCAGGCTCGTCGCGACGCCCGCCGCGGCTACAAAGTGGAAGCCAATTTCGAAGCCCATCAAGACGCCTACCTATGCAGTCCACACGGTTTTTCCGAGTGAACTTGACCCGCCTTTCTATCTCCCGCATGATCCCGCATTGACGATACAAGGAATGACCCACCATGGCTTCCCGAACCTGGCCCTTGGGGCTTATCCTCCTGCTTACGGCGACTTCGGCCGGTTGTGCGAACCGACAAAAAATCGCGGCCTTTTATAATCCTCCGTCCGAGCCCGCCATGCTGGGTTCGGAAATCGATGAACTGAACCGCGCTCAAGAGGAAAACGCGGAGCCGGCGAAGTTCATCGTGTATCAACATGAATTCGCCTTGAACGACGTAGTCGAAGGGGTCAACACAGGAGGCATCCGGTTGAACGACTACGGCGAGGACCACGTCAAACGGATTGCCGACCAACTCAAGTGCGGCGCGCCTTGGCCCGTGGTCGTGGAACGCAGCCAAACCTCGGCCCGCACGGAAACTGAGTTCCATTATCCGGTGCACTACAACCCAGAATTGGATATGCGGCGGCGAGAAGTCGTCGTCCGCGCCTTAGTGCAAATGGGCGTTCCCGACGCCGAACAACGTGTTGTCGTTGCTCCGTCCTTTGCACAGCCGCTCACTTCCGAAGAAGCCGCAGCAGCCTACTATCGCGGAACCTGGGGCAACCGGGGCGGTGGCTTCGGCGGCGGATTCGGCGGGTTTGGCGGCGGATTCGGCGGAGGCCTGGGAGGCTTCGGCGGATTTGGTGGATTCTAGTCTCCGACCTATGCGTAAGGAGTCCCGATGGCGCCCTTTCCCGGTTCGCCGCGGCCTACGATCTTGCTCTGCTTGATGCTCTTAACCGCCGCCTCAGGTTGTGCGGCGGTTAAGCAACGGCTGCCGTTCGCAAAGAAAACCGACGCCGAAACTGCGGCGAAGGGCAAGTATGAGTCGTCGCTGAGTCTGGCTCGACTCAACGAACGGCACGGGCAAATCGAAAACGCGCGGCAGGTCTACGACGCCGTGCTACGCAAAGATCCGGAGAACGCCTTTGCACATCACCGGCTTGGCGTGATGGCGGCCCGCGAGCGCCAATTGGCCAAGGCCGATGAACATTTCTCCAAAGCCCTCGCCGCCGGAACACCCAGCGCCGAGCTGCTGGCCGACGTGGGCTACCTGTACTATCTTCAAGACCGTTTGCCTGACGCCGAAGAGAAGCTTCGGCAGTCCCTAGAGCTAGGGCCCACGAATCGAACCGCGCGCACCAACCTGGGTTTGGTGCTGGGCGAGCAAGGCCGTTTGGACGAAAGTTACGCCGAGTTTTGCCGGGCTGACACCGAAGCTCAAGCACGTGCAAATCTGGGCTACGTCTATGCGATGCTCGGCGACCTGGAGCGCGCCGAAGCAGAATATCATATCGCGCTTTCCCTCGACCCCAGTTTGCGTCAGGCTGCGGAAGCGCTCGGTCAACTCGCTCAGCGGCGCCGGGCGTTTCGCGGACGAGGAACCTCGGAAAACCTCGTGGCGCAAATTGATTCGAGTGCGCCGAATCGTCTTCCCTCGGTGCAAGATCCGTTTTTTGTCAGCGTGACGGAAGTTCCCCAGCGCCGCCAGCCAGATGCCTCGCGGATGAGGGCTTATTTGTCACGCCCCATGGCGCCGCCCCACGCCATCCCCACGGCGGAGACGCCGCGCACCAACCCCTCGATGGAAATTGCCGCGCTTAATCCATCGAGCCCGCCGGTTCATGCGCCCCCCGCGAACGCCGTGCAACAGGCTTCGTTTACGGCGGTTGCGGTGCCGACCGTGTCGTCGCCCTGGTCGACCCCGACCTGGACGCCCACCACAGGGGCGCCGTCCCAGCATCAACCCTAATTCCAGCGCCCTCACGCCCGACGAATGCGAGCGGACCGGGCGCTTACCGTCGTTCGAAGTCCCACCATTCGTCGAGTTCCGTTGCAAGATTTGCCGAACGGCGCGAGGGATGGAACTCGCTCGGCGAAGCCGATTCGCCTTCTCCCTCGGCGCCGCTGAGTCGGGCGCGAAGCACGGCGATCACTTCCAAAGCGTCGTTCAACGAAACCACGTTATTGCCGTCAACATCAAGGTAGGGACGGGGCTGGTTGGTTGCTGTTAGCGAGCCTAAGGCGTGAATACCATTGCGACGAATCTCGGCCACGATCTCCAATAGATCATTGGCCGATACGAATCCCGATCCATCCACATCCAACGGATCGACAGGATTCTTCCAAGGTCGCGAGGGCGTTGTGGTTGTAATGCCTGCATCCAAATCGCGCAGCACCTGGCCGGCTGCGACCGAGACCAGGTCGGTGTCGCCGGTCAGAACATTCACATCGCTGTCGATGCGGTCGTCGGTCGTGTCGCGCGGACTGTACTGGCCGGTCTTCGGCGCAGCCACATTCAGCCGATAGGTTCCTGGCGCCACGCCGCGGAACTCGTACAATCCCAGGTCGTTGGTGTGGACAACAGTTACGATGGCGCCGGCGGCGGTCTTGAGTGTTACTTCTACGTTCGCCATGCCGGCCGCTTCATCTTCGTCTTGGCGTCCATCACCGTCGCCGTCGTTCCAAATGCGTCCGCTCAAAGCGGCGGTTGTGGGAGCGGGCAACCCGAAGTCATCAACAATGCTCAGGAACCCGCGTTCTCCCGCAACCGTTTTTCCTTTCCCCAGCACCAGCAACTCCTGGTCGGTTGCACGGTGCGCCACATCGTGCGCGATGGATAACCGCGAGAACGCGCCGGTGTCAATCGCTTGCGATGCGAGCCAACCCAGTAGGTCGACGGATCCATCAGCCCCTTGAAAGAAGATTCGCGTGGCGGGTTCAAAGCCCGGCGCTCCGACGACTCCGTTCACCACAGCCACACCCGAATCGAGCACAACACCGCCGTTCTCCGCGGGATCGGTAAAAGCGTGTAACAACCGGCCGGATGCATCCCAAATCGCGGGCGTCGCATCGAACTTTTCAAGCGCGAAATATACGCCGCCAATCCACGTTCCATCCGAGGCGACATCGACCGACCGGGTCGTGGGCGTCGCATGCGGAGGTAATTGAAGGCTTCGCAGCGTGTAGTCTTGTCCTGCCACGTTGCTCGTCCAGAACACGGCAGCGCCGTCGGCTACGCCAGCCACAATCTGGCCATTGTTGCTAATTGCCGTGGCGCGTCCCTCGCCGGCCGGCAGGAAGTTGACGCCCTCACTTGCCGTCGCGATAATCGGCAGCCCGAAACGTTCTCCCACCGCGACACCGCCTTCCGATACGGCGTACAGCATGTCGCTTGTGCCGGGAATGGTGGAAGTGTCGATCGCCGTCACGTGCCCTGCTGCGTTCCAGTATGTGACTTCGCCAATCTGAGTGGGGTCGGAACGATCTGATTGACTTGCGCCGACGAGCCATTGAGCATTGGCCGAAATATCTCCGATGGCTCCGCGACCGTCGCCTGAGGGTAAACCATCGAATTCATCCAAGGTGACCACGGCGCCGCCGGAGCGACGCTCGACTTCGACCACGGCCGGTCGTCCCTGAAACTGGCCGGCGACAAGATAGTTCGTTTCATCGATCTTGCCGACCGCCGCAGGTTCAAATCCTTCGGGCAAAGCGACCAACAGCCCGCCCGCGAACATCGTGCGGTGTTCCAACCGCTCGAAACGCAAACTCCGGTTGCGCGACGGTGGGTGTGGTCGTTTGCCCTGGTAAGCACTGCCTCGAAAACTTGAATCCCCCTTCGCCATTCACATCTCCTTTTGGGCTCCATTATAGTTCCCGAATTCCCGCGTCTAGGCGATTGAAAACAGGACCGCGCGAAATGGACTGCCTGCGGCGCGAATCTCACCGTGCGGTCAACCTTTCTTTGTGATGGCTACTACCGGAGGCGACCGGTGCTAGACGTTGGCGTTCGGAAGCGTTATCGTAGTTGCCGACAAGCGGGAGGCGCATCTACGGGCCAACGTCGCTCTCGCGTACGTGTTGTCAGCGTTTCGTTATGCCAAGGTTGGACGGTCTAAACGCTCGACGAGGGGGGGAATCTTCGGAGACGCTACCCGATGTGATTTTGCCCCACCATTAGACGTTCATCACCATCCATGAAGGTTTGGCGAAGAACGGCAAAGATTTACGTCAGGGTGAATAAAGCTGATTGACCCGGGCGAATGGGGAACTACAATATCGGCCAACTCTTGTTTTATCAATTCTACCGTTTTTGCGTATTTTAACTTGCGTACTAGAACGGTTGTCTGGCTTCCCAACGTACTTAAGCCGCGGTTTTAAGCAAACTGCGCGTGGTTTTTTCGTCGTCCACACCGCTGGAACGATCCCAGTCTAGCGGCTGCTCGATTCGATCATTTTCTTGTTATCCCCACTGAGGTTCCCGATGAAACGTTTGACTCGCCGCCCTTTTCGGAAGAACCGTTTGCCGCTTTCGACCGCCGCCATGCCCCGCTTCAAGCAACGTCGCTTGGGGTTGGAAACGTTAGAAGATCGTCGCTTGCTGGCTGTGCTATACGTTGACAACACGCCTGGCATGGCGGGAACCGAGTTCACTGCAGCCGGCGGAACCCAGCCGGCTTCCGTGGCGGGACTCACGCCGGGGGTAGACATCTTCAGCACGATTTCCGCCGCTGTCGCCGCGGCAAGTAATGACGATGTCATTAACGTCGCGGATGGAACCTATGTTGAGAATATCGTGCTCAATAAGCGATTGACCTTGCAGGGCAATCAGTTTGGCGTCGACGCCCGAACCCGCGGCGCATTGACAGAAACGGTAATTCAACAAGCGGCTCCCGGAATCACCTTAGATTTAAATACCGGCGTTGCCGGCTCCATCATTGACGGCTTTGAATTTGACGGAGGAACCCGAGCCATCGAGTCGAACACGGGTTCAATTGATAACCTGCAAATCTTGAACAACCGAATTGTTGGATTCACCAATGCGGGCGTCTTCCTGGACGATACGGGTATTGACGTCACCGCGCATCAAAACGTGATCGACGGAACGAGTAAAGTCGGCGGCGGCGGCTTGTTCCACCTCGACACCGACAACTTTGATGGCTTCCACTTGACCGACAACTGGATTCTCAACGGCGCCACCGCGACCGGCTTCTTCGTCGATGGCAACCACAACGTGGGCGCCAGTGCGATGCGAGCGCCGCAGATCAGCGGCAACTTGATTCAAGACAACAACACCGGCATGAACCTTGGATCACGCGCCTTTGAATTTGGCGTGATCTCCGAGAACACATTCAACAGCAATAACTTCGACGGCTTGCAAGGCGGCATTCAGAACTCGTCAATCACGCGCAACACGTTTTCTAATAACGGGCGTTCGGGGCTTGCGCTGACAAGTTTCGGCAACATGGCCGCGGACCGCGGCGGACAGAACAATCAAATCACAGAAAACTTCTTCTCCGGCAATGTGGTGGAGGATGTGTTCCTCTCGTCCACGCAGGCGCCGGGAACGATCTCGACAAACCGCATCTTTAATAACAGTCTTAATAGCGCCACCGCGATGACGTACGCTGGCGGTGAAACGATTCAGGCCAGCGCTAACTGGTGGGGCAGCGCCACGGGGCCAACCGTCGCCACGAATCCGGGCGGCGCCGGCGGCGTGATCGGCGGCGCAGGCGCCACAAATGTGGACTTCTCACCCTGGTTCGATTCTGGGACCGATGCAATGCCGGGCACGCCCGGTTTCCAGGGCGACTTTGGCGTGCTTCACGTCGAAGACACCAGCCCGCATAGCAACTTGATGAGCGCCGCCGCCACCATCATTCAGGAGGCCATTGCGTTGGTCAACGTGGGCGGCACCGTCTACGTGGATGAAGGAACCTATCTCGAAGAAGTCCTGGTCAACAAGACGGTGGCGTTGCTTGGCGCTCAAGCCGGCGTCGACGCTCGCACACGCGGCATTGTGCCGGAGTCCATCGTCGACGGCGTCGGATCCAGCTTCAATATTTCCGCCAATGACGCAATAATCGACGGCTTTACTCTGCAAGGTCAAACCGCGGCCTTCCCCGGCGCCGCGATCTGGATGCAGCCGACCACAAATGGAACCGAGGTTCGCAACAACATCATTCAGAACAACGTGGTTGGGATTTTTGTCGCGAATACCAGTGCGATCAACCCGGTAGTGATCGAGCGGAACCTGTTCCGCGACAACACGAACCCCGGCGCCGCCAGTGGTCATGGCATTTACGCCGACGAATTCACCTCCGGCGTCGGCGCGCAAAACATCCTGATTGATAACAACGACTTCACCAACGCTGCCTTGACGGTCAATAGCTGGGCCTTGGGCATTAGCAACACGAACGTCACGCCGTTCACGAACATCACGTTCTCGAACAATAACGTGACCAATCACGGCCGCGGCGTGTACTTCTTTAACACCGACGGCGCCACGATTTCCGACAACACCATTGACGGAACGAGCAACTACGCCATTGGTCTGTTTACCGCCTTTGGCGGCGATAACAATGCGAATTTCGACATATTAAACAATACACTCACCGGAAATCAGCGCGGTCTATGGGTCGACGGCTACACCGGCGACTTGGACGTGGAAGGCAACTCGATCACGGGCGGCAACATCGGCTTGCAAATCGAAGATGCGTCAGGCTTCGCCACCTTGAACCTGACCGATAACACCATCACCGGCAACACGACCGGCGGCGTGATCGACAATGTTTCGCAAATCAATCTGACCACCAATAACACGCCGCAAACGGTGACGGTGAGCGGTTCGCAGTTTAGCACCTCCACGGTGCAAACCGTGGGCTACACGAATGTCAGCTTCTTCGACGTGTTCGCGCTGGATGGCGACGACACGATCAACGTCAGCCCGCCAACGGTCGCGGAAGGCGTTGACCTGGACATTCACGGCGGCAACCCGGTGTTGCCCGCCTCGCCCGGCGACACGTTGACGTTCACCACGCCCGCCGGTGAAACCGCCACACTGGTTCCCGGCGTTCCGGGCGCCGGAACGATTCAAACCACCGGCGGCTACTTGGATGTTGATTTTGATAGCATCGAGACGCTCAACTTCGCAGGTAATATCGCCGTCGATGGCACGGGTGATGACGATCAATTGGTCGTTACCGCGACCGGATCGGATAGCGGTACCTATCAACTCATCCAAGACTACTCCGGCGAGAACGGCGGTCCATTCGCGGGTCCAATCGTCGCGTTCGCCGGGGCCACCAGTTTCGCCTTCAACGGTTTAGGCGGTGACGATCAATTCATTATTAACAATCCGGGCGGCGGTTTGTTCTTGGCGTTGCCCGGCGGCATTGCGTACGACGGCGGCGTCGGCGGCGAAGATGATAATGGCGATGAATTGCACCTGCTCGGCGGTTCGGCCGCGAGCGTGGAACATCGTCTGATCGACAACACCAGCGGGTCGGTGCGTTATAACGGCAGCGCTACCGACAATGTGGTGTATTCGAACCTCGCCCCGATTCTCGACACCATTGCGGCGGGTACTCGCACGTTTACCTTCCTGGGCGGCGCCGAAACCATCACGCTGAGCGATGACGGCGACCTGGGCGATGGCGAGTCGCGCATTGACTCGACCTTGGGCGAGGTGATTACCTTTGCTCATCCCGCCACTTTGCTCACGATTGTGACCGACAGCGCCGTTACCGGCGGCGAGGCAGGCGCCGACGCGCTGCAAGTGGAAGGTCTTGACTCGCTGTACAGCGTCGATTTAACGATCAACGGCGACGCCGACGACACCGTGACATTCCAGACCAACGATACGGACTTGGGCGCGGGTAACCTGCTTGCCGACGCCGCTTCGTTTGCCTTCAATGCGAGTCTCACGACGGCAAGCAACGTCGATCTCACGGCCTTAACCGACGGCGTGACCGACAACGCCGATGACAACGTCTCGAACCTGACCGCCGACGAAATTACGCTGATCTTAACCACCGCTGGCAACACCATCGGCGCCAGCGCTGCTGACCGCCTGGAGTTGGACGCCAACATCCTGCAAGTGTCCGCAGGTCTGGGCAACAGCGCCTTTTTGCGTGACACCGCGGGAGGAGTCATCTTGCGTGATTCCTCCGTCGGAGCCGCCGCCAATGTGTTTGATCTTGTCGCTGAAAGCGGCAACATCACCGGCGAAACGATTGACGGTGTTCGAGACATCGGCGCAGGAATTCTCATCCTCGAAACAACCGGCGCTGGCACAATTGGAACGAGCGCCGCGTCTCGGCTGGAAATCAATGCGGTCACCCGATTCGACGCGACGACCGCGGGCGGCGACATCTTCCTGGTTGACGTGATTGGCGGATTGCCAGCCGGAGTCATTAACGCGAGTGGTGGCGCTAATGACGTCGATTTGTTAGTTACCGGTGCTGGCAATGGAATCTCCGACGCGAACGGCGCGGCTCTGAACGTGACCGCCAACGACTTGATCGCGTCGGCGCCTGGTGCGATTGATTTGGACACGAACGTGGATACGGTGGACGCGGAGTCGACGGGTTCGGGTTCGATCTTGTTGGATGAGTTGGATGGGGTGACTTTGTTGAGCGTGACGACGGTGGATGGAGATGTGCTGGTGAACGCGGGGGGGACGACGACGGCGGTGCTGGTGACGGCGCAAGGAGCCGGTCGGGATGCGAAGAT
>CAUJHS010000116.1 GCA_963204915.1 Planctomycetota bacterium | reverse complement strand
CGCGTGGCGAACCGCCCTGACCGCTTCGAGCCTCGCCTGAAGAAGCAAAGACGCAATCCCTGCGGTTGGCTGATGAGGCCCCGCGCCGACCTCAAACGCGAAATGGCGAAAGGCGTTATCGAAATCTAAGTGCCATTCGTCTCCGTAAATAAGTCAATCTGGGAAAACGTCCATTCTCCCGACTGACACAAAATTTTCTACAGGCCCGCGGGCGCGGTTTCTCTCCTGCCAGGAGTTCGGCTGGCAACTGCTGCTGTTGGCGCGGCGCGTGGGCTATCACCGCGCCGCGCAGCGCGCCTTTGTGGCCGATGGAGCGCATTGGCTGTGGGAGATCGCCGCCTGGCACTTTCCCGACGCGGTGCAGATCCTCGACTGGTATCATCTCTCCGAGCACGTGCATCAGACGGCGGCGGCGGTCTACGGCGAGGGAAGTGCCGCGGCCCAAGACTTCCAAACCGGTCTGCTAGAGGACCTCTGGGAAGGCCGCAGCCGCGAGGCCCTGCGTCGCCTGCGCCAGGTGCACAAGCCGCTTCGCGCCCGGACTAAGCGCGAGGCGCTGCGGAAGCTGATCACGTACCTGGAGAACAACCGGAGCCGCATCGATTATCCGCGCTACCGCGCCTTGGGGCTGCAGATCGGCAGCGGTCCGGTGGAAGGCGCGTGCAAGACGCTGGTAGGCGCGCGGTGCAAGCAAGCCGGCATGCGCAACTGGACCCGCCGCGGCGCCGAAGGCGTGCTACGACTACGCGCCGCGCTGCAGACCGGAGACTATCACGACCTCTCGACCCCTCCCCAAGAAACCGCCGCTTGAATTCCTCGCCACAATCCATCATCCGCGCCCGCTCACCTGAACTGTGTTGCATTGGGAACCACGCAAGTCTATGATCTTCACCCACAGGCTTGGTTTTTCCGGCGAGTGATTTGCGACGTTTCTACGCGTCATAACCGGTGTGCATGCGTTGGAAAAATCGCAAATTTCGTGAGCTAGGCTTCGAGCCACACTACCACTGATAGGCGGATCTCACACGCCCGCTAACCATCGGTCTGTCGCTCCCGTCGCCGCTCAGGTTTAATTGGGAGCGATTTGTATGGCGCCTTCTCATTTGCGCACGAAGCATCGCCTTAAATTTTCGCGGCGGCGCAAGCTTGCAGCGGAGTTCTTGGAGGCTCGAAGACTTTTGGCCTCCGCCTGGCAAAACCCAGTTACCGCTGAAGACGTCGATGACTCGGGGTTCATTGCATTAAACGACTTACAGTTGGTCGTTCAAGATCTGCGGACGAACGGGTCGCCGCACGAGTTGATCGCCCGGCCGCTTGGCGGGCCACCTCCCTACGTGGATGTAACGGGCGACAATCGCGTGACGATCGTGGACCTGCTGGCGATTGTCACACCCCTTCGCGCAGGATTGGGACTCGCGACGCCTTCTATCGCCGTCGCGCTCGCAAACGACACCGGTGAGCCGAACGATGAAGTTACTAGCGACGCAATCCTGTCGGGTCGAATCACATCGGGTTTGACTTCGGACACGCGGTTGGTGGCCCATATCAACGGCGAGTCGCTGTTTTCCGTCGGGCTCGATGCGAGTGGGGAATTCTCATTCGACCCAGGAGCTTCCTTGCCCAATGGGATGCACACAGTTCGCCTGTTCGCCCAAAACCTGGGTGGACCTGTGGGCCAGACGCAGATGAGTTTCACTTTGGACGCCGTGAGCGAGGCGGTCACATGGGACCACGCGACCCTCGAGGCGATTCGCCGCGATGCGTCAACGCCGCCCGTGGCGTCACGTGCGCTGGCGATGGCGAGTCTGGCGGTGCATGACGCCCTGGCGGCCCTCGCGGGCTCGCCGCCTTATGCCGTAGCACTGACGGCGCCAGCCGGAGCGTCGTCGGTGGCCGCAGTCGCCGCAGCGGCGCATGGGGTGCTTTCGTACCTCTTCCCCGCCCAACAGGCGATCCTCGATGCGCAGTTGGTCGAGTCCTTGGGAAGAGTTTTCGACGGGGCGCGGGAAAGCGAAGGCCAATCCCTGGGCCGCTCAGCAGCCGAGGCCATCATCGCCCTGCGTGAGGGCGACGGATGGGATACGTTTCTCGCCTACACGCCGGGCGCGGAACCAGGCCAGTGGCAGCCGACAACGCCGATGTTCGATGTGGCGCTCCTGCCGCAGTGGGCTACGCTCGAACCGTTCGCCATGACGACGCCCAACCAGTTTCGGCCTGCTGGTCCTCCGGCGCTCGGCAATGTAACGTACGCCGACGCCTTCCACGAGGTGAAACAGCTGGGCGCCGTCACAGGAAGTAGCCGAACCACCGAGCAGACGGAGATCGCCCGGTTCTGGGCGGACGGGCCCGGCACATATACGCCGCCGGGGCATTGGAACCACATCGCCATGGATTTGGCGCGGGAGCAAGGCCGCAGTCTAACGGCGAATTCGCGGCTTTTTCTGGGATTGAACCTGGCTCTGGCCGATGCCGCCATTCTGGCGTGGGACGCCAAATTCGCCCATAAGTTTTGGCGGCCAGTCACCGCCATCCGCGAAGCTGATCGCGACGACAATGATCACACGGCGGCTGACCCCGTCTGGTCTCCCCTATTGATTACGCCTCCATTTCCAGAATATGTCTCGGGTCACAGCACCTTTAGCGGCGCTGCAGCCGCCATCCTTACTTCCCAGTTAGGTGAAGGTGTCCCGTTCAGCTCGACCTCACCCGGTCTACCTGGAGTGACCCGGTCGTTTGAGAGTTTTGACGAGGCGGCCGAAGAGGCCGGCCGCAGCCGCATCTACGGAGGCATCCATTACGAATTCTCTAATCAGGACGGCCTGGCGGCGGGTCGCGCCTTGGCGGACTTTGTGGTGGACAGCTTCTCTGCGACAGAGGATGTGCGGCCGCCCCGAATCATCTTGAATGTTCCTCCCGCCGGCCTGGCCACGGCGCAAGCATTTGATCTAACTGGCTGGGCGCTGGATAACCTGACGGGCATCGTCTCGTTAGAGTTCCAACTCGACAACGCCGTTTACACCGCAGCTTCTTTCGATTCCGCTGGGCGGTTTACAATTCCCATCAGTCTTCCCGTGGACGGAAGCGCCGATGGCGATCATCTCGTGCGTTTGCGGGCGACCGATGCTGCGGGCAACGTCTCCAGTCCGATCGAGTTTTCCTTCACGTTGGATACCGTCGCGCCAATGATCGTCGTCACGTCGCCGACCGACGACGGGGCGCTTGAGGCCGACGCCGTGCTGAACGGGACCTTAAGCCGCGAGGGGTCGGCAATCGTTTCGCTCAACTACGCATTCGACAACGGTCCCACCACGCCGATTCCGTTTTCTGCGGAAACCGCAGTATTTTCGGTACCCCTGAATTTATCCAAGCTCACGGCGGGGACCCACTTGCTTAGCGTCACAGCGCGCGACAAAGCTGGCAATACGGCGTCCCAGACGCTTTCTCTTCAACTTGTTCAAGCGATTCCGCTAACCGTGACTGAGCACTCGCCTAACCCCGGCGCGGTGGACGTTGGTTCGACATTCAAGCCCAAGGTCGTCTTTTCCCGTCCCATCGATCCCGCCAGCTTGAACGCCAACAACTTCTTCGCCACCAATGCAGCTGGCGAAAAACTACTGGCGAATATTGTCCCAGCCCATGACGGGTCGTTCGCCTGGCTGTTTTTCCAGCAGCCGCTGCCGGGTGGTACAAGGATCACACTTCACGTGGATGGCGCCACGATACAGGCCGCCAGCGACGACGCGCTGCTCGACGCCGACGGCGACGGTCTGCCTGGAGGGCGACTCGAAACCAGCTTCACCACGGTCAGTCTTACGCCGCTGTTGGGAACGACTCTCACGGGGCGTGTCTTCGATCCAGGGCCCGACTTAAAGCCGATGACTTTCGACGACTTTCGGGCTGGTCCGGACGGCGCACTCTTTACTTCCGACGATGTATTCCTGCGGCCAATCGCGGGCGTCAAGGTCTTCATCGTCGGGCGGGAGAACCAGGAGGTTTTCACCGATGCCCAAGGCCGTTTTCACCTCGACGCCGTGCCAGCGGGAAATGCGAAGCTGGCGATTGACGGGCAGACGGCGACCAATGCTCCCGATGGCGTTTACTTTCCGGAAATGGTCATGGACCTGAATCTGGAGGCCGGCCGTGACAATACGGTGATGGGAACGATGGGTTCGCTCGAGGAGAGAACCGCCAACCGCCACCGGCAGGAAGTTTACCTGCCGCGGCTTGCTACGTCGCTCCTGCGCAACGTGAGCGGCGCTGGGCCGACGACGATCGATGTCGACGCGCAGTCGGCGCCGAACCTCACGCCCCAACAGCGGGCGATGCTCAGCATCGAAGTTCAGCCGGGCAGTCTCTTGGACGCCGACGGCAATCCGCTCGCCTCAGGCCAGGTGGGAATCAGCACCGTACCGCCGGAACTGGTCCGTGAGATGCTGCCGCCGGGAGTGCTGCAGCACACATTTGATATCACGGTCCAGTCGCCCGGCATCACGAATTTCGCAGCGCCAGCGCCAATGACGTTTCCGAACGTCTTTGATGCGCCGCCCGGCGCACAGCTCAACTTCCTCAGCTTCGATCACACCACGGGCCGCCTTGTAATCGAAGGTTCCGCGACCGTATCGGCCGACGGCCTCTCGGTTCGCACCGACCCCGGCGCCGGCATCACGCACCCAGGCTGGCATGGCCTCACGCCGCAAGGAAGCGACAGCGGACCGGAGCCTCCGGGGCCTCCGGAACCACCGCAAGCCTGTGAGGCGACCGGTGTGAGGCAAGACTTGGGAATTGCGGCCGCGGCTGCGTCTTCGCAGCTCTTCTCCTTTACGCGAACGTCCTTCCTTGGGACGGAAATTACACACACCGACGACTTTCTCTTTACAACGCAGGCGCAATTCGGCCGACTGGAGTTTAGCAACCTGCAACTGCAGAATCCTTGCCTGCGGGACCAGGGCGAGCTGCTCATCGATGTGACGGTCGATGCAAAATCCGCGGGCCAATTCCTCAACGGGATTCGTCGCGAGACATTCTATTTGCGGCCCGGCAAATCGACGCAGCGCGACTTTCTGCTGAAGAACTTCTCGGAAGCCGAACTGAGCAAGATGTATAGCGACAGGCTGTACGGCGTGCGGGTTCAAGTCGAAGCCCGCGTCAACGACGGGCGTGGCAATTACACGCTGTTGCCGGACAACCCTGCGCCATTTTACGTCTATGCGTACCTTGACAACACTGACGACAAGTTTGACGGCCGTTTGGCGTTCCCCGACACGCTCGCCAATGGCGCCGTCACGCGCACCCGCGGCGTGCTTTATTTTGGCGATCCGTTAGCGACGCCTCAGCTCCGCACCACGGAGGGAGAATTCGGCGTGGCGGAGCTGGCGCCTGGCGAGTGGATGCTGCAATTCCAACCGAATTCTGCCGCCGACTTCGAATCGTCCCTTGCAATCGACACTCCTGAAGGACGTTCGCCGGGCGAGGGCGCCGTTCCCATGGTCGGAAGGGGCGCGTCGCCGATCCAGGTTAACCTCAACCGCGCGGGATTTGAACTGGCCTTGCAGGATTTGGCCGACGATGTGGCGAATCAAGAAATCACCATCGACTTTGTTGATGACCACACGCACCCTCTTTACAGCTTGGTCTATCGGGGGAAGTCCACGTCCGACTTCACGTCGTTGAATGTGAGTTCGACAGAAGAAGAAGTCGTGAGCGCGCTCGAAAGGCTCGACGATATCGGAACTGGAAACGTGTCAGTGAGGATTGCCCGAGAAGTGCGAGGGCTGGACCCGAACGGGCTCGAAAAGGTTCGTCTGCGGCTGAGTATTTTTCGTGACGGCGGCCTATTTCTCTTCTCGAATGACCTCGTGACGATCCGCGAGCCACAACTGCAGAACCGACTGACCACTAGCGTTCAGCGTCACGTCGATCCGTCGCGTGGCCTGACTGCGAACGAATTGAAACTTATCGACAACTTGAACGACGCCGGCGACGTCGATCCGAATGAGCGAGCGACATTTGTCAATGACGTGCTTAACGCCGTGGGCGCCGCTTTTTCGGCCCTCAGTCCTGAGCCCGGAATTCAAAGCGGCGGCGACGGCAGCGCCTTTGAGATCCGCTGGGGCACAGGCGGATCGGGGGTAGTTGGCGAGGCGGATGTGACCCACTATGAAGATTACGGCGCGCTTCTATTTGACCTCAAAAGCATCCTGACCAACAGGAAAAAGGAAAACGTCGCTCGTACGGCGTTCAAGCTAGCTCAACGGCTTAGCCACTACCAAATCGATGTGCCGACCCATTTGTCGCGCGTCTTTATCGACAAGATCTTTACCAGTCGCTATGACCTGCCATTCGACGCCAGCCGCTCGGATTTGATTCAGGCGATAGCCCAGGTGGCCGTACACGAGCTAGGCCACGAGTTAGGCCTGTTTCACGTCGCCGGCGCCACGGTCAAAAAGACCGCGAATGAAGTGCAATTACTGTCGCTCAGCGGCGGGGCGCCTAGCGACGAATACCGCTTGGAATTTGCCGGCGATTATACCGAGCTGATCCGTCGTGACGCGCCGGCTGGTCTGGTGGAGGCGCGGCTTCAGGACTTGGCGGCAATGGGCGGCAGCCTCACCGTGACGGGCCCGGATGGCGGCCCCTACGTGGTGTCGTTCGTCAGTGCGACGGCCGGCGCCGACGCATTCTTCCGCGGTGTGGACGTGCCGCAAATTAAACAATTCCGGCTGCCCGAGGAAACAACGCCCGTTGCGGTTCAAACTTCGACCTCCACGCAAGGAGCTCATCTCTTGCAGGTCGGACGCGAGGTGAAACTTCGCGGGCAGCACGGCAGCAACGACCTGATGTCCCAGGGCCGCATCGGAGCGCCCAAGTCGTTTCTTTCGTCCATATCGCTACCCCTCTTGAGAATGGCTCTACGGAAGGATTGGACGTCGAGCGATGTTGAAGCTGCCTTGGGAGTCCTTGCGCAGGCCAGCGTGCTGCACCTCTCCGCCAGCAATCAGACCGATTCGTTTGACGGCGATCTAACGGACCCGCCGCGCGACGACGATCCCGTTATCGAGCTTGGCCCGGCGCTGGCCCTGCTAACCGCTGCTGGCGAACTGAACCAGTCGCAACTTGACTTGGGCACAGTTGCGGTGAGCGCGAGTGGCTCCGCATCCGCAACGCTCGGGCTGGACCTCCTCAATTACGGAAGCCAAGACGTGGTGGTTCGGAGCATTGGCATCACGCAAGGGGCCGACCAATTCTCCATTCCGCCGTTTGCGGTGACGACGCTTCGACCTGGCGAAATGATGCAACTAAATGTCACGTTCAGCCCGAAGTTAAACGGCGCCGCCCGCGGAGTCTTGTCGATTGACACGAACGTTCCGGGGTTTAACGGCCAGTTTGACTTGTTGGGCTTAGGCGTTCCGGCCGATGCGCCGGATATTCATTTCGAGTATTTCTCCAACAACCTCCTCGGCGCGGAGATCGGTCGCCTGACAGGCTTTACGAACAAGCCGCTCATCGTTAACCAGGGAGCGCAGCCGCTCACGGTGACAGAGATTCGGACCGCAGCGGGGCAAGGTCAGGATGAGTATTTTGCTGAGTCCGTTTTGCCGCTGCCGGTGACGCTCCAGCCTGGCGAGAGTTTCGCCTTCAACATCCTGTTCCGCCCCAGCAAAGCGGGGCTGCGTCCGGGGGCGTTTGAAATTGTCAGCGACGATCCCGAGACTCCGATTCTGCGCCAGCCTTTTACAGGCACGGGAGTCGTTACGCTGGATAACTTCGTCACCTTCGAGGGAGTCGACATCGGCAATGACTTTGTGGCCGTCGAAGACACTGATGAGTTCACCATCAACTTGCCCACGCTCCGCACTCGCAGCGACAACGGGGGCAATTGGCAATTCTTCCTGCCGGCGCGGCGGCACATGCACGTTGCGACGTTCGATCCGATCAGCGGCCTTATTGCTCACGGCTTTGGACTAACCAGCGCCTCGGGTCAGCGGACAAACTTCAACGTCGGCGCGTTTCAACCGAGCGTCTGGGACGATAGCGATGGCGATGGCCTTCCGGACGATATCGAGTTCGCAATCGGCACGTCGCCAAATCAAATGGATACCGACGGCGACGGGCAGAATGATTTCGCGGAGATCGACGGCGGCCAAAACCCGCTTGACGGTCGGCCGTCCGTCACCGGGATTGTCTCGGCGTTGGAAACCGACGGCGAGGCGCTGGACGTGCAAATCGCCCCTGACTTTGCAGATCCCTCGCGTAAACTGGCTTACCTGGCCGTACGTGAAGCCGGAATCGCCATCGTCGACGTGACCGACTTTGCCCGGCCAACGCTTATCGGGCAATATGACTTGTCGGAAACAAACGAGTCGGACCTGGGAGTTTTCGCGATTTCCCTCGACGCGGTGCAGCAGGTGCTAGCCTCGGCCACGCCCCGCGGCGGCGTACATTTGATCGATGTAGCCGACCCCACGCAGCCGTCCTTGTTGCTGACGATCCCTCACAATGGAAGCGACCCTGTCGTGGGTGTCGAAGTATTCGATGGCCAGGTCTTCGTGGCAGTTGGGGACGAAATTAGGACGTTCGACGAAACGACGGGCGAACCGTATGGAACCCTCGAGCTTGGCGGTCTCCAAGTGCTGGGCATGGCTCGTAGGGACTATCAACTGTTCATCACCTTGGAGGATCGATCCGCGCCGGCAAGATTTTTGCAACTCGTTGACATCACCGCCACAGGATTAATTACTCGCGGGTCAGTGACCTTGCCGCTTGTCATCATCAGCGATCCATTCGTGGCGGGAGACATCGCTTGGATTCCGTCCGGTGATCGCGTCATGACGGTTGATGTCCAGCAGCCCGATGCGCCGCGGCTGATCCAAGGGGAGCAACGGTTGGGCGTCGCAGCAAATGCAATTAGCTTGAACGGTTCGGGACTAGGAGTCATTGCCGCTGGGGATAGTCGTAACCCCAGCGCACTCGTGTTGGAAACTCATGATGCGCGGGAGGTTCGTCAGGTCGTTGCGCAGTTCACGCTGCCCTCCTATGGCCATGCTGTTGGACTCTCGTCCGGGCTGGCGTACTTGGCGACCGGCGACTCCGGTCTTCAGATTCTGAACTTTTTGGCCTTCGATCAGGGGAGCACGCCTCCGTTCGTCGTCTTGGGACCGATCGTGGGCGATATCGACCCCGGGCGCGTGGGCCTACAAATGGTCGAGGCGACCACGGTTGTCGTGCCCGCAGAGATTACCGACGACGTACAAGCTCGTAGTGTGGAACTGCTCGTCGATGGAGCCGTCGCGCGCACGGAGTTGTCTTATCCTTATGATCTTTCCACCGTATTGCCAAAGGTAGCCGACACTGGGACGGAAGTCGTGCTCCAAATTCGGGCCACCGACACGGGAGGCAACGTTCGCTTGTCGGATCCGATCGTGATTGAGCTTGCGCCAGACGTCACGTCCCCTACCATCGCCGAGTTGGACCCGCCCGATGGCGCCACGGAGCCGGTTTCGCGGCGGAGGATAAGCATACAATTCTCTGAGCCAGTCGCTCGGGCCGCCGCGGACCCCAATCACTTTGTACTGCGCGGGCCGGAGGGTGACGTGACTCCGCTTTCGCTGCACTTGCGCCAGCGCGACACACGCGTCGAAATTTTTTATCCGCCTTTGGTTGAAGGTGAGTATCAATTCGGCATTCATGCGGCCGATGTGGCCGACCGTATCGGCAATCCGCTCGCTGCCGACGACCTGATCTCAACCTTCCGCGTTGGCAGCGTCACGCGCGAGCCAACCATTCGCTGGGTGAATGAGGCCGGCGGCGCGTGGAGCGTGGCGACAAACTGGCTCGACGTCGCGACCCAGATGCCGCGTTTGCCGACTGCCAGCGACGATGTGCTGATTGACGTTCCCACAGACGCGCTGGTCACCTTTGAGGGAGGCGTCGTGCACGTCAATAGCATTCTCGCCAACGAGCGCTTTCAAGTGACGGGCGGAACGCTCGCCGCCACCGAGACAATTCAAGTCAACAACACGTTTGTGCTACGTGGTCCGGACTTACAAAACGCGGCGACGCTCAGCGGGACGGTGCTTCGCGGCAGCCAAGGAGAAACTCTAATAATCGGCGGCGACAGCCGACTCGATGGGGCTACGATTCAGGCCGACATCACGATTAACGAAGCTAACACGCGGCTGCGGGTGCAAAACGGTTTGGCGCTGCTCGGCACGGCGACGATTGCCGCCAACAACGTCGCGATTGGCTTTGAGGGGACGCAAACGATCCTAGCTGGCACGTTCACGACCGGGCAGGCCGACGATAACCTGGCTAATTTGCGTCTGACCGCGATTGGCGCCGCAACAGTTACCCTCGGCGCCGACGTCACGATCCGCGGTGCAGGGAATCTCGGCAACAGCGCTTCTGCGTTCCAAGTGGCCGAGAGTGTGCTGCACGTCATCAATTACGGCACGATTTCCTCGGGAGGCGCGCAGCTCAACTCATTTAGCACCAGTAGTGAGTCGCTCATCAACCACGGACTCATTGCGAATAGCGCCCAAACCCTCCTTCTCCTCAACGACCGCTCGTGGACGAACGCCGCCGACGGCCGGATTCTCCTCGACGGCAACCACTCGCAGTTCGACAGCCTCATTCAAGTAAGCTTGCTCGGCGGAACCTGGTCGAACGCTGGTGTCATCGAACTAAACGATGTATGGGCCGAGTTTATGCGCAATCCCGGCAGCGTCTGGTCGAACACGGGAACGCTCGTCCTCAATGAGTCGCAGCTTTCCTTGCAGGGTAGTTTTACCAGCGACGACGTCCGCAATCTGCGTAATTTGAGCAGCAGAATCAGGATCAAAGGGATGATGGATCATACGGGCCGCACTTTGACGTTCACGAGCGATACCGGCAGCTACATTTTGAGCCAGAACGGGCGTATTCAAGGAGGCACGATCGAAAGCACCGGGCCAAACTCACGGTTGGAATTCGATGCGCTTGCGGGCACGCTCGATGGTGTGACGCTCGTCGGCGATATGTTCTTGGGCGGCGTCCGTCGAAACCAGCAGGGCACAAATATTCTAACCACCAGCCGAGTCAACATCATCAATGGTCTCGTCCTCGACGGCTCCCTCACGATGTATGATTCCAGCGACAACCTTCTCGAATTTATTGGACCGCAAACGCTCGCAGGAGGCACAATCAAATTCCTGGACGATCCCGATGTGATCGGCTTTGGAACGCCCCCTTCGTTACAGGCCAGGCAGGGTGGACCGGTTGTCATCGACTCCAGCGTAACTATCCACGGCGGCTTGGGGAGGATTGGAGGCAACATTATCAGCTACGCCGCCATAAATGCTGTGGCTGACGCAATCCAACTCCACGGCGTCGATCATACCAATCCGCAGATCGCCGGCCCCTTCGTTAATCGAGGAACGATCAACATTCCAGTTGGCGCCAACATCCGACTCGGATGGCCGTTTATCAATGAGGGCCAGATTGTCGTGAACCAAGGTACGGTGTTCGCCGATTTGGTCAATGTTGCTCAGAGCAGTGTCGGCTTCTGGAGGAATGCGGGCGTCATCGACGTAACGAACCAGGGACGGCTGAACTTCACGCAAAACTCCGGCACCGGACAGCGACCAAGGCTTCGAACGGTCGATATGGGGACGATCCTTGACTCAGGCGGGTTCATCTCGCTGCAGAGCAATATGCTGCTCGACAACACCGGCTCGACCCTGGTGATCGACGACACGGCTGACTGGACGCTTAGTAATGCAACCGTTGAGGGCGGCATAATTGAAGTAGCCAATACTGCCCGACTGCACAGCGCCGGAGGCGTGTTAAAGGACGTGCGGCTGGTGGGGAATTTGGGCATTTCGCCTTTCGCCAGTTTGTGGCTCGTGGGGGATATCACGGTCGATGGCACGATCGCCCCGGAAAGTCTCAACGGCAGTATCGGGCTGTTTCTCGGCGATTCTAGCCGTTACCCCAATATACCGACGATCCTCCGCAGTGGCATTATCGATGTCCGTAGCACGATTACCGGCCCTGCGTACTCGGTCACGATTGAACCGGGAGTGGTCCTCCGCGGACGCAACGCTCAGGCCACCTTCTCAGGCCCGCTCCTCAATCGGGGACAAATCGTCGCCGATACGACCAATTCGTTTGTTAGCGGTGAAGTGTTCGATTTTACGGCGGCGCCGGTGACTAACGAAGGTACACTGTCGGCGGTCAATCGCTCCGTTTTGCGGATTGCGAATCTCGCCGCGCCAAACGCGGGAACCATCGCGGCGGCGAGCGGGGGAACGGTGAACTTTACGGGCAACTTCGCGCAGGCGGCGGCCGGTCAGATATCGTTGACGATCGGCGGCACGGCGAACAGCCAATTCGGCCGCGTCACCACCACTTCATCGGCATCACTCGATGGCGCGCTGCACGTCAACTTTGCCGCCGGATTCACGCCTGCGGCTGGCGACCGCTTCCAGGTGCTGGACTATGCTTCGCGCATTGGCGTCTTCAGCTCGATTCAGGTCTCCAATTTGCCGGCCAACTTGGTCATCACGCCGGAATACAACGCCACCAACCTAACGCTGATTGTCTCGGCCGCGTTGCACGCCGCCGGGGAGCCCGACGATGTGCGACCCGCAGTAGGAGTCACTGCGGCCGCATTCGACGCCGTTTTCCGCGCTGCGGTCGCACGATGGGCTGGTACAGGTCTTTCGGATACTGCATTGGCGGTGCTCCGCGCAGCGGACATCCGCGTCGAGGGCTTGCCGGCAGGGGTGCTCGCCGCGGCCACAGGTCACGTCATCCGGCTGGACGATGATGCTGCGGGATTCGACTGGTATATCGATACAACGCCTAACGATGATATCGAGTTCGATGACCGGCTCGCCGCCGATCGATTATTCAGCGCATCCGGGCAGTTCGAGGGCCATATGGACATGCTCACCGCCGTCATGCATGAATTAGGGCATCTCCTTGGAATCGCCGATATTGACGATCCTCATAGTACGTCGCTGATGTCCCATAGGCTAACTGCAGGTACTCGTCGGCTTCCGAGGCGGTGACCAATTCAAGCTGCAAACATGATGTGTCATCCACAACGGTTCCTCAATGTAACTCGCGTCATCGCATGACCGACGCCAAGTCCCTGCCCCGCCCGACATCATCGCGACCGAAATCGCCAACGCATTGAAAACGGAACAGCAGATATTCTCGCAGATCGCGGCGCGGTTGACGAAAACGGACGAGAAACGATCTGGTTGTCAGTTTGCGGGCAACCGCCTGAGCACGGCGCGAAGGAACCCGCTAGTGATTCACGTGAAGTCCATCGAGCTTACGAACTTCAAACGCGTTTCGAAGATCCGTTGCGAGTTCGACGACCTAACGGTTGTCGCCGGGCTCAACAATTCAGGCAAGACGATGATTATTCAGGGAATCTACTTGCTGTTTGTAACATTGCCTCGACTCATTGCGCATTAAAACTTAACACATGCCAATCCGTCGACACGAATTGTGTCACTGCAGTCAGCGCTTTCCCCGTTGGATGTGCGCGCCCCTCTACGTGACTGCTGTCATTTGTTGAGCCGGAGTTTACCCGATTCGAGAGTTCGAGCAAATCGATGAGGTAACTCCTTCTCTTAGATGCATCACGGATTGTATTTTTCCACTCGCCGTTGAGAACGCGAACTGAGTTCTGAAATCTCGCCTCGTTAACAACACCACACTTGGTTGCTCCATACCGGCTGTGGGCCACGCTCCTAAAGCATGCGCACCATTTCACGAAGATCGTGCGTGACGATTTCGAACACGCCGGCATCCTTCCCTCGCCGCACTTGCTGATAGACCGCCGACCACGGCGGAAAATCATGCGGCAGAAAACGCCACTGACAGCCGGTCTTCACCACGTACCGCATGGCGTTGAACAACGCGCGGAGCGGGTACTCCCGCTGCGGGGCGTCCTCGCGCATGAGCGGGAAATAGGGTAGCAGGAACGCCCATTCCCCATCCGTAACGTCGCTAGGATACGGCTTCCGGGTCGTGTTCATCGCGGCAAAGTAGCCGCTACACTCGATTTAAGTCAATAACAGGCTCTAGCAAACAGGACCAGAGTTCGGTGCACACCATGGCCGGACTCTTGGCGCGGAGGATGACGTGTGCAGCATTGCCAGGGTGATTTGGGGCACGAGTGATTCGGCGCCACGCGCTGCAATCAGGCGGCTCTCCCGCTAAGACCATCGTGGGCTGGGAGCGCTTTGATGATTATCCCAAACCTGCCGAACACGAACCACTGGGGATCAACTATGTATACGACTTCGATCGGAAGAAGCTGCGCGTGGAATGTCCGGAACTTGACCTTGTGGTTGTTGATTTGCCAATTGGGAAAGGCGTGGCGGAACAAATCAGCATGAGCGATGGTGGTGATAAGCTGGCCGGCTGGCCGTGCTGGATTCAAGAACCTGCATACCCGTATTGCCCTCGTTGCGGCGAGCTGATGCAATTCGTTTTTCAATTGACCACTGACGGCCACGTGCCGTTCATGTTCGGCGACCAAGGAATCGCGTACTTGTTCCAATGCTCCCAGCATCCCGAGGTCGTGGCTTTCGAGTGGCAATGCCACTGAATTGCCGGCTCACGACACCTTACTTCATCTCAACGCTTCACGTATGCCCAAAAATCGCGTACTGACTCACGACCGGCTCGCACTTTGAGTTGCCAAACTCGCCTTTTTCAACGGGCTGCCAACGCCTTGCCCAACATCTATGTGGCCTGGAGGGTCAAGTAGCGCGCGAGGATAGCGGGTGAAAAACTTCCGAGTTTTTTGGACGGTTTTGGGGGCTCTTGCGCGGTTCTTCTTTTGCGCAAGTGGTCTGGTAGCCCCTTCCGTCTTCGCCTTCGCATCGGCCTCAACCTTTCCTCGCCGGTGCGAAGGCGAAGACGGAAGGGGCGTTCCCTTTTGTCGAGCCCGAGCCGACCCACGCTGCGCGTGTGTGCCCGCGGTCTGCCGTCCTGTCGGCGCCGCGACGCCGAGCGTGCTGGGTCGGAATGGTTTTTCGTCGGGGGCTGATGCGTCTGCCTGTGGTCGATCGGCTTCTACCGCGGTAAGTCGTTTCCGCAACTGGCGTCAGTCGCGCCGGGACTCTCCTTCCCGTCGTGCGGCTGGGTCCAACATCTATCGAGGCTCGGCCGGCTCGCCTTTCAACGCGCCGGCTGCGGCGCACCAAGCCTCCCGGCCTGTCGTGTGCGCCGCGTCCTGGAAATTCCTCCACTTCCCCGGTGGCCTGCCATTCAAAACGAAGGCTTGCGTCCGAAAACGCATCCAGTTAGTGCGCGGCGAGGTCCAAGGGCGGCCGCTCGATCGGTCAACAAGTCAGTCATCAGCAAGGTCGTTATGGTTTTCAAAGCGCCGGGTCGGGCGTCCCATCCAAACCAAGCGGGTCGGGGACTGGTGCGCCACGATGCGGCATGCAGAGCTGGGCGCGACGGCGCCACTCGAACCACACCGGGCGATGGATCGTGCAGCGGTACTTCCCTCCGCGTGCCGGCGGACGTCCTTTCGCCGACCCGCTCACGGGCCGTGCGCTTGTGCTCGCGTCGTCGGTGAAAGCGCAGCGTCACCGGAAGGTGTTGGCCCAGGCCAATCCCTTCGACCGCGAATGGGAAGACTACTTCCGCTTGCGCGCGTTGCGGCTGAACCGAGATTCCTTACCCGCGTTCCTCCGCCGCGTGTTGCTGCGGCAACTGGGCGTGTGCCCGGTCTGCCGGCAGATGTTGCAAGTTGAAGAGGAACATCACTTGCATCATCGGGATGGGAACCATCAGAATAACGCTATTGAAAAC
>CAUJHS010000115.1 GCA_963204915.1 Planctomycetota bacterium | reverse complement strand
CATCTAGGGCGACAGCGCCTGCGGCGCAACTGGATTCTGGGGCGATCGCAATCATGGGGAAACTCCCGAAAGGGACCGCCCCCGGTGCGGGGCGGTCGTGTGCCAGGACACCACCGCTCCCGCCACGCGCGAGAGCCAAGCCAGAGAGACGCGCCGGCCCGGAACGACAAAAGCCCCGGAGCACTTAGAAGCTGGGGCTTTCGCGACCCTGGGCGAATATCGCCCAGAGCAAACGCCAGCGCGTGCAAGGATTATGACTCATCTTTGCTCAGAATTTAGGATACGTGCGGCACGCCGCGCGCCTTCGCCCCCGCGATCGCGTCGCCTCTTTCCTGCGTTCCTGATCGCTTGCGGCCTTGCCAAACTCGCGCAGGGCGTTAGGCCCTGAGCGCCGCGCGCCGGGCTACGAACGGCTTGATCCCTTCCGTCGGCGCCTGTTGCCCCATGGGCCGCGGTTCGTGCGCGCCGAACCGTCGACCTCCGATGCGTGGCGACGCCAAAACGCACCGCGCCGACTCTTGTCGAATTTCGTAACAATTATAAAAAAGTGCTTGACCATCCCCTTGGCGGTCGTAAAATGCAGACAGAGTGGGCCAAACGGGGCAGAGGCGGAAACTCACTTAAACGCCCACCTACGCTCAACCCTGACGATCCAAGGAGGGATCACAATGAGTCACTCCCAACCTCTCTCCGTTACGAGTGACCCGCTTCGCACGCCGGATGCCCGCTGGCAGGAAGCCCATCGCCTCGCAACGCACTCACTGCGTCGCGTGGCCGCTTCAGATGACGCGCTCGTGCAAGACGCCGCTCGGTATCTGCGCTGCTGCCGCAATCACAACCCGGCCACCGCTGCGGCCCACTTCCCGCGCATCGCTTCGGCCGTAGCGATCTGGAACGATCCCGCCACGCACGAAACGCTGCAAATGCTGACCCTGGCCGACTGTGCCGACGAGGAAAGCGCTAGGCGGCTTAAGGCGTGGCCGGCTACGCTCGAGAGCGATGACGCGCATGCTTCTCCCGAGGTGGCGGAGAACGCCGCGCTTGGCGACCTAATTGACGAACTGGCGCAAACCGGACGCGGCGTCATCCTTACGATGGGCAAAGGCGGAGTAGGAAATACAACGATTGCGGGCGCAGTCGCCGTGGCGCTCGCCGAACGTGGCTTTCCCGTCACCCTGAGCACGACCGACCCTGCGGCGCACGTGGCGGCGGCGATTAAGACGGCGATTCCCAATCTCCGCGTGAGCCGAATCGATCCGGCCGCCGAAATCGCCGCCTTTTCCGCCGAAGTGCTGCCGACCACGGGCAAGGAACTCGACGAGGCCGGGCGCGCCTTGCTGGCGGAAGATCTCCGTTCGCCCTGCACCGAGGAGATCGCCGTGTTCCGCGCCTTCGCCCGCACCGTGGATGAGGGTCAGGAGGGTTTTGTCGTGCTCGACACGGCGCCCACCGGCCACACGATTTTGTTGCTCGATGCGGCGCTGGCGTACCATCGGGAAGTCGCGCGGCAGTCGATGCAGATTCCTTCCGAAGTGGAGACGCTCTTGCCTCGCTTGCGCGACCCAGAGTTCACGCGCGTCCTGCTCGTTACCTTGCCCGAAGCGACGCCCGTGCACGAGGCGCCCCAACTCCAAAGCGATTGGCGACGGGCCGGCATCGAGTTGTTCGCCTGGATCGTCAATCAGGCGTTGACGAACCAGGTCCTTCGCGATCCCGTGCTCCGTTCGCGGCAGTGCGAGCAGAAGGCGTTCCTCCGCGAAGTGGAGGAAAAGTTCTCCTGCCGCACGGCAATTGTTGACTGGCAGGTTCAGGCTCATGGTCGGACGCATGCCGCAGTTCAACAAGGTGCAAAGTGAGTTCGCGGGGGTTCGACGACACAGGTCACGCCCTGAGTCGCGAACTCGTTCACAAGTCGAATTGACGGAACGGGTGAGCCTGTTCGTGAACTACTCCAGCTTGCGGAAGTCTAAACGGGGGTGTCCCCAGAGTGACCGGTCGCATCCGGTGCAGTCCGGAGACCTGTTGAATAAATGATTTGTTCGTCAATGATCGGCTCGAACGGTTGGCGTGCGTTGCCGATACGCGAGTTCACGGAGAGGGGAGTCGCCGCCCAGGCCACGGGTCATGGTCTAAGTCATGACGCGGTTCCCGCCCCACCTATCGGGCGGTCTTCACGATCAAGGACGACACCGTCTTTGTGCTCAGCGTCCGCCGCAGCGCGCAGGCTGTTCTTCGCCCGAGCGACGTTGAGCCGCCGCCATCCGTGTGACCCCGCGCTCGTCGGAGGGGACCGCCGGCGCGGATTGGCCCGAAGCCCGCGCAGGGACGGCAGCGCAGACGATGCCCTCCTCGGTATCCCAGGACGACGAAAAGAAAAGCGGCCCCGACGGACGTGACGCCGGGACCGCATGAGCCAATGAATTGGTTCACTCGTCGCCCGGGTCGTTCGGCGCCTTATCGACGGCCGCGCGTGCGGCTTTGACCGTGCGGTGACTGCGGGGAATCGCCGGTGCGTGAACTTCGTTGAGGCCGAGTCGCTCTTCGACCGCCTGGAATAGATTGGGGGCGGCGGCAAGCAGGTAGCCTTCACGGTCGGTCAAGTTTTGGGCGGACGGATCGACCAGCCCGACATCGGTGATGACGCGATTAAACTCGTTCTTCACAAGTTGCGCCTGCGGGTCGTAGGTCCAACGGGCGTTGTAAAAGTAGTCGCGTGGAAGCGGGGATTGATGGTGGTTCACGGGTTGAGAGGGAAGGAAATGAAGATCATGAGCAAAGCGGGCAACGGCTTTCGCGATGCTGCCTCGGCGTTTTTAGTTGTTCCGGGCGGATGGTGGAACCGAGTTCGACGGTCTCTCCGGGGAGGTCGAGAAACTGATCGATCAACCACGCGATGCGTTCTACCGCGAATGAGTTGACTGTGATGGAATCCACTTCGCCGATGATGCCGCGACGGGTGCGGACCATGACGACGTATTCTTGATCTCCATCGAGACCTGAGGAGTCGTAGAGGAACAGCACGGAACGGTGACCGGCCACGACGAAGGCGGCGCAACGCTGCCACGTCCGTCGCGTGACCGAAGCAACCTGCGACGGTGCAGGTTCACGATTCCAAAGCCCCTGACCCAGCGTCCACGGGCGCCTGTGACATCTCATACGTTGCCTCCACTTTCCGCGATTCGTCGCGGCGCCAAGTAGGCGCCAAGGACAGGAGCGGCAAGTCCGATACCGCATACTGGGCTGTGCGGTATCGTCACACTGTTAGGACATCTTGCGGAAAGGCAAGACCGACGCCCCACAAGCACCTTTCCGATAACATCTCGTGGAACTGAGAGTTGCGTTTGTGCGATCTCTATTGTTTTCTATGCGGCACAACTTATGCTAATTATGCTAATGGCCTTCACACTCACGCTTGGGTGTTGCACTCGTTCGGGTGGGCCCGACAGGATCGTAGGATACTGCAAGGGCGCAACCTCTTCGCGAATTAGCACTCAGCGCCGGCGGATTCGATGTTGCGCGCTTCGCCTCGTAGTACAGTGTTCCCTTTCATATTCGGCTCATCCGCCCGCATGGATATGCCAGACCAAGTTTCCCTGCACGTTGACGCGCTCTTCACGAAAGGACAAACCTTGAACGCGCTCAAGAGTCCCGTCTCGCTCCTGATGCTCATCTTGGCCAGTGGCTGGCTGTTCGTGCAAACGAACCCGACGCAGGCCGACGAAACCGCCAAGCCGGACGATGCCGCCAACCTCGCCGTCGATGCCTACGTCTACGGCTACCCACTGGTCACGATGGAATTCACCCGCCGAGTAATGACCAACACGGACGAGTTGAAGGGAACCCACGCCCCCATGGGCCAGTTCGTGCGGATGCGGGAGTACCCCAGCGCCAAGTTCCGGGACGTGACCGCCCCGAACGCCGACACGCTCTACTCGACCGCTTGGCTGGACCTTGCGAAGGAGCCTTACCTCTTGAGCTTGCCGGACATGGGCAACCGCTACTTTCTGATGCCGACGCTCGACGGCTGGACGAACGTCTTCGAGGTCCCCGGCACGCGGACCACGGGGAACAAGGCCCAAACCTACGCGATCACCGGGCCGGACTGGAAGGGAAACCTGCCCGACGGCGTGAAGGAGTTGAAGGCTCCGACCAACATGGTCTGGATCCTCGGCCGCACCTACTGCACCGGTACTCCCGACGATTACAAGGCTTGTCACGCGGTCATGGACAAGTACGACCTCCGGCCCCTCAGCGCCTACGGCAAGCCGTTCACGCCGCCCGCGGGCAAGACCGATCCGGCCATCGACATGAAGACCGCCGTGCGAGAGCAGGTCAACCAGCTCGATGCCGGGTCGTACTTCAAGTTGCTGGCGACCCTGATGCAGGACAATCCGCCCGCGGCTGAAGACGCCCCCATGGTCGAGAAGCTGGCGAAGATCGGGATCGTGCCCGGAAAGGACTTCGACATTTCCAAGGTTGATGCCGAGGTGGCCAAAGCGCTGGCGAAGGCGCCGCAAGCGGCCCAAGAGAAGATCATGGGCCACTTCAAGGACGCGGGAAAGCTGGAGAACGGCTGGACGTTCACGACGAATGCTGGCGTTTATGGCGCCGATTATCTCCAACGGGCTTTCATCACGGCCATCGGGCTGGGAGCTAACCGGCCGCAGGACGCCATCTACCCGACGTCCACCCAGGATGCCGACGGCCAGAAGTACAGCGGAGCCAACAAGTACGTGGCGCATTTCCCGAAGGGCCAGACCCCGCCGGTCAACGCCTTCTGGTCGATCACCATGTACGACGCGGCCTATTTCTTCGTGGACAACCCGCTGAACAAGTACACGGTCAGCCCGCGCAACGCGCTGAAGTACAACCCAGACGGGTCGCTGGACATCTACATCCAGAACGAGTCGCCTGAGAAGGACCGGGAGGCCAACTGGCTGCCGGCCCCCAAGGGCGAGTTCGTTCTGATGATGCGGTTGTATTGGCCGAAAGACACCGCCCCGTCCATCATCGACGGAACCTGGGGGCCGCCCGCCGTCCGGCAGGTAGAGTAAAGGCCGCCGCCTCGACGAAGGCAGGGGCCACGACATCACGGCTTCTTACCTTGGCAGGATCGGCCCATGAGTTCGTTGGCAGTCGGCGGGATGACGTTTCTTTGCATCTTCGGCGGCGCCCTGTTGGGGTTGCATCTCCGCACCCGACTGCGCGAGCACCATTTAGGCGAAGACACGAAGGATCTTGTCAAAGTAGGTGTGGGGCTAATCGCCACCATGACCGCGCTGGTCCTGGGCCTCTTGGTCGCCTCGACCAAGAGTTCTTTCGATACCCAGACCAGCGAACTGGCCCAAATGTCGGCGAACATCATCCTGCTCGATCGAGCGCTTGCCCATTACGGACCGGAAACCAAGGAAGTCCGCCAGCGCCTGCGTAAAAGCGTCGAAGACTTGGTCGAACGATTGTGGGCAACCGACGGCGCTTCCCACATCCAAGCCACGTCGGCGTCGGAAGCGATTTTCGATGAGATCCAGGTTTTGACGCCCAAAACCGATGCGCAGCGCGCGCTTCAATCCCAGGCGACGGCTCTGGCGGTTAACCTCGGACAGGCCCGCTGGCTTCTCTTCTCGCAAAAGACGAGCACCGTTTCACCACCGTTTCTCACGGTGGTCATTTTTTGGTTGACGATCACCTTCACCAGCTTTGGACTTTACTCGCCTCGAAACATCGTCGTATTCCTAACGATGTTTGTCTGCGCTCTTTCGGTCTCCGCAGCACTTTTCCTGGTGCTGGAGTTGGACAATCCCTTTGAAGGGCTGGTTCAGATTTCCAGCGAATCTATGCGAAACGCCCTGAAGCAATTGGGCGCCTAGGAGCCCTCGCCCCAACAGAAGCGACGATTTTGATCGAACGCAATCTACCGTTTATCGACGTGACAAATGACCAATGCCCAAAAAACGGCGGCGACGATCGAGGAGATCAGGGACACCGCCACTACGGACTTCAGCAGTGACGAGGGCGGGTCGAAACCTGCTTCCGACTCCACACCATGCCTAGGTAAGAACCTCGCCAATTACGACATTCTGGCCGAGTTGGGCCGGGGTGGTATGGGGGTGGTCTATAAGGCCCAAGACCGACGCTTAGGCCGAGTTGTTGCTCTGAAAGTCATCATTTCGGGCGGCCATGCCGGCGCCGCTGAGCGGCAGCGATTCCAGATCGAAGTTGAGGCGGCCGCCCGCTTGCAGCACTCGAACATTGCCCAGGTCTACGAGGTGGGCGAGGAAAACGGCCAGCCGTTCATGGCCATGGAGTTCTGCCCCGGCGGGACGCTGGAAGCCCAAATTCGCGACAAACCCCAGTTGCCTCGTGAAGCCGCCCAAATGGTCGCGATCCTCGCCGATGCTCTACACCACGCGCATGAGGCCGGAATCGTTCACCGCGACATCAAACCGGCGAATGTCCTGCTGTCGGCGGACGGATCGCCCAAGATCGTTGATTTCGGCCTGGCGAAGCGGCTGGACGGGGCGGACGGGTTTACGCAGACCGGGGCGATCATGGGAAGCCTCGGCTACATGGCGCCGGAGCAAGCCGCCGGCCGCACGCGCGAAGCCACGCCCGCAACCGACGTCTACTCGCTTGGCGCCGTCCTGTATAAGTTATTGACCGGCCGGCCGCCCTTTCATGGACCGAGTGAGCTGGAAACGATCAATTCGATTGTCGCGCGCGACCCCGTCTCGATCCAATCGCTCCAGCCGCGGGCGCCGCTCGACCTGGTGACGATCTGCCAAAAGTGCCTGGAGAAGAACCCGGCCCGGCGGTACGCCACGGCGGCTGCCTTAGCCGAAGACCTGCGTCGGTACCTGGCCGATCAGCCGATACACGCCCGTCCGCTCGGACCCCTCGAGCGTTCGTGGCGGTGGGGACGACGCCATCCGGGGTTGTCACTCGTCCTGGTTGGCGGTTTCGTCATGTTATTGCTCGTAGCCGCCTGTTTGGCTTGGAGTACCTATCGCTCGTTCCGACTCATGGCCGAAGTTCATGAAGTTCAGCAGCCCTTGCAAGAATTGAGCGGACGGATCAATTACCTGGACGAAGTGCTCACCTCATCGGCGTTGTTGGCGGCGGCAACGGCCGACAAATCTTGGGAAGAGCGCTACCGCGCACACGATCCCCAACTCGGCGCCGCATTGCAGGAAGCCGTGCGACTGGCGCCCGAAGCGGCGCCACTGCTCGCCGCGGTCGACGCCGCGAACACGGAGTTAGTGGGCATGGAGCACGATGCCTTCGAGCAAGTCCGTAGCGGACAATCCGCTGCTGCCTTGCAATTGCTCACGGGAGAAAGATATCAATCGCTGAAGCGGCAATATGCGGAGGCTTTGCGAGCGTTCACCAACCATCTTGAAGCCCAACAGACCACCATGCTGGCGCAGGCTCGCGCGGAAACCAAGGTCTTCGTAACACTGGCCGCAGCAGCGGCGGTGGTCATCCTACTCTTGTTCGTCGCCGGCGCTTGGGTCACCCTGCGTTCGCTGCGTCGTTCATGAGCCGCAGCCCATAAGCGGCTTGGCGCGTCGGAGGCAGCGGGCGTGGCTGGGCCAAATGGAGGCTACGATCAGCCCAGGCGTTCCTTACTTGATCACTCCCGTTGGCGAAATCGGCGTGCTGACCGGTTGGGCTCCCGACCACGCCGGCGCCAACTTTTTCTCTAATGCCTGTCTCGGGCTACGGTTTTAAACGTTGGGCCATTTGCCATTCGCAACAGACGTCGGGAATTCCACCCATTGCAAGGCCGAGAAGGATGTTGTGAGGCAGTCGAGCAAAAAAACGCCGGTTCGCCGCATATTTCTAATCTGCCTCGGTTGGACACGCTGAAGTGAATTCGCCGGTTCGGTCGAATCAGTCCGAATACCCGAAATTGCTTTCCGTGATTTCGCAGGATCTGGCTAGAGATGGGCGTCGTTGCTCCGATGATTACTGCTCTGCGACTTCATTCTGAATCGCCTGCCACATCCGCCGTTGCTTCCGCCAGTCGGGCTCGGCGGCGATGGCGCGTAGACGCCATTCGGGAATCGGATCTTTGCCGCGTTCGGTTCGGGGAAGGTGCAACAGTTCTTCTTGGATATGCGGCGCGAGCAAGAGCAGGTTCATGATTTGGGTCAGACGCGCCCGGCTGACGTGGCCGAGACGAGCGAGTTCGGCTTGGTCGGTGACGACTCCTTCGCGCACCAGCCCGTCAAAGCGGACGCAAAGCATTTCTGATGGAGCTTGATCCGCTTTACGCAGATGTGATCGTCCAAAGATACGAGCAGTTCACCGGAATGAAAGCGGAACGAGTTGCGGCGCCGGAGGCGGTTGCGTGACCATACCTCGCGCATTATCGGTTGAGTAGCCAGCTCAAGGCTCGGGGCAACTCTTCGGCCCAGGATGCGGGATCGTGCCCGCCGTGGTAGGCGTGCAAATGCACTTCACCTTTGGCCGCCGCAAGACGCTCAGCAAGTCGACACACCGAATCCCATTGGCACACCCCCTGATACATGTCCGTGGGAGGATGACGTAGGTCGGCTTCGCGCTCCAGTTCTCCCACGCTGACCCAGAACCGGCCGAAGATCGTTGAATCAGGAAGGATCGCCTGGCTTAGCCATTCGTCATTCCACCAGGCGGAAGGGGACTGGCATATGGCTCCCGCGAACGCCGTTGGGAAACGCCACACGGTAAAGGCCGCCGCCAGCCCGCTTAAGCTAAGGCCCATAAGCCAGTACGTGCAGCCGCCGCCCAGTCGGCGGTTGAGCCAAGGCAGAAGTTCATGGACCAGGAAAACGCCATAATCCGAAGAACAGGCGAAATCTTGATGCCTCGCCGCAGCGCTCTCGGCGGAGACGTACACGAACGTGGTCGGAGGCGCATCGTCGGATGCCCGCCACCGGTCCACGATCTGGGGAGCTCCCATGCGATCTCGGTAGAGCTCGGCATCGAGAACGATGCAGCAGTGTGGGCTAAAGCCTTCGGAGGCTGGTTGCCACCACAGTCGGCGAACGCCGCGTAACGACTCTGAATAAAACTCCAAGGGATTCACGAGTAACCCAGCGACGAAAGAAAGGAATCATATTTGGAGGAACGGTAAGCATCTTACGGCGCACAACGTAAACCTTCACCCATGTTTTGTAAAAAGGTCCGTTTTGGCGAGAGACGATTCACCAAGGTGAAACACGTCCGCCAAGGCGGCAGTCGCCGCAACTCTTATCGGTAATCCTCGAATGTTGCGATCCGAGGGGTTCACTTCTAAACTGGCCTCTCGACCAATGACATAATTCACGCTCGGCGGAGCGCGTGATCAACAGTCAGCAAAAGCCGGCCGACCTCCGTCGCTGGTTTCTTGGAGAAAATGTGTAAGGCAAGCGTAGGACCGCGTTCGTGCAGGGAGAAGGGTCGATGGGACACTTGAATCTAAGACTTTTCGTCCACGGGCTCGATGGTCGGGATTTTGACCTCAGGGTGGAGTCGTACAGTAGTAGGCTGTTCCAAAGTGAAACCCCCGACGAACGCCGCCAACGTGACGGCGCAGCAAGCTTTCAGGATTTCTACTTCGTATGCGAAATGACTCCCAACTCGCCGCAACTCGCCCGCGCGTGCGCCGAGGGGATCACGATGGAACGAGCGACGCTTGTTCTCTCCGGCCAGGGAGGTCCCTTCATGGAGTACCGCTTATCGGATTGCCTGATCATTAACTTCCAGGCCGTGGGCTCGTCAAGTTATGATATTCCGACCGACCAGTTCAGCCTCGCCTTTGGAAAGATCGAGTGGGTCTACATCGATCAGGAGACCGGGCAGAGGTTCGCTCAGCAGGTCATCGTCCGTCAGCCTGTGATTGCACCCGACCAGAGGGTGAACCCAACAGGGCGTCCGACCCAGGTTGTTCCGAACACCGCGTTCATCATGATGTGGATGGACCCCGACCACCCCGAGCTGGACGATGTTTGCCACGCGATCAAGGAGGTGTGCCGCAAGTTCGGCGTGACCGCCGTTCGAGCCGACGATATCGAGCACAGCGACCAAATCACGGAGCTGATGGTGAATCGGATCGCCTCGTCCGAGTTCGTGATTGCCGACCTGACCGGCGAGAGGCCCAACGTCTACTACGAGGTTGGCTACGCTCAAGCCATGGGAAAGCGTCCGATCCTGGTGCGGCGCCAGGACACTCGCATCCATTTCGACTTAGCGCTTCACAACGTGCGTGCATATAAGAATATCACGCAACTTAAAGAGCTGCTGTGCAAGCGATTTGAAGCGATCATGGGCCGGTCTCTCGCCGGAGACGTCGATGCATAATAACCCCCACACGTTTCGAACGTAGGCCGCAACCAAGAAGGTGCCGTTTCGCCTCACACCAGGCTAAGCGGCCTCGCGGGCTGCCGCGACCGCGAAAAACGGTGGCGGTTCTTTTGTTGCGCAACTATGATGAGGGCGTTGCCTCACCTAAGCCGGCGTCGCTTGTCACGGCGTCGGCTATTTTTCTGCGCGGCTTGCAATTGCCAGTCGGTGAGTTATATTTTCACCGTTTACCGATTCGACGGCCGCAGCGGTCGGCGCCCAGCGATGGGCATGCTGCGGCCGTTTTTTTGTTTCTTGGCGTTGCATGTTTTTAGACCACCTGCAGAACCTGTTCCCAACTCCTTCATCAGCTTCTCGCGATCCACTTTGGGCAATGCGCTCGACACGACCACCATCCTCCGAGTAGACAGGGAAAACACCGTTGCCCAAGTTCTACACCTTACCCCTCCATAGCGCCAGATATAATTGCCGCACACGCTAAACGGTTACTCTCTGACACGGCGAATATGAATTGGTAATAGGAACGGAGTGGCGACAAAGCATGAACGCGACGAAAGCTCACCCGGCCTCGGCCGCAAAGGGCACGAACACCCGGAAATAGGCGATGCGCCGCCGCCCGTCGAACGCGGCCGCGCACCCCGCGTGGCCCGCATGATAGCGCTGGCCCTCCGCTTTGACGGCCTCATCCGGCAGGGCGTCGTCATCGACCAAGCCGACTCGCCCGTCCGCACCGCGATGTGCGGACGCAACGAGTTTTCGTTTCCGATCCAAGACCGTGAGTATCGCAGTTATCGAGAGGGAATCTCATTCACCGTGTAGAAGGCATTGCGGTGGAGGAGTTCTTCCATGTCGCGCGATCGCAGGCGGGTAAGATCGAACTCGTACACAAACCCCTGTTCGAGCTTGTCGAGAGCGATTCGCGCCGAGAGTCCGTCTTCTGCCAAAACGATGGCCTTTACTTCGGGCTTGCGCTGTTCGATCTCTGGTCCGCCGTAGCCGGCGTGATAGGGATGCGTGAAGGCCGAGATCGCATACGAAGTCGGTAAGCCGCCCGTCTGCGGTTCGACCGGTTTGGTGAACGTGACTTTGAATCCGGCCGGTTCGATCGTGATGCGGTTGATCTCGAACGGCAGCTTGCCGCTCCATTCGAGTCGTTCGAGGGCGAATGGTTTGATGCCTCGCACCGGCCAGCCTCGGTTGGTGCCGCCGCAGAGCAGCTTGCCGCCGGGAGTGAATTCCACGTTCAGGAGGCCGGTCGAAAGGCCCTCGCGGAATGGGTAGCACGCTCCCTGCCAGACGCCGTTGACCTGCTCCGTCGTGGCGCGCATCAAGATCGACTGCGTGTAGTCGCCGAGGAACATCTGGTTTTCGAAGGGGCCGAACTTACCCTGCGTCCGATCCACGTCGAACGCCGTGATCGACCGGCCCATGCGGATGTACGGAAAAATCACCGCATACGGCGTCAGTTGTTTGACGCGCTTCTTCTCCGTGGCGATGCGATTGCCCGAGTTTGGCATTTCGGGCACAGGCCCCAGCTCGGGCGAGTACCGATACCAGTGGAAACTCGCCGGGTGCCCGTGAAAGCTGTTCGGCGACACGGCCTTCAAGCTGCATGAACAATTCCATGGCCCCTGACTCTCGACGTAGAAAAGTGAGCCGTGCTCATCGAACCCAATGCCGCCGGGGCTGCGGAGACCGCTGGCGAAGGCGGTCGTTTTGCCGTCCGGCGCGATCTTCATGATGAAGCCGCGATTCAACGCATGTGAGTAGTACGACGCCGACAGGCCGAGCGCCACGAACTGGTTGCCGTCCGCATCGGGCTTCGAGCCGAATGCGTACTCGTGGTAGTTCGCGTACCCCCAGGCATCCGAGATGGTCTCAAACCGATCGGCCACGCCGTCGCCGTTCGAGTCGCTGACGCGAGTCAGTTCGCAGCTTTGCGTCACGCGGAACGCGTTGTCCTTCCAGGTCAGTCCAAAGATCTCATCGAGTCCCGTGGCAAAGCGGTGAAACGAAGGAGTGGGCTTGGGTGCGTCAACGCCGTCGATGAGGAAAATCTCGCCATGCCGCGTGCCGACAGCGACTCGCCGATCCGGCAGCACCGCAAAGGCCCCGGCTTCGATGACCGTCTCCTTGGGCAGGGGAATGTTGACGATCGGATAAAACTCGCGTTCGCGTTCCTCCGTGCCCCAACGCTCGCCGACTTCCTCGGCGATCAGTGTTCCCGTCACGCAGAGGGCAATCATGAGCAGGCTGAGGAGTCGCGGCGTTGCAACAAAACCGGCGGTAGGCCAAGACAAGCTCGCTTTGAGCGCCGGCCCAACGGGTCCCACCCAACGGTCACTTCGTGAGCGGCTCATACAGGAACTCCAAAGTGGATCGGCCCTGAGGAATTGGCAGTCGCAGCAACAGCTCGGATTGCTGCGGCGCGTCGGGCAGCGGTCGCAGTTTCGTTTCGGTCGCGGGAATGTTCAGCCGCAATCGGCCACTGCGGAAGACCCGCGCGGACTCGGCTTTGATGTCGCCTACCAGCGCACGGAACCAAACGATTTGCGTGGTTGGCGAGTCGAATTGGAGGACTCGTTTGAGTCGCCGTCGTTCTTCCGCGCCGACGGCGACCGACCGATCTTCGATCTCGATGGAGCCGGTGCGATACTGGAACGTCGGGATCGACGACTCACCGAGGAAGTAGCCGCGAAACTGATAGCCGACATTCTTCGGATAGAGCGGATTAGGATTAACGGGAGCCTCTTGGGTCATCACCGGCAGCAACGGCCACGGGGCATGCTCGTCCGCAAGTGCGACGAACGACACATCCTGAGCCAGCGTGATCGGCTCGCTGGCCGGATGGAAGTCCCCGGAACCTTGGCCGCTCCAATTCACGCCGATGAAGTCTCCCGACCAGATGGCGGAAAGCGTGCCGGTCTCGGCATTGAAGGCGTAGCTCAGTTTTTCCGGGAGGCCAACCGCGATGCCACGAAAACCGGCGACGCGACTGCGTCCGCGATGAATGCTCGCTTGATCGCCCACTGCGAGCTTCGTGCTCACGGCTCGGACGCCCGGAGGATCGGCGGCTGAAGTGCCGAGCGAGAGGTAATACCAGATGGCTTCGATTTGTCGATCCGTATCACCTTCCAGAATGGTGTTGAAGACAGCACGGCCGTTAGGCCACGCCGTCGGCATGACGGTTCGGGGCCGAAACGCACCGGGATTTCGCAGGTAACGGTTGAACCAAGCTGGTTGAAGTCGTTCGTAACTTGTGAGCAGGTCGATCCCCTGATTCACGTTCGCCGCTTTTCCGTTGAAGTTGTGACAAGCAACGCAGTTCGCGCCCTTGTCGCCAAGTAGCTCGCGACCCGCCGCGCGAAACAGCTTTTCTCGTTGGCGTTCACTCTCAGTGCGACTCTCGGGATTCGGAATCTTCATCTCCGGGCCCGTCAGGACATCGAGTCGACGGAAGAGCGCCGGCAGGTGCTGAAGATTGGCCGCGCCGTGCTGCGGCATTCGAGTCGCCATGTAGTGGCGAACGCTTTCGCCATCGAAGAGCACCTTCGTCATCCACGCGGGTTGCAGCTTGGCGCCGACCAACGTGAGCGGCGGCGGGATGCGGCCGTCGTCGCCGAGCTTCAGTTCGCTGCCCGCGAAAAACGAGTTGTGAGCGTCATGCACGCCGCCGAAGTCATCACGGACATGACATGCGACGCAGCGAAATGCCGTCAGCGTTTTCGCGACCGCGACTTGGTCCGAGTCAACGTGCGATTCCCGCAGCGACGCGGCAATCGCTTGAACCTGCTTGTTGTCGAGATCGAATCGCGGGCTGCGAACGCTCGTCTCCGCCCCCGTCAGCTTCGACAAGCAACCGCGACTTAGGTCCGCCGTCTTCAACGAACCAACCAACGGAGCCGCCGCCAGGCCGGGAAGTGCATGGCACGCCGCGCAGTTCAAAGCTTGAAAATGCTTCTTCCCAGTCTCAGCCAGGGCCGCGTCGGGAACCCATGCCTTGCTCGGCGGCGCCTGCTCTCCGATCAGGTAGCCAGCGATGGCAAGCGACTCGGCGGGAGTCAATTTCATGTCGGGCATCCGTCCCGAACTGCGAACTCGGAGCGGTTGAAACAGGAACTCGCTGAGAGACTTCACGCTGTACTTTGCCGCGACATGCCCGAGCGGAACGGCGATTGGCTTTACCTTTTTCCTCGCGGCGAGTGCCGGATTTTCGTCGTCCTCCTCGTCATTGCGTTTGGGTTTCGGCGACGCTTCGATTTCTTCCTGTGGGCCATGACAAGCGACGCAGCCAATCGAGTGAAACAATGCCTTGCCGAGTTGGCGATCAATCGGCCCCGCGGGTTCGGATTGAGCGATGGTTTTCGACTGAGCGACCAAGAAGTGCGTGAGTGCTTCCGCGATCGCTTGTCGCTCCGACTCCGGTCGTGAGGCCAATACATTTGGCATCGTTGTTCCCGGATGGGCGGTCAGCGGAGACGCGAGATAACGTCGCAAGTACTCCGCGGAGACCCGCGACCCAACGTCAACCAAATCAGGAGCCGCTTTCTCTGGCGCGGAATGGCGCTCGATGCCGCTATGACACGCCGCGCAGCGCAACTCGGAGATCAACACGCTTCCGGCTTGAGCCTGCGTCAGCGGGTGGTGGCCTGGCAACGCTGGGTCGCCCGCAGCGGCCATTGAGTTGGCCATCACGATCGCGATCAGCATGGAGACTCTCATCATGGTCGTTTCAACAGTGCGAATTCCGATCTGAGGAAAAACAGGCTCAAACACGCGATTCGAATCGTCGCAGAGCAGACAGACATCGAAGACCTTTTCACTGGTGGTTCGTTGCACAACGAAATGGCGCGTGCGTGATCATGAACTACAGCTGCACATCGTAAGGTGACGGTGAATGAGAGCACCAATGTCGTCCGCCGGCTGCGGAGGTCATGTATTCTTCGGAGATCATTCGCCCTGGGCCGACGGAGCCTTGAAGAGAGCACGTGCTTGATTCGCCAGCTTGTCGTACAACGCCGCGAAGGCCCGGGCGTCTGACTCCGGATAACGGACCAGGATCGGCCCGTTCGTTTCGTGGAGGTCCAGAATCGTCGCGCCATTCCAGACCATGTCGATGGAACGGGAGCCTCTTTCATAGGCCGAGCCAACCAGCAATACTTCGGGGCCAGTACCGCGACGCGCCTGAATATCAATGGCTTTGCCGTCAAGGAGCACCTTGCAAATCTCCTTCGAATCGTAAGGTCGAGACTCCACTTGGCGGTCGGCGGTGCGTTGGGGTTCAACGCTGCGATCAATCCGGTACACGTGATCGGTGGCGAACTCCCACTCTTCAACCAAGAGCGGCGGGAAACCATCGGCGGCCTCTGACTTCGGTTCGCCCAAGCACGCCGCCACCCGAATGACCATGCCCTCTGGCAATTTGCCGGACGAACGTCCTTGTTCGAGGATGGTCCGCACGTCGATGACTGCGTTTCTTGCTCCCGCCTCGGGCATTGTCAGGATGGCATCGGCGAAGGCTTTTCCCATTTGTGCGAACGTCTTCGCGCAGCCGAGGTAGTGGTAGCCCGCGTTCGACGCGCCGCGTTTCCACAGCGCGACTTCTTTGGGCGAGATGAGGCCCGCTTCAAATTTCTTCAGATATTCGCGCTTCTGCTCGGCGGTCATCGAACCGTCGGCGTTGGCGTGATCTTTGTGCTTTGAATCGAGGAAGTAATTCATCTGTCGAACTTGGCCGTACTTGTCTTCGATGGCGCCGAGCTCATCAGACCAGAATGGCGCGGTCTGCACGGCGACCACATTGCCCTTGAACTCCGGCATGTCTGCGGGGGCCGCCATGGCCTGCCGGAACGCCGCCATGTCGGTGGACGGATTCTTGAGTCCACCGACGCCCATGACGCCGATAACGAACGGCATCTTTGGCGCGTTCAGATCCTTGCGAACATCGCGGATGAAGTGGGCGAGCAGGTCCGAGTAAAGAGCGTAGCGTTCGGGTTGGTTGTGATTCGGATAGACGTGACCGTCCACCATGTCGTTCCACCCCTGGAGCCAGACAAAGCCCGCGATTTCGTAACCGGCCGCAGGGTCGTAAGCCGGACAAACTCGCTTGGGGTCAGCCAGCACGCGTTTCACGTGCTCGATCATGAGGCGGTAATACACGCCGGTTTCTTTGATCTTGTCGGACTTCCACTTTTCAAAATCCTTCGGGATTCCGTGCCCTTCCTGTTTGGGATAGTTCTGCTTTTGCCACTCGCTCAACACATAGGGCCCGGCGCTCGGCGATCGGAAGTCGGTATGCAGCGACTTCCCTCCCCAGGCGGTCTTGACGATGAGAACGGGCTCCTTGAGATTCTCATCAAGAGTCAACCCAAACGTGAACTCCGGCCCAATCTTGCCGCCGTCCTCGCTCGGCTTTTGACGCGACCCGTATCCCGCCGTGAGCTTCCCGAACCCTTCGCCATTGGACTCACCGCTGCCAGTGTAATACGAAATCCACACCTTGTCACAGACCGTCGGCTTGCCATCCGCCCCGCGCATCCGCTTGAGCAGCGGCGCCGTGGCGGGATCATCGCCGATGTAATCGAACGTCTCAACCTTCGCATGGCCCTCCATGTTGGACTGTCCGGCCAGAATGAAGACACGCAGCGGCCTGGTGTCAGTGTCGGCACAAAAGCCAAGCGTTGGAGTCAGTAGAAGAATGGCGAAAATAGGGTGTTTCATTGTGCTTGACCCTGATCGTTTACTTGGCGGGGACAGCTTTGTTGTTGCCGGTTGAATCATCGAATGGCCTTGGCTTTTCCTGGAGCGGGGCGCGGTGAGAACTCCTGGATCTCTACATCATTCTTCTGGGGTTCGCCGGGGGTGCTGCGGCCCTCGCGTTTGTATTTGTTGAGGAGCGACCTCAGTTCACCGACGAGCTGCGGCCTCTTAGCAAAGTGATTGTGCCGTTCGGCGAGGTCTTCGCGCACGTTGAAAAGTTCGCCGGGCTGGTCATGGTTGGTGTAACCGCGTTCGTCCTTCAGCCACTGGGGCTCGCCACGGGCGGCGTTGTCGTCACCGCTGGGCGCGTCGATCAGCACCCAATCTCCTTTACGGATTGCAAACTTTCCTTGCGCACTGTGATGCACCGTGGCCTCGCGGACGGGACCAGATCGCTTTTCGCCGAGCAGTATGGGCAACATATTGACGCTGTCTTCGGCGACGCCGTCGGGAAGCTTGACGTCGAGGATGGCGGCGACCGTGGCCATGAAATCCACATGACACAGCGTTTCATCGCTTATGGACCCGACCGGAATCTTGCCGGGCCAGCGCGTAATGAAGGGGACACGGTGTCCTCCTTCCCAAACGTCTCGCTTGGCGCCCCGTAGCTCACCGGAGCTGCGATGACCAGACTGCTGCACGCGATCATACACGCCGGGGTTGACTTCCCCGGTGACTTCGGGGCCGTTGTCGCTGGTGAAGATGACCAGGGTGTTGTCGGCGACGCGGTTGCGTTTCAACGCTTCGAGAATTTGACCGATGGACCAGTCGGTCTGATGAACGAAGTCGCCATAGGCGCCGGCCTGTGATTTGCCGATAAACTCGGGGGCGGGAACGACCGGGTAATGCGGCGAGGTGAGCGCGAAATAGAGGAAGAAAGGCCGCTTCGTCTTCGCTGTGTCGTCGATCCATTGCACGGCGTGGCGAGTCAATTCGGGCAGGATATCCACCAGCTTCCAGCCGGCGACCATGGGACCGGGAATGTTAAAGAGACCCCCGGTGGCTCGTTCGGTGGGGAGACCGACGGTGTGATCGTTCTCGACGAAACAATACGGCGGATAGTTCGGCACAAGGGTTCCGAAGTAGTGATCGAAGCCGCGCGTGATCGGGCCGTCGGCGATGGGCTTGGCAAAGTCCACGTTGCTCATCGGATCGCCTCGGCTCGTTGGCGGTTGGCCATCGGTCGTGGCATACGTCAGGCCGAGATGCCATTTGCCAATGCACGCGGTCGAGTAGCCGTGCTGCTGGAGTAGCTTGCCCAAGGTGAGCCGCTCCGGCGTGATGAGCGGCCTGTCCCAGGGGCCGAGGACGTTGCGCTGCAATCGCGTCCGCCAAGCGTAGCGGCCGGTGAGGAGCGCATAGCGGGTGGGGGAACAGACCGAAGAGGGTGAATGGGCATCGGTGAATCGCATCCCCTCACGCGCGAGCTGATTGAGATGCGGCGTCGGGATCTTCGAGTCCTTGTTGTAGCAACCGAGGTCGCCGTACCCGAGATCATCCGCGAGGATCAGCACAATGTGCGGCGTCTCCGCCGAAAACACGTCTCCTGCGAGGCTCATCAATTTCAACGCGCCAACCAGCGCGAGACAGAGCGTCAGAAGACTCGTCGATCTTCGGTCGTTCATGGGTCTGAATCCTCAGCTTGGAGTTTCTCATCGCGCGCCTGCCGGAAGGTTTTGCAGGAGATATCTCAGGATGTGCATTCTTACATGCACCAGCGTCCCGTCTCCTTCGTGCAACCCATGATCTCGATTGGGGTAGACCATGTAGTCAAACAGTTTGCCAAGCGCGATCAGCCGGTCGACCAATCCTTCGATGATCTGGATGTGAGTGTTGGTCTCCCCTGATCCGGTCATGATCAGCAGCCTGCCTTTCAGGCCGTCTGCGTAGTTGATCGCCGCGGCCTTCTCATAGCCATCCGCGTTGACTTCGCAAGTACGCATGTAGATTTCTTGGAACCAGGCGTTGTAGAGGTTGGGTTGTGGCTTGGGGACGACCGCGATCCCGACGTGATACGAATCCGGTTTACGAAACAGGGCGTTGAGCGTGTTCGAGCCGCCGCCGCTCCAACCCCAGATTCCGATGCGGTCCGCGTCAATGAACGGGCACTGTTTCAAGAGCGCCTTCAGTCCCGCCTCCTGTTCGTCGGTGGAGAGTGGTCCCAGGCTGCCAAAGATCGCTCGTCGCCACGCGGCGCCCTTGGGGGCGGGAGTGCCTCGATTGTCGATCGACACGACGACGTATCCCAACTCGGCGACCAGCCGGTGGAAATCCATCTGCGCCGCGCCCCATTCGTTCAAGACCGTCTGTGCGTGAGGCTCGCCGTAAACATAGATGAAAAGCGGGTATTTCTTCGAGGCGTCGAAGTCTCGAGGTTTGAGCAACCAGGCATCCAATTCAAGACCATTACCGATGTCGAGTTTCAGAAATTCCGTTGGGTGAGAAATGATCGACTTCATTCGTTCGCGGATGTCCTGATTCCCTTCGAGCGACTTCACCACCCGGTGTCCCTCGACTTCGACGAGCTCATGCAGTGGAGGCGAATCCAGCGTTGAGTAACTATGAATCGCCCTCTTCGCATCAGGCGAGAACAGATAGTGATGCGTGCCGACTTGGTTCTCCGGCGTGACGCGCTGGCTCTTTCCGGAACCATCCAGCGCGACGCGATACAGGTACTTCTGCGTCGCGTCATCCGGCGAGGCGTAGTAGTAATACCAGCCGCGCTCCTCGTCGATGACCGCGCGATCAATGATGTCGTGATCTTCGTGGGTCAATCGCGAGATTTCCTTCCCGTCGCGCGCATGGCGATACGCGTGACGCCAGCCATCCTTTTCGCTGATCACGACGAATCCCTGACCCCCTTGAATCCAGACAAGGCCGGAGTTCTTCCCCTGACTGGATTCGACCCACGCCTCGTTCGTTTCCGAGAAGATCGTCTTGATCTGGCCACTTGTGGTGGCAAGCAGGAATTCCCGCTTGTCCCGAAATCGACTGAACTTCTCGACAAGCACTTCTTCGGAGTTGTCCGCCCATTCAACCTGTCCCACATAGAATCCTTCTTGGGGGCTCTCGATGGGCAACCAGCTCAATTGCGTTCCGTCTGAGTGCACGACACCGATTCTCAGCTTTTCAATGGCGCCACCCACTCGGGCAAAGCGGTGTTGTTGAACGCCTGGGTAGGACGGATCGCCGGGCACGAGCACCGACCGCTGGCGCACATCGGTAAAGTCAGCCTCGATAAATGCGACTCGAGAGCCATCCGGACTCCAGACAGGATTACGAAAGTCAACATTCCGATCCGGTGGACTCGACGCCAACAACGTCTCTTTTCGGTTCTCCACCTCGACGGCTAAGAGCTTCGCATCGCGAGTGACAAGTCGATGCGTGCCCTTCGGTGAGAGCAGCCGATCATCGGAGTTTAGCAGTCTCTCGTCGGGCTTCCAGACTCGTCGCTCGCCTGACTTCGCATCATGGAGCCAATGAGTTGTCTCCTTCGCTTTCGGATCCTGCTCCTGTGTGACAAAGCCGGAGCTATCGCTCAGCCAGGTCGGCCGGTAGTTCTTGCCGCGAAACTCGCCACGGTCGTAGATCGCCTTCAAGCGTTCTATCGCCTTGCTTTGCCAGTTCGAGCCATCGGACGTTTGAGCTGGTAAATCATGAACGACGAGCATGACAAAAATGGTGGTTGCCGCGCAGAGCAAAGCGCTCGCGCGATGTGGGATGAAAGCCGTGATACGGTTCATGGATCGATTGCCTCAATTTGAATGCCGCGCGGCCGCATCGCCTTCTCGTTTCGTAGTAGGTCTCAGCATCGTGGTCGCGTCGTGTCACCTGGATGATGAACCTGGCCAGTTGTTCCACCATTCTTTGAACTGCCGCCATTGGCTTTCGAGAAGGTCACGTTGGCTGGTGCTGAGCCGGTCGGTGTCATTCAAATGGTGCGAGTATTCCTCATGGCCTTCAAGCACCATGAGCTGCTTATAGTAAAGAACCAAATCCGGCCCTTCATCGAAGGTGGAGAGGACTCGCAATGCATCATCGAGTTCTTTTGCAAGACGTCGAGCCGCGACGTCGCCGCGCGCGGCTTGTTCGCACAGTTCGATCAACCGCAGCACTGGTTTTGGCAGGGCGTTGCCCACGCCGGTGATAGCTCCGACAGCTCCACAGCGGACGAAGCCGTGAAAGACCTGCGTATCCACGCCGACCATGAGAGACAGCGATGGGTCGCCGCTGGTGATGTGTTCGGCGGCATAGGTCAACGATTCTGCTCCACCGAATTCCTTGAAGCCGATCAGATTCGCGTGCTCTCGCCGCAGGTCGAAGAACAGATCCGCCCGTGTTTCAAATCCGTAGTACGGGCTGTTGTAGATCACGGCCGGCAGGTCACCGCCCGCTTGGAGCACGCCCGCGAAGTGAGCCCGCTGCGCCGCCGGTGACGTGCCGCGCGACATCAGACGCGGGATGACCATCAGACCCGCGGCGCCCGTTTTCTTGGCATGAGCCGCATGTGCTGCAGCGCGCCGGGGATTCTGTGCTCCCGTTCCCACGACGACCGGTACGCCGGCTTCAACGAGTCGCCGCACGCCTTCCTGACGCTGCTCATCCGACAGCAACGGCCAATCTCCCATCGATCCGCAATACACGACCGCTCGCATCCCGGCCGCGATGAGTGATTGCGCCGTGTTGACCAGCGCGTCAAAGTTTGGAATTCCATCGCGCGAACAAGGCGTCATGATCGCGGGGATACAGCCGCGGAAAATGGAGTTGTCAGGCATGTTGGTTTCCTATTGCAAGAACGAGTGAACGAACTGGAATTCGCACACCCCGATGACAAGTTTCCTTGGGAACGTCACGAGACCTCCACCACACGTGGGCCGATCACTTCGCGACGCGGTTCGACGCCGAGTCCCGGTGCGTTCGAGGCTCGCATGACTCCTAGCTCGCGTTGCGGGGCGCCAATCGCGTTACTGACGGTGACGTAGCTGTTGAAGTCAGTGCTGGTGAATCGCAACTCCTCCGGCGTGCTGTGAGCCAGGTGTGCGATCGCCGCCGTCGTCACATCGCCGCCCCAACTGTCTTCCAGCGTCATGGCAATGCCGACGCTGACGCACAGGTCGCGGACTTGCTTCGTCCGCGTGAGGCCGCCGAGCTTGCTGATCTTCAGGTTCACAACGTCCATCGCGAGGTCCGACCTGGCTCGCAGCAGCATGTCGAGGCTATCGACGTTTTCGTCGAGCACGAACGGATGGTCTGTGTGACGCCGGACGGCCAGACACTCTTCGTACGTCAGACATGGCTGCTCGATGTAGACGTCAATGTCGCGAACCGCACGCACCACACGCATCGCTTCGTGCTGAGTCCAGCCGGTGTTCGCATCGGCGACGAGACGATCGGTCGGTTGAAGAATCGCCCGCACTTGCCGAATCCGCTCAATGTCTTGATCGGGATCGCCGCCGACCTTCAACTGAAACCGCGTGTAGCCCTCGGCGCGGTACCCCGCGACGTTGCGCGCCATCACATCTGGCGGCTGTTGCGAGATCGCTCGATACAGCCGCACGCTCTCACCAAACCGCCCTCCCATCAGCAGGCACACCGGCAGGCCCGTCGCCTTGCCGAGAATGTCCCAGCACGCGATGTCGATTCCCGCCTTGACATACGGATGCCCCTTGAGCGCGGCATCCATCCGACAATTCAACTTGGCGAGTTCTCGTGGATCGAAGCCGATCAAGTGCGGTCCCAGCTCTTTGATCCCCGCTCGCACGCCTTCCGCATAAGCGGGCAAATAAAACGGCCCGAGCGGACAGACCTCTCCGTAGCCGACCAGCCCGCACTCTGTCTCGACTCCAACGATCGTGCTGTCGAAAACCGACACCGACTTTCCACCCGACCACTTGTATGCGCCTTCTACGAGCGGCAACTCCACGCGATGGGCAACGATGCGGGCAATCTTCACGACGGAATCTCTCCGGAACTGCTTTGACGACTTGAGCCACAATTGAAACGACCCGATAATTTTAGGTGAAGTGACGCATCGGTTCTTGTCTTGGAATCATCCCGTACCGTGAAAGCGCGCACAAAACCGCCCGAGCTTGCCCTGTCGCACGACCTGAGATCGGTTGATCTACGCACCTTGCAGGCTCTGTTCGACCTGGCCCCGGACGTCGCGTTCTTCGTCAAGGATTCAGCGGGACGTTACGTCACTGTGAATCAGTCGCTACTTTCTCGCCACGGACTTCGTCAACCCAGCGACGCCATCGGGAAGCGCCCCGTCGATATCTGTCCCGGCGACTTCGGCCGCATTCCCACGGAACAGGATCAACGAGTGCTCCGAACGGGCAAGCCGCTTGTTGCGCACTTGGAGTTGCAATGGTATCGCCCGCGCGAACCGGTGTGGTGCCTGACCACGAAGCTGCCACTCCGCGACGAAGACGGACGAACGACCGGAATCATCGGGTTCTCGCGAGACGTTCGCGCGCCGATGCAAACCGAAGAAGTCCCGCTGGCGTTCGCCGAGGCAATCACCGCGTTCGAGGAGGATCCTTCGAAGCGTTGCTCGCCCGCGATGCTTGCTGCGCGGTCTCGACTATCCCCGTCGCAATTCGCAAAACTGACCCGCAGGATCTTCGGTCTGACCCCCTCGCAGTTCATCGTGAAGACTCGGATCAGTGCGGGCTCTCGCCTCCTCCGCGAATCGGTCAAACCGATTGCAGAGATTGCTCAGCGCTGTGGCTACCTCGACCAAAGCGCCTTCACACGCGCCTTTCGAACGGCCACCGGACTCTCCCCGCTGGAATATCGCCGCCAGGAACAATTGCTTCGGTGAGGCCGCACGCCAAGCGGCCGAGCTTGCTTCGACAATTCTTTCTCACCCGATCCGCGGCATCGGCAACAACGTTCAGCGGCGAGACTGTCGATTTCAACACGCAGGCGAATCTCACCTGCGCCAAATCGCGAACTGGTTCTGGGGTGCCGACTCTCGCGGCTCTTGCCCAGTTCGCCCTCTGATTTGTATGTGAGATAAACACGAAAGCCGCAAGTGATTCGAAAAGAATGACCTGCGGCTCGAGCTCCTCAGGCCAGATTCGAATCTACGACTTGGCAGTTAGCAGTCTTCGTTTGATTTCGCACCTTCAACGTGCTCGAGCGCGATACGCCAACCTCGCGACAGTTAGATGGGCAAGGCGCGCAGACGAGGAATCGGCCGACACAGCGTGCTGACGCGTGGCCAGACCATGCTTTGACGCCCGCGGCAGCACAGCGCGACGCCGCCCTCGACGAGGCGTGTCCACATGTCGCGTCCCAACCTCGCCTGGATTTTTAGCGCAATCGCGCTAGCTCGCGGCGGCGCTTTGGCGGCCGATACGAAAAAGTCAACACGGGGAGCCGAATATGGAACGACTTGGTGAGGCTGGTTCGCCGATGAAGGATGAATCGGAAGTCAAAACAACCAGCGTCAAAACCTGGTGTGCCGGCAACCAACTTCCAAAAAGTTTTTTCGAAAGATGCAAGCTTTACCTACCGTTGGCTCACAGGAAGGGGCGAAAACCAGCATCACGAAACCGAGCATTCTCCAAGCAACGAGACGAATCGACTATGGTTTGCCTCGACGGAGAAAGGCACGGCGACGAAGCTTTTCTTCGTCAGGCGGCGTGGAGCGCCGAAGACTGGGGGGCGACGATATGTGCATGCTTAACCCTGGCGACTCTCAAACTGCAGCCGCAAGACCGAAATGACCGGTGCCGCGGTTGGTTCGTCGGTCCTTCGCGAAATTCAACGCCTAAGGTGATAATGCAAATATCGACCTGAACGGCGCCTCGTGGCGCTCGTTACGCCACCGTGCGCCGCGCTTCATTAAACCATGTCCACCGATAGGGTAGCGAAAGCGCCGGAGCCATCATGTCAATGTGGGCGCGTTCAATGCCGTTCCGCGGACTCCATTCCTTCGCCAAGTTTTCTCGGAGCGTTAGAAACTGTGGTTGTCTCCAACATTTGTTATCAGCCGATCCTTCGGCTTGGGCGACCCAGACACCGCTCGCCATTTTATCCGCGGTCGCGTCGATAACGCACTCCCAACGCTGGGCGGCTCATTCAGGAACAATTTCCAATAGTTTGTATAGGCCACACACTCAAGCATGGCAGCTGGCTCAACATCGCGGAATGCGAACTAAGTTGCCTGACCCGTCAGCGCCTCCGCGGCCGCCGCATCGGTGAACTCGCCGAACTACAATCGGAAATCGCAGTCTGGTCCGAGAAAACAAACACCAAGCAGCGCGGCGTCGACTGGCAATTTCAAGTCGAAGACGCCCGTACGAAACTGAAGCGACTCTACCCCAAAATCAAAACCTGACGCGGCACTAGGGTTTGCTCACGGGGAAGTCGCGTACGGTCGTGGGTTTGCCGGTGACGGGATTCTGTTGGCCTTTGCTTAACTCTTTGACGCGCGCGGCGACGTAGGCGTCGAGGGCGGTGAGGTAGACGGCGCCGTCGGGCGATTTGTGGGCCTGGCCTTCTATTCCCTCCAGGAGCGCCGCGGCGAACAGCCCGTGGCGATGGGCGTGGCTTTCCTGCGCCGACTCGTGCCCCAGGGCGGAACACATGACGATCAAACCGCTCTCTTCGGCCGTCAGGTCGCGCACCAGTTGGTCGGTCAGTCCGCCGACGCCGCGGGTCTTGCCGGCGCCGATCTCGCCCGAATGGCAGGCGTCGAGCATCAGCGTCAGTCGGCCGGGAATGCCCATCAGTTGCCGCTTGAGCACATCCGCGTCGATGACCGAGCCGGCGAGGTTTTTCTCCTCGAAATCGACCGGGAGAAAGTAGAGAATGCCGTCCTGGTCCTTTTCGCCGTGGCCGGCGAAGAAGACCACGCCGACCGACTTTGGCGTCATCCGCTCGCGCAGCCACTGGATGCCGGCGAAGAAACCCTTGCGGTCGGCTTGCTCGTCCAACACCGTCTTGACCTCGATCGACTTGAACAGCGCGGGGCTACGTTCCTGGAACGAACGGGCGATGGCCTCGGCGTCGGCGGCGGCGTAATCGAGCTTGCGCGTGCCGGGATATTTCGATACGCCAATTGAGAGGACGAAGAGCGAAGGCAACTCCACGGCGCTGCCGCCTCCGCCGCCGACGCAGCGAACTTCGATCTCGTCCGAGGCGCCTTGCACGTATTCGGTGTCGGCCAGCACCTTAAGCGTGTGGCGGCCTGGCTCCAGCTCGATCGACCAACTCGCGGTCGCCGTTACCGGTTTCGGATTGGCCAGCGGGAACACGCCCATTTGACCCCGGTAAGGCCGTCCATCGACGAGCAAGCGAAACGTCTTGATGGGATGTTCGCCACGCGCCTCGGCGACGGCATGTACGGTCGTTTTGCCATCGCTCAAGTTCAGTCCCGCGCCGGTGGGCGCCGCGATGCGCACTTTCGGAGGCAGGCTCTTGGCGATATCCACCTTGGGCGCCGGCCGCGCGCCGCGCACCAGCATGGCGAGCAAACCCGGCTGATAGAACTGCTGCTGGTAGCGGTCGAGCGGCACGAATTCGAGCGTGCCGCGGACCCGGTACGACACGAACTGCGTCGCATTCAGCGAGCCGTCGAACAGCCCGTCGGGCGTGACGACCAGCCATTCCTTCCCTGCATCCAGGCTCAAGAGGCTCGCCAGTTGCTTACCCGTCGCGGCATCCCACATCCGCACGGCGCCATCTTGGGAGGCGGTAAACGCCAACTTGCCGTCGCCGCTGAGCGCGACGCTTTCGATCGCCAAGTGGCTGGCGGCGAGCGTGTGCAGTTTCTCGCCCGTCTCGCCGTTCCACAGGCAGGCCGTTCCATCGTCGGACCCGGTCAACAAAAGCGTTCCTTCGCGATTGGCGCTGACGCACTTGACGTCGGTGGCGCTCATCGCCCGCAATTCCTCGCTCTTGCCCGATTCCCACAGCGTCACGCGATCCGCGAACTCGCTCGCTCCGACAATACGCGTTTCGTCGCCGCTCCACGCGAAACAATTGATCGGACCGTTGAAGGCGCCGTAATTCCGCATCACCTCGCCCGTATCGGCGTGGTATGCGATGCAGCCAAAACCGGACGAGTTGACCAAGATCTGCTGGCCGTCGCGGCTCAGGCGCAGGCAGCCGACCAGCGGGGTGATGTCAAACTCTTTGAGACGGCTGCCCGTTTCCGCTTCCCACACGCTCGCGGCGCGCCCATTGCCTGCGGTCGCGACCGTCTTGCCATCTCCGCTAATCCTGGAGCTGACCAGGTTTTCTTCCGTCGCCGGGAACGTATGAAGCGGTTGGCCCGAACGCGTGTCCCAGAGCATGGGGGCGCCGCTGAAGACCGAAGAGACGACGCGCTCTCCATTATCGCTGATGCCGAGCGACATAATGGTGTTCTGATGGCCGGTCAACATTTGCTCCCGGCGTCCGGTGGTCAGGTTCCAGATCGACGTGAGCTTCGCGGAGTCGCCGACCGCCAGCGTGTTGCCGTCGGCCGCCAGCGCCAGGGCGTATACCCGCGCGACGCGTCCTTGGAAGGTCTGCAAGAGTTGGCCCGTCGCGGCGCTCCGCAACTCGGCCACGTCGATCACTTCGACTCCCGTGCCGTAGCTGACGAAGCGCTGGCCGTCGTTGCTCAACGGCAAACCCCAAGGCCGCTCTGCGAGCGGTTCCATGGTGGAGAGTCTTTTGCCGGTGTCCACATCCCGGATTTCGAACGGCTTGCCCTCTTCGGCGATGAGCAGCTTGGAGCCATCGCGACTCATCGTCACCACGTTGCGGTAGGTATGCACCTTCGCGCCCGTGCGCGCATCCCACACGACGGCGTCCATGCCGGGGCCGAGCGTCGTCAGGCGGCGGTTATCGGCCCGCAGCGCGGCCTGTGTTACTTCGCTGCTGAAGCCGCGGAACACTTGAAGTTTGCGCCCCGTCGCCACGTCCCAGACAATCACCATGTAGTAATTGCCCGGCGGGTACACAGGTCCCGGCGCCACCAGCGGCTCGGGGTTGAGCAAACCGCCGGCATCAAACGGCGATTTGGGTTTGAGGCCAAAGGGATCCTGCGGGTCGAACTGGAGGTTACGCGGTTCTTCTTTTTGCTTGATGGGCGGAGGAAACTCCGAGCCGCCGGTCAGCACGCGGGCGCCGTCGCCACTGAATGAAGCAAACTTCGAAGTTCCCATGCCGCCGGTGAATCGTCGCAGCAGCTTGCCCGTGGCCGCGTCCCAAAGTGCGGCCGTGTTATCGTTGCCGGCGGTCAACAAGCGCGATCCGTCCCGATGGAAGACCGCGGAATTGACCGAATAGCTCGACACGACTTCCCGGTCCCCAACTTTGGTAGGAGCCTGATGCGCTTTCCACGTGGCGATTTTTCGACCGCTCGCCGTATCCCAAACAATGACGGTGTGGTCGTCCGAGGCAGTGGCGACTCGGCGGGCGTCGTGGCTGAGGGCGACGTCGTTGAGGGACTCGGCATGGCCGAGGAAGGTTTGCACGGCCCGACCGGCGGCGACGTCCCAGAGGTTGGCCGAACCGTCGCGCGAGCCGGTGAGGAGCCATCGGCCGTCTTCGCTCAGCGCGGCGCAGGAGAGAGACATCGGATGCTCCGTCTGGATCGCCAGATCGAGCGCCGGTTCCGCGGCCAATGCTTTCCCGCAAGCCAACCCCGCGAGAACCAAGGCGATAGCGCAGCATCGCGACATGAAATGACTCCCCCAAAGCGCGGGCCGTGCTTGAATCGCGGGACCTACTTCGTATACCGCACGCTAATGCAGTCGCGGATGACGCCCAGGTTGCGGGCGACTTCCTGGTATTTAACGTCGATGCGCGGGCCGAAGCCCGTGGCGTCTCCGGCGCCACCGCGGCGTTTGCCCGGCTCGTCGGCGGGCGCCGGCGCGTCTTCCGGCCAGGCGGCTTGGAACGTGGCGGTGATCGTGCCCAGGTTCTTCGCGTGCTGAATGGTCGCCGCGGCGCTTTGCGCGTACTCGGTCACTAGGAACTTGTCGGTCTGCTCGTTGGTGATGTGCCAGCCCTGAATGACCACGCTCTTCTTGGCCGGCACGATGACGACCGTGTAGAGCGGCTGGCCCGCTTGCTCACCTTCTTTGTGTCGCATTTGGCTGAAGGCGAACATGCTCAAGCCGTCGATCCGCAGTTGCACCGCGGCCTCTAGGTCCGAGTCGTTCCGCAAACGTATGGAGTAGGTATCGCCACGGGCGATGGACGCGAAGGCCAGCCCGTCGTCGACCGTCGGCTCGGCGGCGCGGTCGTTGACCAGGATTTCCACGCCGTACGGACTATTCTCGCGACTGCGGACGAGGGGTCCCTGGACGTGCGGCGCCGGATCGACGATCTGCTCCCGCAGCGCGCGGTCGCGTTCGGTTTCGACTCCTCCCGGATCGAGCGACACGGTCAGGCCCAGCGCCTCGGCCACGGCCGCCTCGCTGCGCAGATTCCCTTCCAAATTGAACCGGGCGAGCGGGGCGCCGAAGCTATCGGTGAGCGTCGCTTCCACGTGCAGGGCGAGAACTTTTTTGCCCAGCCGCGCGTCGTCGCGATTCTCCGCGGGGACTTCGCTCAAGCGATACTCTCCCTTGAGGCCGACTTCCGCCCGCGTCTTCACCTGGATGCCGTTCTTCTGTAACTCTTCGGTCAACACGTACACCATGCCCGGACCAGCGGACGTGGGGAAGTTGGCCGGGCCGGTGAACTCGCCCACCGCGATGGCGTCTTTCTGCCTGCTGTCCAGAAAGATCTTGACGTTTTTGGCCACCTTCGCCAATTCGCGTCGCATATCTTCCGACGCCGAGGCGGCGGGCGCCCAGGCTCCCGTGGCTACCAGCAGCAATCCCCATAACACCGCCCGACGCCAGCGCTCGTCAACCATCGGTAAACCTCCCAACTTCGGCGAAGTCGATTATAACCGGATTCTGACTCCACGCGCCTCGCCACCGAGTGTGATTCGGTTTTCGCCGCCGCAGCGGTCGATTTTCGACAAGAATCCGTGGATGTTCCCGGAGCGATTCTTTCGCAGGTTCGGCCAATCGCGCAGTTGACGCGGGACCCTTGACACGCCTTGTTGCCGGAAACCGGGGACGTTCACAATACCGTTGAATGCGTGCGACTTCCCAAAGGCGATGAACGGCAGAACGATGGCGTCATTGCGAAGGAGGCTAGTGCGGCGCCAGGGCTAGGAATTCGGGACGGTTGGATTGTCTTGTTTATGCGAAACTTCCATTTAAACGGAGGTTTCCCATGAATAAGAAGTATATCGCTCGGTTGCCGCCGCCGACACGACCGCGTCGCCGCTGCCAATCCGCATGTGTGTTCCAAATAACCGTCGAATTCCGCGACAATCCGCGTTACGGCGGACGGCTCGACAGGCGCCGAAGTCGGAATCGGCTGGTTATCCCTGAGATGCCGGAGCAGATGCCGCAACGCCGCATGCGTGTTGGAGCGTGGCCGCTTACTGCTGCGACGCCGACACGCAAACTCCCGCACGTTTGCTTCGTCAAGCGTGTCGAGCGATTTCTCGCGCTTGCACAACCAGCGGAGAAACACCTCGGCAGCGCCGACGTAGTTTTGGATCGTGATGCGGGCGTAGCCGCATCTGTGCAGATTGGCGAGCAGTCCCTCCAGCACAGCGGAGTGGGGGTTAGACTGGAGCCGACGGACCACTCGCCGACAAAAGTAGAGTTCGAACAGCAAGGCTCTCCTGTTGCAGGAAAGCCTTCAGGGTTATGCACAGTTCACCCGCCGCGAAGACCACCGACACGACAACTGAATCGGCCTTCGATAACGACAACTCCGCATAGCCGGAAGAATTGGCTCTTCGTCGGCAGCGTGGCGGCGGGCGAGCGGGCGGCCCACCTGATGACGCTCGTCTCCAGCGCCGTGCGCAACGACTTGGACGTGTGGGCCTTCGTCAGGGACGTGCTCGACCAGCTGCTATCGGACGTGACCGACTACCACGCGCTCCTGCCGCACATCTGGAAGCAGTCGCATCCCGAAGCGATCTGCATGTACCGCACTCAAGACCGTCGCGACCGCGCCGACCGCCAGCAACGTCGCCGTACTCTCCGCCGCCGCACCCGCTGAGCCGTCCCCTTCCCAGTATCCCCACACCAAAGCCTCCCCACACCACGGTGGTGCTGATAGGCGCTTACGCAATACCTGCAGAAGCTGGCGGAGTTCACGGCGAAGATCCGTCAGGTCGAGGCCTTGCTGGAACAATGGGCGGAAGGGGAGGCAGTGATTTGCAAGTCGCGTCAGTGGCGCGGCGTGGGCCTGGTGACCGCGGTCACGATGCGGGCGGAGATCGGGCGCTTCGACCGGTTGCCGAGCGGCAAGCAGTTAGCTCGCTTCTGCGGCGTCACGCCGCACAACGCCAGCAGCGAAGCGCGGCAAGCCAACGCCGGGTTGATTCGGGCGGGCGATCCGCCGCGGCGTCGGGTGTTGATCGAACTGGCCCATCGCGTGATCCGTATGCAGGACGGGCGTTGGCCGGCGCTGGCCCACAAGCTCTTGCGACAAGGGAAGAAGAACGTGGCGGCGGCGGTCGCCAACCGCTGGCTGCATCATCAAATGCAGCCCGAACACTTGGCGGCCTGAACTACGGGCGGCCTGCCCTCCGCTCCGGCTCGACAAAAGGGAGTTCAGCCACCTCTTCGCCCTCGATCGGCCGGGGAAGGGTGAGGCCGATGCAGACCCACGCTGCGCGTGTGTGCCCTCGAAGGCGTAAGGGAGGCTCGGCGAAAGGCGCTTTGAAGAGACAAGACGAAACTCGGTGACTCCCCGGGGAGCCGCGCGCTCGAGGGTGGCTTGGGCTTGAACGCTCGTCGCCAGATGGGACGGCGCTCCCCTTCGAAACGACCCAAATGGGCAGGGCCTACGCCCAAGCTCGGAGAGTAGAACGGAAAACCACCGACCAACCTCTTGACTCAAAACGAACTTTCATAGAAGCCACCCGTCGTCCAGGGTCATTCCGCTTCACCGCCATACTTCGCATAGAATTGGCTCTGAAAGATCTCGTGCGGATCGTGGCGCCGCTTAAGCTCGAAAAACTGCGCAGCCTGGGGATAAGCGCGTTGAAACTGATCGAGCGTGGCATGCAGCCGATACGGAAGATAATAGCGACCGCCACGAGCCAGGGCGGCGTCGATCATCGCTTGAGTCATCGCTTGCATCTTGGCCTCGCCCTCCCCGGTGCGAGCCTGTTGAAACAGCATCACGAAGGCGATCATCGGCTGGTCGGCATAACGCAGGAAAGTGTCCTCGTCGGTCGCCACGTGACGGACCGTCACGTTCAACAAGTTCCCCTCGAACCGTGGGACAATTTCGCGCAGCGACGCCAGGAACTCTTCGGCTCCGTCGCGCGGCAGGAAATACTCGTGCAGTATGTCCGTCGTCTGCAAGGAGCGGTTCTGAAATGTCTCGACTCCTTCGTTGAGCAGTTGATTGCGTGAGAACACTTTGTCCGTCAATCGCGGTTGAACGAGCGCCTCGGCGATCCAGCGCAGCTCCTTGGCGCGATCGCTTTCGGCCGAGCCGCGAAAAATGGCGCGACGCAAGATCGCTTGCTGGGGGTCGGCGAGCGGCGGAACCTCCCCTTCCTCATGGCGCAAGACATTGATGATCACGTCCTGCAAAAATCGGCTCGGCGCCACGTTCAGCCGCGCGTAGACCATACGCACGTTCGGCGTGCCGCGAATCTTCGTGTCGAACGTCTGGAGCGCGTGATCCACGCGAACTAGGTGCTGCTCAAGACGCAACCTCTCGTTGGGAATCACGCGGAGATCGACGTCGAGGATCACTCCAAAAAGGCCATAGCCGCCCAAGGCCAGTCCAAACAGCTCCTTGTTCTCGTGCCGGCTGCACCGCACGATCGATCCGTCGGCCTTCATCACGCGAAAGGCTTCCACGGTCGAGGCGATCGGCGGCCGGCCATACTGCCAACCGTGGCAATTCACGCTCAGCGACCCGCCCACGCTGAAGGAGTTGTTCGATTGCATGACTTCAACGGAGCAGCCTCGCGCATCGAGGTAAGGAATTACGTCGGACCACCTGGCGCCGGCCTGCACGTGCAAGAGCGTTTTGCTCTCATCGAGCTCCATGCGGTTGAGCGCCGTCATGTCGAGCGCGATTCCGCCCGGATAAATCGTGTGACCGCCCATGCTATGGCGTGCGCCGGCGATGGAGACCGGCAGTTTTTGCTCGCGCGCCCGAGCCAGCAACTGAGCGATCTGGGCCTCGGCTTGCGCTTGGTCGCTCGCCGCGCGCACGACCTCCGCCACCGGGGTTTGATTGAGCCGGCTGGCGTCGTCCACAAAGCGCGAAGCTCCGCCCCGCGGCGGCTGGGCCGGCTCTTGGGCCCGAGCCGCTTGTCCCCGAGTCATCGAAGCGGCAAGCGCAAGCAGGGCCGCCACGCAAAGCAATACCCTCGTGAAGCCCAACCGATACCGCCCTTGCCTTGATGCCGAGCGCATATTTGACTCCCGAAAGTTCGTTGATCTGCCAAGGCGCCGCTCGCCCATTCCACTATTAATTACTCAGCGCGCCGGAAACAGGCCGGGCCTTGGCCGACGCCCCGGTGCGAAAGGAGCTGCCGTTGATGGTAAAGGTCAGCTTTTCCGATACTCCCGCAATCGATTTCTTATCCACGATCTGTCCACGGACAACCAAGGCTACGCTTTGCGGTTGGCTCGCCTCGGGAACGTTGACGTGGAACTTGTTCATCACGCTTGCGCTAAGTCGATGGTTCGCCAGACGGAAACGCAGCGGCCCGTCGCGGGTCTCCACCAAAAGATGGCAGTCTCCCCCGTTCGATTGACTGCCGTCATCGCTGTAGGTGAAGCCGCACGCGCCGTGCAGCGCCGGGTAAATGTAGCTGTTCAATTCGCCTTGAGGATCGTAGTAACCGACCAACGTCGTCACCGGGACGCCGAAGGCCTGCGGCTTGCGTTGGACCATCTGGTTCGCGGCCGGTCCCTCGTTCCAACGCCGCCCGTCGGAGGCGAAGCTTTTTTTGAAGCCGCGGGAGACTTTGACCTGCCGGCCATTGATGGCCAGGTAACTATCGTACGTGGCTTCGTGATCCATGGTCACGGTGCGACCGCGGTTGGCGGGTGAGGCGCGCGGAATGTGGATCTCTTTCGTCCAATTGCCGTCTTGCATCGCCACCTTCACAAGATCGTAATCGGCGAGCAGCGACGCCAGCTTTGCCTCGCTCAGATCGTTCACGGGGGCGGTGATCTGTTCGGCGACGTCGATCTTGTGGCTGTACGGCTCCATCTTGCCTGTGCCCGCGTTCCACTTGCTGAAGCCGGTCGGCGAGTTGCCGTCAAACACCGCCTTGCTTTCCAAAAACTGCTGGATGATGGCCGCGGAGTTGGGCGTGTAGAGCGTAAAGCGGTTGAAGCTAGAGAAGGGTTCGCCGCCGGCCATCGCGTCCAAGCCAAAACTGCGGCCATCGAACGGACTTTGGCATTGGCCTTCCAGGCAGGTATCCTTGCCGCTGCGGACCGGCGAAAAGTTGGGGAGGAAGCGGTTCTTATCGGTGTCCCAACCCCAGGTGGAGTTGGCCTGGTCGGCGCTGCGATGGACCGAGCCTTGGAAGCCGCCGACATAATGGCCGAGTCCGTAGTTGTGGCCAACTTCGTGACTGAACTCGTTGCCGAGTGAATGGTCGAGGGTCACGATCCCCCCGCCGCCCGAGCCGCCATGCACCACGAGGCCGTTCGCGTACTTTCCTTGCGTGTTGTGCGCCGTCAGTTGAGCGACCACATAGGGATGGCTCGCTTCGCCCTCGCCGGCAGAGCAGTTGATGCCGTAGTTGGCGTTGTTGATGCCGTGGGAAATCAGCTCCTTGCCGATGCTCTGGCGCATCGCGCCGTTATGCCAGTCTCCCGTACTCGGATCGACCTCGGTGAGCAGCGTCCCATTCGGCAGCATCACCTCGCGCAGGAAGAGCGGCTCATATTGGCTTACTATCAACCTGCTGACCGGCGCCGTTTGAAAGTATTCCCGATGCGCCGTGGGGTCCTTGGCAAAGTCAAACTGACCGCGTGGCGGGACCAGCATCCCCACGTCGATCGTGTGAATGAGCAGCTCGCTGGGCGCCCCGACCTGGAGATCGCTTAGCTCACCGCTCAAATTGCCCTGGCGAATTTCCAGACTCAAGCCGGGCACGATCCACTCGGCGGGCAGCACACCGCTCCAGGTATCGGTAGCGTAGGTGAGATACTGATTCTCCAATTCGCCTTCACGAATCCACTGGCCGCGCACGCACTTGAATTGCATGGTCTGGTCGCGGGAGATGACCACCGTGCGCCCGCTGTAGTGGATGGTCGAGTTGTAGCCGGCCTGCGAGCGGACGCGAAGCATCTTTCCTTCGAGATCCGCCCCGTGGGGAACATGGATGTCGCGCACCCACTGGCCATCGGCGGTTTGAATCTCCACCAACGCGTTCTGCCGCAATCGAGCGGATAGGAACATTGCTTTGGGGTCGCTCAACTTCTCCAGTTCACCCTTGCCGCTGATGATATGAGTGGCGCCGGCTTGCGGCGTGAACTCAATTGTTTCCTCCGGTATGCCGTCCAGGTAATAGGCGGTCTTGGGTAGCTTCTCGGGAGGGTTGAGGTTGAGCGAGCCGAGCGTCTTCCCGCTTTTGTCGCGAGCGGTGACTTGCATGGGCGAAACGCCGTCGGCCTGGAGCGGCCGAACCAGCAACAGGCACTTGCGATAACCGATCAAATGCGGCTGGTTGTCGCCCTTGGCAGGGTGCGATGGCACGATCTGGCTCTGGGCGAATTGCACACGAGCGGCCAACGATCCCTTCAAATCGTTGGTGGGAGTGGTCGTATTGAAGACCAGGGGCTGGTCTGCCGGATCAGCAGCAACTATAGGAGCCCACAGCAACGCCGCCGCAATCACACCGGCGAGTTTCTTGTTAAACATGTTCGTCTTGGCTACTGCGACATAAGGTATTTGAACAATTCGATCTGCTCGCGCTCGTTCAGCGTTTGCAGCAGGCCGGTAGGCATGAAGGAGTTGGGCGAGACGCGGATTTCTTCGATCTCGTCCTTGGCCACGACCACGCTATTGGTCGCCGTGCGCAAGGTGACGGCCGAAGCGGTCTCGCTCTCCACGAGTCCGCTGAGGGCACGGCCGTCGGCGGTGACGAGAATGCGGGCCTGGTAGTCCCGGCCGATAACGGCGTTGGGGTCGAGCACATTTTCCACCAGGTAGCGGATTCCCTTGGCGCCGCTTCCCGCCAGGTTGGGCGCGAGATTCTCTTTCTGCTGCTCCGGCTGATGGCAGGTGGCGCAGAGTTTCTTGAAGTGCTCGGCGCCCGCCTGCGCGTTGTAAGCCCACAGCGGCGCCGACTCGTACTCGGCGACGGTTTTGGCGATCGCGCTCCGTAACTCCGACGGCGTTTGTCCGAAGGCGCCCCATTCGCGCGCCAGCCGGGCATTGAGTTGCTCGTCCCCCAGGCTCGACATCTGGCGCGCGTAGTAGGCCGTTAGTATCGACTTCTCTAGTTTGCCGGCACGGATCGCGTCCAGTACTTTCGCCGCCGAAGCGGGCCGGCTGGAAAGCACCTCCATCGCCGCGGCGCCTTCCGCGCCTTTCCAAGCGGGCAGCCGCGCGATCAAGACATCGGCGACCGAGGGATCGTTATAGGATTGGAGCAGCGGGATGACCTGCGGCGCCAGCCGAGCGGAGTTGAGCAACGTCAGGTAGAGCGGGAGATTCTTGGGAGACGGGTCGCTGGCAAGAATCGACAGCGCGTGTTGCCGCGCGGCCGTGTTCGCGGCGTCATCGGCGAGCACACTTCGCATCCGGTCGTACAACGCCTCGTCGCCGAACGCGGCCCCGAGACTTTCCGCCGCCCGGCGAATCGCGGCATCTTTTGAATCGTAGAGATGAGCGGAAACGTCGTTCCAGCCGGCTGGTTCGGGAAGCCCGCGCATCCCGCGCACGCCCAACTCGAAGAGACTCAACAACCGCAGTAGCTCATCGGGCTTCGCCTGTGTCAGGCGACGCGCGACGATGTCACGCCCTTCGGGAGAAAGTTTCGTCGCGTACCATGCGACATAGTCGCGCAGGGCGGGCAACTGGGTTTCATCCGCCAGCTTCATCGCGCGCGGAAGATCTTCCGGCATTAGCTCTGCGACGCCGTGCCAGAGAAGCAGCGGCAAGTCGCGATCGTCGGCATTCTCCGGCTGGCTGCCGAGCGCTTCCGCCAATCGCCAGCCGAGTTCGCGCGACACGCGCGGAATCGCCGAGGCAAGATACCGCCGCACAAAGAGCGCTGCTTCCGCTTCAGCCAGCGAGCTTAGCAGTTCCGACACGTCGTTTTCGTCGAGCGATTCGACGGCCAGTTGCACGGTCCAGCCGCGCACATACTCGCTCTCGTCTTTCAGCAAGCGAGACGCTAGATCGGCGTCAAATGCTCCCATGGCATGAAGCGTCCAGACCGCACGCAACCGTCGCTCAGCTTGGGGATGCTCCAGCGCCAACGCGCGCAGTCGCCGCACCGCCGCCTCGGAAACACCCTTTGAAGTCGCGCGTTCGCTCAGCACAAGCCGGCTCATGCGCACGTGCCAGTCGTTGGCGTGAAGCTGCGCCTCCGCCAGGGCCTCATTTGTGGCCGACGTGTAATCGACCTTCGTGGGCCGGTATGTTGCGTCGAACTTCATGCGGTACATCCGGCCGTTGCCCCGGTTCCATTGTTCCACGTCGGGATTGTGGCAGTGGCGGGGATCGTACCAGTCGCTGATGTAGACCGCGCCGTCGGGACCGACCTGGAGATCGACGCCAATGTACTGCTGGTCGGCGCAGAATAACACATCGCGCCCGGCGTGTTGCGTGTTATAGCCGCCGGCCTCGCGGACGTTCACTTGATGATTGAGTTGGTGTCCGTGCAGGTTGTGCGTGAACAGGTGGTTGCGGAACTCCGCTGGCCAATTGTCGCCGAGGTAGATCATCGTACCGACGTGCGAATGGCCGCCGTACACCTCGTTCGAGCCGGGCTTGCCCGCGCCGCCTTCGCCGTGGCCGTAGCGGGCCGACGCCAACAAGTAGTTCTTCATGGCGGGCCGGCCGGGGAGCGCGGTTGGCGAGATAAACGGCGCGTAGCCCCCGTTGACCTGGTTCCAGTAATGCCCGCCTTGCATCACGTGCGTGGTCAACCCCTGGCCCCAAAAGCTGCGGCAATGCGTCATGAAGAGTTGGCCGTGGTCGTCGTAGTCCAGTCCCCATTGGTTGCTGCCGCCATGGGCGAAGACTTCGAACACGCGGCGCGTGGGATGGTAACGCCACACGCCAGCTTGCAACGGCGTGCGCTCCTCGTCGGGAGCGCCCGGTTTGCCGATCCGCGATTGGTTGAAAACGCCTTGATTGCCGTAGAGCCAGCCGTCCGGCCCCCACAAAAAGCTGTTGAGCGTTTCGTGCGTGTCGGCGTAGCCGAAGCCGTCCAGCAAAACCTCTGGCTCGCCGTCGGGCCGGTCGTCGCCGTTCCGGTCGGGAATGAAAAGCAGTTCGGGCGCCGCGCCCACCCACACGCCGCCGTGTCCGACCTCCATGCCGCTCACCAGGTTCAGCCCTTCGATGAACACTTTGCGGTTCTCAAATGTGCCGTCGCCGTCGTCGTCGGCAAAGATCAGGATGCGGTCGAGACCTTCGCCCGCGGGTCGCTTTTGGGGATAGCAGTGTCCTTCCACCACCCACAGCCGGCCCTTGGCGTCGAAGGCGAACGCCATCGGTTGATGGAGATCCGGCTCGGCCGCGACGACCTCGACGGAGAAACCCGGCTCGACGAACATTTGCGCTGTCGTTTGCTCAGCGGCGGTCTCCTGCTTCGCCTTGGTCGCGCGGACGGGATTGGGAACGAGGTGTTGCAGGATGGGATTCTGCGTCGTGCGCCACGCGGACGTCGTTTCCACCGGCGCGGGAGGCTGGTCGTGAAAGCGAAAATCATCGAAGTTCAAGTGGCCCCAGCCACCGCGGCTTTCGTCCACCAGCCGCACGGCGATCGGCTCGCCCTGCCACTTGCGCAGATCGGCGACCACGCGGCGCATTTGCTCGCGCTGCTCGCCGACGGCGGTGAACACCACCGTTTCTTTCGCGTCACCCCGCGCCGGCTGGATGATTTCCACACGCGTCGCTGGCGTGCTACCGCCCGCGATCAGAAAACTGGCGTAGGGATGCGTCACCAGGAACGGCGGCGAGGTGAGCGTTCCCAGGCCGGCGTCCTGCACCCGTTCGTATCCGCCGATGAAAAACTCGCCGCTTTTGTTGCTCACCTGGCCCGGCCAGCGCGTGGCGATGCCGTCTTGACTCACCGGCTGCCCGGCAAACGCATCGCCCGTGGCCTTCCAAGGCGCCAGCGATCCCGTCTCGAAACCCAGGTTCAATTCGGCGCCGCTCGCGCTCTTGGGCGCGATTTCTACAATTTCGTTCGATTCGCGCACTTGCGGTTTCAGCGAGAACGCGCCGATCCGCCCGTCGTCGGCCGCCAGCCGCTCCAGCGCGATGTTGCGAAACTCGATTCGAGTCTCAGGACCGCTATGTAACTGAAACGCCAATCCGCCTTTCAAATCCCGCTCGCCGGTTTGTTGATCTTGTAGCTCGCTGAACAGCGTCCCATTGACGAACACCGCTACATGATCGCCGACGGCGACAATCCGATAGTCGTTCCATTGATTCTCGCGAAACAGCACGGCGTACTGCCGCGCCGGAGCAAACGTTTCGGCGCGGCGCCGGCCGTCGGGTTCGATCAACACCCGCGTTCCGCGCTCGACCAGCAAGGCCCGTCCGTGCTCATCATAAATTCGCCCCAGCCAGGTCGCTCCCATGTCTAGGTCCGCCTGATACCCAGCCACGCGATCGACGCTTTCCGCCTGGCAGCGGAACTGAATGCCGGAGTTCGCAGCAGCGGCGCCGGTCAACTTGAATTGCAACCGCAAATCGAAGTCCGCAACCTCGCCGCCTCGCCACAAGAGCCACGTGTTGTGCGCCAAGGTCTGACCCTTCGGGATCTCGCCAACGATGGCGCCGTTCTCCACGCGCCAGTAGCGGCTATCCCCTTCCCAGCCGTCAAGCGACTTTCCGTCGAAGAGGGCCGCGGAATTCGCCTCCGCATAGCACAACACGGAAAGGGCCAACACGCCGACGAGGGCCACCAAGGGAGATCCGACTTGTTTCATCTTCAATTCCGAGTAAGAGAGCGCCCGAACGGATGGGTTCATCCGACGCGGCGACTGCGGGTTGAGAGAGACACGTCTACTTTAATGTAGAGTTACGCGCCAATCGATAGCTCGAACATCGGCTGCATGTTGTCCTGCCCTTCCCCGCTTTGCAGGTATCGCCGAATGCGCTCCGCCAGCGCCGTGTCGATCGCGCCTAGCTCGGCCATTACGCGCAGCGCCTCGGGCTTGCGGTTGGTCTGCGCGAGACTGACCGACAGATTGAACAAGATGGCAGGGTCGCCCGGCTTTTGCCGATAGGCTTTCTCCAACGACTCGGCCGCGTCGGCGTAGTCGCGTTTCATCATATTCGCTACGCCGTGTAAGAAGTGCGCCTCGACCGAATTGCGATGCCGCGAGCGGAGGCGTGCGATGACCCGTTCGGCTTGAACGTTCCGTTCTTCGTACAACAGGCTGACGGCAAGCAAGTACTCCAAGTGACGTTCCTGGGCATTTTCCAAAAAGTCGCTGAGCAATTCCACAATCTTCTCGAACTCGAGGCGCTCGTAAAGCGTCCAGGCGGCCCGCCAATGGTGAGAGAGGCTGGTGGGGTTCGCCTCGCACGCCTTCTCGAACGCGGCAAGCGCGGCATCGGCGTCGCCGCGCTGCGCGTGCAATTGCCCCAAGAGTTCGTGGTGCAGGCCGAGAAACTCTGCAGCCTGGCTCACCTCGGGGGCTGCCTGGAGGGCGGCGGTTTGTAAATCGATCGCCTCTCGCAGATCCACTTGCGCGCCGTCGAGATCACCGAGGTTGAACCGCGCCAGCGCACGGTCGTGATAGTTGCCGCCCAACGTCGAGCGGACCTGCTGGTCGGAGGGATGAGCGGCCAACTGTTGCTGCTGGATTTCGATCAATTGCGTGAAGACCGTTTGCGCCTTGTTGTGTTCCTTTTGGTCGAGGTGCATCCTGCCTTGGACCGAAAGCGCGGTCGACCGGTCAACGCGGTTCGTGAGCGCGCGGTCGCTTAACTCGTCGGCAAGTTCGGCGCGCACGTCCGCCGCCCGATCCGACTCGCCAGCGGCCTCCAGCGCGTCGGCAAACGCCATACGGAGATCGATCAGGTCTTTCTCCATTTGGGGATCCTCGGTCCGCCGCCGGATCCGTTCGGAGGCGCGCACCGATTTTTCCAGCCATTCCGCGGCGCCTTCCCACTGCTGGCGCTCGTACAGTGTGCCGCCGTAGGCCCACGCTGAGTACATTTCGTAAGCGGCAAAATACGTGCAAAATGGGCACCACTTCCGTCCCCAGGAGGCATGTTCGTAAATGGTTTTCATTTGCCGCTGGGTGCTGTCAGATGCGCCGCGATCGTGTTCAGCGAGAGCGGTTGTGTATTTTTCTTCCACGACGATCAGGCTGACGAACATCACGGCCGAATAGGCCCCGACGCTAAGAAACGCCAAGGCAAAAGCCGTTGAGAGCCGGCTCCATCGCAGGCGAACCGGTCGCCCGTATCGGTTGCGGCCGCGCGTGCCTTCAATCAAGGTGATGAGCGGCACGACGAACGCTCCGCAAAGAACAACGGCCGACAATCCCCATCCGGACACGTCGAAGTCGTGAAGGCGTTTGATGGCCAGCGGGAGCATCACCACATACGTCAGGATTGTGACAACCACTCCCACGCTGTTTCCCGCATCCTCGTCGGATCCTACGGGAAGGGTCGAAAACCCGGCCAATATGGCCGTGACATAGAAGGCGAGGACGAATGAAAAGCCCAGCAGAAATGCGAGACGCCCGGCGCGTCCCGATGGCGAGAGCAGCAAAAACAACAGCCCGCGCTCCTGAGCGCTATGGTCTACCGGCGTCTCACGAATGTGGAAGGAAAAGTCGGGGGGAGAGCCGGCGTGTTCCGCGGCGGGAGTGGCTTCCTCTGCGCCTTGCGGAGCAGTTTCCTCCAAGCCGTGCGGACCGGCGTCCTCCACGGCTTGCGGACCGGCGTCCTCGGGCTGGTCGTCCCGAGGTTGGCGCTCCAGCGGCGACTTGCAGGCCGGACAGGATTCGACGTCCTCTTCGATCATCCAGCCGCAGGCGACGCAGATGGTCGGTTGCATAATGCTCCGTTCCCCGTGGAATGCTATTGGTTGAGCGCCGCCCGCGCTTCCTCCAGCGCCGCGGCCGCGTCGTCCTCGCCCGGCCAGGTTGCTCGCCTTTCGAATTCCTCCGCCTGAGCCAGCACCTCCCGGGCCTCCTCGCCGGCGCCGAGCCGGTTCAAAGCCAGCGCCAGGTACGCCAGATCGATGGCGTTCCTCTCCTTAAGCGCCATCGATTTGCGGAAAAAGGCGGCCGCCTCCTCGAACCGCCCCATGCGGTAGAGCGCTACGCCGTGCGTGTTCGCAGCGTAAGCGGCATAGTCGGCTTCATCGGTCTCCACCAGCCGCCACATGGCGTGCGACTTGCGCAGCGCCCGCCGCGCGTCGTCGTCGGCAAGTTTCGGCAAGACGACTTTCTCCCAAACCTGGAGATTCAATTCGTTGGCGACGGCCTGCCGGGCCTGCCGGCGGCGTTCCCCGGCTTCGGGAAGCGGCTGCTCGTCGGGTGTGGCGGAGCGTTGGATTCTCGCCGCCAGCGCATATGCGGCGACCACGTCGTTTTCATCGTCCTGCAACGCCGCCAGCGTCTTGTCCACGGCATCGTCAGGGGCCTCAAGCTGCGCGGTGAGTCGGCAAAACTGCAACTTGGTGAGAGGGCTTTTGGCGGCCGCGATGGGAGCTGGGTCGAGACCGCGCGAGCTAAGCGAAAGGTCGAAGATCAAGTCGGCGCTGTGCAAATCGACTTGATGCACCTCGACGGCGAGCACGTTGGTTCCCGTCACAAGCGATTTCGGATCCAACTCCACGACGAGCGGCGAACCGGCGGGCAGCAACGCTGGCGTGTCAAACGACACGGGGTCGGGCAGGTTGGTCCGCAACACTTCAGCGCCGTTGAGATAAACGACGGCGCCGTCGTCGGCATCGAGTTCACAGATCAGCCGCCCGAAGTCCGCTGGATCGTCAACTTGAAACGTGCGTCGAAAACACGCTGTGATCCGCTTGTTGTCGATGTCGCCGTAATCCAACGCCGTGTTGACCCGCGAGTCGCCGTAACCCAACGGAGCTTCGCCTTCGCCCCAAGAGGAGTCGTCAAAATCGGACGCCATCCAAGATTCGGGAGGAGGTTCCGAACTGTAACGCCATCGCCACAGGCTGCCAGAGGGCGCAATGTCTTCCGGAAGCGAAACCAGGTCCTCCTCCAACAACGCATGAACGGCGTGATCGAGCTGTTCGTCGCGGACCTGGGCGAAACGGATCGTCCCGCGCCCGTCGAGAACATACGTGGCGGGCAGATCCTCCACCAGCCATGCCGTCGCCAGGCGGCCGTTCGGTCCGTCGTACACGTTTTTCCAGGTGACCACGTTCGAGTCGGTCAACGACGCGACGCGTTGCGAAGTTTCGTCGCAGTTCACTCCCAGGAAGGCGAACGGCCGGTCCTTCAGTTGCTCGACAAGCTGACGTTTTTGGGAATACATGCTGCGGCAGGCAGGCGACCAATCCGCCCAGAAGTCGAGCACCACGACGCTGCCGCGATAGTCCGACAGCCTCAGTGGGGCCCCCACGTGATCGCGTCCGGCCAGATTCTGGGGTTTGGAGCCGACCGCCAACGACCGCAATTGCACGAGTTTTTCGCGCGCGGTGTCCTCCAGACGCACGCCGGCGATTTCCTCGTTGGGGAACAACGATTTCAAACGCTCCAGCATCTCGATCTGCTCGGGAAGATAGCGCTCGGCGCGCGCATCGGTTTGCATGGCGTTGACCAGCGCCAGCCCTGCTCGGGCGCGTACCGACGGTTGCGGATGCGAGCGGAACATCTTGTGCAACAGCGTCGAAAGCTCCGGGCCGTAGGCGCCGTTTCCCAACGGCAACGCCGTGCGTTGGATTGCCTCGCTCTGCGCCAGGTCGTCATCGACCAACTCGTACATCTTGACCAAATGCCGCCGGCCGGCTCGAAGGCCCATGGTCGAATTCGGCCAAATCTGATGCGCCAACAGTAGGGCGTCCACTCGGTCGGAATCGGCGTCGCTTTGCTGCATCGCGTCGAGGCATCTGGCGAGATAGGTCGGCGCCGGATGGCCCCGCAGGACCTTGACCAGAGCGTCTTGGTCTTTTGCCGACCGGAAACGGAAGGCGAACTCTTGAAGCTCTTTGTCGTAGTCCCGCGACAGCGACGCCACGCGAGCGCCCACGACGACGGCCGCATCGGGCAGCGGCAACGGCTGCGGCTGTGGGGAAATACGGTTCCTGAGTTGCACCAGGTGTTCCACACTGATGGCGAAACCAAGATTGCGCCCGTCGGCAACCCAAGTATTGATCCCCACCAGTTCTCCGGCGACGGTCAACAACGGCCCGCCGCTGCTGCCGTTGGAGATCGCGGCGGTGGTTTGCAGCCATCGCGTCTTCGGGTTCAAGTGCAATCCCGACTGATACAAGTCGGGAAGTTCGTCGGTTTGCCTGTTCGCGCTGAGGATTCCGTCAGAAACGGTAAAGCGAAACTCGGCCGGATGCCCGATGGCGATTAAGGCGTCGCCTGGCCGCAAGGGAGGCGGCGCCTTCAGGACGAACGGTTCGACCGACTCGGGCAAGCCGTCCACTTGGACGATCGCCAGATCGTGGGCGGCGTCGACGGCCAAATAGCCCGTCACGGGAAGTCGAGCACCATCGCGCAGTTGCACACGCGCGGACATCCCGTCTGCAACAACATGCCGATTGGTGGCAATCCATCCGGCGCGGTCGATGATGCAGCCGGTGCCCACGGCGATGTCGTTTCCCAAGGCGTCGGAAACGGTGATAAAGGCCACCGCGTCGTCGAGCCGGTCCACCATGTCGCCAACGGACTCCGCCGGCGCCTTAACCTCCGAGTGAAGGCGTGGAGTCCGGTCCTCGACCTGGGGCGGATTGCGTTCGGCGGAAGGCTCGACCTTTTGCGCGCGGCAGCCAGTCGCCGCGGCGATTAACAGCGCGGAGAGAGTGAAAAGTATAGAGGGCGTACCAAAAACCTTGGGCGATAACGGCATCGTTTTGCACGGGCAAACAACTTGGCAAAGGAAGGCACATCGCCTCCATTCCCATCGGAAACCCTTCCTTGCCGATTCACGACTATTGAAGCAAATCCCCCCGTGTAATTCAAGTCGATACTCTCGCAAGGGGTATTTTTCGCAAGAATCCGCCATTTTTGGCGATGTCGCCGGTTGATGCTTACGCCAAAGACCGTGCCTGGCCCAGATCATGCCAGGTCGTCTCTTCGACACGACCTACACCGACTTCAATCCGACGTGGGCGCGAGATGGCAAGAACACGCCGATGTGAAAAATCTAATACTGCGGGATGAACATGGACGTGGTGTGGAAACTTAGGAAGTCAAAGGCGAACTGTTTCGTGATCATCGGTTGGACCGGCGGCGCCAATTGGCGTTGTGAGCGACGAGAAAAACTGGCCGTCGGATCCTCGTGCTTGCGAATGATCGGTCCGGGCGCCTACAGTGGAAAGCCTTCCTCACGGCGGAGCCCGCATAACCTTCCGTCCTGACAATCAACAGCTCGTGGTCAGAACGGGGAGTCGCCTCGACGCGCGCGAAGTTGGCAGGTGGAAGGAGCTACCGGCGCTAACCCAGAAAGTCACCGGATTCGCGGCGGTCGCCACCAGCGCCGAGATGCGTCTGCTGGCCATCGTGCCACGTGACCATGTCCTGCCCTGTGACGCGAACACGGGCCAAACCCTCGCCAAGCTCTCGCCGCGCTGCGCGAAACGCCTCCAACCCAAAAAGACGCGACGGGGATTCTAAGTGACGCGGAAGCGGGATGCCATTCGTCGTCGAACATCCCATAAACAGCCGGTCTGCATAACGACTCGTCCTTTAGCGCGCAATCGGCGACGGGAGCTGCTTCTCGAAAACCGGGTCGCGAGTTAGTGTCCCAGTTTACCCGCCCCGTCGCCTCCGTCGAACGGCGGATAGGTAAAAAAGAATTGGCGGGACCGCCCGGGTGGGCGGCCCTCCTCAGCAGCGCGCGGTTCGAAAGTTCTTTGACGATGGCGCGGCACGTCAACGGGGAACCTCCTGAGGTCGCTTTGAATCGTCTTCTTGCTGAACCCGTTTTTGCGATTGCGCGGCGTTCGCGTCTCGCTGGGGTTCTTAGCAGAGGCGCCCTCCGTGAGACTGCCCAGCGCGGCCGCCGCGGCGCCAGAGCCACGTCCCAGATGGACCTCCAGCTCCGCGTTGAGCATCTTCTCCAGCGCCGTTTTCATCAGCGCTCGCATCACTCCTTTGAGGTCTTTCAGGCTCGTCGCTTCCTAGCATGACCTCAGGCTTAGGGCTCCAGAACGAACGGGCGACTGGACGCCGAACCTCGGCCCCACAGGCCCCCTGCGATCGGGTTTCAAGGTAGTACATCGGACGAAAGCGTCATGGAAGGAGACGCGCGCTATGCGACAGACCGGACGCAAACCGAATGCTCGCTCGCAACCGCCGCGACATGACGATTCGCCACATCACGCGAGCGAGCCTGTCGCCGCGCTTCCCGAACCACACCCCGGCCAGGCGCTGACGCAATTGCGATTGACGCCGGGCGACTTCGCCTTGCTGCGGCGACAGGGTTTCGTATCTTGCGAGCGGCGTGGAGCGCGCCAGGTGTTCAAGCTACGTTTTCGTCGCGAAGGCCGGCAGGTCGTGCGGCGCATCGGCTCCGATCCCGCGGTCGCGGCCGAAGTCCGACGGGAATTGGAGGCCCTGCAGGTCCAGCGCCGCCGCAGGCGCGAGTTCCGACGACTGGCGCGCCTGGGCCGGCAAGCGCTACGCGACTCCAAGCGAGTTCTCGCGCCCGTGTTAGCGCAGGACGGATTTTATTTTCATGGGCTGGCGGTGCGTCTGCGGCGTAAGCCGAAAGCGCCCTCAGAAATTCTCCACGGCGCTAACTCCAACAAACCGATCCATCCGCCTTCGCGTTCCCGCGCGACGCGACGAACCTGGGCAATCCGCGATGAGTCGCCGTGCGGGTCGAAACCCGCAGTCCGTGCCCCACGTCCTAACATCCGCACCTCGCGTCGTGAGATCCGTGCCTTGCGCCGTGAGATCGCGCTGCATCGGAGCGGTAGACAAGCGAAGAAATCGCGTGGTGATACCCCCATCCGCATTCACCCTGCGTACGCCAGGCGAGACAGCTTGGCCGGTTGGCGGCGCCAGGCCGTGGCCAGCAGCTCGCGTGCGAGGCGCTCCGTACCGGCGCGTGGCCGCGCTCGCATCGTTCCCAAGTCCACGAGGGGTTGGTACGCATGGTGACGCGACTGCCGCCTCCGTCCGCTGGCTCCAGAGACACTGGACCTGCAAACGACGGAACCGCCTAGGCCGTGTGGACATTGATCTTGGCATATTTCCGGGGAAAATGCATCCTGAGTGGATCACAACCGCGTCAAGGAAGGCTAGCGATGTCGAAACATCACGCACTCAGCGACGTGCAGTGGAGTCAGATCAAGGACCTCTTGCTGGGAAAGCCAAGCGACCCGGGGCGAACCGCGCAGGACAACCGTCTCTTCGTGGATGCGATCTGGTTTGTCGCCAAGACGGGGATTCCGTGGCGTGACTTGCCCGAGCGATTCGGGAAGTGGAACAGCGTCTGGCGGCGCTTCCCTCGTTGGTGCGCGCTGGGCGTTTGGCAGAAGCTGGCCCGACAACTCGGTGAGCCGGACCTC
>CAUJHS010000114.1 GCA_963204915.1 Planctomycetota bacterium | reverse complement strand
GCTTGATTTTAGAGTTACGATTCAAGGGTGGCTGGCGGCGGAGCGCAGCGACGCCCCAGCGAATGCAGCTAGGGCGTCGAAGACTCCACCGCCAGCCACCCCGTCGTGAACCCTAAGTATTAGCCGTCACAAAGCACTAGCATTGATTCACACACACCACGTTCTAACGGTTAATCAACCGCCTCATCGCTCCTCTGGCGTAGCCCGATTTCGATGAGAATTCCCGACACACAATCTCGCAAATCGCCGATGCCGTTCGGCGATTCGAAGAATCTCCAAAAATCTTACGATGACAACCTGCCGCAATGCGTTGCGATAAGCCCCAGATTTGTCTTGAATTACGTCGATTGACATCGAAATGGATTTGGCGCAAGTTTAAAGCGAATGCGCCAGAGTTCGACGCGAACTCTTGACATTGATGTGTACGCATGTATAATAAACATGATTGAATATTGCGTCAAATAAGTCTGTGGCACGTTCTGCATTTCCCGCCGGATTAAAATAGCGTTGCCACGAAAAACGGCCCGTTCCTGGTTGGGAAGCGGGCCGTTGTTCGTTATGCCGGTCGTCGACGTGAAAAGGCGCCGAAACGGATGGAGTTCCGTCCGACAACCTTATACGTCGTAATAGAGGCAGAACTCATAGGGGTGCGGACGTAGGCGAATGGGGTCCACTTCGCGTTTGCGTTTGTAGCTGATCCAGGTGCTAATCACGTCCTCGGTAAACACGTCGCCCTTGAGCAGGAAGTCGTGGCTAGACTCCAGTGCGTTGAGGGCTTCTTCGAGCGAACCTGGCGTCTTTTGCACCAAGAGCGCTTCTTCGGCGGGCAAGTCGTAAATGTCTTTGTCCAGCGGCTCACCGGGATGGATTTTGTTTTGAATGCCGTCGATGCCGGCCATCATCAGGGCAGAAAAAACGAAGTACGGGTTGCAACTCGGGTCAGGGCAGCGGAACTCGATCCGTTTGCTCTTGGGGCTGGGGCTGTACATGGGAATGCGGCACGCCGCCGAGCGGTTGCGTTGCGAATACGCCAGGTTGACCGGAGCTTCGTAGCCGGGCACGAGGCGGCGATAGCTGTTCGTGGTCGGATTGGAGAACGCAATGATCGACGGGGCATGCTTGAGAATTCCGCCGATGGCGTACAACGCCATCTCGGAAAGCCCAGCGTACCCCCCGCCAGCAAAGAGCGGTTCGCCTTCCTTCCACAACGAGAAGTGCGTGTGCATGCCGGAGCCGTTGTCCCCAAAGATCGGCTTGGGCATGAACGTGACGGTCTTGCCGTACTTGCGGGCTACGTTTTTGACAATGTATTTGTACATGACCAATTGGTCGGCCATGCGAACCAGTTCGGCAAAACGTAAGTCGATTTCGGCCTGACCGGCGGTGCCGACCTCGTGGTGCTGCGTTTCGACATCCATGCCGCATTCCATCATCGTGATCATCATCTCGTTCCGCAGGTCCATTAACTGATCGGCCGGCGGGCACGGGAAGTAGCCTTCCTTGTGGCGGATTTTGTGGCCCAGGTTGGGCTTCTCGACACGGCCGCGATTCCATTCGGCCTCGTTGCTGTCGATGTAGTAGTACGCTTCGTGGTTGCGTTGATCGAACCGCACATCGTCAAAGATGAAAAACTCGGCCTCGGGACCGAAGAACGCGGTGTCGGCAATGCCGGTGCTGCGCAGGTAATTGACCGCCTTGCGCGCCACGTTGCGGGGATCGCGCGAGTAATCCTCGCCCGTCACGGGGTCTTGGATATCGCAAATCAACACCAGCGTGGGAATTTGCGCGAACGGGTCCATGAAGGCGGTGGTGGGATCGGGAATCAAGAGCATGTCGCTCTCGTTGATGGCTTGCCAACCGCGAATGCTGGAGCCGTCGAACCCTTGGCCTTCCTCGAACGTGTCCTCTTTGAGTCGTGTAAAGGGAATGGTGGTGTGCTGCCACAAACCGGGGAAGTCCATAAAGCGGAAGTCTACCGCTTTGGCTCCGGCTTCGCGCCCGAGTTTCAACACATCGTGAGGAGTCTTGATTTCCGCCACGTTTGCTTTCCTTTCGCCGTAACGAGGAAACAGGATCGAGAAGCATGCGAACGACGCACACCGCATTCAAGGTGGGCCAGACCGCGCTGCGCCCGCCGGACGATTCACGGCCTGCAGCGCAACGTTTTTTCGGACCCCTTTTGGCAAATCGCGGACCGATGTTTCGCAAACATCATCGTTGTACCGACTAACCGACGGCTTTCAATGAGGATTCATTGGTTTTTGAGAAAATTTGCGAGGCCGCGTCAACAAGGCTCTTTGCGTAGGACGTAAGCATGGGGCGCCTCAGTCAAGGCACGACCGCAGGCACGATCCCACGTCAGAATTGTGACGCCAAGCGCCGCGACGGCTCCACGATGGGTGCGTGGTCGCGTGGGTTTTTCCTACCTAAATTCGCAGTTTTTCAAGGGGCGTTTTTTGTCGTTCGGGGGGATGTACACACCGGGAACTTTGTGCCATATTTCACAAACTTCTGGCGCCCCCCTGGGGCCGTCGGCCGCCCCAGTTTCCCGACTGCGAGCCATGTGAAAGGCTTCGAGCCGTGGGTCAGTTTTTTAACAACTACTTGATTGATCCGTTGGCCTTTTGGGCCGACCTGCCCGAGAACTACTGGCTTGGGTATGTCGTTGCCGCGCTCATTCAGTGCGTCATTCTGCTCAACGTCGTGGCGGTTGGCGCGCTGTTCTTCATTTGGTTAGAGCGAAAGGTTTCGGGCCGCATTCAGGATCGTCTTGGTCCGACGCGCGTCGGCGGACGGTTTGGTTGGTTGCAAACGTTGGCCGACGGCCTGAAGCTGTTAACGAAAGAAGATCTTACTCCGGAAAACGCGGATCCGCTGTTGTTTCGCGCAGCGCCTTACGTGAGCTTTGCGGCCAGCTTTGCCGCGTATTTGGCCTTGCCGTTTTCCAATGGCTGGGTGGCGTGGGATGTCAACGTGGCGGTGTTTTTTATCCTCGCCGTCATGGGCATTGAGGTGTTCGGCGTAATCCTGGCCGGGTACTCCTCGGGCTCCAAGTGGTCGCTCTTTGGCGCCATGCGCGAAGCCGCCCAAGTGGTCAGTTACGAAGTGCCGCTTGGTTTGTGTGTGGTCATTCCCGTGCTCATCTGTGGCACGATGAATTTAATTACGATTGGAAACATGCAGGCCGGTTTGTTTACGAACTGGCTGTTATTTCATGATCCGTTTACGTTTTGCGTGTTTTTCGTGTATTTCACCTGCGCCACGGCCAGTGTGAACCGCGCGCCGTTTGATTTGGCTGAGGCGGAAAGCGAGTTGGTGGCCGGTTTTCACACCGAGTATTCGGGCCTGCGTTGGAGCTTTTTCTTCATGGCCGAATACGGCTCGATGTTCGCGGTGAGCGGACTGGCGGCCATTTTGTTCTTTGGCGGCTGGAACGGTCCGATCCCGATTTTCCATTGGCTCGGTTGGGCGAACTCGGAGAACTGGTATCTCTTGCAGATTGCGAACTTGTTCGGCGCGTTGAACTTCGTGTTTAAGGCCGTGCTTGGCGTCACGCTCATGATGTGGGCTCGATGGACATTGCCGCGGCTGCGCATCGACCAGGTGATGACGACCTGCTTGAAGTATTGCGTGCCGTTGGCGGCCATTTGCTTTATCGGGGTGGTGCTGTGGCAGTTGTACTATCCTTGGTGGTTTATTAACGACATTCATCTCAACGGTTGGGCGAAGCCGTTCGCTCATCGCAGCGAAGTGCGAGAACCCTGGGTGCTTCAAATCGAGCGGGAGTCGCCGCCAGTCCGAACTGGCGTCACAAATCGTTCTGGTGAGGCGGCGTCATCGCCCAGAGATCAGGTTCGATTAGGCGCCCTTGGGGTCTCGTCGCGTTTGCTTGTTGAGCGGGCGGAAGGAGGCGTGCGATGATTCCCTCGATCACTGACTGGCACTCCTTCTTTTTCTACTTGTTCGCCACGGTAACGTGCGTTTTCGCTTTGGCGGTGTTGTTCGCCACCAATATCGTGCGCATGGCGTTTTATTTGATTATTTCGCTCGGCGCTTCGGCCGGTTTGTTTATTTTGGCGGGCGCCGAGTTTCTGGGCGTGATGCAGTTGATGATTTACGTCGGCGGCACGCTCGTACTGCTTGTTTTCGGCGTGATGTTGACCGCGCAAGAGCGCTTCATCTCCATGAAAACGCGTGGCGGCGAATGGGTGATGGCCGCGATCGTGGGCGGCGCGCTGCTCGTTTTGTTGGTCCAAACCGCTTTTAGTATTGATGACTGGACCGCGCCGCGTGCGGACTTGAGCGCTGTATCGGCAATTGAAACCCAAACAGCCACGCGGCTGGGTCTCGGTTTGTTAGGTATTCGTCCCGATCAGGCCGAAGAAGCCGACCCCGTGTTGCGTCAAGGCATGTCGGGTTACTTGCTGTTGTTTGAAATCGTCTCGGTGCATTTGCTCGTCGTGTTGATTGGAGCGGCGTACCTGGCCCGCTCGAAGCGCGTCACGTCGCTGGCGCGCGCCGCCGAGATGCGTCGGTAACTGCAAGCGTTTTATTTTTGGTGGAGTCGTCCATGGTTCCGTTGGTGGCGCAAATCACGGTTTCGCATTACTTGGTCGTCGGGGCGGTGCTGTTCGTGACGGGCGCCGTGTGCATGGCCACCAAGCGAAACATTTTGGGCGTCCTCATGGGAGTCGAGTTGGTGCTCAATGGCGCCAATGTGAACTTCATCGCTTTTGGCAGCCCGTTCCTGCGCGAGCATCATTTGGGACTGGACGGGCAGCTTATCGCTGTGTTCGTGATCGTGTTGGCTGCCGCCGAAGCGGCCGTTGCATTGGCCATTGCGCTCAATTTTTACAACAACCACACCACCATTGACGTCGATCGGGCGGAAGACCTGAAAGGCTAATGGAATCGTTACCTGTACTCCTGGGGCTTGCCGTGCTGGCGCCCCTCGCTTCGTTCTTCGTCATCCTTCTCTTAGGGCCTTCGTTGGGCCACGGGGGGAAGAGCGCTGCCTACGTGGCCATTGGCGCCATCGTGTTGGCCGGGCTCTTGTCGTTCATCAGCCTGGGAATCTGGCTGGCGAACCATTGGCCGGAAGCGCCGCATGACGATCATCACGCCGCCGCAAGCGAGCATGCGGGCGATGCGCACGAAGGCGAATCGCAAAATGCCAAATCCGCCCATGATTCGCACGCGTCGGAAGGCGTCGCTGGGGATTCCCACGCCGCGTCCCATCACGGTTCAACTCCGCCCAAAGTTTCGGGCGAATATTACGTGCTCGCCAAGATTGGCGATTTGCAGCTAAGCATCAGTTACTACATTGATTCGCTGACCATCGCCATGTTCTGCATGGTCACGCTCATCGCCTCGTGCATTCACGTGTACGCCACCGGCTACATGCACGACGAACTGCACGACATTACCGACCACGAGGCACATACCGCTGACGGCGAACATGTGCATCGCCCGGGCCGGTTCCATCGCTTCTTTCAGTATCTGTCGCTGTTTTGCTTCAGCATGTTGGGGCTGGTGCTGGCCGGCAACGTGCTGATGGTGTTTGTGTTCTGGGAATTGGTCGGCATTTGCTCTTACTTTTTGATTGGCTTTTACATCGAGCGCAAGAGCGCCACGAACGCGGCCAACAAGGCGTTTATTGTCAATCGCGTGGGCGACTTCGGCATGATCATCGGCCTGATGGCCATTTGGAGTTCGCTGGGGACGTTTGCTTTCGATGAGTTGTTTGAAGCCGTACGGCCTGGCCCGAGCCACGTGCTACAAACGCCGGACGGCATGGTGTACGCCAGCGCCCAGGACCGCGTGCGAGATATCGCTCGTGAACTGGGCCCCGACGCGACTCCCGACCAACTCGAAACCGCCATTCAAGAACGCGCCACCACGGAAAACTGGCGAAACGTGGGTCCTGACGGCAAGGCGCCCGGTTACGGCTATTGGCTCTTGATCGTCGCTGGCGTGGGAATTTTCTGCGGTTGTGTGGGCAAAAGCGCGCAGTTTCCGCTCCATGTGTGGTTGCCCGACGCGATGGAAGGTCCTACGCCGGTTTCCGCGCTCGTCCACTCGGCGACGATGGTGGCGGCTGGCGTTTATCTGGCGGCCCGGTTTTATCCGTTCTTCGCGCCCGAAGTGTTGTTCGTCATCGCCATTGTCGGAGCCATCACGTTGTTCATGGCGGCTACGATCGCCATTACCGCGACCGATATTAAACGTGTGTTGGCCTATTCGACCATCAGCCAACTCGGCTACATGATGCTCGCCATCGGCATGGGCGGATGGCTGGCTGGAGTCATGCACCTGGTGACGCACGCCTTCTTCAAGAGCTTGTTGTTCCTTTGCTCTGGCTCGGTCATTCACGCGGTGCACACGAATGAAATGCCCGAAATGGGCGGCTTAATCAAGAAGATGCCTTGGACGGCTTACACCATGTTGATTGGCTGTTTGGCGATTGCGGGCGCCGGCATTCCGTTTGTCATCGGGTTGAGCGGTTACTACTCCAAAGACGCGATTCTCGAACAAGGCCACTTGTTCATGACCACCAACCCCGGTTGGGGCGCGGTGTTCTTTTGGGCGGCGGCCGGCGGCGCGGCGATCACGGCGTTTTACATGTTCCGCATGTGGTATATGACGTTCCTCGGCAAGCCGCGAAATCATCATCGGTACGATCACGCGCACGAGTCGCCTTGGTCGATGGTCGCTCCGCTGGTCATTTTGGCCGTGTTCGCCGTGGGCGTTGCCTGGCCAATTCCGTTTTCCTCGCTGCGACTCTCGACACTCCTCGAACAAGCTCGCCCGGCCGGCGGTTTGAACGATATGCAAGGCGTGTTGGTCAACATGGTTTGGCCGAACGAGCACGACAGTCACGCCGCCTCGCACGTGATTCCCGCCACGTTGATCGCGTTCGGAACCGCCCTTTCCGGCATATTGCTGGCGACCATGTTTTACGTGTGGCAGCCGCACCTGGCGGGTGAAGTGCGGCAGCAGTTTTCTCCGATACATCGGTTCTTGGTGAACAAGTGGTGGTTCGACGAATTGTACGATTGGATTTTCGTCAAGCCCACGCACGTCGTCTCGGGCGTGGCGGCAAGGTTTGACCGCAATTGGATTGACTGGATTGTCGACGGTTCCGCCAAAGTCACCCGACGTTTTGCCTACGGATGGGAGTGGCTGGCCGACCGTGTGGTAGTGGATGGTTTTGTAAACGTCTTCGCAGGATGGATGTACTCGCTCGGCCTGGCTACGCGGCGCGTCCAGCGCGGAAACTTGCGCGAGTATGTGTTGTTCATCCTCGTGGGCGCCTTAGTTCTGTTTGTAGTGATTAGCATTTTCCGCGTGACGTATGCGGGCGGGTCCTGACCCTTGCGCTTTCCGTTACCTAGCGCGGGTGAGGGCATCGCGACGGTTCGGTTCCGCTTCGTTCCTTGACTAGCCTTTCGTCCTGAAGATTCACGACCTGGCAGGCGCCGCGCCTGCGATGTAAACGAAAAATATCGCGACGATGACAGCCGCACTTTTTCTCAGCTTGATTGTGTTTCTTCCCGCTGCGGGGGCTCTGCTGCTGGCGTTTATTCCCAGCAAGAGCCATAACGCGCTACGCGGTTTTTCCCTGGCGGTAACGGCCGTCGTCTTCTTGCTTACGCTTGGCTTCTTCATGCCAGGTTGGCAAGGCACGTTCGACACCGCGCAAGCCGGGATGCAGTTGGCGTTTAACAAAGCTTGGATCCCGTCGTTCAACATTTATTATTTTCTCGGAGTCGACGGCATCAGTTTGCCGCTGGTGCTGCTCACCTCGTTCATTTCGCTATTGGCGATGGGCGCGAGTTGGTCCATCACCAAACATGTCAAAGGATACTGCATTCTGTTTTTGCTGCTCGAAACAGGCATGTTGGGCGTGTTCGTGGCGCTTGACTTCTTCCTGTTTTACGTGTTCTGGGAAGTCATGCTCCTGCCGATGTATTTTCTCATCGGAGTATGGGGCGGTCCGCGGAAAGAGTACGCGGCCATCAAGTTCTTCTTATATACGCTCGTGGGCAGCGTGCTGATGTTGATCGCTTTGTTGATGCTCTATTTCAACAGCGATCTGCGCGAAATCGCTCTGGCGAGCGATCTGTTTGAAAACCCGCAGGCCGCGGTCTCTTGGGAAGAACTGCACCTTTCTCCCCAAGTGACGGAACGCGTGACGACCATGCTCCAGCCGCACGCCGACCAGTTCGTCGCCATTCGCGCCGGCGAAGTCGACATGCCGGGACAATCGGTGCATACGTTCAACCTTTTGGCCATGGCGGCCATCGGTCAGCACACCACGCAGTATGACGACGCTTTGCTATTTAACTGGACCTTGCAAGAGTGGGCGTTTTTGCTGCTGTTGATCGGCTTTATCATCAAAGTTCCCAGCGTTCCGTTCCATACGTGGCTTCCTGACGCACACGTGGAAGCCCCCACGCCGATTTCGATGATTCTGGCTGGCGTGTTGTTGAAGATGGGCGGTTACGGCATCATCCGCATTTGTTATCCCATTTGCCCTGAAGGGGGTTACAACTGGATGTGGCTCGTGTGCATCCTCGGCGTGGTCAGCATGGTGTATGGCGCCTTTGCGGCCCTCGCTCAGAAAGATTTCAAGCGCATGGTGGCTTATAGCTCGGTTAGCCACATGGGTTATGTAATGCTCGGTCTGGGCGTTTGGTCGGTCGGCATGGTCGGCGGTCTTAACCCCTTTAACAGCGATTATTGGAATATGGGCATCAAAGGCGCCATGTTCCAAATGATTGCTCACGGCATCAGCTCGGCTGGCATGTTCTTTATGGTCGGCGTGGTCTACGACCGCGTTCACCATCGCAATCTGGACGAGTTCGGCGGCCTGTTCGGACGCATGCCGGTTTACACGGCGTTGGCGATCGGCATTTTCTTCGCTGGTTTGGGCTTGCCCGGCTTGTGCGGCTTCATTGGCGAAGTGCTCGTGGTGCTCTCGGTGTGGAACTTCAGCAAACTGCTCGCGGTGATTTCAGCCGGCGTAGTGATTCTCACCGCGGGCTACATTCTGTGGGCCATTCAACGCGTTTACTTGGGGCCGGAGTATAAAGGCCCCCATGGTGAAGCTCTGACGCCGATGACGCCGCGCGAAGTCTCGATTGGCGCCGTGTTATTGATTTTCGCCATCCTGTTGGGCGTATTTCCCTACCACACGGTCTTGCGATACATGGACGCAACCATCGACCGGCAGGTGGACGATCTTACGGAATGGACCGAGCGCGTGAAGCACCCCAGTTTGGAGGCGCAACCCGAGCAGCAGGCCCGCGCCACGGTCCCTCCCACGGTTGCGGTCGTTCTGGCGCCGGTCGCTCCCGCAAACGTCGTCCAAAACGGTGCGGTTGATGACGCATCACGGTAACCCTCCGGCGTGGTTGACTAGCTTGGGGCCTCGCAGCCGGAAGCGAATACATACTCCAGTTCGGCAAAACTTTTTAAGTCTTCATGACTTGCGATCTTCGCCGTGAACCTTACTGAATACGTAAACAACGTTTACCACAATACCGTCGACGTCAGTATGCCGGCCTTCGGGCCGGAACTGGTGATCTGCGCTACCATCGTCCTCATGTTGGCGGTGCGCCTCTTCAACTGGGGGCGTCGCGTTGATGTATCGTACCTTGCGTTCGCGGGCGCTATTGTCGGTTTTGTACTCGCCTTGTACGGACCGGCCGAACGGACCGAGATTTTCACCGGCATGTTGGTGTATGACAAGTTCACGCTGTTTATGCGGGCGTTCTTGTTGCTCTTTTTGATCTTATTCGTAGTGCTGACGAAACTTTCCGGCATTCCCGATCGGGAAGACGGCCCAGACATTTATTCACTGGTGTTTGGCGCGACGCTTGGCATGTGCCTGATGTCATCGGCGAATCATCTGTTCATGGTGTTTGTGGCGGTTGAAATGGCCAGCGTGCCCTCGTACGCGTTGGCGGGTTTGCTCAAAGGAAGGCGTCAAAGCAGCGAGGCCGCTCTAAAGTACGCCATATACGGCGCCGGAGCCGCAGGCGTAATGTTGTATGGGATAAGCCTTGTGGCGGGGCTCCTGAATACGGCGCATATGCCGACGATCGCCCTGGAGTTGGCCCGCCGTTATGCCGAGTTTTCTTCATCGCAATTGATGGTGCTCGCCCTGGCCAGCTTGATGATTTTGGTCGGTCTGGCATTCAAACTTTCCGCGGTTCCGTTTCACTTCTGGTGTCCTGATGTGTTTGAAGGCGCCGCGGCCGAGGTGAACGCGTTCCTGAGCGTCGCATCAAAGGCTGCTGCGCTCGCCCTGTTGCTGCGTGTGATTCTTGGCGTGGGGGCGGTGCCGCCGGGCGTAGCCGATGAACCCGTCGCGGTGCAAACCGCGCCGCGGCAACATCTGGCGGACGGCGCGCTCTATGTTATGGCGCAAGACCCGGCGGTGGCGGCGGAAACGTCAGGCCGGGGCCGCGAAGAAGCCGTCGCGCAGCTCACGCCGGTACGGAACTACATGGGATGGCTGGTGGCGTTCGTCGCAGCCATCACGTGTACGTTTGGAAATTTGGCGGCGTACGGACAAACCAACATCAAACGGCTGCTGGCCTATTCGACCATCGCCCACGCCGGGTACATGATGATGGCGGCTCCGCCCATACTAACGCTCGTAGGACTCGATTCGTCCCGCGCTCATGACGCCGCCGCCGCGCTGGCCTTGTACATCGCAATTTATTTGTTCATGAACTTGGGGGCCTTCGCCATTGTTGCGTTCCTGCGCAACTCGCTGCGAAGCGAAGAAATCGCCGACTACGCCGGATTAGTACATCGCGCTCCGTGGGTCGTGATTTGCTTCTCCATCATCTTATTCAGTCTGGTTGGCTTGCCGCCGCTGGCCGGTTTTTTGGGCAAGTTCGCCGTGTTCGCGGCTCTCGCCGACGGTTACGTAGTAGCCAGTCAGGCCGGAGTTTCCGCCTCGCACTTGCTGTGGCTTCTGGTCATTGGCGGTGTGAACACCGCAATCAGCCTGTTTTATTACGTGCGAGTGGTCAAGGTGATGACGATTGACCCTGAGCCGGAATCGCGCACGCCGTTTTCGGTGGGAGTGTTCCCCGTGGCGTACGTGGTGCTGTTGACTATTCCGTTGGTTGTGTTGATCTTCAGTTGGAACTTCCTTAACGAGTGGACGCTGCAAGCGGCGGCGCAGCTCTTTTAGTCATGCCTATGTCCGCCCCGCACCTGAGGGTTATGAATCCGGCCCGCACGATCAACGCGCTCAACCGCTTGTACGCGCTGCACAATCGCTCGCTTCCGTTGTACCTCCACGACGCCGGTCCCTGGACGAGCCGCGAGGACGCCGACGCAACCAAGACCGTGGCGCATATCATCGAAGATCATCAACACACGGTCGAGCGTCTGGGGGCCATGATCTTGGACCGGGACGGCGTGTTAGAGGCCGGCCACTTTCCGATGCACTACACAGGCTGGCACGACCTCTCGTTCAATTTCATCCTCGACCGCTTGATTGAATGGCAGCGGCGCGCTGTTCGCGAGATCGAAATTTGCGCTCGCGAGTTGGACAACGATCCCCCTGCGAAAGCCGTGGCGGAGGAAATCTTAGGCCAGGCCAAAGGCCATCTCGATTCCCTGGTTGAATTGGTGGGTGGTTCGCGTCCTTCGTAACGCAGCCGTCACGGCGTCCATTGCCGCGGCGCATCCATCGTCCTTCCCGATTCTCATGTCGTACTTTGATACGCACGCGCATCTTGACGATGAAGCGTTCGACGCCAATCGATCCGAGGTCGTTCGGCGCGCACACGAGGCGGGGGTAACAACGATTTTGGCCGTGGGCGTCACTGCGCCATCCAGCGAACAATGCATCGCGCTGGCCGAGCAATTCCCTGGCGTGTACGCCGCGGTCGGAATCCAGCCGAATTACTGCGCTCAAACTGGCGAGGGCGATTGGGATCGCATTACGCAAATCGCCCTGCACCCCCGCGTGGCGGCCATTGGCGAAACCGGGCTGGATCGCTATTGGGACTACACGCCGTTTGAGGTGCAACAGGACTACTTTGACCGGCACTTGCGGTTATCTCAAGCGTTGGACAAAGCGTTCATCGTTCATATGCGGGACTGTGGCGATGACATCGCGACGATGCTCGAGGCGGCCCGCAGCCGTGGTCCGCTCCGCGGCGTCATGCATTCGTTCACGGGCGACGAAGCCCTGGCGCGCCGCTGCCTGGACCTGAGTTTGTACATTAGCTTCGCGGGCATGGTGACGTTCAAGAAGTCGGAAGACCTGCGCCACGTAGCCGCCATGATTCCCGCGGACCGCATTTTGATCGAGACCGATAGTCCGTATCTTTCGCCGGATCCGCTACGCGGCAAGCATCCCAACGAACCAGCGCGCCTCGTGCATACGGCGGCATGTCTAGCCAAGGTGCGCGGCGTGACGATCGACGAATTCGGCCGGCAGACTTCCGCTAACGCTCGCCAATTATTTGGTGTACCATAGCCGTTCGAGGGTCGAGTTCCCGTCGGCGAAGATTTCGCGTGCGCCGATGCAGTAGCCGTCGCACAAGGCAACCGCACCGTCACTCGGACGCCGACGCTGGCGACCGCTTCTCCTCGCCGACGGCGCGCGTGCGGGATCGCCTTTCCTTGCCGCGCGATTGGTTTGATATTTCGATTACTTTATTGACTGACCGAAAGGTTTGCCATGGTCAAGACCGCGAGTACGATGCTCTCCTTGGGAACCCAAGCGCCCGATTTTTCGCTGGTCAATGTGGACGGACGCACCATGTCGCTGGCCAATTTCGAAGACGCGCCAGCGCTGGTGGTGATGTTCATTTGCAATCATTGTCCGTTTGTCAAACATCTGGCCGACGCGCTCGCGGAATTTGGCCGCCAATATCAGGCTCGGGGCGTAGCGGTCGTGGCGATCAACTCGAACGACGCGTCAGCCTACCCGGAAGATTCACCCGAGCGAATGGTGCATGAAGCCGAAGACCGGGGTTATTCATTCCCCTACCTGTACGACGAAACCCAAGAAGTAGCGCAAGCATACCATGCGGCATGCACGCCGGACTTTTTCGTCTTCGACCGCGACCGACGCCTGGCGTATCGCGGCCAGTTCGACGAGAGCCGCCCGCAGTCGGGCATTCCCGTCACGGGTAAAGATCTGCGCGCCGCGGTCGACGCCGTGTTAGCGGGCCAGAAACCGGCAGAGCCGCAGCGGCCGTCATTGGGTTGCAACATCAAATGGCGAAAAGGCCACGAGCCTGAGTATTTCAATCCGTCCGGGGTCAAATAACGAAGGTTGGCATCGGCAGGATCGGTTGGCGCAACTCGCGCCGCGTTGGGTTCTCTCTTCCTTGCTTCCTGTGTGAAAGGCGCCTTGATGAACTACGTACGTTTCGCACTGATTGGGGTTGCCGTGGCTGGTTTGGCGTACACGGCCAATGGCCAAACACACGATCCCATGTCGTACCCGCCGGGTGTGCTGAAGGCCGAGTTCCTTTACGACAAGGCGCCGTTCCCGGAATGTCACGCCTCGACGCTGGAAGAGGTCAACGGACAACTCATTGCCGCATGGTTCGGCGGCACGTATGAAAAACACCCCGACGTGGGCATTTGGGTCAGTCGTCATGACGGCCAAAAGTGGAGCGAACCGGTCGAAGTCGCGAACGGAGTGAAAGACGCTCAAACGCGCTATCCCTGTTGGAACCCCGTGTTGTTCCAACCGGAGAAAGGCCCGCTGCTGCTCTTCTACAAGGTGGGTCCCAGTCCCGACACCTGGTGGGGCGTGCTCAAAACGAGCGACGATCACGGCGCCACATGGTCCGAGGCGCAGCGTCTGCCGGACGGTATTCTGGGGCCAATCAAGAACAAGCCCATCATGGTGAACGGCGTGCTGATCTGCGGCAGCAGCACCGAGCATGAAGGCTGGCGGCTGCACTTTGAACGAACCAGCGATCTGGGAAAAACATGGCAAAACACCGGGCCCATTCACGATGGGCGCGAGTTCGCCGCCATTCAGCCCACGTTGCTGACTTATCCCGACGGCCGGATCGAAGCCCTGTGCCGCAGCCGACAGGGGAAGGTCGTGCGAACCGAATCGCGCGACGGCGGAAAGACCTGGAGCGATGTCACCGCCGCGAACCTGCCCAACCCCAACTCGGGGCTCGACGGCGTGACCCTGCAAGATGGCCGTCAACTGCTCGTGTACAATCACACGCCGCGCGGTCGCTCGCCGTTGAATGTGGCGATTTCCAAGGACGGTAAAACCTGGCAGGGCGCCGTCGTTCTGGAAAACCAGCCGGGCGAGTATTCGTATCCCGCGGTGATTCAAACAGACGACGGTCTGGTGCACATCACCTACACCTGGAAGCGGCAGTTGATCAAGCATGTGGTGATTGATCCGACGAAAGTCGTACTCACCGACCTTCCGCCTGGGGCTGCTCCCAAGTAATTGGGCCTAGGGTCGCTAACGTTCGTCCTGCGCCCAAACATTGCTATGCACCGTGGCCCGGTCGTCGGGGAATGCGCAACGACTCCACCCAGCCGCCCAAAACGAACCATCAACCGCTGCTTCGCTTGAGCGGCGTCGGGCGGACGTTTGTCATGGGTGAAGTCTCGGTCGTGGTGCTGAAGAACATTACGCTCGACATTCGCCGTGGCGAGTTCCTGGCGATGGTTGGCCCCAGTGGCTCGGGCAAGACGACGATACTGAACATCGTGGGCGGAATGGATCGTCCTTCCAGTGGTTCGGTGCTTTACGATGGCCAAGACCTGACGACCGCGTCAAATCGTGAATTGACCCGCTACCGACGGGATGAAGTGGGGTTCGTCTTCCAGTTTTATAATCTCGTGCCGAATTTGACGGCTCGGGAGAACATTCTAATTTCGACGGAGATCGCGCGCGATCCGCGCGACGCGGACGAGATGCTGCGGCTCGTGGGGCTGGAGGACCGGGCCGAGCATTTTCCTTCGCAGCTTTCCGGCGGTGAACAGCAACGCGTTTCCATTGCCCGGGCTATCGCGAAGAATCCTCAATTGTTGTTGTGCGATGAACCGACCGGCGCGCTTGACTTCGAAACAGGCAAACGCGTGCTTCGTCTGCTCGTCGATCTGAACCGCGACTTGGGCAAAACCGTGGTGGTCATTACTCACAATGCGGCGCTAGCGGCCGTAGCCGATCGGATCGTGCACTTGCGTTCGGGCGAGATCAGCGAGTTGACCGAGAACCCGCACCCCATTGCGCCCGAGGAGGTGGTGTGGTGAAGGCGCTCAACCTCAAGCTTCTGCGCGAGGTGAACCAGGCCAAGGGCTTGTTGCTGGCCATAACCAGCATTATCGCCGTGGGCGTGACTTGTTTCGTGGCGATGCAGTCAGCGTATCACAACTTGAACGACGCCAAGATCCGCTATTACCGCCAATGTCGCATGGCGGATTTCTGGATCGACGTGAAAAAGGCGCCCGTGACCGAACTGGAGTTATTGCGCAGCGTGTCGGGCGTTGGCGAACTCCATACGCGCATCACTTTTCCCGCAACCGTGGATTTGGAGAATGTGCCCGAACCGCTCAATGGGCAAACGATTTCTCTGCCGGACGATCCAACGTTGGTGCTGAACGACATCATCCTGCGACAAGGGGGTTACTTTACCCGCACGCGCTCCAATGAAGTCATTCTCAACGATGCGTTCGCACGCGCTCACCGCATATATCCGGGACAATGGATTCACCTGCTGTTGAACGACCGGCGGCAGGAGTTATTCGTCGTGGGTACGGCCATCAGTAGCGAGTTCACGTACTTGTTGGGCCCCGGCGCGTTGGTGCCCGATCCGCAGAATTACGGAGTATTTTATCTGAAGCGCAGTTTCGCCGAAGACGTGTTTGACTTCCAAGGCGCCGCGAACCAAGTCATCGGTCGATTTACGCCTGAGTTGGCCGGCGAGAGTGAAGCAACGTTGCGCCGTGCGGAGTCGATGCTCGATACGTACGGCGTGTTCAGCGCTACGCCGCTACGTTTGCAGGCTTCGAACCAGTTTCTAGAGAACGAAATCAACGGACTCGGAGCCATCGCTACGGTCGTTCCGACCATTTTTCTCGCCGTAGCGGCGCTCGTGCTGAATGTCTTAATTACCCGACTGGCGCGGCAGCAACGGATTGTGATCGGCACATTGAAAGCGCTGGGGTACGGCAACGCGCAGGTGTTCCTTCACTTTGTTAAATTTGGGCTTAGCGTGGGCGTGGCCGGTGGTTGCGCAGGGGCGGTCTTAGGGTACGCAGCCGCCTCTGGCATGACGGAAGTTTATCGCAACTTCTTCGAGTTTCCCGACCTGCGCAGCGAATTACATTGGAGCATCCTGACGATTGGTCTGGTCGTGAGCCTGATTTGCGCCGTGGTGGGAAGTTTGCATGGCGCGTGGTCGATGCTGCAATTGCAACCCGCCGAAGCAATGCGCCCCGAGCCGCCGACGCATGGCGGGGCGGTTTTCCTCGAACGCCTCACCTGGCTATGGCGAAATCTGAGCGCTTCGTGGCGACTCGCGTTGCGCAGCGTACTGCGGCATCGCATCCGGTCGATCGCCGCGGTGTTTGCCGCAATGATGGGCGCGGGCCTGTTGGTCACGGGGTTCATGATGGTTGAGGCCCAAAATTATTTTCTCAACTTTCAGTTTTACCGGACCATGCGCAGCGACATTGACCTGACGTTCAAGAACGAACAGGGACGTGACGCCCTAGACGAAGTTAGGCGACTGCCGGGGGTTGACCATGCCGAACCACAACTGGCCGTGGCGGGTACGTTCGAGAATGGCGCGCGTCGTCGTAAAGATGCGATCGTCGGCTTATTGCCCGACGCCCGACTGACCATGCCGCACGATTCCCAAGGGCGACGCATCCCGCTGCCCGACACCGGCCTGGTGGTTACGCGCCGCATGGCTGAAATCCTTCGCGTGCAACCGGGCGACGTCTTGCGGTTTACTCCGGTCAAAGGTGAGCGCCGCACCGTTGAAGCGTCCGTCGCGGTGATTGCCGACAGTTACATGGGGCTGACCGCCTACGCCGACATTCATTACCTGAGCCGGCTCCTTGGCGAAGAGCTTGCCATCACCGGCGCCCAACTACAAACGCGGCAAGAGCCTTCTCAGTTGGCGCGGCTTCATCATGAGCTAAAACACTTGCCGGGAGTGGAGTCGATTTCCAATCGTCGCGATCTTGTGGCGAATATCACGAAGACGATTCTCCAGAACCAGTTCGTGTTCATTGGCGTTTTGGTCGTGTTTGCTGGCGTGATTTTCTTTGGGAGCATTGTGAATTCGTCACTGGTGAATCTCGCGGAGCGGCAGCGCGAGGTCGCGACGTTTCGCGCCCTGGGATACAGTCAATGGAGTATTGGCGCGATGTTCCTGCGCGAGAGCTTTGTGACCAATATGCTGGGCGCGTTGCTGGGCCTTCCCATGGGTTACGGGTTGATGTGGCTCACGGCCAAGGCGTACGAGAACGACCTCGTGCGCTTGCCGGTCATCTCGGCCGCGTGGGTCTGGTGGTCCACGCTCGCGTTGGCGACTCTCTTTGCACTGGCCGCGCACGGAGTCGTGCAATGGCGCATCAATACCATGAACTATCTCGAAGCGTTGAAAGTCAAAGAGTGAGGGCGCGCCGCGATGCCTTCGCGGAAGGAACGGCATATCGCTTGTTGACGGAGTCACACGTGGAAAAAGGGTCACGCGAATGAAACTTGGCATGACACTCGCTTTGCTCGCAGCATTGGCGATTGTGGGCTGGATTGTATGGCAGGCCAATTCGCAAGGGCAGGATGTCGAAGCGGCGGCGGTGACGCGCGGTGAGATTCGGGAGTTCGTCGACGAGCAAGGCGTTACGTCACTGCCGCGAACGTACGTGATCACGATGCCTTTTGAAGGTCGGCTGGAGCCGATTTCACTTTCCGAGGGCGAGCACGTGCAACGAGGAGAGGTTGTAGCGCAAATTGTGACGAAGGACTTGGCCGAAGAAGTCGCCGTCGCCCGAACCGCGGTTGAGCGTTTGGAAGCACAGATCGCTGAGAATAACGATGTCACCGTCGAGTTGACCTCGCGTCAACAAGCAGAACATTTTGTGGACTCGATGGAAGACACGGTTCAGGCCGCGGAAGCAAGAAAGAAGGCGACGTCGGAAAAGCTGCAATTGGCCGAAACGAGCTTGGGGCGGTTCCGGCGCCTGCTCGAGACGCGCGCTTCGACGCCCGATCAGGTGGAGCGGGCCGAAGTGGGCCTGGTCGAGGCGGAAGTCGATTACCAGCAGTCCGACTTGATCTGGAAATCCATGGCCTCGATTAAGGCCGCCACGGCGTTGTTGCCTACGATGATTAGCCAGCAGATTGCCAGGAAGGATCTTTCACGTGAGGTTCTTGAGAAGCAGCGGGCCGAAGCGGAGGTCCGTTTGGAGCAGGCGCTAACCCGCCAGGAGCGCGGTGTGATGCGAAGCCCCGTGGACGGAGTCGTGCTGGAACGATTTGTCGAAAACGAGCAGCTCCTCTCGGGCGGCGCCCAGTTGTTGGAGATCGGCCGGCTTGAGGAGCTTGAAGTCGAAGCGGAAATCCTCAGCCAGGATGTCGTGAGGATTTCGGCGGGCGACGAAGCGGAAATTTACGGTCCTGCCGTTGGTGCAGCGCTGGGCGAAGGTTTACCCGGCGTTGTCCATAAGATTCATCCGGAGGGCTTTACCAAAAAAAGCTCGCTGGGAGTTGAGCAGCAACGCGTCATCGTTGTGGTACGGTTCGCTTCGCCGTCGATTGATGGGGTTTTGGCTCGCGGCGTGAAGGTTGGCTATCGCGTGCGCGTGCATATCACCACGGAGGTTAAAGCCAACGCACTCCTTGCGCCGCGCTCGGCTCTGTTCCGCGCACCCGACGGGTCTTGGCGGGTTTACCGCATTGTCGACGGACGCGCCCGATTAACCGCCGTCGAAACCGGTTTGATGAACGATCAAACGGTGGAAATTACCCAAGGTCTCGACGAACAAGCGGTGGTTGTCCTGGCGCCGGAGAACTCGCTTACCGACGGCAACCGAGTTCGGCCGCTACTGCGCGAAATTCAACATTAGAGGGTCTCAGTGCTTCGTGCGCGCCATGTACTTAAATAAGCTCGTGCGATCGTTTACAAGTCGTGACCACTAAACAATGGGGGGGGGGTTAAATTAGTTCTTTGTTAGGACTTTGCGCCCAGTTCTGAGCACAGTTTTGCCACCAGCGTGTGAGTTGCGGCTTTTGAATGCGGATGGCCAGGGCATTAATCGAACTGCTAACCGCACCGCAGCTATACCTTTAGGGGAGTTTTGGGAATAAAATTCACATCAAGCGAGGAAAATCCATTGAGCGGGTCCGCGCTTTCGGCGACAATCGTCCCCATGGGGTTCTCTCGGGGGATTTAATCATCCACGCGTGGCGGGCATTCTCGGGCGTGGTGTCAGCGAAGGAGGAACAAGGTGAAAATCATTGACCGTTTGCGTCAGTGGTGGCAAATCCGCACGGGTGAAGAAGAGACGCCGTTTGACGGCGATTCTCCCGCGTGGATTTTCAGCATGTTGTTTCACTTCTTTTTGCTGATCGCGGTGACGTTCATGCCGGCGTTCGTGGAGCCGGAAAGCGAAAACATTTATTTGGCCGCGATTCCTGAAGATCCCATCGAAGAGATCGAGGCCCCGGAGGAGTTCTATTTCAACGAACAACCGTCGGAAGAGGTGGGAGCGAACAGCGCGGGCGGCGTGACGATGGCTCAGGCCCTGGCGCAAGTGGTGGATGAAATTTCCGACGTGCCGAATCCCCTGGAGAACGTGCAACCGACGGAAATCGCGACGATTGAGATCAACAACACAATTCAAGTCGCCACGGGCCCGACCTTTGACCGCAACTTGCGCGTGAAGGGGTTTGTTGGCCACGGCGCGACAGGCGCCGTGGGCGCGATCGACCGGATTACCCATGAGATTCTGCTTTCACTCGAAGAGCGCAAAACATTGGTTGTATGGCTCTTCGATCAAACCGAAAGCCTGATCCCCCAGCGGCGCGCCATTCATGACCGGTTTGACCGGATCTACGAGGAATTGGGGTTAATCGAAGCGGCCGGCAATCCCGCCTTTAAGAAACATGAAGACAAGCCGCTGCTCACTTCGATCGTCGGGTTTGGGAATTCGGTGAACTTGATCACCAAGAAGCCGACGGCCGATCTGGCGGAGATCAAGAAGGCCCTGGCCGAGATGCCGAACGACACGAGCGGCACCGAAAAGGTCTTCGAAGCGATCTTCCGCGCGTTGAACGAGTACAAGTCGATGCGTTACACCGACGAGCACCGCTCCAGCCCGGAACGTAACGTCATGATCGTCGCGTTCACCGATGAAGTGGGCGACGACCAAAACGGTTTGGAGCAAACAATCAAAGAGTGCCGCCGTTACGCGGTACCCGTCTACGTCGTGGGGGTTCCCGCGCCTTTTGGCCGCAGTGAAACCATGATGAAATGGGTCGATCCCAACCCCGACTTCGACCAAACGCCGCAATGGGGACGAGTGAGCCAAGGTCCTGAGTCCTACCTGCCCGAGCACATCAAACTCAAGTTTTCCGGCGCCAACGAAGATGAAGCAATTGACTCCGGATTTGGCCCTTACTCGCTCACGCGGCTATGCTTTGAAACGGGAGGCATCTATTTTGCCGTGCATCCCAATCGCAATGTGAACCGCGAAGTAAACCGCGGGGAGATTTCCGCATTCTCGTCGCACATTAGCCGATTTTTTGATCCACAAATTATGCGGACCTATCGGCCGGATTATGTGGCGCCGGAAGAGTACTTGCGCCGGGTTCGTGAAAACAAAGCCCGCGAAGCGTTAGTGAAAGCCGCCAACCTCACCTGGGTTAGCCAACTCGAATCGCCCCAAACACGCTTCGCCAAGACCGACGAAGCTACGTTCGTGAACGCCCTATCGGAAGCGCAAAAGGCCGCCGCCAAGATTGAACCCGAGATTAACATGGTGTACGAGACGCTCAAGCTTGGCGAGACGGATCGCGCTCGTGAGAACACCCCGCGCTGGCAGGCGGGTTATGACCTTGCCATGGGGCGCGTCATGGCCGCCAAGGCGCGCACCGAGTCGTTTAACGCGATGCTTGCCGCCGCCAAACGCGGCTTGAAATTCAAAGACCCCAAGAACAACACATGGATACTTGAGCCCGCCAACGAAATCAGCACAGGCAGTCAAACCGAGAAATTAGCGGCCAAGGCCCGCGAGTATTTGCAGCGTGTGATTGATGAACATGCCGATACGCCTTGGTCGTATTTGGCGGCGAAGGAGCTCGACAACCCGATCGGGTGGCGATGGAAAGAGGAGTATACTCCTCCGCCACCTCCACCGGGCGCCGACAACGGCGACGCGAATCCCGCTCCTGCCAACGACGCGCTCCGCATGCTCAATCGTCGCCCCTCGCGCACGGTGCCCAAGCTCTAGAGCGAATCTCATCGAGGTATTATGACTTCTTGCGTGTGGTCCACTCGCTCCGCGAGTGCACCACATTTGGGGGCGTCACACCTGCGTGAAACGCGCTCTAACGAACGATGCATGGCCCCGCGGCAAGTCGCGGCGAATACCGTCTGTTAGGATGGACCGCGAGCAATTCATCAAGGCGTCGCTTCGGACTACCATCGGACGACCGATCGCGAAATGCCCAGGCGTTGGGGCGGTGAGTCAGAAGCAGCTTCATCGCACTCCATGGCTTGCGTTAACGCGAGCGCGTCCTCTTGAAGCATTCGCGAGATGCGCCACGCGAAGGGTAGCGCCGTTAAGCCGGCAAGGCCGACAAACACAACGGCCATCCGTCGCGCTTCACCGCCCTCGGCGTCAAACGCCATGGCGATGATCGACAGCGCAAGGATTGGCACGAACCCCGCGAACGGCAGCACCCATGACGCCCGATTCGCCAATTGGGCCAACTCAGGACCGTCATTGGGTTCGTCCGGCGAACGTGCCACCAGAGCGGGGTAATACGCGCGAATCGCCACCAGCGAGCCCGCCAAGACCGGATACACCACGGCGATGCACCCACAAATGACGTGCGACAACAGGATATGCAAAAAGTCGGAAGCGCGTAGACCTCCCAACCACCAGGAGAGGAACGCGCCGTACCATAGTCCAGAAATCGTCCAGTTAAATATTCCAACGGGCGCGGCCGTGGGTCCTAAAGCGAGCGTCTGCCGTCGAATCGCCATCATACGATCGGGACGATAGCTCCAGTGTACCGGAGAAGATAACGCGGCTACAATTTCGCGGCCGAACCACCATACGGCGCCAGTACCCGCGGCGAAGGCGACCATTCCGACGGCCATCAACTGCAAATACCAAGCCCACTGCTGCGCGGGGCTCATTTTGTGAACGATGGCGGCGTGTATATACAAAATGACGAATGCCGACGCCACACAATGGGAACCGTGCGAAACAATCATTCCGGCCCACATCGGTCGTTGTTGCGCCCATCGTCGCCAGCCTTGCGGCGGCGTTTGAAGAATCTCCCGTGCTCGCGCGTTCAGGCAAAGTTGCAGCTCGCGGGCGAGCCGATGCGCCGAAGGATAACGTTCGCTTGGGTTCGGCGCCAAACAACGACGCAAAACATCCTCCAGCACCGCCGTTAATGAAGCCGCATCGTTGCAAGTCTTGGCCGGAGGACCCGCGCGGCGCGCGGCGATCATCGTTTCCAGGGTTGCATTCCAACCTGCTTCGTGCATCTGTTCCAAGTAGGGACGTTGCCCGTGCAATAACTCCCATAGCAGAACTCCGAGCGCGTAGAGATCGCTGCGTTCGTCCAAGTCGGCGGGCGCCGCAGGCAACGCAGGGTGACACGCTTCGAGCTGCTCGGGCGACATATACGCCAAACTTCCACCAAAGTACGCCGCGCCGGGCGTGTCTTCTAACTCACGACTGGTGCTTATGTTGAAGTCGGCCAACTTGGGCGAGCCGTCGGCGGCAAGAAGTACGTTCGCTGGTTTGAGGTCTCGGTGCAGGACGCCGCGGCGGTGTGCGTAGTCCAGCGCCATGGCGATCTGTGCGCCGATATGACAGACCATTTCGGGCCACGTCGATTGAACCCAGCGCCGCCGTCCTGCGGAACCGCTCATCGAGGGCTGTCCGCCGCGCTCGACGGCTTCGTCGACTGCGTCGAACAACAAAGCTCCTGAACGTTCAGCCAATGGCGTGGCGCGCACGCGGCGCACCACCTCTTGAAGCGTGCCTCCCGCCACATACTGCATATACAACAGTCGCAGCCCTCGTTCCGGAACGCGGCGTTGATCGTAAACCCGCACGATATGGGGGTGATCCAACTGAGCGAGCATTTGCGGCTCCGCGCCGCGGTCGGCGGAGATTTTCACCGCCACAAGTCGCTGCATGGAATTCTGCCGCGCCAAGAACACGCGGCCAAACGTTCCCTCGCCCAAGGGAGACAACAGATGGAAGTCGTCCAGTACTTGGCCGGAATCAACTTCCAACACGCGTTGTACGCCGGTCAGCAGAGTAGGCGCCGCCCCAGGCTCGGCCAGGGCGAACCATTGTTTTAGTGTCGAAACGTGTTGAGGAAAACGCTCGTAGTACTCGTTTGGCTGGACTTCCTCGCCCGCCGCGCGGCGCGCCTGATACTCTTCGAAAATCAGTTCGCACGGGACGCCGCCGTTGGCGAGTTCGGGAAAATCAACGAGATATTCTTCGACACGCTTGGGCCAACCAAAGCGGTAACGGCAGTCAATGTCGGCCGTCAGAAAATGAATGAGCGCTTCCCGGTTTGCTTCGCGCGGGCCAAGCGGAACAAATTCTTGCAACGGCGGCGGGTAGTTTTCCGTTTGCCACGCCTTGAGAAACGCGTCCAAGCGCCCCACCAGCGTCAAAGTCGATGTTCCGCGTGAGGCGAATTGTGTCACCTGCGACCATCCGTCGGAAGAGTGACGCAAGTCCTGCAAATCCAAAGTTTCCATCAGCGGTTGGAATGACGAAGCCATCGTACGACGCATGTGTCTTCCTTGGGGACGGAAGGAGCCGACTGCGATGAACGCCTGCCAGAGAACGGGAGTCAAAACGCGCCACGGCAGAGATGGCCAATCCCACGTTGGTGCGGCGTATGACCCCGGGCGAGCGATCGTCGCGGAGTTCGTCTCCTAGGTAATTCTTTTTAGCCCGCGTGACCGGCCAAAGTTTTTTTTCGTCATGTAACATCCAGACCCGAATTCCGCCCGAGGAGGAGGAGAAACGCACGGAGGGCGAATGCGAACCGCCTTACGATGGGGAACACATGATGATTCTGCCGCTTTGTCGCCGCCGTCATAACACTCGGCCGACTGCTTCTGCGTTGGAGAAGGCGATTCTTCGATGCCACCCCCTGTTGGGAGAGCGCGTCGTCGTGGCTGAAGTTCTGGACGGTCAAGGTCGCGGACGATGGGTCGTCGTGGCCGAGATGTCTCGACGCTTGCATCGCATGTGTGAACTTGACCTGACGGGGGAGGACAACCCCCTCATCATGGAAATCAAAGCGGCGATTGCAAACGTACTGGCTCAGCGACACCAGTTGCAGGCGCACGCGATTACACTAACGCCCCCGTATACGATTCCTCATCGTTCAAGCCCCGCAGAATCGGAAGGTTCGCCGCGGGCCGCCATCCTGCAACAAATCCTTAAGCGGGCCGTCCAGGCGGTTGCGTAGATCGACAAACGCTTGGCACGCGTTGCGAAGGCGTAATCGGGAGTGTTTCAACTTTGTCCGCCCCCTCATGCGTGGAGGCAAACTATCTTTTCCCGGAGGTTTTTGATACAATACATTTGTACACTTATTTATAGCAAGTTCGACCTTCCGGCCAAATCATGAGCAAACAGCAGCAGTCGCTCTTCATCTCGGACGAAGCTCCGTGGGAGGCCGATGACCAAGCGCAGTATCAGGCTGCGATAGTCGTGTTGCCAGAGGCGCCGTGGGGCCCCTACGACTATCTGACGCCCGACCGATTGCGCGGCCACGTTGAAGTTGGCCGCCGGGTGCGTGTTCCCTTGGGGCGCGGCAACCGGACGGTGAATGGTTACTGCGTGGCGCTGGAAAACCGCGTCGGCGATCCTGGCCGTCTGAAAGAAATTCGGTCTGTCGTGGACGGCGAGCCGCTCCTTTCCCCTTCCATGGTGGCGCTGACGCGCTGGATGGCTGACTATTACTTGTGTCCGCTCGGACAAGTACTGGAAGCAGTCGTGCCCGCTGGCGTTCGCGGCCGCGCCGGTACACGCGAGGTTACGCTTCTGCATGTTCCGAGCGAAATTGCAGCGCGTCTCGCGACGCTCCAACTGCCTGAGAAGCAAGCCGCGGTGTTGAAACTGTTGGCTGCCTCGGAACGTCCGCTGACTCCACTGCAGCTTGCCGCCGCGGCGGAATGCACCTTGGCGCCCATTAACGGGTTGCGCAAGAAGGGGTACATCAAGGCGCAAGTTCGCCGCATGCAACACGCCGAGATTTCCGAAACCCCTACGGAGTCCGAGGGGCATCTCTCCATGACCGAAGACCAAGAACGTGCGTTGAATGTGGTGCTGGGCGCGATGCGCGCCGGTCGGCATGAAACCATTCTGATGCACGGCGTCACTGGCAGCGGCAAAACGGAGGTTTATATTCGTGCGATTGAAGAGACGCTTCGCTATGGCAAACAGGCGATTGTGCTGGTGCCGGAAATCAGCTTGACTCCCCAAACGCGGCAACGATTTCGCTCCCGGTTCGAAAACGTGGCGCTCTTGCATAGTCACTTGTCGCCTGCCGAGCGTCATTGGCATTGGCAGCGCATCGTGCGCGGCGAGGTGCAAGTCGTGGTGGGCGCGCGCAGCGCGGTGTTCGCACCAACGCCTCGGCTGGGGTTAATCATTTTGGACGAAGAACATGACGCGTCGTTTAAACAAGACGCAGCGCCGAGATATCACGCGCGCGATGTCGCGCTCCAACGGGCGCAAATGGAGAAAGCGCCGCTAGTGCTTGGTTCGGCGACGCCCTCGTTGGAAAGCTGGCGCCGTGCGCAGGAAGGCGCCTATCGATTGATCGATATGCCGCGACGCGTATTCGACCGGCCGCTACCGGACGTGGTCGCGCTGGATTTGCGAACGGAGTGGGATAGCCGCCGCGCCCGCGGCGCGATTAGCCGGCAACTACAACACGCCATGGAGCACGCGCTCAAAGAAGGCGGCCAGGTGATTTTGTTGTTGAATCGTCGCGGTTTTTCGACTCATATTCAATGTCCCAGTTGCGGCCATGTGGTGCGATGCCAAGATTGCGATATTGCACTGACGCATCATCGTGAAGCCGGACGCGCAATTTGCCATTACTGTGATTATCAAACTCCGGCGCCGCAGCGCTGCCCGGAATGCGGCTTTGAGGGAATTCGGTACAGCGGACTAGGCACGGAACGTCTCGAGGCCGAGGTGCGCATTCGATTTCCTGACTTTCCATGCTTACGCATGGATAGCGACACCATGCAGAAGCCGGGCAGCCACGAGGCGGCGCTGGCGCGGTTTCGATCAGGTGATGTACGAATTCTGCTTGGTACGCAAATGATTGCCAAAGGGCTGGACTTTCCCAACGTGACCCTGGTGGGCGTTGTGAATGCCGACACCGCCCTGCACTTGCCGGACTTCCGTGCAGCCGAGCGAACCTTTCAACTTGTCACGCAAGTGGCCGGCAGAACCGGTCGCGGCGATAAGGGGGGCCGCGTGTTGGTGCAAACGTTCAGTCCTGAACATCCAGCGATTCAAGCTGCATTGCAGCATGACTACCATAGGTTCGCGAGCCGCGAGTTACCCAACCGGGAGGAATACGGATATCCGCCCTACTCCAGCATGGTGCGCCTTGTGGTGCGAGGTCCCGTCGAGGCGGTGGTCGAAGGTTTTTCCGACACGCTGGCGGAGCGCATCTCGCGGTTGAATGAAGAACGAGGCGAACCGGTGCGAGTTCTGGGTCCCACGGCAGCGCCTATTTCAAAACTTCGCGGCAAGCACCGTTTTCACATGCTGCTTTTGTGCGCCGACAGCGCTTTGCTTCGCGCGATGGTGCAAGAAGCCACGCGCGAATTGAACCCGCCCGACGACGTGCAATGGATTGCCGACGTGGACCCGTTGGAAATGCTTTGAAACGCGGTGCATTGCTTGGCGCTGCGCGGAAAAGTCGAAGCCGTGTTGTGAGCGCATGTCAACGAGTCGTCGTTGGGGCCAGCGCCGCCAACTCGCGCTTCAGCTGGAATACGGCCAGTTCCTTGGCTTTCGCCTCGACATCGACGGTCAGTTGATGGGCCAGCCAACACCTCGGGAAATCCCGCAAATCAATGAAGTCATGGTGCCGTTCCGGTTTCGGTCCTTGCCAACCTTCGAGAGGGCTCGAAATGTGAAACAGTGGTTCGCGGCGCCATGTCGCCATTGCCAAGTCGGTTGCTTCGATTTCCGTCAATCCGTCCGGACAACAGCGATGATGATGCACATCGTACACAAGCGGCGTTGCCGTCCGCTGGCATAAGGGCGCCAACTCGGCGGGCGTGTAGATCGCATCATCGTTTTCGAGCGTCAAGCGGCTTCGTGCACGTGGTGAAAGCATCTCCAGGCTCGCCTCCAATCGCGCCAATGCCGCCGCCTTGTCACCGTACGCGCCGCCGGCATGGATATTGATCACATCGGCGCCAATCCACTCGGCGACTTCGGCCTGATACTCGATTTCGGCCACGGATGCGGCGACCACCGAATCTCGCGGCGAGTTCAACACGACAAACTGGTCGGGATGAAATGAGGTTCGCAACCCCCTGGAGCGCACCAACTCGCCGCATGCTTGAAACCGCGCGACAATTTCTTGGGCATCGGGCAGGTCCTCGATGCGGTATCCCTGCTGGGGATGCGTTTTTAGGGGTAGAATCTGACTCATCACCCGGAACGCGCCGATGTCGTGTGCGTGACAATACGTTAACGCCTGCAATAACGCCTCGGCATTGTGTAAGCACAAGTCGGCCAGTTTTCGGACTGCGGCGGAACGCTCCATGCGTGATAACGCGGCCGCTGTCGTCGTGCGAAACTTGATCGGTTGCTCGCGAAAGAGACAACATAGCCCCAGTCGAATCATGTCGTCCAACTCATCAAAAGACTTCGGCTCTGCAACTACATCACGCGAACTTCGCGGGCAATAACGTTATGGCTCGAGCCCGAGGCTGCGCTGGTAAGCATCTCGCTGTTGATCCAGGCCGATCTCGCCGGTAATTTTGCGCCATTGCTCGGCGGCTTGCGCAAGTGACTCCGCAGGCGAAACCTCACCCTGGAGCGCCCTGCGTACGGCTTCATCCAGCACGGCAAGGTAACGTGCCCGCCCGGGAATACGAGGCGAGAACATTCCTACTCCCTGCGTTAGCGATTGCTCGATCGCTTCGGCGTACGATTCGGCCGAATCGGCGTCGGCGGACTTTGGCATCCACTTGCCAGGTGATCCGAGTTGCGACTGACGGTAAAGCGTCGTCGCCGCACTCGCCGGCGCGAGGTCTTGACCCCACGAGCCCGACAATACCGCGAGCACATGCAACGCGGCTTGCGAGCGGCTCGTTTCCCGCGTAATTGATCCCAGGCGTCCCGACGTAGCGAGCAAGGGGATGTGAGTCTCCTCGTCCGACTCGCGCTGCTCCCACCGCCGGGCGCTTTGGTGGTACACCTCGCGCGAGGCCGGGATTCTTGACCAACGCACCTCGACGCCCTCGCGCGGTTCGTATGACACCGTGGCCGAGGGCCAACAAAGCGCCATGGCAGCGCGTCCTTCGACCACGTCTCGGTAAGCATCCAACGGCGTGCGATTCAACGATTCGGGCGATGCACTGGGGGCAACCGCCGCCATTTCCTCCAAAGCTCGTACAAAGGGCGGACCTCCAATCAGCGGCTCCATCGACGTTATGTCAAATACATCGGAGTATTGATCGTGATGACGGGCGTACGCAGCGGCGCGCACAAGCAACGTTTGCGCCGCCCAACCTGGCGCCCAGGGTTCAACCGTTCCTGACCAAGGCTGCTTTTTGGAAACGGCGGATGATTTGTCATGTTCAATTTGCGCCAGCTTGATGGCCGTTTGGTGGTATTCGTCCCAGCTTGCAGGAGGCGCCACGGCGGCGGCTTTGAATACATCGGCGCGATACGCCAACAGGACGACCGGCGACCCGAACGAAGCCGCATACGTCGCTTCGCCCCAACGGATTTCTTGCAGTCGCAAAAGGTCGAGCACGTCGGACTGGTTCAAGTCTGAGTTCTCTTGCATCTCCTTGCTGAAGGGGAGAAGCCAATCCCGCGCGAGCAATTCCCCCAGCAGGGCTGAGGGATAAACCACGGCGTCGGCGTTCAAACGGGTCTGTTCGAGCGTTTCGTCAAGGCGCGCTTGGCGCACTTCGAGAACCGCTTCCGATCGCGACCGCCAAACGCGTTCAATTTCTTCGGCCAAAGGCGGATCGTCGAGCACCAGCAAACGGACCGGTTTCGATTCGTTGACGCTTGGGGGTGGCGGAGGGTCCTTACGCGGGCAACCCGTAATCGCGAACAGAATCAAACCGATGAATACGAAAAACTCAGTACGAATTCGAAAACACATGAAAAAATAATCGCAAAAGCCCAGAGATTATTGTCGCACGCGGCGCCCGGACGCCTCAGGTTTGCTCGCGCAAGGAAACGGCCCACGACGGTAGGGTCGCGGGCCGTTCACGATAAGAGATAATACCAAAGTATGCGATAGCTAACCGTGAAAAACCTGATCCGAGATTTGGCGTTCGGCCACTCGGCCGAGTTCATCAAGGCTGCGGCGTTGACCGACCGCGTGCCAAGAGTTGACGTGTTTTAGTTCGGGCATGATCTCGACGAGTTGCTCAACCAAAGTTTGAGCCAACCGCTCTAAACGCGGCGTAGGCGCGTTCTCCAAAATCGCGGCTGCGGTCTTCATGACCCGAACCATTTGCGCACGCTCCATAATGGGGCGCGAGAGCGAACCGTCGGGCTCGCACAGTAAATCTTCGAGTGGGACTCCGAGCACCTCTTGCCAACGATAGAGATCGCTCAAGCGGAGATCCACTCTTCCTTCTTCCTCGGCGCGAAGTTGACGCATCGAGACGCCCATGTGCCGGCCGACCGTGCGCAAAGTGAGTCCCTGCTGGAGACGTACTTCGCGAATTCGGTGCCCTGGGCGCGAGGGCCCATTGCCGCAGTCGGCCAAAGTTTGGCCGCTGGGTACGCCGCTTGGCGAATCGCGCAGTTGCCCTATCGCATCCGCAGAAGGAGACGGCGCCAACGGCGCCGGGACGACGACAGGGAACGATGCGGCGCCAGCGGGCGTCGAGGTAAACTCAACGCTTGCCATGGCAACATCCTCCCAAGAGCTTACCCTAAGGCAAACTCCCATCACAAAGAAAAAAAATAAAGAAAAAATAACGAATTCCCTTCTTTCAGAAGGAAACGAAACTCCGAACGGAAAGGACTCGACCCCGGTTGGGAGCACCCGGGCCGAGCACAGAAAAAGGCGCAATTGTTATCGTAGCTTCGTCAGGGAGGCATCGCAAGTCGCTTTCAGGCGTTATGTTAAGACCTTTCGATTGTAAACTTCCTGGCGACCTGCCGGACGGTCATGATCAACCGGGGTGGTATGGCGGCGTTCGTCGCTTGACGGACTGCGGCGCTCTGCCAAACTAACGACCGGAAGCACTCGATCAACTTTCGTCGACTCGGTCCGATTGGCACGACGACGCAATCTGCACGACAACTCAGGAATTTGTTGGAATGGCGATCGCAATTACCTGTCCGGGGTGTCACAAGCGATTTCAGGTCAGCGATAAATTCGCAGGCCAGAAGGGGCCATGCCCTAACTGCAAGACCATCATTTCAATTCCCAAGAAGGAGGAAGAGGCCGTCATTCACGAGCCCGAACAGTTTGGCCAGAAAGGCAAACTGGGCGCGGCCGTGTTCAAGCCGATCGGCCGCACCGAAACACCGTTCTCCCCGGCTATTGCAGCGCTTGTGGCCGGCGTGGCGATCATGGTGTTCGCGCTCGCGTTTGTCGTACGCTCTAATTTTGGCGAGCAGGGGCCCCCGCTGGTTCTCCTGGTGATTGGCTCTATAGCGCTGGGACCGCCCATTGCTCTGGGCGGTTACTCCATTTTGCGCGACGCGGACCTCGAGCCGCATCGCGGAAAGTCGCTCTGGCTAAGGGTTGGCATTTGTGGTTTGGTGTATGCGTTGATTTGGGGAATTGTCGCCTTCGTGATTCGCGGGTATTTGTTGGAACTGGACTGGAACGTTCCGTTCGAGACGTTCCAGCTGGTCATGGTTCTGCCAGCCATGGTTGCACTGGGCGCTTTTGCCGCGCACGCCTCGCTTGATTTAGAAATCTCAAACGCGGCAGTGCATTACGGTTTCTATTTGCTTATTACCGTGCTTTTGCGTCTCACCATGGGTATGACCGTGGTATAGCCCCTGGCGTGATGTCGCAGCGATTCAGCAGGTGTCATGTCGTCAATTCGCGATATTCCGGAGATCCAGGCGCTCGACTCGTGGCAGGGGTTCTTGCGCATCCCCCCCGAGACCGATGTGCCGCTCACGCCGCGCGTGCGTCGGTTAATTGACTCAGCGCCCTTTCGACGGCTGGCCAACATTCGGCAATTGGGGTTTGTCTCGTTGGTTTACCCCGCGGCGAACCACACGCGATTCGAGCATTCCTTGGGCGTATACCGGATGGCGCTGTTGTACTTGCGTCGCCTGTCCTATGACGACCGGTTTGCTCAAATGGTCCGCCCGTTGGAGGCGGAAGCATTCATTGTGGCGTCGCTACTGCACGACATTGGCCATTGGCCGTATTGTCATTTATTCGAAGATATGCAACTGCCCGGCGTTCCGGAACACGAAGTCCTTGCGAGAAAATTCATCTTAGGCGATGAGATCAGCAATTTATTGAAAAATGACTGGCATCTAAATCCTGACGATGTGGCCGGATTGCTTGCGGGCGAACTTCCGGGGAACTCCTGGCGCGTTTTGCATAGCTTGTTATCAAGTCCCATTGATATCGACAAAATGGACTATCTCTCGCGCGATAGCTTGCATGCAGGAACGCCCTACGGACGAAACTTTGACCAACAACGGCTTATCGGCAGCCTATGCCTTAATGCCGCCGGCAATGGCTTGGCAATTACCGAGAAAGGCCGCACCGCGGCGGAGATGATGGTCTTCGCCCGATATGTGATGTTCAGCGAAGTGTACTGGCATCATGCCGTGCGCTCGGCAACGGCGATGCTTCAGTGGGTGTTTCATCGGGTTTTTGACAAGCTCGACACGTCTTTGCTGTTCCAACTTACCGATGAACCGTTTGTCGCGGCGTTACGCAACGTAGGCGACGCTACCGCGAATGAAATGCTCGAGGGCCTCTTTGGTTCAACGCGTCGCCTCTACAAACGCCTTGCACAATACACGTACTTCCAGCATCGGGAAATCTACGAGCAAATAGCCCAACGTCCATTTCCCTGGCTGGCTGCGTGCGCCGCGGAATTCGCCAAAAGAGCGGCAGAGAAGTGGAGCCTTGACATGGCCCCCCATGAGGTGTTACTGGACGCCCCGCCGGCCGCCTTGGAAGTGCAATTTGATGTGGAAGTCTACTTTCCTCGGGAGGGCCGCTCTTGGCCGTTGGGCGAGATCTCGCCGGTGGTCCATACACTCGCCCGACAACAGTTTGACGATTACGTCAAACGAGTGCGAATTTTTGTGGCGCCCCGGTGGGCAAAAGCACTTCAGGGGCGCACAGGAATTGATTCTCTGTTATTGGAGGCCGTCGCCAACACCGGTGTATCGTATTAAACCAGACCCCGACGCACCGCCCATACTGCAGCCTGCGTACGATCAGAGACACCCACTTTACGTAAGATATGCTGCACGTGCTCCTTCACGGTTTCATAACTGATGTTGAGGGCTTGGGCGATTTCCTTGTTCGTTAATCCTAACGCCAGCTGTCGCAGGACTTCACTTTCCCGTTGAGTTAAAGGCACTTCGACGTCAGCATTTAATCGGGGGGTGGCCAACGCCCCGGTCACACGGCGCAGCTCCTCTCGCGTCCAAGCACTTTCACCCGCCGCCGCGCGTCGGATCGTGTCGAGAACTTCGGACCCTGGAATTCCCTTGTTAATATAGCCCGCGGCGCCAAGCGCCACAGCCCGCGCAACATAGGTGGGGTTGTCATAGGCAGACATCATGACCACCGGAAGTTCGGGTTTGTCCAATTTAATGCGTCCCAGGGCGGTCAGGCCATCGCCGCCTGCCATACGGATGTCAAGCAACACCACGTCAGGATTCATGCTCAGGGTCTTCTCGACGGCTTCCGTACCCGATGTCGCTTCACCGACAATTTCGATGTCTTCGGTTTGTTGAACGAGGTTCCTCATACCGCAACGAACGACCTCATGGCCGTCGGCGATCACGATCTTGATGGCCATGAAAAGTGCTCAGTTAGTGGGGTGAACGAACCTGCGACGATTAATTCGCCGCGCGGCCGACTCTTCACCGGGGGAAGACCGACTCCCCCGTCTCTGTCATATCAATGTACTATGGCAGAAAATGAAGGGCGCCGCTATACCTTACCCGGGGGGGCTACCGTGTCCTTCAAATCAAGCCAAATGGTGACTCGATTGGAGTGGGAGGACACGCCTATAATTAGCCTAATGTCGTACTACCTAAAGGAAATCTATTACACACTCCAAGGCGAAGGAGCTCAAAGCGGTCGAGCTGCGGTATTTTGCCGTTTTTCCGGCTGTAACCTTTGGAATGGACGAGAAGACGATCGCGCATCAGCCGTCTGCACATTTTGCGATACAAATTTTGTAGGAGTTGATGGAGTTGGGGGTGGTGTGTTCCCTAATTCGGAGGCGTTCGCGGATGCAGTTTCTGCAGTGTGGCCGTCAAAGATGGTCAATTGCAAACCCCTCGTAATCTGCTCGGGGGGAGAGCCTTTACTCCAATTAGACGGTGCTGCGGTCGCGGCGCTGCATCGTGCGGGGTTTGAAGTTGCGGTCGAGACGAATGGAACACGCCCTGTACCCCAAGGGGTGGATTGGGTTTGTGTTAGCCCCAAGGCGGGGGCCCCTCTGGTGATAAACCGCGGTGACGAACTGAAGCTCGTCTATCCCCAAGAGGGTGTTGATCCTGCCATGTACGCAGATCTGGCGTTCACGCACTTTTTTTTGCAGCCGATGGATGGTCGACACCGCGATGAAGCGACGCGTCGTGCGGTCCAATACTGCCTGGAGCATCCCCAGTGGCGGTTGAGTTTACAAGTGCAGAAACTCCTCGGCATCCCGTAGATTGGACCCACCATGTGGCCGTCGCTTATCTTTGGCTCCTTTCTGATTGTTCTCTCGATTGCACTGGTTGTTTCGCATTGGGTCGCGCGCAGCTCCCATGAGACCGCAGCGCTGGACCCGCACGAGCGGACTTATCGCCGAGTTCAGTTTCGGCGTCGCATGCAAGCGAGCGTTTTGATTGGCGCCGTAGGTTTAGCGATCATTGGCGGACTCTGGGTCGACGAACCGCCTGGCGAGGCGTTGTATTGGTGCGGCGTCTTGTCGGCAGTGGTTTGGATTATCTTTCTCGCAGGGAGCGACGCGGCAAGTACGCAGTCGTTCTTCCGCGAGTTTCAAAAGCAGCGCATCGAGGAAGAAGAATTGCTGCGCAAAGAGATTGATCGTTATCGTCGGCATGAGGGTAATGGAAAGAACTAAGCAACGAAGGTAGGAACGCTATGCCCATTTTCAAAATCGCAGTGTATCCCGGCGATGGTATCGGTCCCGAGGTAATCGACGAAGCGGTGCGAGTGCTCGACGCGGTGCAAGATTTGGACGGTGGATTCCAACTCGAAAAAACCACCTTGCCCTGGGGCGCTAAGTATTGGGAAACCCATGGCCGAGTGGCGCCGGAGAATTTTCTGGACGTTCTACGGCCTTTTGACGCAATCCTTTTGGGCGCCGTGGGATGGCCTGCGAAAATCCCCGACTACGTGACGCTGGCGCCCCTTGTGACGATTCGTCAAACTTTTGACCAGTATGCGTGCATGCGACCGGCGCGTCTCTTCCCCGGCGTCAAAAGCGTTCTCGCCGGAAAAGGCTCGGCCGACATCGACATGCTGGTGATTCGTGAAAACTCAGAAGGGGAATACGTTGACAACGGTGGACGATTTCGTCGCGGGCGACCCGACGAGTTTGCCGTTCAAACCGCACTTCATACGCGCCGAGGAGTCGAGCGTATTCTTCGATTCGCGTTTGACATGGCCTGCAAGCGCCGGCGGCGCCTGACGATGATCACCAAATCCAACGCCCAGCGCTATGCGTACGTATTGTGGGATGAGTTGTTGGAGGAACTAGCGCCCCAATTCCCCGATGTCCATGCCGAGCGACAGCATTGCGATGCGGCCGCAATGAACATGGTGCGTTGTCCTGAACATTTTGATGTGATCGTCGCTTCGAACCTTTTCGGCGATCTCTTAACCGATTTAGGGGGTGTGCTTAGCGGCGGGTTAGGGCTTGCCCCCAGCACCAATACCAACCCTGAGCGAACCTATCCCTCAATGTTTGAGCCGGTTCACGGCTCAGCGCCCGACATTGCCGGACAGGGAGTCGCCAACCCCGTTGCCGCAATTCTTAGCGCCGCGATGATGCTTGACCACCTTGAACTACGGGCAGCGGCCGAGCATATCCGTAGCGCCGTGGGCGCCGCGCTTGGCGAAGGCCGACATACGCGTGACTTGGGCGGTTCGCTAACGACGCGTCAAATGGGCGATGCGGTAATTTCGAGACTTGGCGTCAGCGAGCCGCGCGTCGCATAGCGGCCTCGAATTTAGAGTGCAAGCAGGAAGGCGGCCAGGGTTTTTACGGAAGCGGTGAAGTCTTTCGCGGCTATGAATTCAAAAACTCCAGGATGGCCGCGTTAACCGCCGCGGGAGATTCCAACGGGGCCATGTGACCTGCCGCCGGGATTTCAATCAACCGACTTTTGGGCAAATCCTTAACGAGTTGCCGCATCTCCTGGGGGGGCGTAATCGCGTCATGTTCGCCAACCAACAGCAACGTAGGAACCTTGATTTGCGATAAGTCCTTTGTCGAGTCCGGTCGTTCGGCCATCCCCACAAGGGCGCCGGCGATCGTCTCGCGAGGCGTCGCCAGCATCACACTTTCCATCGCGGCGACGATATCTGGATTATTCTCGGCCGTTTCCGGAGCGAACAGTTTCGCCTTCATCGACTGGGCGACCACGGCTTGGCCTTCGCGACGAACGCGCTCCGCAGTCTCACGACGAGTTTTCGCCGCTTGCGGCGAATCGGCCGCAGCGCGCGTGTCGCACTGAATGAGTTGTTTCACGCGGTCACCGTATCGCTCCATGAAACGCCAACCGACATAGCCTCCCATGGAAAGCCCGCAATAAACCAGGGGTACGGAGATTTCCAACGCGTCTAAAAGGGCCGCAAGATCATCAGCGAACCGATCCATGGTCAGCGGTTGTTTTCCTGCGTCACTATGACCAAACCCACGCAGGTCCGGGGCAATAACGCGAAAATGCGAAGATAACCCCTCGATCTGTTCACTCCACATGGTGTGGTCCAACGGAAACCCGTGAACCAGCAACAACGGTGAGCCTTGACCACGTTCTTCGACGTTCAACCAGACTTCGCCCAGATTAATGCGTTTCATAGCCATGTTGGATCGACCGTCCTGACAACCCACTGTGCGAGCAGTGCGAACAGAATTAGCCAGAGCGCCCAATCGAGCGCCCGCCACCGTAACTCGGGCAGCCCGCGGCGAATACGCGAAATTTGCGCCAAGCGATACGGAATTTGAAAGATCGCGGCGGCGAACAACAAAATCCCGGCGGGATTGAATTCCCACGCCGACCGGACGTCGCCATGCGCCAGGCTCACAAAGCACCGAGTGAGTCCACATCCGGGACATCCCACGCCAGCGAAGCGCTTAAAAGTACACATCCCCGGTAGGGGTTGGTCGAAGAAAGGAAGCAAGACCGGGTCACCCCCGGGGGCGCGCAACAGGAACGACAGCGCTACAGCGCTGCTGGCCATGATCAACAACACCCAATGCAGGGATGCGTCACGACGCCACGACGGTAAGTGCGATTCCAAAGCCGTTATTTGGAGGGCTTCTTCTTCGATTGTTCGAGCTCCTTTTTGAAAAACGCCAGTTTGCGCCCAATCTGATCTGCATGCGGCTCCTGTTCGGCGGCTAAGGACTGATACTTGACCGCGTTTTCCAAGTCTCCCACGGCGTGATAGCAATGGGCCAGCGTATCAAGATAGGCGCCGGTATTGGGCCGTAACGTGAGCGATTCTTGGCTTAACCGCAAGGCTTCTTTAAAATCGCCAAAGGTGTTACTTACAAGCCAGGCGAATTGATTATTGAACATTGCCAAATAGTAGTCGGCCCGCTCCCGCATCACATCGTTATTCGCTAATCGTTCGCTTTGCAGGCGCTGTTGCGCAATTTGTTCTCGGAATGACGAGGAGGCGGATTCGATCAAACGGCGCGCTTTGTCGCGGAAAGCGCCATCCGCGTCGGGCGAATGATGCATGGCGATCAAGGCGTCGGCTTCGGTTGGGTCATATTCGACCGCCTTTTCGAGCTCCGCACGCTGGGTCTTATAGTCCTTCTGTTGGCGCGCGTGTTCGGCTAGGAAGTAATGATAGCGGCTTTGAATCCCCGCGGGATCATATTGGGCCTGCATGACGCCACGTTCGACGTTGGGATCTCGCTCGATCGCCTGTGCGACGGGCTGATACACCTCCGCTGCGTCTTGATTCCGCTCGTGGTCATGAAGCATCTCGGCCAATCTTTGCCGAGCACGCAAGCCAGCGGCTGAAACAAGCGGCTCTTTCTCGATAACGAAACGATATTCACGTTCCGCCCAATCGACGAGACCGCGGCTTTGATGCAAGCGGTAAGCCCATTCAAGACGCTCCAAGGTATTCTCGTTGGGAACCTCAAACGCTTTCAGCGCTGCGGCTTCCGCCTCCTTGGTCTTTTGTTGCTTCAACTGCGACTCAGCCAACCGGTACAGCAGCAGCGAGTCCTTCGCGAACAGATCGGAGTACCGCGTGGCGATTTCATCCACGAGCGTCCAAGCTTCGTGGGCCATCAACCAGTCGATCGTTTCAATGATTTGCTCTCGCGAACCCTGAAGAAGCGTCACCGCTTGCCGCATCACTTCTTGGGCGTCGTCTTCCCGGTCAAGTTTAATAAGAAACTCGGCTTGCCAGCGGAGCAGGCTGAGAACCAGGTCTCGGCTGGTCTTCCCGGGATACTCCTCTAAGGTGCGTTGTTCGTCGGCAATGATGCCTTTCCATGCGTCCAGCGTGGACACGGGATCTCGCAGCGTTTGAGCGTGCGTGCGCAACCATTGAGCCGCCGGACGTTTGCTCAATTCCATCGTCCCTTCAATGCGCGAGGCAAGACGCTCTCGCCGCGGTGCATCGTCCGGAGGCGCCTGGCTCATCACCAACAGCGCCGCCTGTTTGGAAAGCACCGGCGAGCGCTCAAAACGGGCCAGTCGCGCGAGGGCCTCAGTTCCCATCCATTCAGGCAACTTGCCAAGCTGGTCCATGCGCGTTTTGCGGTCCTTCTCCTTTTTATCGCTATAACCCCGCAGGATGCGCTTGACCTCATTGGGATCGTCTTCATTCGCCCAATCGACGGTCAAGCTGCGCACAAGGTATTGAGCTCGTAAGGAGATCTCAATGTCTTCATGGTTTTGTGCTTCGTACAGCGCGTCAAACGCCGTAAGCCCGAGACGCTTGAGCTCGCTCTGCGCGCGCTCGCGCGTGGCGTATTGCTCGGAGCCCAGCTGTTCGATGAGCTGTTGAATCCGGTCGTCGAGCGACGTTGCCGAGGCCGTTTGCGGTAGCGGGGGAGTTTCGGAATCCTCCTCCGCACCGAACACCCCTTGTTGGGTTATGATGAGCGTGAGGGTCAGAACGACAAGCGCTGCTGCGGCAACAAGGTTGGCAATGTTGAAGCCGGCGCAGTGACAGCGATTGAGATGAGCCATTCGGCGCCTCGCAAAGCCAGACAAAACTTAGAGTTAACGCACAAGGTTCAGAATACCCGACGCCGACAAAGCCAAGCAAGACGGATGCGCCGTCGTCCGGCGCAGCACGCTTCATGAATACGCCCGCCCCCTTGTTTTGCGATCGTTGCCTCAAGGAGCTTAAATTCGGCCAAGCCGAATTCTACCTCGTGCGCATTGAAGCGCTGCTGGACCCCACGCCGCCGGAGTTCACGCAGGAAGACCTGGCTCGGGACGTCACGTCCGAGTTGAACGAACTCGTACAACAACTCAACCATCTATCGGCGCACGAAGCGACCGAGCAAATTCACCGCAAACTGACGTTGTTTCTTTGCCTCACGTGTTACCGTAATTGGATTGAGAACCCCACGGGGTGAAGGCAACTTTGTTGGATCAGGACCATCAAGGCGCCATCGCCAAGGGGGCTTGGTCGGCGCGCGCGGTGATTGCACCTTCAACAGCAATGTTTACTTGTAATGCGCCGCCAGCCTGCCATAATGCGTCGTGTCGGCCGGGCAGGTCCGGTCTCTTCAAGCATTCTATTCTGATGAAGGAGTTGCCAATGAAGTTAAATCACTGCTTCTCTCGCGCGTGTTTCGCATTGTTAGCCGTGCTGGCGGCGTGGAACGCCAATGCGGCCGAAGAAGCGTTTCAACAGGGTTCGCCCGACTTGAAGTCGGCGGGCTCTTTGGCCTTTGCGCCCGAAGGCGTGCTGTTGGTGGGCGACTCGCGTAGTGCAGCAGTTTTCGCAATACAAACGAACGACAATCAGGGTGAAGCCAAAAAAGCTGATTACAACATCGAGGGCGTCAACGAAAAGATCGCGGAACTTCTCGGAGCCAGCCCGCAATCAATTCTCATCAACGATCTGGCGGTGAATCCGCAAAGCGGCAATATCTATCTTTCGGTGTCACGCGGCCGGGGACCGGATGCGGCTCCTGTGATTCTTCGTGTCGCGCCCTCGGGTGAGATTTCTGAGTTCTCGTTGAAGAATGCGACTTACGCGAAAGCGGCATTGCCCAACGCTCCTGATGCAGAAGCCCGCGACCGTCGCAATGAGCCGTTGCGGCTTCAAGCGATTACGGACATCGAATACGTTGACGGCCGTGTGTACGTTGCTGGTTTGTCGAATGAGGAGTTTGCGTCGAAGTTGCGCTCGATTCCTTATCCCTTTGGCCAGGTGGACGATGGCGCGAGTGTCGAGATTTTTCACGGAGCTCACGGAAAATTCGAAACGCAATCGCCCGTTCGTACTTTCACTCATTACGACATCGAAGGCCAAACGCACCTTCTGGCGGCTTACACTTGCACGCCGCTAGTGAAGTTCCCCGTCTCGCAGATTAAGCCCGGCGACAAGATTCAAGGCGTGACCGTGGCGGAACTGGGCAATCGTAATCGACCGCTGGATATGTTTGTCTATGAGCAAAACGGCAAAGATTACATCCTGATGGCGAACAGCAGTCGCGGTGTGATGAAGATACCCACGGAAGGCATCGACAAGATTGAAGCCATCACCAAGCCCGTGGCCGACAAGGCAGGGCTTTCTTATTCAACGATCGATGAATTGCAGGGCATCACGCAGTTGGATCGCTTGAACGGAGAACGAGCCGTCGTTCTTGTGCAAACGGAAGACGGCAAGCAAAACCTGAAGACAATCGCGTTGCCGTAACTCCTGCTCGTCGCGACGACATCGGTAAGCATCCGGACGAGTTCTCGACGTCGTCCGGTTGATCCCATCGCGGAATTCAAACCGCGCACGTCGCACGCCGACTGGAGATCAGGCACAGCCTTCTCCGGTTTCGTAAAACCTTTCGAGATAGCCCTAGAGAATGACCTGTTCGATGCCAAAAAATTACGGTTTCCCTCCACTTAGCACCATGTTGCTCATCCTCATGGCGTATGGTTGTTCGTTTCGGGCGGAAGCGCAAGAAACCTCAGAGAAACCGCGCATCGAATTGAAGCAATCGTCACAGGGTGCAAGCTCCTTCGTCGTTGTGGGGCTTAACAAAGCGACGCTCGCGGTTTTAGAAAGGCAAGGGCCCGCGGGAACTTTAGACGATACATTCGCTGTTTATGCGGGTGCTGGCGACATCGCTGGCCGCAATCCTATGTTGGGCGAAACGCGCGTCGAAGGCGGAGTATTAGTATTTACACCCCGCTTTCCGCTGGAGGCGGGTTTGCCGTACCAAGCAATCTTGCGTCTCGAAGGTAAGTTAGCAAATTCCTCCGACTCCCAAACCATTTCAAAGATTTTCACGCTCAAGCGGGGGACAACCTCTGCGGCTCGTGTCCAGCATATCTTTCCTACGACCGATACGGTGCCCGAGAATCTCCTGAAATTCTACTTGCACTTTTCGCATCCCATGAGCCGAGGCGAAGCATATCGCCATGTTCGTCTCATGGAGACATCAGGGAAGAGCGTCGACGATCCCTTTCTAGAACTGGGTGAAGAGCTCTGGGACTCATCGGGTACGCGGTTCACGCTGCTGTTTGATCCCGGGCGGATTAAGCGCGGTCTCAAGCCACGCGAAGAAATCGGTCCGGCTTTAGAGGAGGGGAAGTCGTACACACTGATCATCTCCGCAAAATGGCCCGACGCCCAAGGTCAGCCGCTGGCAAGCGATTTCCGCAAGACCTTCCAAGTTATAAGTCCTGACGACGACCAGCCTCGCACCTCAAACTGGCGACTCTCGCCGCCCAAGGTCCAAACACGCGACCCCCTTGAACTGCGATTCCCCGAATCGCTTGATCACGCCATGTTGCAGCGGGTCCTGCGCGTGGTCGACTCAAACGGCGCGTCAGTTCCTGGAGCCGTGCATGTTTCTCAAGCAGAAACCCATTGGCGTTTTATTCCCCAGCAAGACTGGGATGCGGGCGAGTACGTCCTGCGTATCGACTCGGCTCTGGAGGATTTGGCTGGCAATAGTATTCGCCGTCCTTTTGAAGTCGACATGACTCGTCCCGTAACGCAACATGAAGACGTGCTTTATTCGGAAATACGTTTTCAAATTGCTTCAGAACGAGATCCTCCCTAAACGCACCATGGGACCCGTCGATCATTATCGCGTTCGCGAGAAAGCCCAAGTGGCTCGCTTGATTTGACACGCGATCTTCCGTTGGGCGATCCCCGGGCTTGGGTTGCACTGTTGATGCGCCTCTTGCGACGACGGGTTGCTCTTTCGGCGTATCGGTGATAGATGTTGATCGCCCGACGCAACGCGGACCGCGCCCGCACAGGTTGTTGAACGATACTGCGTGTAACCGTAAGCATGAAGTGAGTCGATATGGCCGAGTCGCACAAACATGCGAGTAAGCTGCCGAAACCGATCCGGTTCCTCTTTGAGAATTCCCTGTTTCTTATTGCGGGCGCCGTTGTGGCGCTGGTATGGGCAAACGTTGATCCGTCACAGCGCGACGCCCAAGGTCATCTTACGCATGAAGGGAGTTACGATCGCTTCATTCACTTCGATGTTGCTGCGATGTTTGGACACGCCGAGGAGGCGGGCGACGATGCACATCATGCGAACGGCTCTGCGGGACATGGTCTGACCGTTCACTTTCTGGTGAACGATGTGCTGATGGCGTTGTTCTTCGCACTTGCCGCCAAGGAAGTTTGGGAATCGCTCTTGCCCGGAGGAGCCCTTTCCAATCGGCGAAAAGCGATGACGCCACTCATGGCGACGGCAGGAGGCGTGGTTGGCCCCGCGCTGCTCTATGCGGGCGGTGTTCTGGCAGTGGGGCAATGGGAGACGCTCGGAAATGGCTGGGCCGTGCCGTGCGCCACGGATATCGCCTTTAGTTACCTGTTCGCCAGAATCGTTTTTGGAGCGGGACACCCCGCCATTTCCTTTCTCTTGCTACTGGCGATTGCCGACGACGCCGTAGGATTAATTATTCTGGCGGTCTTCTATCCAACGGGCGATCTCAACCCAACTTGGCTGCTAGCCGCCGTCGGCGCCGTGGTAATTGGCCTCGGGTTCCAGCGGCTTCTCCGATTGCAAAGTTTTTGGTGGTACCTGCTCATTCCCGGCGTGCTCTCTTGGTGGGCGTTTTATAAAGCCGGAATTCACCCGGCGCTTGGGCTGACACCCATCATACCCATCATGCCTCACGCAAAAACCGATTTGGGCATCTACGCGCGGGAGGAGCTTGGTCGACACGACACCTTGAGCGAATTCGAGCACTGGTGGAAGAACCCGGTCGAGTTGATTTTAGGGTTGTTCGGTCTCGTCAACGCTGGTGTTGTGTTCAGCAGCATTGGCGCAGGTACTTGGCTCGTGTTGCTGGGTTTGTTGGTCGGAAAGCCGGTAGGAATTACGTTGTTCACCTGGATCGCAGAAAAAGTGCTGCGTCTAGAAATGCCGGCAGGAATGACCTATCGGCATGTGGTTACGCTTGGAGCGCTGGCCGGAATTGGCTTCACGGTCGCGCTGTTCGTTTCGTCGGCCGCATTTCCTGATCCTGGGCCTGTCCAAGACTCGGTCAAGATGGGCGCACTTTTGAGCTTCGGCGCCGCCGGCATCGGTTTTCTTTTGGCCAAGTTGCTTGGCGTTAAACCGGAAACACGCTTTTAACGGACTTTTGCAGTCGTGATGCAAATGTACTGTTAGGCCCTGGGATGGAATTGTTGATGAACTTTCTTCATCCGGGAATGATCGACATGCGTGTAGATTTGTGTTGTCGAGATGCTTGCGTGTCCCAACATCTCTTGAACCCGGCGCAGGTCGGCGCCGCCCATCAGTAGATGCGTGGCAAACGAGTGACGCAAGGTATGAGGGCCAATATCGGGCGGCGCTCCGACTCGGGCTGCATACTTTTTTACAAGTTCCCAGATGGCTTCGCGACGAAGACGCATGCCTCGGCGCGACAAGATCAGCCACTCCGGCGCCATGGACGCTCGGGCCGCTAGTTGCGGACGTTCCTCCAGTAAATACTCTTGCACGGCCTTCGCTGCGGCTTTACCTAGAGGAACCAAACGTTGCTTGTCTCCTTTGCCATGGCACAGGCAATACCCTTCCTGCAAATGAATGTCAGGCATGCGCAGCGATGACAATTCCGATGCGCGACATCCCGTTGCATATAATAGTTCAAGAACTGCCCGGTCACGGCGCCAATACGAATCATGCTTTCGAGGCGCCGAGAGGAATCGATCAACCATTTGCGGCGAAAGCACATGCGGCACGCGCTGCCAAAGCTTTTGACTACTCAGCAGGTCCGCCTGGCTTTCCTGTAGTACGCCTTCGAGCTGCAAGTAGCGAAAAAAGACCTTGAGCGAAGCCAACCGCCGGGCAATGCTTGTCGAAGCTAGTCCCTGGTTGTGCAGCCAGCCGACATAGTCCGACAATTGCGAAATGGAGAGTTTGGGGATCGACCGCCCATTCAACCACTCGCGAAAATGCTCCAGGTCGCGCTGATACGCTTTGACCGTATTCTCGGCAGAGCGACACTCGGTACGCAAATAATCGACAAACGCCGCGCACCAACGTTGCGCTGCATCGCCCGATGTTTTTGGTGAGGGTGGAATTAATTTGGGTTTGAGCGCCATCGCATCCGTTTATTTCGGATACGCCGTCCCGATGACTTCAAACCTTACGCATTTGCATGAATAATCGTGCTAGCTGGCGAATTCGGCGGCTGTTGTGCGTGCGGAGGCGCAGGAATTGTCGATGTTCATGCGCCGCATCATCGTTACCGCCGCTTACTCAGTCTTAATGCTTTTGCCTTGCATTTCCGCAGGGCCATAGTCGTATAAGCGGAAAGTCTTGGTCAACTTGCCTCCTCCGCGCTCCACAGTCTTACGCGAAAGATGATTGCTTTCCAAGATCCATGATAATTCCGCCTCTTCCATTCCCCAGGCTAGCCCTTTCGGCACCATGTGCGCGTTAAGCACAAGGCCGAGGCCCCAGCGGTGGAACTCAGGAATCACGTTGGTGCTAAGCACGCGCGCCCGAGGAATTTTCTTTCGATTCCACAAAAGGCGCAAAAATCCGAAGGGAAAGAGCCTTCCGTCGATTTGCTTGATTCGCGGATTGTAATCGAGCAAGACAAATACCGCACCGACCGGTCGGCCTTCGACTTCCGCAACGGTCGTCAACTCCGGCACGATCAAGAACCGCAAGGCTTTGGACATGTGCTTGACTTCGGCGTCGGACAATGGAACGAACCCCCAAGTTCCAACCAGCGACTTGTTGTAAATGTCCAGGAACATTTTGACATCTTCGTCGAAGCGAGACTTATCTAACGAACGCAGTTTCACGTCGAAACGCCGGGTCGCTTCTTCAATGATGAATAGTAATTTGGGGTCGGCCGTTGGCAGCATGTCACGATGCGCAATGTACGCGTACATGTCTTGAGTTTTTTGGAAGCCATAACTCTCCAGCAGCCGACCGTAGTACGGCGGGTTATAGGTCATCATGAACGTTGGCGGCGTGTCGAACCCGTCAATCAATAATCCGCATTCGTAGTTCAATGAGGGGTTGGTGGGGCCTCGCAACTGCTCGATGTTTCGATCGGCCAGCCAACGTCGCACCGCATCAAACAATCCGTTCGTAACCTGCTGGTCGTCGATCGATTCAAAGAAGCCGAAGAAGCCGCGGCGTTCCTGGTAGCGCTCGTTGTGTGCGTGATTCACAATCGCGAGCACGCGCCCCACCGTTTCGTCATTGCGAATGGCAAGAAACGCCTGAGAATCTGCTGTGTCATAAAATGGGTGCGGCTTGAATCCGACCAATTCTTTCTGATTCGTTCGAAGCGGCGGTATCCAATTTGGATCGTTGCGATAATGCTTCCAAGGAAATTCGAGAAATGCCTTTTTCTCGCGGCGCGACTGAACGGGCTTGATCTCAAGTTGCGACATGCGGGCAGCTTCGTTGCGGAACATTGACCAAAGATTCGGAAAGATGGACATTATCGGCGATGCATCGCATAGAACAAGCATCCTGCATGCCAAAACCCATCCGGAACGGACTTCATGAATCAAATAAACCTTTGGTTGGTGATCAGCTTCGTTATTGCGGGAATCACTGAAGTGTTAGCGCCAATTGGGCTTGCATTTTGGTTGTGGCGTCGCTTGCAGGCCCCTTGGAAATTCTTCTGGATGGGAGTGCTCGTGTTTGTCGCGTCCCAAGGCGTGACACGAATTCCGGCGATGGTCGTGTTGCAAATGCAGCCTTGGTTCCAACAAGCGCTGAAGGAACCAACTTACTTGTGGTTATTCTTTGTCTTTGCTGCGATCACGGCCGGCTTATTTGAGGAAACGGGACGTTGGTTGGCGTTTCGTTACGCAATCCGGCCTCAAGACCGGACATGGCGCAACAGCGTGATGATTGGCGCGGGCCACGGCGGTATCGAGTCGATTGGAATTGGGGTGCTCGCCATCTTGTCACTCATTGGCTACATCGTAATTAGCATGGCCCCCTCACACGTTATGGGAGCAAATGTCGAACAGTTCGAAACCGCCCGACGGCAATACGAAGCGTTACTCGGTTGGGAACCACTGCTTGGAGCCTGGGAACGGCTTTGCGCCATCACTTTGCACTTGGCGTTTTCTATCTTGGTGCTGTTTTCGGTCGTGCGTCGCTTCCGATGGTGGTGGCTGGCCCTGCTTGCACACGCAACGGTCGACTTTGTCGCCGTGGCGACGCTGCACGTAACCTCTCGCGCTTGGGGGCAAACCACAGGAATGGTGATTACCGAATTTGTTGTGACCGCCATGGCGATCGCAGCGGCATGGTTTGTTCTCGTTACCCGCCCCAAAGATATCGAAATCGCAGTATCGGATGCGCATTTCACGGATTCCGCATGACCGTCTCTCGTCGCCCTTCAAGGCTTTTGCGATTCAGCACCAATTTTCTACTGGGCGTCGTGTACGAGATGCATCAAGTTTGTCCTACGCAAACCGATGATGAGGGCGAACGCTCTTGCGCCAGGGGTTGCAGCGATGCTCAGGCACAATCAGAATGTTCGCAAAGTTGTTTTGTTTCTCCGTGAATGATGAGGAATTTTACTATGAACCACTTTGCCGTACTTGCGATCGCGTTTGTTTTTGTAGCCATGACGGTTAGCGCGCAGGCCGCCGAACCTCAGTTGGCGCACATGGTTTACTTCAAATTGAAAGACGGTTCGGACGCAGCTCGTCAGAAACTCGTCGCGGCATGTAAGAAGTATTTAACCGACCACGAGGGGACCGTCTACTTTTCCGCAGGCATTCTTGCCGAGGAGTTCAAACGCGATGTCAACGATCAAGATTTCGACGTCGCGTTGAACCTCGTGTTTGAAAGCAAAGCGGCGCACGACAAGTATCAAGTGCACCCACGTCACAATCAATTCATTGAAGAAAATCGCGATACCTGGGCGAAAGTGCGAGTGTTCGACTCTTACGTCCACGCAACGCAATCGAGCGACGCGAAATAACCGGCGCGACGCGGCCCATCACTAAAAACAAGGAACTTCCGGACGGAAACTGCTCCGTCCTGGTGCAGGGTGCGCCGCGGAAGTCGCACTTGTTTTTTTAAGGAAGCTGAAAGGCCGACTGGCTTTTCACAATGGCGTAGTCGTCGGGAAACGTATGGAAGGCTTGAACCAATAACGTGCGATTGCGAGTTTCCAGATAGATATAGCTTAGCGCGCCCAACGCCATTCGCCCACTCGCGTCGAAGGTATACAACATTCCTTGACGCTCACCGTCGTGGGCTAACTCTTCTTGAAACGTCCAGAAGATCTCTGGGTCGACCGTCTCCAGTTGAAAATTCATCTGGTAGGTCACGCCGCCGCGGCATTCGATACGATCATTGCGTTCACCGCGTAAATGGTAGTTCATCAAACGACGTTTTTGCGGAAGCGGATGATGGGCAGCCGCTGCAACTTCGGTCAGTGTCAGGCCGCCATATCGCCACGAGATCACATGTCCCGCGCTCGTAATATCGACGCGAACGCGGTAGCCCCCGCGTTCAAGTTCTCGACTGTCATAAATTTGAAAAAGCTCCGGATGGAGCGAGCGGCCGTAAAGTTGAAAGACCAACTCCGCCACCTTAGGCCTAACCGTTAGCACGTCGCGTATTCCTTATTCGCAATGCTGCGAAGTATTCCACAATCGATGAACGATCGATGCGATAGGGCTATTATAAACGTCATCGCCAAAGCCAACAAAGGGAGTTTTGCGAGGTTTGGTTTTCTCGTGATGAGCGGGATTGACAACCTTGCCAAAAGTTTTTTTACCGAATGATCCATGTGTGAATCGACGCGAATCAGAACCCAGGCACAAGACATATGACCGTCTCGCATGAAGAGATATACGCCCGTTTGACGCACGCCTATGGCTTGCCGCCGAACCTGAGCGGTCGAACACCGTGGGAGTTGCTGATCGCGTCGGTGCTTTCCCAAAGCGCCGCGCCTAAACAAGTGGATGACGCGATCGCCAGTTTGACTCAAGCCGCAGTGCTGACGCCACAGTCGCTCGAGCAACTGAGCGATGACGATCTCACCGCACTGATTCGACCCGCCGGTAACTCAAAATCTAAGTCGCGCAAATTGAAGATCATTGCGAGGTTTCTCATCCATGAATACGACGGCTCGGTCGAGGCGATGGTTGCTACGTCTCAGGAGTCGCTGCGAGAAAAACTCCTCGCATTGAAGGGGATTGGACCTGAAACCGCGGACCACATCCTCTTGCACGTCGCGGGCAAGCCGACATTTCCCGTTAGTGCGAGGATCGCGCGAGTTTTCAAACGGCACGAATGGTTGGAGTTTGACGCCGATTACGCCATGTGCCAGGAGTTTTTCTCTGGGGCGTTGGAGTCAGACGTTGAACGTCTTGTGCCTTATCAAGTACTGCTCGATCGAATTGCAGGCGATTACTGCCGAACACGTCCGCGTTGTGAGCAATGTCCTCTCCGTACACTTTTACCGGAACAAGGTCCTCTTGAAATCGAGTGGGCATGACGCGCTGTTTCGCGTTGCCACATGGGTTTAACTTGAGCCCGGTGGATTTTGACTTGGAACGTGTTACCTTAATACATCCCCAAGGGTTGATGTTGAGGCATGGAAAGGAACTTAGCGCAATGACGCACGAAGATTTAGATCGCCGTAACTTTCATCGTTTGGCCGCGGCTGCGTTGAGCGGAATGGTCGCAGGCGCAATGCTAGGTTGCCGCAGTGAAAGCGATACGCCGCCTGATGCAAGCGACGCATCGCTTGCAGAATCAGGTGAGTCGGGGGGAGCGCTTTCGGCCAGCGACAAGAATCTCTGCCGCGGACTGAATGAATGCAAAGGTCAGGGTACGGGAGGAGACAACGCTTGCCGCGGTCAAGGCGAGTGCGCCACCTATGAACATCATAGTTGTGCTGGAGAAAACGCCTGCAAAGGTCAAGGAGGTTGCGGCGAGAACCCCGGATTGAATTCGTGCAAGGGTCAAGGGGGGTGCGCCATTCCTCTCATGGCGAGCGCATGGGATACCGTCCGGCAACGTAAGGAGGCGGAGTGGAAAGCGGCAAATCAGGAATTTGGAGAAGCCCCTGCGAAGACCGAGTAACGAAACATTTACCAGATATTTACGTGGCAAAGACGGTACGCGACTTGTAAACCATGGAGCGCGGGGTAGAATTCAAACCAAATTCTCCTTTCCACGAAGGCGAAGGCGTCGTTTTGCGGTGAACGCGGGTTCGACACACGACACGCCACTCGCCGCATCCCTTTTCTTCTCGCGTAACACCATGGCGCCACTAGACTGGTTTAGCGGTCGCGTTTTCAACTTCGTCCATCGCAACAACCTGGTCTACAACACTTGCTGGGAAGATCCGCGTCTGGACCGCGTGGCGCTGAAAGTTAGTCCCCAAGACTCCATCGTGGTGATCACCTCAGCGGGCTGTAACAGCTTAGACTACGCGTTGACTGAGCCCAAAGCCGTTTACGCCGTTGATCTAAACCCTCGACAAAACGCGCTCTTGGAGTTGAAACTGGCAGGGTTGCGTCATCTGGAATACGAAGACTTTTGGCGCATGTTTGGCGAGGGGTATCTCGCAGGAGCAGGCCGCATTTATCGCCAGAAACTCCGAGGGGCGATCTCGCCATTTGCGCAAAAGTATTGGGATCACAAGGTTCGTAAGTTCTTTAGCAATCGTCGTTGCCCATTTTATTTTCGGGGCACTTCGGGCGGTTTTGCGCGAATGGTGAATTTGTACATCGATAAGATGATTCGCATTCGACCATACGTTTCCGCCATTTTGGAGGCTGAGACGGTCGCGGAACAACGCTCAATTTATGAGGCACACCTTCGCGACCGCTTTTGGTCGAAGCCAATGCGGTTCGCCATCAACCGAGATACGACGCTCTCGTTGGTTGGCGTACCGCGCGCGCAGCGTCGGCAAGTTGAACGCGACTATCCCGGTGGAATCGTCAAGTTCGTGCAGGACTGTGTTGAGGCCGTGTTTGCCGAACTTCCACTCAAGGATAACTATTTCTGGCGTGTTTATTTGACGGGGCGCTATTCGCCCACGTGTTGCCCCGAGTATCTCAAACCCGAGAATTTTCAGCGGTTGCGAGACGGCTTAGCCGATCGAGTTCACATCGCTACGAACTCTGTTCAAGGTTTCTTGGAGAATCATGCCGAACCGATAACACGGTTCGTATTGCTTGATCATATGGATTGGTTGAGCGACCGATTTTATCGGTTGTTAGAGGCCGAATGGCAAGCGATTGTCAATTGTGCCGCTCCTGGCGCCCGGGTGCTGTGGCGCAGCGGCGGGTTGCGCACGGACTTTGTCGATCGCGCCCGTGTCCGCGTGTCCGGCAAGATGCGATACGTGGGCGAGATTCTTCAATACAACCAGCATCTCGCAAATGAGTTGCATGCGCAGGATCGTGTGCATACGTACGGCAGTTTCTACATCGCCGATGTCGCGGCATAATTGGGCGATAGACTTCGCGTTTCTTTCCCTTGGATGGCGTTCCGTCGTCTTCTTGCCTCATGGGTTTGCTTTCAGACCTGAAGGTCTTGTTTCATTTGGCGCTCAAACCAGTAAGAGGGCAAGATCATGCTGCGCGTTTAGAAAGCTTTTATGCAGGTCAGGCCGAAGCGTATGACGACTTTCGCCGTCGATTGCTGCAAGGGCGGGAGGAGCTTTGGCGCACGTTGAACGTTCCCGATGACGCTGTCTGGGTGGATCTAGGGGGCGGAACGGGCGCTAACTTAGAGTTTTTGGCCGACCGGATCAATCGGCTCAAAAAGGTGTACGTTGTTGACTTGGCTCCTTCGTTACTGGAAGTCTGCTCGCAACGAGTTCGCGACCGAGGCTGGACCCATGTGGAAGCCATCGAAGCCGACGCGACCCTCTTTCGGTCGGCCATCGGCGCGGCCGACGTCGTCACCTTTTCGTACTCATTGACCATGATTCCTGATTGGTTCGCCGCCCTCGAAAACGCAAAGTTGTTGCTCAAACCGGGAGGGCAGATTGGAGTGGTCGACTTTTATGTGTCGCGCAAGTTCCCTCGCGACGGTTTAGCCAGGCACGGATGGTTTACACGCCAATTCTGGCCCATGTGGTTCGCAAGTGATAATGTTTTTCCGTCGCCTGACCATGTTCCATTCTTGCACCGCCATTTTGAACCCGTGCACTTCAGCGAGCATCGCTCCAAGGTTCCCTACCTGCCATTCGTGCGAACGCCGTACTATATCTTTATTGGGCGGAAAACCCCGACTGCCGCTGAGCCCGTGGGCGGTGCTTTATGAGGTGCGAGGCGCGATCGCCGCACCGCTCCAACGATTTCGATTGACCTCCGAATCGTTTGCGCTTAAGAACGGCGAACGTGCTCGATCCTTTTGCTAACTATGGCGTTAAGTTGACGTCAAGCAGCACAAGTTCTAGCTTAGAACGTAGTGGCACTCGCGAAACGTCGCTACGAGCAACCAGGCTTGAAGGGTCAATTCCCATACCGCGGCCCTCTTGCTAAACTTTACCGTTTGAAAGTTCTCTTATTTGCGATCGGAGGTCGGCCATGCCGCTGTTTGAGATTGAGACGGATGCACACATTATCATCACGTGGGCCACGAACGAGCAAAGTGCGACCGAGTTGGTGCAGGAAGCCTATCCCCACGATGAAGTGGTTCGTCTGACCAAGCGCCCCCGTGATACTTGGGTAATTTCCAAAGGCGCCCTAGGATTGACCGGTAAGAGCGACCCATGTGTCGTAGCCCGCGAATGCTTGGCAAAATCGGCTGGCGACAAAGTGCATGCGATTCGCCTTTACATGCAGGAGACGGGAACCGATTTGGAGCGAGCTCGCCGCGTGATCGAGTCGAATATGGTCATGGGTTGGTAAGATTGCCCTTTGCATGCGCGCCGTGATTTGTTAGTTAGTGGTCCGTGTATTTTTGGGTCGACTTGCGGCCCAGACCGGCTCGCGGAGCGAGTCGCCCACACTTCCACGGAGGGGAAGGGGACCCATGAAGCGGTTGCTCGTGCGTCTTTCGCTGATTTCGGTGCTTGTGGCGAGCGGCGTGTTCGCCATTGTTCAGTCGCAGCGCGAAAAAACGCAGGACCCAAACGGTCCAACACAAGAGGCAGCGCCACCCCTCTCGCCGCAAGTTCCCCTCTTGAAGCCGCCAGCGCTGGCGGCAAGTGACGATTCGTCGGCAGAATTGGGTGCGCTACGCACCGCCGGTAGTCAGCTTATTCCCATTCCAAAGCAGTTTGATGATTCATCGCGGGAGGGAAGCTTTGTGCTTCCTGCGCCAACGGCCGCGATTATGCGTGGAAACAATGGCGACGACAACGCCACGCTAGCACAAACGGGTGCATTTTCGGAAGCAACCGTAGAGGACGACGCCGCCCCCCCCCCTGCGAATCATTTAGCTCAAGCGGGTGCGCCGTCTCAGTCCAGAAATCCCTTCGCCCGAAGGGCTTACGAGACTACGGGTGGGGCCTCGTCGAATGCGATCAGTTCCGCGGGAGCGTCTGGTCTCCCCGCGAATGCATCATCGGGGGTGGCGACGAATGAGGGAGAATACTCTCCCGCTGGACCTCCACTTGCTTCTCCGAGTTTAACTTCGGGTTCGGCTACGGGGGGTTCGGCTACGGGCGCCGCCGAGTCCAATTCCGAATATGCGCCCGCTACGTCTCGAATCGCTAATGCGACCGGCGACGCCGCCGCTACGGATACGAACAGTTTTGGAGGGTATCGTCCCGCTAGTTCGGATCCGACCGAAGCAATCGACTCGAATACCGCCGCGCCGCTTGGCGAACCGCGCGAGTTTGCGCCGGCTGGCGATACGACTGCGCAGGAGCCTCGTGCAATTGGGATTTCGTCGCGGCCCGCTACAGCCATAGAGCTTCCGGCCGAAGAACCGAACTCTATCCCGACATACCAGGGTGGGCAAGCAGGCGGCGCCTCGGTTTCAATTTCGTCGAGTCCTTACGGTGCTCCTAGTTCGTTACCAGGCGGAGTCGAAGGCTCAGGTACTCCTGGACCTCAAAACTTGGAAGGCGCGCAAACGCCATCTATCACCCTGAAGAAGATTGCGCCGCCGGAAATTCAAGTTGGCAAACCGGCCAGTTTTGAGATTCAGGTGCAGAACGTGGGACGCATTGCGGCGCATCAAGTCATCGTCAAAGAAGAAATTCCGCGCGGCGTACGATTGATCGATACCGCGCCCCCAGCAAGTCCACAAAGCGGCGCGCTGGTGTGGGAACTGGGCGCGTTACAGCCGGGCGAAAGCCGCCAGATCAAAATTCAGTATTTGCCGTTCGCCGAAGGAGATATCGGCAGCATCGCCGTGGCGGCGTTTCAAGTACAGTCCTCCGTACGCACGGTATGTACCCGTCCACAGCTGACAATCGAACAAACCGCCCCCGAGAAGGTGTTGGTAGGCCAGGCGTTCACGGTTCGAATTCGACTTTCCAATCCGGGTACGGGCGTGGCGACCAAAGTTGTTCTGGAGGAAGATGTTCCCGATGGTTTCATTCATCCTTCAGGACGTGCTCTGGAGTATGAGGTCGGGTCATTGCGTCCTGGCGAAACTCGCGACTTGGACTTAACGCTACAGGCCGCTAAGCCGGGCGTATGGGACAACGCGCTGGTGGTTCGCGCTGAAGGGAACTTGGCCGTTGAGAAATCAGCGAAGATCGAAATTGTCGCTCCGCAACTTGAAGTTGCAATGACGGGCCCCACGCGCCGGTATTTGGAGCGTCAAGCGACTTATACCGTTGCCATTGCAAACCCCGGCACCGCGACGGCTAATGATGTCCAACTCGTCGGTCGGTTGCCCAAAGGGATGAAATTTGTCGCCGCAACGAATGAAGGAGCCTACGATCCCAAAACTCACGCCGTGGTTTGGGCCTTGGCCGAACTTCCTCCAGGCCAGGTTGGCCAAGTGCAACTTACAGCGCTGCCTGTTGAAACCGGCGAGCAGAAAATCTTGGTCGAAGGCAAAGGCAGCCTTGATACAACAGCGCAAGCGGAACACGCAGTGTCGGTGGAAGCGCTTGCCGAGTTAGCCTTTGAAATCGCCGATAAGGCCGATCCAATCGAGGTCAATAAAGAGACAGTCTACGAAGTCAAAGTTACGAATCGCGGATCGAAAACGGCGACGAGCATTCGTGTGACGGCTGTGTTTCCACCCGATATGAAACCACTGGCGGGCGATGGACCGGCTCGGGCGGAAGTTGCCGATGGCCGCGTCATTTTCGAGCCTTTGGCGCGACTGAATCCGCGCGAGGAAGCAACGTTCCGCATTCAGGCCGAAGGTCTTCGCGCTGGCGATCAGCGGATTCAAGTGCAGGTTGTTAGCGATGATTCGCCCACGCCGGTCACCAAAGAAGAGAGCACCCGCGTCTATTCCGATCGTTAAGAGACGAACCGTTTACGGCCAGCGATCTTGCTGGTCGTTTACGTGGAACCTTGCACTTTTAGGGAGAAGACTTTCTCGGCAGGCGGCAATCAAGTCCCTTTAGCAAAACGCAGATTCAACCTTTCGTTAGGGCGGGTTGACCGTTGCAACCTTGGGGCTTAAATCTGGGGTATACGATTTGCGATCCCCCTCCCTACACGTTTTGCCGGTTCATGTCTAACCTCAAAATCCAACGGGCAATTATCAGCGTCAGCGATAAGGCCGGTTTGCCCGAGTTTGCCCGTGCCCTAGCGTCCGCAGGAGTCGAGATCTTCAGTACGGGAGGAACTCGGCGACAGCTTGAAGGGGAAGGCCTTCCTGTACGCGACATCGCAGAATATACAGGCTTTCCCGAGATGATGGATGGCCGCCTGAAAACCTTGCATCCGAAGGTATTTGGGGGGATTTTATGCCGTCGAGATCAAGCAGACGATCTGCGTTCGCTCGGCGAGCACGGAATTTTTCCCTTCGAATTGGTGGTTGTTAATCTTTACCCTTTTGAGGCGACCGTCGCGCAGCAAGGCGTCACCGACGCCGAAGCCATCGAGCAGATCGACATTGGCGGACCAAGTTTAATCCGTGCGGCAGCGAAGAACCACGCTTTCGTAACCGTGTTGACGCAGCCTTCCCAGTACGGGGCCGTGCTCGACCAACTTACGACGGATGGTGGGGTATCGTTGGAGCTTCGCCGCCGCCTGGCGGGAGAAGCGTTTGAGCGGACGGCTGCCTACGACCGCGCCATTGCCGATTACTTCGCTCGCGGAGAGAACGCACAGGAGTTTCCAAGTGTCCTGACGATGTCGTTCTTGCGCCAAGCAGAACTGCGCTACGGTGAAAACCCTCATCAGCGCGCCGCAGTTTACCGCGATCCTCTGGCGACCCAATCGAGCGTTGTCACGGCCCGTCAGGTCCACGGCAAGGAGCTTTCTTACAATAACTTGCTCGACCTGGATAGCGCTCTGGCGATCGTTCGAATGTTTGACGAGCCCGCTGCGTCGGTCATCAAACACAACAATCCTTGTGGCGCGGCTGTGGGGGCGACCTTGGTCGAAGCGGCGAAGAAGGCTCTCGACGGAGATCCACTCAGTGCGTTTGGCGGCATCGTGGCGTTCAATCGGTCAGTCGATCAGGCGACGGCCGATTTATTGGCGACGCCGGGCCTATTCATCGAAGCGATTGTGTCTCCTGAGTTTACTCGGGAGGCGGTCGAGGTGCTTAGCACGCGTCCCAAATGGAAACAAAATGTACGTCTACTGGAAGTTGGTGGCGCAGAGAGCTTAAAGTCGCATCGGCAAATTCGCCCACTGGAAGGAGGAATGCTGGTGCAGGATGCCGACGTACTGGCCGATCCGGAGTCGGAATGGAAAACCGTTACCGAAACACGACCTTCGCCTGAACAGTTGGCGGAATTGCGTTTCGCATGGGCGCTCGTGCGACATGTCAAATCCAACGCCATCGCGGTGACGAATGGGCGTTCGTTGTGTGGCGCGGGAGCGGGTCAAATGAGCCGCGTCGACTCCGTGGAAATTGCGTTATCCAAATCTGGGCCGCGAGCCCGCGGCGCCGCGCTTGCATCTGACGCGTTTTTTCCGTTTCCCGATTCGATTGAAAAGGCGGCGCAATCCGGCATTTCGGCAATCATCCAGCCGGGGGGTTCGAAAAAAGATGATGAAGTCATCGCCGCTTGTAACCGTTTCGGAATATCGATGATCTTCACCGGGCGCCGGCACTTCAAACATTAACCCACGGCCCGCGTGTGACTTCGGCGGCACAAGGTGAAGCTACTCCCGAGTTTGTCCGTTGGACGATCGCGCAGCCTTGCCCCCTGCGCGAAGAATCAAACTGGAGGGATCCTGAGCAAACGGAGCGATTGCTTCGTCCCGTGCGCGAAGTGGGCGAAGCGCGGCGACAGGGACGTGCATTTCAGGGCGTCGTATTTCAAGATGCGCCTTCGATGCGCAAGCCGCTGGACGCCGTTTGCGGTTTCATCATCGAACAATCGCTTGCGTATTTCGGCGGCGAGGAACGCGTCGCAAGCCAATGCGACCGGTGTCCAGCCAATGCGTTGGCGCGTGATCACTCGTCCCCGTTAGCAGGTTGTTATGGGATGTTTTATCTCGCCGACGCCGGATTGATTTTGTCTCAAATTGAGCGGTTGGTGGCCTGTCGAAGCGGCAATTTGGAACCGACGGCGCGATTCGAGAAAACGCAACCTGCCTGGTACGGACTTTGGATTTCAACGCCCTGGTGCAAAGCCCAGATTCAAGAGCTATTGGCGATTTTCGACGCTGTTTTCGCGGAAACCCCTCACGCCGCGCCGGGATTAGCGCAGTTCCTTCTAGGGTTGCGCGTGTCGCAAGAGATTGGGGCTCCGATGTATGCTAGATTACTTCCTGCGGGAACTCGTTTACCGCATGCGTGGAAAATTGGCTCTCACTGCAAAAGATGCAAAGCGTCTCGCCCACTTCGCGATCCGCAATGTAAAGTATGTGGATTGCGCGGCGACGTTTGCGAAGGTCGCACCCGGAAGGTCCACGGGAGCCGTCCCCATTATCCGTTAGTCCGGCAGTTAGGCGCTGCGCAAGTCCAAGCACTGACCGACGCGTATTGGGCGACCCAGGTGCGCCACGAAAAAAACATTCCCCGCAAAGCGGAGTAGCGCAACAATTCGATGGCGTCGATATTAGAAAAGATTGTTCAAACCAAGCGACAAGAGATTGAAGCGGCGAAAGCCTCTCGGCCGGAGCGAGAACTGCGCAGCGCCGTCGCAGACACCCCGCCGACGCGTGATTTTTTCGCCGCGTTAAACAAGCCACAGTCAATCCAGCTAATCGCCGAAGTTAAAAAGGCGAGTCCCTCGAAGGGCGTTATTCGCGTCGACTTTGACCCCGTCGTTATTGCCCAAACCTATGCAGATAATGGCGCCGCTTGTATCAGCGTACTGACGGATGAAATCTACTTTCAAGGTCGATTGAGCTATTTACACGCCATTCGAGAATGCGTGCCGTTGCCGCTGTTACGCAAAGATTTCCTCCTAGACTCTTATCAACTTCTCGAAGCGAGATGCGCCGGCGCCGACGCGGTACTGCTTATCGCCGAATGTCTTGACGACTGCGTCTTGCGGAAATTGCACAACGAAGCCTTGGATTTGGGTTTAACGCCTCTGGTGGAATTCTACGAAGAACGAAACTTGGAACGAGTATTGGCTGCGGGCGCTACTCTAATCGGAGTCAATAATCGTGACCTGCACACGTTCCATGTCGATCTCGAACATACCATTCGGATGCGTTCCAAAGTTCCAGACGACTGCCTGTTAGTAGGTGAGAGTGGCATTCACTGCCGCCGCGATGCATTGAAACTTCAGGAAGCAGGCGTCGACGCAATGCTCGTAGGAGAACATCTGGTGGCAAGTTCCGATATTGGCGCTGCAGTCCGCGCCTTGCTTGGTAAGCAAGATCAGAACGTTTGACCTTCACTGCGGGGGGTGCGTTGAACAAAGCATGGTTTGAAGGCGGTAAATCTTAAAACGGCGCCGCGTTTGCAGCAAGTTTCCCAACGGGTATCCTGGAGGACATGCCGAGCACCGGGTTTATGTGGTGTAAAGTGTATTGATCCTCCCTTGCGATGTGTGATACGAACATTGTTTTGCCGGTTCGGTCCCAGGGCTATTGCGGAGTGTTAAGCAACGTATGTCGCGCATGATGGAAAACGTCGCTACCGTAAATAGCCTGGTACGCACCTTCTTGGCCGTAGTTTTGGTGGGCGCTGCAGGCCTTGGAGGTTGGAAAGCCTATCAAACGTATTATGCGGCTGACCTTGAACGCCAGTCGCAAATCGAGGCATTGACGGCGGCTCGGGAAGAACTCGCGGCGCGCGATAAGACGATTCGAGAGAAGGAAGAATTGCTGACGGCCAAGACGGCGGAGATCGCGGAATTGAACGTTACGATTGAAGAACAGGATCAAAAAATTGATCAACTCGACACATCGTTGCGTTTGCTCAAGGTGGATCATCGGATTGCGAACCTGACGATCGACGATCAGACGACGGATCCTGCGACAGGGAAGATTGCGACGACCGTATCCTTTGTTGAAGTAAACGATGAAGGGTATCCCATGGGCGAGCCACGCCAGTTTCAGTTAGAGGGCGACGTGGTGTATATCGACCACTGGGTTGTGAAGTTCGACGACAAGTATGTCGAGGAGGCGGACCTGGATCGGTCGACTTCGATCGTTCTCTTTCGCCGCATTTTTGGCGAATATCAAGAGCCCAGCCAGGGTTTCACGATTGATGAGGTTGGCTCTCGGCCCTTAGCGTATGGGCGAGGCGGGCAGATGTCGGATTTTGAGCGGCAGATTTGGAGTGACTTCTGGAATATCGCCAACAATCCGGTCCGTGCGAAAGAATTGGGTATTCGCGCCGCACATGGCGAGGCCGTGTCGATTAAAACCGAGAAAGGGCGTCGTTATCAGGTTCAATTGCGCGCTTCTGGCGGGCTTTCGATAACCCCGCTCACGGAAAGCGCCACGCCGCCTTCCGCTTGAGGTGATGAGGCGTTTTGCTCAAACCTCGCCGTCCAGTTATAAATAACTAGGCGTTTCTAATCTCGGCGGGCCCCGATTGCCCTTGCCGAGTTTGCCCGCCCTTGTTGACGGGACCCGCCTGATTTGTGATTCAAACTTCACCGTCATTCTCGTTTGATCAAACAAAAAATGCGAAACACGTTTCTACTCGCTCGTTGGCTATATCATCTGGCGCTGGTTTTCTTAACAATCGGTTTAGCGGTTTTGGGCGCCCATCGCGGGGCCTACTCATCAGAACGCGAGGCGAATTCCGCATCGGAAGCGCGTTTGTTGGACTCGGTAAAGTATCTTGCCTCTGATGAGCTTGAAGGTCGTGGGATTGGTACAGAAGGCCTTAACAAAGCGGCCGAGTTTTTGGCGGAAGAGTTTCGTTCTCTTGGTTTGAACACGAAAGTATTTGACGGCAGCCCGTTTCAGGAATTCACCGTCAGTGCGAGTCCCGAGTTGGGCCCCAAAGATCAGAATCGGTTAACACTGCGAGGCCCGGGTCAAAGCGGCGGCGAGTTGAAAAGCCTTGAACTGAAACTGGGTGAGAACTTCAATTCCCTAGCCATTGGCGGTTCCGGCAAGGTGGAGGCGCCGCTTGTGTTTGTGGGATACGGCATTACCGCTCCCGAACACAATTATGACGATTACGATGGTTTAGACGTTCAAGGCAAGGTGGTGCTAATGCTTCGTAAAGAGCCGCGGCAGACGGGAGGCGGCGGTGAATTTGGCGGGCCGCATCCTTCGGAACACGCGCTCTTTTCAACGAAGGTCGAAAACGCCGTGAAGCACGGGGCGGCTGCCATTATTTTTGTCAACGACCACCATGAACTTACGAGCAAACTTGCCGGCGCACGCGATGCTTGGCAAAAAGCGGTCGAGCAGTTGGCCTCCGCCCATCAAAAATTCAAAGATTTAGGTGACAACTCTTCAGAGGCATTCGTCAAACATCGGGAAGAGATCGCTGGAATCCTCGAAAAGATACAGGAACACGCCAAAAACTTGGACGCGGATCCGGACGCCCTATTGGCGTTCGATCAGGCCGGCGACGACAGCAAACATGCAGACCTACCGATCTTCTTTGTAAGACGCGGCGCCATCGAACCGTTGATTCAGCATGCTTTAGGCGCACGTCTTAACGAGTTGGAGGCAGAGATTGATGAAGACCTCAAACCGCGAAGTCGCCCGCTCAATGGTTGGACTGTTTCCGGAGAAACCAACATCGCCCGCCGCAAGGTGCAAGTGAAAAACGTCGCAGCTGTACTCGAAGGAGAAGGACCACACGCCAATGAGACCATTGTCGTGGGAGCGCACTATGATCACCTAGGCATGGGCGGAGCTGGTTCGTTGGCGCCATGGACACGCGACATTCACAATGGTGCTGATGATAACGCTTCGGGCACCGCGGCGCTGTTGGAAGTCGCCCATCGACTCACGGCGCGAGGCGAGAAACCGACTCGGCGGATATTGTTTATCGCATTTACCGGCGAGGAACGTGGCTTATTGGGCAGCGCGCATTATGTCAAGAATCCGGCGTTTCCGCTGGAGACCACCGTCGGCATGATCAATATGGATATGGTTGGTCGGCTCGTTGATGACAAGCTCGTTGTCTATGGCACCGGGACTGCCGAAGGATTCGATGCGCTTGTTGATCGGTTGAACGAGGAACACAACTTCCAAATTACCAAGAATGAAAGCGGCTATGGCCCTAGCGACCATACCTCGTTTTATGCGAAAGGAGTGCCCGTAATGCATCTGTTTACGGGCACACATCGCGATTATCACCGACCCAGCGACGACTACGACAAGGTCAACATTGAAGGAATGCGCCGAGTGACGGATTTGGTCGAGCAAATTGTGTTGGAAATCGCCTCACTTCCGGAACGACCGAAGTATCTTGAAACGCGTCGCCCGGAAACAGCGGCCCGCGGCAAGTGGCCGTATTTCGGTAGTGTTCCTGACTACGCATCCGAGGCGAAAGGATTGGCGTTACAGGATGTGGCCAAAGGTGGACCTGCTGAACAAGCGGGACTGAGGGCCGGCGATGTGATCACCGAATTTGGAGCAAAAGAAATTACGGGGATCGAAGACTTCGCTGCCGTGTTAAGCCAGCATAAAGCTGGCGATAAGGTTCGCGTAAAGGCGCTGCGCGATGAAAAGGAGATCATTGTTGAGGTGACGCTCGCTCCACCGCGCTAGTCCTTTAAAGTCGAAGTGATCGGCTAGTGCTCTGTCACCTTTCGATATTGGGATTGGTCGCCAAGCATGATTCGGCGATGATTTAAGGCAACCAAGGAGGGTTGCCATGCAGAAGAAGTATATCGTCCGTCTCACGGACCAGGAACGCGCGACATTGGAAGA
>CAUJHS010000113.1 GCA_963204915.1 Planctomycetota bacterium | reverse complement strand
CCAATCTCCGGTTGCGACTGACAGGGCAAGCTGATACGCAGTCCAGCTTTTGCCGACTTTCGGCGCGCCGATTAGGTTGCCAACTTCGCCCCGCCGCAGGAGTCCCTCAATCACGGGCTCCCGCAGTTTTGGGTTTGCGGCGATTAAGTCCGAGATGCCCCAAATTATTTTCGACGGCGAACCGTTGAGTGATGGCGCTGCGCCACGTACAATTTCCATTGCTGCCCTTTCGATACGAGACGACGCCCGTGGTTTGCCGCCGCGGGCGTCGTCGTTTAATGCCCGCGTTACGCAATCGCTTCTTCGCGACTGTGCTTACGCACAATTCGGCTTTCCGTCGGCTTGCCATCGACGAAGGTCAAAACCGAAATTACGTTCGGCGTGGTTGCGAATCGGTCAAAGGGATGGTCGTTGTGGGCATCCCACTCCAACGCCATCGCGGCGTCGTTCGCCTCACCCTCGATCGCGTACAGTCCCATCGGAAAGTCGTCCATGCCGTGGGACAGAATCACTAGATAGCCGTTCATCTTCACTGCCTTTCATGCGGCCGGAGAAAACACGCCCGCGCGTGCCGCGAAGCGCAGGCGTGGGGTTGTTATTGGTCTGTTTCGCCCGTGTGCATCACGGTTCGCGACTCAAGAAACCGTTCAAGGTCCGAACGGCGATAGCGCACAGCCCTGCCCACCTTGACGTACGGGATTCGGTAGCGGCCAGTGGAGCGCCAAATTGCAAGAGTCTGCATGCGGACGCCCAAGAATTCGGCGGCGTCGGCGGCGTTTAAGAGAACGTCCGGTCGGTAGGTCATTGCCATTTGTTGCACCTCGCTTGCGTGAATAATTCAACGTCAACGAGTGCATACTACGGCAGGTTGCCGGAATAAAAACCGCGCTCCGTTACAATGTTACAGATTGACGTTACAAAGTTACAGACTTGCGAGGCTGCTTGCCGGTAGCCCCGCAATTTGGGCACTTCCAGTAGCGGAGGGTCGGGCGGGTCGAATTGACGGTTGCTTGCGAGCCGCACTTTGGACAAAGCGGCGCTCTGACGTAACTGCGGCACTGCCGAACTCCGTCTCCAAGTTCGGCATTCGTCGGCGGACGTGGGTCGCAGACTAGCAACGCCGCGGAAAGCTCCATAACGAGCCGTGCGTGCAACTCATCAATGTCGAATGGTTGTGCGGCGGCTCCCCATGACTGAAATTCACGCATGACCGCTTCCGCGGTCGCGTCGTCTTTCGCAAGGTCTGGTGCGGAAATGATCGCCAGAGCGGCAATAACGGCTTTCACGTCAAACCCTTCGCCGCTGTTGCACGTCGAGATGTTGGCGAATAGCGTGTCCAGCATTCCAACCAGACGTTCCGCCGCTGCCAAGTGCATACTCGAAGCGACTTGCCCACCAACGGACGCAAGGCCCGCAATGGCTGGGATCGCTCGGCAAACCTCCAGGTGCCCCGCGGCGAACGCCTCTTGAGTGTCGCCAAACAGCGCGAATTCGCCGCGGCCAAGAGGAACACCCAAGATAACCGAGAAGTCGTCTTTGTCGCCCCAGTCAATCCACGTTCCCGCGGCGCGCTCCACCAACCCGCTTACCGCGCCAAGTAAAGTCACAACCTGGTTGTGGGCGGATCGCAGCTTCTCCGCCATCGACTCTGCGGCCCGCTCTGGTTTACTCTTGGCCATCGTCGCCCCCTTTCGCCTTGCCGGCTTGAATCATTGCGGTTGTGGCGGCGTTCACGGATTCAACCACGGGCTCAAGCGTGAGCCGTGCATAAACCGATGTGCTTGCCGTCGAACGATGTCCCAAGCTCTTGCCGATGATCGGCAAACTTGCGCCGTTCATCGCCTGCCAGCTTCCGAGCGTCCTGCGCAGGTCGTGAATGCGTAGGTTCGCGATGCCGGCCCGCGTGATGATCCGTTTCCATGCGGCCTTGGGTTCAACCAGGTGGCCTGTTTTGCTACGGCTTGGAAACACGTAGGGCGAACGATGGGCATAGTCGGCATGTCGCCGGGCGAGGATCTCCACGGCCGCGGGTGGCAGGTGAACGTAAACCGCCAAACCGCTCTTGGTCTGCGGGATGCGCCACGTGGGCGGATCGAAGCTCAGTTCATCGAACCGCATGCACTGGATGTTGCCACGCCGGGCTCCCACCAGCAACGCAATGAGAAAGAAGTCTCGCAGAGTTTCGTCGGGTTCGTCGGCCAGTGCGGCAAAGAACCGGGGCAGTTCATCGGCCTGCAAGAACCGATCGCGGCTTTCCTCCTTGAACTTCTGAATGCCCACGGCGGGATTCTCGACATGAACGCCATAGTTCGGCGCCCGATACCAAATAGCGCGAATGAGCGACAGCACGCGGTTTGCTTGATAAGGCCCGTTGTCGGTCCCGATTTGCGAATGCAGCCGTTGCACGTCGGCCCGGGTGACGGCGGTTATCCTGCGAGGTTTCCACGGCGAGAGGAACTTGTTGATAAGCCGCTGGTCCTCGCCCCAGGTGCGCTTGTGGCTTTTGGCGTGCGTCACCCATGCCTCGAATAGTTCGCCGCACGTGATGAACTTTTTGTCGGCCGTAGGGTCGCGCCCTTCGGCAATCTCGCCCGTGAGCTTGGCGGCTTTCTTCCGCGCTTGCTCCAAGGTGATCTCAGGGAACCGGCCCAGCTTGATACGCTTAGGGGTCCCGTTGACACGCTTGTACACGTAGAACGTGCGGACATCGTTGGCGGTCACGCACAGCGCTAGGGCAGGCGTTTTGGTGTCATAGAAGTACGTCCTGCCCTCGGTCGGTGCAGGTAGTTTTTCCAGTGCGTTTTTCGTGAACGCCAGACGGTTTTTCTCGGGCATCTGACTTTTCTCCATTTCCCCGGTGCTACGCCGGTGCTACGCTGTGCGTCAATTTGCGTCAATTTGGGTGTAGCACCAGAAATGCAGAATAGCCGTTTCGCCCCGTGTTTGTCAATGTTCGTCAACCGTAGTAAGTCAGAAGGTATGACGGTTTCCACTCACTCTTAATCAGAGGGTTGATGGTTCGAGTCCATCAGGGGGCACTTAACGCAGTTGCACTTTATCGCATCGTAGCGCAGACCCCGGCCAAACCGGGGTTTTTTGCTGCGCGGCGCTGTCTGCGGTGTTCACGTTCACGGTGTTGACGTTCACGGTGTTGACGTTCACGGTGTCAACGTCAACGGTATTCTTGTTGGCGCGGTGCGATTCGTGTTGACGGTTGACGGTTGACGGTTGACGGTGTGGCGAGGCGAAAGCGCCGCGTGGGTTGTCCTCGCTGGCCGGGCGGCGTGGGTTCCCAGTGACCCCAACCGGCCTGCACGCATTGTTCCAAGGCGGCTTCCGCGGCGCCCGGCTCGCGCAACCAGCGGCAGCCCATTTGCACGTCGCGGGGCGCCACCTGTCCGCCTTTGCGTTCGATCCACTCGACCAGCCGGCGTCGGTCGCGGTCTTCGTCGCTTTCCCCCAGCAGCGCGTACACGCGGCGGGCTTCGCCTTTGAACCATGTGGCCAGCGCCACGCCCGCCGCCATGCTGGTTGCGTCCACCACGTCGGCGTTGGCCAAGGTCGGATCGTCGGCCGCCCAGCGGGCGAAGTGAATGACCAGCGCTAGCCGGGCCGCGTATTCCTCCAGCTTCGACCACGCCGCCGAGAGTTCGCCGGCCAGGTCGGCGTGCTCTTGGGCGTGGTCGTTGTAATACGCCTTCCAAACCGCCTGGGCGTCGGACGAGAGGTCGACCACCACGGGGCGCGGCTCGCCTTGCTCGCTGTGGGTGGGACGTAATTCGTACAGCCGATCCATCAGCCGGGCGATTTCCGCTTCGGCCGCGGGATCCATGTCGGCGTCCGTCCAGCGCTTGGCCACGCGGGGCGGACAGGTGAGCAACAGGCGCGCGGCCAGGCCCGATTCCCGATGCTCGCTTCCTAACGCGCGATTCAGAATCGAAGGCTGGATGCCGCCGCAAACGCACACCGCCGCTTGGGGGACGTAGATCGTGCGGGGCAGGCCCGTCTTGCGGTCGACGATGAGGCTCTCGCCGTTGTGCATGCTCAGCCAATGGGCCGCATCCGCCCCGCCCTTGCCGCCGGCGTAGCGGTCGAACGATCCGATCCAGCCCGCCAGCTCGTCCCGGGCCAAGAGCAACCCGCGCGGGTTGGCCGCAAGCAGCGGAGCCAGGGCTTCCACGGTGGTATCGCTCACCAGGCAGCGCTGGGCCTCGGGCGGTTCGGGCTTGGCGGGCGGGTCGTCGGCGGCTTTCTTGTTTCGCTTCCATTGGGCGTAGGCCTTTTCGTAGCGGGCCAGTTCCGCTTCATACGCGCGCAGAGCTTCGGCATGCCGTTCCAGCGCCTGGCGTTGCCGTTCGCGCAGGGGCCGCATGGCCAGCTTGAACGCCGGCGTTTTGGCCGTGCCGCTCTCGCCCACAATCGCCACCCAGAGGATGGCCGGCGCGGTCCAACCGCGTTTCAGTTGCACACGCCGGGTGTTGCCAATCGCCGCCGCTGCGGCCGCCAGCAAAGGTAGGGCCAGGTAGGAGGGATCGCAGCCAATCGCCTTCGCGCCGGCCGCCACGAAGCCGCGTAAGGGTTCCGGCAACGCCTCGCTGGGAAACGCCGCATGCCGTTCCAGGGGGGCCGCCGGCGGCGTGGTGCTTAACGGCGGGGCGTCGTCGACCAGGGCTTCCAGTTGTCGGCGCAGTTCGTCCGGCTCGGCGGCTTCGCCGTGGGCGTCGATCCAGTCCACGATGTCGCCCCCCGGGGGCATCGGCGAACCGTCGGGCAGGTCGCATAGTTCGACGACCTTGACCACGGGGGCCGGCGTCAACTTGGCCAACAGCGCCGCCACGGCGTCGGCGTACTTACGGCCGGGAGGATCGTGGTCGGGCAGAAGGATGACTTCCTTGCCGGCCAGGGGACGCCAGTCGGCCTTGCCGGGCGATTCGCAGCCGTGCGGCGACGTGGTCGCAGTCGCCCCGAGCGAGCGCACCGCGTCGGCCGCCTTCTCCCCTTCGCAAACGTACACGCGCTGCGCTGCGGCCAGGTTCGGCAAGCCGTACAGCGGGCGCGGTTCGGGCATTCCGCCAAGCCGCCAACGCCCTTCCCGCAAGGCGACGGGGCGAATGTCCTTTTTGCCGCCGGACCGGTTCCAGCGAACCACCACGCCGACCGGCTCGCCGTGGGCGTCGTGATACGTCCACAAAGCCGACCGGGGGCCGTGCCGGCGTTCGAGTTCCGCCACGACCTCGCGAGCGGTCGCGAAGGGCTTGCCTGTGGGCTTGCTCGGCGGCTTGCCCGTGGGCGTCAACGTCAACGGTATGGCAGCCGTCTTAGGCGTGCGGCGATTACCGTTGACGTTGACGGTGTTGAATCGCAGTGCATCTCCCGTGGGCATCAGGTCGAGCACGGTCAGGCCGACCGCGGCGCATATCGCTTCGGGCTTGCAGCCGGCGTGGCAATGGACCAACGCCCGGCCGTCCTCGCCTTCGGCAAGCGATAAACTCGCTCGACGATCTTCATGGGCCGGGCAGCGGGCCGAGTAACCGTTGCCGGTTGGTTTGGCGTCGGGCGTCTTGGCCAACAGGCGTTCAAGAGGCGTCATGGTCGCCCCCTTTCCCGACTTGGAATTCGACAGTGTGCGTTGCCATCATCACTTGCTCCAACAGGTCGCTTGCCGCGAAGTGCGGCGTCTACCCGTTGGCGCAGCGTTCGGCAGAAAGACGCCGCACGGTGGGCGATTCGCACGCACACGCCGGCAAAAGCCGCATGGGCGCGGGCAAGAAATTTTGTCGGGTGTTCGGCAAGTGACGCCGAACGATCGAACGCGCCGCCTAGTGCTGTGTCAAGGCGAGAAATTGGGATGCCACTGCTGGCTTGCCCAGCAGTGGTTCGTTGAAATCTTGCACTGCTGGGCAAGCCAGCAGTGGCACACGACCCCAAATCCAAGGTTTGACAAAGCACTAGACGTCGTCGTGGCGTTCGCCTTCGCCGGGCGGTTGGGCCCCGAATAAATGATGGGGTGAGAACTCTTGATTCAGGAGCTTCAGGGCTGCGACAAGCCGCGTCGCCTCGGCGCACATCGCCCGATACTTGGTATGCCCGCCGAATTGCTTGTGGAAGAACGCCGAGGCCGTGGATTCCGAGACTTCCGCCAGCCGGGCCAATTCGTTGTTGCCGACGGGTTCCTGGTTCAGACATTCGCCCGCGCCATACTGGTGGTGCAGGGTCAGGGCCGCAATCAGCTTGATCCGGCCTTCGCCTCGTTCGGTGCTTCGCTTGGCCTTCCTCGGGGGCGCAGCAACGGTGGAAGGTTCCGCCGTGTTGGGTTGCGCCGTGTTGGGTTCCGCCGTGTTGGGTTGCGCGGGTGCATCGACGAACGCGAACGGGTCGTGTTGCGCGGTCATTTGCTGCAAGAGCGTTTGCCCTTGTTCGGCCACGCGCAGGAAGCCCTCGCAGTTTTGGGAGAACAGGACTTCCGCCAAGCCGTGTTGGCGCACCGCTCGGTCAAACCTCTGCGCCGCTCGGCCGACGTCTCGAATCCAATCGGCCAGGGGGTTCGCCTCCGGGGGAAGCGACGCGCCGGCTTCCAGGATCGCTGGCCGCAGGGCCTTCCACGCCGCGGCCGCCCGTTGTTGAGTTTTCTCCTCCGGCCAACGTTCGTTTGTGCGAATGGCGTCGGCCAGTTCGCCGACCCGAGGAAGCAGCGACGCGGCCCGGTCCAGCAGATCGGACCGCGGGGAAGAATCCGCCATGAGAATGCCTTTCGTACCTCGGGCCGACCCAGGCCGACGCGCCCGGGCGCTCATTTGCTCGAACGCGTGAAGGTGCGATTATTGCTCGACCAGTTCGAATTGCTGATGTTTTTTCGTGGACTTCTGAGTTTTCCAGGCGGGCCAGGTGGCGAATCGGTCGGCCCATGTCTTCGCTTGGGCGGGGTCGTAGGCGTTGGCGTGGGCGTGAAGTAAATAGCGCAGCCGCAGTGGTTCGGCACGCGTGATCAGGATCGATCGTTCCATGCCGGGCGATGCTCCCATCCAGCCGTCCTCGCGCACATGCCAGCGTGTGGGAAAGCCGGGGTTCGACGGATGGTCAAAAAAGGTGATTCCTGCCATGCCTTCTGCCGGCGCCGCCGACTCGGCTGGCGTTCCGGACGAGGCGGCTCGAACCGGACCGCTGTAATCCATCCATCGCGCGGGGTTGCCAAAAATGGCGGGTTCGCCTTCCTGGCCTTCGCTGTTCGTTAGTTGTCCCCCTCCGAAGTGGGCCGATAGGCTTTTGGCCACGCGCACCGCGAGAAAGCCAAAGTTGGTTTTGCCCAACTCGAGCATTTCGGACACCGGAGTAAAGGTGGACTGCCACTCGAGCAGCGTCTCACCGGGGTCGCCCGGTCGCACCAGGGCGATGAGTTCTTGCTCCAAGAGGGGACGCGGATCATGGCCGTCATACCACCCGAGCAGGACCGCCATGGCGGCGTGGTTGTCTCCATCTTCATAAACTCGCCATTCGGTTTGGCGAATGCGGGCCGGCGTGGTGTCGCTCCAGAAGTCGATGCCCAGCACCTGGTTATGTGCGAACCAAATACTGCGATGGTGGTCATGGTTGGGCGCCCCCGGATGACCCATGCGCGTCAACACCGCGCCGGAAGGTCCTACCAGGGGAAAGAAGAAAGGCCGCGGGTATTGCTCACCGTAATGCCACCGCAGACGTTCGACGCCGTCGATCTCGAAGGCGACCTGATGCGCCGGCAACGGAGTCACGCGACAACGGGGGAAGCGGTAGTCCATAAAAATTCCTTGGAGTAGGCCCGTTTATCAAAAGCCGTTTAAGTAATCATAATGACGGCACGCTTGATGTTTCGCCGCACAGAAAATCGACGGGTTTCACGCAGCGCCTTTGCGCCGCGTTCATGACGCCGCAGCACGGCGCCCCTGCTTTCCCCCTGGGCGACGGCGTTATTGTTCTCGAAATTGCCTTTTGCCGCAAACCGTTCGCCATCGCTATGTCTGTCGAAAGCACCTTGTTTCTGCCCGAACTGCGCGAAATGCTGGCCGAGAATAATCAGGCCGAGCTGAAGGAATTTTGCGAGGCGCTTCCGCCGGCTCGCACGGCCGATTTTATGTCGGGGCTGACGCCGCAAGAAGTTTGGACGGTTTTGCAACACGCCAAGCTGGAAACGCGGGCCGAGATTTTTACCTATCTCGACCATGCCATCCAGGTCGAGGTGATTTCGACCCAGGATCTGGACCAAGTCGCCAAATTGATCTCGGAGCTGGCGGCCGACGACCGGGTTGACGTGCTGAACGATGTCGAACCGGACATTGTGAAGGATATTTTGTCGCGCATGCCTGCCGTCGAGCGGCGCGACATTTTGCGTCTGCAAGCGTATCCCGAGGGCACGGCTGGATCGGTCATGACGACCGATGTGGCGAAACTTTCGGAACATCTGACCGTGCGTGAAGCGCTCGACGAACTGGCGCACCAGGCCGGAGATCTGGAAACGATCTACTATCTTTACATCGTTGATGAGGGGAACCACCTTCAGGGGCTTGTTTCTGCGCGGCAGCTCGTGGCGAACATCAACAAGCCACAACGCAAGCTGAGCGACTTGATGGAGAAAGAGCTTGTGGCGGTCAAGGCGACGGACGATCAGGAGGAAGTCGCTCGGAAGGTGGCTAAGTACGACTTGCTGGCGATTCCCGTGGTGGACGAAGAGCGGCGCATGCTGGGCATTATCACGCACGACGACGTCATCGACGTATTTCGCGAAGAGGCCATCGAAGACGCGCAGCGCAGCGCCGCCATTGCACCGCTCGAACAGGGATACTTGCGAACGCCTCTCTTAACGCTGAGTTGGAAGCGCGGCATGTGGTTGGTAATTTTGTTCTTCGCCGGTTTATTCACCGCGTTTACGTTGGAGAGGTACGAAGGTCGCGTCCAGACATGGCCTTGGCTGGTGATTTTCCTGCCCTTGATCGTTTCGGTTGGCGGGAACTCGGGAAATCAATCGGCGACGCTCATCATTACGGGACTCGCCAGCGGCGAAGTCTCCATTCGTGATTGGGCTCGCGTCGTGGTACGTGAACTGATGATCGGCTTGCTCTTGGGCAGCTTTCTGGCGGCGTGCGGCTTTATCGCCGCTTGGTTACTGAAGGAAGAAGCGCGATCATGGAACACCGCACTCATCGTTCCCTGCACGATCATGTTGGTGGTCACATGCGGCGCCATGGCGGGGGCGTTGCTGCCTTTGATCTTCAAACGCCTGGGGTTGGACCCTGCGATGATGAGCAATCCGTTTGTCGCCGGCCTGATCGACATTCTGGGAATCATCATCTACATGAACGTCGCCTTGTGGCTTTTGCAGTGATACGTCGGCCGACATCGATCGGTCGTCGCCACTGACACTCTCCCTCGCCGGCAGTCGTTTGCTGCGGTGACCTATTCATAAGGAAGTTCAAAATGCATCAACTTGAGGGACAGGTTGCTTTGGTCACCGGCGCAAGTCGAGGACTGGGCCGCGGTATTGCCTTGGCGTTGGCGCGGGCGGGTTGTCGTCTTGTACTTGCTGCACGGGATCAACTCAAGCTCGAGGCAACCGCCAGCGAGGCCCGATTGCTGGGCGCCGATACGGTGGCTTGTGTGACGGACGTGACCCAGGAGAGTGACATCGACGAACTATTTCAGACCCTACAGCAGCACTTTGGCCGGCTGGACCTCTTAATCAATAACGCAGGTGCGTTTAACGGTGGTCCGCTGGACCAACTTTCAACGGAAGATTGGGACCACGTACTGGCGGTCAATCTGCGCGCTCCCTTTCTTTGCACGCGTGCGGCTTTGCGTTTGATGAAAGTGCAACAATCGGGACGCATTATCAATATCGGCTCCATTTCAGCGCAGCGCGTGCGTCCCCATTCGGCCGCGTACTCGGCATCAAAGCATGGTTTGTGGGGGCTTACGCAATCGACGGCCCTGGAAGGACGCGAGTACGGCGTCACCTGCGGGTGCATTCATCCCGGGAACATCTCTGTCGAACGACGTGCTGCGAGCGGCGCCGATGTGGACCAGGAGCCGATGATGAGCGTTGAGGAGGTCGCGCAAGTCGCATTGCTCATGGCCTCGCTTCCGCCGCATGTGGAAATGCTCGAAGCGGTAGTGCTTCCGCGCGATCAACTTTACGTAGGGCGTGGTTAACGCCGCGCCAGCCGCGTGCGTACGTTGCTGGTAGTGCTTTGTCAAACCTTGGATTTGGGGTCGTGTGCCACTGCTGGCTTGCCCAGCAGTGCAAGATTTCAAGGAACCACTGCTGGGCAAGCCAGCAGTGGCATCCCAATTTCTCGCCTTGACACAGCAGTAGTCGGGTTTATGCGCCAAGAATGCGGCGCCATACGCCAGGGCGACGCCTTAACCCACGCTCAAGCGCGCTTCAATTCGGCGGATCGCTTCGTTCACCTGGCAAGCGCCGTGAGGAAGGTGGAGAACCGCGCCGTCTTCGATCCAGGTGCTTACGGCTTTCTCAGCGGAAATGACCGTGCTGTGGCTCTTTCGCCCAAAGTACCGGCCAATATCTTGCAACGCGGCGCGCGTGTGTTTGCGAGCCAGCCACATCGCCAGCATGCGCGGTTGCGCCACTGGTTTTGACTTACGTGCGGAGTGTAAATCAGGGCTTTCAACTCCAAAGACCTCGCATACGGCGCGTTCGATGTCCCGCAGATCGACCGGGCGTTGCGCGGCTTGGAACAGATCGGCCAAAGCGCGTACCGCCAAGCCAACGTCGATGGGCGACTTGAGAGCCTGACTGGCGGCCTCCAGGCGGTTTAGCGCGCCGGCCAGCCGGCGGCCATCTCCGGGTAGTCGTTCGGCCAGAAGGTCCAACACCTCGTCGTTAATTGTCCCTTCCAAACGTTGCGCCAGGCGTTGCAAGATCGCGCGGCGCGTTGCTCGTTGCGGAGCCGCCAGTTCGCAGACCAGGCCAGCCGACATACGCGCTTCCAATTCTGGGCCAAGCGCAGAAAGCTCCACGGGCGGTCGGTCGGCGGAAAGCAGAATCTGTCCGCCGGTGCGATGCAGCGTATCAATCGTATGGAGTAGTTCGACCAATGTGGCGCGTTTGCCCGCAAAGAACTGCACGTCGTCAATCGCTAACAACTGCACTTCACGATACTTCCGGCGGAAGCTAGGCAAACCGCTTCCTTGAAGCGCCTCGAGGAAGTAGGTCGTGAACTGTTCCGCCGATAAGTAAACACATTTAGCACGGGGATGAACTCGACGGACGGCGGTCCAGACGCCTTCGAGCAAATGCGTTTTTCCCGAGCCCGTCGGCCCGTGCACAAACAAGGGAGACACGCTTCCAAGCCGCAAAGGAGTGGCGCTGGCGGCGCTAAAGGCGACGCAGTTCTCCTCGCCGACGCAGAATTCCTCCAAGCGAGCAAAACGCCGTCCGCTCGACGCGGTGTCCGGAACACCGTTCCGTGGTAATCGGGTTGAACCGTTCTGTTTCTCCGGCGAAATTCTTAGGGAGGGGAACGCCTTAATCGCTGGGGTTGTGTGTTCTTGCGGTGCGGTCTCTTGCACGACAAACGACAGGGCTACGTCTTCCTGGCTGACCTCCCGTAGCACCGCGTTGAGATCCTCGCGGAACGTCCGGCGCAACCGTTCGAGCGAGAATCGCTCGGGCGCGGCAATGGTGATAACCCCTGCAGCGTACGTGAATTCGACCTGTGAGCCAAACCAGACCTGATATCGGTCCTGTCCGATTCTTGCGGCAAGTCGTTGACGGAGGAGTTCAAGCAACTCCGCTCCGGAGGTGATCGAGTCGTGGGCCATCGTGTGCGCGCACCTCGAGCGCCAAATTTCCAACCGGGAAAATTCGATATTTCCCACACAGGCCGCAGCGCCGAAGAAGGGGCCACCCACCGTCGCGCCGCCACCAAGCGCCCATGCCGCCAGTCATGGGGAAGGCGCTGTGGAAGTCTCTCTTGCAAATGCGTCCGAGATTAGATTGTAAATGTGCTAGCACTCATGTCAAACGACGAACGCCTCTACCGCGATGGTTTTCCAAAAGTAGCGCGCCCCGGGTTTGGAACCGCCCGCAAATTGTGCGAATCCTTCCATGAAGTCCACGTTAGGACTGAGTTAACCTCCGCCCCTTGGCCGTGCGGTGTGGGTGGAAAAACTGTTGGCCTTTCCAAGGGCCGCCCAATCGGTTTGACCACGGAAAGGTCCGGGGTCGTCCGAAAGTGTGCAGACGTAAAAAGTTGCGTTGGCGCACCTTGTTCGCAATCGCGAGCGGCAGAGTTAGAACCTATCGCCGACGGCGTATGCTTACCGTCGCTCGTCCAGCGATTTCAGAAATATCGTTCGGCTATGTAACGCATCAAACCCGGCTTGCGCATACAGGGTGCGCGCGGGCGTGTTCGCGGTGTCGACAGCCAAGAGGAGACGTTGTCCGCCCGCCTCGCGGACCAGTTGCTTGGCGTAGCGGGTGATCTGCAAACCCCACCCGCGGCCGCGGCATTCGGGCACGATTCCCATATAGACAATTTCCCACGCACGATGCGGGGGGTGTTCAGTCAGCAGCAGGCAGCCCACATCTTTATTGTTGTGTATCACGAATCGCCAGCCGTCGGGATGATGCCGGCCCGTTTCCAAGTATCCGTCGATCACATCCTGGATCGAACGTAAACCGTCCAGAGCCGGTAAATCGAGTGTTCCGACGTAGGTTCGCTCAATCGTCGCGGCCAATCGCATGCGTTGGTCGGGGTTGTACGTCTCAAATCGTAACGAAAGGTCGTGTGGGGTCGATGTGTTAAGCCGGTCACACGCGAGAAACACCAAGTCACCGGCGCGCTGAAGTCCCGCCTTGGTCAACCAGCTTTCTGCGTTCGGCCCGCTTTGCTCCAGTTGAATCTGATAGAAACTTGCCTGCGACTGGACGAAAAAATCTTCGAGGCGGGCGAGCAACGTCAACTGGGTTTCATGAGGTTCGCCGGCAACTAACCGGGGCATGCGGGCCACCGCTGCCCGACCTGCATAGACCTCCCCCCAGACGCCGCCGACCAGCATATTTCCGCGCCATGCGCCAAAGAGCCCTTCGCCTTCTCGCCCTTCGCGGCGGTTTTGAACGCGATCGCCCCAGCGGAGTTCGGGCGGCACTACCTGCCACGCAAGCTCGAGGACGGCCATGCGTTCGTGTGCTTGAGGTTGGCGAACGATCAGCGATTGCGAGTTGGACGTCATGCTCGTCACCATAGCCGAATTAAGCAGGGCCGTCACCGTTGTCGCTGACGGTATAATGAAAGCGGCGAACAGGGCATCCTTAGGAGGCAACCTCATGTATCGGGTTTTGTGGCTTAACACCGTATTGGTCCTAGCTTTAGGCGGTTTGGCGAACGCACAGTCGCCGCTCGAAGAACTGGAGAGGCGATTGGAGAGCGGAGCCGCCACGTTGTCGTCTCCTGGTTATCTCGGCCTGATCGCGGACGACGCCGAGACGTCAGGACGCGGACTGCAGGTCATCACGGTGCGGCCAGGAAGTCCCGCGGAAGCCGCTGGATTACGTGCGAACGATTTACTGGTGGAAATCGATCGACGTCCGCTTCGGACGCTGGATGACTTAAGCGCAGCTTTAACCACCCGAGCTGCGGGCGAAAGTGTGGCGATCACCTTTGAACGCGGCGGCAGCCGGCAGATCGTGACGGCGCGACTCTCGAACCGCGCCATGGCGGAGCCGGCAAACGCGGTTGCGCCGCTCGAGTCGAATGAGCCACCGACTGTCGAGGCTTTGCCAACGCCCCCTGCGGCGTCTCCCGCGCTCCCGCCGCAGGAGGAACTTCAGGAGTTACGTCGCGAAGCCGATGACCTACGGCGTCGCTTGGAGCAGGTCGAGCAACGATTGAAGGAGTTGGAAACACGCTTGAATGCAGAGGTTAAGCCGAAAACCTAAACCTCCGCGGCCGACGGTCGACGAATAACGAAGCAGCCATTCGAGTTGCAACACGACTTGCGACTGGATTATGATAAGCCGCAAGACGCGGCAGCCCATCCACGCCCCGCGCCCCCCCTTCCTTCACGTTCCTACCTACCTCTACGGAGAAAACCATGTCGGAGCCTCGCCGCACCGCATCCTCTGAAGTTGCCGCTCCCTCCCGACGCGAGTTTCTGAAAACGTCTACGGCGGCGGTCGCGGGTGGTTCGTTGGCCGCGGCGCTGGCAGCGCAGGGCGCGGTTCATGCCGCTGGCGACGACATGCTCAAAGTGGCGTTGATTGGCTGCGGTGGTCGCGGCAGCGGCGCGGCGCAAAACGCCGTCAACGCCGATCCCAATGCGAAGCTAACGGTCCTTTGTGATATTTTCCCCGATCAGCTCAAGCGAGCGCAAGGCACGCTGTCGCGGGCGCTGGGTGAAAAATATGCGGTAACCGACGACCAATGCTTTAGCGGTTTTGACGGGTACAAGCAGGTGATGGAGACCGACGTGGATGTGGTGCTGCTGTGCACTCCGCCCCATTTCCGGCCAGCGCAGTTAGAAGCCGCCGTGGCTGCGAATAAACACATCTTTTGTGAAAAACCCATCGCTGTTGATGGGCCTGGCGTTCGCAGCGTGCTCAAGACGAGCGAGGAAGCGAAGAAAAAGAACCTGAGTCTGGTTTCGGGGCTTTGCTGGCGTTACGACTACGGCGTCCGAGAGACCATCGACCGAATCAAGAACGGCGCCTTGGGCGACATCATCGCGATTCAGGAAAACTATCTGACGGGAACGCTTTGGCACCGAGGCCGCAATCCCGAATGGAGCGAGATGGAGTATCAGGTCCGCAATTGGCTCTACTTCAGTTGGCTTTCCGGCGATCACATCGTAGAGCAGTTCATCCATAGCCTCGATAAATCGATGTGGCTGATGAACGACGAGCCGCCGCTCAAGTGTTTTGGCTTGGGTGGTCGGCAGGTCCGCACCGATGACGCGTTTGGCAATGCGTATGACCACTTCGCCGTTTGTTACGAATGGGCCAACGGTGTGAAAACATTTGCGTACACACGTCAAATGGCCAGTTGCGAGAATGAAGTCGAAGATTTCGTGCTCGGCTCGAAGGGAAGCGCTAAGGTCCTTGCCCATCAAATTGAAGGCGCCAATCCGTGGCAGTATTCGACGGAGCAGAAGCGTAAGAATCCCAGCATGTATGACATCGAACACCAGGAAATGTTCGCCGGCATTCGCGCAGGAAAGATCCTTAACAACGGCGTGTATATGTCGCAAAGCACGTTGTTGGCGATTATGGGCCGCGAAGCCTGCTATACGGGCCAAACCATCACTTGGGACCAGGCGATGAAGTCCGATGTGAAGCTTGGACCCGACTCCTACGCTTGGGGCGATGCTCCCAAGACCGTGATCGCTAAGCCGGGCGTTACCAAGTTTGCGTAACCACGCTTCGTCACTCCAAACCGCAAACGACCCAATCGTTTGCGGTTTTTTGCATTGCAAGCCGCATAGCAAATCTCGTGGCGTGCGGCTTAAACCTTGTCGTGTTTATTTGCGTTGGAGATAGAGCAGGACCGCTTCCGCACCGGCTGGGTTTGTAGCAAGCGGAATGTTATGAACGTCGCACACGCGCATCAGTGCGGAAACATCCGGCTCATGCGGTTGAGCCGTTAGCGGATCACGAAAAAACAATACGGCGTGGACCTCGCCCGTTGCGACCCGGCCGCCGATGATTAAGTCGCCTCCGTGGGGACCATGCGCTACCCGTTCGATTTCCAGCCCGGTTTCACGCATCAAGCGTTCTCCCGTGCTGCCGGTCGCCACCAATTTTTGCGTGCGAAAGAACTCGGCATGTCGCGCGACGAAGGCGGACATGTCGTCCTTTTTCTCATCATGTGCGATTAGTGCAATCATCAAGACGCCGTAAGCGGGAAGAGGATTTCGAACCGAACGGGCTCCTGCGCGGCGAAGCAATCAGCTGATAATCTACTCGGTCAACGAACCTTCCAACAACCTTGGGCGACCCTCATGCTGCTGGCGGTCATCAGCGATACTCACGGGCACGTGGGCTTTACCCGTGAGGCGGCCGTGATGTTGGAAGCGATGGAAGTGGACCGAGTGATTCACTGCGGCGACATCGGCTCGATGGAGATTCCGCCATTGCTGGCGCGATGGCCTGTGGATTACGTACTCGGCAATGTGGATCGCGCCACCGCGGCGTTTGAGTCGGCCATTGCGAAGGCCGGCCACCATTTGCACGGTCGTTTCGGTTCGCTGGAGTTAGACGGGCGTCGCATCGCGTTCCTACACTCGGACGATGAGGCGTTATTCCGCCAAACCGTCACGAGCAACGCCTGGGATCTCGTGTGCTACGGCCACACGCATAAGGCCGAGATGCACTACGAGGGGAAAACGTTGGTGCTAAATCCTGGCGCGCTTTTTCGCGCTGCCCGTCACTCGTTTGCTGTGGTTCAGTTACCGCAACTCGAAGCAACTCACATCATGCTTTGAGCACGATCGAATCGCGGTTGGAACCGTGAGGTAGGGCCAGGCTTCACTTCCCAGCCGTCAGTTCTTGGACAAGCTTGGCGACCTCGGCGGCATCATCTTTCTTTCGTAACAGTTCGATGCGTTCGGGGCGCACGCCGAGTTTTTCTAAATGCAGGATAATACTCTTCCAATGTTGTTCCCGTTTCTTGCCGGTCGTCAGGTAGAGTTCGGTAACCAACTCCTGCAATCGCTGCACAGCAATCGAGTCCCGGTTATCGTAATACCGTTTGATGACCTTCTGCTGGTATTTTGAATAATCACCCATGTGTGGCGCTCATTAATCCAGGTAAAGCGGTTGCCGCAGTCATTATCGGCCTGGCGGCGGTAGGGGCTTGGAGAAGATTTTCCGTCCCGCGTTCCGACTCGCCACGCTGCGTCGCTTGGGTTAGAATCGTCGCAAACGGGGTTGCTCCCGCGGGAGAATTACGGTTATACCAAACACTTTTGGTCGCGGCGGGCCACTGTGGCGATCCGCCGATGTTATGGTTGTTCCCCACCAGTGCATTCTTTCGATTCGCCATGCCCATTGTCAAATTCATTAAAGAGAATAAAGAGATTGAAGTGCCCGTCGGCGCGAACTTACGCCGCGAAGCCATTAAAGCCGGCGTGAATCTGAATCAAGGAGTGCTGGGATACTGCCAAGGAATGTTCAAGTACGCCAACTGCCATGGCTTGGGTCTTTGCGGTACGTGCGCCGTGCTCATTCCGAAAGGAATGGAAAACACCAACGCGATGACTCGCCGCGAGTGGCTCAAACTGAAAAGCCCGGTCCCGGTTGGGGACCCCCTTCCGGGGATGGCTTATTTGAACCATGAAGGGAAAATGCGCCTCGCGTGCCAAGTGAAAGTCAACGGTGACATGGAGGTAGAGTCAGGCCCCGCAGTGGACCTTTTCGGTGAGAATTTTTTCAGTTAATTTGCGTTGAGAGGTTGGAGATATCTCGGCGCGACTTCTTCAAAGGCCCAACTCGTTCCGTCCTTCGATGAAGCAAATCGTCGCCATCGTCAAGCCTTACCTGGCCGAGAAGGTCTTCGAGGCGTTGCGTCGCGCGCCAATTGAAGCCCTGAATGTCCGCGAAGTCAAAGGTTTCGGACGGCAAAAGAATTACCTCGATGAGTACCTCGGCGGTGAATACGCGCTGGCGTTTTTGCCGAAGGTGGAGATCACCGTGTGGGTCGACGACCACCGTGTGGAGGAGATTGTCCGCAAAATCGTAGGCCTAGCGCGAACAGGCCGAATGGGGGATGGGAAAATCTTTGTCTTACCCGTGGTCGATTGCCGCACAGAAATCGACATTGGCGGTGAATGACGGCCTTGAACCAAGCACATTCAACCGCTAAATTGCGGAATTGCTCGTTTTCGGCGCACGGCGAGCACAATTGGCGTCGCGCAAGATGTAATTTGCAGGCATTTAATTCCGGTTGGAGACGAAATGGCGGCCACATACAAGACTTTCATGGCCAAACCCGGCGAGTTGGAGCAAAAATGGTGGGTGGTTGACGCTACCGATAAGGTGGTGGGCCGTTTGGCGAGCGATATCGCCATGATTTTGATGGGCAAGCACCGTCCTACGTATACTCCGCACGTCGATACGGGCGACTTCGTAGTGGTGATCAACGCCGAGAAGGTGGTGTTCACCGGTAATAAATGGGAAAACAAGGAATACACTTGGTACGCGGGCTACCATGGCCTGGAGGTGGAAACCGCAGGCAAACGGCTGCAACGCCGACCTGAGCTGATTCTGCACGAGGCCGTGCGAAGAATGCTTCCCAAGAATTACTTGGCTCGCAAGATGATCAAGAAGTTGAAGATTTACGTCGGTCCTGACCATCCCCATCAGGCGCAACAACCCGAACCTCGCGACGCGGGAGCGAAGTAAACGTTCCCCGAAACTGCTCCAAGACGGCAAGATTGCGGTTGCCGTAGCGCCGCGTCGGCGCACTCGCATCCATTCACTGAACTTCCCCACGACTGTTTATGGCCAACGACATTACTGAGACCTCAGGACTTGAAACGACTCTTCCCCCGGACATGGACGCTGCCGCTCCCGCCGTGACGAGCGTCGCCCACCGCGTGAAGAAAGATCCCATTAACGGTGACGCGCTAGGCACGGGACGTCGCAAGACGTCGGTGGCCCGCGTTCGCATTCGGCCGGGCAGCGGAGTAATTACCGTCAACGGGCGCGAGTTCACGGAGTTCTTCCCCAATCTTCAAGATCAAACGGCGGTCACGTCGGGCTTGGACCTGACAGGTAAGCGCACCGAAGTGGACGTGATCATCACGGTGCACGGCGGTGGACCCACCGGGCAATCGGGCGCCTGCAAGATGGGCATCGCCCGTGCGTTGGTGAGCTACGATACGAGCACTTTTCCGCCGTTGCGTAATAACGGCCATATGACGCGCGATTCACGAATGAAGGAACGCAAGAAGTACGGCTTGCACGGCGCTCGTCGCGGAACGCAGTTCTCGAAGCGTTAATTTTGTATCGTGTGTCCGGCGAACTCTTGGGTTCCTCGTTTTAACGAACATCGTGGCGCCGCATCGGATATCATGTCCGATTCGGCGCCGCATCGTTTCTTGAAGTAGCCCGGTTTGAGTTCGCCGATTTCGTAGACGTCTCCCTTATGGCGGAAAAAACACGCTGCAATTACCTACCCGCTTAGTGACGAGAACATCTTCCACAAGAACGAATGACGCGCCAAACTCGGCCAATATAGCATACGGTTCGCCAATGTGGGGGTAGCGCTTGGCCAATTTCAGTAGCACACGTAACATGAACGTGGTGAAAGGTTTACATGTCGCTGCTGCGGAGTTTGCTGGTGCCGATCACGCAATGGCGAGGCGAAGAACGGCACGTGCGCGTTAAATTGGAACGTGCGGCGTTCGCCCGAGGGTTTCCAACGGTCTTTTTTGGGGCTAAGTCCTGATGTCCCTCCCGATCTTATTGTGGATCGCTGCGTGTGAGTTGACGCAGCTTTCGACGTCGCCGGCCTTGGTTGAAATCGGCCGTGTAAAACATGAGGGGTTTTCAGAAGCATCTGGACTAGAGTCGAGTCGACGCTTTCCAGGCGTTTATTGGGCTGTGTGCGATTCCGGAAATCCGCCGCATCTCTATGCTCTTGATGCGCGCGGGCAGGTGCTTGCGGAATACCGCATTGATGAGGCCGTCAATCTGGATTGGGAGTGTCTGGCGATTGATCACCTGGGCAACCTTTACATTTGTGATATTGGCAATAATGTGCTGCAAGGCAAATCACGGCTGCCCCAACGTTGGATTTACGTCGTGCGCGAGCCTGATCCAAGGAGTAGTCCGCAAAGTACGGAACCTCGTCTGTTGCCGATTGATCGCACCTTGTTGGTGAGGTATCCGCAAGCGCCCTTCGATATTGAAGCGGCATTCGCCTGGGGTGATGATTTGTACTTCGTCAGTAAGTTGGGGCGCGACACGGCGATTTTCCGTTTGCCATGCTCTCAGCCGGCCGACGAAGAAGACTCTGAACCGACGTATACCCTGGAGCGCGTTGTCGGTTTGCCCGATGTCTCATCCGTCACCAGCGCTGCGATTTCCCCAGGTGGCGACCATCTGGCGATCTGCACCTATCAAGAGGCCTGTTTGTTTCAGGTAAGACCAGGAGCGGCGTTTGAGCTTGTCAGCAATCGCCCGTATCGACGCGCTTCGTTCCGCGCCTCGGAAGTCGAAGCATGTACGTGGGATCGCCGCAACTTATTGCTCCTTAGTGAGTTAGGTGTTTTCTACCGCCTGATGTTGGAATAGCTTGTTGGATTTGGCCTGCCTTTCGCATGAACATGCCCCGTCACCATGGTGGACCAGCAGGCCAGAAACGCACGGTGCTCGGTAAGGCGTGATTTGCCCCTTGTGAGCCTCTGGGAAGCGCCGCATAATACGCTGCCCTGTCGTTGGGCTCCGTGTGTATGTTTTCTCGACATTTATGAAAATTGCGATTCTTTCCCGCAATGCCAAGTTGTACTCGACCCAGCGACTGCGAGAAGCCGGCGAGAAACGTGGGCACGAGATGAAGGTAATCGATTACCTTCGCACCTACATGGACATCGCGTCACACCGGCCCAAGGTGATCTATCAGGGCAAACCGCTAGAGGGCTACCATGCGGTCATCCCTCGCATTGGCGCCCCGCACACGTTTTACGGCGCCGCGGTGGTGCGGCAATTTGAGGTGATGGGAGTTTTCCCGGCCAACGAATCCACGGCGATTACTCGGTCCCGCGATAAATTGCGATCACTGCAGTTGCTTGCCCGCGAGGGGGTCGGCCTACCGGTGAGCGGGTTTGCGCACTCGACGAAAGATATTCAAGGCTTGATCAACCTGGTAGGCGGCGCGCCCTTAGTCGTGAAACTCTTGGAGGGGACCCAAGGCATCGGCGTGATTTTGGCGGAGACCGACAAGGCCGCTCAGGCGGTGATCGAAGCCTTTCGCGGACTTGACGCCAATATTCTCGTTCAAGAGTACATCAAGGAAGCCCAAGGTTCCGATATTCGATGTTTTGTCGTCGGTGGCAAGGTGGTCGCCGCGATGAAGCGGCAAGGCCCCCCTGGCGAGTTCCGGTCCAATCTCCATCGCGGCGGTACGGCGGAAAAGGTCCGTCCGACCCCGGAAGAGCGCAGCACCGCGATTCGCAGCGCCAAGACCATGGGGCTGAACGTGGCCGGTGTCGATATTCTGCGTTCCAACCATGGCCCTGTGGTGATGGAGGTGAACTCATCGCCCGGACTGGAAGGCATCGAAAAAGCCACCGGAGTGGATGTCGCCGGCAAGATCGTCGAATTCCTCGAAAAGAACGCCGAGAACGGCAACACAAAAGATAAAGGCAAGGGGTAGTCGTTTGGTGCGCACGAAGACAACGCCTCTTCAAAACGAACGTCGACGACATTCGATGATCGCGAGACGGAATCGCTTAGGGCTTGTCCGCCACAGTTTGATTGCGTGATAACTCCTTTTGAGCTAAGAGCACAGCTCCCCAGACTGGCTCGTCGACGCGCACGGGCGTTTTGAAACGGGTTGACTGCGCCGCGAGATTCGCAGCGAATCGCTCGAACAGGCTCGTGACGCGAAGCAGCACGCCCCCGGTTACCGCCACGGGGATTGGTTCATCGCGAATTTCCGCGCGAGTCGCGGCGGCTCGCACCATTTCGGCCAACTGGTATGCGGCGCGGTTCACAATTTCCAATGCTGCTTCATCGCCCTCATGCGCGGTCGCAATCACGACTTCCGCTAAAGCTGCGATTTGCGCACGTTCATGAGCCATGCCATAGACGGCCGGAATCAACAGAGAGGGTTCACGGCATTTCAAATGCGCCACCAGTGCGGTAAGTAGTTGCGTCGGCGGGATGCGCCCGTCGGCCGCTTGCGTCGCGGCGCGCAAACCTTCGACGGCAATCCAATAGCCGCTTCCTTCATCACCCATAAGCCAGCCCCATCCGCCAGCACGGGCGGTCGTCCCCATGTTCGACACAGCGTATGCGAGGGACCCTGTTCCCGCAATGAGCGCAACGCCCCAGCCCTCAGGGGAAGCCGCCGCAAGCACCGGTTCGGCGTCGTGGGTGACGCGGAATCGTTGTGACACACGGTGTCGTGCGGCCCAATCGAAAATGATGCGGCGGTTCTCGTCACGATCGCTGCCTGACAATCCGGCGACTGCGGAGTTGACTTGCGAACGGGGCTGTCCCGCGTCGGAAAACGCCGCGGCGACGGCTCGGTCCAATTCCTGAAGAGCCCTTTGTTCGCCGGCAACCTGCAAGTTTGATCCGCCAGTGACCCCGCGCCCTACGACCAATGGCGTTTGCTGTGGGTCATCGCACAAGGCCAGCCATGCCACCGTCTTGGTGCCGCCTCCGTCGATGCCGAGAATCCAAGCCTGGGGCTCTTTGGGCGTCATCGAACTTTCGAGTTTGATGCCGTTTTTTCGAATAGAACACGCGCCGGCGAGTAGTACGCCAACGCCACAATTGCGCCCGCGACAAACTGACCGGCCGCGTCGAACATTTCCTCGACCCCGTGAGTCACATAGGGGCCGAACACCGCAGCGACTGCAAGAATGAGCAACTGCGATGCAAAGAACATCCAGCGCGCCGCTCGCCAATAAAAAAACATTCCCAGCCAACCTGCGAGCATTATTAGTAGAGTCGGTATCGCGATCACAACTCCCACCAACAGCACGCTTAATGAAAAACCGACGGGTTCCTGTTCAGTAAATCGTTGTAGTTCTACCGGTAAATACGTTGCCATGAGCACCGAGGAGGCCAGCGTCGCGATCACCAGGATGGCGTAGAACAAGAGCAAGCCTCGAAGTAACCTGGCGGCGTGCTGCACCGTTCGCGGCGAGTCGTTCAATCCCACGTCATCGACGAGCGCCGCCTCAACTGGCGAAGGTGTACGATAGGGGTTGTCTTCCATCATTCCGTTTCCCCCACTTCGAGTGCGGCTCGTAGGCGTCCACCGGTTTGTTGCAATAGCTCACGCGCTTGGACGGCCGGAATATTGCGCCGCTGGGCGATAATGGCCGTTTTGACCTCACCGCCGCATTTGGCAAGCAATGCTTCAGCGTCTTGCGGCGAGAGCGACGTAAGCATGGCAACGATGCGGCGTGATCGCTCGAGCAACTTAACGTTGGTCGCTCGCAAGTCAACCATCAAATTGCCGTATGTCTTGCCCAACTGCACCATAGCGCCCGTGGAGAGCATGTTCAGAACCATTTTCGTTGCGGTTCCCGCTTTGAGGCGGGTCGAACCGCAGATGACTTCGGGCCCGACGACGGGTGCGATGACGACGTCGCAATGCTCGGCGAGCAGCGCATCTCGATTACAGGAGAAACCGATCGTGGCCGCGCCCGCGCTGCGTGCATGTTTTAACCCTCCGATGACATAAGGCGTGCGCCCGCTTGTGGCGATCCCCACAACGGCGTCATTAGGGTTTACGCCAACTTGATCCAAGTCGGCCACGGCGAATTCCGGGTGGTCTTCAGCGCCTTCAACCGCTTGGGTTAAAGCTGTTTGTCCGCCCGCAATGAGCCCTAGGACTTGGTGCGGAGGGGAGTTGAATGTGGGAGGGCATTCTGCAGCATCCAGCACGCCGAGTCTTCCGCTCGTTCCGGCTCCCAGGTAAATCAGCCGTCCACCGCGACGAAGTCGCTCGGCGATTCGCTCAATCGCGGCGGCGATCGCGTGTTCTTCTTGCCGAACGGCCGCCGCCACTTGTGCGTCTTCCGCGTTCATTAGGCGCACAATTTCCAGGGGCGAAAGCCGATCAATGGCCTCAGACGCCGCATTACGCGCTTCGGTAGTGAGTTTTTCAAGCATCAGCTTTAGCGACTTAGGACAAGACCTTTTGACGGGTTGCAAAACGATTTACATCTGCAAAATAATAAACCCCTTTGCCCACCGCCAGCCGCGCTGATTGGAGTTGCATGTCGCTCGCCATTCATCCGATCGACCTTGCCATTGTGTGCCTCTATTTGGGAGGCGTCACGCTTTTCGGCCTATGGCTGGGACGCGGCCAAACCACCAATTACGACTACCTGCTTGGCGGGCGAAACTTACCCTGGTGGGCCGTGTTGCTTTCCATCGTGGCCACGGAAACCAGTGCGGTTACTGTTCTCAGTGTTCCTGGCGTGGCCTACGCGCGAAACGGCGACATGCGATTTCTCCAATTGGCGCTGGGGTACATGCTTGGGCGCGTTGTCATTGTATTTTTGTTTCTGCCCCATTATTTCAAAGGCGAACTTTTTACGGCGTACGATGTGCTGCACCGACGCTTTGGCGGCGCCACGCGACAAACCGCGTCGCTGTTGTTTCTGGTCACTCGGAATCTCGCCGACGGGCTGCGGTTGTTCCTGGCGGCGATCGTGCTGCAAAACATGTCGGGCTTGAATCTCAACATCTGTGTTGCGGTGTTGGGCGTCATCACGATCATCTACACGTTTGCGGGAGGTATCAAGTCGGTCGTTTGGACGGATTGCCTCCAGTTCGCGATGTACAACATTGCGGCCATTCTCGCAGGAATCGTGCTCCTTCGGCTCTTGCCGGGAGGGGTCGACCAGCTGTTCGCCTTTGGACGCGAGCATGAGAAGTTCCAGGTCTTCGATTTTTCCCTTGATTTTTCCGATAAATACACGTTCGCGGCGGGCCTTATTGGGGGTTTATTCCTTACATTGGCGACCCACGGGGCCGACCACATGATGGTCCAAAGATACCTCTCGGCCCGAAGTTCCAGAGACGCAAGCCGGGCGTTGGTGACGAGCGGCATCGTGGTATGCGTTCAATTTGCGATGTTTCTCCTCTTGGGGATTGGATTGGCTTGTTTCTATCATCTTCACCCTCCGCAAACGGAGCTTGCGAACGATGAGGCGTTTGCACGCTTTCTGGTCGATCATATGCCCGTGGGAATTCTCGGACTAACCCTGGCGGCCGTGTTTTCGGCATCGATGTCGGGGTCGCTAAACTCGTTGGCGGGAGCCGCCGTCAACGACTTATACGCCCCATGGTTAGGTGAAAAGTCAGCCAGTCATTTGCTTTGGGCAAGTCGTGTATTTACTGTAATCTTCGGTGTCGTGCAAATCGGCGTGGGCATGGCGGGACCCTATTTTGCAAAGAGCGTGATTGACAGCGTCTTGGCCATCGCGAGCTTCAGCACCGGCGTCGTGCTCGGAGTCTTTTTCCTTGGAATCCTGACCCGGCGGGTTTCGCAGCGGGCGGCGCTAGGGGGACTATGGGTTGGCTTGACCGTCATGTGTTATGTTGCGTTCGGCGCGCGACTGCCCTTTGTGGCTCCGGAAAATCCCGCCGATCTCCATGGCGTTTGGAGATTCCATATCTTCGCAACGAGCCTTGCATGGCCTTGGTACGCGTTTGTTGGATCGATGACGGTGTTTTTGACCGGGTTTACGTTGAGTTTCATTTGGCCGCATCGTACCGAGGGACCCGCCTCGGTTAATATCGAGATCAACACTCGTTGATGGCGGATTGCTTCGACCAAGCCTCTTTCGGAATTGATTCATGATGTTGTGCAAACGTAGCGGGCAGTTTTTGTTGACTTTCGGACTGTGCGTTGGCTTGCTCCTCGCGTCCAAGCCCCTTGCTGCCGCTACGCCGGAAGCGACTCCGGAAGCCGCAGGAATGGACCCCGTCGGTCTCGCGCGTATCGACGCAGTAATCGCGGCCGCACTCCAAGATCAACGGATGCCCGGTTGCGTGGTGTGCCTGGGCCGGCAAGATAAAATTGCGTTCCTCAAGGCCTACGGACATAAGCAGATCGAGCCTGAGAAAGCACCCATGACCACCGACACGGTGTTTGACCTGGCGTCGCTTACCAAGCCGATCGCCACGGCGACCAGTGTCATGCTCCTCGTTGAGCGCGGTCAACTGCGTCTTGCCGACAACGTGGCATTACACTTGCCCGAGTTTGAACAGAATGGCAAAGACGACATCACCATCCAGCATCTTCTGACCCACCAAGGGGGGCTGATTCCTGACAATGCTTTGTCGGACTATTTGGACGGCCCTGAGAAAGCCTGGGAGCGTATTTTTGCGCTTTCGCCGCGCGACGAGCCAGGGACGAAATTCGTTTACACGGATGTTGGTTTTCTCGTGCTCGGAAAGATTGTTGAGCGACTTTCCGGTCAAAACATTCATCAATTCTCGCATGAAAACATTTTTCTTCCCTTAGGCATGCATGAGACCGGCTATTTGCCGGACGAGGCGCTTCGCGCCCGCGCCGCGCCGACGGAGAAACGCAACGATGAATGGATGCGAGGTGAGGTACATGATCCGCGCGCTTTCCACTTAGGAGGCGTCGCCGGACACGCGGGGCTCTTCTCGACAGCCAAAGACCTGGCAGTCTATGCGCAAATGATGCTCGGACGGGGGCAGCGGGGCGAGACGCGTATCATGAGTGAAAACACTTGGCGCGTGATGACACGCCCAAACGACGTTTCGCGAGGGAAACGAGGACTTGGCTGGGACATGCAAACCGGTTATTCGTCCAATCGCGGCGAGTTGTTTTCGCCCGCGGCGTTTGGTCATGGCGGATTCACGGGGACCGCCATTTGGATCGATCCGGAACTGGATCTGTTTGTGGTGTTTCTCAGCAACCGTGTCCATCCGCGTGGCGAAGGATCTGTCAACCCGCTTGCGGGTCGTATCGGCAGCATCGCTGCGGCGGCTATTCAACGTCAAAGTTCGGAATCGGTGGTCAATGGAGTCGCCTCAGGTTTGGCGCCTCGCTCCTCCGCCTCCGTGCGCACGTTCGACACGCTGACGGGAATTGATGTGTTGGTGCGAGACGGTTTCCGACAATTGGAGGGTCGCAAAATCGGACTCATCACCAACCATACCGGCGTGGATCGTAACGGCGTCTCGACGGTGCAGCGACTGGACGAGGCGAAGAACTGTGAACTCGTAGCGCTGTTTAGCCCCGAACACGGCATTGCAGGTCAATTAGACGTTTCAAAGATTGGCGACTCTCGCGACGAGCAGCGCGACTTGCCAATCTTTAGCCTGTATGGCGAGTCACGCCGCCCAACCCCCGAGATGCTGACTGGCTTAGATACGCTTGTGTTCGATATTCAGGATATCGGCACAAGGTATTACACGTATATCTCCACGATGGGCGAAGCCATGCGGGCTGCTGCGGAACATAAACTCCGGTTTGTGGTGTTGGATCGACCTAATCCCATCAATGGCGTGGACGTGGATGGACCTGTATTAGATGCAGGCCAGGAATCGTTTGTCGGTTTCCACACGTTGCCTGTCCGACATGGCATGACTGCGGGCGAATTGGCGCAAATGTTCAATCGAGAAATGCAGTTCAACGTGGATTTACAGGTTGTACGCGTCGAGAATTGGCGCCGTTCCGACTACTACGACGCGACAGGATTGGTTTGGATCAATCCATCGCCCAATATGCGCAATTTGAACCAAGCCGTGCTTTACCCTGCGATCGGCCTTTTAGAAACGACGAATCTTTCTGTGGGCCGCGGCACGGATGCTCCTTTCGAACAATTCGGCGCACCCTGGCTGAACGGCGACGCATTGGCCAAGGAACTCAATCAGGCTCAAATGCCGGGCGTCGCGTTTGTGCCCCTCCGATTTACTCCCGCATCGAGCAAGTTTTCCGGTGAGTCGTGCAGCGGCGTGAATGTGATTGTTACCGACCGAGCGACATTTGACGCCGCGCGGACAGGATTGGAGATCGCTCGGCAATTGCGACGCCTTCATCGCGAGGAATGGAAAGCGGAAGACTACGCACGACTGCTTGGCAATCGCGCCGTTTACGAAGCCCTGCTGGCTGGCGAGTCTGTCGAACAAATGCAAAAAAAATATGAGCCTGAGTTGCACAAGTTCGTTATGCGAAGGCGCGCATTTCTGCTTTACGAACCCTAACCCGAGGACGGCGAAAAAGTCTACCGGACTACAACGAATGACGGGCTTTGTTATCCAAAGCCGTTGCGTGAAGTCGCGTTACATAACGCCGCTTTGGCGCTGGGCGAAGTCGCAATTACTTGGCGGTCGAAAGCTCTTTGATACGAAGATTGCGGAACGCCACGACGTCGCCGTGTCCAAGGAGGCCAAGATGGCCGCGCATGCGCGCCAGCCCTGGATGCGGCTGACCGTCAAGCGTGCCGTTTTTCGTGGCTTGATCGAGGTTTACATCGACGATGACTTCGCCATTGAGAATCACTTGGATGTGGCGCCCTTGAACGATGACTTCTTGCGAGTTCCATTCTCCGACCGGTTTGAGAAACTCTCGTTTGGCAGGCTGTATGCCGTACACGGACCCATGATATTGGTAGGGTTGTAAAGTCCGATATTTCTCAGCCGTGTTGTCGAGAATCTGAAGTTCAATGCCTTCCAAATGAAGATTGCCTTGCGCTACAAGCGGACATCGCACTCCCAGTCCATTGTTGGCGCCCGGAGTCAAACGAAAATCGAAACGAAGGACGAAATCGGCATATTCTTTTTGCGTAAGCAAATTGCCGGCGGCGCCTGCGACGCACACGATCGCGTTATCCTGAACCTGATAGGCATCGGTCGCGCCGACCCATCCATCTAAGGTCTTTCCGTCAAAAAGCGAAGTAAATCCCTGCTCCTCACCCGAGGCCGAGCTTAGAGTAACGCCACAGGCCAATAACGCGAAAACGCCTAATTGAGCTTGAATACGAAGTGTCTTCATGGTGTGGAATTTGGCCAGTTGAAGTTCGACAATGACACGAAACAAGAAAGTATAACTACGAGTCGCTCCGTTGAAGATGCTCTAGGAACGACTCATCAAGTTTCGTCTTTACGGTCCGACGGTCGAGTCCCAAACGCCGCGCCGCTTGTTCGTAGCTGCCGGTTTGCAGGTACACGATCGTAACATATCGCGAGAGCAACTCATCGGCGCTTAATGACCCCGAGGCGACTTGTTCCACGAGCGCACGATACGGATCGTCGGGCAGCGTTTTGGCGTTGATTGGCGCAGGATGATATTGCCCGCGGATCAATATATTACGTACACATTGCTCGAGTTCGCGCATGTTGCCAGGCCAGGGGTACGCCGCCCCCAGGTAGTTGTGAATCCATGATTCCACTTCGTCGCTGAGGCTGGGATCCGTTTCCCCTGTAACACGCTCTACCATGAAATCGATCAAGTTTCTTAGGTCTTCGGGCGCATCGGCAAGTTGTTGGCGCAGCGTGGGCGTTACAATGAGGTCGGAGCAAATGCGATAATAAAAATCCTCTCGAAAGCGCCCTTCACGAAGTTCAAGCGCCAGATCTCGATTGGTCGCGGCGATGATTTTTCCCGTGAACGTTCGGTCGGTTGTTTCGCCGAGCCGTTGAAACCTACGGGTTTGCACCACACGCAAAAGTTTTACTTGCAGCGCCGCATCCAGTTCGCCGATCTCGTCAAGAAACACGGTTCCCAAAGTGGGGCAAACCTCGAGCCAACCGGCTCGGTCGGCCACTGCCCCGGTGAATGCGCCGCGGCAATGACCGAACAACTCGGACTCAATCAGCGTCGGCGATAATGCCGACAGATTCAACGGAAAAAATGAACCCGTGAAGTTTTCGAATTGCTGTTGTTTGAGGTCAAACGGGAGATAGCGCGATAGTCCAATGGCGCGGGCGACTAATTCTTTCCCAGTACCGGTCGGACCGGTTACCAGCGTGGTGAAATCTCCCATCCGGCGGAACATGTGATGTCGATAGCGCCGCATGTCATGCGTAAAGATCGACTGCCAGACCGAGGCGCGCAACTGTGCTGCGGACATCGAACTGCCGAGCACATACTCGAAAATGTGCTGGAACGCGCGGCGCAGTTGAAAGAAACAGGCAAACAGGTGCGCCGCATCAGGTTCCGTGGGACTCGATCGACCGGGCAACGCCAACCATGCGTGAAAGTCGCGAACGTAATCTTTCCAATAACGAACCTTGACAGGGGCGCCAGGGTTCTGGACGGACTGATCGAGCGTGTCCCGCAAGTGCTCCCGATACTGATGGTACAAACAGTACAGGGCCAAATCTTCATACAAGATCAACTCTTCGGCGTCCGCGGGGGCGTTCTGCATGAGCCGTTCTCGCGTTTTGTCGACCAACGTTCGGGCGCATTGGTGTAGCTGCGCGATATTTGCTCGGCGGTCGTCGACGTGAACGCGTTTGCTCCATACGGCGCCTTCGTCACAAAAGGCGTCGCCAAGCGCAGTTCGCTCTAACTGCAACCGTTCGGGCAGAAAGGGATTGCAATACGAAAGCCGCGAAACGGTCTCCGCAAAACGTCGATCAGGATCATCAAAGAGAGGCAAGGGAACGTTCCCAATCGAAGAAGATAAACAGCGTTTCGCGTCAGCCTATCCGAACGACCGTCGCTACGCTACCTCGCGGCCAGATGAAACGAGATGTTGGCTTTGCTTCGACGCGAACAAGAACGTTATGGAGATGAGCTGCCCCTCACTTCAACAAACTTGGGAGCGGTGGAGATCGATTTGTCGTACTTCCCGAGCAATTAATTCACAGCGTCAGAGCGAAAGGACAAACCGTCACAATGGCGAACGGCAAGAGCCTCCCCGTTCAACAACCTTCCAAGCATAACCGCAGAATTGAGGGCAACGAGAGTTTCCGATCTGCAGAAAGGGCGGCGAACTCGCTTGCCACGGTGCGCGGCAAACGCGTGGTTTCGTCCAAATGGGCCGTGCGGAGTTGAAAAAGGGTCAAACCGGTCGCGCCGCGCAAGTCGGCGCCGCGCAAGTCGGCGCTGCCAAGATCTGCTTCGCCAAGGTAGGCTTCGTCCAACTCTGCTCCGGTAAGGACCGCCTGTACGAAATTACCTCGGTAGAGCTTTGCACTACGGAGCCGCGCTGCGGTGAGATCGGCGTGGCTGAAATCAGCTTCACTTAAATTGGCGCCGTCCAAACGGGCGTCGCGTAAATTTGCATGAGACAAATCGGCGCGAAACAATCGCAAACCGCGTAAATCAGCGCCGCGCAAATCAGCCGACTTGAGACAAGCACGATCCAAACGTGGGACATCCGCAGCCGGACGTTGCTCGTTCCATTGATCCACTCCGGGCGCGCCGCTTTGCAGCAGTTGAAGTATTAGGTCGCGTTCCACCGCCAGTACCCGAGCAAAGAGTTGGAACGAACTATTCCCAAAAGTTAAACACGCTGAAGCGAACGAATTGGTTCATCAGCGTGTCCCAAGACAAGCATAAGGTTTTTCTACCCAACAAATTGTAAAAAAGCAAGGTTTTCTTCAAATTGGTCTTGGTGCATTGAAATTAACCGCCACTTGCGAGCATAGAGTTCTCGCGAGGAAGCGTGGGCCTGCACCGAGCGGCTGAGGACCGCCGTTTGTAAAAACACCCACTGCCTTCGAATTTCGATTGTCACATTGTTAACGCGACTGACGCGAGAGGCCTCTTCGTCCGCGCGAATTGGCGATCCGTCATACTCCCTTGCAAAGCCCACTTACTCCGTAGACGCCGCAAATGTACCTGCCTTCTGCCTTTGAAGTGTCCGATCCGGCAACGCTGGCTAACTTTATGGAGCAACATAGTTTTGGAATGCTATTCTCGCAGAGTCGCGGCGAGCCGTTTGTCAGTCATCTGCCATTTCTCGTCGAATCGCAAGGCAATGGTGTTTTCAATTTAGTCGGACACGTGGCGAGGGCGAACCCACAGTGGCGGGATCTGGAAGGGCAAACGGTGCTCGTTGTTTTTGCGGGACCACATGCCTACATTTCACCGTCGTGGTATGAGGCCGATAACGTTGTGCCAACATGGAACTACGTTGCCGTTCACGCCTATGGAACGGCGAAACTTCTCGACAACTTGACGGACCTCAAGCCGATCGTACAAGACCTTGTGAAACGCCACGAAGAACGAAGGGAGAGGCCTTGGGTATTTGACGATTCAACCGAATACGCGCAGACGCTTCTCCAAGCGATCGTCGGAATTCGAATTGAGATCACGCGTTTGGAAGGTAAGTGGAAACTCAACCAAAATCATCCGCCCGAGCGTCGAGAAAAGGTGGCGAGTGCTTTAGAGAGCTTGGACTCGGCCGATGCTCGCGCAGTCGCTCAGCTCATTCGGGCGACCCTGCCTCCGCAGTAATCCACCAGAGTTCGCATCGCGATACGGAAGCTGCCTCTAGGCTGATGGATAGCCAGCGATTAGTATAAAGACTCCTGCCTGGTTGGACGCTTCGGCGTTCTTGTCCTTTTATCCTCCCCTCCCCATCGTTATGAAAACGCGATTTCTATCTGCGCTCGTTGCCTTGACGCTGGCTGGCGCCGGACTTGCGAAGTTTTCTGTTGTTGGCGCCGAAGAAGAGCAAACGCCACAAACAACGATCAAGATTTTTCTTCCCAAAAACCCAGTTGCTGCTGCGTACTTACTGCGACGCTATTCCAACGCGGAATTGGTGCGTATCGAACGCAGCGAACCGGTCTATCGCGCCATGCTCGATCGGCAAGGGATTGACGCGGTTTATCGTCAAGAGGCTTTGCGTGAACTGGCGAAGCTGCACGAAACCGATGTGGTCAAAGAACTCTTAGCTGCGGTTACCCGTGTTGATCAAGGCGCGGACGATGGCGCGGGAGCCTTGCGAGACTTGGCTCAGACACTAGCGGGTTTTCGAGGGCAACAGCTTGCGCCCTATCGGGCGGATTTGCAGAAGCTGGCAACCGACGCGAAACGGCCTGTCGCGAGGCAAATCGGCTATACCGGATTGATCTTGGCCGACAATACGATTGACGAAGCGTGGACGCTTGCGGGCGATTCCCCTTCGCGCCAAAGCGATCTGCTCGAATCGCTTGCCGCCTTGCCCAATGTCGCCATGCGCGAATCTTCGTATCGGCAAGTCCAAGAGCTGATTGCTACGTCGAACGAAAGTACGGTACGGAGTGCGGCAATTCGCGCAGCCGTCGCGATTCCTAACCACGACGCCGAAACGTTTGAGTTACTCGCGAATCTAATTCAGACGGACAAAGAACGTGACGCCGCAATTGCGGGCATGTTACGGCTTCCCCGATCGAACTGGATTAAGGCGCAGGTAGGAGTAACGGCGCTAGCCTTACTCGACGCGGCGCAAAAGACTCCGGCCGATCAGCGCACAAGCGAGGGATTCCGCTCGCTCGTGCAATTGGGCAATGACCTGGCGGCGCTACTTCCCGCAGAGGAGGCGAAACGCGTTCGGGACGTGCTCGATAACTTGGGCGTCCGCATGATCTCGTTGCGTGCGGTCCCGCATCAAATGCAATACGATCGCGCAAAAATCTACGTGGAAGCCGGCAAACCGGTCGAAATCGTATTTGAGAACACGGACATCATGCCGCACAATATCGTGATCACCGAGCCAGGCGCCATGGCCGAAGTGGGGATCGCGGCCGAGAGAATGCAAACGGAGCCGGATGCCGTTGCCCGCCATTTCATTCCTGAATCGCCAAAAGTGCTGCATGCTATGCGGCAGCTTCAACCGTATGAAACCGACCGCCTTTATTTCACCGCGCCAAAAAAACCTGGCGATTACTCATACATTTGCACCTTTCCTGGGCATTGGCGGCGCATGTTCGGAGTCATGCATGTCGTAGCTGACTTGGACGCCGTTCCCGCCGAAGAGTTGAACCCAGAGCCAGTACAGTTCGAAGTACGACGATTTGTTCGGTCTTGGACGATGGCCGATCTTGCCCCACATTTAAGTGAAGCCGAGCACGGTCGATCGTTTGAAAATGGTCAAAAACTTTTTGCGGCGATTTCATGCGCCACTTGTCATCGCATGCGCGGGCAGGGTGGTCAGATCGGTCCCGAATTGACCGAGGTGTTTCGCAAGAAGAACTACACCCGCGAAACGTTGCTACGCGAAATTCTCGAACCGTCTCACAAGATCGATGATCAGTTCAAGACGCAGATCATCGTAACCAAAGATGGAACTCAAGTGGCAGGGGTGATCGTGCAGCAGGATAATGAGGCGGTGTACCTCATTCGCAATCCGCTGGAAGACTGTGAGCCAATTCGCATTGTCAAGGCCGACATCGACGAGCAGGCTCCGGCTAAGGTGTCCATCATGCCTGAGGGTTTGTTAAATACGATGACGCAGGCCGAGATATTCGACCTCTTGGCATATGTCGAATCAGGCGGCAATGCAAGTTACTCCGCGTTCCGCGAATAAATTGGCGATTCGCCGAACTTGGCGAACGGTTGGTTGAATCGTTGCGAAAACGCATCGCAAAACGCGTCGCCATGATCATAGCGTTCGATATCTCCTTAATGCGCGAGAGAACCGATGCCGTTTCGCGTTCGAGAAAGCCATTGCGCCGAAAAAATCAATTTCCCTAATATCCGCATTGCCAGGTGGAAAAGGAGATTTTGAATCTTCGGAGATGACTGCGGTCGACTGAGAGCGGCCGAATAGCCGTATTCCTGAGCCAAAGCCGGTCGTGTTCTGCGCGGGTCGTTCCGGCGTCGCTGCTTACCTTCAACGTGGAACGACGATTTATTGTTCGTAATGGTCGAGATGCCGTTGTTTCTGACGCAAATACTCTGCGTTTTCACGGGCCGCTATGTATCGCTTGTAGAAGATTTCCGCTGATTTCGCTTTCTCCGCATCTTCGGTTCTGGGAAGCAACTCGCCGGTCGTTTTATCGTATTTGCGCCCGCTGCGATGGTTGGCGTAACGTCGGGCGCGGGTCCAGCCCATCTGCAAAAATTTGCGAGCCATATCGGCCCCAGGAAAATCTTCCGCTTCAAGATATTCCAAGAACATTTGATAAATCTTGGAGGACGATTCTGTCGCTTCCGCGACCGACTTGAATCTCCAATGTGGTAAGATCTCGCTCTTGTAGGGTTCGACCAGTAAGACCCCCTGTTCGCCTTTGCCAACTCGATACAACTCGGGCTGCTGCCGAAAACTAATATCCGCAAAGTCGAGCGAGTAATCAAAAGGTCGTCGCTTCATCTCGTTGATTGCAGTTAATCGAACCCAGGTGAGTCGCACGCGCCGGTATCGCGAAAAAAAGCATGCCGGCGTAGTTCCACGGTTGTTCAAACGGCGCGGGCAGGACTTTCGAGGAACATTGGTTCTAAATGGAACGCAGTTCAATGTGCCGCAACTTCTGTGCCTGTCGGGTATTAACATCTTCGGCCAAGTCTTTGGAGCTGATCGGCGACGTCTTCGGAGGTCCACAGCCATCACCGCTCGAAAATCCATGTGACCCCGGCTAGAATGAATTCCTTCCCCGAACAATCACACCGCCCCTTGCTTTCCTGCCTGCCTGACGTTCACTGAACCGATGTCTCGCTACGGAAACGCTCGTCACCGCGCCTTCGAGATTACTCTACGAGGATTGAACTTATGTCGTTTCCCGTCATTTCTGTGATGCTGCTCGCCTCGCTCGCGGCGCCCGGTTGGGAGACCGGGACGTTGGCTACCTTTGATGGGGAAATGATGGCGGATGCGGCTGAAGACAACGTTGGCGCCAAAACGCTGACGCTCAACGTGTTCGTGGCCGCCGTTGATCAGGAATCAACGACGCTCTTGTGGACGCTGCAAGATAAGGGCCGCGGCGGATTCTCCTGGGTGGGGCAATATGGCGCCTGGCGTCTCAGTCGCGATGGGCGAACCCTTCGTGGCAAAGGACCTACTTTGTTGTTCGATCATGGTCAAGGCGCAGGAGAGGCGGCCATTACTTTATTGTTCGCCCAACCCAACCTCGAGTTGCAGGAAGGCGCCGTTTGGACGCAAGGGCGTTATGAATACTCGGTGGCCGAGTCCGGAGTGGTGCGGGATCGCGAAGCCTGGCGAGTTGCCGTCCGCGGTCCTACCGGCTCCAAGGGCGAAGTTTGGTATGAGCAACCGACGGGAACCGTGCTCGCGGCAACCGAGCACGTTACGCTGGGGCAAGGCAAACCGTTTACCATGAAATTGAAGGAGAAGGCTTCGCAGCAGTTATCGCCCGAACAGCAAGCGGCAGCCGTGGCTGCATTCGAACGCTGGGAGGAATTGCGCGACGCATTGAAATTAGAGCCTGAAGCTCGCCAAATCGATTGGACCGAAACGCAGCTAAAGATTCTTAAAGAAAATCTTCCCGAGGCGGTTCAAACGGCGGCGAATACGCTGCTCGCGTCAATTGCCGTTGCTGCCGAAGAAGACTTGCGCGAGCAAAGTGGGCGTTTCGGGCGCGTATCGGCGTTACGCGCTAAGGCATTAGACCGTCTTGCACCGAATTTTGAACTTCAAGGAATTCGCGGCGAAACCGTATCTAACCAAGACTTGACCGGCGCCGTGACCGTGTTGCACTTCTGGGAGTATCGCGATGCTCCGCTCGAAGAGCCCTATGGTCAGGTTGGTTATCTCGATTTCCTTTATCGTAAACACAAAGATGCGGGTTTGAAAGTTTTCGGGGTCAATGTCGACGAGCGACTGGCGAATGGCGCTACACGCGGGGCCGTGGTAACCAGTGCTCGCAAGCTGCAGTCGTTCATGAACCTCAGTTACCCTGTGTTGCTCGACGATGGTACGATGCTCAAGCGCTTTGGCGATCCTCGCACGGCCGGCGGCGCCTTGCCGTTGTTCGTGATGATTGGCGCCGACGGCAAAGTACAACACTACCATGCCGGTTTTCATGTAGTCGACCGAGATTTAGGTTTGAAGGAATTAGACCAGGCGGCCCGAACGTCGCTACGTAAGTAACGGCAGGACGGGAATTTTTTTACCAATCACTTCAGATCGTTGAACGAGCAAATGGCGCATCCTCGACCCGACACCGCCCCCGAAGCTCCGTCGCTCACGCCGCGAGAGGGTTGGCATTGTTTGCATATCTTCTATCAGTTTCATCGAGGCGTCGTTTCGGCCTTGTCGCCAGAGCAACGTGCGCAGGGACGAGACGAAGTTTCCGCAATTCTGGATCCCGCGGGCGGCGAGTCTCCACAGCGTTTGCAGACCAGCATTGTCAGCGGACACAAAGCGGATTTCGGCCTCATGTTGATGGACCCCGATCCATTAAAGATCGACGCCGTGCATCAACGGTTGATGGCGAGTCAGCTTGGCCCGGCCATGACTCCTACATACTCGTTCGTGTCCGTAACCGAGATTTCCGAGTACGTGCCGTCTGTGGAGCAGTACGGGCAACAACTGATTGAAGAAGGAGAGCAAGAAGGATCGCCCGCGTTCCAGGCCAAGGTCAAGGCGTACCAGAGCCGTGAGCCGGTAATGCGCACCATGCGGCTCACTCCTGAGTTTCCGCCTTACCCCGCGACCTGCTTTTACCCCATGAATAAGAAACGTAAGGTGGGCGAAAACTGGTTTATGTTACCATTCTCGGCTCGAAAGAAAATGATGGCCGAACATGCCCGCAGCGGTATGATGTTCGCTGGCCGGGTCACGCAGCTTATCACCACCAGTGTTGGTCTGGATGATTGGGAGTGGGGCGTAACGCTTTGGGCCAAGAACCCGGAGTATTTAAAAGATATCGTCTATCGCATGCGGTTCGACGAAGCCAGCGCCCGCTACGCCGAGTTCGGGCCATTCTATACCAGTTACATCGCCACGCCCGCGGACATGCTTCAACATTGCCGAGTTTAACGTCGTATTTGACGTAAACGATTTCGCTCTGTCAACCAATGGCGTTGCGGCAGCGAATTATGGGCGATTGCCGCGCACAACCACCTCGCCACGACCGACCAAATCAAGTGATTTTGAGCCAATGCGCGCCGTTACCCGGTATTTACCTTCTTCTCCTGGGGGACGAAGCTCCAGATGATACGCCGCCGAGCCGTCACCGTTTGGCATTAAGGGAGCTATCCCCGTTTGCGCGATTACCTCTTCTCCTTTGGAATTGGAGCCAAGTATTTCAATCAAAATGGGGCGACCACGTACCGACTTTGCATTGCTAATCGTGCCCCGAATTGACAGAATCTGTTCAGGCGCAACCGGCGTGGGTAAACGAACGACCGAAACACTGTTTTCATCCACCTGCGGCGTTACCGGTGGAAACGCCAGCTCGATTTTTTCTCCCTTGGGAGGTTGGTCGTAAACAGGACGCGCGTATTCCGACTTGCATCCGCAAACGATTGTCAAAAGCATAACAACCGTGCGTAAATGGGTCCAAGGTTTCCTGTGGCGCGCCATTGTGATTTCATCTTTAAGACCGAAGAACGCAAACCCAGTTAAGCAACGCTGCGCAACTACCTAAATTACGTGCGATGTCATGGTGCTTCAAAAAATCTCTCGCTATTGAACGGTGATCTCGGCCGAAGCTTCAACGTTGCTTTGCGATACGGACACAAGCTCCACAACCAGTGGACCGACTGGCCATCCATTAACGGGCGCAGTAACCGTCGCCTGCCATCCCCAGTACTCCTCGCCGCCCGCTGAATAACCGCTTTGTTCGTTCAATATATCGCCGCCCGCATCAGGAACTTCTCGCACCCGCAAAATGAATGGGAGTACCGCCGAAGGAGACTCCCCGATTCCCGCGATGTTGGAAGTAGTGCTATATGGTGGGGTGTTACTGTTCGGAGAATCCATCGACCAATTGGCGAACGAGTCGCCTATCATCCAAAAGAAACCGAGAAACGCCGCTTGAAGAACTCGAAAGCAATATCGCCGTTCGGACATGGAGAATCTCCTCCGGGTAATAAGGAAAAAACAATTAATCGCCTTCGCCGCGCGAACCGTGGGATCGCCAGACCTTGCGGTCCACATCATTCGATGCGAACGATAAATGACCGTCGGCAAACAAGAGATTAACGCCCCCGCGATGATTGCTCGAACCTGCGGAAATCGCGCTGGGGTAACTGCCTTGATTCAGGCAACTTGCTTGGTTAGGAGTGGACGCATGATTGTACATGGTGATCCCCAATTGCCCTTGCGTCCACGGAATACCGCGAGCCAGGGGATTGCCTCTCCAGCCGAAATCCGCGGGCGCTGGAGGAAGCGACTCACACAGGGCCGTGAAAGCGTCAAGTTGCGTAGCGCTGTCGTAACCACGAGGTGTTTGCCAATTGACGCGGAGCCGATAATAACTCCCGTCCGCATGGAGGATCTCCGCCACCGCGGCCGTGTTCGATAGCCCGTCGGTCATATCGCTGGCGCGCAGGACACCGGTCTTGCCAAACAAAGAGCCAGACGACTCCAGATGGCGGAAGAATCCGTTGCTGCCATGGCTTACCAGCCAGATACCGTTGTTGCCCGCATAATTGGTTGTCACTCCGGTCGATTCAACTTCATACGGCGCCATATCACTAGGACAATGGTAAACCTCCGCAACTTGAATCGTTCGAAAGCCAAGTTTGTTTAACGGCAATTGATCGCGGCGCGCAGTTTCAATTTGGTCGTACAATGCTTCTTGCTCCAGGTGCGGCAAGATGGTGACCTGGAAACCAAAACCGTGCCGATTCGAGCCTGGCGGAAAGGCGTGATGCTGAATTTCATACTGGGCAATGGCGAGGCCGATCTGCCGAAGATTATTGTTGCACTGCGCGCGACGGGCCTGTTCGCGTGCGTACTGCACACCCCCGAGGGACAAACCGGCCAATATCGCGACAACGCCTATCACCACGAGTAGTTCGATCAGGCTAAAGGCGCGGCGAACCATGCTAAACCCTAGGCGCGAACGCGGGGGCAGGAATTAAATAGAGTTGGTGGAAGAGTACAGGGAAAATATCAGAATCCCCCCCCCGTGCAATAGTCCTTTTGGGTGGTTTCGCACGAAGTTCTGTGGTTGATTTATTGCAAACACCTGCACCGCGGCGGCAAGCGCGACGCGCCTGCCCGGGCAAATCGGATAAGAAACTGAACCAGATTAATGTGTGCTTTTCTACTCGGCGGTGGTCGCTTTGGTGAGTGTGGCGCCGATCGGATCGCTCCAGGCGTTCAATTGCGATAACCGCCAACGTGCGGCAATGTAAGCGTCGGCGGCGCCTCGCACTTCGTCAGGCAGGGGCTGCAAGAGCGTCACATGATCCGCTTGCGGCGAACTGTACATGACGCGCGCCAGCCAATCGTTGGGGATTTTGCGCTCTGTCAACGAAATGAGCGCGCCGACCTGATGTGCAACTGATGGGAAGGAACGTCGCTGAATTTCGCCCTCGTAGCGGGCCGCCACCGACCGCAGCATCAGTTCGGCTCGGGCGAATTGCTGAGCCGCCATCTTAGCTTGCACGTCGCCTTCCAAGTGCAGCGCCACAAAGTAGTCGCCTCCGCCGACCCTTGCCGGTTCATTAAAGTGAGAGGCGAGCCCCTTGGCAATGCTCCACGCTTCGCAATGCACGTAAACATAGTCGCCTCGCCATGTCGCAGGTACACGAAATATTGCAACAAATTCCTGCGCCCCCTCCAGCGAAGTTTGCGACGAAGGCTTTAGTTTGAAATACACGCCTGACCCGCGGCGGATGGGACCACTTGCGGAAAGCAGCTCCATTGCGGGCAACTTCTCGTACTTTTGAATCGTACCGGACTTGGTATCGATGCCCGCGGTTGCGGAGCCGTTGACGATTTTTTCATACGATCCGCTGACGTTCAAACCTAGTGTTTTGCAGTTTTCGTCCTTCTTTTCAACGAGCACGTGACCAACCACATCAGCCGCAAGCGTGGTCTTTGGCAGATAATCTTCGATCTGCATCGTGCGCTGGCGGCTTTCGATCGTGTAGAGATGCTGTAATTGCGAGTCGCTGTCGCCCGGCGCAATGAGCGTCGAAATCAAAAATCGTGCTTCAACCAATTTCTCTCCCGGGTTCGCCTTGGCGAACTCAAGCGGCGTGACATCGGCGCAGCTCACAACCGAATCGGTGTCGAATCGAACGCGCGGCGATCCCGCATGCGCGGTCGTGGCGAAGACCGCGAGAGCAGCGCCACCAAGCCCCAAGTGCGTAAACCACGTCATGGCTCATCTCCTTACAAACGGGTCCAAGCGCGGTGTTGTGCTTCTTGTCACACAACGCGCGCAGGCTGTCCCATCGTGCGAGCGAGGAACTCGCAGAACAGAGGCAACCCCAAAAGAAGGCAACATGCCGAAACACGGTTGGTGTACGCCTTCCTTGGCCGCCCCACGGAGAGGAGAAGTCCGCCCCGATCGCTCCATCGTGGAGAACTCGGCGCCGGGCCTGCTTCCCGGCGGAGTAATCATAAAGGCCGAATCGCGCCGGTCAAGTCTTCGACCCGCAGGTTCGGGCGGAAAACCCTCATCGACCATTAAAGAAAGGGACGAGTGAAACTAAACCGAATTTTGCCTCAGCAAAAGCTGGGCAATTTGCGACGACCGAAGCCATGATTACCGAGGGACAACAGGTCGAGGCCGCCAACAAATGCATATCCTAGGCAGGTTCGTGAATGTGGCGATTGCGGGCGTGTTGTTGGTAACACTCACTTGCGCAAGTCGTAACACATGAGAACGTCTTGTTCGCGCAGGTAAAGTCTGCCGCCGACAACAACCGGATGCGCCCAGCTTTCCCGATCTTTATGTACGGGCGTAAACTGGCTTTTGAGTCGGTATTCCCGCGGGGTCGCTTCAATCAGGGCAACCTTGCCGTCTTGGTAACGGTAGATCAAGTTGCCGTCGGCATACGTTATTGCCGCCGACCCTGTTCCTGGGCCGCGCATCTCTCCCCCCCACATGATTTTTCCGGTTTTCATTTCCAGGCAAATCGGAAAACCTTGATTGTGTTTATGGCCGCTATATACGTAGCCATCTTTAAGCACCATGCCGCCATGATGGTTTTGAAATGTGCGACCCTCGAGAAAGTAAACTTCCTGCGCCGCGACATCGCTCCCTCGTCGAACGAGGCGTAATAACGCCGAGCCCGCATCGTAGCCCGAAGCGCAAAACACGAAATCTCCCGAAACAATCGGTGTGGGAATGTTCGCCGTTCCATTCGCAATCCGGCTATATCCCCAAAGAAACTTGCCGTCTTCGGCACGAACGCCGATCACGCCATTTCCCATGAGTTGTACGTACTGTTTGACACCGCCGCCATGGCTGATGACCGGCGAAGAATAACCGGCGCCGCCATGTCCTTGGCCTCGCGCTTCGCGTGGAAGAGCGCAACTCCAAATGACGTTTCCGGTGCGAATGTCGAGCGCCGCCATCACTGCATTGTCTGAGCCGGGAGTGCAGATCACGCGATCCCCGTCCACCAGCGGAGATTCACTAAAGCCCCAGGTCGGCCGTTGCGCGCCAAAGTCTTGCCCAAAGTTTTTGCTCCAAAGCTTTTCACCCGTTTGTGCGTTCGCACACAGCAAATTGCCGTCATTGTCTTCAGCAACGACAACATCTCCTGCGACGGTTGGAGTTCCCGTGGGGTCGTTGCCGCCGCCAAGTTCGGCACGCCACAATTCGGCGCCATCCGATTCGTTGAGGCAGATTAACTGCGTGGTTGCTCGTTTGCCCTGGGTGTAGATCTTGCCGTGCGAAATTGCGACACTTGCAAAGCCGCTGCCAAGCCCACGCACTTGCCAAGCAAGAGGCGGACCCTCCGCGGGCCATTGATCGATCAAACCGGTCGATAAAGAAATACCGTCGCGATTCGGACCACGCCACTGCGGCCAGTCGGTGCTGGACGAAGAAGACCCGCGATCTTGTTTGGCCGTGGAGATTTCGTCGCTTGCGCGACTCGCGCGACGCCGCGACATTTCCTCACGCACGTATTGCTGGTCGCTGCGGCTCAGCCTCGATAGTTGTACCGAGACTTCATCGCCACCTTCCCGTTTGAGCACCGCCTTTCCATCTTTGACGTCCACCAGCGCTGCTTGAATTTGAAATTTGCCGCTTGTGTCGGTCCACCGTCGCACGGACGCGTCCTCAGCCAACGCGGCGCTACGCCACGGCGCGAGCGAGGCGACTGTGCCCACAAACAAGCATAACCCCAGGACGCCGGTCATTCCGTAAGCGATTCGCGTCATTGCGTTGTTCCAAGGTTGATAACTTTTCTCAATTCGCCATGTACCCTGAGTGAGTCGCGTCGCTAGGGGCCAAGATCACACGCAACGCGCTTCGGTTAAACTGGGCCTCGCTAGTATAATGGCGCGGCGAGAGCGAAGTATTTCGCCAGTTGCTAAATTTTTGTTCGAGGCTCCTGCTGGGTGAGGCAGTGAAATGAGCCAAGACCCCAGACCAGGTCGAGTGAGGGCAACCCGCGCACCTCATGATTTGGCATAAACTCGCGTAAGATTCCCACCGCGCGGTCGTCGGCTGGGTCGTCAAACTGTGGAACAAGGACTAATCCATTGGCAATGTAAAAGTTGCAATAGCACGCGGGAAGCCGTTGATCATCGACATATTTGGCGGAAGGCAAAGGCAGCCCAACTACCTCAAGACGCCTTTCCGTGACGTCGGTCATATTCTGAAGTGCGGCGAAGTTTTCTCTTAACGGCTCGTAATTCTCGTCCGCGCGATCATCGGTGGTTGCGGCCACAACAACGCCCGGTGCGACAAACCGAGCCAATTGATCGATGTGGCCGTCAGTATCATCCCCTGCAAGTTCGCCGCGCGGCAACCACAACACCTTTTGCGCCCCTAAAAAATCGGCTAGGTATTGCTCCATTCGTTCGCGTGTCATGTTGTGATTTCGATTTGAATTCAATAGGCAAGTCGCTGTGGTGAGAACGGTTCCGCGACCATCCCCCTCGATAGCGCCGCCTTCGAGTACGATTCCAGGACTGAAGCGACGCCGTTGGGTGAGTTCGGCCAGTTGTCGCGGTACGTTGTTATCGCGATCAAACGGCGGATACTTCCCTCCCCAAGCGTTGTACTCCCAATCGACCAGCGCGGGTGGAAGTTCGAGCGATGATGAAAGAAACGTGGGGCCGTGATCACGCGCCCATGCGTCATTCGTAGCGATATCGTGCAGAAACACATTCCCGTGATTCCCTACCAACTTTTCGGCAGTTGATCTCGCTGCATCGCCGGCCAAAACATGAACGGGCTCGACTTCGGCAATGGCCAGTACGAGTTGCGCAAATTGTCTGGGGACCGGTTCGAACCGGCCAGGCCAGGTTTTGGGATTGTGGGGCCAAGACACCCAAGTCGCTGTATGGGGCGCCCATTCCGCTGGCCAGTGGTATCCTAAAGCGGAAGGCGAATTTGCCGAGGCAGTGAGCACCAGTGAATCACCTTGAGGTTGAACAACGGACCATCAATCGTGCTATGTGACGTCCGTCGCCACATCGTCAGTCCTACACGATGACGTTATACTACTTCCCGTGGTTGATATGACAACCAGAGCAACGTTTCAACCCGCGCGTTCGTGATCCACGCCCCTCGAGACAGTCGGGCTCGAAACGCTTCACCTGACTTTCGATTCTCCGCGCTATGCCACTTCACCTTCGCTACCATGGCGCGACGACAATTCCAATTGAAGTCGAAGGCGTGACGCCAGAGGTTGTTCGCGAGAAATCTCTTGCTGAGGTCGAGCGTCTTGAGATTTTTCATGGTAACGAGAAACTGGCATTAGCCGAATTTTTCCATGTTTCCGGTGATCCGTCGGATGAGCGGATCGAATGGGAGGGTGACCTTTCCGGTGTGCATTGGATTGGCGCGAAGATGCGCCGGGGTTTGATCCGCATTGAAGGCAACGCCGGACGACATCTGGGAAGTGAAATGGCCGGCGGAGAAATTCACGTTTCCGGCAATGTCGGCGACTGGGTGGGCGGTGAGATGAAACAAGGGGTAATTCACATCCATGGCGACGCAAGAAACCAAGTCGGCGCAGCGTATCGGGGCAGCCGGTTAGGAATGAAAGGGGGCGCGATTCTCATCCACGGTAATGTCGGCGACGAACTGGGGCATACCATGCGAAGGGGGCTCATCGCCGTCGGCGGCAACGCCGGAGATCTTGTTGGATTTAATATGGCGGCTGGCGTAATCTTGGTCTTTGGAGAAGCAGGGATTCGTCACGGCGCAGGAATGCGGCGGGGCAGTTTGGGATTTTTCGGGCCTAACCCCCCTCCGATGCTTCCTAGCTTTCGCTATGCATGCCGGTTAAGACCGACGGTTGTGCCCTTGATGTTAGGTCAACTCCGTCAGCACGGCTTTCCGGCGCGGGACAGCTTATGGGGCGCCCAATTCGACTTGTACAATGGTGACCTAATTGAGGGGGGACGCGGCGAAGTCTTACTTCGCGCTCTTTAGCCGTTTTTATGGAAGACGGGATCTTTAATTATTTGGCCTCAGCCGGTGTTCTGCGATAACTGGGCAAAAGCGGCGACATGACTGCACCAAAAGCCGCAAAAATCCTTGGCGTTGGCGACCTGTTGCATTATTGCAACGTATATCTCTACCGGGCGCCGGATGGACCGGATTCATCACTTCCGGTGAATTGCTTGCTTTCGCGCCAAGGAGTTTATTCGCCATGGCCAGCTTCTCGTGTGCAGTTTATCTCTCGGCTTGGATGCTGTGTGCTCCCGCGAGCTCTTTGGAATTGCCCTTAACGTTCTTAACGGAACGCGACGAAGCCGAAACTCAGCTACTTGAGGATGCAGCGGATGGTTCGCTCGACGCGTTCACGTTATACGAGGCCGTGCTGATTGCCGAGGGCGTCCAAGATCGATTTCAACGCGCTTCTGCCCTGAAGTGCTTTCAACAACGCCTCCAATCTGACCAATTGCAAAAACCGATTGCCGCTGGCCAGGACGCTTCGCCGCAAGCGGTCTATCGCCAACTGTACTCCCTGTTTTTAACTGGGCAGTATAACGTCGCCTGTAGCGAACTGAACCGCACGATGGCTACCGGCGATTACAATTGCCTAACGGCCACGGTGTTCTTTTGTGAACTTGCCGCAAACCATGGCCTCACCGTCGTGCCGCTGGCCGACCGATCGCATGTTTATTGTCGCGTGTTTCATCGTGGCGAATGGACGAATGTCCAAACCACGTGTCCTGATTGGAATGATGCAACGTCAATCGGCTCGCACTCGCGGTTTGGTACAGAAACGCCCGAAGCCCCGGTGGGTCGAGGACTTTCGGCTGCAAACCTCGTAGCCAAGTCCTTTTACAATCGGGGCGTTCGGTTACTCGAACAAAAGCAGTTTTGCGCGTCGGTTGCGGCGTTTTTTGCAAGCGTTCAGCTTGACCCGGGCGACGACGCGGCACGAGAAAACTTGCTGGCCGCACTCAACAATTGGTCGCTTGCATTAGCCGACGACGATCAACTCGAACAAGCAGTTAGGGTCGTCGAAGCTGGACTGCAGATCGATCCTAAACATGCGGCGCTTCTTGATAACGACTTGCACGTCCACCAACGCTTGACGGCGGCGCACTGTGCGGCAGGCGCATTCCCGCAAGCCGTACAAGTGATGGAACGTGGATTCCGTCGCCGACCGAACGTCGCGTTGTTTGCCGAAGGTCGCGGTCTTGTCTATATCCAATGGGCCGATGCATTGTTGTCCCATGGTCGAGTGGAAGCCGCCCTCGACGTTCTGAGCCAGGCCCACGCGAATTTGCCCGACCGCGCTGAGCAAATACAAGCCGAGCAAGATCAATTGATCCAATTTCATACGACCGAGTTGTTGAAGCGCGGACGCGTGGAACAGGCTCGGACGCTCCGCCAACGTGGACAGGCGATGCAGACCGGAAGCGCGTGGGGGCTCGACGACGAAAAACTCTCAGCTTTCGAGTAACCGCAATTCAAATTTCCCTCATAGGGCGAGGGTGCGGCATTCAATTGCCTGCCTATGCGCCCTGAAGAGAACGCGGCGCGCCGCATTCGATCCTGAACGGCAATAGCGAAGACTTTGCCAGCCGAGTAAGATCGGAGTCCCTGGTCGTTATCGGCTCGCTTCGCGAAACGCTGTATGAACTCCGATCCGAATCCTTTCGCCGTGTTGTCGCTGATTGTTGCTCCCGCCGTGCTGACGAATGCTTCGTCGGTATTGACAATGAGCACGAGTAACCGGCTAGCGCGAGCGGTTGACCGAGCGAGGGAGCTTTCGAAGCAATTAGAGGAGTCGACGAATCTCGCATCGCGCGAGGCCAGTCGGCGACTACGCGAACTATCTTTCACGGAAGACCGCGCCCTCTTGTTGCTCGCGGCGTTACGAGATTTTTACTTTGCCATGGGTGGGTTCGCCTCGGCGGCGTTAGTTTCGCTCTTGGGTGCGATTCTCGTCCCGTTTCGCTTGGGAACGTTTATTACGGTGATGGAGACGATTGGCGTGGGCGCGGGACTATTCGCCGTTGGGACGCTTGTTCATGGCTCGTTCCTGTTAGTACAAGATACGCGAATTGCGGTCCAGGTGTTACGCGAACGGGCCGCCAACGTGCGCGCCCGCGCTGAACCGTTTGAAACGAACGGATTGGGCGAATAGGTTGAAGCTGTGAAGCATCAATCGAGTCGCCGCTTTGAATCTCCTCGTGCGCCACGACGTTTGACGTACGGTATCAACCCTCCGAATCTCATTGTACGTTAGTCACTCTAGCATGGCGTCCACTGCATGATTCCTTGGAAGTTGTCGTTGCGAGAAATCGTCTCCCATCGCATGCGGGCGGTTCTTACGGCGTCGAGTATTGTTGTGGGTGTCGCCGCGATCTTGGCGGTTCAGTTGGCTGTGGCTGCGGTCCGGCAGTCATTTGGCGCGATGCAATCAACGGTATCCGGTAGTGCGGCGCTCGAAGTTGACGCAGCCGACGGCGGAATGTTTCCCGAAGAGGAGGCGGCTAGGTTAAGCACCGTTCCCGGCGTTGCGATGGCGAGTCCCGTCTTTCAGCGATTGACGGTAATGTACTTTGGCGACCGCCGAGCGACGGTCTTGCTTTCCGGTGTTAACTCGTCGGGCGGATTGCTTGAGCGCGAGTACGCGATATCGGAAGGCGCCATGTTCGCCAATGCGAACGACGTATTGCTTGATGCCGCGTTCGCCCGGAGCGCCGGACTGCGTGTGAATGACACCGTTCGCTTTCTCACACGACGCGGCCGGATGCTCGCCAAGGTGGTTGGCCTGGTGCAACCGAGAACCGGGGCCGCCATCACGCGCGGCGGCGTCGCGTATATGCCCCTGTCGAGTGTACAACGCCAGTTTTCGGCGCGCGGACAAATTAATCGCGTGCAGCTAATCCTGGAAGATCAGGTTGATCCCGCAGTCGTACAGGTCAAGGCGTCTGAGCAACTTTCGCCTGGGTTAAACATTCATGCGCCTTCGGCGCTTTCACAGATGGGCGAAGAGACCATGATGTTCTTTCAGAAGGCGATGCAAATGTCCGCCTACTTCGTCCTGCTGGCGGCGGTGTTTATTGTCGCCAACGCGTTTTTTATGAACGTCGCGCAGCGACGCCGTCAACTTGCGCTAATGCGAGCAATTGGCGCCACCCGCAGACAAATCCGATTTCTCGTATTGCGAGAAGCGGCCACCTTGGCCGCGGTCGCCACTGGCGTGGGCGTGGTGGTCGGTTGGGGCGGCGCCATTCTACTTTCCAAGGGCATGGGGCAACTTTTCGGTACACAGCTTCCACCACCTGAATTGTCCACATTGGCAATCGGCTCTGCGATCCTGTTCGGTTTGGGGGTTTCACTCCTTGGCGCCGTGTTGCCCGCCGAAAGAGCCGCGCAAATCACGCCGTTGGAGGGAATGCATGAAGTTTCACATGCCGACCGAGAGGGAGTGCCTCTACTTCTCGTACTGATTGGCGCAATTAGTTTTCCCATTTGCGCCGCCCTGCTGATTTTGCATCTAGCAGGTTTACTACCGCAATATCATGCTCCGCAAGGCGCTGTCTTGTTGCTTGTTTCGTTGGTGCCCTTATTTGGATTGGCGTTACGACCCGGCTCACGCATCGTCGCGTTCCTGCTCCAACCCTGGGTTGGACCCGAGCTGAAACTTGCTCGGCGTCAGTTATTGTCGCGTCAGATACGGACTGTATTAACGATTGGCGTGTTGTTTGTCGTTTCGAGTACGGGCGTGGGATTGGCCAATACGGTGCTCGATAATATTCAAGACATACAAGATTGGTACCGACGCGCCATGACCGGCGATTTCTTCTTAAGGGCCATGACGCCCGACTTGGCCAGTTGGGAACTTGTGGAATTGCCGGATGAAACCGAGACACAAACCCGCGCCATTCCCGGCATCGAGACGATGTACGCAGTACGATTCGTGCGGGGCGAAGCCGCCGGACAGTCGGTGATGATTATCGCCCGCGAATACGAGACCGATGACACCATTGGGGTTGATCCTCACATCGTCGCTCCGCCCTTAATGCGACGTAAGTTCCATGAAGGTGAAGTCACGATAGGCTCCGTGTTGGCCGAGCGGTCGGGGTTGGGCCCTGGCGACACCATCGAAATTCAAACGCGTCAAGGTCCACGACAATTTCCCATCGCCGCCATCGAAAACGATTACATGGCGGGAGGATTAACCATTCACATGGAACGTGGCGTGGCGCGCCGGACGCTTGATATTCGCGGCGCCGACGTATTTGTCGTTCGCGCCAAACCTGAAAGTCGCGCGTCGGTCCAATCGGCGTTACAGCGAATCGCCGATGAACATGGTCTCATGCTGCAATCTTACGCCGAAGTTACGGGCATGATCGACCGTATGCAATCCGGCGTAATCGGCGGTTTGTGGGCGGTCTTGGTCCTTGGCTTGCTCGTGGCGGCCATGGGGGCGACAAACACGCTCAGTATGAACGTGTGGGAACAGACCCGCGAGTTAGCGATGTTGCGCGTCGTCGCCATGACACGGCGGCAAGCACGCCGAACCATTTTTGCCCAAGCCATCATACTAGGCGCCGTGGGACTCGCCCCTGGGGTGTTGGCTGGCTTGGGTTTGGCCTGGGTCATTAATCAATCGCTGGCTGAAGCGATTGGCCATCCGGTAACTTACGGATTCCGACCGTTGTTGTCGCTGGCGGCATTCAGCGTCGCGATGCTCTTAGTGCTGTTCGCCGCTTGGATGCCAGCCCGACGCGCCGTGCAGGTGGATCCTATTGAAGCCTTGCGTTACGAGTAGCGCCGGCCTGACACGCGACGAACGCTATTGGTTGTCCGGTTGCCGGTTGTTGAACGCAAGTTCATGCGTCATAGTTGCAGTATGGTGAGACTGCATTTGCAACGAACGGCGATGGCTACTCTCTTTGAGATGTGGTTGCTCGGCGAAGACATGGAGCATCTTGCGGCGGTCGGCGAGGCCGCTTGGGATGAGATTCTCCGAATCGAAAAGATGCTCTCGCGATTTGATCCTGCAGCCGAGACAGCGCGCGTGAACCGCACGGCCGCGGCGGGGCCCGTACTCGTGGACTATGAGCTGTTCGCCGTGCTCGAAGACTGCCTCTTTTGGAATAAAGAAACCCAAGGCGCTTTTGACATTGGCGCCGTGGCGGGCGTTTCCTTTGCCGAGGCAGTTCGGATGGACCTGTCAAGCCGCACGGTGCAATTCCTTGACGATCGTATGCAACTTGATTTTGGCGGATACGGCAAGGGTTACGCACTAGACGCCGCCGCCCGCATTCTTAACCAGTTTGCGGTGGGCAGTGCATTAATGCATGGAGGAACCAGTTCGGTCCTGGCCGTAGGAGTGCAGGAAGATGGGACGCCTTGGCCCGTCGGTGTACAGGATCCTTTCACCAGGGAGCCGCGCGAGTTACGGCAAATCCCATTAACCAATTGCGGGTTGTCCACTTCGGCAACCTTTGCGCCAGGCGCAGAAACGTCGGATCTCGTCGACCCGCGTCGAGCCGGTCCGTTAGATCAACGCGTGGCATGCGTCGTGGCGGCGCCTACCGCACTCGAAGCAGAGGTTCTAAGCACTGCGTTGCTGGCCATGGGAAAACCACGAGCCCGCAAGTATCTTGAAGGCAGAACTCCTTTAGACCTGTTTCAGGTCTTATGGATCGAACAACACGAGGAATCGTCGATTCTGAATGAAATCTTCCCACTCCCATCGTCGGCAGTTTCTTAAAGAGTCTGCGGTGCTGGCCGCTGCAGGCTGCATTGCGCGCGAGGCTCAAAGCGCTGAGTCACGTCCACCGGTGCGCGTCGCGGTGGTTGGCACAGGCGGACGGGGCTCTGACTTAATCCGCAAGTTAACCACGATCGACCGGGCGCAAATCGTCGCCGTATGCGACGATTATCCTCCGCACTTGGAGCAGGGGCGAAAGTACGCTGGACCTGAAGCACGCAGCTTTGAAAACTATTCACACATGCTTAGCGAAATGACGCCGCAAGCGGTAGTCGTTGCGACGCCCCTTGTGCAACATTACGGCATGTGCCGCGAGGCGCTCGACGCTGGTTGCGCCGTCTTCTGTGAGAAGACGATGTGCCACACCGTAGAGGAGGCGAAAACGCTTACAGCCCTGATCGAGAAAACGGGCGCCGTATTTCAGGTTGGATTGCAGCGCCGCGCCAACGCGGTCTATTCGCAAGCCGCCGCCATGGTCGATGCTGGCATGTTGGGGCAGATTACGGCCATTAAGTGCCAATGGCATCGCAATAACCCTTGGCGACGGCCGGTTCCGGTCGGAAAGGATCATCCCGATTGGCCGGACCTGGAGCGCCGGTTGAACTGGCGATTGTATTGGGAGTATTCGCAGGGTCTCATGACGGAACTTGCGAGCCACCAGCTGGATGTCGCAAATCGCTTGCTGAAATCGCTGCCCCGACGAGTCATCGGCGTCGGCGGTATTGATTACTGGCGCGACGGACGCGAAGTGTTCGACATCGTGTTTTGCATCTACGAGTACGAACTTCCGCAACCGGTCTTCCGTGAGAAAGAGGCAAAAAGCGGTCGAAGCGATGCGCCGTCCGAAGCGACGGCCTTTTCCGCCGAGCCATACAAAGTGCGCGTTACCTATTCTTCGTTGCAAAACAACGCGTTCGAAGGCGCTTCCGAACTCGTCATGGGAACTAAGGGGACTCTTTTTCTGACCCAGCAGAAAGGCTTGTTCTATCGAGAATATGGCGCCGATGATCCTGGTTGGAGCCGCGACGGACGCATTGACCGTGATGCGTCGATCATCACCTCGGGCAAGACGCTGAAGATGAGTAACGACCCCTGGGTTCACCGTGGCAAACCGTTCGAAATTGACAACCAAAGCGATGATACTCGGGACGAGTTGGTCGCTTTTCTACAAAACGTGCAAGATCAGAACCCGGAAACGATCTGCAATGCACGAACTGGTTATGAGAACGCGCTCACGGTGCTTCTGGGCAATCAGGCGATGCGCGAGGGGCGTTCCATCGAGTTTCCTACGGAATCAAGTTGAATGCTCGTGACGGTCGAGTATTGCTGGATGCGGGAATGCCGCGCATGATGTACCCCTTAGACGACACGATCGCGGCGATCGCCTCGGCTCAGAGCGGCGCAGCGCGGGGAATCGTACGCATGAGCGGATCGCATGTGGTCGATTGTTTGCGCCGTTGCTTCGTTCCGGATGACTACGTTACGTTAAGCGAGATTCGCATTCCGACCGCCATTCGTGGAACAGTGCGGTTGCCGGCGCCTCTCGGCGCGTTGGCGTGTGAGCTCATGCTCTGGCCTACCTCGCAAAGCTACACGCGCCAGCCGTCTGCCGAGCTGCATACGATGGGTTCGGCGCCGTTACTCGAGGCAATGCTCGCGACCGTTTGCGCCGCTGGCGCGCGATTGGCAGAACCAGGCGAATTTACGCTTCGGGCGTTTCTGGCGGGCCGCCTGGATCTCACGCAAGCCGAGGCTGTGCTGGGAGTGATTGACGCGCACAACCAGCGCGAGCTTGATGTCGCGTTATCTCAACTTGCGGGGGGATTAGCCGGGCCTTTGGATCTAATCCGAAACCAATTGCTCGATTTACTTGCGCACTTGGAAGCCGGGCTCGACTTTGTGGAAGAGGACATCGAATTCATTTCAGCGGCGCAACTTCAATCGCAGCTTGATGCCGCTTCCTCGGCCGTCCGGAGGACTGCGGAACAAATGATTGGACGTAGCGAAACCCCCGATGCCTGGCGGGTCGCACTCGTCGGCTGGCCCAACGTTGGCAAGAGCAGCTTATTGAATGCCTTGGCAGGAGAGACTGCAGCTTTAGTATCACCCGCGGCCGGTACGACACGAGATTATTTGCGGCGTCGCGTCGCATGGAAGAACTTTCATGTGGAATTGATTGATACGGCCGGCATCGAGCTTGCAGCGAACGACCCTGTTTCGTCCTCCGCCCAGGCGATGACATCGGAACAATGGCGTTTGTCGCACCTTGTTCTGCTTTGCCTTGATGCTTCTCGCCCACAAAACCCATGGGAAGAACAGCAGTTGTCGTTGGCCGCGCGTGGCGCTGCGTCTCTTTGCAACCTGTCTGCGGTTCCCGTGCCGGTAATCATAGTCCGCACAAAGGCCGATCTTGTCGCGGTTACCAACGATCTTGGTGAACCTATTGCTGTCAGTAGCATCACTGGAGCGGGATTGGACGAGTTGAAGCAAAGTATTCAATCTGTCCTTACGGAACGATACGCAGATATGAGTGTCGTGGCCGGTACTGCCGCGCGTTGTCGAGAAAGCCTGCGACTGGCCGCCACGAGTCTGGAGCATGCCCAACAGGCGGCGAGCTTGCGACTTGGGGAAGAGTTAATCGCGGCCGATGTGAGAACCGCACTCGACGAAATCGGCAAGGTCGCCGGCCAAATCTACACCGATGACGTTCTGGACCGCATTTTCAGCCGGTTTTGCATTGGAAAATAGAGGATCGCGTGCGGCATTGGTTAGTCCTCGAAGGCCGCCAGACGACTTGACGCATTCGCATGCATCAGTTCTCTTGACAAGACCATCGAACTTGGGAGCCGTCGGATGAAAAAAACAGATATTGCGAAAATGACCGCCGCCGACGTCATGCGGCGCGATTTGATTGTCGTCTATGATCGCGACACGTTGCGCGATGCCATGGAGTTGATGACCACCAATCACATTACAGGCTTGCCGGTTGTGAATAACCAGGGCGTGTGCGTTGGAATTGTCACCGCTTCGGATATCTTGAACTATGAGCAAGATCATTCGGAGCCCACGGGCGAGGGCGATCCGAATGTTGCTCAGCACTTCAATCCCGATACGCAACAGTGGGAGAGCGTTCGACTGACATCGTTCGCACTTGAGGAATTTGGTGACGTGCGCGTGCACGAAGTAATGACGCCCGAGGTGATTCGTGTGTCGCCAGACGCGTTGCTGCGCGAGGTCGCCAAGAGGATGCTCGATGGACGGGTTCACCGTGTTCTGGTGCTAAACGAGCAACATCGGCTTCTTGGCATCGTCTCATCGATCGATTTCGTTCGTCTATTTGCCGAAACCGATTAACTGCCTCGCTTTGTCGCAAGAACCATCGCTTAAGCGGCGTCACTGCGCGGCGTTGTTACCGATGAGCGCATTTGTTCAAGTTCTTTCGACAGATTACGCACTTGTTTGCGTAGATCAGGCAATTTCGCTAGCGACGACCATAACAGGGCGCTTTCGCGTTCAGGACGCGCGGGAGACCCGAGATACCGGGTATTGCCAGGAAGATTGTCTTTAACTCCGGCCTGGGGTCCAATGACCGCCAAATCGCCAAGGTGTACGTGGTCGCGTACTCCCGCCTGTCCTGCCATGACCACGTAATGGCCGCTCGACGTGCTTCCGGCGATACCGACTTGAGCGCATAAGATATTGTGCGGCCCGATGTAACAGTTATGACCGATCATCACTTGATTATCGAGTTTCGTGCCTTGGGCGATGACGGTTGGCCCATAGGTTCCGCGGTCGATCGTCGTTCCTGCGCCAATGTCTACATCATTCTCAATAACCACATACCCGAGTTGCGCGCTTAGCCTGTGGCGGCCGTCGACTGTTTTGTATCCAAAACCATAGGCGCCTAACACGGCGCCGGCGTGAATAATGACGCGGTCGCCCACAATCGTGTCTTCGTACAACACCGCGTTGGGAAACACCGTAACGTCGCCGCCGAGTTGACAGCCTGCCATTAAGCATACGCCGGAATGGATGATGCATCCTGGGCCGATTTGCACGTCATCGCCAATCGCGGCGCCAGAATGTACTTGCGCGTCGAACGCAATCTTGGCGGTAGGGCTGATGAAGGCTTGCGGACTAATTCCTGATCCCTTTGTTTTGCGGACAGGCCGGAACAACCGAACGACGGTAATAAACGCTTCATGGACGTCGCTAACTTGAATATGCGGAAGGTTCGGTGGCGAGAAATCGTGCGGCGTGATCACCGCTGACGCCGCGGTGCGATTCACCTCGCCCAGATATCGCGGATCATCCGCCAGCGAGATGTCGCCTGGCTGCGCTTCGGACAACGTCGCCGCTCCGGAGATTTGCACGCCGCTGTCGCCTCGAATCACGCCGCCAATCCGAGCGGCAATTTCTTCTAGCGTCATCATGCTCGCATCTCCTTGATAGGTTTTAGGCGTTAGGTCCGACAGGGCATGGCCGCGCGGGCGCGTCGATCGACGCTCATCGATCGACGCTCACTGAGGTCCGCATTTGGGCAGCGTTTAGGCCGCGTGTCGTATCGGTTTCGAGTACTCCCGTTTAGTCAATTCACGCAGGATAAAGTCGGCGGCGCGGTCTGATGCTCCTGCCTGCGCGAAACGCTCTTTTAACTCTTTCAGTTGTGCAACCCGCTGACGATATGCTTGCTCGTTGGTCAACCACTCGATGAGATGGTCGGCGATTTGCTCCGATTTATCTTCATACGTGGGATACTCAGGAAACGGCACGCGTTCTGACCCCGCGGCCTGGGGATTGTAAGGGACGGGGCGCGATGTGAACGGCGCAGGATCGGCAAGCAGATTAACAAGCGTGATGTATTTGACTTTGATCAAAAACCGTCTCGCCACCCAGTAAAGCGTTTTCGGCACCCAGTACAGAATCACGGTTGGCTTGGTGTGGTAGAGCAACTCAAGTGACACTGAACCGCTGCACGCCATTGTGCAATGCGCTAAATGAATTAACTCGGGCGTTCTGCCGGCGTAAACCTCGACAGGAACTCCCGCTTCTTCCGCAGCAGCACGGGCCCGCACTGCATGCTCCTCGCGAAACGCAGCCACAGCGAAACGCGCCTGGGGCGCAACTTCGTGAACACGCCGTGCCGCCCTGAGTAGCCAGAGCAAATTATGGGCGATCTCTTGCGACCGCGAGCCAGGCAGAATTGTGACGAGTGGGCCGGATTTGACTGATTGTTGGGCAAGAAAACTGTGATCGAGCTGTTGGTGCTCCATTTCATCAAAATAGGGATGACCAACATAGGTCGCACCACAGCCTCGCTCACGAAACCAGCGTTCCTCGAAAGGCAGCTTGCACAAAGCGAAGTCGACAAGTCGCCGCATTTTGCGCACACGCCACGATGCCCAGGCCCACATCTGGGGCACACCGTAGTAGAAAACGGGTATGCCGTGTTTCTTCGCGCGCCACGCGATCCACCAGTTGAAGCCAGGAAAGTCAATCAACACAACGGCGTCGGGGCGTTGTTCTTGAAAGCATCGATCGGCCTGCCACAACAATCGCCAGAACTGCGGTATTTTGCGTATTACTGGCAGGAATCCCATGACGGCGAGAGTCGTCAGATCAAACAGAAGCCGGCAACCGGCCTGTTTCATTTTGTGACCGCCCAAGCCCATGCAATCCACGTCAGGCCGACGTGTTTGTAATCGCCTGATCAAATTCGCGCCGTGCAAGTCCCCGCTCGGCTCACCAACGGAGAAGAATATTTTCATGGCTTCCGTGCCGCAACGAAATTATGTCCCGGAGTGCGCTTGCTAGACGACCGCAGAAACAGAGGTTTCGCGCGGCGCGCTCGCGTGAACACGCCTTTCCCCTCGCGGTTTCTATTACCGAGAGTATCTCAAAAGAGCGACCAGTGACCTAGGCCAGTTCGGGCGGCGGAGCCAAGTCTTGAAATTCGTGCAAAAGTTCAACGATGCGCGCTGGAATCGGAATCGCTACGGGCGGTCCATCATGCGAAAACCGGCAGCAGGCGGCGGTGATACGACCAGTGGCGGCCTCGTGCCCTTGGTGAAGAAATCGAAACACGTACGTAAGGCTTTTCTCGCCGACGCGGGCCACCATCACTTCGATTTCGAACTCGTCCTCGAAGCGGAGCGGTCGGCGGTAATCGCAGTTAACGGAGACGCGTGGCCAACTCAAGACACTGCCCGCATGTTGCTCCATCACAGTCAGGCCCACCGAGCGAAGCATTTCATGCTCGGCCTGCTCCATGTAAAGAAAGAACGTGGAGAAGTGCATGATGCCGGCGGCGTCGGTATCGCGAAACTCGACGCGCCGCCGGGTGCGAAATGCGGGCATGAAAGCTTTACGTGCGAGAAGTTAATTGTCGCGGATCGCACCGGGACCTATTCGCCCACATACGGTAGGAGGGCCATAAAACGCGCCCGCTTGATCGCCTGAGTGACGGCATGCTGGCTGTGCGCCGAACAACCCGTTTTGCGTCGGCTGACGATACGACCGTGACGATTAATCAATTTGCTAAGCAGTTCGATGTTCTTATAGTCCACGTACATGGGGCGCGGCCGCACACCATCAACGTAGATAGGGTCTTTTTTCTTTGTCCGGGCGCGAACTTTTGCTTTCTTCTTGATTCGGAGAGCCATCGAGTGAAATCGAAAAGGTTGAGGGTGTTAGGACTTCCGTTAAATCCCCATAGGTCGGCGGAAAGTAATAGTTTATCGTTTTCTCACCGGCGAGCAAGGCGTACAAATTACGGCGGAAGGTATTGACGCGTGAGCCGAATTAGATAAAATCGAACAGTGTTGAGAATGAATCTCAACATCAATCCCGCCTTTAGACCCGCCGGGGCATACCCCATGCAGTCGATCTCGGAAGTAGTTGTTGCTACCATTCCTGGGGCCCACGACGACCAACGCCTTGAAGTGGCACTTTGTCAGTCGCCTGGACAAGCAAATTATCTAGAATTGCGCCAGCAGACGTGGGGGGATGGGATTGGTTGGTTTACTCAAAGCCGAGTCCAGTTAGAGCCGCATCAAGTTGCCGACTTACGCGCGGTTCTCGGCAGCGGGAGCGTGCAGGGTGGAAAGAACACGCGTACTAAATTGCCGAAGGCCTTTTCTCAAGTCGCCCCCAGCCTATTTGTGCCGCGTGTTGTCCATGCCGATTCTGCGTGAAATCGGCATATTGTGGCATCGCGTCAGCCGACTAACCGACCTTGCTGGAGCTGTGCTTCTTCGTGGAAGTCGCTGCCGCTGGGTCGCGCACGATCTTGGCGTACTCATCAACGCCCGCTTGTTCGTCTTCCAAGATGTTCTCTAAGAAGATCACCAAGGCTCGGTCGCCACTTTCTTCAGCCAAGGCGAGGGCTTCTGTGTAGATGTTCACCGCTTTCTGCTCAAATTCTAACGCGTTCTTGAGCATTTCGTCCAGGTTATCTGTTTGTTTAATCTGGTTTCGCTCGATGGTCGGTACGCCACCCAAGGCCACAATCTTTTCACCGACCAAATTCGCATGGCCGAATGACTCCTTCGCATCGCCGAAAAACTTTTCGGCGTAAACTTCGCGCCACAGGCCCGTAACGAGGAAACCCGCCTGCGAGTATTGAGCAACTCCTGTCCACTCATGGCGCAGGGCCTCGTTCATTTTCTCGATTACATCTTTATAGTTCATAGCAGATTCCTTTTTCCTGGGATGTTCCGTTGAGACTTTCTAGCCCTGTCCGAAGGCTGTTCCTACTAAGGGTATCTTAGAGCTTCTTCGGCCAGCGTCCAGGGTAATTTAAATGATTTTATAGCTTGAACTTACGGCGAATTCTGTTGACATGAAGTCTCAAGAATCACCACCGATAAAACGCCATGTGACGAGACTTAATATCAACCCATTTTCCGCCGATGGTCAGGCGAATAACCCGTTGGCAAAAACTAGGCTGCAAAATACGCGCCGGGTGATGCCAAAAGACTCATTGTCATGGTTTGGGCAAGCTACGGCTGAGTGAGGTAACGCCCTAATCAAATAAACGCGTCTGAGGTTCGTCTCCCGGCGGTCGTTTGGCGGGGTTTATGTGCAAATGATTGAATGCCTTCATGGTCGCAACTCGGCCACGTGGAGATCGAACGATCATTTCGCTTCGTAGGAGAAACGGTTCAACATCATCCGTAAGCGTATCGGCGGACACATTCATTGTGTGGGCAATCGCTTCAATCCCTGCAGGGCCCCCACCAAAAACTCGAATGATCGTATCGAGATAATCGCGATCGACGGAATTCAGGCCTAAGTCGTCGACACCGAGCATGCGTAACGCGTCGCGAGCTAGTTGGATTGTAATCTTCCCATCCGATTTGCTTTGGGCGTAATCACGCACCCATCGCAGTAAGTTGTTCGCCACCCGAGGCGTGCCGCGACTTCTGCACGCAATTTCCATCAGCGCTTTTGCTTCGATCGGAGTTCGAAGCTTTTTGGCGTTGCGACGCACGATTTCCGCTAACTCATCAACGGTATAAAAACCCAAATGTTCGCGAACCTGAAACCGATCGCGCAGCGGTCCTGATAACATTCCTGCCCGCGTCGTCGCGCCGATCAGTGTGAACGGCTTGAGCCATAAGTTATGTGTGCGCGCGTTAACGCCTTCTCCCAACACAATATCGATGCGAAAATCCTCCATCGCGGTGTAGAGGTACTCCTCAACACCCGTTGGCAGGCGATGAATTTCGTCGATAAAAAGGACCGAATGTTCTGACGCATTCGTCAGGTAGGGCACCAAATCGCGCGGTGCTTTTATCACAGGACCACTCGTAAACGCTACCGGCACACCCATTTCACGAGGAATCACGGTCGCGAACGTGGTCTTGCCCAAGCCTGGCGGTCCATCAAAAAGTACGTGGCCAAGGCATTCGCTACGCTTGCGGGCGGCGTCAATTACAATACGCAAGCGCTCGATCACTTCGCGCTGCCCGACCATGTCGGCCATGGTCTGCGGACGGAGATCCTTTTCCTCATCGTCCGGTGGCCCTGGTGGCTGCAAAATGGTCTCACGAGCCATTGCCGATCTTGCGCAGGAATTGCGTTTTTAGAGACGTGTACAGTTGTTGACCAATCTACTTACACTATATCAGAGCGGTTATGAAACGAAAATGGCGTGCGGATTTACCTGCGCCAATCATCGCCAAGCAACGATATTCCGTCACGGTCTCGGTATTTTGCCTAATTTGCGCAGATAAGCGATAACTTCATCGGCGAGTATGTCAGGACGGTGCTCTGCCGATTGCAAAACCAATTCTGGCTTCTCGGGAGGCTCATAAGGGTCGTCAATCCCGGTAAATCCCTTTAACTCGCCCGCGCGGGCTTTCTTGTATAATCCTTTGGGGTCTCGGGCTTCGCAGACTTCCAAAGGCGCGTCGACGAACACTTCAAGGAAGTCTCCCTGGGCTCCACTCGATTCGACATGGCGACGCGCCAGCTCTCGATCACGGCGATAGGGGCTGACGAACGCCGTAAGTGTCGCAAGACCTGCCGAACAGAACAACTCGGTCACGGCGGCGATCCGGCGAATGTTCTCCTCGCGATCCTCGGCCGAGAAACTCAAACCGAAGCGCCGGGCGAATGCCTCGCCGTGAATGGGCGCCAGCATCGCGGGACTCGCATTCAGACCGTGACGTACGTTGTCGCCATCGAGCACGAAACTTGGGACGCCCAAGGCGTGCAATTTCGCATCGACTGTGTTGGCAATGGTGCTCTTACCGCAACCGCTCAAACCGGTAAACCAGACCACGCATCCGCGGGGCCGAGTCACGGCGGCCCGGTGCCAAGTAACATGCGTTGTTTCAACCATGAAAGCCATCGTAACAGAACGGCCCCTTGGAGATGTAGTAGGGAAGTTTGACGCCCCAAAAACTCTCAACCGTTCGACGATAGGATAGGCTAGAAGCTTGCTCAAGGAGCGGGCTACAATGAGACGCGAACATCGTTTCAAAACAACTCGGAAAACTTCGTTATTGAAGACATACCCATGACTCTTGGGAATTCCACGCGCTCACGCAGCGCCGCGGTTTTTGCAGAAGCCCTCCGCTTAATGCCCGGCGGAGTCAACAGCCCTGCGCGGGCGTTTGGAGGTGTTGGCGGTACGCCGATTGTGTTCGAACGCGGACAGGGAGCGCGCCTCTACGACATCGACGGCAATTCGTACCTTGATTACATCGGCTCGTGGGGACCCATGATTCTAGGACATGGTCACCCGAAAGTCCTCGAAGCGCTCCACCGTCAGGTCGACCTGGGAGTCAGCTTTGGGGCGCCCACCGAAGCGGAAAATGAACTGGCGGAGCTAATCATTAACGCCGTTCCCTCGATGGAAAAGGTCCGCCTGGTCAGTTCGGGGACCGAAGCCACCATGAGTGCGATCCGTCTTGCGCGCGGTTTCACAGGGCGCGAGATGATTGTCAAGTTCGCCGGAAATTACCATGGTCACGTTGATAGCCTACTCGTCGCCGCCGGGAGCTCAGCCGCGACGTTGGGCGCGCCCAATTCGCCAGGCGTTACGGTAGGAACGGCAAAAGACACGCTCGTGCTTCAATATAACGACGTGCCAGGCCTGGAAGCTGCATTTGCGGCCCATGGAACCAAGATCGCGGGAGTAATCTTCGAACCCGTGGTCGGCAATATGGGCTGTGTCATACCAACGGAGGCTTTTTTGCTCGCGTTGCGTAACCTGACGCGCGCCCACGGCGCTTTGTTGATTTGTGACGAAGTGATGACTGGGTTCCGCGTCGCTTACGGCGGGGCGCAATCGCGGTTTGATATTTTGCCTGATCTGACCACACTCGGAAAAATTGTCGGCGGGGGGCTGCCAATTGGTGCTTATGGAGGCAGGGCGGACATCATGGATCACGTGCTACCTGCGGGAAAGGTCTTTCAGGCAGGTACGCTCAGTGGAAATCCCCTGGCAACCGCTGCGGGGATCGCGACGTTAAAATCGTTGCGCGATGAACCGCCCTATGAACGACTCGAACGTTTGAGCGAACGTTTGGCCGAGGGCTTATCGCATGCCGCAGCAACTGCCGAAGTACCCCACACCGTGGCGCGCGTTGGCAGCATGATGACGCTCTTTTTCAATCCGGCCCCAGTGACCGATTGGAGCGTGGCAAGCCGCTGCGATACCCAACGCTTCGCCGAGTTTTTTTGGGGCCTAATTGAACGTCGCGTCTATTTCCCTTGTAGTCAGTATGAAGCTCTATTTGTCTCGGCCGCCCATACGGAGGCAGATATCGAAGAAACGATCGCGGCGGCGCACGCCGCGTTGAGCCTTGATGACTAGATCGGGCCGAAAGTACCGAAACCACCGACGATTCAACTCGGCCTCCGCAAAAACATCCCGCTTTGACAGGTAACTTCGCCGCTCCGTCACTCCGAGAACCGCGTTACGATGATGGCGTCTGCTCGGCGAAAAATTGGCGCAATCCATTCATCAAGGTAGGACCCAGTTTTAGAGTTGAATTGCGCCCCTTGGCCTGCAAGTAACCCCGTGTTAAATCAAACGCAACGATCGTGTCTTCGTTATCGTCGTTAAACCGGAGCGCAAACTCCCATCGAGGATTTGTCGCGGGAGTGCTTTTCCAAATGTAACTGGGGTCCGATATCAACGCTTGTCGCGCGTGAATCAGTCCGCGCGCTTGTGAAATTTCATGCCGATCGACGATTGTGTAACCTTGTAATAAATCGGACTGAACCGGTGGTTCTTCGCCCGTTGTTTGTGTTGGCTTGAGTGTCAGCAAAGTGACATGTTCGGCGCGACGAATTAAGAGCGCCGTGCCGGCCCCCCAGTAGGCCAAAGCACGTCGCCCCTGCTGTCGTTGATGCCACCATGCGCCGCCTGCAGCTATGAATGCAGCGGCAGCGATGATCAAGATTACCAGTTTTCCAGAGTTGAGGTTCACGCCTTCATCATTTCAGCCGCCGAGGATTCTGGCAACCCTCGGCCATTTCTTAGCTCGCGAACCGTGCGTTACGGTAGGCGTTTCGCCGTGCGGCGCGTCATGGCGACGTACAGCCCTAAGACGACCACGGCGCCAATGATCGACATAATCCAGCCGGAAGGCTGATAGGGATCTCCGCCCCCGGTCAAAATGTAGCCAATAAAGCCGCCCACCAATGAGCCGACGATTCCCAACACCATCGTCAGGATGATTCCCATGGATTGACGGCCCGGGATGAGCAACCTCGCAATCGCGCCCGCCACGAGACCAAACAAACACCAGCCGATAATCGCCATTACTAGTTCCATCGCATGCTCCTTATTTTGATGTCGTGAGTTACGATCGAAAACGCGCTTTTCGATCAAGAGTAACTCGCCGAGCAGCGAGTAACGCAATTGGCGCGCCAATCAGAACGCACTTCGGCAAATAATGATGGTCTTAGGGCGGCATACGCTTTGCGAGCTTGATCAAGGAGCCCGCCCTTGGAAGTGAGCTATGATCCGCCGCACGAAAATTGACTGGTCTCAGATTGATGATACGCTCGACCCCCAGGCGCTAGCGCGGGTGGCCCGTTTGCGCTATGTTTCGGACGATGAGCCAGGGTTTTCCCGTCGTAAGCATCAACGTGGTTTTACATTTATTGATGCAAATGGTCGCGCTGTGCGACGAAGCCGCGCGCTGCAACGAATTCGGTCGCTGGTGATTCCCCCGGCGTGGCGCGACGTTTGGATCTGTCGGTTTGAGGATGGCCATTTACAGGTCACGGGTCGTGACGAACAACAACGGAAGCAGTACATCTACCACGAGCGGTGGCGCGAAACGAGCAATCTGGCTAAGTTTCGCCGGATGTTCAGATTCGGGACCATGCTTCCCGAACTTCGAAAACACGTCCAACGCGAACTGCGGCAACGCAAACACAATCAAGACAAGGTGTGCGCGCTAGTTCTGGCGTTGTTGGATCAAACCTCACTTCGTGTAGGTAACGAAGAATATGTCAAAGCGAATCGGTCTTACGGACTAACCACGCTGCGGCGCAAACACGTTGTCTTGGAAAACGGCGACGTTTGCTTGAGGTTTCGCGGGAAGTCGGGCGTACCGCGCTGCATCTTAATACAAGATCCGAGATTGGCGAAACTTGTTGTGCGATGCCGAGACCTTCCTGGCGCGCATTTGTTCACCTACTCGAAAGAAGACGGAGGCTACGATTGCGTGAACTCCGACGACGTCAACCGTCACCTCCGCGCGTTGATGGGCGAGTCGTTCACGGCGAAGGACTTCCGCACGTGGAAAGCGTCGGCTTGGGCGGCTGGACGCTTGATGGAGAATAACGACCTCACGTCTCGATCGCAACGAAATCGCTTCGTATCGCAAGTTGTGAAGCAAACGGCTGAGGTTTTGGGGAACACGCCCAGCGTGTGCCGACAATTCTATGTACACCCGGCCCTGCTGGAATCGTTTATCGAAGGTGAATTCTCGCGGTATGTCGCTCGCTATCGGGCGCGCCGTCGTCGCTGGATATCCGGCGATGAACAAGTTTTACTGCACTTTCTCCGCGTCAGCGAGGACCGGGCGTTGTCGTCACCGTAATTGCGAGCAGAAGGACGCGAGTTCGCGGCTCAGAGGCATTCTAGATTCTCGCTATGAGTCCGATGACTCAATTAACTTCCTCAACAGCGGTTCGCGCCGCGCCAAAAGAGTCCAGGGCGATTTGTTTTACCCCCTTTAAATCCAACTTGCCGGAGCCAAGCATCGGCAACTCTTTAACTTGCAAATAGCTGTCTTCGCCGGGGATGAATAAATTGCTGAAACCCAAATCGGAGAGCGCGCGACCAATGTCGTGGGGCGTTTTGTCGATCGCTGTATGAATGACGATCAAACGCTCGCCCCGTTTCGGGTCAGGAACTGCGGTGACAACGCATTTAGGCCCCTCATCTTCGCTTGCGCCGACGAAATCGTTAATGGCTTCTTCAATAGCGATGTGCGGAACCATTTCGCCGCCGATCTTTGAAAAACGGCTTTCGCGCCCGGTAATTCTGATAAAGCCGTCTTCGTCCACCAGGGCCACATCGCCGGTGACGTACCATCCTTCACGAATGCTCTTGGCGGTCTCTTCGGGGCGATGGAGATAACCCTTCATTACATTCGGTCCTGTGACGAGCAACATGCCTTCATGCCCCGCGCTCAGTTCTTCGCCCGTTTCCAGGTGCACGACTCTAGCGCTGACCGCCGGCACTGGGCGACCAACCGTACCTTCTTTTAACGTGACTTGGAAATTGTCAAACGTGCGGCTGGGAGGAATGTTGACCGACACTAATGGTGAAAGCTCCGTGCAGCCGTAGCCCTCCACGGGCCGCACACCGAACTTCTCTTCAAAGGCGTCACATAGATCCTTGGGCAGCTTCTCCGCTCCCGCTACGACAACGTCGAGCGTGGCAAAGTCTTCTTTATCGCAACGCCGCATGTAACTGCGCAGAAATGTAGGAGTGGCCAACAGCACTGTGGCTTTGCTCTCACGTCCCAGTTTTCCGATCCGCTTGGCGTCAAGCGGCGTGTAGTGGTACGCCCCTTGAATGTTGAGCGTCATGACGCCCCAGAGCGTCACGGTGTAGCCCAGCGAGTGGAAAAAAGGAAGTACGCAAAGCAACACATCATCCGGCGTGAGATGGATCACTTGGTCGATTGCTTGGACATTCGACGCCACGTTCGCATGCGTGAGCATGACTCCCTTGGGACGTCCCGTAGAGCCGGAAGTAAAAATCACGGTTAACACGTCATCGGTGTCGATGCGATGCAGTCCCAACTGTCGCGCCAACACGCTCGCAGGCGTCGCGTACGCCCCCACGGCGCCAGCGACCTTATCCGCTTTCGTGACTTTTGTTTTGAAGTCTTCCAGATAGATCAGTTCCGCGTCGATCTGAAAGTTCATCTTGCTCATGAACTGACGGCTGGTGAGCACGTGCTTCAACCCTGCGTCCTCGATACACCCGTTGATCACTTCCGAACTATTGGAGTAGTTCAAATTGACCGCCACGCGCCGATCGAGCGTGATCGCCATATTCGCGATGACGCCGCCCGCCGAGGGAGGCAACAACAATCCGACGTATTGCTCGCTCGGCTGAAGTACATGACGGCGCAGCAACCGGCGCAAAATCAGCGAACGCAGTAACAGTTCACCACCTTTGAGTTCACCACCCATCGTGTCGCGCATTTTGGGAGTGAACTTGCGTCGCTTGCATTGCCGAATAAAGCTGACCGGCGGCGGGGTAAATTGTTGTTTCCGTTGTTGCACGGCTTGTGTTCCTAATTCCAAAACGGCTTGACGGATATGATGCAGATCGTCGCGCCGGGCGATCGGCGGTCCAAAAAAAATCGATACGGGATACGGCCAACGCTGCGGCAACTTGCGAAAGAATTTGCCGCCCTGAAAACTGAAGATACTCCCCCATAACTCGTCCAGGTAGACCGGGATGACGGGCACGTCGGTGCCTTTAAGAATCTTCAAGATTCCCGGTTTGAACGCTTGAACCTGCCCTGTGCGTGAGATGCCGCCCTCGGGGAACACGCAAACCAGTTCGCCGTTGTGCAATGCTTCGCGCGCCGTCTTCAACGCGGCGGCAATTTCCTTGGGTCGCGCCGAGATCGAGATCACGCCGTAAAGCTTAGCGAGCCGTTGCAAGAAACGGTTTTCAAAGTTCCCGCTCCAAACCACCATACGCAATGGTCGTGAGCTTGTGAGCATTAGCAAAACGCCGTCCATCCACGAGATGTGGTTTGGTACGAGCAACGCGCCGCCCTCGCTCGGCAGGTTCTCACGCCCGTAAATGCGAATTCGATAGAACAACTTGCTCACCAGCCACACGCTGAAGCGTATTGCCGCTTGCGGAATCAACCAAACGATGTAAACGCACACCGGCACGGTCAAAACGCCGAACAACAAAAAGATTTGCCTGGCGTTGAGCAGGGGTTCGCCGTTCACGGGAACTCGCAACACGTAAAAAATCCCCGACGAAATAAGAACTCCCAGGAACGTCAGAAAATTGTTGGCGGCAAGGATTGAACCGCGTTGATCGCGCGGGCTACGATGCTGCATATACGCTTCCAAGGGCACGCTAAACAATCCGGCGCTTGTGCCCAAGAAAAGCAGCAGCACGCAGGTCCAGATTAAGCCCGCGGTCAAACTTCCCGACGCCTCAAAGATTGACGGTGGCGTGGTGAACAACAACATGCCTGCAAGTGCAATCCCTCCCGCACCGAGCGGCAAGATGCCCAGTTCGACGCGACCGGCCGACCACACGCCAGCCAGCACGCTACCGACGCCTACCCCAACCACCAAGGAGAACAGCAAGGGGTTTTTGGCGGCTTCGTTAATAGCGCCCGCTTCGGCGGCAAGTTGATCGATGTTGAGTTGCGCAATCGCTCCTACGGACCAAAAAAACAAAATCCCCAAGGCCACTCGCAACATCGGCCGGTGCGAAGTTAAGGTGCGCAAGTCGCGCCATGTTTGCGTTGCCGCGTTCCACGGAAAATGCCGCGCAGGATTCGCTGCGGGCAAAGAACGAATCAGCAAACTGAAGGCCGTTCCCACCACGGCGATACCGACGACGACGACGGCGGATAGCCAAGGCCGATCTTGTCCGTACTGTCCCGTGGCGTCGCTCAACCAATTTCCCAACCCCATGCCGATGACCGTCGAGATGACGGTTGTCAATCCGAACAGGCCGTTCGCCTCCGAGATTTTTTCTGCGTGAAGTTGCTCGGGTATCGAACCAAGTTTTGCGGGAGAGAACAACGCACTTTGCGCCCCGGTGAGCGCCACGACGGCGAATAGCACATAAATTTGTCCGAACATGATCGCTGCTACGCCCGCGGCCATGATTAGAATTTCGGCGACTTTGCACACCACGATGACGGTGCGTTTGCTGTATCGGTCCGCCAGATAGCCGGCCGGCGCCGCAAGCACCAGGTAGGGCGCCACAAAACACGCCGTGCCGATGGCGAGCACCATGGCTACATCGTCAGGGAAATAGTCCTTTCCCACGCCAATGACAAGCCAACGAAAGATATTGTCGTTCGTCGCCGTCAGAAGTTGCGTGAACAGCAGTCCGATAAAACTGACCGACAACAACGAACGATCGCCCCCGAGCATGATTTGAGAAGGTTCAACAAGTTCGTCGGACGATGACGCATGGGACATGGATTTATTTGAGCGACGCGAGAGCCACGGACGGGGTGTACGTGGGAGCCATTTGACCGGGGAACCTTGCATTCCGTCAACGGGAATTATGCGATATTCCCAAACAATCCGAAAAATCGCCTTCCATCGCTGCAACCCGTCTTGGCGCCGCACGATTGGACCTGAGGCCGCTCGCCATCCGATGAGTCAATCGCAGCCTCGTTCTCGCGTCGCCGTCGCGGCCGCCGAGGCGGTCGCGCCGCACAGTCCAGCAAGGGCGCCATGAAACTTAACCGCAACCATTACTTTCTGATTGGCCTGCTGCTGCTGTTTCTCGGTTTGCAGTTTCGCATGGTCGATACGTTTGTGCTGAACGCGCAGGTCTCGCAGGTCGTGCGAGGTCAAGCGTCATCGCCTGGCGCGCAAACCGTGGCGTTCATGCAGCAGTTTGCGCCCATGCAGTCGATGCAGCTTCACGCGGTCCAGCCTCCCAAATTCATCGGCTGGATTCTGCTCTCGTCCGGCGCCGTGATGGTGCTGCAGAGCTTTGCTATGCGCAGGCCGGGATGATGCGTTCGCCGTTGCGGCTGCGTCGTGCCGATGTGGCGCCGCCCCTTTTGCATCGCCTCGGGTTATGATGGAAGGAACGTCGCCTGCCGATTAGTTTCGTTGGGCGGCGGCAACGTCCATCGTGCGGAGAAGGCGAGGTTCATGCATGGCGTTTCAGTTCCGCTGCCCGCAAGGTCACGCACTTGAAACCGACGAGTCGTTCGCAGGGCAGCCCTGCCAATGCCCGCATTGCGGGATGACCTTTCTCATTCCTTCCCCGCCAGCACCGCAATACACTCCTCCTGTTTTTGGCGCGCCAACATTTGGTGGTGCGACTTACCCCGCCTCGACGCATCAGCCCGGAGCGTCGCCCCATTTTACCCCTCCCGGCGTTCAACCGGGTTTGGAAGCTCCTATCTCGTTTACAGGAGTGGGGTCTACACCAACGCCGCAATCTCAGCCCCAATCGACGCCGGCGCAAACTGCAGAACCGGAAATCCTACACATACCGTGCCCCAACGGGCATGAGTTGGAAACTCCCCGCGACATGCTAGGACAGGATGTGCTTTGCCCCCACTGTCAGGTGCAATTTCGTTTGCGTGAGAAAGATAGTGTGGAGTACAAGCGCCGCCGCGAACAAGAGCTTGAGCGTCGCGAGCGGAAGGCGGGCAAGATGTGGCTCAATTACGCCATCATCGCAGCCGTGCTTGTGGTGCTCGGTCTGATTGTCTTGATTGCCATCGACGCTTCGAACTAGAACGCTTCCAACCTATGCCCCGAAACGAAGCCCAGTTGCGTCGTATGCAAATTCTGGCGGTAGCGGGCGGAGTTGTGTGCGCGCTCGGCTCACTGTTAGGCGGAAGTTTCCAAATCGTTTGGCTGGCCAGACTCGGTGCGGCAGGCTTTCTGACCGCGTTGGCGGTTATTGTCGCAACGGGCATTTTGGCATGGCGCCGCTATGGATAACGCATGCGGCACCGGTGTTAATCCGACGTACCTCCGCGCAGGCCTCTGGCGCAACGTGTCATGCCTGTGTCCCCGCACCCGCGGCCAAAATGGCGATCATGCGTCGTTTCGCCTCTCTGCATAATCCGCGTTTTTGGACTTCGCTAAAATTGCCGTCGGTTGAGCGACGATGAGAGATGTGAACCGGTGGGCGCATCAGGTATGAGGCGGACATGGCTCGAAATAAGAGCAAAGCAGCAGCAATTGCCATCTTGTTGGTCGGGGTCTGCGCGTCTTTGCCGTTTCGTCGTCCTTTGGAAAAAGAATCGCCCGCAACACAACCCGATTCCGAGCTTCTTTGGCGGCAAGCAACGTCTCATTCCACCTTGACCGGGCCTGAACGCGCTCCTGCCGCTCAAGCGGCAACGGCGGAAACCAGCGAAGTTGCCGTCAGTACGGAACGTGCGTCGAAACCTCCTACTCCGCCGACACCAGACATCGCCGCGGAAGTTGCGGCGCCACCCTCGACAACCGAAAGCGTCCAAACGGCAATCTCACCGTATTTGGCTGAACAACGCGTCCCGCCAGCCGCGAGCAACGACGTTGCCGAACGACCTCCAACGCCTGCCCGTCCGATTCTCGAGGGATGGCGCCGTCATCGAATTCGCGATGGAGATACGCTCGCGAAAATCGCCCAGCGATACCTGGGCGACCCGAGCCGCGCGAACGAGGTTTACGGCGTCAATCGAGACGTACTGCACGACCCGGACATCTTACCCATCGGGCGGTGGCTTCGCATTCCACCACAGGATTCGATTTCAACGCCGTAATGCTTTGGTGGCGCCGGTTGCTGAATGCGATGCGGCAACAACTCGATGCTCTACGCGGCTTACCCTGTGTCTTACAGCGGAGTTATTTGCGAAGTCGCGCCGCACGTAGAAATCAGGAATGTCGTTCGTTGTTTTGCCGGGGGCTTCGAAATGCGCTCTCGATCGCTTCGCGCCAACTGCGTAGAATACCGGTGTTTTGTTAATTGCGCAACTCCGGATTCGAGGGTCGGCTAAACGGTGCTAGGCAATCTTGCGTTTGTAATAATTACTGCGACGTTTGGGCGATAAAAAATTTAGGAAAGCCGGTGTTCCCGACTTCGAGCAAATGAGCGGAAGTTGAAGCGTACATTGAAGCTCCGTTGCAGGGAATGAACGCCGTCCATTCGGCCAATGAGCCCGGTAACTCTCCAAAGCGACGGTCGGGCGCGCCGTTTGCAATTTGCGGGAGCAGTGCGGGGAATATTTGGGGGAGAGGGTGTTTCGGGGTTTCAAGGACCCTCCGGAGCAACCTGCGTTGCCGCTCCCTTGCGGGAACGACTCCTCCCAAACTCACCAGGGGAAGACTATGAAACATCTTGTGTCGATCGATCACTTGAAAGCGTGTTGCCAGGCGGCCGGCTCTCTCGCCGTTTTGGCGTTGGTGGCTGCGGCGTGTGGCGCGCAGCAAACGGGCCAAGAACGTTTGCAAGAGCCGGTGTACCGCGTCACGAAGGCGACTTCGCAACCCGTTAAGGGCGGCGAACCTAGCCATCCCCTCGATCCTGCATTGAACATGGCTCGAGAGGGACTCGAGCGCATTCGTAACGATGTGCGGGACTATACCTGCACCATTGCCAAACGCGAACGTGTGGGCGACCAACTCATGGATTATGAGTACATGTTCGCCAAGATCCGTAACGGCAAAGAAGTCAATGGTCGGCAGGTCACCCCCTTTAGCGTGTACCTCAACTTCGTCAAACCGGCCGAAATCAAGGGCCGCGAGGTGATTTACGTTGCTGGACAAAACGAAGGGAAGTTGTGCGCCCACGAGGGTGGGGTTAAAGGCAAATGGCTTCCTACGGTTTGGTTGTTGCCCAACGGTCCCTTCGCGATGCGTGGCCAACGATATCCTTTGACGGACATCGGTGTTGAGAACCTCGTTTTGAAATTGATCGAAAAGGGCGAAACGCTCCGTAAGTATCCCGATGTGGATGTGAAGTTTTACCCGAACGCCAAAGTAAACGGCCGCGTTTGCACCTGCATACAGTTGATGCACGCCGATAAGAAACCCGACACGGATTTTTATGTCGCGCGCATTTACATCGATGATGAATTGAAGTTGCCGATTCGTTATGAGGCTTACGATTGGCCGCGTTCTGTCGATGGCAAGCCCGAACTGCTCGAAGAATACACCTACATTGATTTGAAGGTGAACGTCGGTCTGACCGACAATGATTTTGACGTCAAGAACCCGAATTACGCGTTCTAGGCGCAGGCAGCTTCTGCTGCATTGCCTGAAGTCTCCGTGCGGGGAACAATATCCCGTGGCTCGCCTTGCGAGTCACGGGATTATTTTTTTCCTATTACCTTGGGCGTCACATGGAGGGCAGTCGTTCCGCCGCAAGAGCTCGGACCTGGGCTGGCCGATGGCGGCGGGGCGTGGGGCGACTTTTCGTCATCGCCGTTGTGGCTTACCTCGTCGTCTTGGGAATGCTCATGTTCTTCGAAGAAGCCTTGATCTTTCCGGCGCCGCGCTACCCCCTGGGCGATTGGTCCCCGCAGGGGTTAAATCACGAAGATGTGTTTTTCCAAGCGGCGGACGGCGTCAAACTGCACGGTTGGTACGTATCGCCGCCCCAACCGCGGGCGCACGTGCTGTTCTGTCATGGAAATGGCGAGAATGTCGCCTTCCTGGCGCCCGACCTCAAAGTGATGCGCGATGAGTTGAACGTTGCGGTGTTTGCATTCGACTACCGAGGGTACGGACGCAGCGAGGGGAAGCCGCGTGAACCGGGAGTCATTGCCGATGGACTTGCGGCGCAAAATTGGCTCGCGGAACGGGCAGGAATTGAAACGAGCGACATTGTCATCTGGGGGCGGTCGCTTGGCGGCGGCGTCGCGGTCGAACTCGCTGCTCAGCGCGGGGCCCGCGGGCTAATTCTCGAACGGACCTTTTCTTCGCTTCCCGATGTGGCCGCCGTCCATTTTTCCTGGGCGCCTGTCCGGTATTTGATGCGCACGAGGCTCAACTCGCTGGCGCGTATCAACCAATACCACGGACCGTTACTGCAAAGCCACGGAACCGCCGACACCGTGATTCCCTTTCCCTTAGCGCGGCGATTGTATGACGAATACCAAGGCGAGAAAGAGTTTCTCGCCTTAAAGGGCCATGAGCATAACGACCCGCCCGCGGTCGCCTGGTATCAAGCGGTCGACCGCTTTTTGGACCGTTTGCCCCGCTAACTCTCGTAACTCGTGCGGGGCAAAACTCACCGAACGCGTTTATAGTCAACAGCGCGCCTGGCGCCGCAGAGACTACATCATGCCCATTTCACGCGGCGGACGCTTCCAATCGAGTTGCCATTCCTTTTCCAGTTCGTCGAGCCACGCAAAAATCTTGCGTTGCTGTTCAAACTGGGCGACATACTGGAGGTTGAAATTGAATTGAACGCCGGACTGCCAGAACAGGTCACGGCGGATATCTTCCCCCGGCGATTCCTCTTCGATGCGAACGACATAAACCGCGTCCTTCGATTGGTTAGGCGCCACGGCTATTCCACCGGGGGGCGTTGTGAACACCGCCTCCATAAAATCCTGTCCCGCGTTCTCGACTCCTTCAACACTGCTCAAGCTGGGCGAACCGCCGCCGAATGGGACAGCGCCGGTAGACATCCAGCTAAACGCGGAAGGACGAATCACTTCGGCTTCTTTGACCCCTGCCGCCTCATGCAGAGGCTTTTCGAGCGACCCCTTGCCAATCGTAACGGCTGCTTTTTCGGCCGCCGCTCGCGCCAAATCAAACGCTTTTTGCATACGCCAAGCGCGGATCACTTCGTCACGAATCTCGTCGAGCGACGGCGTCGCACTTGCTTTAACCTGCGTGGCCCAGAATAGAAACTCGCTCAATCCGGAGGAAATTCTCGCCGTTTGATACAAGGGCAACTCTTCGTTCTGCATGGCGATTTGCGCGAACGAAATTTGTTGAAAGCCGGGTCCAAAGGTGAACGTCTGGCCCAACTCTGTTTCGCCTACGCTAAGCTCGTCCACTAAGGGGGTTCGACCAAACGTTAAGCCCAACTCTTGAGCCAAGTTCTTGAAATTGGGCGGTTCCGGACGGCGACCTTTGGCGCCCCGTTCGGTTTGAGCCAGGAACGATTTGTAGGAGCGGCCATACTTCTGAACGACTCGCTCGGCTTCTTTGAGGGCCTTGTCCATCCGTTCCCGCACAACCGGCGACGCCAATGTCCGCCGGATGTCGTCCTCAACTTGCTCCAGCGGTTGGTACTTCGTCTCGGCGTTGGGTGCGCCGGCGGGTTGCGTGCCTTCCGGTTGCCCAGGTGCGGCATCTTCTGCGGCTGGTTCTTCCGAAGCGGGCTGTTCCGCCGGAGGAGTCTCGGCGCTCGGCTCAGGAGAAGTTTCAGTCGACGGCGCCGGCGTGTCATCTTGTGGCGCAGCGGGTTGCTCCGAAGCCGGCTGATTCGAAGCCGGTTCATTATCAGTTGGTTCCGCCGCCGGGGTTTCCGGCTCCTCAGACGTTGTTTCTTCTTGGGCCGAAGCAAAAAACACCGGCGTTGCACGATTTAAACCACGTCGACGACTTTCCTGATTCGATGTGTCGGACGCATCATTGCCTTCTGTCGTTTCCGCGGGAGCCGCGTCGGGAGTCTCGTCGGTTGCCCCTTCGGAAGCAGGAGGTTCCGAGGCGGGAGCCGCCTCCGCAGGCGGTGTTCCTTCGGCATCGGACGGCTCGTTCGGCGCAGGAGCTTCACTCGGCGCGGGTTCAGGGTTTACCGCAGCGTCAGGGTTTTCGGGTGCTGCCGCGTCGGCGGGAGTAGCTGCTGCCGGATCAGTTGGCGCTGCGCTCGTGCCGGGAGCTTCCGTTTCCGTGTTGTCCCCTGGCCCGCCCGGCAACTCCGGAACTTTGTAATTTTCTTTGTTCTCGTCGTAATACTTTTGAACTTCTTCGGCCGAAATCTTGGCCTTTTCTTCCTCCATGAATTTGTCGTAGTCGGCCTTGAAATAAGCGAACTCGAACTGTGCTCGCTGTTTGAAGCCCGGCTCGGGTGATGCAGGATTCGGAAACTGGTCTTTGTGCTTGTCGAAAAACTCTTGGACCTGCTTCTGACTCGGTTGCGGTGCGTCGTCGAGGAAGTCCTCGGCTCGAAACGCCACCATCGACGTACTGACCCGGCGAGTCAGGCGATTGTAATAGTTCCAGGCGTCATCCGGCGTCATCACGTCGCCGGCTCCGACCAGACGGAGATAATTCCGGGCGAGTAATTCGCGTCGCAACGTCTCAAATAATTGGTCGCGCGTCAGGCGGCCGTGCGTCGCACCTTGGAGTAATCCCCGCAATTCTTCGCTGGAAAGCGTGCGATCACTCAATTGGGCCAGAAAATCGTAAATCGCTTCATCGGGCACTTCCATGCCCAGTTTCTCGGCCTTTTCCGCAAGCAGCATGGTCCGGACGATGCGCAGTTCCGAGGCGTCGCGTGAAATGCCTGGGTCAACGACCTGTCCTTGCCGGTTCTGCGTCACGCCAGCGCCTTTGGGAGTTCCGTCGCGCTTCATCGTTTCGGAGACGACTTGATCCAAATACGCCACCGTCAGATTGTGCATGCCACGCAACATGCCCAAGTCGGTCTCCGTTAGTTGTCCCCCCTTCCAGGTGACAACCGTCTCGGAGCGAGCCACGGCGGTATCGGGACCGAACCAATTAAGAATGATTTCGCCAATGGTGAAGGTGAATATACAGATGACCCCCACCACCACGAGAATCGCGCGCTGACGCTTGCGAAAAATATTAAACGGGCTTGCCATGAAAGTGAGTCCTTAGTCTATTCTTCGATCCATCCGATATCGTGGTTCGGGCGTTTTGGCAGACTTTGCCGACCGAACGCATGGTGCGTCAAAGGTTGGCGTCGCGGAATGCCCCGACTTGACAGCGTATTCACAAGGCGATTAACCCTATAATCTTACGCCGTCCGCAATCTGACCGATTGTAGGAAGGATCGACGTAAATTCAATCCCAAAAAGGAAGTCTGGCGCCGCATGGGCAAGAAGACGGAGACCGGTTCGGGAAAATCGCTGGTGATTGTTGAATCGCCGGCCAAAGCGCGCACGATTGGAAAATATCTGGGAAACCAGTTTCAAGTCGAGGCGAGCGTCGGGCACGTGCGCGATCTTCCCGAAAAAGCCGAACAAATTCCTGAAGAGTTCAAAGATCGAGAGTGGGCCAAACTCGGCGTTAACGTTCAAGAAGATTTCGAACCGCTCTATATCGTTCCGCCTGACAAACGCCAACAGGTAAGTAAGCTCAAAAAGGCGCTTAAAGAGTGCCAAAGCCTGTATCTGGCGACGGACGAAGATCGCGAAGGGGAAGCCATCAGCTGGCATTTATGCCAGTTATTGGAGCCGAAAGTGCCGGTTCACCGCATGGTGTTCCATGAAATCACCCAAGAGGCCATTCAGGAAGCGCTCGCCGCCCCGCGCGCTATCGACGAAAAATTGGTCCGCGCCCAGGAGGCGCGCCGCATCTTGGATCGCTTGTACGGCTATGAAGTTTCTCCCCTCTTGTGGAGGAAGGTCGGTTACGGCACCAGCGCCGGTCGGGTACAAAGCGTCGCCACGCGCTTTATCGTCGAACGCGAGCGCGAACGCATGGCGTTCGTTTCCGCCACCTACTGGGACCTTGTCGGCTTGTTCGCCAATCAGGGGGGCCAGTCGTTTCGCGCTGAACTCATGTCGGTCGATGGTCGCAAGATCCCCTCGGGCGACGACTTTAACGCTGCTACGGGTCAACTGAAGAACCCCGAACAATTCATTCAGTTGGACGAATCCGGCGTCCGCGCACTGGCCGACCGGCTGCGCCAGGCGGAGTTCCGAATTATCTCGGTCGAGGAAAAACCCTGGCGCTCCAGCCCCTATGCGCCGTTTACCACCAGCACGCTGCAACAAGAAGCCAACCGAAAACTTGGCTTTACGGCGCGGCACACGATGCGGCTCGCGCAAAGTCTCTACGAGAACGGTCACATCACGTACATGCGTACCGACTCGACCAACCTGGCGGCGGTCGCGCTGGACGCGGCGCGCGATCTCGTGGGGTCAGAGTACGGTTCCGAGTTTCTACCGGAAAAACCCCGGTTCTATTCCTCCAAGGTAAAGAACGCTCAGGAAGCCCACGAAGCCATTCGCCCTGCAGGGCATCCCTTTGAAGCGCCGCAGACGATGAAGTCGGCGTTAACGAATGACGAATACCGCCTGTTCGAGTTAATCTGGAAACGCACCATCGCCAGCCAAATGAAAGACGCGTTTGGCCGTCGCATTGTGGTTCGCATCCAGGGCGACGGCACCGTGTTCCAGGCCACGGGCAAAATTATCGACTTCGCTGGGTATTTACGGGCGTACGTCGAAGGGTCGGATGATCCTGACGCGCAACTGGCCGATCAAGAATCGCTCTTGCCGCAAGTGGCGCAAGACGAGAAAGTCGTTTGCCGCGACCTTGCGGAGAAGAGCCACACCACGCAGCCTCCGGCGCGGTTTACCGAAGCTTCGCTTACCGCGGAACTCGAAAAGCGCGGTATCGGCCGGCCGTCCACGTTCGCATCGATTATTGACACCATTTTGAATCGTGGCTACGTGTTCAAGCGGGGCAAAGCTCTCGTTCCTACATGGACGGCGTTTCTGGTCGTTCGGTTGATGGAGGAGCATCTGGGCCGACTCGTGGACTACGAGTTCACCGCCGACATGGAGGAGCAACTCGACGCCATCAGCCGCGGCGAAGCGGAACATCGGCAATATCTCAAACGGTTTTACTTTGGCGAGGGAGACGGCGGACTCAAGCCGAAGGTCGAATCCAAAATGGAGGAGATCGACAACCGCGAATCGCGCCGGATGTTGCTTGGCAAACCTGAGAGCGGCCCGCACGCCGGACCAATCTACGTTTGCATTAGCAAGAACGGCGCATACTTGCTTCAAGACAACCCTGACGGCGAGCGGAAGGCCAACCTGGTGGATGAATTGCCGCCCGACGAGCTGACCGTCGAAAAAGCGCTAGAGGTCTTAGAGAAAGCAGAAAAAGGCGACGAGCCGATGGGCATGGACCCCAACACCCACAAGCCGATTTTTCTTAAGCACGGTCGGTGGGGGCCCTATTTGCAACTGGGGATGGCCGATGATGAAGACCGTAAGACCGTCTCGCTCAAAGGTCTTCCAACGGAAAACCTCGACTTGGAAATGGCCATCAAGCTCGTTTCGCTACCTAAGACGCTGGGCGAGCACCCGGATCTCAAAGAGCCCGTACTTGCATGTCACGGGCCGTTTGGGCCTTACGTGCAATGCGGCAAAGAGCGCCGCTCGCTTCCGCGGAATGTTGTGCCCTGGGAGGCGACTCTCGACCAGGCGGTCCAGTTGCTAGCGCAACCGAAGCGCGGATCAAAACAATTGCTCAAACAATTTGACGTGTCTCCTGTGACGGGCGAGGCCGTATTGCTTAATGAAGGACGTTACGGACCTTACGTGACAGATGGGTCCACGAACGCCTCCTTGCCGCGCGACATGAACCCCGATGAGTTGACGTTCGAGAAAGCGCTCGACTTACTTGCCGAACGCGCGGCCAAAGCGCCGCCGAAAAAGAAGCGCGGAGCCAAGAAGAAGGGCGCGGTGAAAAAAGCGACCGCCAAGAAAGCAGCCAAAAAGACGGCAAAGAAGAAAACGGCGGCCAAAAAGAACGCCAAGAAGTCGGTCCCTGCTGAGGCGCCCAACGAAGAAGCGCCATTTTAGATTTGACTACGAAAGGAACCATCGCGTCGCCTCGCGCTGCCTATGTGCATGTGCCGTTCTGCCGTCATCGGTGCGGTTACTGCAATTTCACCGTTGTCGCCGGACGAGATGATCTTATCGACGCGTATCTTTCCGCCATCGAGCAAGAGATGGCGACCATGGGCGAGCCGGCGCCGTGCGACACGCTATTTTTGGGCGGTGGTACGCCAACGCACTTAACCCTCGGGCAACTAACACGCTTGCTGGCAGCTGTTGAGCGCTGGTTCCCGCTGGCCCATGGCGGAGAATGGTCGGTCGAGGCGAACCCTGCCGACATAACTCTTTCAACCGCCGACTTGCTTGCCGATTACGGCGTCAACCGTGTGAGCCTGGGCGCGCAATCGTTCGACGCGGACAAGTTGTCGCTCTTGGAGCGAGATCATCGGGCGTTAGACATTCGCCATGCAGTTGAGATCTGTCTGCCTCGCTTCACTTCCGTTTCGCTTGACTTGATCTTTGGCGCGCCGGGCGAAAACCTTGACGCTTGGAAACAAGACCTTCAATCTGCGTTGGAGCTTGCGCCGCAACATATTTCCACATATGGACTAACGTTCGAACGCGGCACAACGTTTTGGGGGCGCCGATTAAGCGGCGATTTGCGTTCGATCGAAGAAGACACGGAACGCGCCATGTATGAAACGGCCATTGATACCCTGACGGACGCCGGCTTTGAACACTACGAAGTGTCAAACTTTGCGCGGCCCGGTCATCGTTGCCGCCACAACGAAGTGTATTGGAGCGGTGGTCGCTACTGGGCCGTTGGGCCGGGCGCGGCGCGGTACGTGGGAAACACACGTTCGTCGAACCATCGCAGCACGTTTACCTACCTGCGCCGTATCCGCAGTGGGCAGTCGCCTGTCGCGGAGAGCGAAACCCTTGCGCCGGAAGATCAAGCCCGCGAGAAACTCGTGCTCGGCCTGCGCAAAATGGAAGGCGTACTGCTTGCCGATTTTGAGCGAGACACGGGATTCGCACCGCACGACTTGGCGGGCGGGGCCATCAGCCGTTTCATCCAGTGGGGATTGCTCGCGCAGCAGGGAGACCGCCTGCAACTCACGCGGTCGGGGCTAATGGTCAGCGACTCGCTTTGGCCCGAAATTCTCCGCCGATGATTTCGTGGAGGGCGCACCAATCGCGTCCTGCATGGCGTATTTTCCCACCAGGCGGCCGCTGGTCATCGCCCAGGCAATATGCAGTCCATGCCCCCAAAGAATCATGCCGCCGAGTCCGTTCTGCCCTACGGCGTATAAGCCGGGGATCACGTTGCCGCGAACATCCAAAACTTGCAAACGCTGATTGACCGCCGCACCGCCTTCTGTGGTGGTAAAGTAGGCCTTGAGCGGACCGAGAATGACCCAAGGTCCGGACTCCAGCGGATAAGTGTCGCCTTCGCGCCCGAAAGGATCGGCCCCCTCGCCGCGGACATAGCTGTTGAACTGTTCCAGAGTGCGCCGGAGGGCCGCTTCGTCCAAGCCGGCTCGCGCCGCCACGTCGCCGCGCCCCAGCCCCGTGGCGGTAATGTCGCGACGCAAGCTTTGATAATCTTGCACGTAAGCATAGGCAATGTCCGGAGCGGTCGAAATGAAATGCGGCCACGTGGAGTATCGCTGCGTCAACCGTCCATCCAACAGGATGTAGGCTTTCTTCTCGGGCTGTTGGGCGACGGCGATCTCCCGCTCGGGGGAGCGCTTCTCATTGCAGAAGCGTTCGCCGTGAATATTGAGCAAGATGGCGCCGTCATCAAACAAGGCATGCTCAGGATGTTGCCACGTGACGAGCAAGCGTCGAACCATGCGCCTTAAAATCCAATGGGGCAAGCGCCGCGCGATAAAACCTAACATGCGGGCCCAGGCGCCGCTCGCCGGAAGGCATTGTTGAAAAGGGCGGCGCGCCGGCGGGAGGAACCGCAACTCGGGACCGTACGTTACTTCCATGTTTAGCAGTGCGGCTCCGGCGGCCGCAGCCAGACGTTGCCCATCGCCGTGCGCATAGGGGTTAATGCCTTCAATGTTACAAAAGTCAGAGCCTCGGTATTTGGCGATGATCTCTCCGTTGCCTGCATAATCGCCGGCCGCCAGGATCACGCCGCGCCGCGCGTAAAATTCGCAGGGCTGATCATTCACCGTGGCGCAAACCCCCACCACGCGGCCTTCCTCCTGCAATAAGTCCGTCACTGGCGCCGACACGGCCAGTGTGACGCCTTGTTTCTGAAGCGCGAGTTGAAACGCCAAGATATACGCCTTGGCGCACGGCACGACGTTGTGCATTCGAGCATGACGATTGGGCGGTTCGGGGTGCGGACCGACAAAACTCAACCCTAGGGACTCCAGCCAAGCGAGCGTCTCGGCCGATTCCGTTAAGAACCAGGAACGCAGATCTGCATTGTTGCGTGCTTCAATCTCTGCGGGGGCGAACTTCGCGGCGTCCTCGGCGTGTGCGGGTGCGTCATCCTGAATGTTTTTTTCGCGCTGCAGGCGCGTGCCTGCTGCAGTAAATGAGCCGACGGCAATGCCGGTGGTGCCACCTGGCTGAAGCTGTTTTTCAAGCACCAACACCTGACCGCCGTGCTGTGCGGCAGAGAGCGCGGCGGCAAGACCGCTTCCCCCGGCGCCAACGACGATCACATCAAACTTGGTTTCCATCGACATTCCGCCAGGCGGCGGCCTCCTCGCCGTCAAGTCGCAAGGTCAGACATTTGGCGCTTCCGCCGGCTTTGACAAATTCGCTCAAAGGGGTTTCCAACGTTCGATACCCGCGCTGTGCTAGTGAGGCGGCAAGTTGCGGGCAACCGGCGTTAGTAACCACGGTGCGCCCTACGACGACCGCATTGCAGGCGAAAGCCTCTGCTTCCTCGCGCGCTACGGGGATCAAGTGAGGAATCAACTCGCGCAGCGCGGTCTGGCCGTATTCATCGAACGCCGCTGGATAATACAGCGCCTCGCCCGGCGCCAGAGGACAAAAGCACGTATCCAGATGATAGTAATAGGGATCGACTAACTCGACCGGAATCACGCGTACGCCAAGCCGCTGGCCAATCTCCTGATGTCCGCGCGCGTCGCTTCGCATGCGATAACCCGCGAACAGATCTTCCCCGCAAAACAGCGCATCGCCTGCTCCTTCAAAGTAGGTGTTCGCCGGTGGCGGCGTAACTTGCAGACCGTGCTCGGTGAACCATTCGGCGTCGTAGCGCTCCTCGCCTTGCCGTTGCGGGTGGCGAAATCGGGCGAGCACCGCGGTTCGCTGGAAGATCATCGCGGCGTTTGCGGTAAACACCAGATCGGGCAGGCCGCGCACGGGCGTCATCAGCGACACCTTCGCTCCTGCATCCAATAACATGGCGAGCAGGTTATTCCACTGTTTGATCGCCAGGTCGTGGTCGGCCTGGCGCTCCCGCTTCATCCAGGGGTTGATTTCATACTCGATCCCGTAGAACACGGGCGGGCACATCAGAATGTGCGGTTGCCTGGCGTCCATGAGGTGGTTTCTCCTGGTATTTGCTCTATTCCACCATATCGCACGGCGCGAAATTCGTCAGGATGGTAAGCGCGGAGTTCACATGGGCGCGCCGGTGGATTCCGAATTGGACGGGCTTCACGGCGATTGTTACGCGGGTTGGCCCCTTGTCGGCACCGCTCGATTCTTGTCAATTCAATCCAAAGGGCGCGCGGCGGCGCCCTCTCATTCCTTCTGTTCCGTCTTCGTCCCTGGCATGTCGCGAATTCATCGTCCTCGTGTTGCGCCTCCCTTGCCGTTGCTCATTACCGGCGTCGCGGGCGTGGCCGGGTACAACGCGTTCTTTCACTTTCGGAGCAAGTACGGCGGCGCCGTGCTCGGAACGCGGCGGCGTGATAATTGGCCACTGCAGTGCGAGGGGGTCGTGGCTTGCGATGTGGAAGATCGCGACGAACTCCTGCGATTGTTTGATCAACACCAATTCGCCGCCGTGATCAACTGTGGCGGAAGTTGCCGGCTGAAATCTTGCGAGCTCGATCCCGGCATGGCCTGGCGCGTCAATGTGCAAGGTGTCGCGAATTTGCTCGATGCGCTGGAAGGACAAGATACGCGGTTGGTGCACCTATCCATTGACCTGGTGTTTTCAGGCACGCGCGGCGGCAATCACCGAGAGTCCGACCCGACCGACCCGGTGACGGTGTATGGCAAAACCATGGATATTGCCGAACGACTGGTTCTGGAGCGTCGCCCCGATGCGTGTATTCTGCGCATCTCGCTTCCCATGGGCGTAAGCTTCAACGGCCATGCGGGCGCTATTGACTGGATTCAGTCACGGTTCAAGAACCACCGGCCCGCCACCTTGTACGTCGACGAGATTCGCACACCGACCTACACGGACTGTTTGAACGACGTACTGGAAGATGTGCTGGCGCGCGACTTATCCGGAGTTTACCACGCCGGAGGACCACAACCGCTTAGCTTGTATCAGATTGCGCAAATTGTGAACCGCGTGGGAGGCTACCGAGCGGATCGGTTGATCGGCTGTTTGCGGCACGCGGCAGGTCCCATGCCTCCCCGTGCTGGTGACGTTTCGATGAACTCCGAGAAACTAGCCCGGGATTTGGGTTATGCGCCTTTTGATCCTTGGCCTCTCGACGAAAAGTTTCTTCCCACGCATGACCATTGGCATCACGAACGACCTCACGGTGAGCCTGGATCGCCGGAACTGCTAGCCGAGGTGCTCTATCGCAATCCGCGCAAGTGGCAGTCGCCCGGCGAGCGCGCCTGCGTTTCTTAACGGGCATCGCGTCTGCTTGAGCGGAAAGCGATCGTCAGGATCACGGATCGAGGGCTTCCTTGGGCGCATCATCGTTGGGAGAGACGCCCGACGTGTCACTCTCGCGACTACGAACGCACACGTATACGATGCGCTGCCGCGGAATCCAGTAGTCTTGGCTTCTCACCGGCGCCCCCACGTTTTTGAATAAGCGGTTTGTATGGGGGAGTTTCGTTAACATGGGAACGCCCACCTCGGGAGCTTCACTACGTGCAGAAATCACCAGCCATTCGGCTCCTGCCTGTTTGAGTCGGCCATGTAGTTCGAACGCCGACTCTCCCTGTTCGATCAAAACCGTGCACTCCTGCCCCCACGGCAAGAGATTCCTCTCCTCCACAACGGAGTTGGACTTTTCTGGCTCCGAAGGAGCCGACAGCGCCAGAAGCCACGGGACGCCAACAGCCAAAACAAGCGGCAACACCACCGCCCCGCTAACTGCGGCCAGTCGGGTAAAAGGCGCCATGGCTTCCATTGCTCCTAAAACGCCAAAGATTTTTGCGAAGGCTTTCGCTGGCGGGACCAGACGTGTCCCACATACCGCGTACCTTTTACTTACGGTGTTGCTGGGAGCACAAGATCACCCTCAACAAACACCTTTGGAAATTGACAAATGAACAGTTGACAAATTTACACTAACCCCTACAATTGTGAAAAAGTGAATATCCGTTCACCTTTTCCCCATCGATCTCATGCGTTCGATCATCACTCGTAATCGTGTCCAAGTCCAACAGCCGCAACACATTGGGGAAATCATGCCAAATGTGCTCGCTCGTTATGGTTTGGATGATGTTGGTTCGGGGCCTTCCGCTCCCACTCATGCGCCGTCACGTTCGCGTCGCCCGGCGACGTTTCGTTTGATTCCCCACAATGCGGGTCCAGCGGTCAGTGCGGTGGACCTGTCGCTTTCCTGTTCCTGAGTTTGCTTCAAGGAGGATGCTCACATGTTAGTACTCTCGCGAAAGAATCGTGAAACGGTGGTGATCGATGGCCGCATCACCGTAAAGGTGTTGCAAATCAAAGGGAACACCATTCGCTTAGGAATCGACGCTCCCACCGACATGAGCATACGCCGGGGCGAACTGATCGAAACGGTAGAAATCACCCTCCCTCTGGAGGCGCCAGAAAAAGAAGGATCATCGCCATTGACCGGCGAAACGGCGCCAACCATCAGCTATACTTGCGCAGCTTCGTAGAGGGGACGCAGCTTGTGACACGTTGCGCTGAACTAAGTGCGTAACGTGTTTCGTCGGGGCCAGTTAGGCTACGAACGCCGGTGCTTTCACCTTCTTCGCCGAACGGTTTTCGGCGAGCGAAGGAGGCAGTCAGGGCTGTGCCTCTCGCGATGTTCGCACTCGAACGACGGTTTTTATCAGGGGATCTCCATCATGCGCGGTTGGCTTTTGGTCTCGCTTGCCGGGATGGTATCCTTCAGCGCCTCGGATGTGTGGGGCCAGGACCCATTCCCGCCTGTGCGTACATCGACCATTCCCAGTACACTACCCATGCAGCCGCATGTGGAAATCAAGCTCGATCAGCTGCCTACCTTGCCTCCCGTCGCACCGCGTATGGGCCTTACGCCGGTCTTTCCACCGGTGATTGATCCGCGGACGATTTGGTTTGATCCGTATTTTTATCCAACGCATTACAACTTTCGTCCGCTGCCGTACGGCGTACCTCCCATGACGTCGGGTTTCTTTTACGACACCTACGCCAACCCGTATTACAACCAATACTACGGACCGGGCGAGTATTACGGGTTCTAAAGCGAGCAGGAACACGTCTGGGAAAGCGCCCTTGCGCTCCGTAACGGTCGCCAAATGGCCTGCAGAGTCTATTTGCCTATTTGCGTTTGCGTCGTTTGACCGGTTTAAACGTTGCGGTAACGCCCAGGTAGGCGGCTAGCTTATCGGCCGTCGGCAGCGTGAGAGTACGCTGCTCATTGATGAAGCGGCTTAACACGGCATGTCCCGCGCCGCTGGCCACTCCGATCGCATGCATTGTTTCTCCATTTGCAATTCGGTCGGCAATGGCCGCGCGCAAGGCTTCTTCAATCCCCATGGTTTGAATCTCCCTTGAATGATGGAACCGCGACAATCCTCGGTTATTGTACCAACTGACACGTAGGTTGAGCAATGACGCGCCAGTACGAGGATGTTGCGCCACGCAGTGCGCCTGCGGTTCACGACGGATTGGGGTTCCCAGGGTAAGATGAGTTAATGAAAAAAGGCCCGGCCTCCGAAGAAGCCGGGCCTCGAAAAACTCGCAACCAAAATCAACCGATGTCGCCAAAGGCTGATCTGCGACCAAAAACGTAGGGGGTCGCTGCGAGGAGGCGGCCGCCGTCCACATCACGATTCATCTCGCAAGGAGAGAAGCGTTCCGTGAAACTTGGGCAAGTCCGCCGACGAGCCGTCAGGCGTGACCGCCTCGCTGGCTAGTACAGACATATTCCACTGGACCACCTCCTTTACTTGAAAGTACCCGCCCGTCGCGTTTAGCCAAGACTTGCGACTGTCGGCGGCTTATAGTCCTTCGCGCTGCGTTTGCGCGACCGCTATATTGTTATTTTACGCAGAAATTTTCAAAGGCAAGAGCCGAAAATTCGAGTCGTAGGATTTTTTTCGAACGTCGTTGCACGCACCATTCGGAAGCGGCAGTTCACCCTTTCGATTCGTTGCCTTACGGTTGCCGAAATCCACGAATTCGCAAATGAAAGCGTGTTATAGCCGATCAAGCGTGTCGATCCAGCGAGCGAGCTCCTGCAACTCCTCGGGCCGCAGGTAGCGCGACTCTTCCATCACGTCATGCACCGTTACGGGATAGCCCATCTTGCGAAGCTGCGCCGCATTTTGCTCGACTCTCTCCGTAAGGCGCCCCGTTGCAGGTTTGGTCAGGTAAACGGCCAAACGTTGGAGCGGGTCGTTCGCAGGCGGCACAACGCGACCAGGAACCGCGGCGTCGACACCCGCCACTCCACGCACTACTTCGCGATGCGCAAAGGCGGTCAAAAAAGCCATGGCGCCGCCGGCTTCATGACCATGGACGATCACCCGTTGTGGGTCCACCGCATACTTTCCCGCGAGGTCATCGTACGACTTGCGAATGAAGTCGATCTCCGTCGGCAGCCACCGGGCCGGATCGTCTGACTGAGGAGCCAGCACAATCAGGTCGTGCTTTTCACACAGATCTTTCCACTGCTCGATTATTTTGTCTTGATCGAAACCGCTGGGGCGATGCAACCAGATGACAACACCATGTGGAACTTGCGGGTTATACGTGGCGGGAACGTACGCCACGCAATCGTTCGGTTCTTCCGGTAGTTTGATTTCGACCGCGCCCGTGACGGGCGCCTGCTCTGGCGCAGCCACAGGGTCGTGTGCGGCCGGCAGTTCGCCGGGAATTTCTTCCGGCAAACGGGCCAACGTAACCTCAACTTCCCTCGTCTCTTCCTGCCGAACCACTCCGATTCGTACCTTGGCGCCAGGCTCGAGATTGGCGAACTTCTCACGCAAGGCGGCGGGGTTCGCAATCATCTCGCCGTTAAGTGTTGTGATGCGATCTCCCGCTTCAAGGCCTGCCTCGGCGGCTGGACTGGCCGGGTACACATAGCGAGTCGCCACGCCTTGCAGGTCGCTATTGTCGCGTCGCGGCAGCACACCGAGAAACGGATGCACGTACGGCTCTAACTCTGCGGCGAGGGTTGCCTCGGCTTCGATGCGTTCGTCGCCGCGTCGAACCACCAGTTTCACTACGTCGCCAGCGTAACGGGCGCCAAGAATGTGCTTGAGTTGAACTTGTCTGACAACGGCCTTGCCATCCGCTTCGACAATTTCATCTCCGACTTTCAAGCCGGCCGTCGCAGCAGGCGATTTAGGTTGTACGGCGCCGACGCGCGCCGGATCGGCAAATTGATCCTGCCCTTTTAGTGAGACGCCCAACACGCCAGGCCGCAAGTCCTCGCCCGACTTCATCTTTTCCAAGTGCGGCAGGACTTCCGCGACGGGTACGGCAAAGCCAATACCCGAGTCATACCATTCGGCGCCGGCCACCTCGCCTTCCTGTTGCGGCGACAAAGGAACGAGGATGCCCAACACGCGGCCATACAGGTCGACGAGCGGACCGCCATAATTCGTAGGCGAGACGCGCGCATCGGTTTGAATCGCCTTGCCCCAAATCCGATTCACCGCGCTCAGGACGCCGGTGGACACATTGGGCCGGTCGGTCTGGAAAGTGCGACCCACGGCAATGGTCCACTGGCCGACCTGCATCTCGGAGCGCGGTACGAACTGGGGAACCGGAAGTTTTTCTTCCGCCTCCGCCTTTAGTAACACCAACATTCGGCTTTTGTCGCGCGCTACAATGGCGGCCGATGCGCGTTTGCCGCTGGGCAAGGTCACCAGGATTGACGTGGGTTCTTGGATAAAATTAAACGCACTGGAGAGGATATAGCCGTCCTCCGCCACGACGAGACCCGTCGTTGGGCCGCTTCCAACGAGCACTTCGCCCACGCGCTCCAGACCGCCAATGGCCTCGATCTGCACCACGGAAGGCGCAACGCGATCAACGGCGGCGCGAAATGTCTGCTCTTCCAGCAGATCGACGTCTTCCTGTGGAATGCCGATACGGCAAACCACAAAAAGCAATGCGAGGGACGAGGCCCAGATGGTGATCTTCATGCGTATCCCTCGTCGGAGACTCGTGGTCGCCAGAAGCGTTGCAAGCCGCACCAGGATTGGAAAGGTCAAGTTAGGCGCGAATGCGCTGTGCCGCACGAAGTTACTCGCGCGCACCTAGCGTTACGTCGATTAACTGCTGCCCGCGTTGCACCGTGAGCCGCACGGAGTCGTCTCGGTCGAGTAAAGCAAGCTCGTTTTCCAGCGCTTCAAGCGACGAAACAATCCGGTTGTTGACAAACAGAATCAAATCGTCGGGCTGTAAGCCCGCTCGACCGGCGGTCGATTCGGAACGCACGGCATCAATAAACGGCGGCGTCTTGGGAAGCACCGGCGGGACCGCCGTAATGCCCAGCAAGGTGAGGGTGAGCGGATCGGCCGGGCGGCGCAGATTTTCGTCATCGCCTCGCGGTCGTACTTTGCCTGCAAGAATGTCATCGGTTGCGGCCGCCAGCTCTTGAACAGGAACCGCGTAATTCAGCCATGTGCTCGACAATTCATTGCGGAGCTCTTTACCCAAAAGCGCGAGCAACCGCCCCTGGCGATTGGTCAGCGCGCCTCCGGCGGCCCCGGGGTTGTTCGTCATCGCGTCGACCACATACACCGGACCAGTGTACGGAGTTTCGAAGGCCCCGCGACGGGCGGCAAGTTCCGTCTTCGCAGAGACGATTCCCTTTTGGACGCTGGCTGGCTCATCGCCGGTGGCGACGCCGTACAAGTTCGAGAACGCGAGTACGCGGTCGCCCACATCCGCCTCGGCTGCGTCGTTCAGGTTGAAGTGCGGAAGATCTCGCGCGTCAATCTTAAGCACCGCGATTTCCAGGCGCGGGTCAGCGCCGATGACTTCAGCTTGGAACTTCCGGCCGTCATCCAGGGTTATGGTGATGTAATCGGTGTCGAGCACGTAGCTCCACACGGTGAGCACGTGCCCTTCGGCCGAGATCAGAAAACCGCTTTGGTACGCCTCTAATTGTTGAAAGCCGCCGGCACCGTAGACTTTCACCATCTTGGGTTGTACATTGCCGATCGCGTCCGCCAACGACGGCCCCGCCACGGCAGGTTGAATTAATGCGGCCGCGACCAGCAGGGCGCCCAACAGCAGCCTCATGGAAAACACCTTCAGGTCGGCTTGGAGTTTCACGCACCGTTCTCCCAAGATCGTAAGATAAGGCTAGTTTTCACCTGCCGGGGCGGCGCCCTGAGGGGTCTTGGCTACGTTCAAGTTGATCACGGCGAACTGGGCGTCGCCATGACGCACGTCAAACCGATGCGGCAGTTGACGACCCTCAATTGCGTGATACTCGTCGAAGTAAATTTCGCACGGGTCGGCGTGCGTGTCGGCGAACATTTCCATATACACCAGTTGGCCACTGTCCGGGTGGAAGTAGAACCACGACTCGACTACGTCGTACACGGCCACGAGAACGTCGGCCATGCCTTGACCGCCAGGCATGGGCGCTGTCCCCAGGTAGTACACGTCGCCGTATTGCGACGGTCCCTCGACAAGCAGCCGGCGCCACAGGTGCAACGCGACGAGCAAACCCCCGCTCTCGGCAGGAACCAGTTGTTCGCCTAAGTCACGATCCAACTCCAAGCGAACTTCACCGCGCGGGAAGACGCCGCGCGCCCCGTCCTGTGCAAGCCGGGCTGCAAACGGTCCGCCGCCGGCAAGCGTTCCTTCCAACTCCCAGGGGCCTGCCGCTGTGGAGAAGTCGCCGCTGGCCGAGGTGAATGCGCTCCAAACCCGGTCGCGGTTCAATTGATTGAAATAGTAATTCGCGTAGCCTTCTCGCTCGACGTGATACTTCGCCAGTTCTTTCGGAGGCGGCGGCGCCGCATGAGGGTTCATGCGTTTGGGAAGAGGGTCTTGCCCCGGAATAGGCGGCTGGATTTTAGGACGCTCCTCGCCGTCGCCATCGTCGCCGGGTTGTTCCTCTCCCTCTTTCTTCGGTGCTTCTTTCGGTTGCGGCAGCGGCTCCTCGATGGGAGCGCCTATCGTCTTTTGAATCAGCTCTTCCTGGCGATGCACTCCCGCCAGCCGCACCCAAATGTCATGCAGCTCATCGCCGCGGCGGTACGTCAGCGGAACGCGCCAACCTTTGGGATAGATGCCCAGCACGTTTTTGAAACCGTTGACCGTGTTAATCTCTCGTCCGCCGAACGCGACGATTTCGTCGCCATACTCCAGGCCGCGGCGGTTGGCGTCCGATGTCGGCAGGATGTTCGTCACTACCACACGGCCTTCTTCATCGGAAGAGACGGTCGCCCCCAACGTGGCGTGATCCACAATGCGGCCACTGCGCAAGTAGCCCAAAAAGTTCTTGATCTGATTGATCGAAATGGCGTAACCCACACCGACATTCACCCGGCCGCGTTTCTCAAAGGAGCCGCGCCCATTGATTCCGATTAACCGGCCTTGAGCGTCAAACAAAGGCCCACCCGAGTTGCCGGGATTGATCGCCGCGTCGGTTTGAATGCAGTCGGCGTATTCAAGCAAGGTACCGGCCGGGTATTGATAGCGATGGACGCCCGACACAATGCCATAGCTCACCGTGGGCTGAAAATCGGTGGCCAGCAAAAACGGGTTGCCAATGGCAAAGCACCAGTCGCCCACGCGCACGTGATCGCTGTCGGCCATTTCGGCGGTGGGGAAATCGTCTCGCCCAAACAACTTGATGAGCGCCACATCACCCGTGGGGTCCAAACCGACGAGCACGGCGTCGTACAGATTTCCATCGGGCAGGCTGGCCTTCATGAAATTCCCGGCTGGCTTGACGACGTGGAAGTTCGTCAGCGCGTAACCATCGGGAGAAATGACCACGCCGGAACCGCCTCCCCCTCCACCTGCGGCGAAGACCGATACGGTAGGCTGCATCGCCTTGGCAACCGCAGCGATGCGTTGCCGTTCGAACTCCAAAACTGGTTCGGGCACGCTTGCGGCGTTCGCCGTTGGATTGGTCGCTTCGGGCGCGACCGCCGACTTGGGCGGCTGGCTTGATTCCGCGGGGTCGCTTGCTTCTTGCGCGTCGGCCGCTGCGGGCGTTTCGGCTGATTCGCTCGCTTCGGGGGCATTGGCCGATGCGGGGGCATCGTCGGCAAGGCTGTAGGCCGAGGCCCCCGCAAAACATGACCACACGGCAAGGAAAAACCGAACGCGGTATAGGGCTAACTTCATTTGGTGATCCTTGCCTCGCACAAATCCAAATCGTCGTTCGTGTCGCCGTATTTGCCCCAGTCCGCCAAAAACGTAAGGCGCCGCACGCCGGAAATCTCGATGTCCAGACGGATCGGTTCGCCTCCGCCGTCAACTTCATGTCGGCTCAGTTCGCGGCCATCTCCCGAGATGACCAGTTCGACATTGCCACGGCCGGCGGTGCGGTCGTCAATTCCTACCGTGGCGCGAAACCGGCGGAACCCTTCCGGAAGTACATACGTAACCTGAGTGCGACTGGTAAGAGCCAAGCCCTTTTTGTATTCCTGACCCGCGAGCAGGAGCGGGCCGCTCTCAAGCAGGCTGCGGTCTCTCTTGAATGCGAACAGCTTTGCGTAGTTGTCGTCCGACGCGCCGCCCGATTGACGCGAGGTGAACTCGACGGCGGCGGGCTCCAAGTCGCTCAGATATTGAAGCTTGCCCACGGAGAAGTCCAAGCGGCGAAGTTCGTCAGCCGCAAGTTCGCCCTGCACGCCCGCAGTGGTCTTGAACGCCAGCCGCTCGCTTTTACTGTCCCACGAGAGCGAAGCGGCGCTCCACACCGAGCCGAAGGCGTCCGTCACGCGGCACAGCGGTTCGCGGGGAGTTTCTCCTTGCGGATGGTAGTAGATCAACCCTTCGACCCGGCTGCGCGGCACCGGAACGAGTTCGCCATCGACCTCGAATTGAACGCTGTCGGCGGTAATGTTGTAAAGCACGCCATCAACGTAATCGAGCGAGAACTCCGGCGCCGCGTTGGAGCCGTCGCTCCCTGCTTTCTTTTGCAAGGTCCTGCGGACGATGACCACATCGGACGTTCGGTTGGGCTGCCCGACGATTTTCGCCCATTGTTCGGCCAGCGCGGGTTCGTTCTCGTGACTTTTGAATCGTACGGTATTAATCGAACGTGTGCGCACTTCGGCGGTTTCGTCATTCGTCAACCGAAGCGAAGCCAGTCCTCGTTCGACCGAATACGCCGAACCCAACAATCGCGAGCCGTCGGTCAATTCAACCCAGACTGCGGCGGATGGCGCCTTACTTGGGGAGGCGTCGGCAGGGATCGCCCAAAATAGTTCGTCAACCGGGTAAGCGACTTCGTCTGACTCGGTCTTGAGCACCAGTTGGCTGGAATCCAACGACGTGAGCGAGCCAGAAACGAGTTCGCCCGAGACCGGTTGAACTTGCAGTTCCACCGTGCTGGCGGCCAAAACGCCCAGAAGTAGAATATTCGCGATCATTCGCTGGAGTTCAACGATTCTTCAATGAGGTCGCTCTCGCACAAACCAAGCGTAGGTCCCAAGAGCATTAGCGGTAGTGTATGCAACGAGGTTATCTGTGTTACCTTGAGCCGTCTTGGGCCAACTTTTGAAAGTAGGCTTCGATCGCCTCACGGTAATGGTCGGGCAACTCTTTGCTGATTTGCTGCAAGGCTTTCTCTCGTTCCTTGAACGGAAGTTTTCCCCAATCACTGGACCCGGACAAGTTGCGAGGGTCAATATTGCCGTCCCCCGTGCCGCCCAAGGGGGCGCTGTCCTGCGCGGGCTGGGCCGACTGCGTGTTGGCGCCCGCCGACGAGGCGCTTTGCTGCTGTTGCGCCTGCTTCTCAAGATCTTCAATCATTTTATCGAGCTTGGCGATTACGTCGTCTTCCTGCTTGCGCACCTTGGCGCCGGCGCGTCCGAAGTTCAACCGTCGTCGAATATCGCCCATGAGCCGGGCGATTTCGTCAAGCGAATCGATCTCCAACGGTTTAATATCGGCCGCCATCAATTTCGCCAGCGCGGCATAGCGTTGGGGAATTGCTTTGTCGTTCTCCAACAACTTGGTGATCGTCGGCAAGCATTCGTCTTTGTTTAACAAGCGGTGGTGAGCGACACTTTGGTAAAACAGCAACGAGGCGGGGTCGACGACGTCCTCCGCGGTTAACCCCGCCAACTGCTCCAGCGACTCATCGTACAGTTCGCGCTGCGCCAACCATCGGCCATACAACAAGCGCAGGTTGTTGCGCACAAACGACGAAAGGCCTTCGTCGCCGAGGAAGGCAAACTCTGGAAGTGGGGCGGGCGCTACCGGCTGTTCGCAAAGGTCGACCAGAGGCCGCGTTTCCGGCCGAACCCGCGCAACGGTGGCGGACACATGCTCTAGGAGTTGCTCGGGATTGGAGGGGAGCGCCTCTTCCGCCCAAAGCAAATCGAGTTGCGCCCGCGCGTCATCAGCGACGGTTTCCTCAGCCAGCCAGGCGTCAACCCGGGCTTTGACCTCCGCAGGTTTCAAGGGCGCCCAGGTGGCCCGGGCTTTTAGATCGTCTTCGGCGGCGGCGGAGCGCGCCGCCAGGACAATCACCACAAGCGCCGATAAGAGCCGCGCGGTTCGACGCACGGCGCCGATGTGTTCGAGGGAAAACTTCATTGGTTTTTTCCTATCACGATGTCGCGCGTGACTCGAAAGATGCTTTGCTGGCGTTCGGCCAGTTTCCGAATGGCCGTGCGCAGCTCGTCATCAACGGCTTGCCCCACGGGGTCTTCTTCATCGTCCAGCAGTCCGGCGTAACGCACCGTTCGTTTGCGCACTCGATCCTGCAAGGCCCGAATCATCTTGAGCTCGGCCAATTGATCCACTAGCGGTTGATCGCCGGGCTCTTGTTGTTGCTGTTGCTGTTGCTGCTGTTTTTGCTCCATGTCTTGCTGGGCCTGTTGCAGTGCTTCGATCATATCCTGCAGTGCGGCGATAATGTCTTCTTCAATGCCCAGCGTGAGTTTATCGGGTTTGGCGGCCGCCAGACGATTGACAACCTGATCCATGTCGTCGCGCATTTGCTCGACGGTTTCTGGAAAGGCCACCGACGAACCCTCTTCTTGAAGCAACAGCAAGGCTTTGTCGGCTTCGACTAAAATGCGGCGCTCCTCGGACGACAATCGGCCCGCGGGAATGCCCACTTCGCGGTCCCAGCGGTCTTTGTCGTCTTGAGGAATCTCGTTGCTCAGGTTATTCAGGCCGCGCGTCTTTTCATAAACTTGAAGTTGCATTTCGAGCATTTTGGCGAAGCGGCCTTCGAGCATCGCCAACATGCGCTCGATTTCCTCTTCGCGCAATTGGCGCAAGATCTCTTCCAGCTCGGCAATGGCGCGTTCTAATTCACGCTCGGCCTGGCGCTGGTCTTCGACCGATTCTTTCCGTTTGGCTTCCTCCAGCTTGCGCTGAGCTTGACGCATTTTTTCTTCCGCCGCTTGAATGCGTTTACGCGCGGGGTTGCCGTCGTCCTGCTGCGGTTGCTGTTGGTCATCCTGCTGCTGTTGATCTTGCTCGCCCTGTTGTCCTTGTTGGCCTTGCTGTTTGGGTTGACCCTGTTGACTCTTTTGACTGGGCTTGCTTTTTTCCGATTCCTGACCTTGCTCGCCTTGTTGGCCTTCCTGGCTTGGTTCGCCGCCTTCGTTGGGCTCGCCTTCTTGCGGTTCGCCTTCTTGCGGCATTTTCTCTTTGGGTTCGCCATCCTTCGGTTGACCTTCGGAGTTTTCGCCCGGCTCTTTCTTGGCCCCTTCCTCTTGTGGTTCGCCAGACGCTTTGCTGGACGGCTTCTTCTGATCGTTGCCCGGCTCTCCTTGAGCGCCTTCCTGCTTCTTGCCGCCTTCGGAGGATTCACCCGCTTGGGGTTGCCCCGCTTTCGGTTGACCTTCGGTCGAGTCGCCTGGTTGTGCGTTCTCCGATTTTTCCTGGCCTTCCGGCGCCTTCTCGTCGCCTTCGGGCATGTCGCCTTCCTGTTTTTCCGCGTCGTCGCCGTCTTTGGGCTCGCCGTCAGTCTTGCCGCCTCCTTCTTCGTTTTCGGAAATCTGTTTGGCCAGTTCTCCGGCTCGCTCGGCGGCTTTACCTTGTTCTTCGGCGAGGCGTTGCGGATCGGCGCCGCCTTCATTGCGGCCACGAATGCCTTGTTGAATACGCTTGATACGTTCGACTTCTTTGATGTATTCCTTGATGCGCGTCATTTCGTCCTTGAGTCGTTCCGGACGAATCTCAGTAAGCAGCAGCTCCAGCAGCGAGCTAAGCTCCTTTTGCACTTCCTCTTCGCGGCTGAGCGCATCGCTGACCCGCTTTTGCGAAAGGAGTTCGGCCGCTTTCTCCATGTGCAGCTTGACGAGCCGCTCTTTCGATTGATTGAACGCTTGCTTCAACAAGGCGGCGCGGCGCGGATTCGAGGTCGCTTCGACCTCGGCCATTTTGAACAGCAGATCCTCCATCCGTTTGTACTGATCGGCCAGCTGGGTTTGGCGCAGCGCCAACTCGTCGACGGGAGAAACCGCCGCCTCTGGTTCGGTCGACTCGGCGGCAGCGGGGGAAACGCCGCCTTCGGGTTCTTGCGCCTGCAGCGAACCGCCCAAGAACAAGGCAAATACGACGCCCAAATAGGCGCCAGCACGAAGGACGGCCATGAGCAGCCTCGTGAAGAAGAATTCGAATTTCAAGGGACTTCTTTAAGTTGCGCTACAAGCAAGATTTGTTTATGAATTTGTTCGCTGCACATGGCGCGCCCATTACGCCAAGTGTATTGTACCGCGTAATTTGCGCCTTTTACCACGTCAATTTTCCTGCCAACCTTACTAGAACCGGCGTAGGTGACTCGTCCGGCAGGTGAGAACTTATGGCTCAAACAGCACACTGCGGCGTTGTTTCTTGGTGCCGTCGATGATTTGCTCTTGGTCTTTGATCAGCGAACGAACAATGTCCACTAGTTCGTTGTACGTCTCCAAATCGAGCATTTGATTGAGCACTTCATTCATCGCGGTCAGTACGCGTTCGGTTTCGTCAATCGCTAGTTGGGCCGCCTCCGGACCTTGCTGTGCGTCGCTGTGAAGCTTTTGTACTTCCATAAGGCGCGTGTTCAACTCCGGAAACATTTTCTCCGAGATGTTTCGTAACGGGTCGGCGATGAGTTCTTTCAGGCGCGCCTTGCGTTCTTCCGTATCGACACGGTTGTTAATCAGTTCCTCGCGAATGCCTTCAAACGCCATGGCCACGCCTAGCGTTTCTTGGGCTGATTTTTGGCTTTGCTGTTCGGCGCGCTGAATGCGAGCCAACCGCAACGAGCCGCTCTCGGCGGTGGCGTTTTCTTCGGCGGCAGCGTTTTCTTGTGCAGGTTCGCCCTCCTCCTCTGGCGCAGCCGGGCCTGCGGCGTCTTCGGGTTCGGCGCCCGTCTCTTCCTGGCCGCTCACCTCGGCCCTCACGCGCAGCAAGGAGTCGCGCAGGTCGGTCATTTCTTGGACGATTTGTTCGAACCGCCGACGCTGGCCTAGTTCGCGCGCTTCGAGCATGGCCAACAGTTGGTTGGGCGAAACGACTTCCAGTTGATATCGATCTCCCGAGCCAATGTTGGGCCCGCCGTCGAGTGTGGAGTAGTCCGACGCCTTGACGGTTAACACGAGTTTGTCGCCTTCCTTGATTTCCAGCGGCGAAGTTCCATTCGCCCTTGCGGCGCGGAAGTCGAGCGCGGCTTGCACTTCGCCGTTGGCCGGCAAGCCGAACTTGTGTTGATGAACCGATTCGGCGTCTTCGCGCTGCATTTCAAACCAGGCTGATTGCACGCCGTAATCGTCCACGATGCGCCCCGCCGCGGGAGTTTGCGCATCGGGCGTGATGGCCGAACCGATGCCCCGCAGGGCGATCTCGACGCGCGGCGGCGTATCGTCAATGGCCGAGACATACAATCGAATCGGCCGATCGTTCGACACGCCGTCGATGTCAATGAGCGTGACTTTCAAACCCAAGTTGGCGTTAAGCGAGTCAATGGTGAATTCGAAACCTGCCGACTCCGGCGAAGCGGAGGCGTCGCTTGCGGCGGTCCCTTCGGGGGAGTCGGAAGCGGTGGACGATCCGGTGGGCCCCTGTCCCACAATTTGTACCGCGAGGGGCTGGTTCGTATCTGCGTTCACGACGAGCGCTTCTCGCAGTGGTTTGTTCGTGGCCACGCGAAAGCGAATTTTCGTCCCCCGCGGCAACTGCGTTCCGCTGCGCAGTTCCACGGTGCGCGGCAACCACTGTGACTGGCGGCGATTAACCATGTATTCGGGAAACTCGCAGTCCAACTGAGTTGTGAGAATCGTCGGACTGTCGACCACGCGCACCCAAAAATCACGCACGCGATGGTCGTAGCCCACGACATCGAATTGGACCGTGTTTAAGATCGACTTGAACGGCTTGCCCGCGAAGGTGTACTCCTGGTAGCCGTCGCGCACGTCGCCGTCTTTATCCATGTTGATCCAGCCGCGATCGACGCGGCGCTGCTCGCCTTCGGGCGTTTCTTCATAGGTGGTGTAATAGACGGTGCAGGTGTCGGGCGTAACTTCCTTTGAGTCGTCCGCCCGGACTCGTAGCACCAGGCTTGAGCCCTTGGCCACTAGCAGCCGCCGGTCTGCGGGAAAGGCGAGGAAGTTGGCCCGCCGTATCTCTTGTTCGCTGGCGGCGGCCGCGTAGGCCAGTTCGCGCTTGACTTCCACACCTTCCACTTCGATGAAGGAGTTGCGCGGCCAAGGTTCGTTTTGCAGGGCGTACATGCGGCGGACCCAAATTCCGAACGCATCGTTCGCGAAGAACGCAAACGCCGCGACCGTGCCCGCCAAGACGAGCGCTAATGTAACGTAGGCGGCCAGCGGCGCGAAATTAAAGACGCGTCGCAGGTTCACGTCACGCACTTGCTGTTCTGCTTCTTCACGCGTATGCGTGAGCATTTCTTCGTTGAACTCGCCTGCCCGCTCCGGATGCTCGCTCATTTCCACCGAAGTGAGCAAGCTGTCGTGAAAGCGGTCGAATTGCCGCTCCAGCAGCAGCGCCATACTGTGATCGGCCAGCCGCACGAACAGCCGGCGCAGGATCCAGCGGTACAGGATCCAGGCCAACACAATACCCATGGCCCCAAGCAAGACAGCCCGCGCCAGCTGCGGCATTTCACTGGCGCCTACAAGGACAGGTAAATAATCGATCGCCAGCCCAAGCCAAAAGGTGAGCCCGAGCCAGATGACGGCCACGGCCAAGCCTTCCAGCCAGATGTACGCCCGAATGCGTCGTCGCAAGGCCGCCAACTTAGCGCGAACTTGCGAGGAAAGCGGCGGTGCTGCAGTTTGAGAAGCCATAACTTCCTTACTATCACCACGCGAGGCGGTCGAAACCGGCCAGGCGTCCCATTCTTATGTTTGAGCTAGTTATCTGGTGCACTGGGGCCGAACGGTTCGTTGCGCGCCCTGCAAGGGTTTGTGGGCTGCCAAACGCCGCTACGCAAGTTTATGCAAGCGGCGGATGGTCCATTCCATAAACAACACGCCGCAAATGAACGCCATCAACCAGCCAGCCAACAGTCGCTCGAACGTTTGATCCAGTGAGCCGGAGAGGAACGTCTCTTGATCGCGGGGGGTAATCACGGAGGCCAAGGGCGCCCGGCCCTCGCCGCTGCGTCCCAGGGCCGAGTTCAAACCGACGTAGTATTCGCCCTTCATCCGGTCGGCAATCGTTTTGAGCAGCACGTCGTTTCGTTGCGGATGCTCGATTTCGCGGTCCGGCACGCGTACGCGCACCTCGCGCGAAAGCAACTCATCGTCGGGACTTTGCGGCACGGGCAATTCCAGGCGATAATCGCCCTCCATGAGCGTAGTGAATTGCCCTGCGTACATGCCTTCTCGGGCGGCGTCTTTGATCTTGCGAAGAATGATCGGTTTTCGCACGTCGTCGGGCTGGACGAGCGTCGCTTGGACTTCTTCGACCGTAAGCGGATTGAATTGCGGATCGGTCAGATTGGCCCGCACCGCGACCTGGTCGCCGAGCAAGGCGCGTTCCTTGTCCACGAGCAAGACGCCGCGGTTGGAGTCGCGCAACAGCCGGCCTTGCGACGCCCAGCGCACCAGTTTCGTGTAATAACGTTCGAAGAAACCATCATTGATCGCGCGCACGCGCCACATCTCGCCGCTGGCCTGGAAGAACACGCGCCCGGCCCCGTAAAAATGGCCTGCCATGTAAATGGGAAGCTGGTCATCCAGCTTCGTGCTTGGATCGGCAAAGTACGCGTAGACCGTGGCGCCGGGCTTGGCCTCTTTGGTGGCGTAGTAGCCGTACACGCCTTTGAACGAGAGCCAGGCGTTTTCATTTTCCAGTTGATCGTCCTCCAACCACAGGAACTCGGCTTCTTTGCCGTCGCGGGTAAAGTCTAGGTTCCAGGGCGTATCGGACCCGAACCGCCCCAACCGGAGCGTCGGCGAGAACGCATCATAAAACTCGACCGGGTAAAGCCCTTTGATTTTTTGTAAGCGAGGATCGTCGCGACGTCCGCCCGTCCACGTTGGCGTGTACACTGGCCCGGCCACGGTGATCAAGCCGCCGGCCTTCTCGGCTACCCAACGTTCGAGAAGATCGATTTGTTGTGCGTCCAAGGTGCGCCAGTCCGGGTCGAACGCCACAACGCAGTCGTAGTCAAACATTTCTTCGGCGGTGCGCGGGAACTCATCGAGCATTGCATCGCCTTCCTGGTAGCTCGAAGGTGTGGCCGTTTGCAGCAACACGTGAAGGGTCGTATCGTCGTCTCGGAAAAGCAGATTGCGAAAGAACTGGTATTCGCGCATCGGCCCGCCCGCGAACAACAGCACCTTGGTTTTGCGCTCCACGACGTCGACGGACGCCGACTTTTCATTGTCGCGCGGGTCTTGCTCTTGGGATATGCCCGAAACGCGAACCCGATAAATGCGTCGACCCGGCGCGTCGGGGGTGACAGCGAACTTGACCGGCAAGACATCGCCTTCGACATCGAGGGCGAGTCGCTGCTCGTCTTCCGGCGTAAGACTCGCTTCGGCATCGCCCGGCGCGGACAGCAGTTCGACTTTGACGGTGCGTCCTGGCTCCAGACCGAACGATTGGATGTACGCCGTGATCGAGAAATCATCACCGGGATAAACGCGCGGCGGCGCTTCGACGTCGACTACGCGCACATTCACAGGGGTTTTATCGGAACCCAGCCCAATGGGATACACGCGCACGCCCGCTTCTTGCGCCAACGGCAACACGGCCGAGGTTTTCACCCCCGCGTTTTCGCCGCCGTCGGTAATCAACACCACGCCGGCAATCGGACCGCCGCGCTCTTTGTTCACGAGAAAACGAATTGCTTCGCCGATGCGCGACTCGACCCCACGGGCCATGAGGCGGTCAGCCCAGTTGATGTCAGCCGGGTTCTGCTGTTTGGGGGCGGTTTCATCTTGCTTGTTGGGAGCGACCGGCGCGACCGGCTCGTCATCGACTAGCTTCCTGGGAGTCGGCTTTTGCAGGCCTGCCGCCGCCAGGAGCGGAACGCGCGGGTTGCGCAAATTCGCCACGCCGATGAGTAGCGTCGCGGCCACGAGTGCGACGACGGAAAGAAACAACATCCAGGACGCCGCCGTGGCGTATGCGCCGTTGCGCAACAGCAAAGCATAAGCCAGGCTAGCGGCCAACGAAACACAAAACACGCCGAGCGCGACGGCCCCCAAAATGCGCACTTCGCGCAGTTCGTCGATAAAGCGGGCGTCGGGAGCGGAATTGGTTTCGTCGCCTTCCGTCCCCTGTTGCGACTTCAAAAACGACGCAACCTCGACCGGCTGAGACGTCTGATCGAAGCGGTACACCACCACGTCGTGCTTTTTGCGTAAATCGTCCAGCAGTTCGCCCTGTGCGAAGGCGCCCATCACTTGCTCGATGCGGCTGGGGCTGCTTGCCGAAGACCCCCCGGAATCTTTGAAACTCATGCTTTGGCTGGTATCGACCAGCACGACGGCCCGTGAGTTCTTCACCAGTTTGCGTTCGGTTCGCTTTTCCACTTCCAGGAAGAACACCACGAGGCCGACAAAAGCCAACACGCGTAGCGCCAGCAGCGTCGCGGCGACGCCCGAGCGCAGTTCGCCGCTGTCCATCCAGTACACGAATGCGATGAACCCCGCCGCTCCCAGCGCTGCGGCGGCCAGGAGCAGCCAGTGCCACCACTCCGTCATGTATTGCAGCCGGGCGAGCGTGAAAAACGTCCGTGTTGCGGCCTCGGCCAAAAGGGGAGAGAAAGCCATAAGTGTTTATCGCGTCAATCGATTAAATGTTCGTTCCATGTTTTCGCGGCGAGTCAAATCGGCAGAATCGCTTGCAATTTCACGCCGTTGTCGGTCACGAGGACTGACGGTTGGCGCGGGCGGGATGGTAGCTCGTAAAGTAAGCCATCACTTGCTCGCCCAGCAGCAACGCAATCAAGACGTAAAACAAATACCGGCTCCAGCGGAACCCGCCCAAGTCGAGGAAATCCAGGTTCCGTGTATCGTATTCCTGCCAATCGCTGACCGTGGGGGTCAGCGGCTCAAGGATCGTCAGCAATTCGCGCGGCGGCACGTGATCTAACCGGCCTTCTTCCGGCTCGACGTTGACCGCAAACCGCCGCACATCGGGCGCGCCGTCGCTGGTGCGCGGCCATGCTTCATAAATTCCCGAGCGGGCCGTTTCCTGAAAACGCGAAAGCGAAGAACCACCCAGCGAGGTGAATATCTCCGGTGCGTTCGCTTTCTCGGCCGAGGCTGGTTTGACAAACACCACCGGAATTTCCGGATTGGCGCCGGGCGCCACGAAGGTCACTTCTGCTTGATATTTCCCGGCCGGCAACGCTAAGGGCAATTCCGACCCCACGGGATAACTTGTGCTGTCGCGACCGGCGCCTGCCAGGTGCGACTGGAGTTTAAGCGTCACGACGACGAAACTCGGTCCTGTCGCCCAGTTGTTCCAGATCGGCGCCGCGGTCGTAAGAAACGCCATGACGCGACCTTTGCCAAAGGACTTCTCCACGACCAACGGCGCACGGTCACGCAAACGCGCCAAGACCCGAACTCCCGAATCGGGATCGGGCCGCCAGGCCGCCGGCGCCGCTAAGTATTGATGCACGTTGACTAACTGAAGCAACGGATTGCGTTCTCCCAAGAGCGGCGCAAACACCGGATGATCTTCCACCTGCAAATCGGGCTCGGCCTGCTCCAGCGGCGCCACAAGATAGCCTTCCTTCTCCAAAGGCAGGGGAAAGAAGCCCGCGCCATCGCGATACAGCGTCCCGTTGTACGCCTGAATATTCACATTCGGACCGACATAAATCGCGACTCCGCCGCCGTCTTGCACATAGGTTTCCAACGCCTCAATGGCGGGCGCGTCGAACCGTCGCACATCGCACAAGAAGATCGCCTTATACTGCGCCAACTGTTCGCGCGTCGCCGCGTTTAGGAACGTCGCGGGTTGCGGATCGACCACCACGCCGGTATTCGCCCTGGATCCGGGCTGAAACGCAGCGCTCAGGTAAAACAGGTTCCGCGCGTCGGCGTCGCCATCAATGAGCAACACCGTTTCGGCCGCGGGAAAGTCGATGACGGCGTAACGATGGTTGTCGGCGACGACCGGATCGGCGGGCAACTCGGCTTCGACCACGTGGACCCCCGACTTCGGGAAGAAAACCTGGGTGCGTCCCAGGGCCGTGTCACCCGGCGCGATTTCTTCGATCAACACGGGGGGCAAGTCGTCAGTTTGCTTGGGGGCTTCCCCCGGATTGGCGCCTTGCGGATCGTCGTAAAAGGTCGATCGTACTTTGATTTGTACGTTCCGCGCGGTGGTGCGTCCAAAGTTTTTGACCATCACGTTGACGAACAACGGCACGCCCGCGGCTCGCGTTTCGTTGGTTGGCGCCAAATCGGTAATGGCGAGGTTCGCTTGCTCCTGTTCGACACAGCTAATCAAGTGCAATTCCGCGTCGGCTTCGGCCAGTTCCTGCAGTTGTTTTTTTTGCTCAGTCGGATTGCTCCATTCATTGGTGCGGAAATCCGAGACGACGTAAACGAGACGGTTCTCGTCGCCTTTTTCGGCGAGTAATTGCCGGACGAGTTGCAAAGCCGGAGTCGGCCCGACGGAAAGCTGGGACGATTCCAGGCCGCGCGTCACCTCTTCTAAGCGTTCGTCAAATTCAGAATCGACGTACTCGGCATTTAAGTCGGCCACGACGGCGGCGTCCGGGCTGTTGGCGCGTTGCGCGTTCGTCGCGGCAGGCCGTTGTGTGCGATCACTGCCGGGTTCTTGAGACGCCGGCTTCGCTGCGGAAGGAACCGAGGCGGTTTCGGCGGCGCTGGCCGCGGCGCGCGAAAAACGAATGAGCGTAAACCGTTGCCGACCTTCTCCCTCGCGCGTGTGCTGCGCGATGTTCTTAACCACCTGCAACGCGCGGTCAAAGGCGAAGGCCCCTCCCACGCGCTCCGACATCGAAAAACTATCATCCAGCAAAACGTAATGATGGGTGGTCCGTCCGCCGAAAAACGAAGCGAATTGATCTTCGCGGCATCCCACGCCCGCCAGCATCAGCACCGCCAGCAAAATCGCGGCCACGCGCATCAACATCAGGATCAACTGCTTAAGCCAGATCCAATTGCGATGCTTCTTATAACTGGCGAGCAGGAAGTCCATCGCCGCCCATTGCACTCGGCGATGCCGCATCATGTTGATCAAATGGATCAAGATCGGCACGGCCGCCAGGCCGAGCAGCGACAAAAGCACAGGCGTCGAAAAAAGGCTGTAAAGCATGAACCGACTACAGCTTGCTAAAGTTGCGTTTCATTACGGGGCGTGCGTTGGCATTACCGCCCGTGCATTCCCAAGCGGCTGCTCAAAAACTTGGCTAGCGCCGCGTCGAGCGGTTCGCTCGTGCGAATCAAAGCGTAATCAATGGTGTTTTGAGCGCAGTCGCGGCGCATACGCTCCAGGAATTGGTTCAGGGCCGCGAGGTACCCTTCGCGCAGGGCTCGCGGATTGCAGTTCAAATGATCGTCCGACTCCAGGCCCTCGAAGCGCGTCGGTCCGGAGAAGGGAAAGTCCAACTCGTCGTCGTCCAAAATGTGAAACACCAAGACATCGTGACCGCGCTGACGCAAGAGCTTCAACCCTTTGAGCGTGCCTTCGGGGTCAGCCAACAAGTCGGAAATCAAGACCATCATGCCGCGGCGGGGAAAACTCTCCGCCGCCTCGCGCAAGATGGGATACATCGCGGTTTTGTCCGACGGTTTTGCGGCATCTAAGGCTTCGATGATCGAAAGCAAATGCCCGCGACGGCTTCGCACCGGGGCTTTGCGGCGCACCTTCGCATCGAATGCAAGTACGCCAACGGCGTCTTGCTGCTTCAGGACGAGCCACGCCAAACTGGCCGCCACGGTCGAAGCGTATTCGTACTTATTCATCGCCCCGGCGCCGTACTGCATCGAGTTGGACACGTCGACCAATAAGACGCAGCGCAGGTTGGTTTCTTCCTCGTACTGTTTGACGACGAGGCGATCCTGCTTGGCCCAGACCGTCCAATCGACGTGCCGCAGGTCGTCGCCGGGCGCATATTCGCGGTGTTGGAGGAACTCGACCGACTGGCCAAAGTACGGGCTGCGGTGCATGCCCGACTGAAATCCTTCGACCACGTGGCGCGCCCGTAATTCCAACCGGCCAATGCGCTTGACCGCCTCAGGATGCACAAATCTTTTGGAATCGGGCATCGCGGGTCAGTTCATCCTCTTTGGTGGGCGTGATGGAAACGATCTTCTCGATCACTTGATCGCTAGAAACGCCTTCGCTTTCGGCCGCGAAGTTGACCACGATGCGGTGCCGCAGCACGGGCTTGGCCAGCGCCTGAATGTCCTCGGTCGAAACGTGCGTGCGGCCATGGAGCAGCGCTCGTGCTTTGCCTCCCAGGATCAAAAACTGCACGGCGCGCGGACCGGCGCCCCAACTCAACATTTCCTGGGCGAATTCCGGCGTGCCCGGATGCCCGATCCGAGTTTGGCGCACCAAAGAAAGCGTATAGCGGATCACGTGGTCCGAGACCGGCACCTCGCGCACGGTACGCTGAAGTTCGAGAATTTCGTCGCCGGTAAGCACGGACTGCACGTTGTCCATCATGACGGTGGTCGTGCGACGCGCAACTTCGAACTCTTCCTCAAATGTGGGGTAGTTCACAAACACTTTGAACATGAAACGGTCCTGCTGCGCTTCCGGCAGCGGGTAAGTCCCTTCTTGTTCAATGGGGTTTTGTGTGGCCAGCACAAAGAACGGATCCGAAAGCTGATGCCGCACTCGGCCGACCGTCACTTGCCGCTCCTGCATGGCTTCCAGCAACGCCGACTGCGTCTTCGGCGGCGTGCGGTTGATTTCGTCCGCAAGAATCACATGGGAGAAGATCGGGCCTTCCATGAACCGCCGCTCGCGCGCGCCGGTGGACCGGTTTTCCTCGATGATTTCCGTGCCCGTGATGTCGGCCGGCATTAAGTCCGGAGTAAACTGAATGCGACTGAACGACAGATTCAACGTTCGGGCCAAGGTGCTGATCATCAACGTCTTGGCTAGCCCGGGCACGCCTTCCAAAAGACAGTGTCCCCGGCTGAACAGGGAAATGAGCAACTCCTCGATGACATCGCGTTGACCGACAATCACCTGCGAAAGTTGATCCAAGATTCTTTCGCGGGCTTGTCCCAACTTACGAATCGCCGAGGCATGATCTTCTACGGTCATACAAAGTTCCCGTGGCAAACAGGGCGGGTGCGCCGCTCAAAACACAACCGAAGCAAGCAATCGTTCGCGCGGCGGCAAACCAAAGGCTTCTGCCGCACGCCCAAGTGTGAACTCCTCTGACAAAACATACAATGTCAGACGCGCGAATTTGGGGCGGCTCTGCCGATTTTGGCGCATAGGCCGCCGTTGATTAGTGCCCGTGCGGCATAGAAAAGTTCACCGCCGCGGTACGCGGTGAAAAGCAGCAGAGCCAACAAAGCCTGAAAAGGCGAATGCCAGCGGAAGGAGTGTGCGGTATTTGACCACTATAGGTTAGTATACATAAGTACACTTGAAAGTCAAGGGCGGGCGGTCGCTTTCTGCGAGAAGCGACAGCGTAAATCATTATACTGGTTAAAGTTACAGAAATTGAAAAATGTTGGTCGACCTCATCAAAACGACAACAAACGACGGGCTACGACTAGACGGCGCTTTCCAGGCGTCTACGAACCCAGTCCCCGAAAACGGCATCGAAGCGGCAATTTTACTCCACGGAGTGGGGGGGAATTTCTACGGCTCCACCCTCATGGAGGAGTTCGTCGAGCCCTTGCTTTCGTGCGGAATTTCGGTGCTGCGGGTCAACACACGTGGGCACGATGGCTTATTCACCGCGAATACGTCGCAGGGGCCAAGGCGTTTTGGAGCCGCCTTTGAGATCGTTGATGAATGTCGGCTGGACGTCGCGGCTTGGATGCAAGTGTTGAAAAATAAAGGCTTTACGAAGATTTCTCTGGTTGGTCATAGCTTGGGCGCCATTAAAGCGGTTTATTCAGCGGCCCATTCTGGCGAGGGGGGAATTTCTCGTTTGGCGCTCTTGTCTCCCCCTCGATTGGCATACCGGCTGTTTCACGCCGCTCCAAATCTTGCAGCGTTCCGGCAATCCATCGCTCAAGCTCAGGCGTTAGTCGCTACAGGTCAGCCGCAAGAACTGATTCACGCGCAGTTTCCTTTCCCCCTGATCATTTCTGCGGCAAGTTACGTGGACAAGTACGGCCGTGAGGAGCGGTACGATATCCTTCGCTATCTTGCTCAGTTACCGTGTCCCGCCCTCTTTTTGTATGGCGAGAAAGAGCTAGCCAGTGGAGGGGTTCCCTTTGCCGGACTTGACCGGGCCCTGGCCGATGCGGCCCGGGCCGGTCAGCAACTGGAGGTGCGGGTCGTCGCCGGAGCCGATCACTTCTACAATGGCGTGCAAAGAGCGGCCGTCGAGCAAGTTGTTCAATGGCTGACAACCCAATGAGGGGGCGTCCCATGGATCCTTGGCAAAACCCGCTTGCCCCACCACAGGACACGGCCGCGCTGCGGGCGTTCGTTCAACATTTCCGCCTTCGGTTCACCGGAAATGCCCGCGAAGACCTGCGCCAAGTGGCCACGGCCTTTGCGCGGTTGCCTTATGAAAACCTGACGAAGATCGTCAAAGAGCATGAAGTCGGTCCTGGCGTCGCGGCGCGACGAGCGCCACGCGAAGTCCTAGCCGATCATGCCGCGTGGGGCGCCGGGGGAACCTGTTTTTCACTAACGGCTGCGTTGTTGCACCTGGTGCGTGCGCTGGGATTTCGGGCTGAGCCGATTCTGGCCGATCGTCGCTACGGGGCGAATACCCACTCGGCCCTCGTGGTGTGGATCGACGAACAACCACACATTTTGGATCCCGGTTACTTGCTGGTCGAACCGATCGCGCTTCAAGATGGCGTGCAAACGATCGTCACGGGCTTTAACGAAATCATTCTCACGCCGCAGTTCGGCGGCCAGAAGCTCGATTTGGCCACGCGGCAAAACGGCGGATTGACCCATCGACTGACGTTCAAGACTGATCCAGCGGACGAAGGCGAGTTTTTGCATGCCTGGGATGCGTCGTTCGATTGGGACATGATGCGCTACCCGCTCCTCACGCGAACCGCCGGAGCCCAACACATTTATCTGCGTGGGGGAAGGCTTCAAACGCGGAGGGGCGATCAAGTGCAGCGCGAGGAAATCGCCAGCGACGATCTCGCCCGGCGCATCGCCGTGGAGTTTGGCTTAAACGTACAACTGGCGCGACGGGCGCTTGCGATTCTTCGCCGCAAAGGCGAAACGGTTTGTTATGATAGGGAAAAATAAGCCGAACGGTTGGGCCGGTGTCGGCTCGCGCCCGAAGTCGCTGAATTCTGCTAAGGCAATCAACGCTGTTATTATCCATCATGCGTGAATGTTGGTTGCGGCCCAACCGCCGCATTTTATGGCTGAGTTGTGTGGTATCGGCGTGCGTCCTCGTGGGCGGACTGGCGCTGGCATGGTTTTTCCCCGTGAATGGAAACCATGCGTGGGCGGGATGGCTGGGGTTCGTGCTGGCGGGAGCCGGTTTGTTGGCCATTGCCGCGTTCGCCTATAACATGCGACTTCCGCGGTTGGCGTTTGAAGACGATCATCTTTTAGTCTATCTTCGTTCCACGATACCCGAGCGCGTGCCGATTGATGCAATCGAATGTTTCTTTCTCGGGCAAGGCCCTAGTTTGATTCGCATGCCCGACGGGCAAGAAGCCGAGACGTCGAATATCATCATTCGCTTGGCCGAGCGTGCGAAGGAATATCACGACCGGGAGGCCCATCCGTCGCTGGGCGAATGGCATTGCGGCTACATTACGGTGCGCGGCGCCTGGTGCGAGCGCATCACGCCGGACCTGGGCAAGCGGCTGAATGAACGCCTGGTGGCCGCGCATCGTCGGCAGCGCGAGCGAGCCAAGGCTGTCTCCGCATCCAAGTCGGAAGCCGCGTCAAAGGCGGAAAAGGTATGACCCGACTGCTCGTCAGCGTAAGAAACGCCGTGGAAGCGCAGGACGCCCTGACCGGTGGAGCCGACTTGATCGACATCAAAGAGCCAAGTCGCGGCTCGCTCGGCCGCGCCACCGGCGCCGTATGGCGCGAAGTCGCCAACGTGGTAGGGGGAAAAGCGCCGCTGAGCGTCGCACTAGGCGAACTGTTGGACGATGCTTTCGAACGTGCGCCGCCCATCGACGGGACGGAGGTTCGATTCGCCAAACTCGGACTGAGCGGTTGCGGCGTTCGTCAAGACTGGTTCGCCGACTGGCGGCGCGCGGTGCGATCATGGCCAGCTTCGGTGGGCGCGGTTGCTGTGGCGTACGCCGATTGGCGCACGGCCCAGGCGCCTCCTCCGGATGAGGTTCTTGCGGCCGCGTTAGCGTTGCCTTGTTCTGCGTTCCTGATTGACACCTTCGATAAGCGCTCCGGCGGGTTGCTCGATCTAATGTCCTATAACGATTTGGCGGAACTTGTGCGGGGCGCTCAATCGCAAGGGTTGCTTGCGGTTCTCGCGGGTTCATTAACGAGCGATTGCATGACGGCGGTGCTTGCTGCGACGCCCGATTATGTAGCGGTGCGCGGCGCCGTCTGTCGCGGCGGGCGCGAAGGAGTGCTGGATGCAGCGATGGTGTGTCAGTTGGCACGAACCCTGGCCGCGAACGTCCGTCGCGGGTTGGAGACAACGCGCACGACTCCCGCCATCGGATCGTAGATATTCTATGCAATTGAATTGAGCATTTCCCTTACGAATCGCCATGTCACGACCGCTCCCCCTACGAGGTTTGCACCACGTTTCACTGGTCACACGCGATACCGACGCCAGCCGGGCGTTCTATTGCGATGTGCTTGGCTTTCGCGAGCTGGAACGGCCCAACTTCAACTTTCGCGGCGCGTGGTTGTTCGCCTACGGGCTGCAAATTCACCTGATCGAGAATGCGCTGGTTGCGGGCAGGCGGACCGAACAAATCGACTCGCGCGCCGATCATCTTGCGTTCGCCGTAGATGATGACCGGGCGATCGTTGCGATTTTAGAGCAGCACGGGATTGCGTACCGGCAGCAGGTGAACGCGGGAGGTATTCATCAAACGTTTTTTCAAGACCCTGACGGCCATCACATCGAGGTGGCCGTGTATCCACCGAACCCGCCGTTTGTGGACCAAGCTTAACAACGCGGCGGCAGCCGCGACTTGCTGACTTTCACGGCGCGGCGGCATTATTGGATCGGGCCGCGGCGAATTTCTCCAGACGCTCCTTCACGCCGGGGATGAGGCGGGCCGCGTTCTCTTGGTACACTTTCTTTAACACCTCGTCGGGCAAACCCACGCCGTAGATGTTCCAAAAACCCTGCGGTGGAAACTCTTTTTCTGAATAAGGAAAGTTTTCGTCAAAGGTTTCCAGGAATCGCCAGTACAACCCGATGCGCTGATCGGGCCAGGGACCGTCGGTGGCGAAGAGAATACGGTCGGCATAGTCGAGAAAGAACTTGCGGGCCGTATAGGGCTGCCGCCCCAACTCGCTGATGCGCGAGGAAATATCAACATACAAATTGGGGTAACGCTCTAACCACTCGCGGACCGGGGAAAGATCCTCCGCGTAGTTCCCTACGTGCGCGGCAATGAAGACTGTTTGCGGATGGCGTTCCACCACACGCAGCAACGCCGCCAATAAGTCCTCGCGCCGTGGAAATCGAGGTCCGAAAAAGCTCCATTCCGGACGCCGGTGCAGTTCCTCCCAACGCTCGTTGGTTTCGTCGATGGGCAGGAAGAATGCGGCCGGGTCGGCGGTATGAATCAGGACCGGCAAGTGCAAATCTCCGCAGGCTTGCCAGATCGGGTCCCACCGCGGGTCGTCAATCGCAGTGAGCGATCCGTCGGGATTTTTCAACTCCAGGCCGAATTGCTTGAAGATTTTCAACCCGCTGGCGCCTTGGTCTTTGGCCTGTGCGAGTTGCGCCGCCGCGCGCCGGGCGAAGTCGGGACGGTGCATGTCCCATGTGGCGGGATCGTCGACGGCTCCGCCCCCGCGCCAGTCGAGGTTGGCGAAAATCACGAATCGGTCACGGTGCTTCGTCCAAAGATATTGCTGATGCTCCTCAAGCGCGTCGCCTAGTTGACCGTCGAGGCTGGCGCACACGGCGATGTTGCGCCGATCCATCAACAGGACAAAATCGTCCAGCGCCTCGGGGGAATGATGCAGTCGCACGCGAAAATGCGTATGCACATCGACCACCGGAAACTTCGCTTGCGTCACCGGATGCGACGCAACTTGAAGCATCGAGCGCGGTCGGAAGTTTGGCAGCGCCAGCATGCGACCTTCGCGGCCGTCCAGTGGCGGTTCTTGCCCGCGAACGATTGGCGCCGAAACAGCCGTGATTGCGACCAACGCCGCGATCGGTACAAGCAAGGCGCGCACAACAATCATCTTCGTCATCATATTATCGTTCGCGTAGATGCTGCGCATTCCGTCGGAAAGCGGTTCAGTTGGGGCGGGTTACTCTCGGGCGAGTTCGACGCCAAGGGCTTCGATCAAACGATCGATGTGGTCGGCGTTATTATACAAGTGGCAGGAGACGCGAATGTAACGGGCGCCATTCCAACTGACGACGGGCGCTTCGATTTTGTGTTGCTCCCAAAGCGTTTTTTGCAGCGATGCGGCGTCACCCGGCGGCAGGGGAACATGGGCCATCGAGCCGTACCACTGAGGATCGTCGGGAACCAGCGGAGTGAGTCCGGTCAGGTCGATCAGTCGGCGCCGCGCATATTGGGCCAGCGCATGCGTGTAACGGCGAAACTCGTCCAACCCCACTTGTGCGAAGAACTCAATCGCCGCGGGAATCGCCAAATAGGGCGAAGGATCGACCGTGCCGCTCCAGTAAAACTCCTCCCACCAGGCGGAAGGCTCGCGCGGCGGCGGCACGCCCCAACTCAACTGGACCGCGTTCACGTCGCTTTGTCGCCGAGGATGCGCATAGAAAAAGCCCGAGCCGAATGGCGCCGAGAGCCACTTATGGCAACTGGCGGCGTAAAAGTCGCAATCCAGATCGTCAAGTCGCACGTCCACTTGGGCCAACGCGTGCGGACCATCAATGCACACGGCCACGCCGCGGCGTCGCGCCTCCTGGCAAATCGCGCGCACGGGCAGAATGACCGCGGTCGGCGACGTGATGTGACTGACCACCAGCATCCGTGTTTGCGGCGAGACGGCGGAGAAGATCGCATCGACCACTTGTTCGACCGTTTCCATAGGCCGCGGCAGCGCGACAATGCGCACGGCGGCGCCGACCGGCCGAGCCGCCCGTTCCCAAATCCGCCGCACGGCGCCGTACTCGTGGTCGGTCAGCAGCACTTCGTCGCCGCTGGCAAGCGGAAACGAAGCGGCGACGATGTTCATCGCTGCGGTCGCATTCGGCACAAACACGAGATTGTCCTCGCTCGTACCCACGAACCGCGCCAACTGCATGCGAGCTTCGTGCCACGCCGGTTCGAGTCGCCGCACGAGAAAGTCCATCGGCTGGCGGTCGAGCTGCTCTTGCCACGCCGCCCGTGCTTGCCGTACAGGCTCGGGAGGCGGCCCGAACGAGCCATGATTGAGGTAGATCGTGTCTTCGCGCAAACGCCACTGGTGGGCCCAAGGCGAGGGATTCGGCGGAACAACAGGTGATTGTGTCAAGTGGAACGTTCCTGAGAATCGCGAGAAGCGGGCCTTAGGGAGAATGCACAACGCGCCGCCAATTGCGGCGCCGTGGCGGCTTTACTTTTTGGGAGGATCCAGCCCCATGTCGGCCAATAACAACTTGATGTCATCCCAGGTTTTGCGTTTTTCCTCGGGATTTCGCAACAGATACGCCGGATGATAGGTGACCAGCACTTTGATGCCGCGATAGTCGTGGAATTTCCCCCGCAAACGCCCTACCGCCACGGTGGTTTCCAGCAGGTTTTGCGCCGCCACCGCACCAAGACACACAAGGTATTCGGGTTGTAGGATGTCGAGCTGTTGCTCAAAAAAGCCGCGGCAGTTAGCCACTTCCGCTGGCTCAGGCGTGCGGTTCTGTGGCGGACGGCATTTCAGCGTGTTCAGAATGTACACGTCGTCGCGCCGCAACCCCATGCCGTTTTCAATGATCTTCGTGAGTAGTTGTCCCGCGGCGCCGACGAACGGCTCGCCTTGTTTGTCTTCGTCGTAGCCTGGCGCTTCGCCCATAAAGACGATGCGCGGGTGAGGGTTGCCAACTCCGAACACAGTTTGCGTGCGCGTGCTCGCCAAAGCAGCACACCGTGTGCAACTGGCGACTTCGTGTTGAAGCACGCGCAACGCGCTCGCGCGATCGGCTGGCCGTGCTGCGGGTTGCCCCTCCGGCTCTGGGGGATGCGTCTCCGGCAAGCGTCGCGAAGGCGTAAGACCGGGCGATTCCGCAGTTCGTGCTTTCGACGGAAGAGGTGCGGGAGGCGCCACAGGCGGCGCAGCCACGCCTGGGACTGGCGTCGTGACCGTCGACGGCGGCAAATCGAGACTCGGCGGCGCAAGGTTTGAAAGCGCTGGCGCTGCGGCGTGTGGCAAAGTGATTACGCCCGACCGTTGCAAACTTTCCAAGCGTTGTTGCACGATTTTTCGCAGCCGGGCGGCTGAATCAGAATCTTCCATGTTCGGGCAAGCATCAATCTGGGGAGGGATCGCCGTCAGGTTTCATGGTACGCCATGCGGCGAAGGCCGCCAAGCAACATCGGCGCGGGATGTCGGCTGGTTTTTCGCCGTCCTGGCAGACGGCGTTCAACGCGCCAAGTATAATCGTCCGCGCCACTTCGATCGTCTTATCATTTTGGGGGATAACGCCATGCCCAAGGTTGTCGTCAGGTTTGCGTTGTTTGCGGTGGGTTTGTTGGGGGCGGTAGCCACGAGTCCCGCTTGGGCGGCGCCGCGGGACAAATTGAATGTTTTGTTCCTGATCGCCGACGACTTGAACTGCGACCTGCATTGTTACGGTCATCGGCAGGTGCAGTCGCCCAACATTGACGCCCTGGCGGCCCGTGGCTTGCGGTTCGAACATGCGTATTGCCAGTTCCCGCTGTGCAGTCCGAGTCGCAGCTCATTCCTGACGGGGCGCAGGCCGAACGAGACCAAAATTCATACCAACCCACGTGCAGGGCGGCTCTCGACCGACTATACCGGCTCGCCGCATTTTCGCGAGTTCATTCCCGACACCGTGACGCTGCCCGAGTTGTTCCGCAAGAATGGCTATACTGTGGCGCGTGTGGGCAAGCTGTATCACTACGGAGTGCCGGGACAAATTGGCACGAGTGGACTGGACGACCTGCCGTCTTGGGAACTCGTGGTGAACCCCGCCGGGCGCGACAAAGCCGAGGAGCATAAGATCTTCACGTTTACACCGCGAAGTTACGGCGGCACGCTGAGTTGGCTGGCGGCCGAGGGAACGGACCTGGAGCAAACCGACGGTTTAGGCGCGACGGCCGCGATTAGTCTGTTGGAAGAGTATCGCGATCAGCCTTTCTTTTTGGCAATGGGGTTTTATCGTCCGCATACGCCGTATGTCGCCCCGGCGAGTTACTTTGAGGAATACCCGACCGATAAGATCAAACTCCCGCAGCTCTCCGCCGACGACGAGAAGCGGACGCCGGCGCCCGCCTACGCCAGCAGCAAGAAAGAACAAGAGACGATGACCGACGCGCAGCGGCGCGAAGCGATGCAAGCGTATTGGGCGTCTATCACGTTTATGGATGCGCAAGTCGGCCGTGTGGTCGAAGCGCTGGATCGTCTCGGGCTAGCCGAAAACACCGTCATCGTGATGACGAGCGACCATGGTTATCACATGTATGAACATGGCCTGTGGCAAAAGATGAGCCTGTTTGAAAACTCGGCTCATGTGCCGTTAATCATTGCGGCGCCCGGCGATCATGCACGCGGCGAAACCACCGCGGCGCTTGCCGAATTGGTCGATCTGTACCCCACCTTGGCCGACTTGTGCGGTTTGGAGGCTCCCGACTACCTGGATGGTGTGAGCTTGAAGCCGGTGTTGCAGGATCCGGCCAAGTCCGTCAAGGACGCAGCCTTTACCCAAGTGCGGCGCGGCGGCTTTGACGGTTACAGCATTCGCACCGCAAAGTGGCGCTACACCCTATGGGATGATGGAAAGAAAGGCGAGCAATTGTTCGATATGCAGGCCGATCCGCAGGAGACAAAAAACCTGGCGAGCGATCCGGCGCATGCGGATACGGTGAACGAGTTACGCGACCGCATCCGCACGTATGCGCAACAAGGCGTGTAACGCTCGAAGTTTTGGCAATCGGCCGAACGGCGAAGGCGTCGTCGGCCGTTTTACGGACGCAGGAACGCGGTCCGAAGCTCTTGGATCACGCTCTCGGGCATCGGCTGAACTTCCCCTAACAGGCGGCTGTTGATCACCGCTTCGGCGGTCGACTCCAGCACTTCCAGCCGATCGAAGGCGTCCAGCACATTGGCGCCGGTGACCAGCACGCCGTCGTTTTCCAAAATAGCAATAGGTTGTTGAGGCGAAACGCACTCCGCCAGCGCCACGCTATCCTCGAACTGCAATCCGTAAGGTACACGGTTGATGTCGCGCAGGAACAGGTAGCTTTCGGGAATGGTGCGCGAGTCGAGCGGAGCGCCGGTAACACTGAACGCGGTGGCGTTGACCGTATAGGCGTTCACAATCGCACCAACCGAAGGATGCCTAAGGTAAATTTCGCGATGGTTTCGTGAAGCGCGGCTGGGAATCTTGCCATGCTGGGCGATACCGCGCGACACCAAGACCAGGTCGTCCAAATCCAAGCTGCTGCGATCGACGCGGTAGGGCGTAATCAAAAAAGCGTCGCCGTCCAGCCGCGCCGAGAAACTTCCTTCGGTGCTAATCAGCAGGCGCTGCCGATATCCGCGCCGGACAAATTCTTTCATTTGGCGCCGCAACTCTTTTTCGTGACTGTCAGGAGGGGGCGGAGCAATCTCGGGCAGCGGTTCGGCCATGCGGCGCGGCAACTGAATTTGCTCGTCGTTCAGGTAGCGAACTTCTCCCAAGAGACTCGCCTTGATGATGGTCTTGGCAGTGAACTCAAGCGTTTCAAACCGCTGAAACGCTTCTTGCAGCGACGCGCCGCCCACCACCACGCCGTGGTTCTCCATCACCACGCAATCATGTCGTTGATGGAAAATATTCGCGATTTGCTTGCCCAATTGCTCGCTTCCCGGCAACGCGTAGGTCGCAAACCCCACTTCGCCGCACACGTTTCGGGCCTGATGGAACAACCGAGTGTTAGGAACTTGCCGCACTATGCTGAACGCCACAAGCGCCACGGGATGCGCGTGGACAATGCCGTGAAGGTCGGGGCGCGCCTGATAGATCGCCTGATGGAAGGGCAACTCAGAGGATGGGCGATGCGGCCCCTCGATCCCGCCGCCATGCTTGACGCACACGATGTCGTTGCGCGTCAAATTGCCTTTGTCCACCGCCGCGGGAGTTATCCAAATGTCGCCGTTCTCTTCCCGTATGGAAAGATTGCCGCCCGAAGTGGTCGTCATCCGGTAGTGATAAATGCGCTGCATGGTTTGCATGATTTCATCACGCGGGTGCAGCAAATGGCGGGCGCCTTTCATGAGAACCTCCGGAGTTACGACGGGCAGGCGGGCGGCGGGAAAGAATCAAGGCAGGGGAAAGCCGCATCGCGACACGGATCAGTGTCGTAAAAAATCTCTGCGCCGCCTATACCGCGCAGCATGGATTGCATCAAGAAGTCAGGCTTGGAAGAACTCGCGAGAGAACGCCCATCAACGCCAGCAAGGCGCCAAAGAAAAAAGCCAGGGCCAAGAACGCTACGAACCAATGGCCGAACACGGCGAACATGCGCGTGGCGAAGTCGGAAGCGGTCAACCGCGTGCCTCCCACGCGCCGCTCCAACTCGCGCAAACGTTCTTCGAGCCAAAAGACTCGCGTTTCCAGGTCCAGGTTTCTTTCCAGTTCCTTCTTGCGTAACGGGGCCGCGAGCGAAACGTCGGGCGGAGCGTACTCGGTTTCTTTGCTTGGACGCTTTAGAAGCAATTCGTCGGGCGAAGGCGCTCGCACGGTTTCGAGACGGCGGCCCGCCTGCAGGTCGTATCCACACGCAATGCACAGCACGGCCCCAGGCGCTAGGGGCGCATGACATTCAGGGCATGGTGCGGTGTTCGACTCCGGCTGAGGTTGTGATTCGGATTCGCCGCCTTCCACGTCGCCCACGCCGCCTCCTCCTTTGATCGTGCCGTCTTTCCGCCAACCAACTGCATTACCACCTTACACGTTGTGTCGGAAATTCCTAGACGCAAACCGGCTGCGAGTTCGGTCGTGCGCGGCTTAGGCGCGTCATGTGCTTCAGGCGCCGGAGCCAAGATTACCCGTGGTGAGCGAGGAGCGGTTGCGTCAATTGCCCGTCGAGTTCGCCGTCGACGCCATCGATAATTTCGCTCAAGCGGAGGAATTCATCACGGTGGAAGACTTTTTTCGCGATGAGTAGATCGACCACGGCGGCCAGGTAGAGTTTCAGTTCGCCGTTTTCCTCCCGCAGGGCGCGCAGTTCTTCATCTTGGCTGCGGTCGACGTGGGTTTGCATTTGCTGACGGCGCCGGAGCGATTCGATGTGTTTTTCGCAATCGATGTTTCCGGTTCCCCAGCCAGCTTCACCCGAGAAGAGCGTTCGTCCCCAGCCCATGGTCGCCCACCTTTCGAAGTCATGAATGTGACGGATTCCCCAGTGACCGCACAACAAACCTAGCTTACTGGGGGCGTGAAAGTCGGCGGGATTTTGCCGAATGCGCCGAGAACTCCGCCTAGGCCATTGCGGGAGGAGCGCCCAGTGGCCAATTGCCGCCGTTTGCAAAAGCATCCATCACTTGTGCGCAGCAAAGTTTGCCGTGGTGTCGAATCGTAACGAATGGCCGTCTTATCCCAGGGCGGCGTTGATCGCTTCGTTCAATTGGCGCGCATCATACAACTTGGCCGTTGTCACGCGCAACAGCGGCAAGCCGGCTGCGGCGAACGACTCGTTAAGGAATGCGTCTCGGGCCTGGCGTTCCGGTTGTTCGTGGGTCGCGTCGTCCAGTTCGATGCATGCGCGCGGCGAGAGCGATTGAGGGTCGCACAGCACAAAGTCGATGTGTTTCGAATTGATGCGACCTTGCCACGCGCCGCGGTCCGCGGCTTCCTTGCGAACCTGCAACAGTTCCGAGATACGAACCATGGGACAAATGGCGAAACGGTCGCCCACCGCGGCGTTGAGCGCGTGATAAAACTGCTGCTCGGCCGGCGTAAGCAGCGAGCCGCGCTTTTCATACGGGGGTGGTTGCGGTGGCGCCGGCGGGCGCAGGAGACGTACAAAGACGAACGCTAACAGCGCAAATAAGGCCAGCGGCCACAAATCAAGTAATTGGTTCATCGCCGCACTCCCGCGGGTCGCCCCGCGCGTCAACGACGCCTGACTGGCCCGGTCAGGCGAGGGGCGACGCCTTTAACTTGGAGCGTCCGACGACACACGATGTCACTTGCGGCGGTTTGTAGCGCGAACGTCCCGCATGCCGTGAGAAATTCCCCTCGGCAAGTAGGGCGTGAGCGTTCCAAAGAAGGTCACTCTCGTCAGACGCCGTGATTCCTACCGAGACAAAGTTTTGAACTATAATCGTCGAAGCGGCTGCTCTCTCCCAGCAAGCCAGAGATGCGTCACCCCATGACGTTGCCACTCGTCCTGCTTGTCGGTCTTGAGAGAGACAACCGCTTCGTCATTCGTAGTATCGGCGTTCCTTGCAAGATCCTTTATTTTTTTCGCCGTATGGACAAAAAGCACAAGAAGCAGCTCGACAACCTGCGCACCCGATTGCAAAAGCTACGCAATCAACTGGCCGGCGCCAAAAAACAGAAAGACGATCCTGAGGAAGTCCGCCGGTTGGAGAAGGATCTGGCCCATACCGAAGCGGAAATCGAACGGTTGAAGGACGCCAACTAGCCGCTTGCGCCCGGCGCGGCTTCCACGGGCGTTACGCCTTTGGTCAGGATGATATTGCTGTACTTCGCGGTTTCGCCGGTCATGACAATCGCAAACGCTTGCCGGGCTTGTTCGTAAAAGGCAAACCGCTCGAGCCAGGCAATGGGCGGCGTTCCGGGTGCATGCCGGTCGATCACGGCCCGGTACGATGCTTCGAGCGCCGGATCGACCGTGTCGGGCGGCACGGGCTGCATCATCAACACCGGCTGTTCGATAAAGTCGTCCAGCACCAAGAGCGGCAGGATGCCGTCCAAAAGCGCTGCGATGCGCAGGCCATCGGCTCTTAACACCGGCGGTCCCAAACGGTGGGCGGGAAAGTGCGCATCGGCCAAGACCAGTTGATCGCCATGCCCCATGCGGCACATCGTCGCCAGCAATTCCGGACTCAGCAGCGGAGAAACGCCTCGCAACATATCGCACCTGGAAAGCGGTCGTGGGCAAGTTGGTCGTGGTAACGTCAATCGCAATAACGTAGTGAATGGACCACGCGTCCCGCAATTGGAGGAACTAACGGCGCGCCGCGGATCGCCCGGTCGTGATGGAACTACGCTTCTCTCACATCGCGTACGCGATGTGATACGACGGTTTCCGTGCGTCTCACGCGAGCGAACGCATTTGCGCAACGCCGATTCCTCGCGCAATGCCCCGCTATAGTTGATGAATGAAAACCGCCTCGGAGGATGCGTCGGTGAAATATTCCGACAAGAGTTTCGGTCCCACGTTGCGGTTACTTAGCGGGCGTGGCGTTGCCGGCGGATGCGGTTTCTTGAAACGGTTCGTCGAAGTTGACCACACGCAACTTGCTTGATTGATCTTGGCGCAGGGCGTCGAACACGTGAGGCTGTTCAATGGCGACCGGCGGGAGCACCTTGCCGTCGTCACCTTTGGGCATGAGCGAGAGATCCAACTTGGAGCCAGCGAACTCGGTGCCGCCGTAAATTGTTCCGCGCTGGAACGGGCCCACGCCCAAGAGCCACACGTCTTTCGCCGTGCTAGACGATTTCGAGATGCCCGACTGCCACAACGCTTGCCGACTTTCGCGATGGTACGCGAATACGGCAATCTTGGCGGCGGCGCGCTGATCGTCGCGCTTTGCGACCGACAGTTCTGGTATCGCCGGCAGCGGCGGCGCCGCGGGCGTGACCACTTCGGCCGCCGTGCTAAGCGCGTTGTTGGCCGGAATCCCGTACGTCACTTCGTGCGAGTCGGCGCCGAGCGCACCTACGCGGGCTTCGATGATAAACTCGGCATCTTCTTTCTTCTCCTGCAAGCGGCAACCCGCCGCCATGATTTGCTGTCGCAACGAACTGATAATGTATTCCGCGTTGACGAAGCCAACACTTTTCACCTGTTGAATGTAGGCCGTGTCAAAGTACACGGTGCGCCCAGCTAAAGGTCGAAAGTCAATATAGGAAACGGCCTGATCTACCGCGTTGGACGTAAGCAATTGTTCGGTGGCGGTGCGGCTTTTGGTCGATCCGCAACCCCCGCCGATGACCACAAACAGCGCAACGAGGCAAACAGGTTTCCACGAACCCTCGCGCATCTTTCGACGATGTTTTCGCGGACAATCGCCTGACACAGTGCCTTACCGTTCGCGATACCTGGGACGAACCATGACCCTGAGAAATTGGACCGCGAAGTCTAGCGTTTCCTGCGAACCACCAAAAGAGAAGTTAGGCAAGGCACGAAAAGCAGGGCGTTTGACGACTGAAACCGCAAAGTCAGCCTGCCTGAAGAATCAGCGCTATGCCGACTCCATGGCATAGCCGTAGCGCTCGAAGTAGCCGGCCCAACGTTGGTTGATTTGCTCGCGAACTTCCGCCGAAAGCGCGTGCTGATTGCGACGGTAGTCGCGATGCTCGGTCAAATACGCTTCGAGTTTCGGAAGCACGTTTTCGAATCCTCCCAGCCCGAGCTTTTCGTAAATATTGCGCATCTCCGCCAAGGGGTCGGCCACAAGGTCTTCGTACCGAATTTCGTACAACCGCCCCGCCGGGATCAAATGCCGCTGTTGTTCAAAGCCGCGGTACATGCGCTCAAACGCCGCGAAGACGTATTCTTCTCGGCCTTGGTCTTGCACAAGTTGGAGACCTTGGACCTCATCCAGCGAACGCCACAACCGTAATGTCGAGGCGAACAACTCGTAGGGATCACGGACGATGTGCAGAAACTTGGCTTCGGGAAAAGCTTCCAGTAGCGTTGCCACACGACCTGTATGCGGCGGCGACTTAAACACAATCGGCTTGCCATAACGCAACGTAATGGCCTTTGCAAAATCAACCAGAATCTCTTTCCAGCGACGGCGATCTTCGACCGAGACGCCCTCCATATCGAGATATTCGAGGTACGGCGCCGGGTGGTTAGGGAACGCCATCCGTTGATAGGGCGAAGGTGCGCCTAGATTCTGCAGCGCGAATTCATCTTCCTGCGGCCGATTCAGCCCACTTTCCATGTTGTCCATGGGCCGGCGCGAGGGAGAAATCCACCAGAACCAGCGCGTCACCCACCACTCGGTCATCAAAAAGTGCGTGGGCGCGAGGCATTGGTACGTTGTGGGCGAGCAAAACCGATCATCTAACGAGAGCAACTCATGCAGAAAAGTGGTGCCGCTGCGCCAGTGACCCAAGATAAAGATCGGCGGCTCTTGGATTTGCGTTTCGGCGACGGCCTTGCCGTAAAACCGCGTCGCTAGCCAGGCGCAAACTGTGTTAAACAAGCCAAACGCCCCAATCGCCAGCGCCATCGGCCATCGAAATGGGTGAATGCGAAAACGGTTACGGCTCGCCACGCGCAGCCAGTCGCCGAGCCGCATTCCATGCCAAAACCGCGGACACCACCACGGATAAGCATTGAACTCGTTCGAGCGAGTTTGCGACTTCGTGGGGGTCTGCGAAACCGTGGACATGCCTGCGTTCGCGTTCGGTGTGCAATAGGAAAGGTGGGCCTGCCTTCTCCAATTCTCCCATCTTTAGCCCGTAACGCAACCGCATGACGCGGAAACCTCGCAGCCGCGACGCGACCGCCGCGGAATTGCACGGCTTGCAACGAGCGTTTCGGATTTTCGGAGAAAAATCTTGAGACAATCGGAAACCGCTCTTGGAGTTTTTTGGCGCGCTCGTTACGCTTCTCGTCCTTTCACGGGCTCAGGGGCAACAGCTTCTCTTTTCATCAACACAGGAGTTTGCCGATGTTGCGGCGAACCATGGTACTGGCGATGGTGGCGGCAGTGGGCGGCTGTCAAGGAAATGGCTCCACCATGAACTCGGCCTTCAAAATGCCGACGCCTTCATTCAATCTGTTGGCGCCCTATGGTGCGCCGCGGGTTCCACCTCCTGGTACGCATAGTTACGGTCAGCCGGGTGTTTTGGCGCCTACGGCCGCCGGACCGGCCTACTATCCTGGAGGAACGAATGTGCGCGGCGTGTCGCTTCCGCAGTCGCCGGAAGCGGGTTCGTCGCCGTCTCCATCGCCTGGGCAGGGCAATGTTGCGACGGCCGTGTGGAGAAACGCACGAACTGCTTCGCCTCAGGATTCCGCCAATCCGCCCGAAGCGACGCTTGTAAGTCATCAATCGAGTGACGCGGCCGACGCTGATGGTTCGTCCATTCGCATTCCGGACTTTGAATCCGAACCGACCCAGCCGGTTGAGTTGCGACTGGGGGGAATGCGGGCTCACGACCTGACGAGCGCGGTGTCGCGCGATCCTGCTTTCTCCAATACTGTGGTGCTGGGTCCGGCGCCCACGGTGATAGCCGCGGCGAATGTGAGGCCTGCACCTATCGCTACGCAAGTGATTCACACCTCGCCCGCGGTGACAGCGCCTACGGTAGTAACAACCGTAGAGACAAGTCCTGTCGTTGTGGCGCCAGCAGCAACGGGCGCGACCGTCGTCATTCCGGCGACTGCCGACGTCGCAGCAAATACCGGGTTGGTCGAAATGGCGGATCTACCGCAAGCGGCCACCGTGTCGAACACGAACCGTAGTTTACAGGGTGTGCGGGGATTTGAGACGCAACCCGCGGCAAACGCCCCGACGTACACCGCACCTGCCAGCGCGGCGCCGACGAACTTTATTTCGACGCAAATGACGGTTTCGGCCTCCACGACGCACGAGACGCGCGACGCAGTCGCCGCCGCAGTTCTGGAATCGCCCGAGCCGATCGAAAAAGCCGCGCCGGCGCCCGCTCCTACAGGTTGGAAGTCGCGTTACGCAATGGATGAATCGTAAGCAATTACGCAAACGACAAGGTGCGAAGTTTGACGAATGTCCGTCCGCTGCCGCGTCATGTCGGTTAAGACAATAAACGCTTGCACGCCTCCAGCGTGTTCGAAGGGAACCGAACGCACGCGTTGCGCGTGCCGTCACAGAGAAACGGCACACGCAGCGCGTCAACAACCTTGCCGCCCCGCTTTTGCGGCTTAGTCGTCGCGGCGATCTTCACGATCGTCACGCCGTTCCTGCCGGTTTTCCACGCGGGGACGACGATCGTCATCATTGCGGATTTCCTCGTCGTCATTCGCTCGATCCTCGGCTCGATCTTCGCGATTTTCTTCGCGGTCCTCTTGGCGATCATCACGGTTTTCCGCTCGTTCGTCGCGGCGCTCGCCACGGTTTTCGATACGGTCGCCATCCCGGCCATCGCGTTCACGTCGTACGTCCGCGGTTTCACGACGTTCGTCCTCGCGGCGCTCGCCGTCACGGCGTCCCACGATTCCAACACGGTCGCCATCGCGTCGCGGCCCGCGGTCGCCAAGGCGGGGCTCACGGTCGCCCCGAACTTCGGCGAGTTCTCGTCGTAGTTGGGCGACTTCCGACCGTAACTGACGAATCACGGCGATTACTTCGGCCCAAGCCCGAGGATTCACATCGACTTCGGTCTCATGTTCGCCTTGTGGGGTCTCTTGACGGATTTCCACTTCAGGGCGGCTCTCGGCCGCTTTGTCGGTCGCTTCCACGACATCTTCTCGGGCCTCTTGAGCCGCCGGCTGCTCGCTTTGCGCTTCAATGTCAATGTCGACGGCCGGTTTCTCCTCTTGGGCTGCAGCCGGGGACACAGCCAACATGCCACCGAGGGCCAACGTGGCGCAAGCGGCCCGTAGGTTTGAGGACTGAAACCCGCACATGTTCCGCACTCTTTGAAGCAGTTCCATCGTTCAACTCCTTAAATCGCCGCGACCGCGAAAGGCGCACCGTACGCCCGCCGCCGCCAGACAGCAAGTATCAACGCTGAAGCAAAAACCACCAACGCGCCTTGAGCAGTTTCAGCAACCGCCTGCGACGATCCCTCCTTGACGAGCAAACTGCACGCGTGCCCGGCAAATGCACGAACTTGTCGACGACCGATCTTCAAACGGGCCAACCGCACGCAATCAAGGTGGTGCGATCGAGCAAATGTGCAAATCGAGGGCCAAACATGCGTGAAGCTGGCGAGTCAAATCCTCGTCGTGATCTCGTCGAATCGCCCGACCGAGAACGGAAGATCCAGGTGCAACCTTGCGCTGTCGCCGCAGACTCCTTTTGTCGAGAAGCGTCAGGATGCGCGGCCGGGGAAACAATGTCGCGGCGCCCGCTTGTGTTCCTTGCGTAAATGATTATGAAGTGGGTTAGCAAATCGCCATCGGCGGCGGCTTGCCGCGCGTTTCTGGCATGATGTGAAATCTCTCCTCCGCACACCCGAGTTGATTTATGGCCGCTTTTCCCGACGTCGACAAAATTGTCTATGAAGGTCCGCAGTCCAAAAACCCTTTGGCCTACCGTTGGTACAACGAGGATGAGGTCATCGAAGGCAAGACGATGAAGGAGCACCTGCGCTTCAGCGTCGTGTACTGGCATACGTTCCGCGGCACCGGCAGTGATCCGTTTGGCGCCGCAACGATGGTGCGCCCCTGGGACGACGGCAGCAATAGCGTAGAAAACGCGTGCAAGCGCGTGCGCGTCACCTTTGAGTTTTTGGAGAAGCTGGGCGCCCCCTTCTACGCCTTCCACGATCGTGACGTCGCGCCCGAGGGCAAGACCGTGGCCGAGTCGAACAAGAACTTGGACGCCGTTGTCAAAGTTCTCAAGGAGGAGCAAGAACGAACCGGCATCAAGCTGTTGTGGGGAACGGCGAATTTGTTCAGCAATCCGCGGTTTATGCACGGCGCGGCGACCAGCCCCAACGCCGATGCTTTCGCCTTCGCCGCGGCGCAGGTCAAAAAGTGCTTGGAAGTGACCAAGGAGTTGGGCGGCGTCAACTACGTGTTCTGGGGCGGACGCGAAGGGTATCAAACGCTGTACAACACGAACATGAAACGCGAACTCGATCACCTGGGGCGTTTTCTCCACATGGCGGTCGACTACGCCAAGGAAATTGGCTTCACAGGTCAGTTTCTCATCGAACCCAAGCCGAAAGAGCCGACCAAGCACCAATACGATTCGGACGCCGCCGCGTGCTTGAACTTCCTGCGCTCCTACGATTTGCTCGATAGCTTCAAACTGAACCTGGAAACCAACCACGCTACGTTGGCCGGGCACGAAATGATGCACGAGCTGGAGTACGCCGGCATGCAGGGCGCCCTTGGCTCGATCGACGCCAACACCGGCGATTTGCTTCTGGGATGGGATACGGATCAGTTTCCTACGAACATTTATCTTACGGCCCAGTGCATGTTGTCGATTCTCAAGTACGGCGGCTTGGCGCCGGGCGGCGTGAACTTCGACGCGAAGGTGCGCCGCGAAAGTTTCGAGCCAGTCGATCTGTTCCACGCTCACGTAGGCGGTATGGATGCGTTCGCACGCGGGTTGAAAATCGCAGCCGCCATTCGTGAAGAAAACGAACTCGACCACTTCATCCATCATCGCTATCGCAGTTGGGATGAAGGCATCGGCGCGGAGATCGAATCAGGCAAGGCCGATTTCAAAACGTTAGAGGCGTACGCTTTGAAGAAAGGTGAAATCTCGCCCAACGAGAGCGGCCGGCAGGAAATGCTGGAGAATATTATTAATCACTACATCTAACGCCGCTTTGGCTCTTGCCGCACGCCAAGGTCGGGGACGCGTTCGGCGCGCCCCGACTTGCCGACTGCTCCATTCATTGGAGCTACGCAGGAAGTTGATCCGCCATCTTTGTCGCGAAGGGTTTTCTTATGCTGCGCTCGCATCGATGTTGTTCCCTTTTCGTGTTGGTGGCGGTGTTTGCCTTTGCGGGCTCGCGTCCTTCTTCTACAGCGGCGGAAGACGGCGATCCTCGTCGACCTGCGGCGATTGCGACCGAGAGCGTTCCCGCGCTGCCGGACGCGATATTTGCCGGTTTGGACCGATACCAGGAGATGCGGGCCGCGGGTTTTGGAGGGTGGGATCCGCAAGGACGCGGGGTATTGATTCACACGCGTTTTGGCAACTCGGTGCAGCTGCATCGTGTTTACCGGCCCGGCGGACGGCGCGAGCAAATCACCTTCGAGAACGAGCCGGTACAAGGAATGTTCGTTCCGGCGGCAAACGATGGTGCAATCTTGTTCCAAATGAGCCAGGGAGGAAACGAGAATTATCAAGTCTATTGGCTTGATCGCAACAAATACGCCACGGTGCGGTTAACGGACGGGAAATCCCGCAATCGCGTCGATGCGATTCGCGACGACGGTCAGAAGATGGTGATCGCCAGCAATCGACGCAACGGACGCGATACCGATCTTTACCTGGCCGATCCGCGCCGTGCTGACTCGATGGAGATGCTGCTCGAAACGGAGGGTGAATTCTGGTCGGCGGCCGATTGGTCGCCGGACGGCCAGACGCTGCTCCTGCATCGCACGGTTTCGATCAATGAGAGCTACGCCGCGCTCATGAACCTCAATACCCGTGAGCGAACCGATTTATCGGTTGTTGAATCCGGAGAAAAAGCCGCGATCGGACCCTTGGGCTTTGCTCGAGACGGCAAGTCGGTATACCTGGCGACCGACGCACATAGCGAGTTCCGCCGACTGGCCCGTCTTGATTTGGAAACGCAGAAGTTAAGCTGGATAACGAAGGACATTCCCTGGGATATCGAGGAATTGGCGGTCGACCGTGTTACTGGGGCGGTCGCATTCACCGTCAACGAGAACGGCGCAAGCCGCCTTTATCGGGTTGTGGATGACGCGCCACAAGCGCTGGAGACGCCGCTGGGAATCATTTCGTCCTTGGAGTTTTCGCCCGATGGCGCCGCACTCGGTTTTTCGCTTTCCCGACCCGACGGCCCGACCGATGTGTACTCGCTATACTTGAAAGACGGGAAGCTGACGCGGTGGACGTACAGCGAGATTGGCGGTTTGAATCCCAAGTCGTTTGTCACTCCGCAACGCATTGAGTTCACCTCGTTCGACGACCGAACGATTCCGGCGTATTACTTCCGCCCGCGCGAGGCCACGGCGGAACGGCCAGCCGCAGTGTTAATCGAGATTCACGGCGGACCGGAAAGCCAGTACCGGCCCTTTTTCTCGGGCGCGACACAGTTCTATGTGAACGAATTGGGGTTGGCGGTGATTCATCCGAACGTGCGCGGGTCCCGCGGATACGGCAAGACGTACCTGACCCTGGACAACGCGGAGCGTCGCGAAGACAGCGTGCGGGACATTGGCGCTTTGCTCGACTGGATTGCCGAGCGGCCCGAACTGGATGCTTCGCGCGTTGCCGTTTCCGGCGGCTCCTATGGCGGTTATATGGTGCTGGCCTCGCTGGTCCATCATGGGGACCGAATCAAAGCGGGCATCGACATTGTGGGAATCGCCAACTTTATCACGTTCTTAGAGAACACCGCGGCGTATCGTCAAGATTTGCGACGCGTCGAGTATGGCGACGAACGGGATCCCGCAATGCGTCGGGTGTTTGAACGCATCAACCCTACGGCGAACGCCGAAAAAATCCGATCGGCGCTCCTTGTGGCGCATGGCGTGAATGACCCGCGCGTGCCGTTTTCTGAAGCCCAGCAAATTGCCGACAAGGTTCGCGCTCAGGGCCAGAACGTGTGGACCGTCTATGCAAACAATGAAGGTCACGGATTCGCGAAGAAGGACAACAGCGACTACGTGCGCGCTGTTATGGCCTACTTCCTTTCGGAGCAACTCGGCCTCAATGAGTGATGGCCGCCGGCAGAGTCCTCGCCTGAGCGCGCTGGTTACCCAACGCTCGCTCAAGCGGGACGGACCGACGAAGGCGACAACCATTGCGGGCGTTGCGTCATTCGGCTCGTTTGCTGAGTCCGCAACCGATGACCATCCAACCGTTTTGTTCGGTTCGTACGAAGGCGCCCCCGGGACCTAGGTGGCGGCGGATAACTTGATAGTCGGGCAATTGCGTGGCGTCGATTTCTTGCTTCCTCAGCAATTTGTCGTCCTCGCCGCTGAACAGTTCATTCAGCAGACGGCCGAGCATCGTTTCCGCCTCGGGCATTTTGCCTTGCCGCATCAGTTCATACGTGGGACGAATGGATTCATCGGCGCGCGAGAAATACCGGAAACTATCGGCGCTCGCGCCCAGCGACTCCAAGGCGGCATTCACCGCTTGAAAGTCTGCGCTGGCGATCAAAGTTTCTTGCGGGTCGCGCGGAGCCAGCAAATCTTTGGCGAAGTCGACCTGGGATGTCCAAATCAAACGTCCATAGGCCACGGTAATCGCCGAGTTGGGAAACACCGGTTTTTCCTCTTCCTCCTCATCCTCTTCTTCATCACGCCGCCCGAGCGGACCGAACCCCGGACCGTCAATCTTAAGGGTGATTGTTGTGGTCGGCTCGGTCGCGGTCGGATCCAGGATTTCCCAAATTACATGTTTGCCGAATATGATTTTTCGCACATCGGGGTCGCGGGCCATGGCCTTATTGAGCGATTCCGCCACTTTTTCCGCTTCGGTCAACTCGATGGCCACCATGATCCGCTCGCTTTGCGGGGTAATGGGCAAGCGATAGTCGGAGGCGACCGTGATGTGCGTCCCCAAGTGCGCCACCACGTCTTTGCGAATGTCGATCTGTGGGCCAAGCGGATCGTCGCGGAAGCTTTGCAGCACGTCATCGAAAATGGGATCGTCGGCAATCTCGTTGACCAACGTTTTGGAATACTCAAAGGCCTCTTTCATTCTCCAATTGAACGTAATGGCGGTGGCCAACTCGCGGGGCAGCCATTCTGGCGTTTCCAAGGTGGCGTTGGGGAAGTCGAGCATTCGCGCCGCGTGCTTGAAGCTCGAAGCGCCAACCAATTCCGAGCCGCCTTGCGCATTCGGTACGTGAACAAAGGTGTGGTGCAGGAACTCAAACCCGCCGGTCTTAACCTGCACGTAGCCGCCGGCGCCTTGAACGCCGTCGAACCCCTGATTTTGCAAGATCTTCAAGTAGTCGATCCCTTTATGCGGTTCGTTGGATCGCACGCGACGCGCGACTTCCGCCAATCCGAACGGCTCGACAAACCACCGTACATGCGGCTGAGCATCGCCCACTTCCTTGGTCACTCGTTCCATTACCGTCCGGAACGCGGGCAGTTCCTGCAATACGCCAGGCGCAGGCGTTTTTACGCGCCCCACTAGCGCCGAGGCTTCAGCCAAGTGGTCGGCCACAATCAAGTAGTCGCCCGCTATGCCGAGCACTGCTTGCTGAATGGTTCGAGACCGATCCGGCTTCTTGGGAAGCGTGTAAACGCGCAGTGCGACGCCGCTTGCCGTATCATTACGCAACGTCGCGCCGCGAGCCTGTAGCTGGGTTCCCACCTTATCGAGCAAGGCCTGGGCTTCGGTCTGTTTGCCGGTTACGTCGCACAACAAAATGAAGGCATGTTGTTCTTGGTTGCCTTTGGGCTGAATGGCGGCGAGAGCTGTTTCGCCGGCATAAACAGTTTTCAAGTCATCCCAGGTAATTCCGAGCTCTTTGCCGGTTAACGACAGTTTTTGCGTTAACTGCTCCTTCAGATCCTTCATGAAGGGCTCCATGACCGGATCCGCCGCCAATTGGCCAACGTCGGTGGCGTCCCAACGCTCGCGCAACACGTCGACGTCGGGCGTCGACACAAACCCTATGGTTGTGTCGGGAAAAAGACTCTCACTGGGACGATCCGCCCCGTGCAAGTTCCAAGAAACGCAACAACACCCAGCCAGTAGTAGCAGTCGAACGAAACGAATCACAATGACTCTCCTAGGGAACGCAGGAGGGGCGGAGGGCTCGGGGGCTTTTCCAATATCGGCCTCGGCAAGCCCATTCCCAACCGCGGATTGCCGAAACGCGCCAGCCTCCCAAAGCGGCAAACTCCATGCCGGTCCGATATGATAACATAGATGTGTCGCCCCACGTATGAGGACCGAGTCTAGGAGACCGCCATGGAAATTCAAGCTCCAGCGCAACTAATCACGAAGAAGTGCAAGCCGTGCGAGGGGGGAGTCGATCCTTGCTCCCGGGAAGAAGCCGAGCAGCAATTGCGTCGTCTGAACGGATGGCGGTTGACCGCCGACGGTCAACGAATTCGCAAAGATTGGGTCGTGAAAAACTTTGCGGCCGGTTTGGACTTTTTCAATCGCGTAGGACAGGTGGCAGAAGCGGACGGACACCACCCCGACTTGCACCTGGAAGGCTACCGCAAGGTGTGGATCGAACTCTGGACCCACGCGATCGGCGGTCTTTCAGAAAACGATTTCATCCTCGCTGCGAAGATTGATCAATTACCGATCAACCTGAAAGCATGACGCGCAGGGACGCCGCACGGAGCGTTCAAGAATTGACGCAATGGACGATCCCGTTCCGGACGAGGCGGATTTTCAGGAAACGCCGCTTTCGGATAATCGCCACCAAGGACGGTTAAAGGTAAAGTCGCCCTTAGTTGACGGCTGACCGCATAATCTCAGAAGCCGATTGACGCGCCGCTGAGAACATATCCGCTCTTCCAGGTGCTGCCCGGCGATTCGTAACCGATCCACAACGTAGTTGGGTCGCAAATGATACCCGACGGTTCCGTATCGATTCAAAGCCGACACCGTGTGGTCAGGACTTTGCCGATTGAGTACCAGACACGCCCCAGGCGAGGCGGCGACCACATGGGCCGCATTGCGAACTTCTGTTGGAAGCGCCTGGGCGATGCGCTCCATTCCACACGCATTTGAGAGCATTTCCAGGGTGATATTCGTAAAGTTATAAACGTGAGCGAAGTGAAAGCACTTACCGGGCGCCGCATGGGGGGCCCCCAGGTTTGGGCATTCGATATACAGTCTTCCGCCCGGTCTCAGCAGTTGTGCAAGTCGCCGCAGTTCCCGGGCTGGATGATTGAAATGCTCAATGACATGGACGAGAAGAATCACATCGTACGTGGGTTCCACGGCAATCTCGGCAAGCGCCAGTCGGGCGACATCGGCCCGGATGTGACGTTTAGCGAACGCTTGGAATCCTTCGTGCGGTTCAATGCCCTCCGCCGAGAAACCCGCCATTTCAAATCGCTTGACCGTGCAACCAATGCCGGCGCCGACCTCGAGGATGCGATCGCCCGGTCGTAAGAAGGGCCGAACGCGCTGATACACCTCTCCGGCGTTCCGCCAGGCGCGCAGTACGCGTCGCGCCGACGGAAGAAACTCGCCGTGGTAGTCAATGCGGTACTGCCGAGCGTAGTAGGCGGCAAGTTCTTCATCGGAAGGGAGCGTCTCGTGCGAGACCAGTCCACAGGTAGCGCACATGACGGTGGTTAAGGGGTTTCGACGGCGATCGTACCGACCCACGATCTGGAATTCTTTTCCCTCACACAACTCGCATGGCAAAGAGCGCGTCGAACACAGGTAAGCGGCACGATTTAACTTTCGCATTTTGCGCAGCTCCGCCAGATTGACAGGTGTCCGTTCCAATCCCAAGCGACACGAAGACTGATCTGCATCACGCACCGGAGTTTCCAACGTTCTTTGGCCGACAGAGCGACAGGGCAAGCGGCAAAAACCGTCGTTCTACGGCCGCCACATTCCTGTTAAATTGCCGATGCCGACGTGTGGGTCGGGAATGTACCGAATGCAAGGACCGCGTGACAAGCTGGATGCGTCGTTTTACTCGCTATGTCTTGGCCGATTTGACGAAGGTCTTCGCGGTGTGCCTGTTCGGCATGACCGCGGTGGTCATTCTTGCCATTGTAGGGCAAGAAGCGGTTCGGTTCGGTCTGAGTGTTTCCACCGTTCTGCAGTTGATGCCGTACATGGCGCCGAACGCCTTGCGATTCGCGATTCCGGGAACCATCTTGTTAGCCACTTGCTGCGTTTTTGGGCGCATGGCGGCGGCGAATGAAGTCGTGGCGGTGAAGTCGCTGGGAATTTCGCCAGTCGTGCTGGTGACTCCGGCTTTGGGCTTGGCGTTTCTCCTGAGCCTGGCGACCGTGTGGGTTAACGATGTGGCCGTGACGTGGGGGCGCCGCGGCATGCACCGTGTCGTGCTTGATTCGGTCGAGAAGATTGTGTACGGCATGTTGCAAACGCAACGCTCCTACACCGCGCCGAAGTTTTCGATCAATGTGAAAGCGGTAGAAGGCCGGCGTTTAATTCGTCCCAGCATCACGATTCATTCCCACAAGGGACAACCGCCGTTAACCCTGACCGCCGCCGAAGCAGAGCTGCGTCGCGACCAGGAACTGGAAACCCTCAACCTATTGCTGACCGATGGTCTGGCCGAACGCGGGGACATGCGGTTTGAGTTTCACGACACGATTGAGCACGCCATTCCACTGACGCAGGCTTCCCGGCGCGGCGAATTGACCGATCGACCGTCTGATTGTCCCCTTGGGGAAATTCGTGCGGCGGTTGTCCAACAGAAACAGGAGATCCACGAACTGCGGCAATCGCTAGCCGCCGACGCCGCGTATCATATGATGATTGGCGAATTTACCAACCTGGGAGGCGAAGATTGGGACAACCGCTATGGCGAACTGGTTGCGGCGGAACAACGCTTGTTTCGCTTGCAAACTGAGCCGTGGCGTCGATGGGCTAATGGCTTCAGCTGCTTGTTTTTTGTACTTGTCGGAGCGCCGTTGGCAATCCGTATGCGAAATTCCGACTTATGGACCACCTTTGCGGTTTGTTTCCTGCCAATTTTGCTTATCTACTATCCACTCTTAATGCTTGGTATTGAATACGCCAAGAGTGGCGCGTGGCCCCCCTATGCTGTGTGGCTTGGCAATGTGATGTTGCTTTTCATTGGCCTGATGCTGTTGCGCCGCGTTTCGCGAGACTAGCGCGATGACGTGTCGATAAGCACGCAACAGCAACCTCGCTCTCGAGCGCACGTGATTCCACGGCGCACGCAAGCCAACGAAAAATCGCCGCTCAAGCTGAGGAATTTCAGCAAGATCGGCGATTGTATTGATTGGAATTAGTTGCGGAACTCGAACTGTACGGCGCGACACTCCGATTCAGGAGCACCGTGGCGGGTCAACGGCAAAAGCGAGGAAACGCGCTGTTCGTCTTGCGGCTATAGCTTAAAGTTCGCGCTATCCGTTCCCCCCTCAGGAACCGTGAATTTCAATTGCGACCGATCGGCGCTGCTGTACTCGAGTGGAACAATTTGTTTGGGAACGTTCAACGATGAGCCTCCCCCCTGTCCCGCCGATTCAGCAGCGATCTGCAACTGCATTTCATCCATGCCGCCTTCGGGATCCAATACGACGTTGCCGCCTTCAATCTTGCTGAAGAAGACTTTGTTTTCGCCTGGAACGGCGCCTTGAATCAGATGGTAATGGCCTTGGCTGTCGGTCTTGCCGTAACCGGCAAATTCACCTCCGTGAAAATGAACTTCGACGCCTTCGATCGGCTTGCCGCCAATCGTGACTACGCCCGAAACATCTACCGTTTCCGGCATCGGGCGACCGTCGCCGCCCCCGCACCCCGTTAAGAGGATGCATACACCAAAAGCAACCCAAGTTCTCACGCGAATGCCCTTTTTCCACGTTTCTAAGAAGGAATGAGTTGGCCAACTCGGAACGGTTAGCCAAACCTTAGGAACTCTGACATGGCGTAAACGCCCCGCAGAGACGTCAATCGCTCAAAACTTTCGGATACGTTTCTTCCGAGGGGAGAAACCTCGGATTCAAGCGGGTAAACGTGCTCCGCCAAACGTTGCGGCTTCGTTCCGCAAACGGAAGTGCGAGTCGCGATGATGCGCGACTCGCAGTCTTCCAAGGTTCTCATGCTTTAGAAGTTCGATACCGGCTCGCCGTCATGGACAAAGGCCAGACGCAAAAGCGTAAAGAAATCGATCGTGTTGGTAAGGAATCGCGTCGACCCATCGCACAGCGTAAACTGGGCGCCACCCGGGTGTTGGCTGCTGAACACCCACGCGTAATGTCGGCGAAGCGCATCACCCGTGTAAGGACCATTAATGGTCCAGTTGGTGATATCGGCCGGCGTGGGGGCAAATTGACCCGTTTGGCGGCCCGCTGCGGAGTTGGGGTTAAAGGTCGTGTAAATACGGCCGTGGCAGCAAGTATGCGTCCCTGTCAAACCCCAAGGGCCAAACGACGCCGATGTTTTATGTCGCCCACCGGCCGCTTCACCTAGTGCAATCGAGTTGCTCGTTCCGTCGGTAATGCCCGCCATGTTCGCGGCGCCGTCATTACCGAAGGCGCCTTGGTCGCGGTAGGTGTTATACGCCGAATAAGGAGCGTCATAATCGGTAAAAGCGCCCGTCGAAAACAGATAGCTCGTGCGGTACGCATTACGGCGCTGATAGAAGTCGGTCATGGTGCCCGGAGTGCCGGCCGGAGCACTGGCGCTCGATTGCTCGCCGGCTTGCGGATGGGACGGGCATTCCAAGAGTTGGACGCGCGCATTGTACACGCCGTCGTTCTGCAAATCGTCTCCCGCGGGCGGAATGCTGTAGGGCGAGGAAATACTAGAGCAATAATCGAACTTGTACTTGCTGTGCAGAGGAGCTTGCTCCATGAACGGCGCCATCACGGTCCAACCCGTTGTGTTCTTAACGCCGCCGCGAGCGGCATGGTAGGCGGCGTTATTGTATCGTCCCGAGCCTAACAGGGCCGGCGGAAAGACTTTGAACGTGTCGTGATAGTTATGGAGCGCTAAGCCCAGTTGTTTCAAATTGTTGCCGCACTGAGAACGGCGAGCCGCTTCACGAGCCGCTTGAACCGCGGGGAGCAACAGCGCCACCAAAACGCCGATAATCGCAATGACCACCAACAATTCAACTAAGGTAAAACCGCGACGGAACCGTGCTGCAACCATAACGCAACCTCACTTGATAAGACAGAAAATAAGAAAATCCGCCTGACGTCGCGCAACGCAATCCTTTCGACTCAGGCCGGGCCTAAATCGTTGAGGAATGCGAAATCGCCCCTGGAGGGAACCTGAAGCTGAGCCAATCAACCAGTCAAACTGTGCCGATCGCGAACCTTTGACGATGCGAAGGATCGGGCGCATCCCGCGAAGAAAACCGCGGAATGCGAATGAATCTGAGAATAGACCTTGAAGCTGTTGGAAAAGTACGCGGCTATTGTTAAGCATTCTCGGGAACTTGTCAAGTTTCTAAAATGCCAGAATGTCGTTAGGTTTTTCGCTGCGAAGTATGGCCGGCGGTGAATCGCAAGAATGTCCCTTTAGCGTAAGCGTATTGGCACGAGAGGCTTCTCTTTCCTACTAGGTTAAATCTTCGTTTTACGGCCTTTTGCCGCTAAACCTTTCTTACGGCGATGGCTGGTTCGCGTACGTAGCAAGCTTTGGGCCAAGTATGAGCACAGAGCTGTGCGACGTCGTGAACACTGCAAATAATGCAACGTAGGTCGTCTTTAGCGCCTTACAATTCCGTAAGGATGCGCGGCGATTAGGCATTCGGTGTCGTCACTTTCAGCATTCCGCCATCCAGCCGCCTGACGACGGAATTACGGTGTGCGTCGCAAACCGTGAAGTAAGGGCCTCGCTGCCATCGCCAAACGCAAAAGCGCCTAACCGCCTACACACGGTCATCGCTATGAATTACTTCGCGCACGGGTATCGTTTTGTCGATGATCCCTACTTCCTTGCCGGCACGGCGATTCCTGATTGGTTGAACGTCGTCGATCGGCGCGTGCGCATTCGGCGCAAGCATGCACAACCATTCGTGGACGACGACGATCCCCGGCTTGCCGCCGTCGCAAGGGGCATCGTACAGCACCACTCGGACGACGACTGGTTTCATCAGACGAGCGCATTCGCCAAACTGTCCTGGTCGTTCACCGCCGTGATTCGCGATGCGCTTGACCCCGACCCAGGAATGCGGCCAAGTTTCTTAGGGCACATCCTGGTCGAACTCCTGCTGGATGCGGAACTCATCGGGGAATGTCCCGATGCTCTAGAGCGATACTACGCCGCGATTGAATCGGTCGATCCGCAGGTGGTTCAAGAAGTCGTGAATCGCATGGCGCCACGTCCTACCGAGGAACTTGCGCGGCTCATTCCCGCATTTGTGGCGTCGCGATTTCTATTTGACTACACGGAAGATCGTAAACTCCTTCGCCGACTCAATGGCGTGATGGCGCGCGTTCGGCTCTCATCGCTTCCGGAATCGTTCATGCGGATCATTCCCGATGCTCGCGGGGCCGTTTCGCAGTTCAAGTCGGAGTTGTTGACGCCTCCCGCCAATGTTTGACTTTTTCTGATTTCCCGGCTATACACCTTCCCAGATGCAGGCCGTGCCTAGGACGGTCCTAACGCGCGCCAACTTGCCGATAACCAGATTGTCACTCGAACGTGCAGACGTTTGCGACATCACAGCGCGTGCCGAGTTCCGCTCGGTCACGACCTTCTCTAGGTTGGCAAGCATTCCTCGTTGCATCGTCCATTTTGATAGGTCTTGGATGTCATGACGGGTCGACCAATGGGGTTCACCAGGAAATCGAGGCAAAAGCCGGCCCGGACATTCCGTACGAGTTAGCCAACGAGCCGCCCTGGTTCACTGATGTCACAGATGCTTGGGGGTTATTGTTCCACCACGCGGCCCACGGAGCCGAAAACTACTTTTTTCCGGCGGTTATGTCGCCGGGTGCAGCATTTCTCGATTTCGATCGAGATGGACTGCTGGATATTTTGATCGTCAATAGCGCCGCAATCCCTGAGGCCGGCGTTGAGGCGGGCGCCGAGGCGTCGACAGCGCCTTCTTCGTTAGGGAATCGGTTGTTTCGACAAGCATCGCCGGGGCGCCTCGTCGATGTGACGCATGAAGCGGGGCTGGAGGTTAATCTCTATGGCATGGGAGTAACCGTAGGCGATGTGAACAATGATGGATTTCCCGATGCCTATATATCTTGTTATGGCGCGGATCGCTTATTTGTAAATCAGCAAGACGGAACATTCCGTGAGATCACCGCCACGGCAGGTATCGATAATCAAGCCTGGGGCGCCTCCGCGGCGTTTTTTGACTTTGATCGCGATGGCTGGCTTGACATTTTTGTTGCGAATTATGTTGACTACGACCCGGCCCGCCCATGTTTTAGCACGGGGGGACGTCCGGACTTTTGCAATCCCGCGATGTTCCCGCGCGCCGCGTCTCGGTTGTACCGCAACGTCACCGGCTCACAGGTGCGGTCCGAAAACGACGTCGCTACCTTGCAGCCAGACACGGTACGGTTCGAAGATGTAAGTCTGGCAAGCGGCGTTGCCAGGAAGTCTGGGGCGGGCTTAGGCGTCGTCTGTGCCGACTTCAATCAAGACGGCTGGCAAGACGTCTATGTTGCTAATGATGGACACGCCAACTTCCTGTGGATCAATCAGCAGAATGGCACGTTTCGAGATGAAGCCGTACTGCTCGGTGTGGCGTACGATTCGGTCGGCCGAGGTCAAGGCAGCATGGGCGCCGCCTTGGGCGACGTCAATCACGACGCGATGCTCGATCTCTTGGTCACCAACCTCGAAGGTGAAAATAACGCGCTCTACCTCCGTCACCGGGAACACGGGTTTCAAGAGGCGTCGAAATCCGCAGGTTTAGGCGATAGTTTTCCTTTCACGGGATTTGGCGCCGCTTTGTTCGATATCGAACACGATGGCGATTTGGACGCGGTTGTAGTCAACGGACGCGTGCGACGCCTTGCCTCGAAAGGTCCAAGCCATGCTGCCTTTTGGAGCGATTATCTTGAACATCCTCTGGTGCATGTGAACGATGGTCTTGGTGTATTGCACCCTCGACACAGCATGCAGGACGACTTTCTCGCCAGTACGGGTGCGGGAAGAGCGTTGGCGGTAGGCGACATCGACAACGACGGTGATCTGGACCTGCTCGTCACCAATTCCGGAGGATCGGCGCGACTTTACCGTAACGATGCTCCCGCTAAGGAAAATTGGTTGTCCGTGCGCGCCGTGGATCCCCGCTGGGGCGGACGCGACGCCTACGGCGCAATGATTTCCCTCGTTGCGGCGGACCAAACGTGGACGCAAGCGGTGTGTCCTTGTAGTAGCTATTTGACAACGAATGATCCCCGCGTTCATTTCGGCCTTGGCGCGGTACAACACATCGACCGGATCGAAATTCTCTGGCCTGACAACGCTCGCGAGATCTTTGCGGGAGGCGACGTCAACGCATTTCGCGTCATCCAGTTTGGAGAAGGATATACGCCGTAGTCCTCGGAATGTTGCGTTCATGGCTCCCCGTCCCCATTCCCGTTCGCGTCCACATTCGACGGAGGCAACTCCGCAAGCGGCGCCCCGAGTGCGTCGCTTCCATCGACGCGTTTTGCCGGCGGTCGTTGCCCTAGCGGGAATTGGTTTCGCCGCGGCGTGGCTCCTCAGCGGCGCGCTCGCACCGCAAGCGACATTGGCGTTGCCGGAGTTAGATGTGGCGACGATGCCTCCTCATTTGGCTCGCGCGTATGACCGCGCTCGTAACGCGGTGCTGCGCGCCCCGGATTCGGGAGATGCGTGGGGAGAGCTAGGGATGCTGTTGTTGGCCTATCAATTCGAACAAGAGACCGCGCATTGCTTAACCCAGGCGGCGAAACTGGACAACCAAGATTTTCGTTGGCCCTACTTTCTCGGCGTCCATTTGGCGGTGTCCCATCCCGATCTTGCCGTTCAGCATTTTCAGACAGCAGCCCAAATACGTCCCGACGCAGGAATTGTACAATTGCGCTGCGGCGAGGTTCTCCTCCAACTGGAGCGATACGAACAGGCCGCCGGTCCTTTGCGCCGAGCCGTTGAACTAGACCCGCATCAACCGCGAGCTTATTTGGCGCTTGCCAAGTTGGCGCTTGCCGTGGGCGAAACGGGGGCGGCGTTGCCATGGGCGGAGCGCGCTGTGCAAATCGCTCCAGAGTCGCGCGCGGCATACGAATTGCTTGCTCTCGTCCACCAACGCCTTGGCAATCGGGACGCCGCGCTGCAAGCACTTGGGAAAGCTGAGCAGCTTTCGGATGAGCCGTTGGGTTGGGACGACCCCTTTGCCGCCCAAGTTCTCGCGCTCCGGCATGACGCTCAGGACGCGATTCAAGCGGCGGAAGCACTGCTAACGCAAAATCGCATCGATGATGCGATTGCGACGCTGACCACGGCGCTGCGCAACGATTCTCGCGACCCGACGCTATTCTGCAGACTGGCGAAGATCTATCTTCAGATGGGAGAACCCCAACAGGCGATCGAGATACTTCATGCTGCGCAAGTTCAACATCCTCATTCGCCCGAGATATTTTTTCACTTAGGAGTCGTGCAATACTCCACGAATCAGTTTGAAGATGCGATTGCATCGTTCCAATCGGCAGTACAATGTAAGCCGGATTACGCCCTGGCACACTACAATTTGGGACATGCGTTCAAGCGGTTGGATCGTCCAGAGGACGCAATCGCAGCGTTCCGTAACGCCGTGCGGGATCGGCCTAGTTATGTGCCTGCGCATGTCAATCTGGCTAGACTTCTTTGGGTTCAAGGTCGCCGCGACGAAGCGCGTAGCTACCTGCGCAGCGCCTTCAACCTTGAACCTCATAACGCCGAATGTCAACAATTACAGCAAGAGTTTGACCGTCAACCGTGATGCGCTCAGCTTGAATGGGAATTTGTGATGTATGTTCCCCTCACGTAGCATCGCATGCTTCCTGGAAACAACTTTCATGTTACACGCTCCGCATCGTCGTCAATTCCTCAAGACAGCTGCTCTGGCCACGGCTTCCGTGGCTTCAGGTGTTCTTGCCCAAGAGAAGCCAATCGAGACTCTCGTGCGGCAAGACATAGGTGTTGACGTTCTGTTCCCTCGTGATCGCGTGCCGCTCTCGTTCATCATTGATGACTCAACCTGCCTGGTGAACATGGGCCGATTCTGCATGCCGCAATTCGCCGAGGCCTGGCCGGATCGAGCCATTTACAAGAAACCATGGCGCACCTGGCCGACCGAAATTCCCGACGCGTTTGTGCGTGAATTTGGCGAGTGGTGCGGCGAGCGCGGCGTCAAAGGCAAGTACAGTGTGGTTCCCAATCCGGCCCTTGTCGGTTGGCTTGACCGAGAACTGCCCGGTTGGTCGCGCCGCGAATTGCAGGACAGCCTGAAACTTGTTCGGGAGTTAATGCTTCCCAACTGGGACATTCATCCCGAGATGATTACGCATACGCGTGTAATCGACCTAAAAACCGGTAAGGCGATTCCCGAGATTAGCCCGGCCACCATGGAGAACTCGTTCCCGCAGGAAAGGAAAAGCGTGGATGAAATGGCGGCTTATCTTGCGTATGCTCTGCGCATCCTCAAAAACTGCGAACTGCCTTGTGAAGGCGTGACGACGCCGGGCGGCTTCGGCAATGCCGTTAAGTCAGAACTCTCGCGCGCCGTGCAAGAGGCAGTGCGCGACGTTTACCACGTAGAGATTCCACACTACTTCAAGTATGTGTCCGACGGCGAGGAAAGCACGGAACCTAAGCTGGAGCACGTTTCGGGCCTCGGTACGAATGACCTGCAATTAACGGTCAACGTGCCGGCGGGAACTGGCGATTGGTTCGGCGGTTGGGACGGAGATGAAATGTCTCAGGGCGAGCGGTATGCGAACCGTGAGGCCACCGCGGGCCGCATGGTCGAACTCATTGAACAACATCGCCCCGCCGTTATGCTGTGCCACTGGCCAGGAATGTACACACACGGCACAAAGGCGGGTTTTCATCAGTTTCGGCAGGTGGTTACTGCATTGGAAGAACGTTTTCGTGACCAGACCGTTTGGATGAAGGTAAGTGAAATGGCCCGCTATTGGGCCGCCAAAGGACTAACCGAAATCCGGTGTGATACGAACGTGATCTCGCTCAAGGCTCCCTTTGCCGCACCAAACTTTACGCTTCGCATTGCCGCGCCAACATCTGCGACTCCTCGGATGACCTCGGACGGTAAAGTAATGGCATTAAAGGAAGCGGCGTCGCATGCGGACCTCGCGGCAGGCCGCTGGTGGCGTGATAAAGAAGGGGTCATGATTTGCTTCGACTTGCCTCGCGGCGATACGACCATTCAACTTTAGCTAGAAGCCCGCTGGCACGTTGCATTGGTCGTCGAATTTGGTCGGGCGCATTGCAGTGCTTCGACGACGATGCGGCGTGTTGCATGATGTCCTTTTCATGAAATCGAACTTGCTCCTTGCAGCTCCGGGCCGACCCGCGATTTTCGCCCTTGCGGCAAGTGTGCTCGCACTGGCCATAGCGGGCGCATCGCTCGACGTGGAGCCGCTTGGCATGCTTGGGCTTTCGTCGCTGATGCTTCTTTCCCTGGCGGCGCTTGCCTTGGCGACGCGCGAACTGGATCGCGATGTGATCTACCTGACCGGACTTGGAGCGCTGGCGGGCGCGGCGCATGCGCGGCTTTCTGGCGGAGCTTCCCTGGCGATTCTTGGCGCGGGCGACGCGTGGACCGTATTCGCTAACGCTCTGGCCGGGGGCGTGGTCGGAGCCGCCGCAGGCGATGTGGCCCGCGCCAGTCATGCTCGTTCTCCGCGCGGCGCCTTGGCGCGTGGCTTAGCGGGCGATTGGTGGTCGGACCGGCGAGGTTTGGCGCGTTGGCTCGCGCCGCTCGGCTGGCTAGTGGCCGCGATCGCCGCCATGCTTGTCGTTTTGACAATTGTCCTGGCGAACAGTCCGGCGCTCCGCGGCGCGAACGCATCGAACTTGGCGCCGAACTTTGCACGCTACCTGGATGAGGTGGAGGCGTACCCTGGCGCTTTGACGATCTTTGGCGAGTCGCTGCTTCGCGTATGGTACGCCTATGGTTTGCTGATTCCCGCGTTGGCGGTATGTGTCAACTTGCCGTTGCGTCGCCAAGCGGAGTTAGAAGCCGACCGCATGTTGTCGCGCGTCGCCCTGGCGCATTGCTTGACGCTGGCGTTTCTGGGCGCGCGGTTGTTGTTGGCCGCCATTTCGGGGCTATCGCAACTTTCGCGTGGCGGCGTCGGCTCGAGCACCCCTTACGGCGACCTCGCGGAGGTTACTGCTGCAATTCGCGACATGCAGCCGCCGCTCATCATATTTGCCGTGTCGCTCGTATGCTTGGGGCATTGGCGTTTGCGTTACGTGCGCAAGTTCGGTTGGATGCCCGCGCTGGGCGCCGCAACGCTGGCTGCATGTGGGCTGGTGGCGCTCGGCGCCGTCTATTTGGCTAATGTTCCCTTAAACCCGTGACGAGCTTCTTCGCCGTATTCTACTCCGACATTGGAAACGCGGAGTTCATCAGCGAGAGCAAGTCCTGACCGCCCAGCGGCGCCACGGGGGTCACGTCGACTTTCTTTTTCTCCAACGCCGACACGGCGTCTGAGATTTTTTGCATTACGGAAAGCAGTTCGCGAGCGGCCTCCTCGCCCAATTGCACTTCCAACGCCTTCCTTGTGCCGTAACTGATAACAGGTCCGGGCATGGTAGCCAGCCTTTTGATGAGAGGCGAGAAAAGAAGAGAGTTCCAGACAAAATCTAATCATAATTACGTCACTCCTACGTCAAGGTCAAATTCCGCCAAAAGGAGGGGATTTCTCGCGTTTTTTGATCGGCTGAGTGAAAGCACTGGCCTTTCCGGCTCGACCGTTCCCAATGCGTTAATACACATACTGAGACACGGTTCCACCGAGGCGGCAAGGCGAAAGGGGCAAAACCTGAAAAGCGGCAATTGCATTACAGGGAGGATCGTATAGAATCTTATTGAGACAAGAGACAAAACTTTCCTATAGATTTTTGCCGGTTTTCCGGCGTCGCTGCGTAGACACTGTCTCAATAAGGTCTGCGTGCGAATCGCCCCTTCGACTTATGAATCACGAATATTCTTTAGGCGCGGTGCAGGTATCCCTTACCCCGCAAGAGCGGTTTGAGGAGTATCTGCGCAGTAAAAAAATGCGATTCACCCAGGAGCGGCGCGCCCTGGTGGATCACGTTTTCAGTCAGCATGAGCATTTCGACGCGAATACCCTTCTGGAAGAAGTTGCTGAAAAGTTCGATCGCAAGTCGCGCCCCAGCCGGGCGACGGTTTACCGCACACTCAATGAATTGGTCGAAGCGGGATTGTTGCGCAAGTTCAATGTGGGCAGCCGCGACGTGTACGAGCACGACTATGGTTATCCGCAACATGACCACCTTCACTGCAAAAAGTGTGAAAAACTGATCGAGTTCCAAAGCGACGCTTTGGTCGAACTGCGCGACCGCGTGGCGCAGGACTATGGTTTTCGCGTGACGGGGCACCGCTTGATCATCACCGGCGTTTGTAATGAGTGCCGCACGGCCAAACGCCGGGAACGGCGCCGTCACGACTTGCTGTAAGGCCCTCAGTTTCGGATGTTTGGACGGCATCGGCGTTGCACGCGGGTTGATTCGCGGCCAGCTCCCGCAGTATCACGTGGTTCGACGGAATGAATTCGCTTCTGGCAGGGGCCGTCGTCCTGCAAATCAGGCGACGACGCGGCGGTTTTCGATTACACTACTGAAGGCAGGGCTGCCCCTAGTTACGGTCGGATCCAAGGTGTTCTGTCACTTCCCTTGAACGCCCCGACATGCACCGGGACGAAGCGATTGCGCTGCTACGCGGTGGTGAAGAGGGCGTACGCGAGTGGAACCGCCGCCGCGTAACGGATGGCCCTTCGCCCGATCTGAATGGCGCCGATCTCAGCGACGCGTACCTGCGCGACGTTAATCTGCGTGAGACCAACTTCACCGGCGCTAATTTTAATCACACCAAACTTTGGGGCGCCAATTTCTATGGCGCCAACCTGTACGGTGCGAATTTCTTCGCGGCAAGTTTGCGCGACGCCAACTTCTACGGCGCCAACCTCTATGGTGCGAATCTTTATCAGGCGAATTTGTTTGGCGCCAACTTGTTCAGCGCGAACCTGCGCGAGGCGAACCTTCGCGAAGCGAACCTTCGCGAAGCGACCCTGCGCGAGGCGAACTTGCACAAGGCGAATCTCTCGCGCGCGTGGTTGGGTCGCGCGAAACTATTTCGCGCGGTCGCGCGGGACGCCGATTTTCGAGAGGCCCAACTCACCGGGGCGGATCTTTCCTTCGCCGACCTGGAGCACGCAAACCTCTCCCGCGCAAGTTTGGCCGGCGCCAACCTCCAGGAGTCGGTCTTGCGCCGCGTGATCTTATTTGAAGCCAATCTCGAGGACGCGGTTCTTACGAACGCCGAGCTTGACCGCGCCGATTGCACGAAAGCCGACTTTACCCACGTCGCGTTGCGAGACGCGAAAAACCTCAAGACGGCGTTGTGGATTGGAGCATGCCTGGCCCGGCTTGATTTGAGCGAGGTCGATTTATCATCCGCGTACTTGATCCGCGCCGATCTGACCGGCGCTAATTTGCACGCGGCGAATCTGAGCGAAGCACGATTGCACGGGGCGCTTTTGCCGCGTGCGAATCTAACGTCGGCCAAACTGTGCAGGGCGAAGCTGCACCGCGCGAATTTGCGACATGCTCGGCTGGCTGGCGCCGATGTCGACGGAGCGAATTTCACGGCAGCGCGTCTCTACGGCGCCAGGTTGCGCCACGCGAAACGCTTGTACCGAGCGAACTTCACTTATGCCGATCTTCGCGAGGCGTATCTCGTGGAGACGAATCTGCGGGGGGCCGAGCTGGCCTCGGCCGACCTACGCGATGCAAATTTGCAAGGTGCAAACCTGCAACGCGCCAATTTGCGCGGCGCGGACCTTTCCGACGCCGACCTGAACGGTGTGTGCCTTGAAGGGGCCAATCTTGTCGCCACGATTATGCGCAACGCTGATCTACTCGACGCGCAAGTCCAACATGCTGACTTACGCGGCGCCGACCTGACCGCTTGCCAGCTTATCGGCGCCGATTTGACTGGAGCAATCGTGGAGGACGCGTTGATCGCCAAAGTGTACCTTCATCGTCTGGCGGGGTTGCCCTACCCTCCGGAACGATTGCGCAGCCGTGCCCAGCCTACGTACCTTACGTCGGAGGCCGCACGGCGTTTTTTTGAACAATCGTCCGACTTTCAGGCTCCTTCCAAGACATCGGCAGATTGGTCGCTCGCCCAAGACGCGGAACTCGCACAACGTTTTGTCGATGCGCGCACGGAAATTGAGAACCTCGCCGGCGCCGCACAAACACGCCACGAGTTGCTCGAACTTCTGGGCAAGTTGGCAGGCGAAATCGAACGAGATCAACCCAATGCGCACACGGTGCGCCAACTGTGGACGGCGTTGCAAGTGCAGGTCCCGTCCGCGGCCAGTTTGCTGCGGTCTGCCGCAACCATCAAGGAGCTTCTCACGTAAGGCGTCAAGTTTTGGCCATGCCTGGCGCAATAGGTGAGGCGCACGGCCGCGCAAATTGGCGCCGTATCTGGGTGGAACGTTGGCCCTTGCCGCGCAGCCCGAGGCGCCTTACAACGACCTACTTGCACTCGGCCACACCTTCCGTAGAGAGAAGGCGAGGCGATGTTGCATGCTTCGCGACAGGCAGACCCTCTCATGGCTTCGTTGAATCCCGCTCAACTGGAGGCGGTTAATACACTTTCCGGCCCCTTGTTGGTGCTGGCGGGCGCGGGTTCGGGAAAGACGCGCGTCGTAACGGTGCGCATTGCCAATTTGATTCGCCATCGCGTGCCGCCCGACCGGATTCTCGCGGTAACGTTCACCAACAAGGCTGCAAGCGAGATGCAGCAGCGCGTTCGCGAGCAACTTGGCCGCAAACTTGAGAAACAACCCCAGGTCTCCACGTTTCACTCGCATTGCGTCAAAGTGCTGCGCCGGCACATCAATCGGCTCGGCTACCCTCTCAAGTTCGCCATCTACGACCGAAGCGATCAAGAGAGCTTGGCGCGCAACGTCTTACGAGAGATTCGCGTCCCCGGCGAGTTGTTACGACCGGGCGATCTGCTGGCGGCGATCGGCAACTGGAAAACGCACGCCGTGCGACCTCCGGAAGCGGCGGGACAAGCAGGCAATGACAAGGAACACCTCGCCGCGATGGCGTATCGGCGGTATCAGAAGGCGCTCAAAACTTGCGGCGCCGTCGACTTCGATGACTTGCTGTTGCTCACCGAGGAACTGTTTGAGACATATCCCGACATCCGCCGCGACGAAGCTGGACGTTTTGATCATCTCCTCATCGATGAGTACCAGGATACCAATGGAAGCCAGTATCGCATTGTCAAGGCGCTCGCTTCCGGACATCGTAACCTGTGCGTGGTAGGAGATGATGATCAATCGATTTACGGTTGGCGCGGAGCGGAGGTGACGCACATTCTCCGGTTTGCTCGCGACTGGCCTGACGCGCGCGTAGTGCGGTTGGAAATGAACTACCGTTGCACGGCCGAAATCTTGCGGCTGGCGAATACGCTCATTGCATTCAATAAAACCCGGCATGACAAGACGCTGCAGGCCGCGCGTCCTGGCGGCGAGCGCCCGCGTATCTTGCAGTTTAAAGACGAGACGGAAGAAGCAAAGTCGGTTGTGGCGGATATTGCTCGACAGCTCCAAAAGCCGGACATTGAGCCGCGCGATCTGGCGATTCTTTTTCGGACCAACGAGCAGCCGCGCGCTTTCGAAACGGAATTGCGACGGGCCAAGATTCCCTACACTCTCATTGGGGGCATGTCTTTTTTTGATCGCAAGGAAGTGCGCGATGTACTGGCGTATCTCAAGGTTCTGGATTCGCCGCAAGATGAGGTTTCGCTGCTGCGGATTATTAATACACCGCCGCGCGGTCTCGGGCAGAAAAGCGTTGAATCGTTTCTGACCCATGCCGTGAAGCAAGGCAAACCGATGTGGCATGTACTCACGGAGCAACTCCACGAGATATCAGCTCCACCCGCTGCGAAGAAAGGCGCCCAATCGTTGGTGTCGCTTATCGACGAATACCGTCCGCGCGTCGAAAAAGGCCCGTTGGCGGACGTGGCCCGCGAACTCATCACGCGCATTCGATACCACGATGAAATCGTTCGACTGTACAACAATCCGGAAGATCAACAAACGCGTTGGGCGGCGGTCGAAGAAGTCATCAATGCGCTCGCGGCCTATGAAAAAGGCGCCAAATCGCCTTCGCTGACGGAGTTCTTGGACGATACCGCCCTCGATGGGCGAGAGTTCGATAACGACAAAGAAAAGCAGTTGCGTTCCAATGCCGTCGTCTTGATGACCTTACACAGCGCCAAAGGCTTGGAGTTTCCCCAGGTGTACCTGGTTGGCCTGGAGGAAGGGATTCTTCCGCATCGCCGCAGTGAAGCGATGGGTGAAGACGCGATTGCCGAAGAGCGGCGGTTGTGTTACGTCGGCATTACGCGCGCCCAGGAGCGGTTGACGCTCACTTTCGCCAAAACACGACTCAAATGGGGCAAACCGCGCGAAACGATCCCCAGCCGCTTTCTGTACGAAATTCTTGGCCAAGCCGACAACCCTCATCTCAAAAAGGGTCGCAAGCCGATGCCGAAGAAGTGAGGGCGACCGGGCCCGTAGGTGCGACGGCGTTTCCACGGCGCGTCACGTACGTCCGGTTTTCCTGGCCGGAAGCGCCGTGTTAGAATTTCAACCGTTCCTTTGGCTCGACGGACCTTCGTTTTCTCGCCTTTCAATCCGCCCAACGCACACGGCCGCGTCATGAATCAACCCTTGCAAGACAGTGATCTATCGGCGTTGAAGCGCTGCAAAGAGTCTTACGATCGAATTCGTAAGGAGCTTTCGAAAGTCATTGTGGGCCAGGATCAGGCAGTCGAAGAAGTGCTTACGGCGATGTTGGCCGGCGGTCATGCCTTGCTCGAGGGCGTGCCAGGATTGGCCAAGACGCTGCTCATCAGTTCGATCGCGAAGTCGCTGCATCTATCGTTCAAGCGTATTCAGTTCACGCCCGATTTAATGCCTAGCGACGTGACCGGCGCCGAGGTCATTCAGGAAGATCCCGAAACGCACCAGCGATCGTACAAGTTTCTGGCGGGACCGTTGTTCGCCAATATGATTCTCGCCGACGAAATCAACCGTACGCCTCCCAAAACTCAAGCTGCGATGCTCGAAGCGATGCAAGAGCGGCAGGTCAGCGCCGGCGGCGTGATGCATCAATTGCCGCGCCCGTTTTTCGTGTTGGCCACGCAGAACCCCCTGGAGCAAGAAGGAACCTACCCGTTGCCCGAAGCGCAACTCGATCGCTTTTTGCTGTACATTAAGGTGGATTATCCCAGCGGGGCGGAAGAATGGGAAATCGCTCGTCGCGTCACCGGCGGACAAATGGGTGAAATCGAGCCAATCATGAGTGGCGAAGAGATCATCCAGATGCAAAAGTTAGTGGCGCGCATTCCGGTGAGCGATCAGGTCTTAGGGTACGCCTGGGCGCTCGTTCGCGCCTCGCGCCCCAATACGCGTGAGGCGCCCGAGTTCGTGAATAAATGGCTGCGTGGGGCGCCGGTCCGCGCGGCGTGTTGACGCTCATTAGTTGCGCGAAGGCCCGCGCCATGCTGCATGGTCGGGAACATGCGAGCGCCGCCGACGTGCAGGCTATCGCGAAACCTGCGTTGCGCCATCGCATTGCCGGCAACTACGCCGCACAAGCCAACAACTTCGACAACGAACAATTGATCGAAATGCTGATGCAAGCGGTACCGGCCGACCGCGTCTACGAAAAGCCTGCGGCATAGCCCTACGGCTCCGCCTTTCCTTCGTAGGTTAGCTCCATGTCGCTCCCTGAAGCCGGTCGCCTGGCTGGCATCGATTACGGCGAGAAACGCATTGGCGTGGCCATTTGCGACGGAGACCGGATCATTGCCAGCCCCCTTGAAACGTTTGAGCGCCAAAGCGAGACGTTCGATCAAAAGTATTTTCTGGGATTGGCCAAAGATTACGACTTGGTCGGCTTCGTGATCGGTTTGCCCGTTCACGCCAGCGGCGAAGAAAGCGCCGCATCTCGCCAATGCCGCATGTTTGGCGACTGGCTCTCGCGCGTGACGGGGTTACCGGTTGCATTCTTTGATGAACGGTACACGTCGGCGCAAGCCGATCTGCTGATGGCTGGGGTCGGCTTTTCTCGCAAACAAAAGAAGAGCCGTCGAGATATGCTCGCCGCCCAAGTCATTTTGGCGGCATACTTGCAATCGCCCCATGCGGCGCATGAACCGCCCGCAGCGCTGGAAGGTTAAAGCGATTCAAGGCGCAAAGTCATGTGGGCTGGGACGGGTTAAGTATCCGCTGTGTAGCGTTGCTCGCGTCGTGGAGCGCCCTTCGTGGTTTCCCAGATTATGCGGGGCGTCGAAAGCCAAGTATTTTCTCCTGGCGTGACGCCGTAGCCGTTCCTTTGGCCATTAAAAGAGTGTGAGACAAACGTGGCCCTGAGTGAAAGAAGGCCAGGTTGCTGTAAACCACCCTTTTTGGAGAAGGAACTTTGCCATGAAGATTTGCAAGACCTTTCACGTTGTCGCGTGTGGATTGATGTTGGCGACCGGACTAATGGCCTCTTCGGAAGCCCATGCACAGACTGGTTTTATTTTCCCCAGCGGCGACAGCATGTGGCTGCATGACAGCCGCTTACAACCGGGCGCTAACACGATGATTCCTGGGTCGCAGCAATTTTGGCACGATCCTGCCACCGGAGCTGTGGGCCGGCGATATTTGGGACTTGACGGACGCTGGCACGGCGAAACCCAATTCACCAATCCCGATGGATCGCAACAAACGCACTTTTACGGCAGTCGTCCCAGCGGTGGTTCCGGAAGCGGTTATCGGCCTGGAGGGGGCGGATCCGGCGGCTATCGGCCTAGTACTTCGCCAGGCGGCCGGCCTTTCTCGGGTGGAAGTTATCCTGCACATCGGCCAACGTATCGCCCTTCGTTCGGCCGTTGAGTTTTTTGCGGCGTTCGTTAGACGTGAGTTCCAAGAACATGACGTCGAGCTGATTCCAGAACCCTCGGTCACTCCCGAGGGTTTTTCCTTTTTTCGGCAGGCGAAAGGTCGGTAGGAGTATTACGTCGCGTCTCGCCACTTCGCGTGTTCAAGACCTAGATCGCCTCGTCTCTTACAACGCTTGCGTTTTGTGCTCCCGGTGGAACTCCGATCCCCTGGCTTTCCTTAAGTATTCGCGTCGCCGTCGGAGAAATGCTTTGCGGCGCGTAGCCGTGCATTCGCGACTATAAAGCTGTTCGCCAAGCCAGCGTAAACCGTAACGCAATTCGTCAACGGTCATTGATTGAGGTTGGAAGTTGACGTCGAAGAGCGTGCAAAGCTCCCAGGCCCCGGGACTCAGAATCCGTCCCTCCGATAAAAGCCGTGAGTACAGCGGCGTGCCCGGAAACGGCGTGAGGACAGTAATCTGGACTTCATACAACGCCGTTTCCAGCGCGAAGTTCAAAATCTGGGCGAAGATGTCCGGTGTGTGTTGATCCAAGCCGAGGGTGAAGCATCCGTTGACCGTGACGCCGTGGTCGTGAATTCGGCGCAAGGCGTCGTGATACCGGTAAGCCCAACGGGCTTTGAAGTTCGAACGTAATTCGACGCCTTCCAAAGCGTTTCTGTCAGGGCTTTCCAGACCAATCAGGACCTGCCGACAACCGGACTCGCGCAAGAGATCGAGAAGTTCCTCATCCTCAGCAACCGTGATATCCGTTTCGGTGAACCATTTCAGTTTCCGCGGCGCAAGCGCCCGGCACAATTGCTTGCTCCAGGCCTTGTCCACAAACGTGTTGTCGTCTGCGAATTCCAGGAACGGGTCGGGCCGAACCGCTTCAATCGCGTCGATGTCGCGCAGGACATCGGCGATACGTCGTTTCCGGTAAAGTTGCCGTAGCATCACATTCGATGCGCAAAAGTCGCACCGCCACGGACAACCTCGCGATGTTTGCACGGTATACCGGTTGTAAGGCCGCCCCGAGAGCAGTTCGTAACGAGGAACCGGCAAGTGGTGTATATCGACGGGCGGCGCTTCCTTGGCTTGAAATATTCGCGGGCGTTCATCGGCGGCTGCGGCTTGCACAACCTTCGGCCAGATATTTTCTCCTTCTCCGACCACCACGTAATCTGCATGCTGAAGCGCCTCGTCGGGGCAGACCGTAACGTGGAGACCTCCCATTGCGACTTTTACGCCAGCAAGTCGCAACCGGTCGGCAATGGCGTAAGCTTCTTTTACCTGGGCCGAGAACGTACTTATGGCCACCAGATCGCACTCGTAGACCTCCGGCGGTTCTTCGCGATCGCCGGTCGCCTCATAGTAGGCCACTTCGTGATCATTTGGCGTGGTTGCCGCCAAGTACAAGAGTCCTAAACTTGGTAGCTGCGCGATCACCTTACTGCGTTCGACGAAGCCCGGCAGAGTTAGACCCAGTTCGAGCAACTCTTGGTCGTGCGCGCGAACACCGCTCATTGCTAGCATGCCGATCTTCACGCTGGACCTCCTACAAGCGTTAATGCGACGGCGGTCAGTAGGGCCGTCACGGGGACGAAAAATGCGTGGCGAAATTGCGTGCGCCACGCGCTGAGAAAACAAACTAAGGGCATCGTAACGCCGCCCACGATCCAGGCGACCACAGCGCCCTGTGCGTACCACATTTCTGAGACGGGCGTCGCGATGGCGAAAAGCACATTGAATATTCCCAGCGCTGGCATGGAGATATGTCCTAATCGACACAGACGGCGCCGCAGACTTGAGTACCCGCCAAGAAAATTTTCACGATGAAAGCCGAGCCCCAAGGTCGCCCCAAGAGCGAACCCCAAGCTTATGAGCAGCCAACCGAAATACCAATTGACAATAGACATCGCTCGCAGCCTTGGCGCCGATGCGCCCGCATGAACACGATCTTGGACTGATTAACCTAAGGATATTGGAAACCTCGATGTCGTGTTGAATCTTAAAGTTAGGGTGCATTCGCAACGGCGGTGGGCTCATTGCGAGATTCGCTTCGCTTTAGCGCCGTGAGTGCGGCGAAAATCACCAATCCGATAATCACCAACAACACCGAAGCGGTGATATCGAAGTGCGCGGGCAAGAGACTCAATGGGAGGGCGAGCAAAAGACGCGTCGAGATCATCACGACCGTCGCGAGCACCCCCTCTCGAATGAGCAGATAGGCGGTGACCGCCACCTTGGGAAAAACAAGCGGCAACCGCACCACCCAATCGTGAAGATCGGCGTTCGTATCTCCAACCAGCACTAACGTGTAAAACAAGGCAAACGCGGCTCCCGTCCACCAGTCGCTCTTCAAGACAAGCTTCGGCAGAAAAATCGAGAGCAAGGCGTAAACCCAGACGATGCGAATGGCCGACAGAACCGGCACAAGGGCTTGTGCGAGTGCGTGCCGCGGCGCGAGCAGCGCGTTGAGCATGACGTCGATTCGTCCCCACAAACCAAGGTCAATCGCGTGGTTCGTGGGCGTCTCCATCCAGGCGCCAAGCAAAGCCCCTGCTTGATCGATGAGCATCAGCAGCATGCCGCAGAAACAACCGATCAACAGGTGGCGGCCAACCAACGGATCGCGGAACCTCCCGCCAAATATCCGACTCCACGACACAAGCGTATCGGGCCAAAGGCGCCGCAAGTATGGGTCAAGCGCTAAGTGCGCCAGAAATAACTGCGCGGCTTCAAACAAGGCCCAGGAAATCCCGAGCGTGAGCACGTGAATTTCATCGAGCGACGCGCGATGCTTTGCTTCCAAAAGCCAAACGAGCATCCAGGCGCCGAAGACAAAAACGGCCAGGTACGATGCGCCTTTCAAATCGACGCGACCCCGACGGAAGTTTTGTACAGCAAACCAAGAGCCTATTCCTAACATCGTTACGAACAAGCCTGAACCAACCAATTCGGCGATATTCAAGGCATTTGCGGCGGTATTGGGAATCCCTGGATCTGGGGTTACATCGAAATAAACGATTTGTTCGCCAATCCACGCGGCCTGGACGATCGCCGACTTCCCGGAATCGGACAATCGAACTCGCCACACGCCCGATGCGGTCGAGGGACCTGTCCAACGACCCCGTTCGTTTGCTAGGAACTCCCATCGACTGGCGAAAAAAAGGTCGGGCGCGAGCTGGCGTAAGCGATGCTCGCCCAGTTGCGGAAATTGCTCACTTCGATGCAAAGCGTGACCCAACTCAGCTTTCGCCTCCAGTTCGCCCAGAACGGGCGTTAATGGGAGATACCGCAACCCGAGCATGCGCCCTTGCCGAGCGTCGAGGATCAAGGTTAGCGAGCCGGAACGTTCAGGAGGATCGTCTAACGTCACCATCGAACGCTGAGGTTGAAGGCTGTGCAGTCCCTCAGCAAGCAGGCGGCCCGGCGTTAACGGCTGTGCTTCACTGCGTCGATACCAGAACACGACCGGCGACAGTCCTGCTTCGGCAAAGTCGCCCGGCGGCTCATTCCCGGCTGCAATGGCGCTCATGGTTCGTCGGTCATAAACAAACCCAAACGCTTCATCTTGGAGGATTGAACTTGGCGCCACAAACTGGGCCAGTCGGACCGCTTCCGCCCGGAGCACTTCGCTATGCTGTGGTTGTGTTGCGCCGACCAAGGTTGTTCGCGAATGAAGCAAGGGCGTCAACAACGCCCCGACGACGGTCAAAACGGCGCAGCTCCAGACCGCCGCGGTGGACATCGACGGGGCGTTTTCCCGAAGTTCCTCCGTCTCTTCCCTCGTTAACGTCCTGCCTTGGGCTAAAGCCAGGCGAGCTGCGACTTCTAAGGCGCTCTGGGGGCGTTTGGCGGGGGACGTGGCGAGGCAATCTCTGAGAAGCCGTTGGATATCCGGATGAATGTCCGCCGGGATAGGGATTTCCTCCGACGGTGGGTCGATACGTTCAAACCTGCCGCCTGTAAACAACTCATAGAGCACGACGCCAAGCGAGTAAAGGTCGCTCCGTTTCGTCGGCCTTTGACCTGCGAGTACTTCGGGAGCTGTGTATTGAAGCGTCATCGCCTGTCGGGGCATTTGCTCCGCGGAATCGATCGCAATGCCGAAATCGGTGATCTTCACCCGGCTCGCGCCGTCCAAGAGGATATTGGCTGGCTTCAAATCGCGATGAATCACCGAGGCGTTGTGGATGGCGTGCAGTCCGTGACATACCTGCCTGCCAAATTCCGCCGCGCGCCGCTCGGAGAGGCGTCCCACTTGATCCAGGAGCTTCCGCAAGCTTCCGCCGCTCGCATAGTCCATAACCCAATAGCATCGTCCCTCATGATCTCCCAGGTCGAATACGCGGCACACGTTTTCGTGCTCTACGCGTTGTGAAAGCGTTAATTCGTCGGACGTACAGCGCGCGTGCGGCGGAAAGAGCTTCAAAGCCCGGCGAACGCCTAACGTCAAGTCGTCAGTCAAGTAGACTTCGCCCTCGCCTCCTCCTCCTAAGAGCGCGACCACGCGATAACGACCTGCAATGATTACCCCGGGCGCCTGCAATGCGAGCGCCGCGGGAGGAGCTTGTCCCGCGCCGACCGTAAGTTGCACGGTATCCGTAAGGAACTTGCGCTGCTCTGCGTCTTGGTAGTCGTCAAGCAACTGGATAACCTGCGCGAGCAACGCAGGGTCATCGCGGCATGCAACGCGTGCGTAGTCCTGGGGTGCGTCTGGCGCATGCGCGAGAGCGGCATCGAAGATTTCGCCAACGCGTCGATAGAGTTCACGGTCCACGGCGCGGCGCCTTATTTCGAACTCGCAGATTCCGTTCGTTGGCCGGAACGCAACCGTCCGAACAAGAATGCTCTGGCCTTGCGGTAGTCTGACTCCACCTTTCCCACGGAAACGCCTAAAACCTCGGCCGTCTCCGCGACTTTCAGCCCAGCAAAGAAGCGGAGCTGTATGACGTTATGCTGGTCCTCGCTCAGTTGCTCCAACTGCTTGAGCGCTTCGCGCAGTGACAAAAAATCTAGTTCGTTGTGCGACTGGGGGGCCGCCACATCAAAACCGTCAAGCGAGACGCGTGGTCGTCCTGGCCCATCGAGTTGCTTTCGCCGAAGTTCTTCGTAGTCCCACAAGATACGCCCCATGGCTCGAGTTACGGCGCCGTAGAAGTACGCACGGTTTTTCGGGTCGGCGAAAAACTTTGATTTTGAAAGCCGGCCATAGGTTTCATTGATAAGTTCGGTCGGCGAGAGCGTGAAATTGGACCGCATTCGCCGCAGGCGCGCCTGCGCGATCTGATAAAGGTCGTGGTAGATCAATTCGAAGAATTCGCGTTCGGCGCGCTGATCACCGCTTCCGATTTGGGCCATCAAGTGGGTCAGTTCATTGAGTCGTTGGTTGGTTTCCATCGGATTTTGTGTGTGGCCGCGTAGGGTTGGGAGTATTCGCCGTTGGTGGGCTTTTTTCCATGCCAGAAAATGCCTCCATCAACCTTACGAAATTTTACAAATTTTTTTCCATTCGCGATTCGGAGGCCGAATTCGATGTTTTTTTAAAAAGTCGTAAGGTTCGGCCGTCTCAAGCGAGCAGGCACAAAAGGCCTTTCGTAACGCCTGCAACGTCAATCGCCAGTTACGTCCTTCGCTCCCGGAGATGAACCTATGGCAATCAGCCCCTCGCCGAGGCAGGAAACTTCTCGAACACCCATTATCGATTTTATCATGGTCGCCTTGCTGCTCATGGTCGCGTTAATCGTCCTCGGATGGCTTGGCACGGTGGGCTGGAACATGATCTCGGCGCCTTATCCGGCCGAGCCGACGGTGTTCGTGCGCCGTTTGGCCGGTTTGTGATTAGCCGGTTTCCGACCGTATCGGCCCATCGGATCGGTCAGTACAATCGAAGAAGTTTGAGATCCTGAAAGCTTTGTTTCTCATTCAACGCCCAACGCGTGCATCGGTATCGTCGTCGCGAGCATCGCCGTCGCGAACGGCGAAGGCGCGCGGGCGCATAGGAGCTTCATGAGAATTCTACTCGGGTTGGTGCTCGTTTGCGTGGCGGCAAACGCGGACGCTAGTGAAGCTGCGCCTGGCCGCCAGCAAGCGGCGACCTTGGATCGAACCGTACGCATTCAGATGGATTACCTGATCTATCTGCCGGCGGACTATGACAAGCAGGAGCGTTGGCCGCTCTTGTTGTTTCTTCACGGATCAGGCGAGCGAGGCGACGATCTCGAGCTGATCAAGAAGCATGGGCCGCCAAAACAAATTCATGAAGGGAAAAACTTTCCATGCATCGTCGTTTCGCCGCAGTGTCCCAAGGATCAACGGTGGCAACCGATGGCGTTGTCGGCGCTCGTTGATGAGATTGTCGAGAACTTCCGCGTGGACGAGGATCGCATTTACGTGACCGGCCTAAGTATGGGAGGCGCGGGAAGCTGGTCGTTGGCGGTGTATGCGCCGCATCGTTTCGCCGCCCTCGTACCCATCTGCGGCGGCGGCGAGGTGAATCGCGCGAAGGAGATCGCGCATTTGCCAACCTGGGTGTTTCACGGAGCCAAAGATCCCACCGTACCGCTCCAACGTTCGCAGGAGATGGTTGAGGCCTTGAAGAAGCACGGGGGCGATCCCAAGTTCACTGTGTACCCCGATGCAGGGCACGACTCCTGGACCCAGACCTACGAAAACGCCGAATTGTACGACTGGCTGCTGCAACAAAAGCGTAGTTCCGCCAAGTGACGTTCGCCTTGAAATACCACCACACGCAAAAAGCGCCTTTGTTTTTGATCCTGGTCGTGGTCGGATTGGCGATGCTGATCGCCGCAGTGATGACTCCCGATCTTCCAGTTCGCCTCATCCTGCTCGGCAGCGGCGGCATGATGTTTCTTTTCGCCATGACCTTTCGACAACTCACGGTGAGCGATCAGGGGGACCACCTGTTGATTGCGTTCGGTCCCTTGCCGATGTTTCGCAGAAGAATTCGATATTCCGACATCACCGAGGCGAGGCAAGCCCAAACCACGGTTCTGGATGGATGGGGCATCCACATCAGTCCCTCTGGCGGATGGACCTGGAATTTGTGGGGTTTCGATTGTGTTGACGTGTACCTCAAAGGAGGACGCAAAATACGAGTGGGCACGAACGATCGCGCCGCTTTAGAATCATTCCTTACCCAGCAGATTGCCAACCGCCCATGAACGACGAGGCTAGCTACATTTGCGACGCCTGCGGCGAGGAGATCGTTGTGCCGGTCGATTTGTCCGCAGGATCATCCCAGGAGTATGTCGAAGATTGTCCGGTGTGCTGTTGTCCGAACGTCATCCACGTCGAAATCGATGAGGACGGCGCGACGAACATTTGGGCCGAGTCTGAGCAGGATCGTTGACGAACCGGCTCGTACATGTTTCTACTCGCTTTGGCGTTTACGAGTTGCGAACCGCCGACGTCTGTGGCCAGGTCTTCCGAGAACGTTTTCTACAGAATGGACGCCAACAAGAGTCAAGATCGCGGTAGTATCGTACATGCAATTTTGAAGTCGCATACGCGTACGATCACGCCATGTTCTTGACGGTGGGCCAACGACGGACCATCAATTGGTGGGTTGTGATTCGCGTTGCCGATTGGCAAGAAACTTCAGCATGCGCACAGCCTCAATCGTGACAAGTCCCTCCTGAACCGCCTCGTCCAGAAAGGGAAGGATGTTTTGGATTTTGTCCGCGCTGTCGACAATCTCAATAACGACAGGGAGATCCGTAGAAATATCAAGCAATTTGGCGGAATGAACGCGACTATTGGCCCCGAAGCCCATACTCCCGTGCAGCACAGTAGCGCCTGCAAGCCCCAGTTCTTTGGCCTTGTGCACAATCACCCGATATAGCGGTTCGCCATGCCACAGGTCCGATTCGCCGATAAAAACCCGGAGCATTTGACCGTCTTCGCTCGATCGCATGATGGGAAACTCCGCGGCGTTGGGCAGCGTGGAAAGATCAGCAATCGGATGGGGAAGCGCAATTCTACGCCGTGCATCGGTCTCAGACGGACCGCCGTGACGATAAACCAGAACGTGCGCTCGCTCTAAGGTTGCAAGACTTTCTGGAACAATGCGATCGACGGTGGAGAGAAATCCTCCAATTGCGTCGGCACGGTCCACGATCTCGACAATGAGCGGCGTGTGCTCAACGAGCGACCAAGATCGGGTTTCCAACATTTCGCCTGTGAAATGGAGTCCCAGCGCGCCACGCACGAGGGTCGATCCTGCAAGGCCCTTGGCGCGGGCGCATGCGAGAAGGGCGTCTCCAGCAAACACTAAACCGTGTTTATCCGTGTTTCGTAGATAAACTCGTAATAGAACTTGCTCGCCCTCGAGTTTCATAACGTCCACGGCATTCGGGCAAGGAGGACGCCAATCCGTACGGCAATCAGCCCTAACACGACACTGCCACACATGTAAATGGTGGCCGCCAGCTCATCGCCGTCGCGCAAAAGCCCATACGACTCCCACTCAAAGGTCGAGAAAGTAGTATACGCCCCGGCGAAACCCACCGCGACCAGCAAACGCAAATCATCCGGGTGTAACCAACGATTCTCGAATGCAGACACCCGCGTGGTGAGCACCGTAAGAAACCATCCCAGGAACAGACTCCCCGAAATATTGATGATGAACGTGCCAATCGGAAGCGCGGCGCCTAACCAGCGCGCTGCTACCAATCCGACGCCCCATCGGCTGAGACCGCCCAGGGCCGAGCCCAACGCCACGAGTCCGATCTGTCCGAGCAGCCGCATCAAGGCAATCTCCAATTCATCGAGGCGTTACTCACGGCACAAGCTCTTGGAAGTCTCACTGGGGCCTGCAAGACGGAACCGCATTCGGCGAGCCCACATACCGCCACTTGGTTTGGCGGCGCTAAAAATCGCACATGACGGTAGTCCCCATGGCCTGATAGTCGCCTTGGACGATCGGCGAAGCGGGGTTGTCGGCGTCCAGGCGGTGGTTGTCGATGCGTCCCACGATGTAGTTGAATTGCATGCGCGCGCAGTCGGTCCACCACCAGTTGAGGCCCAAGGTGACGCTTTCGCCGGCGCCTCCGAGAATGTTTTGATCGGAAAAATCACCGTAAGAGTACCGCAGCGCGGATTGCCAGGCGCCCCATCCTCCTCCCACGCCTCCGCGGCAACGGTCGACGAGAAAGAAGTTCTCGAACGGAACCGGCTTGCCGAGCTGCCCGCTCGTTCGCTCCCACGGCATGTGCTCGCCAGTGAGGAAATAAGAGACGTAGGCGTACCCGCCGTGAAAGAATAGGTCGTCCCCTGCGCCAGCTTCGCGCTGCAGCCAAAGCCCCTGATACTCCGCCACCAACTGCACTGGACCGACATTCAGCACGCCCTCCAAACCTGCAACTTCGTACCAGTCGGCGCCATGGATGCGCTCGGTGTCTAGCCAACGCTGCGCCGAGCGCGCTTCGGGCCGAGCGCGGAAGCGAGCTTCGTTTTGTGCGCGACTAGAACCGAGCGGATCGGGATCGGCGCCGGCGGAGCCGTCAGGATGCGCCAGCGTGCCGGCAATCGCCCAGTGGCCGTAACCGCGTCCGCTCGATGTTTCATCGTACCACCAAGTCGAGGCGAAGCGTCCCGCATACTCTGGCTGAAGATGATCGCTAATGGAGACGCCCTCGTCTTGAATATTTCGCTGATTGAAGACCCCAAATTGCCAATTGTAGACCAGGTCATCGGTATGGGCCCAGCTCTGGATCCCGAAGCGGCGAATATCCGCGTTGGTCGCATCGATGGTGAACGGTCGTTCGATGAACACGTTGTAACGGGCGCTGTTCCAGGCATCCAAACCGTAGGGACGTTTCTGATTGCCGATGAGCAACTTCTGGAACACGGGCAGATCATTCCACCCGAGCCATGCGTCGCGGAACTCGACCAAGTTGCCGCCGGACCATTCCATCTCGACGCGGTATTCCATGTTCGAGGGTAACTCGCCGCGAACGCCAAACCGCAAACGCCGGAAGCCAAGCTGGTCTTGCGGGCTGACGTTCGGGTCGCCTGTCTCGATAAGATTGACGCCGGGGTCGGTTTCCGGGAAAGTCCAATACGACATTTGCACGCGCCCCACGACCCTCATCGCGGCCTGCGAATGGCCGGGGAAGACCACGTTCTCCAGGTCCGACGATAACTTGTCGATTTCCTTTTGCTGGTCGGCGAGCTGTTTTTCCAAGTCGTCGAAACGTTGCTCCAAGGTGGGATCATCTTCCGCATCGACGGCGGCGCTCACGGGCAGCGGTCGGAAAGGTGCAAGGTCATCGCCTTGGGCGCGCGCAGCGACTAACCCCAAAAGGAAAAGCGATACACCCGTGAACGCAATCGCGATCCTCACAAGGGATAACCCCTCACGCGGCGGCAAACTTTAGAGTACTTCCGGCAACCCAAGTTATCGGAACAAACCGCAACGTAGATGTTGGGTTTTTTAGTAGCCCCCGCGAATAGGGGGAGGCACGTGTTGCGTGATATGGTAAGTAGGGTAGGATGCGGGAAGTTTGCCCACTTCGACGTCGCGTTTCGCTCGGCGAGTCGCTTACCCTCGGTCGTTGGCCAGCCTTCACATCAATGCGCATGGATTTGCCGCCCATGTGCTCGGTGAACGCCTTTCCGAGAAATCAGACGGGCGGAGCGAGCGTCATTTCAAAATGGTTCTGTGACGACTCATTACGCTGTTGGCGTGTCGGTGAATAATCGTAAGCTGCGACGGTCTTACCGTCGGACCGGAACTCTAAGAGCCGTAGCCAACCATCACCTCCTTTGGGGCGCATTTGGTAGTTCACCAACACTTGATGCACATCGCGCTGGCCGAGCGTTCGAGTGACGGTACGACCTAAGCCATCGCCGAGCACGTGGCCGTTAAGCGTGAGAATGAAATTCTCGTGCCTTGCTACGAGGTTGTTCCAAAGGTCCTCGCCGTCGCTAACGTCGTCGCTGGTGGCTTTGGCAATCGGGTAGTTATGGGGATTCCACGACTGCTTGGCGCCGAACTTTCGCCAGTCGTATCGGGTGTCGTCGAAGTACATGTAGGCGTGGGTCGTCAAGATCACCGCGCGATCTTTGTGCTGCGCCGCGACTTCGTTCGCCCAGCGAACGACATCCTTCCGCGGACCGAACTCCAAACAAATCGACAAAAAATTGCGCCCTCCCGCCGAGAAGAGGTGATAGCTGTTTTCGAGACGGTCCGGCTCGCGGTCATAGACGCCGCCAAACGTCGGCAGACCCTTGAACTTGGCGACGGGAAACGCGTCGCTGAAGCCGGTCGTTCGGTCTTTGCAAACGCCGTTCTCGCTGTAATCGTGGTTGCCGGGGACCATGAAGTAGGGAACTTCGCCATCGAGTTGATTCATGGCTTTGACCGCGGCGTCCCACTCGCGCTGCGTGTTGTGGTTTGTCACATCGCCCAGGTGCAACACACAGGCAATGTTGCGGTCCTTGACGTTTTCGGCGATCCACGCGGTTTGAGCAAGAAACTGTTCCGGGTATCGCTCGCTATAGTTTTGCGTATCGGGAAGGACCGCAATCGTAAAGGAATCCTTCGCAGGCTTGGGCGGTTCGCCGTCGATCAACTTCGCGTCGTCGTAGGGATCTTTTTGCTGGGAGTAAGCTTTCGAGCCCAAGAGGAGCGCCGGCGCCACCGCACAACCTGCGGCGGATCGAAGGATATCGCGTCTCGTGAACGAACTCATCTTATTGCGCCTTCCAAAAGAAAAAGTTTGTGACCACCGATTGGTCAACCCATTGTTGCCCGTTGGGCGCATGATGCAAGTGATGGAGAAACGCCCGCTTGTCGAATGGCACGTTGCGGCTGTTACGCCTCGACCAAGGCGCTACGGCGCCTCGCGTGAACCGATCGACGCGTAAACGTGTTCGTCTTTGCTCATTGCTGCCGCTTGCTCGTTCCGGTCGTTGACGTCGATGGCGAGAAACGAGCGAGCTGGGAAGAAGGCTTAAGCCGAGGAGTGGGTACTGTTGAACCGGGCGACGCAGCCCGGATTTCGGCGGTCCGACGCCAGACCGGCGGGTTGTCGAATTCCCGCGTTAAGGGACAACTCCCGCATTGTTGAGAGGTTGGGAGAGCGCACGAAGCTCTCGGGAGTCATCAAATCGAGACCGTACGCGGGAGCACGATCATCGGAGGCTTGCCTACTTTTCCCGCCGGTCAGCCTTCAGCAAATAGTCCCTTTTGGTCGTTATACAAACTTCTTACAAACTTGTGACGCGGATCTGACCACTCGCAACGATAGAATCGCTTAAATGGAAGAGCACGCCGCACGAATGCGGCTTGGCGTTTCTCCCACGCAATGAAAGGAATGTGCGATGACGCGATCAAACCGCTTCCAAGTTCTCGCCTTCGTTCCAATCTTGACCGTACTAGGGGCGGTCTCGGCCTCGGCGGCGCAAGTTCAGTTGGAGGTGTCGCTGGACAAACCCACCATGTTGGCCGATACGAAACAGTCGGCCTTTGTGAAGGTCGGGCTGACTGGTTTCAAGCTGGAAAACAAAGACAAGCGCGCTCCCGTGAACGTGGCGATTGTGCTGGACAAGTCCGGGTCGATGCAGGGCGAGAAAATCGCCAAGGCCAAAGACGCCGCGATTGCCGCCATCGAGCGATTAGAACCGCGCGACATCGTGTCGGTCGTGGCGTACGACTCGACGGTCAGGGTGATTGTTCCCGCGACAAAAATGACGGAGAAGAAATCGGTGATTCAACAGATCCACCGCATCGAGGCCGGCGGGTCCACGGCCTTGTTTGCCGGCGTGAGCAAAGGAGCCGAGGAGTTACGGAAGTTCCTCAACAATGACCGAGTGAATCGCGTGATTCTGCTCTCCGACGGTCTGGCGAATGTGGGGCCGCAATCTCCCAGCGAACTGGGTGAACTTGGCGCTTCGCTTCGGAAGGAAGGCATCTCCGTTTCGACAATGGGGCTAGGATTGGATTACAACGAAGACTTGATGACCCGGTTGGCTCGCAACAGCGGCGGCAACCACGTGTTTATTGAGCAGGCCGACGAGTTGGTGAAAATCTTCAATTATGAGTTCGACGACGTGCTTTCGGTCGTGGCTCAGGAAGTGGCCATCCAAATTCGCGTGGCCGATGGCGTTCGTCCCATTCGTGTGCTGAACGTCGATGCGGAAATCAACGGCCAGGAAGTCATCGTGCAAATGAATCAGCTCTACAGCGAGCAGGAAAAGTACGTCATGCTCGAAGTCGAGGCGCCCGCCACACACGCGGGCAAGTCGCGCGAGATCGCCGAAGTGCGGGTCACTTACGCCAACTTGCAGACAAAGACGACTGACCGGCTCACCAGCTCGGTCAGCGCGAACTTCACCGACTCGGTTTCCGAGGTTGAAACGAAACTCAACGCCACCGTGTGCGCCGCCGCGGTGTTGCAAGTTTCCAACGCTCAAAACAAACTGGCGACTGCGCTGCGCGACCAGGGCGATATCGAAGGCGCCCGCAAGGTGCTGCTGGAAAACAGCGAATACCTGGGAACGAGCGCAGTGAAATACAATGACAAGCTATTGCAGATGCGCTGCGCGGACAATTTGGATCAGGCGAAGAAGCTCGAAGGGCCGGAATGGGCCAGAAGCCGCAAGGCGATGAGAGAACAACAGATCGCGGACGATCAGCAACAGGCGTATGGCGCCTCTCGACCGTAAATTTGGTGTCAAAGAAACAAATTGTATTGTTGGCGCTTCTCGTATGCGTGCCGCTCGCCGCGCTGGTTTGGCTCGGCGGGCGGTTGGCGCAAGACGCGCGCGCCCGCTTGCGCCAGGACTTGCAGGACGTACTGGCCGTTCAATTGGTCGATGCGAACCAAATCGTCGAACGCTTCTTTCAAAAACGCGAGCGCGAACTGCTGCACGTGACGGATCTTGCCAGGTTTGACGCCGCCGCGCTTCGCGCCATGGTGCGTACCCACCCGCACCTGCTCCAAATCTTCGTGCTGGAGCCAGACGGCGAAGTGGTTCATCCGCCGCTTGCAGGACCGCTGAATCAATCGGAGAGAGAGTTCCTCGAACGCGCCCGGGTGTTTCTTCAGGACAAGGATCTTCTTCGCGCAGCCGACCCTCGGTCCGAGTCCGCCAAAAGCGCATTCTCAGGCGACTACGAACAAACCTCCGCGACAACGCATGGCTGGTACGCCTGGTATTGGGGGCGAGGAGTTCATCTCGTCTTTTGGCGGCGACTATCGACCGGTTACATCGTAGGCGCCGAATTGGATCGGTCGCGCTGGATTGCCGACTTAATCGCCGAGTTGCCGCAAACGCCGCTGAGCGAAACCCCGGCGAGCCATTCTAGGATTCAATTCGTCGATTCCAATGACGCCGTGGTCTATCAATGGGGCGCCTTTGAGCCGCCTTCCGGCGCGGCGCCGCTCGTCGAACAGTCGGCCAGTGCGCCGCTTTCCGCATGGCGCTTCAAGTTTTACGTAGCCGAAGGTCGTTTCTCCGCGTTGTCCGGACGGAGCGCCGCGTTCAATCGTATCGCCGGATTATCGGCTATCGGCGTGGTGCTGTTGGCGCTAGCGGCGGTTTTCTATCGTGAGTCGTCCCACGAGCTGCGCGAGGCCGCAACGCGCGTCAACTTTGTGAACCAGGTCTCACACGAGCTGAAGACCCCGTTGACGAATATTCGCATGTACGCCGAACTGCTGGCGGACCAGATGCAAGAAGGCGAGACGATTGACGTTGACGACGCTCGGCGCCGGTTAGCGATCATCGTCGGCGAAAGCGGTCGCCTCAGCCGGCTCATTGGCAACGTGCTGACGTTCGCGCAACAACAGCGGCGGCAAATCAAATTGAACTTGCAGCCCGGTTGCATCGACGAAACGATCCGTGCTGTCATCCAACGGTTTCAGCCGGCGCTTCAAGCGCAAGGTGTGACGACGACGTTCGCCGCCGGCGCGGATCGCGTTGTGGACTTCGACGCGGACGCCGTCGAGCAAATCCTGGTGAACCTATTCAGCAATGTGGAAAAGTATGCGGCCCAAGGTCAGCGGCTCGATCTCGTCAGTCGCCAGGCGGGAGAACGCACCACGATCCTCGTCTCCGACGCCGGGCCGGGGATTCCAACCACCGAACGCGCCCGTATCTTCGAGCCGTTCTACCGCATCAGCAATCGACTGGAAGGTCCCGCCGGAACGGGCATTGGTCTGTCAATCGCCCGTGGACTGGCGCGCCTCCATGGCGGCGACTTGCGTCTGCTCGATTCCGCGTCGGGCGCCACGTTCGAGGTCGAGATGCACACGCCGTCGCGGGAAAAGAGTCCTCAGAAGGGCGAGTTATGAAAGTTCTCGTTGCCGAAGACAATCCGTTGACGCTGGGCGGACTGACGGAAGTGTTGCGAGCGGAAGGGTATCACGTCCTGCAAGCGGTCAACGGAACGGCGGCCCTGGAGTTGTTCGACCGCGAGGCGCCTGATTTTGTGTGCCTGGACATCATGATGCCCGGAGTCAACGGTTACGACGTTTGCCGGAGAATGCGGGCCGCCCGGCCGCAGACCCCCATCGTGTTTATTACGGCGAAGTCGGAAGAGGTCGACAAGGTTCTCGGCCTGGAGTTAGGCGCCGACGACTTCATCGTCAAGCCATTCGGTGTGAAAGAGGTGGTGGCCCGGATCCGCGCGGTCACGCGCCGCTGCCGTCAGGCGACCGACTCGCCCGACCCTCCGCCGTTCCAGATGGGCGACTTGACCATCTATCCCGCGGAACTGCGCGCTCGCCGCGGTCAGGACATGATCGAACTCAGCCTGCGCGACGTGAAGCTGCTCGAACTGCTCCATTCCCACCGCGGACGGGTACTCGACCGTAACACCCTCTTCAATCATTGTTGGGGCGAGGACTATTTCCCCAACAGCCGCTCGTTGGATCAGCATATTTCCCAGTTAAGGAAGCGAATCGAGGTCGATCCGAAGTCGCCAGCCATCATCCGCACCGTTCACGGCGCAGGATATCGCTTTGACGGCTGACGGTCATCCGGCGGTGAAGCGAACGTCGGCCACGATCCGGCAGGAAGCGCCGGTGACGTCTCTGTCGGACTAGCACCGTCAGCGCCTAACACGGATAATGCTAAGACTTGCATGGAACAGCGCAATACACTTCCGCAGGGCCAGGTCGATCGTCGTTGGATCGGACCCCAAAGAGGGCGCGTATTCGCAAGAGTTAGAACGGGGATGTTCTAGCTGGTCGCTGCATTTGAAAGGTCGACTATGATTCGCCGTCAACTTGTCGTTGTTGTAACTGCTGCGACGTTTTCTTTCCTGCTTCTTGCACGACCAGGACTGCCGCAGGACGGCGAAGTTCGTTTGCTCGTGCGCGGCGATGACATGGGCGTCGCCCAGTCGGTAAACGAAGCGTGTATTCGCAGCGCCCGCGAAGGCGTCGTTCGGTCCGTTGAAGTCATTGTCCCGGGGCCTTGGTTTCTCGACGCTGTGCGCCTGCTCAAAGAGAACCCAGATCTTGATGTGGGCGTCCATCTCACGCTGACGAGCGAGTGGGAGCGAGTGAAGTGGCGACCGCTGACCAACGCTCCAAGCCTTGTGGATGCGGACGGATACTTTCGGCCCATGACGACGCAGCGGTCGGGGTTCCCTCCCGACACCGGCTTCGTCGAGGCGAATCCGAAACTTGAAGAGGTTGAACGCGAGTTGCGAGCGCAAATTGAAATGGCTCAACGTCATCTGGGAAAACAGGTGAGCCATGTGTCGGCGCATATGGGAACTGCCGTCGCCACTCCCGAGATACGCGCGATCACCGAGACGCTGGCCAGGCAATACGGCCTGAAGCTGAATGCCCCCAAACGGCCGCCGGGGTCATGGAGCGGCAGCTCGCTTACCGCCCAGCAGAAGGAAGAGGGCCTGGTCAAGCTTCTGGAGGGACTGGAGCCAGGCGCGTGGATGATTGTCGAACACCCGGCTTTCGACACGCCCGAGATGCGTCACATCGGCCACAAAGGTTACGAAAACGTCGCGGTTGACCGCGCCGGCGTGACGCACGCTTTCACTAGCGCCAAGGTCAAAGAGGTCATCGCCCGCCGCAAGATTAAACTCATCAGCTACGCTGAGGCCGAACAATAGCCAGACCGAGCGGTCGCTACCGGCGCTAAGGGGGTGGCGTTGTCCCGCCGCCAGCGGCAAGGGCACAGGTTGTGTCCCGCGATGGATGAAACCGTGTCGTGGCGCAGTTGACCAATTCCGATGATCTTGCCATTACCGAAGTTCATCAAGACCGGTATTCACCTACGGCCAAGACCCGCCCATCCGAATGGAGCATGTCACGAAATTCGGTATTATCTTTCGCCGGATCGTGTTGCGGCAGTAGGCCGGTTTTGTCCCAAATCGTGACGCTTCAAGAAGTTAAGCGACGCATGAACTCAAACACTCGGGCGAAGGCGAGAGCGGGGGACCGCTCCGGCTCTATTTTTTCGGGGTGGCGTGTAAGATTCTGGCGCGGCGGCGGTATTCCTTGGTATTACAAGAAGTGATAAAGCCCAAGGAGGCGCTGCCGCGTTTTCCGCGTGAAGATTAGCGATTGTCGTTCACCTGCCTATCGTCCCTCGGCGGGGTCAGGTGTATGATTCATACCACCCAGCACGATGCGCGCAGGACGCAGCGATCCTTTCGATCTCCTCCGGCGGCGACTATGGGAATTGATGACTCGCCCGTGACGCGTGCGAGCTTGCTGTTGCAGCTCCGAGACGGCGGCATGGCAGGAATTTGTCGACGTTTACGGCCCGGTAATTTATGGGTTTGTGCGCCGGCGCGGGTTGCAAGACGCCGACGCGGCCGACTTGATGCAAGAAGTTTTGCGGTCGGTTTCGAGTGCGATCGATCGGCTCGAATATGATCGCCGGCAGGGAACGTTTCGGGGTTGGCTGTTCACGATTACGCGAAATAAAGTGTTCAGTTTTCTGTCGAAACAGCAGAACCGTCCGCAGGCGGCCGGCGACAGTGGGTCCACGCGCCGCCTGGCCGATGAGCCCGATTCGTACGATGCGGCCGAGCAGTGGGAGCTGGAGTATCAGCGCCGCCTGGCTGCGATCGCGATGGATCGTATCAAGGGCGAGTTCCAAGAGAAAACGTGGCAGGCGTTCTGGCTTACGGCGGTCGAAGGAGTCGCCGCGGGCGAGGCGGCTCGGCGTGTGAACCTTTCTCCCGGCGCCGTGTATGTCGCCAAGAGCCGTGTGCTGGCCCGATTGAAGTTGGAAGTGCAAGCTTTGCAGCATGAGGAAGAATAACGTGAACGACGAACACGCTTGCCCTCCGACCGAAGAACTGGAGCAGTTGCTTCACGAGTCGTTGCCGGAGCACCGCGAACAACAATGCGTGGCGCATCTTGATGATTGCGCTTGCTGCCAGGCGAAATTGGAAGACCTTGCTCACGGCGGAACGAACCTGCCGCGCTTGGTCGAGCGTTTGCATGCGGCGGCGCCGGGCGCGACCAGCGCTTACTGGCCCGCGTTGCGAGCGGTAAACGCATCGATCCATTTCAAGGAAACGGCGCCCGAGATCGAGGTGCGCCGGCGAGAAACCTCGCTCACCTTCCTGCAGCCCCCGACCGACCCGGCGTATCTTGGACGACTGGGCCACTTCGATGTCATGCGCATTCTGGGCCGCGGCGGCATGGGCGTGGTGCTGGAAGCGTTCGACACGAAGTTGCAGCGCAACGTGGCGCTCAAAGTGCTGGATCCCGAGTTGGCGAATGATGAGACGGCCCGTCAGCGTTTCTGCCGTGAGGCGCGCGCCGCGGCCTCGGTCACGCATGAGAATGTGGTGGCGGTCCATCAAGTCGAGAAATCGTCGGATGGCGGCTTGCCGTTCCTGGTCATGCAGCTCATTGCCGGAGAAACGCTCGAACAAAGGTTACTGCGTGAGAAATCGCTGCCCGTGAAGGAGATTGTTCGAATCGCCCTGCAGGCGGCGCAAGGCTTGGCCGCCGCGCACGCCCAAGGACTGACGCATCGCGACATCAAGCCCGGTAATATTCTGCTGGAGCCTCCCGGAGACCGTGTCAAGTTGACCGACTTCGGCCTGGCGCGCGTCGTGGACGATGTGAAGATCACGCGCTCGGGGTTCGTGACAGGCACTCCGCTTTACATGTCGCCCGAGCAGGCGATGGGCGAGCCCACCGATCACCGCTCGGACCTGTTTAGCCTGGGCGCCGTGTTGTACGAGATGTGCGCAGGCCGGCCGCCGTTCCAAGGTAACTCGGCGCTGGCGGTTTTGAAGCGCATCAGCGAGACGCAGCACCAACCGTTGCGCGAAGTGAATCCAGAGATTCCCGATTGGCTGGCCGAGACCGTCGACGATTTGCTTGCCAAGAAACCGCAAGACCGATACCAGTCGGCTGCGGAATTGGTGGAAGTGCTTGAATACGTCTGGACGCAAATGAAGGCGTCTTCCACCGATTTGCCGACCGTATGCCAAGAGGAAGTCAAGCGGCGAGCGTCGCGAACGCGCATCCTCATCGGCGTTGCTGGAACGGGTTTGCTCGCACTCGGCGTGCTGCTTGGCATGGCGTTATCGCGCGGTCGAATAGAAAAGGCGATACAAGCGGACCCCGCGACGGCCGCGTCGGTGCTGGCGGCTAATGTCGGTTCGGTCTGGTCGGTGGCCTTCGACCCCAAGGCCGATGCGTTGGCGATGGCCCTCGAAGATGGTTCGGTGCGCCTGTGGAACTGGCCGACACAAACCGTACAGTCGACCTTCGACGCGCATCGCGGCGTGGCGTGGGCTTCACAGTTCTCGCCTGATGGCGATTTGGTCGTCACGGCGGGCGATGACGGCTTGCTCAAAGTCTGGCGGCCTTCCGAGGCGGCGCCTGTCAAAGTATTTCAACATCCAAGCGCCGTGCGCGGTTTGGCCGTAAGCAACGACGGCAAGTTCTACACGGGAGATCGACAAGGGGGCCTGCACGTTTGGTCGCTCGACCGCGATGAAGCGCTCGTTACGGCGCAGCAACCCGGCGCCGTGTACGCGGTCGCGATCTCCGGCGACGGTCAAACACTGGCTACCGCGGGAAGCGATAAGGTGATTCGCCTTTGGAACCCCGAAACGCTCCAACCAAGGTTGCGACTGGAAGGCCATTCTGGCCCCGTGTACGGCTTGTCGTTCAGCAACGACAACCGCAGCCTGGCGTCTGCCGGCTGGGACCACGTCGTCCGTGTGTGGGACACTGGCAGTGGGAGCTTACTTACCTCGTGGGATAGCGGCCCCGGCGATCTTGCCACGCTGGCTTTCTCACCAGACGGCGCCCGACTCGCCACGGCGGGCCAAGACGGTATGGTGCAATTGTGGGATCCAACGTCCGGCGCATTATTTAAGGAGTGGATTGGCCATAAGTCGGCGGTGCATGCACTCGCTTTCAGCCGCGACGGCTCGCTGCTCGCCTCCGGCGGTCGCGATGGAGCCGCCCGGGTCTGGCGCGTCAGGGATTAGCTCCGAACAGGCGTAAGGGCTTCGGCGTGTTGGTGCTGGCGCTCAAACTATGCCCTGGCCGAGTAGTTGTATGCCCGCCGATCACTGTCTCCTTGGGCCGTGATCCGACATCGTGACCCGCGAAGTCCGGCACTCCCGATGCACTTCTCTTCTCAGTACCGCTTTTGCCCACGGGAAGTTCGATGGGCAAGTTCTTGCGTCCCGGGGGCAAAACCGTCCACAATTGGTCAGTCGTCTGCGGCCACGCGCGATCGTGGAACCGAATCGCCGATCATCGGAACGCACGTTTTTTTCTTCTCCGCGTGATTCGCGGGTTCGCGAACGATGGCGACAAGACCGAGTCACTCGTGATTGGCGTTGCAGGAAAATGCCTGGCGTTGCCGACCGGTTTTCGTCCGATTTACGGATTCACCAATTAGCCCTTGGTAACTTGTGAGGAGTCCTTCGGTTATGCATGTTCGAGGGGAAAGGCAAGTAAGGCGCGCGAGCGCCAACCGGCGCGCTGCATGGTTTGTGCACATGTTGACAACCGTCAGCGTGAGTCTGACGCTGCTGCAAATCGAGCGGCCGGCGCAGGGCGAGACGGTTGAACGCGAACTGCTGCGCAGTGCGCCAGCGGTGTTGGAGTATTGCCGCGAGCAAGGCTATCAGAACATCGGCGTGCTCAAGTTTCGAGTGCGGAAAGGGAATGAGAGAATCAGCGACCGCGTGGGAACGTTGAACACATTCCTCGCCGAGCGGTTAGAGGCGGCGTTGATCTTGAACAACAAAGCGGTGGGGGCAGGGCCGATTGGCATTGTGCGTAACGCGAGCGCCGTCGCGGCGCAAACGCCCGGAGCGAATCATACGACGGAAGAAGGGCGCCAACGGCTTTTCGAAGCCGCCTATCCGCTCGCGTGGGGCAATCCTCCCCCTGAGGTTACGCCGGATGCGTTCATCACCGGCCTGGCCGTGATCAGCGCCGACCTGCGCGAGATGAACATCGGCATCCTCGTCTTCGATCGACAAGGCGGCGAGTTGAAACGCGCGGCGCCGGTGCTCCAAGCGGAGGTCGGCATCGATGCGCTCAGCGAGATAGGGGAAAGCTTCGCGTTGCGAGGAGCATTTGACGACGGTGCACCGAAGTTGACCGAGACGCAACTGGTCCAAACAGCGCTGGAAGTCAAAACACAAAAGGTCGTCCATCCGCTGCAGGACGCCAAGGCGCCCGTGTCGCTCGACGTGTCCTACGACGGCCGTAATGTGGCGATCGAGTTTCGCAATGGCGAGGCGCAGATCCCCGAACCGAATGAAAAGGAAACGGTGACGCTCACACTGCGGCGAAACTCACAAGTAACCGACGAACGCCTGGCGGTGGTCATCAAAGTCAACGGCGAGAACACGCTTTTCCGTGAGCGCAAACGCGACCTCGACTGCCGCAAGTGGATCCTTGAACCCGGCGCTCCACCGATTGTCATTCGCGGCTATCAGAAGTCGGACAAGACCTACGAGGCTTTTCGCGTGCTGTCGGACGATGAGTCGCTGGCCAGCGAACTGAACTACGGCGTCGATGTAGGCATGATCTCGATCACGGTGTTTCGCGAAGCCGTTCCGGAAGATCTGCCTCCGGCGGAACTGTTGAGCGAAGAAGATGAAGATCTGCTGGCGATGACGCGCAGCGCGTTTCCCGCCACGGCGCCGGCGACGCTCGGGGCGCTCAAAGAACAACTCCGCGGCGGCGCGCGTGGCGGCGGCCGCACGCGCGGCTTGATTGAATCGGGAACCGAGGCCAAGGGCGGCATTCGCATCGTCGAGTTCACCCCCAATCCCACGCCGGTTATGACCGCCGCGATTCGCTACTACCAACCTCAACGCCAATAGCTGGGCGTTGCGAGTTTTCGCCAGCCCAGACCCATACAAGGAGCGGCCGAATGTACCTTCATCCTCGAAAGTGCAAGCCGATTGTGGGGCTCTTGGCTTGGGTGGTCGTCATCTCGGCCCTGGCGGCGCAGGACGCCGCGCCGCAATCGGTGGTTGTCGTCACCAACAACGCTCCGCTGCAAAACGGACGAGAGTTGGTCGCCCGCGTACGGCAAGGCGAACGGCTTCCGGTCCTACGCGCACAAGGCGAATGGCTCCTCGTCCGCAGCTCGCGCGACGGCCAGTTTATCGAGGGATGGATTAGCCGAAGACATGTGCAGCCGACCACGGCGGCTGCGAGGGCGCGATCCGCCAATCCCAAAGCGGAATTAGCCGCGGCGATGCAGCAGGCCGACGCACTTTCTGCGCAAGGCGACTACGCGCAGGCGGCCGCGCTGTATGAGCGCGTCGTGGAGTTGGCGCCCGAGGTGTTCGGGGCGCAAAGCTACAGTACGGGCGCGGTGATTCATAACTTGGCGAATGTCTATCAAGAACTGGGACGCTATCGCGAGGCGGAGTCTTGTTATCTGCGAGCGATGGAAATTGTGGATGCTGCCCGCGGCAAGGGACACATCGACACCGTTTCCACCCGCAATAGCCTGGCCAACGTGTACACCCTGCTGGGTCGCTACGAAGAAGCCGAACAACTGCACCGGGAATGTTTGAAGGCGCGGGAGAATTACTATGGCCCCGACGATCCGGCCGTTGCTCAAACGCTGAACAACCTGGGATTGCTCCTGCAAGATGTGGGACGCTACGGCGAGGCGGAGCAAGCGTTTCGGCGTAGCCTGGCGATCCGGACGGAGAAGTTCGGTAAGGACGATTTGGTCGTCGCGTCAAGTCTGTATAACCTGGCGATCCTATGCCAATTGCGCGGCGAATTTGCTCAGGCCGACGTGCTCTTGCGACGGTCTTTGGCCATCGAGGAGGCCCAACTCGACAAGGACCATCCCGATATCGCCAAGACTTTAGTCGAGTTGGCGAACGTCGCTATCGCGTTGGGGCAGTACGCCGACGCGGAGCCATCGCTCGTGCGCGCGCTCGCCATCGTCGAACACCGCTTCGGCAAAGACCATGTGCGTGCGGTGAGCGTTCTGGCCACGCTGGCGCAGGTGTACCAAGAGACGAACCGCGCGGCGCAAGCCGAGGAGTTCTTGTTGCGTTGCCTGAAGATCGCAGAAGCCGAGTTAGGCGAAGATGATCTCAAGGTGGCGTGGACGCTCAACAACCTGGCCAACCTCTATCAAGACAACCATCAATTCACCCGCGCCGAACCGTTGGCCGTGCGAAGTTGGAAGATCAAGGAACGGCGGCTGGGGAAAAGCCATCCTGATGTCGCGACGGCGCTGAACAACCTGGGAAACCTTTACCATGGACTCGACGATCTCGACAAGTCGGAGCAGTTCCACAAGCAAGCGTTAACGCTGCGCACATCGCTGCTGGGGGAAAATCATCCCGATGTGGCGCAGAGCTATCGCAATATCGGCTTGGCGCAGGCGTATCAAGGCCAATGGGCGGGGGCGGCCGAGAACTTCGATCGCAGCCGCCGCGTGGTCCGTCGTCACGTCGAGCGCGTGTTGCTCGGCTTGCCCGAGCGCGAACAACTTTCCTTTCTCAAAGCGGCCGATGTGCACAACCTGCACTTGGCGTGCTCGCTAGGATGGTTCCGGCGCGATGATGCTCTGCTGGCCGCCCGTTCGGCGAGTTGGCTAATCAATAGCAAGGGACTGGCGCAACAAACGCTCGCCCAACGCGCGCTGCTGGCCCGCGCGGTCGGCGATCCGCAACAGGCGGCGCTCGCGAGAGAACTGGTTGGGGTTCGGGAACAACTGGCCGTGTGGACGTTCCGCACCGCTTCCAATTCCGACGAAGCAGCATTGCGCGCCCGCCAGATTCGAGTGTTGGAGGAGCGCGAGAGGCGACTCTCCGCCGAGTTGGGGCAATTGACGGGAACTGTGTCTGCCGATGATCCTTGGATCGAATTGGATGCCGTGCGCCGCGCCCTGCCTGCCGGCGCGGTGCTGATCGAGATCGCGCGCTTCGATCTCTATGACTTCGTCGCTAAACGTGAACAAGACGGCCGGTACGCGGCGTGGCTCATCTTTCCCAGCAACGAGGGGGATACGCGGCTCATTGATCTCGGCCCTGCGGCGCCAATCGAACAGGCCCTCCAAAGCGCGCGGCGGGCGCTCGATGCGGCGCCTGCGGCCATCTCCAAGAACGGCGAATCCGAAGCGGAGCAAGCCGTTCGCCGTCCGCTGCAAGCGCTATCGCAACGGGTGCTTCATCCTTTGTTGCCGCACATCGGCAAGCAGCGACATTGGATCGTGTCACCGGACGGCGCGCTCTGGCTGGCTCCTTGGGCGGCGCTGCCCCTGCCCGACGGACGCTATGCCGTGGAAGATCACGAAATTACCCATGTCGTAAGCGGCCGCGAACTGGCTATTCCCGCGGCGCCCAGCAACCAGCCCGAAGCGCCCTTGGTGCTGGCCGATCCCGATTTCGATGCCGAACCAAATTCCACGGCGTCCGGTTCCTCGCCGCGGTCAGCCCCCGATGCGATCCAACGACGCGGCGGGAGCATCGCCAGGCTGCCGCGTTTCGCGCGGCTGCCGGCGACAGCCTCCGAAGCGCGGGCCATCGTTCCCAGCATCGAGCAATTTTCTGGCGCCGCGCCGCGGGTGTACACCGGCGCTGACGCCCAAGAAGCCATTTTCAAGGCTGCTGGCCGGCCCCTGGTGCTCACGCTTTCGACCCACGGATTCTTCCTCAAGGACCAAGAAACGCCATTGCTTGAATCGCAAGCTCTGACGGAGTCGGTGCGATCCACGGTGTTGACCGTCGAAGGCAAAACGTTGGAGAACCCACTGTTGCGCTGTGGACTGGTGTTGGCCGGATGCAACCAGCTTCACGCCGCGCGGGACGGCGACGACGGCGTGTTGACGGGACTCGAGATTGTAGGAAGCGACCTCCGCGGCACGAAGCTCGTCGTCCTCAGCGCCTGCGAAACAGGCGTGGGCGAAGTGCGAAATGGCGAAGGGGTCGCCGGTTTACGGCAAGCCTTTCAACTGGCCGGCGCGGAAGCGGTGGTCGCCAGTTTGTGGAGTGTGCCCGATTTGGAAACGGCCCGGCTGATGAAGTCGTTCTTCGAGCAGCTTGCCGACGGGAAGGCGAAGTCCGCCGCGCTGCGCGCCGCGCAACTCGAGCGCATCGCCAATCGGCGCGAACGGTTCGAAGCGGCGCACCCGTTCTACTGGGCTGCGTTTACGGTGACGGGAAAATAGTCGTGAGGTCGCCGCTTGTAACTCGGCGTTGTTGTACCTCGTTAGAGCTATCTCACTTCATTGCTCGACGGCCGATGTACGATGAGACTCGCTTCGTTCGAAGTGTCGGCGTCTCGGCGTCTTTGCTTCGCTTCTTTCGTCACGGTGAATCGACAGCCTGTTTTGACACGGGTGTTTCGGTCCCGATTGGCCCCCCTCTTATTTCTGTTGCAAAACGCCAAAAAGTGGCTATGCTCACAACTAGTGAAGCTAAAGTTGCGCGCTTGCGCCACGCGCCTCTTGATTGAGTTACCAGCGCGACCTCCTCGGTGACGCCGAGGTCTCCTTTTTTTCTTTGCGTCTTCGGTCAGGGCCAACGTTTCTTCTAGCGGTTTTGTCTGGCTCGGTTGGCGTTTCTTTACGCCGTTTCGCTCACGCTCAGCGTATCTTATGAAAACTCCGCGAATCTCTCGTCGCGGCTGCGCAGTTCGCCGCCGCTGCTGTGTCAGGGTGCTTGGTGGCCAAATGTTGGAAACGCGCTGCCTGCTCGCTTCCGATTGGCAGAACCGCGTGCTGCAAGAAGATGTGAATGACTCCGGTTTCGTCAACTTGGCCGATGCGCTCACCGTGGTGATGGCGCTGCGCGACAGCAACCCCTTTGTGTTGCCAGAAACACCGACGGCGGCGCCGCCCTGGTATGACGTGGACGGCGACGAATTGGGAACGGTCAACGACTTACTGGAAATTGTGAACGACCTACGATCCGGCATTGGCCAACCCGCGCTGCAAATGCAGGTGGGTTTACTGCGCGACACCGCGCCTGGCGGCGCGACCAACGCCGACCTGCTGACATTCGACGACTCGATCAGTGGGCAGATCGACCAGGGTTTGACCGAGGGCGCACGCGTGTTGGCGAGGGTGAACCAAGGTCCTTGGCAACGCCTTGGAGTCGAACAGGACGGTAGCTTCTCGCTGCTGGGGTCGCTTCCTCAGGACGGCTCGGCGGATGGTCAAAACACGTTAATGGTCGTCGCCCAAAACTTTGGCGGCACGGTTACGCAGAAGAAGTTGACATTTACCCTCGACACGCAAACCGCGGCCGCCGCACGCTTGGCCGCAGGCGATGATTCCGGGGCGAATGACTCGGACAACATTACCAACACTTCCGATCCCACGGTCGAAGTCGACGCCGAGACCGGCGCCTTGGTTACGCTTTTCGTCGATGGCGTGGAAGTTGGGGCGGCCACCGCGTCAAGCCTTGTTCACTTTCCGCTGAATCCGTTGCCGGATGGGATGCACCAGGTCTTGGCGAACGTCGAAGACGGTGCGGGAAACACGGCCCAGGTTGCATTCAACGCAATGGTCGACACGCAAACGCCGGAAATCGCGCCGATTGCGCCGCTGGAAGGCGCTACGATTCACCGGAATTCGCGATTGACGGGAAACGTCGACGGGACCGGTTCGTCTGGCGCGCGATTGAATTATCGTTTTGACAACTCGGCGAGTCACCCCGTCGCCCTGGCCGCGCCGGATTCGCCTGGCTTTGATTTCGATCGATTGTTTTCCTTGACCGGAGTGGTGGACGGTCCGCATACGCTGCATGTCGAGGCGACGGATCTGGCGGGCAACGTGGGTTCCAGCATGTTCAATGTCAACGTGGCGGCGAACGCCCTTCCGTTGACCGTGCTGGGATCCTTCCCCTTTAACGGAGAGGACAAGATCGGACTCACCGTGCATCCGCAGGTGTTTTTCTCCAAACCGATTGACGGCGCCACATTATCCGCCGCAAATTTCTACGCGACCGTAGGCCGCGACCCCCTGGCCGCGACCCTCGTGCCCGCCGGCAATGGAATGTTCGCTTGGATGTTTTTCCATGATCCCATGCCGCCAGGAACTCGCGTTGAAGTTACCGTCGACGGCTCGTCGATTCTTGCGGCCGACGATGGCTCCGCCTTAGACGGCGATGAGGACGGAATACCGGGAGGAGTCTATCGCTTCTCGTTCGAAACGAACAGTTTAGAGGCCCTCGAAGGCACAAGTCTCACGGGCGTTGTCATCGACGCGGGCGCCGATCTCTTGCCGCGCACGGCCGACGACGCCCCGTTAGCAGGCGTCGAAGTCTTTCTCGTGGGCTTGGATCATGACAAACGTATTACTGACGCCAACGGTCGCTTCACGTTCGACGCCGTTCCCGCGGGAAATGTGAAAGTCGCAATCAATGGGTTGACCGCGCCGGCGCCCACCGGCGTGTATTTCCCGGAAATGGTGATGGATTCGTTCATGCATGTGGGCCAGGTGAATACGGTCATGCCAGGCATGGAAGGCGTAATTTTGCCGCGGCTGAAGTCGTCGATTCTGACCATGGTCGACAGCAGCCAGATGACGATGCTCTCGCCCGATGAGGATGGAGCGCCCGACCTCTCGCCCGAAGATCGCGCCCGGTTAACGATCCAGATCCCGCCCAACAGTTTAGTGGGTCACGATGGGAGCATGGTCGCATCGGCCCCGATTGGAATTAGCACTGTGCCCGAGGAGCTGGTGCGCGATATGTTGCCGCCGGGCTTGCTCAAACACACCTTCGATATCACGGTGCAAACCATGGGAGTGGGGAACTTCTCCACTCCCGCTCCCATGACGTTTCCCAATGTGTTCAATGCGGCGCCGGGCGAGCAGTTGAACTTCCTGAGCTTCGACCACACCACGGGCTTGCTTGTCATCGAGGGCACCGCCACCGTCTCGGCCGATGGCGCCACCGTGACCACCGATCCCGGCTATGGCGTCACGCATCCGGGTTGGCACGGCCTTACGCCCCAGGGCGGTTGCGGCGGTTCCGGGGGAGCGCCGCCGATTCCTGTGCCGGCCTCGCCCGATGAAGTGATTGCGCCGCCTATGGTCACCGCGCTGACGTACTTAAAGGGGAATAGCCCTGCAACCAACTTCGCCACACAGAACTTCAACGCGCCGCCGCGCAATCCCAACGTGCCGGCGCTGCCGCCCATTCCCGGTTGCCAGGTGCCGCGGCACAACCCCAATGTGCAACAACAACCGTTTATCAATGTGACCATCGCTGTCGACGGCCCCTTAAACCAATTCGCCAAACCCGTCGCGGGCGGCTTGCCGCTGGAAAGCCAGTCATTCACGCTTTCGGCGGGCACAAATATCAACCAAAAGTTCGGATTCGTTCCCAAAACATACACGGAGATGTTCGGCGCCAATGGCATTGCCGCGGTTGATCGCGACAAACTCATGGGGGCGAGCATCAAAATCACGACGATCGAACAAGCCGCGAATGGCGTGCGCACTCGGACCGAGAAGACCTTCTACGAATATCGCTGGATCGAAGCGATCGCCGCCGAGGATATTTTCAACGAGAAACGAGGCAATCCTTTCCAGGGGAACATCGCCGCTTTCCATCCTGCGCTAACAAACAAGCAAGTGGGAATGGATGACGGATTTGTCCGCCACAAGAATACCGACTATGACCTGCCTGCGCAGGTGCAGACGAAATTCGTCGATGTAAACAACGTGGAGGCCTTTGACCTGAAAAGCCCGCTCTCGGGCCGTGGCGTGGCCGACTGGGAGTTCGACCCCGATGTCGACGTCGTTCACGGCAACGCGTTCGATATCGAGGTGGTCGATCCGCGCGTCGGCGATTTGAAAGTGGGCGATTTGATTGCACTGGGACGCGCCGTTGATCGCACCGAAATCAACATCAACACCGCAGGCTATCAAACCGAGTTGAAGCGAGTCATTCTGTCGCTTCGCAACGATGGCGCCAATGTGCGATATACCCATCTCGGCGGGCGCACGCGTAACGCCAGCGCGTTGTTCACCGCCGAATTCAATGGGTTCTTGCCGAACAACCGGCAAGTCGGGCCCGATGGCGTCATGTTCACCGCGGACGACACCTTCACGGGCGGCGACCTGGATGCGTTTCTCGAAGGCAAAGCCGACGAACTCTTGGCCGCGGTACGCGCCGATTACAACCCCGCGAATATGACGGTGGCCGACGCCATTACCATTCTCGACACCGACGATCCCAATGACGGCGACGTGACCATGGTCTGGGAAGACTCGTTTCAAGCCGCCGATGGGTCGTTCAATACCGCGGGAAACGGGAGTCCTTTGTTTGGTTTCGCCGACTACGACGCGAACGTGAACAAGTTAGCCATTACCATTCAAACGCCCGGACGCGTGGCCGCGGATGGTTTTCGCGGCGTCTTAATTGGCGGCCCGGCGTCGCGCGAGTGGGCGTTAGCGCATTTCATCAATCAAAGCGCAATCAATGACGGCAGTTTCTCCGTGGGTATTAACGTCAACTGGACGTCTCCCACGGCCGTATTGCGTCTTCCGCCTCCGCTGGGAACGATCAACAACCCCGTGACCTTCGCGGAATACGTGGCCAACACCGTGAGCCACGAAATTGGTCACACGTTCGGCTTGAAAGACTCGTACCGCAGCCGGCCGGTCGCTGCGCAAAACCATGCCGGTTGCGGCGTGGCGCCTGCCACGGGAACTAACTGCAAACCCAACGACATCATGCGTGCAGGCGCCGAGGACGATCCCGACTTAGCGTTCGCGCGAGCTAACCAAAACCTGTTGCAAGCCGCGATGGGAGTGCATGCCGACGGCGACCTGCCGCTGACGGCGGCTTTGCAACTTTATCAAGACATCTTCTTCCTCCCACGCAGCACGATTGGCGTTCGAGAACTCGTATTGGATTCCTCCGCGAATGCTCCTGAACTTGCGTTGTTACGCAACGACCAAGATTTTGCGCTGGCCTTGCAGGACGACTTAGGCCTAGTTCCGGCGGATGGCGTCGGCGGACAATTGCTCACCGAAACCTACTTTATTGAGAACGCCGGTACGGCGGCCCTTACGATTCACTCCATCGCGTTGGCCGAGGGGAATCGTGGCTTCCAACTCCTCGATACGGCGAGCATCACGGGACAAACGATCGGCCCCGGAAGTCGCGTTCCGTTCACACTTCAATTCGATCCTATCACGGCGGGTTTGGCGAACGATGCGATCATGATTGAAAGCAACGCCGTTACCAATGATCCTTTCGTGCTACCGGTTGTCGCTCGTGCGTTGTCGACGGCCCCGGTCGCGCAGGTTCAGCGTGTGGGAAGCAACAACTTTGGCGGTCTCTTGGTCGCAGGCGAATCGCGAGAGATCGCGCAAATGTTCGAGATCACGAACGATGGTGCGACGCCGCTGGAAATCTCATCGCTGATTTTGTCCGAAGGCGGTGACGCGTTCTCGCTGATCGGCGTTCCCGCCGACTTAAGCAACAATCCGATTCTCCTGAACTTTGGCGAGTCCTTCAGCTTTGGCGCCGCGTTCGACCCCAATCAACTCGGACTTCTGCGTGCATCGATTGACATCGGTTCGAATGACCCGAATCAACCGGTCGTTCGCGTGGGCGCCGTGGGCACAGGCGTTGAGCCGTTGCCGTACCCCGCCTGGGGAAATGATTTCATTGCGATCGAAACGCCTGAATTGCCGGCGTCCCCGGTACTTTATACCGTGAGCGACGACGAAGGAAACTTCGAAATCTTCCTCCCGCCCGAGACCATGTATCACTTAGTGATTTTCGACCCGGTTACGGGACTGATTAGTCACGGCTATGGTCTCACTGCGCCAACGGGCGCAGCAACCGACGTAACCGCGTCGATTGTGTTTGCGGCGTCCTTGCAGGTCGATAGCGATAACGAAGGGCTTCCGGACGATGTCGAGTTCGCCCTGGGAACGAATGCCGCCCGCCGTGATACCGACAACGACGGCCTCTCGGATGCGGCCGAAGTGGAGCAAGGGCTTAATCCGCTCGACGGCGTGGCGTTTCCCACGGGGGTGATCGGCAGCCTCAACCTGAATTTTGGCCCGGTCGAGGTGTTGGTCGAACCCGCCCTCGATCAGTCGGGCCGACTGTTGGCCTATCTGCCCACATCGAATCGTGGCTTGTCGATCGTCGAGGTGACGAACCCGACCACTCCCATTCTACTAAGCGATTTCGACTTATCGGGCGACAATCAGGATGTTTCGCTTGACCGTGAATTAGGCTTTGCCGCCGTCGCCGCCGGGAACGTGGGGATGCACATTCTCGATGTGAACAATCCCGCGCAACCTCGTCGTTTGTCGACCACGCTGTTTCCCGCGCGGCATGTGGAAGTAATTGGAGGAATCGCGTACACGGCCGAGTCCAATCGCCTGCGAACGTTTGATCTGCTTTCGGGAGCCGTCATCCAAACCTTGGAGTTGACCGATACCGCCACGATTAACGCGCTTGCGCGTGAGGGGCAATTTTTGTATGCCATCAATTCGGGCAATCGCGTCCATGTGATTGAAGCCCAAGCCGGGATGCTGAGTCAGCGAGGCTCGCTCCAGTTGCCGAACTTCGTACTCAGCGAGTTCGAAGCGGGTAACGGCGTGCTTTACATTCCGAATGGCGCATTCGTGGGCGGTTTCTTGACCGTGGACGTATCGAATCCGGATCAGCCGCAACTAATCAGCGAATCCGACGTGGTATTTCCCAACATCGCGCCGCAACGGGCCATTGCCCCCAATGGGTCAGGTCTCGCCGTGCTGGTGGGTACCATCAACGCCCAAAACGTGCTTGACGTTATGGAGGTTTCCGATCTGGCCGACACGAATGAGTTTATCACGCGTTTCAACCTGCCGCGGCTTCCACTCGACGTTGCGGTGGCCGGAGGTATGGCGTTTGTGGCGGATCCCTTCGGCTTGCGGATCGTGAACTACCTGCCCTTCGATACGCAGAATTCGCCGCCGACGGTGTCGCTGTCATCGGCTGCGACAGACCAGGCTCCACAAACCCCCGGACTTCAGGTCGTCGAAGGGAGCACCGTTCCCATTCGCGTCGACGCGACCGACGACGTGCAAGTTCGCCGCGTTGAGTTACTCGTCGATGGCGAAGTGGTTCAGGCGGACGCCACGTTTCCCTTTGACTTCGCGGTTACAGCCCCGCGCATTGCGCCGCAAGACAATTCGTTTTCCGTTCAAGTGCGCGCGACCGACACAGGCGGCAATCAAGCGTTGTCAGCGTTTCTGACCATCGATTTGTTGGAAGATGATATGCCGCCGCAGGTGACGTTCACGAATCCGAACGCAGGTGCGGTGATCTTGAACCGACCGCCGGTGTTTGTAGGCTTCAGCGACGCCATGGATCCTGCACTGCTGAATTCCGCCAACGTGGAACTGCTGCACCTGGGTTTGAATGGGCAGGTCGGAGGCGGAGATGACGTCGAGATTCCCGTCGATTCGCTTAACCTCACGGGCGGCGGTCGATTGCTCTCGATCACTCCGCAGCGTCCGATCCCTCCCGGGCCCTATCGCTTAACGATTGACCACACCATTCTTGCGGATCTTTCGGGCAACCTCCTGGAGCAATCCGTGGAGTTGTTGTTTGCGTATGAATCGTCGTTCGCATTGGCGCCGCCGTCGGTGATTGCGACGAACCCCACGCCCGGCGCGCAACTGAACGCGTCACCTCCAGTGGTGACATTGACCGTGGATCAGACGCTCGATCCGACATTTACTCAGGTGAGCGATTTTCTTTTGCGCGAGGCCGGCGTCGATCGCCAGTTGGGTACGAACGACGACGTGACCATCGCCCTGGGCGCCGTGGCGCTCCAAAACTCGAACACCCGCGTGGCAGTGACGCCGGCCACGTTGCTTACGCCTGGCTCGTATCGTTTTACCGCGTTCTCGGAAGGCGTGGTGAGCGTTGCCCAGAATCCCCTGGACGGCGAGTTCACGGGAGCCTTTCCAAGCGGCGATAACGTGTTGGGGGGTGATTTCACGTTTGACTTTGACATTCTGCCGGTGCAGGTCATTGGCGCCACGCCCGCTCCAAACGCGAAGGTGGCTCCGCCTAACGAGGTTCAAATTCTCTTTGCTCAAGCCGTCAACCCCGCACTTGCCGCACCAGGAGACTTCGACCTGCGTGCGGCCGGCGACGACATGCAGTTCAACACCGGCGACGATGTCATCGCATCGTTCGATTCGCTCGTGTTCGCTCCGGATCGTTTGTCTCTCACGCTCAACGTGAATGGACTGCTGCCTTTAGGAACCTATCGGTTAACGGCTCCGGCGAATCGATTGCGGGACGCGGCGGGAAACTCGCTCGACGGCGAATTTAGCGGAATGTTTCCTACCGGTAATGGGCAAGCAGGCGGCGACTTCATGTACACCTTCGATGTTGTCCCGCCACGCGTGATTGCGGCTATTCCCCTCCCCGATTCGCGACTGCCCAGCATCGATCAGATCTCGCTCACGTTTGATCGGCCGATGGACGACATGAGCATTCCTGATCCGACGTTCTTCGTCACCGGCGATGGCGCCGATGATCAGTTCGACACCGCAGATGACGTGATCGTGAGCGTGCTTAGCATTTCGTTCGACGCGCAGAAAACTCGCGTCACGCTCAACCTGGCGGGAATCTTGGATGTCGATCAATACCGCGTTGTGGCCGCCTCCACGGGGCTGCGCGATCTCAGCGGGGTGGAACTGGATGGCGAGTTCAGCGGCGTTTTTCCAAGCGGCGACGGCACGGCAGGCGGCGATTTTTCTTACCAATTTGAAGTCGAACAGATTACTCCCGCCACGGTCATGCGGGAAGTGGCGGGCCGAGCCATGCAGTTCTTGCGCGCCGTGATCCATCCGACTTCGGGCTTGCCTTACAACGAAGCGCGACAAAGCGAATTGGACGCCGATGGACCCTTCGCCAGCGACTTCTTTGTGCCTGCCCAAGTGGGCAACTTCCTGGCAGCGGCCATTCAGTCAAACCAATTGCGGCGCAGTAGCTTGACTACCCCGTTTACCGCCGGCTACAGCGACGAAGAATTGATTGACCAATTAGAGTTAACCGTCGGTTCGCTGGAAACGATCCTCTCGACGCCGGGGCGAGTTTATGAAGACATGGCGACCGGCGCCAAGGCGCTGTACCAGGTCTATGATACCGCGACCGCCACGCCGCGCGATGGCGCATTCGATCGCATTGTATCGCTTTTGGATAACGTGCAGCTCTTGGCGGGCTTACACGCTACGGTTGGCTTTTTGGTTAGCGACTTCCCCGATACCGATCCTGAGTTAGTGGATCGCGCCGGTCAGCTCGTGTCGCAAATCAACGGGTTGTTGTCGCAGTTCAATGTCGCCATGTGGCTCGACAACGGCGTGCTGCGGATTGGCGACACCGAGGACCCAAGCGGCGGCCCGATGCTGGACCGCATCACGAGCGAAGGTCGCCTGGCGCCGGTGATTGGCCTAGGACGGGGAGAACTCACGCCGCTCGAGTTCAGCGCGAACATGCAACGGATGATCTTCGAGTCGAAGCAGGGCGCTTCCCTGGGCGGCGTGGAAGTGGAGAAACTGCCTTTCTTCGGAACCGCATTGGAAGCGTTCTATCCTACCACGTTTCTCGGCTTGGAAACTCAGTCCCAGTATTTCCGCAACACGCTTCGGCCGCTGTCGGAAGCCTGGCTCGAAGTGGCGGGCGCTGCGGGGCGTCCTGCGGGCGCCACTGGCATAGCAAACGGCTTCGGACAGTTCGTGGTGTTCGGCGCCAGTCCTTCGGAAGGCTTGCCGCAACAACGTGACGCCATGGTCGGCATTCCTCCCGCCGCAGGCATGATGGCCGGAGCGCTTGGCACGACGGACGCCATCGCCAACCTGCTTGACTCGGTCATGGCGCTTCAGGGGTCCGGGCTGTTTGATTCAAACTTTGGTGTGCCCAACTATCAAGATTTCGGCTCAGGTTTGGTGGATGCGACCGATCCGGTTTACGGAACACTCGAAGTTTCGCAAATGTCCGCTAGTCTGCTGAATCGTTTGCTTGCCGGCGGAACGCTGCAGTTCTACCTTACGCGGAATCCGCAAATGAACAATGCGATGATCGAATACTTCGGACACATCAACTCGCGCGAGGCGGAATTCTCGCCCGTGGGAGATGGCATGGAAATCGCCCGTAGCGCAGCCGGCGGCGACGCCGTGTGGCATTTGGAAGACGTCGGCGACCTCGTCGAGTACACGGTCAGTTTCCCCTTTAGTGCGTCGCTGCAAATGATCCTGCGCTATAGCAACGACGACACCGGCGCGGGCGACACGATTACCGTCTTGGTGAATGGAGCGCCGATTGGCTCGATTTTTACCATGAATACGGGCGATTGGAATGTGTTTACCACATCGATGCCGCCCTTGGCGATTCCCATGCAAACGGGACTGGTCACCATCGGCCTGCGCCTGGACGCCACCGATGGTTTCGGGGTCGATTTAGACCGCTTCCGCATTGGTTTCTTCCAGCAGGGCGGCGGCGCCGAGGCCGAAGGCGAGTTCGACCCGCTTGAGGTCGCGCCTTGGGACCCGTTCGCGGGGCGACAGGCGCCATTGAACTTCGATGCATCGACGATCTTCGTCTCGTCAAGGTCAATCGAAGCAGAGCCCGAGGAAGAACTCGGCGAAGCGAATCCGCTCGGCGGAACGGCGCCATTTTCTGCAATCGCATCGTCCTCGCCGGCGCGCGGATCGCAAGGTCTTGAAGCCGGCGCTTGGTCCGACGAAGACCCGTGGTCGACCTGGCGACACGATGTAGACGACTTTTTCGCCCACCTTGAAGCGCCCTTTCAAGATCTTCGAAAGTCATCGCAGAACATCAGCCGTTGAATGATCGCGCGGAGTTCCAAGGTGCAGCAAACGGCGCCATGGAAATCGAGCTTCGTAACCAGCCTACCGCAGCCGGCGCCGTAAGGCGCGGTGCAAGCGATTTTCCGCCGGGCAGACGCCAGGAACGGTGCCAGCGCTGTATCGTACGGGTATGAATGGAGTACGCATGGGGATAATTCTCCGAAGGGCGAGGAGGGCCACGCGCCAGCGCGGGAAAGGCGTCGGCGGGGGAAGAAAAGCGAGGTCCGACGTCGCGCGAACGCCGGATTCCAATGCGAGCGGCGGAAGAGGAACCCTGTCGAGGGACGGGATGACGTACAGTGCCGTATCGGTCGGTTCGCTCCACCACACCACAAGATCTTAGTGCTCGCTTCTATTATACTGAACAAATGTACAAAAGCAACAAGATCGCGCACGTTGGAAGCGTCAGTCGTTCGTAGTTATGTAAAATTCTCTGTTCGTTCTACCGATCAATTCATCGGAAATTGCTTGATATTTTACGATGTGAGCGTCGCCAGCGATTGACGTAAGTTTGTTTGAAAAAATTTTCCCGTGCGCACTTTCTCCGTGCGCGCCTGCGCAACTTTTTTGACGACATGGCTCCGTGTAGGCACGAATCAATCCGGCGGGAAAGCAGCACCCCCAATCCGAACGATTCGTCGAATCGTTGATCGGTTAATTTATCGATGCGTCACGTAGGGAAATGCGGTGCAAAGGCGCCAACGCCACTTCTCGATTCCGGGTTCGCGTGCAATCGCTTGAGAGGAACGCCGAATGTGGCTCGGGAGAGTTCGGCAGGCTAAACTTAGGTCCGTTCGTTGTTTCACCGCTTTGAGTCCGATTTTCCAAGGAGTGCGCCATGGCTGTCTTGCGAGTCGCAACGGTGCTGACGCTTTGTCTGGCGTCAACCGCCACGGGTGGAGAAATTGTCCATGCGTTGAACTATATCCGCGCGGAGAGCGACATGCAGTTCAAGAGTTATGCCGCCAAGGCGGGCGGCGTGGGGAAAATGGTGCACCTGCGAGAACCGTACTCGGTCGAGGACCAGATCACGATTCGAGGCAATCGCGACACGTTATACTCGGCGGGCGTTTACGACCTGAGCGAACCGGTGACGATTGTTATGCCCGACTCGCCCGACCGGTTTCAGTCGCTGCTTGTCATCGATCAGGACCACTTCAACCCCGTACTCAAAAACGGAGCGGGCGAAATAACGCTGAGCCTGGACTTCGTGGGAACGCGGTACGCCATGGTGCTCATTCGCACGTTTTGCGATCCGAACCGGCCGGAGGACATGAAAAAGGCCCACGCCCTGCAGGATGCAATTCAGGTCAAGCAGTCCTCGCCCGGCAAACTGGCGTTACCGGATTGGGACCAGGCGTCGCTGGTCGAAACGCGCAAGGCCCTCAACGGCCTGGCGATGAAAGCAGGTGGTTTCGCCAACGGTTTTGGACCGCGGGGGTTGGTCGACCCGACGGAACATCTGTTGGCCTCCGCAGCCGGGTGGGGCGGCAACCCGCAACGTGGCGCAATGTACTTCGGTGTCGCGCCGGAAAAAAACGACGGCAAGACCGCGTATACGCTGACCATGCCCAAGGACGTGCCGGTCCAAGCATTCTGGTCGGTCTCAGTTTACAACCAGGACGGTTTCTTCGAAAAGAACGAGCTTGACGCTTACTCCTATAACAGTGTCACGGCCAAGCCCAACGAAGACGGGAGCGTGACGATTCACTTTGGTGGCGACCCCTCGCAGCCCAACTTTCTACCTCTCACCAAGGGCTGGAACTACCTGGTGCGGTGTTATCTGCCGGGGTGGCAGATCATCGAAGGAAACTGGACGCCGCCTGCCCCAAAGTTGGTCGAATGAACGCTGACTGAGGGCCGCAGGTTCGCGAAGTTCAAAAGGAGTGCGGGCTCGAATTCCCGTCACGGTATGACGCCGACTGGCGCCATCGTGAGGGACCCCGGGGCGTACGGGCAACCATGGCATGAGAGTCGATTTTTTGAAAGCGGCTAACGCACTTCAAACTTTGGCGACGGGCTTTGGCGGGGACCAATCACCAGTTCACATCGAAGCGCATGGCGATCAGATCAGATTCCGTCGCTCCGAACACGGTTTGGTTACTCGTGACGGGATGAATCCAATCGAACATGATCCGCGTGCGGTCAGACCAGTACCAGTTGAAGCCCAAGGTCAGGTCGTTGTACTGCCCACGATCGGCGTCGGACAGATCGAGGTAGGACCAACGGGCCTTCGCTTCCCACGCACCACACCCAAAGCTGCCGGGGACCGCGAAGAAATTGGTGAACGGTTGATTTCTCCCAAACTGCGCCCCGTGTTGTCCGAACCGCTCGAAGATACGATTTTCGCCGGTCAGGAAGTAACTCAAATGCGAATAGACGCCTCCAACTTGAACGGTTTCGTCGGAGAGCATGTCCACCGTGGAGAGAAACGCTTCGTTTTGCAACGTCGCGGGTCCCCAAACGATGGCCAATTCGATATTGCCGGTGGTATATGAGTCGGCCGCGAGGTTGCCGCTGTCGATCAATACGGGGCCACGTTGCACCTGCGGGCGAGCACGGAAGCGGACGGAATCGTCCTGGTCATCGGTGTGCAAGATTCCGATTCCTGTATGAATGAGATAGCGGCCGTTCGAGGGTTCGTCATAGTAGGGCAATCCGGTAAGCCGCCCGCTCAGGCGATACCCCTGATTGTCGTCGAAGCGAGTCTTGACGGTATCGCTGATTTCGTCGAAGAACAGGCCGCCTGCCCAAGTGATGTTTTTGTCGTCGGTGCAGTTGTAAAGGGCGACGCCCACTTCACGGTCGGCCGCGAAAACACCTTGGGTGGGAATCGAACGCTCGTTGAAAATGTTGTTCGTGTCGTTGGTGACCTGCTCCAGGCTGAAGGGGACGAAAAAGTTGCCAACGCGGATTCGACCAAACAAGGGAATCTCGTTCATGGAAACGTAAGCATCTTTCACGTCGGGCGAAGCGAAAGGATTGTCGTGGGAGCCTTGACCCGGCTCAAGCGTCATTTGCAAACGGAAATCGAATTGCTCGTAGCCAGTTCCATCGGCGACCAGCCGCAGTCGCCGATAGTTGAAATAGTTTTGGTCGTCGACGATGACGGGTTCGGCGTCAGCCCAGGTAACGTAGTCCATTTGAATGTGCCCGCCGAGTTTGACGGTCCACTTTTTGTTGGAGTCATCCTTCCCGCCTTTGCTTGACGCCTTCTCTGGCTTGGCTTGGGTTTGCGCCTCCTCCACGGCCGCCAGTCGCCGCTTGAGGTCATCGAGTTCCGCGTCCGCCTCTGACGCGTTTGGCGACTCCGGCGGTAAGCCCGTTGCCGCCGAAACGATCGCCGGCTCATTCGTCGGCGTCGGCGATTCGGCCAGACGCGAACGCAGCCACTGAATCTCGGCCTCTTGCTGTTCGAGTCGACGAACGATCGATTCGGCGTCAACCGGCGGCAGTGGAGTTTGAGCTTGAAGCGCCAGCGGCTGAGCCGCCCACAAAACGAGTAACGTTACAGGCAAACGCCAACTCGTGGTGGTTGGCCGTTGATTTTTTGGCCCGCGCGACTTTGTTCGCTTGGTTGACCGGCTCATGCAATCCTCCCTGACTTGCAACGCGTCCTGCTGCGGCCCAGTCAGAAACGCAAATATCGAGCGTGCCTCAGCCATCGCTTTCCGTGGCGCCGGTTAGCGCTTCTCATCATGCGAAGCATCGTTCCAGTTCGCAGGTGTAGAATCGCTTTCGGCCTCGCACGCTCCTCCTGCCGCCGCGACGACGGCAGGAGGAAATGTGCGTTGTACAGACTCGCGACAGGAAAGCTTTACGGTGCGATCGCCACTTCACGTTCCGCACGGGTTACGAGCTTGGCGTATTCGCGAATGTTCGTCGTGGCGCTGATCAACCGCACCGACCCATCGCCCAGCACCACGTTGGCGCCGCCGGGATGGAAGGCAAAGGTTTCGCCCGTGCCTTCCGACCCATAATACGGATGGGGAAAAACCGTGCTTCCGACGTCTTCCCCGTTGGTGCAGTTCACAGCGCAAGGGCCGGGGAGCGTGGCGCCGTCGTAGCTTGACCCGTCTACGCTAAAATCGCTGGCCGGACGGGACCAGCCTCCAGCGTTGACGCGCTGGTTTGGCAGGTCGCCGATCTTGAGCCCGCGGCGATAGAGAAACGGCCGGCCTGCCGACTCCGCATACATAATCGTGTTCGACAGACCGTCGAGGACATCGGCGAATCGTGGCTCGCCGTTTTTCACCAGGATCCCGTCTCCGGCTCGATCCACCAGTCCGGCGGTGAACAGCCGCTGGTCGACCGAGATCGTGGGCGAGTAATCGGTCACTGCGACCAAATTGCCTACCCACGGGCTGGCCTCAGGAAGCCCATCCAGACGACCGGGGTTGGGTGTCGAAGGGCAGAGGAACGTCGCAACCTGATTGGAAGTGACCGGCAGGTTGGCCGGAGCATGCCAGTTTTGCGATTGGTTGTACTGGTCGTACAGGTTCGTGCCTTCCAGATATTGAAGCAGGAAGGTGAGTCCCGCGATCCGCGGCAGCGGCGTTAATCCGGCCGGTCGCACGCTGGAAGGAAGCTTATTGTGGGTGTCGTGAAAGTTATGTGCGGCGATCCCTAGTTGCTTGAGGTTGTTGGAGCATTGGGTGCGGCGCGCCGACTCACGGGCCGCCTGCACTCCAGGCAGAAGCAGCGCGACCAGGACGCCGATGATGGCGATCACCACCAGCAATTCGATCAAAGTAAAGGCGTGACGCTTCGTGCGTGTTTTCATGGTTCGTCTCCGTGATTCTTGAGGGAAAGTCATATCTCGTGGTTTTTGAATTGTGAAAGCTGGCATGGCGAATGCTCTGGCGGCTACCGTTTCAACTCCAGCGCCGGAAGCTGATTGACTCCTTGCGCGATCCGGACCACCAAATCGCTCGTGGCTGCGCTTTCGTACTTGCGGGGCAGGACATTCGGACCTGGCCGGAAGCCATCTCCCTGCGGAACGGCCCGGTTCAGCGTCACCGTGACGGTGTACTCGCCCTCGGCGGCGCCGTCCTGTCCTTCGTACGTGCTGACCGTGAACGTGCCGTCCGGCGCGACATGCCCCCGCGCCGGCGGCGCCTTGGCGGCCGGGTTCTTGGGGTGCAAGACGACCATCGCTCCCGGGACCGGCGACTTGTTGAGCAAGACGGTTCCTTGCACGGGATACGTGGCGACGCGGTCAGGATGGGACTCGCTGCAACCCGTCGCTGCGAGCAGGAGCGCAGCGAGGGAAACGGTGGCGATACGTCGTGAAATTACTCGACACATGGGTAGGCTCCTGAACGATGAAGAATTCGAGGTAGAAACCGCCAGCTCAGGCGACAGCCCGCGAGACTGGGAATCGGTGAAGGATATCGGTGGCCGGATCGAAGGGGCCTTCCGAGTCGATGACGGTGGCGACGACCACGTCGTTCACCACTTGACGTGCGCCGGCTAAAAGCCGCACATACTCTTGCGCCATCTGCTTGGCGTAGTACGTACCGACGACTCCCTGAAGCTGAATCTGTCGGTCCGAGACTTCCACATGCACGTACTTGAGTGCGGAGAAACCGCGAGTCGCAAGGAAACTCACGATGCGGGTTTCCAGTTCCAGATCTGGCTTTGCGGCCGGGCGCTGTTGTTTTGTTGTTGCTGACATGACGCATTCCTCAAAACGGGTAGGTTGGGTTTGATGACAGAGAAACCGATCGAGGGAAGCGTCAACACGTGGCCCGCGCGCCACGGGGAACAATGAGGCGATTGCGAGCCGGCGCGCGGCTGGAATGCTCGGCTGAAAACAACTCGGGGCGCATGGTGCGGTCCTGGTATCGCCCGCACGCCTCTGGATCCCCAGTCAGCGATCGGCAAAATGCGATGAAAGAAAGCCTCCCGGAACTCAGGCCGGCTGTATCCGATCAAACCGTTCCGCGTCCGTTGCGAAGGCGGCGTTTTTCGGTCCGATCGATTTGAACGATCACGCCGTCCTGCACAATGATCTGCACCGCGCCGTAGCGCAACCCATCGAGGGAATGGATGATTTGCTCTAATTCCGCGTCGGTAACTTTATGACGCTTTTCGGGAAGGTCGCTCTTTGGCGCTCGGGACGTATTCACGATGATGTGCTCCATTCCATGATCGCTGGCGTTTTTCAAAGCCACAGTTCAAGTCCTAGGTTCAAATTGCAAAGTCCGGGACAAACACGCGCGCATTCTTCGCGTACACGAACACCTCATCGTCGTGGGCGAGATTCAATTCGTGAAACCGCTCCAGAGTCAAGTCGACCTGAATCTCGGCGCCATCACTCGACTTCAAATGGACCTTCGCGACCGAACCGGCGGGATTCAATCGCACAACCCGCGCCGCCAAACCTGGCGAACCGTTGCGCGAGAGTTTGATGTCCAGTTCGTGCGGACGCATGTACACCGTCGCCGAGCCGTCTCGCTGGGAAATGCAATGCGCGTGGTCGAGCGTTATGTCGCCTAGCAACACTCGGCCATTGCTCACGCGGCCGCGGAAAACGTTTACCTCGCCGAGGAACTCCATCACGAAGGGGGTCGCCGGATGATGAAAGACCTCGTCGGGCGAACCAACCTGTTCGATGCGAGCCTGGTTCATAACGACGATCCGGTCGGCGACTTCCAGCGCTTCCTCTTGATCGTGGGTGACCAGCACACTGGTCAAGTGAATCTCGTCGTGAAGTTTCCGCAGCCAGCTGCGCAATCCCTGGCGAACCTTGGCGTCCAAAGCGCCAAAGGGTTCGTCGAGGAGCAGAACTTTCGGCTCCACCGCCAAAGCCCGCGCAAGTGCGACCCGTTGTCGTTGCCCGCCGGAAAGTTGCGACGGGTAACGATTGCCGAAGCCTTCGAGTTGGATCAGCTTCAACAAGTGATTGACGCGATCGCGAATTTCAGATTTCGAGGGACGCTCGCTGCGCGGCCGGACTCGCAGCCCAAACGCGATATTCTCGAAGACCGACATGTGCCGGAACAGCGCATAGTGCTGGAACACGAAACCGACGCGCCGTTGACCGACGGGGCGATTCGTCACGCTCGCATCGTGAAACAGAATTTCATTTTGCGGATCCGGGTCGGGCGTCTCCAGACCTGCGATGATCCGCAGGAGGGTCGTCTTGCCCGAACCGGAGGGACCGAGCAAGGCGACAAGCTCCCCGTCGTTCACGCGGAGGCTGACATCGCGCAGCGCCGCAAAACTGCCGAACGTCTTCGAGATGTGCTTGATTTCGATGCTCATGGGATTATTCCTCTGCCGTCGCCGGCTCAAGTGTCTTGTTGAATTCTTTGTGTAAGCGCGTCTCGACGATGCTCTTGGCCGCTAAGGTGACCAGCGCCAAAAGCGCCAGCAGCGACGCCACCGCGAAGGCGGCGACAAAGTTGTACTCGTTGTAGAGAATCTCAACGTGCAGCGGGATCGTGTTGGTCTTGCCGCGGATATGCCCCGACACCACCGACACCGCGCCGAATTCACCCATCGCACGGGCGTTGCACAAGATCACGCCGTACAACAGCGCCCATTTGACGTTGGGAAGCGTCACGCGCCAGAAGGTTTGCCAGCCGTTCGCCCCCAGCGTGATCGCCGCTTGTTCTTCTTCCGTGCCTTGTTCCTGCATCAGAGGAATGACCTCTCGCGCGACAAACGGAAAAGTGACGAAGATCGTCGCCAGAACAATGCCCGGCACGGCGAAGATGATTTGAATATTGTGGGCGTCGAGCCAAGGACCCAGCCACCCCTGCATGCCAAACAACAGGATGTAAATTAACCCGGAAATCACCGGCGACACGGCGAATGGCAAGTCGATGAGCGTAATTAAGACGTTCTTGCCCCAGAACTCGAACTTCGCAATCGCCCACGATGCGGCGAGTCCAAAGACCAGATTCAAGGGGACGGCAATTGCAACGGTGAGGAGGGTCAACCGGATGGCCGACACCGCGGCCGGATCGGTCAAACTGGCAAGGTAGGCCCCGATGCCTTTCCGCAAGGCTTCGACGAATACCGCCAGCAAGGGAACGAACAGAAACAGCGTGAGAAAGCCCACCGAAAGGCCAATCAAGCTGAGTTTCACCCACCGCGGCTCATCGGTGGCCGCTCGTAGCCGAACGGCCGGCTTGATCACGCTCGTAGCGTTGATGGTTGCGTCCATGACTAGGCGACTCCTCGGTGGCGCTGGCTGCTCCACCATTGCAGCAGGTTGATCGCCAGCAGCAGGGCGAACGAAGTCAACAACATGACCGTGGCGATGGCCGTGGCGCCCGCGTAGTCATACTGCTCCAGTTTGCTGATAATTAGGAGCGACGTGATCTCGGTCTTCATTGGCATGTTGCCCGAGATGAACACCACCGAGCCGTACTCTCCCAAAGCTCGGGCAAACGACATGGCGAACCCCGTTAGGAGCGCCGGCATGACCGCCGGAAGGATCACGTAACGCAGGGATTGAAGCCGACTTGCTCCCAGGCTCGCCGCCGCTTCCTCGCTCTCCTTCTCCATGTCTTCCAGCGCCGGTTGAAGTGTGCGGACCACAAACGGCAAGCCAATGAAAGTTAAGGCGATGATGATTCCCAAGGGGGAAAAAGCCGCCTTGATTCCTAATGGCTCCAGGTACTGTCCGATCCAACCGTTCTGCGAGTAAATCGACGTCAGGGCGATGCCCGATACGGCGGTCGGCAGGGCGAACGGCAAGTCCACCAGGGCATCGATCAGGCGTTTGCCGGGAAAACGGTAGCTGACCAAGGTCCAGGCCACCACGAACCCGAACACGGCATTGATCGAGGCCGCGATCAGCGACGCGCCGAAGGTCAATTGGTACGATGCGACCACGCGCGGGCTGCTCACCGTCCGCCAATACTCCTCCCAGCCCAGTTGAGCCGACTTCAGCAACAGCGCCGTCAGCGGAATCAGGACGATCAGACTGAGGTAAAGCACGGTGTACCCCATCGTCAGTCCGAATCCCGGCAGCACGCTAGGTTTACGAAAGATGTTCGTCATGGTTGGCCTCCCGCCAACAAGATCGTTGAGTTCATCCCGGATTCGCCCGCCTCAGTTGGCCGGCAAGTAAATCTGATCGAACACGCCGCCGTCGTTGAAATGCTTGGTTTGAGCTTGTTTCCAACCGCCGAAGTCGGCGTCGATCGTCAGGAACTCCACCGCAGGAAACCGGCGCAAGTCGGCGGGATCAGCATGTTCCGGCGAGACGGGCCGATAGTAGTGCTTTGCGGCCAGGCGTTGCCCAGCAGGCGAATAAAGGTGCTCGAGATAAGCCTGGGCGACTTCGAGCCCGCCATGCGCGGCGGCGTTTTTATCCACGACAGTCACCGGCGGCTCGGCCAGAATGCTGAGCGACGGAACCACGATCTCGAACGCGTCGGAACGAAACTCATTGACCGCCAAGAAGGCTTCGTTCTCCCAAGCTAAGAGCACATCGCCGATACCCCGTTGGACAAACGTCGTCGTCGATCCTCGGGCGCCAGAATCCAACACGGGGACGTTCTTGAGAATTGCGGCTACGAATTGCTTCGCCTTGTTTTCATCGCCGCCGGACTTTCGCAAGGCGTAACCCCACGCGGCCAGATAGTTCCAGCGCGCCCCGCCGGACGTCTTGGGATTGGGAGTGATCACCGCCACGCCAGGACGGGCCAGGTCGTCCCAATCTTTGATATTCTTGGGATTCCCTTTCCGCACCAGAAAGACAATCGTCGAAGTGTACGGCGAACTGTTGTCCGGAAGCCGCTGCTGCCAGTCCTCGGGAATCAAGTCTGTCTTCTCGGCAATCGCGTCGATGTCGAAGGCCAAGGCCAGTGTGACCACATCGGCCTTCAACCCGTCGATCACCGCGCGAGCTTGCTTTCCAGCACCTCCGTGCGACTGTTCGATGATCACATCTTGGCCCGTTTGAGTCTTCCAGTGGTTGCGAAACTCCTCGTTGAATTCGGCGTAGAATTCGCGGGTCGGATCGTAGGAGACATTCAGGAGATGAACCGTTGACGCGGACGATCCATCGCTGGGCGAAGCGCTCGTTTCCGTCCCGCTGCATCCGGCAATCAGGCTTACCCCAACGAGCGTCAAAACAAGTCCCGACATACTTTGCGTATTCATCGTCGAATCCTTTGGTTCAAATAGTCGCTCGGTGAGACGGACAGGTCGCGAGTCGCGCTCCTGTCGTTGGCAAGCCCCATCGGAGTGAGCAAGCGATTTTGTTTCGCAGTTCCGGACTCTCCCAAAGCAAGGGATGTGCCAGTCGCGAAATTGCGTCAAATGACGCAGATGAGGCAGTATTTTCGGGGTATGCTGGCCTGCGCACATCGTCAGCCGTGATATTTAATGAGCAGTTGCCGTCATATATGACGGATAAATGAGCGCATTTAACGGTTTCGCCGAAATGTTATACCCCCGGCAAACTTCGCTTGAGGTGCGAGCAGGTGGTTCGCCGTTACATTGAAATCGATGAGTCCCTACTCGTCATCGCGCGGCGGCTGGAAACGCGAAAACCGTTGGGATGCATCTCGGTCCGTTGTGTCAACACTAATCCGCACACCCGCCGTGCTCGCATGCGAAAGCCGGGCGTCGGTTAGTCGAGGTGTCGGCCGTAGATGCAGTGGGCGATTGGCGCTGGGTTACTGCCAACGTATTTTTGCGTCGCCCCGAAACCGGGCCAGTCGTACAGTCGTACTGGAACACGGCCGCTAGCGCGACCATGCGTTGTGCAAGTCCGTCGCATGGAGTCTTGTCTTCCGAGAACTTCGCGTTGCATGGCGACTGTGCGAGAATGAGTCGCTTTGCGATCTGCCACAAGCCGAACCACGTTCGTTTAGCCGTGAACCCTACTGGCTCGTTGTTGGTCTTCCTGATGAAATAGGGCGCTGCCATTGACGGCGAAACCTCTTCATTCAGGAATATGCCGAGTCCCGCTTGCGTTGTCGGCTGCAAGCGGCGTTCCTGTTTCGCAACGATTCTATCAACCCGTCTCGATCGGATGAGGATCCGAATGACGACCGACGACGAATGGATGGGTGTAGATGCCGCTCTGGCGCGGTTTGGTTTGCCGGCCCGGCCCGCGGATCGGCCGACGATCATCGCGGCGCTGGCGGAGCAAACCGACCTCATCAAGGCCGACGCTGGCGATCCGCACCTCCTGCGGTTGTTGTGCGCGCAGGTGTTCTCGCTTGGCGTGGTGGAAGATTCGCTATGGGTCTGGCGCGCCAAAGAGTGCAACTTTGATACGCACTGTGGTGTCGACGTGCAGCTCCTCTGCGGAGGAGGTTGGGAGCCGACGATGAAATTCCTTCAGGACCATGGCAGCGACCTTGCCAAAGACGCGATGCAATACCTCCGGGCGTGCGAGTCGGATTTCGCAGAGTTTCGCGTCGAGCATGTTCTTCAGCAAGAGCGAGAGTTTTACGGCGTTGTGTGAGCAAGCAAATCCTCCCTTATTCATCAGGTAGATCCGCGTCATGAAAGCTCGCCACTGGTTCGAAGCGGCGTCCGCAGGCAATGTCGCAAAACTGCAGGTCTTGCTCAGCCAGGGAACGCCGGTTGATGCGGTGGATGAAAACGGAAAGACCGCCCTTATCCATGCGATCGAAGGCGGGCGGCAGGAAGTCATCGGCGCGCTGCTTGCAGCTGGCGCCGACCCCAACGCCAGCCAGGACCCGCGGACTACGCCGCTGCGCCAGGCGGTGTGGTTGGGGCAAACGAAAATCATCCGCGCCTTGCTGGAAGCGGGCGCCTTGGTCGATGACGGCGACATGAACGCCGCGACGCCACTGATGCTCGCCGCATCGGGCGGCAAGCCGGCGATCGTCCAGCTCCTGTTAGATCACGGCGCCAATGTCGCCGCAACCACTTCCCAGGGCGTCACTGCACTGCATTACGCCGTGACCCGAGGCAAAAAGTCAATCGTCGAACTGCTGCTTGCTCACGGCGCCTGCGCCAACGCCGCCGCAAGCGATGGCGACACGCCGCTGCTGAACGCCGTGATGCGCGGTCGCGCGAACCTGGTACGGCTTCTGCTGCGATCGGGAGCCGATCCGAATCTCGAATACCGCAAGAACGACTCGTTCCAGGCGGAGTTGACGATCGGAGCTACACCGTTGCACGTTGCAGCCCACCAGGGCAAACTCGAACTGGTTGAAGCGCTGTTAGAGGCCGGCGCCGACGCAAACCTCCGGAACGACCGCGGGCAGACTCCGCGGGACGTGGCCGAGGCGCTTGGTCACGGTGAGGTCATTGACCGCCTGGCGCCCTTGACGAAATCGCCATCTCCATCGAACAACAAGCAGTCGCTTGGCCCGCGCCTGATCCGCTCTGCGGCCAAAGGTCTTGTCGACGACGTTCGGTCGCTATTGACCAAGGGCGCCGATCCGAACCATCGCGATGACCGCCCTGCCGCCGAGCACCGCACGGCGCTGCTCGCCGCCTGTCAGGAAGGACATAGGGAGTGCGTGCAGGCTCTGCTTGAGGCGGGCGCCGATGTGGAATTGTCGTCGGGCGAACCGACCTGGTTTATGTCAAGCAGCACGCCGCTTACGGCGGCCGTTGCCGGAGGGCACGCAACGATTGTCGCCGCGCTGCTGGCCGCCGGCGCGGATCCGAACGCGCGCAGTCCCGAAGGCGACACGGCGCTTTTGCATGCGGCGGAAATCGGCCATGCCGAAATCGTCCGCGCCTTGCTGGCCGCGGGCGCTGATCCGACGTGCGTCTCGGTCATGCCGGAAGTTCCAGTCGAGTCGGAAGACTTTGACGAAACCAACGAGGATGAGTTCGATTCCGAGACGAACGAAGAACCGTCTTCGCACCCGTTGGAGCGGGCTTTTGAGAAAGATCACTTCGGCCTGCTTGAGGTGTTTCGCGAAGCCGGAGTGCAGCCAACCCAGCAAGCTCTGGAAATCGCCGCGCGCCGGGGAAGCGCCGGGACCGTGCGCCGACTGCTCGAACTGGGGTTGGAGGGCAACGGCGCAAACTCCCAAGGCGCCACCCCGCTTCACGCGGCGTGCGCATTGCAAACAACCGTGTACGAACAAGACCCGCAAGTGGATCTGCTCGAAGCGGAAGATCATCCCTACCGCGAACACGCGGCCGCGCGGCAAGCGGAAACGGTCCAGTTGCTGCTGGAGTCGGGCGCTGACCCCAACGCTCGCGATGCGCAGGGACGCACGCCCTTGCACGCGGCGGCGGCGATGGAGACTTACGTCGAGTGCCGACATGTGGCGAGTGATGACGTGGTTTTGCACACGTCGAACGAGATTGACACCGCACCCATCGTGCGACTGCTCCTGGAACACGGCGCCGATCCGAACGCGCAAGATCAAGAGGGCGTGACGCCGCTGATGTTGGCCTGTCGCGTGAATCCCGATTGGGCGTCCAATCCGGAAGGAGTCATTCACGCGCTGCTGGAGGCAGGCGCCACGGTCAACCAGCGCGATCATCAAGGCCGGACCGCACTCTTCGATGCGTGCCAGGTCCGCTCGTCGGCGCTTTCCCTGCTTTTGGCGGCAGGCGCCGACGCGAATGCGGAAGATCACACCGGACACACCCCGTTGCTGATGGTGGTCGGCAGCGGCTGCGACGAACCGGACAACGTGCGCGCGCTGCTTGAGGCCGGAGCGAATGTCAATGCGCGCGATGCCGACGGAAAAACGGTCCTCGACTTGGCGCGCGAGCAACGGGCCTCGAAGACGGCCAAACTGCTGAAGCATGCCGGCGCCCAGGGAGCGCCGCCATCGCAGCAAGACCTCTTTCGGGCGATCGAACGGGGCGATCTCCAGCGCGCAAAAGCCGCGTTGCAAGCCGGCGCCGACTCGCATGCTCCGCGCCGCGGCAGCGACGCCTTTTCGCTCGCGGTCGCGCAAGGGAATGCGGATCTGGTCGCGATGATGATCGAAGCGGGCGCCGATGTAAATCGTCAGATTTCGTCCGCGCTTTTTCCGACACCGCTCTTCGTCGCCTTGGCGAACGAACAACAGCAATTGAGTGAAAAGGGGAAGACGAAACTCGTCGCGCGGCTCTTGCAAGCCGGCGCCGATCCGAACAGGCGCAACCGCCGCGGTTGGTCGCCGCTGATGGTCGCCGCCTGGCTGGGGCATGCTGCGATCATCGAAGACTTGCTCGCCGCCGGCGCACGCCTTGAAGACGATACCTTGGCTGCGCACTTCTTAGCGGCTTTGGCCATGGCCAAGGAAGACGAGTCGAAGTCTTTCCACGAAGCGGTGGAACTGGTGCGAACGACCACCGGCGAAACGCCGCAACCCATGCCCGACCGCCCTGCCATGAAAGCGTTTTTTGTCACGGCGGAGTGCGAAACCGATGCCGCCCTGCGCCATGCGCCAACCGACGTGGCGCGTTTCGGGGTCGAGTGGAACGTGCTTGACGCGAAGGTTCGTAGCCTGATTGGCGAGTTGCGTCCCCGGGTTCATGAGCTGGGAGCGAGCATTCTCGATTTGGGGCGGCCCGTGGGGTGCGGACCTTCAGGCAAGTATTTGCTGCTCCTCCCTACCACCGATCGTTTCACGGTGTTGGCTGCGTGCGGTCCGTCGCCGGGCGGCGACTATGGCGAGGAAGGCGGTTTGAATCGGCCCGACGTGGTCGCGTGGTTCCGCGCGCTCGATGCCGAGTTCCCCTTCACGCTCTGGGGCGCTGGGCGCGACTTCGTGGACATCGAGTTCAATCGGCCCCTTAACGCAACCGAAGCGCACGCGCTCGCCCAACGCATTTTCCGCTTCTGCCCCGATACCGTGCATCAAGGCGCCGGATCGTTGGCCAAGTTGGCGCAGCACGTGGAATCCACCCGCCGCGTGTTCTTCTGGTGGGATTAAGTTTCTTACCGACATGCCCCAGGAGCAGCGACCGACGGAGAATCGTCAATCGATCAACTAGCGACACGCCGTGCAAGAGCGATCGCGTTTCAATGTTAGTTCGCAGATGACAGATCAACGCCGCATTGGCTACCCGAACAGTTCCATGACAGGTTTTCCCGTGGCGATGGGCCGGGAGATGCCGCTGTTGTTTTGGGGTTCGTTGAGGGGGATATCCAGCGCGTGGTAAATCGTGGCGGCTAGTTCTTCGGGGCGGATGGGGTTGCTTTCGACGTACGCGCCATGCTTGTCCGACTTGCCGTACACGTGGCCGCCGCCGATGCCCGCGCCGGCCAGGATGGCCGAGAAGCAACTCGGCCAGTGCTGGCGGCCCGGCGGCAGCTGGGTCAGCACGTTGGGCGTGCGCCCGAACTCGCCGGTGACCACCACCAATGTGTTATCCATCATGCCGCGGTCTTTCAAGTCGATGAGCAGCGCGGAGAGCGCCTGGTCGAGCCGCGGCAGGCAGAAGCCCATGCCGTAAGAGCCATCGCCGAAGGCGTCGCCCATGCCCATGTTGCCGCCATGCATGTCCCAACTACTGCTGGGCGGGCCAGCCGTGTCATGCGGGGCCTGCCCGGTCCAGCCGTTCACCGTGACGAACCGCACGCCCGCTTCGACCATCCGCCGGGCAAGCAGCAGATTTTGTCCCAACGGATGGCGGCCGTAGCGGTCGCGCACCTTGTCTGGTTCACGATCCAACTTGAACGCATCGCGGCCTTCGGGGCGCGTCATGGCGTCGTAACCCTTTTCGCGCAAGGCGGCCCAGTCGGCGCCGCGCGCATCCCTGGCTAGCGATTTGCTTTCCAGTTTGACGAGCAACTCGCGGCGTTGGTCGAGCCGAGCCTGGTCGCCGAGATCATAGATCTCCGGCGGTGTGAAGTTGTCCATCGCCGGATGGTTTTGCGCCGAACCGACAAACACCGGCGCATAAGCCGAGCCAAGATAACCGCCCAGGCCGATGTTGGGCGCACAAAACACGGGCGGGCCAACGCACTTGATGAGCCAGGCGTTGGAAACGAGGTTCCGTTTGCTCGGCTTATGCTTGGCGACGAAGGAGCCGAGGTAAGGCTGATCGTCGGGCACGCCCTCGGCCACGCGCTTGGCGGACTGCCCGCTGAGCAGGTTGTGCATCGCGTCAAAGTGATTGCTGATGGCGCCGGGGTGCGTCATCGAGTTGATGAGCGTGAACTGATCGGTCAGCTTGGCCAACTCGGTGTGCATCTCGTTGATGCGCATGCCGGGGACCTTCGTGGCGATGGGCCGATAGGGTCCGCGGATGGTGTCGGGCGCCTCGGGCTTCATGTCCCAGGTATCAATGTGGCTTGGCCCGCCGCAGAGCAAGACGAAGATGCACGATTTGTCCGCCGCCACCGCGTTGCCGCTGGCGTCGAGTTTGTCGGCGCCCATCACCGCGCCCGGCATGCCCAGCGAAAGCGCTCCCATGCCTCCCACAATCAACGCTTGCCGCCGATTCAGCTCGAAGGTATTCATAAGCGCATCCTTATAGATTTCGATTCGCGAAGTATGAGGCCTTGCGGCGCGAAATGCAAGCTGGATTGAGCTTGGCAGCGGCGACCGCCAATCATCCACTATATTGGCAGTGTGCCGTTGCCGCTTCGCGGCCTTGCCCCCGGAAACATCGAGGTTCGCAATGATTCGAGTTATGCTGCTTGGCGCCATGGTGCTTGCTTTATGCGATGGACGGCTCATGTTTGCCGACGACGAGTTGCACCCGGATCCGAAGGTGATTGAGTTGCTTCAGCCAATCCGCACGAAGCATAACCTGCCGGGAATAATTGGCGGTGTGATTGTCAATGGCAAGCTAACGGCGTTGGGGGCCGTCGGCGTGCGAAAGCTCGGCGCCGAGGAAAAAATCACGATTGCCGACCACGTTCACATCGGCTCGTGCACCAAAGCGATGACCGCGACGCGCATCGCCATGTTGATCGAGACCGGCAAGCTGCGGTGGGAGTCGGCCCTGGCTGAAACCTTTCCCGAGTTCAAGCCGCAGTTTCACGAAAACCTCGGCAGCGTCACGCTGGAGCATCTGTTAACGCATCGCTCAGGGCTACCGGCGAACGGGCCGTGGGGACTGTTGCAAGGAGACTCCACGACGGAGCAACGACGAAATCTCTTGAAGCAGTGGTCGAAATGGGAACCGCCCAACCCGCCGGGAACCAAATTCGAATACTCGAACGCCGGCTATGCCTTCGCCGGCTTAATGGCGGAGCAGGCGACGGGCCATTCATGGGAAGAGTTGATGACCGAAGGTATGTTCCAACCCTTGAACATGAAAACGGCGGGCTTCGGTCCTCCTGGCGCGAAACACTCACTGGACCAACCTTGGGGACACACGGCCGACGGGAAGCCGACGCAGATGGATAATGCGCCGTCGATCGGTCCTGCGGGTACCGTGCATTGCAGTGTGTCGGACTGGGCGAAGTTCGTCATTCTGCATCTCCAAGGCGCCCAGGGCAAAGGCGATCTCCTCCAGCCCGCCACCTGGGAGAAGTTGCACACGCCGCCGCCCGCGAACGAAGACTATGCTTGCGGCTGGATGGTGGTGGAGCGCCCGTGGGCTGACGGCAAAGCGCTCACACATAGCGGCAGCAATACGGCATGGTTCGCCACGGTGTGGATTGCGCCGCAGCGCAACTTCGCCACGCTGGTTGCCTGCAATCAAGGAGGCGCCGCAGCGGCGAAAGCCTGCGACGAAGCCACCGGCGCGCTCATCCAGCACTACCTCCCGGTAAAGCCATGAATCGCGCGGCAGAAGGCTCGTCCCTCGGGCCCATGGTGCGCCCTCGCGAGTGTTCGCTCGCGGCGGCTTCGCCCTGGCCGGATGTTTCGACGAGGGAGTGCGTTGCGATCTTATCAGGTCATTCGACCTTCTCCGCACCAGCCTGCGCGACGAACTGGATTAAGTCGGCCAGGTCCTGCGGAATCAGATCCCGTTCGAATCCGTCAGGCATCAGCGACTTCCCGGTACTTTGTAACGATTCAATATCGCTCCGTAAAATGTCCTGTCGCTTGCCGTCGGCGGCGAGCAGGGTAACACTCGCGCCGGTTTCGGTCGCCACGATCCCGCTGAGACTTCGGCCATCGGTCGTGACGGCTAAGTAGCTGACAAATTTCGAATCGACCGCGCTACTCGGATCAAGGATCGACACTAACAAGGCGGACGGGGTCTTGTTCGAAAGGGCAGCCAAATTCGGTCCGACTTCCTGGCCGAAGCCGCCCAACTTGTGGCAGGAAGCGCAATGTTTCTGAAAAACGGCCGAACCTCGGGAGAAGTCGCCTTTGAGTTGCGTTGCGGATTGAAATACGGCAATCGCTTGCTTGCGATCCTCAGATGTCGTGTTGGCGAACTGTGCTTCCAAGCGCTGGCGGAGGGATTCATCCTTCGTTGCAAAGAGCAGCCCGCGCGACAAGACATCGATTTCTCCCACGAGGAGATGCTGATTTTCTATTTGCTCGACGAGGTAGGCGGCCCACTGCGGGCGCGTAGCGAGAGTCGCCACAATCTGACTGCGCAGTGCGGGGCTATGCGACCTCCAACCTTGGAGCAGCATGGCGGCCACCTGGGGATCCGGCGCTTTCGCAAGTTGCGCCACGACCGCGGTTTGAACCGTTGCGGGCGTTTGCGGCGTAAGCAACGTGCGAAATATTTCCCAATCGGCCGCTTGATTAGCCCCTGCGTCACGTCCCAGGATGTCCACCGCTTTCGAGCGCATTGCTTCGGACGTGGCGGCATCGACAACAATTCGCCGTGCGACGGATTGAACTTCGTGAATCTGCGTCATCCACGTCGGTTGAGGCGGCGAGGTTGCGGTCGTTCGCCGTCGCATCGCCTCTTGCGCGCCGGCAATCGCTGTGAAGTGCCAGGCCCTGGGTTGGCGACGTAGATCCTGGACGATTTGGGCGAGCGCTTGCGTGACCGCATCGTCGGCCCCCAGCGTTATGGCCAAAGCGAGATAGGTATCGAATAACCTGAACTGCAGCCCCGCTTTCTCTGCGTGAGAGAGAATCGTCGTGAGAACTGCGGCGATGTTTTCTTTCGTGACGCTGCTAACCACAGCGCCGGAGATCACGGGGTCGTGTTCGTGGGCGATCGCCAAATGGGCCAGCGCAGGTCCAATCTGCGGGTCGCGAAACTCTCCCAGGGTGCAGGCCAATTGCAACCGCACTTGCGGATCGGGATCGTCGACTAAGGACAACACCCTTGGTAGGAGAAAAGCCGCATCGTGAGGACGTCCTTCGGTGAGCAGTAATGCGTTGCGGCGAATCTGCGGATGGGAGTCTGCTAAACGCGCTGCCAGGACTTCCGCCCGCAACTGGCCCAAGGCGGCTAAGGTCCAAAGCGCGTGCAGTCGCCCCAGAGGTTCTTCGCCAATCGTGAGTTCCTCCAGCAGTCGGACGGAGGCCGAGTCTTGTTTGGCGATCAGCAGCCGCTGCGCCATGTCGCGCTGCCATCCGTTGGTGCTGCACAGCCGGGCGACGAGTTCCGAAGTGGAAAGCTGATCCATGCGGACGACGGCGGCGGTTGGTCTACGGTCGGCTGGGTAGATTCGGTAGATCCGTCCTCGATCATCTCCTGCGCGGTAATACGGTCGTAGCTCCTCTTTGCCTTCGGGCGGTAGCCATTCGGGATGTTCGATCATGTAACGATACATGTCGACGATCCACAGCGCGCCATCGGGTCCGGTGATCGCCATCACCGGGCGACACCAGCGATCCTCGGACGCCAGGAATTCGCGGTCGTGCTCCGCCGGATCGCGCGCAGCGCGGAACGAAACGCCGTCCGGAGTCAGCACATTGTGCTGCACGAGATTATGAAACGGCTCGCAAGTAAACGCATGCACTCCGCGAAACAGCAGGGAGTCGCGATAGATCATCGCCGAACATGCGGAGGTGAAGCGACCCGATTCCTGAAAACTGTGGAACCTTTTCTCGGGCGGCTTCGCGGAAAAGACCGGCGGATTCGTTGGCAGCAGGTGTCGCTTCGGATCGGGAGGAATCACGTGCGGATTCCGCCGCGTATAACGGTCTTCCAGAACATAGTGCCAGATCGGATGGCTGTTCTGAACCCCGAACCAGTGTCCCCAATCATCGCGGTTGCGGCCAAATTGCGATGGTCCGGAAAGCGGCTCCATGCGGCCCGTGTCGGGCTGGAAACGAAAGTCGCGGCTCCCAATGTAGACCTCTTCACCGGTAATCTCCGATTTGATCTGACTCTTGGCTCCGTAGCCGCTGTGATGACTTCCGCTGGCGCAATAAACCCAGTTATCCAGCCCGACCCGCAGGCCATTCACGCGCAGTTGTTGATTCCCTTCCAGAAAACCCGTGAAGAGCGTCCGCCGCACGTCGGCTTGGCCGTCGTGGTTGGTATCCTCGGCATAGATAATTTCCGGCGCTGCCGTGACGAGAATCCCTTTGCCCCAGGTAAGCACTCCCGTTGGAAAACTCAGTCCCTCGAGGAATACGGTTCCGCGGTCATAGCGACCGTCATGATCGGTGTCTTCCAGGACGCGAATGCGCCCGCCGGGTTTGCCTTGGCCATCGACGCCCAGCGGATAGTCGGCCATTTCGGCGACCCACAATTTGCCGTCAGCGCCCCAGTCGATCGCGACCGGATCAAGGACGAGCGGCTCATGGGCCACGAGTTCGGCCTGAAAGCCGGGCCGGATCTTCAGCGCCTTGAGCGATTCCGCGGGCGACATGGGCGCCGGATCCATGGCAGGAGATGGCTCGGCCGGCGTTGTCGTCGCGGATTTCCCCGGCCCACGCTCGGCGGACGCATAATGCGCGGCAATTTCGTCCGCGGTTAGCGCCCGATCGTACAATGCGAATTCATCGAGTTTACCTTCCCAGTTGAACAGGTTGTCGCTTCGCCCACCGAGAAAGAAATTGACGTCGCCATTCGGTATGGTGTTTGCCAGTTCACCTGCGGCTTCCGGTTCGTGATGGCCGTTGAGATAAATCGCAACCTGATTCTTCTTCCGCACGAACGCAAGATGATGCCAACTGCGCAGAGGGAGGACCGTCTTACCCACGACGACTTCATCTCGCGCGTTGCCATTGAAAACGATGAGTTTGCCGGTCCACTCGGGTCGGTAGACGCCGCCGACGCCCACATGATCGCCGGGGACTTGCGGATCGTTGGCGGGGCCGCGCGAAAAAAAGTAGCCGGTCACGGCGCGCGCGTCATGCGGCAGACCATTCCACAACCAGCCTTCGACGGTGTATTCGTCGCCGATGCCCGCGGCGGAACCCACGACGCGTCCGCCCGCGAAGTGCGCCGCGCGATTGCCTCGCAGACCTGACTGTAATCCCCTCGCCGGATCCCCTTCCAAATAGTAGGCCACTCCCGGTTCATACTTCGCAGGGGAGTTTCCGGCGTGATCCTGCGCCATGCGCCCTTCCATTTCGCCCAGACGCCAGAAGGCTTTGGGCTGTGTGAGCATGACAGCGCAACTATATGCGGATGGCTCGTCGCTCAGTTTCTTCAATGGCTTCTCGGCGAGACCTGCCAACATATCCAACAGCCGCTGGACGATCTTCGGCTCGGCGTCGACTTCCAATCCTGCCGTTCGCGCAGCCCACGTGGTGTATCCTCCCAAATCGTGTTGTTCCGGCGGCGGAATATAGCCTTCGGCTCCGTTCGCCAACACGATATTGAACGTCGTACCGAAGGGACTTTGCGCCTTCAGCTTCCAGCCGGTAAGACCATAGACTTCATTAGGCAATGCACAGATCGCCAGGTCGCCGATGCGAATGGCTTGGAGTTTTAGTTCGACTTCCGGCTGCTCATGCAGAAGAATCTGCTCGCGCGCGTAAATCGCCTCACGCGCCCGAAAGGGTTGGTCGCCATGGGCGGCAACCAACTGACGCGCCCATTCCAATCTCGCGGTATCCGGTGTGCGACGGCGCAGCGAAAGCTTGCTCTCGGCCATCGCCAGGGGAACGTGGTCGTGATACTTAATCTTTTGTATCGCTGCATGAGCAATCTTGGCGACGCCCGCGGTGTATTCGTCGAGCGAAATGCGCCGCTGCGGTTGACTGTAATCCATCCACATGCTGTCGCCGCTGGTTCCCTGCGCCATGATGCCGACAAACGAGGGGTCGATCTTGTCCTTGCCAACCACGTTCGCCAGATGATCGCCAAACTGGCCGCAAAAATCGGCGGAAACAAGCGGCGAGCCGAAGTAGTGCATGGCGTAATTGCCGAGCACAGCCAAAAGTTCGCCGCTTTGGGTTTGCAGCGAAACCAGCGTTAGATCCTGGTCGGGAGGCCCGGAAGGGCCGACATGATTCGGACTTTGATAACCCGGGTGCATGTTCGCCCGCACGTTGCGTACGCCAAATGGGTCGTCCTGCGTACGATCGGAACGAAAGATCCAACGCCGACAATGATTGTGCTCCGGAGCCTGTACGACGTTCCATCCAATCCGAGCAGGGACGACTCGCTCGGCCGCCAGCGCGATGCTCCTGGCGATACGCGGCGGCAGAAAACGTTGATACTCCAAGTCCGGATTGCTACCAAGGCAGCCCATGGCTGACGGGGCGGAATGCGTATGCGTTGCCGAGATCAAAATGCGATCCGTGGGAATGCCCGTCGCCTGGGACGCCTGTTCTTTGGCGTCGTCCAACAGATCGCGCGGCAACATCAAGTTGTCCACTACCACAATCGCCAGTTGGGTTTCACCATCGTCAAGCACGATTGCGCGGGACATCAGGCGATCGACGGCGCCGGCGGCCGTTCGTTCCTCGAACATGCCATTCACAAGGACGGGAAACATCGTAGGCGTCACATCGACGGCCGCCACCCCCGCATGAAAGACCTTTTCGGCTGCAGCCAAAGAACGGCCACCGTGGAGAGTGAACAACGCGACGGTGCCGACTACGACGACATTGAAATAACGCATTCGAGGAAAACCTGGTCGGAGTGTTACGTACTTTGGAACGACGGCATCGCCCGAGAAACCCGTTGCATGATTGTAACAACACGACATGGGCGATGGCGAAGCGTATGATGGTCCTCAGGGCATGAGCGCGCCAAGCGAATGCGTTAAGCGATGCGTGGCGCCCTTTCCGCCTGTGTCCGTGATCGGAGCCGGACGGCCCGCATGCTCCGGTCGTTGAAGAACACTGCAAAGGAAGACCTGCTGGCGGCGGCAAAGACCGTTGGGTGCGCGTTACGCGCGGGACAACCGCAGCACGGCGTCGCCATCGAAGGGGGCCATGAATTCGCGTTCCGCGCCGCCTGCGATCCGTTCGCCCGCGGTGGTTTTCCCACGGGATGGATCAAACCATTCTACATCAAAGCGGGCGGGCGACTCCTGTAAATTTATCGTCGCCTTGCCGCCGGTGGCGATATAAACCACGTACTCTTTGCCGGGGTCCGCAAGGCAGTACCCGGTCGAGGCGAGTTTGTTCTGCGGCGTCATGGATGCAAGGTTCAGGCGCTGGGTCAGACGGAGCGCGTGACCCAGGTTGCGGCGGATCGGCTCCCATTGCGCATCGAACCGTTTTCCAAGCACGGACCCGTCGTAGGGATCCATAAATAACGGGTTGTGGCCGCGCATCAGACTTTTCCACACCCACGCGCCGTTGCCGCCCACGCCCCACACGTGATCCGTATCCAACAGGCTGACTTTCTTGCCGTCCCAGGCGGGCGGATCGTCGCCAAAGCCATCGTTGCGGCCAGGCGAAATCCAATCGGCCGGGCTGGCAAGCATGCTGTCCAAACCTTCCGCACCGTGGCCCGTGATGCCGACCGGATGCTGGCGAGGTTTCGCGCGTTCGTATTGATGCACCGTATCGACGACCCACCAGTCCCACTCTTTTTCGCCGCCTTCGTTAATCACCTCGTAGAGCACGTTGTCCAGGTCGTTGACAGTATCGACCACCTTGCGGATGTATTCGGCTTGGATTGCGTTCACGGCCGGATTGGCTTGGCTATGCACGTTTTCATTTGCATCGACGCCATTGCTGTTATTCTCGGGATGGAAGGGGTGGCTGCGCCATGCCCACGCTTCTTGTGTTCCCCGGCGACGATTGCCGTGAAACATACCCCACCCCTCGAACAACATGACGGACACGTAAATGCCCCGCCGCCCGGCAGCGCTGACCCGATCCCGCAACCGTTCGAAATAGTCGGGGTTGAACTGCTTCAAATCAAACTTGGGTCGGCCGTCCAGCGCCATGTCCGACCCGGCCCGCAACCATGGCAAGGGGGCGACATGATGGATGAAGTCTTTGCCCAATCGCCCATTAGCGCGTGTGTCCCAGGTTGTTGAATCCCACGCCCAAAGCCGGATGAAGTTGTGGCCGTACCGGCCGAGAAAGTCCAGGTAGGCGTCGAAGTCAAACGCCTCTGGCGGGTCGCTGCGGCCCATGTCGACCAGGCTATTCCACGTGTGCGAGCCAACCAGCAACACCTCGCGGCCTTGCGCGTCGCAGAAGTACCTCGGGTTCTGGTCGGAGACGCGCAAGGGGCCCGTCGCCATCGGCTTGGGCTTGTCCGATTCCTGACCAACGATCCGCGAAGCGGACCACGCGGTCGACAAACCAAACGCCGCCGCGCTAAGCTGGCCGCTGCGTGTGAGGAATTCGCGACGGTCCATGACGAGCTCCTTCGACAAACGACTGAGGTTGAACCATAAAACCCTACCTTCGTCCATTGTCCCAGGTTCGTATCATTAACCGCCATCACGCGGGCCGCAAGTCTGTAGCGGCGAGCGCGGAAGGATTGCCTGGTAAATCCTGAACGCCTGGGCGAAGCCAGCGAACGGGCCGACCTTCTCAAAGCAGCTGGGCCGCCCGGCGCTGCAGGTTAGCGCAACATCGCCATAATCGCATCAATTCCTTCCTCTCTCCGGCGCCCAGCCCACTCGTGACTTTCGGATGCTAAGTGAATTCGTCCACTAAGCGCGGTGCGTCCGACCACATGTGGACAAAGGTAACGAGCTGGCCCTACGCGTCATTCGGACCGCCTAGCGAGCGGCGCACAGTCGACGGGCTCGCGCTTCAATGCAAGTTCGTGCATCATCGCGCCCTCTCCATCACTCAGGGGAAAAACGCCCCGGGACCGTCGATGATGGGGTTGGGATTGCGTTTGCCGAATAGCCCCTCCAGGAAGTTGTCGACGGGATCGGTCTTGGGTTTGGGTTGAGGTTGGGGCTTTTCCGGAGGAATCACTTCCGGTTGAGGAGACTCTTTCGTTTGAGGTTCCTCTCGTCGCGTCTCTTCTTTGTTCTTGTCTTTATCTTTATCCTTATCTTTTTGCTTGGGGTCGCACTTGGTGGGACCGTTGGGATCGTGGGGCGGTTTCTTCTTGGACCCGCTTCCCTGGCCTTGGCCTTGCCCTTGACCTGCACCGTTGGGATCGGTCGGTTGATAGAATTCAGAATCGCCGTAGGTCATCGTGCCCGGCGGACCAAGCGAGTTGAATTCTCCCTGCCCTCCTGGACCGGGCGAGAAGGCGTCGCCGCCGTTGAAGTTGTCGCCGGAATCGCTCGGGTTGTAGCCTTTGTAGTCGCCGTAACTGGCCGCTTGCTGTCCCGAGGGATCGATTTGCGAGACCGGCTGATTGCCCACATACCGGTACAGGTTGGCGTCGCCCCCGTGGAAGCCGATTGCGTCTTCCGAAAGATAACGGGCCAGCGCAGGGTCGTAATAGCGCGAGCGATAGTAATACAAGCCTATTTCTTCATCGAACTCGCGGCCGGTGTAGCCGTAACGCGGAGTTGCGGCGGGATTGGTTTCGGCCAACAAATTGCCGAAGGCGTCGTAACTCAGGTGATTGACCAGATTGCCCGCCGAGTCCACCACGTCGCGCACTGTGCCTTGGTGGTCGTTCAAGTACCACAGCACGTTGCCTGCTCCGTCGTCTTCGGCCATGACTTGATCGACCGCCGGACCGTACAAGTACCGCCGTTGCAACTGCGCGGCGTTCGGACCCTCGGCATCGGCATCGTGGAATTCCAAAAGAATGTTGGAAAAGTCGTAAACGAAGTGCGTCGTCTCGCTCGTTCCGCCGACGGTCACCGTTTTGGCGATGCGTCGGTTCAGCGCGTCGTAGCCGAACTCGACCGTTTGCACCACCGCCTGATTCTCGTCCCGGTCGGTCACGGCAACCAACCGGTTGCGGTGATCCCACGCAAAGTCGCGCCGGGCGCCGGTGGCGAGATGCGTGCGACGCGTCAGGTTCCCTTCGGCGTCGTACTCGTAGGAAAAGTTTCCGTCCGAAATCAAACGGTTGCTCGCTCCGGTCGTGTAATCGTCATCGTGCAAGTGTGAAGCGGTGCGGTTGCCGTTGGCGTCGTACTCATACGACTCCTCTAAACCAGGCATGGCGTCGTTGTCGGCGGAGAGCAGTTGATTCAACTCGTCATAGGTATAAGACACCACGCCGTCCGTGCGGGCGATTTCCGCGATGCGGTACGACGGATCGTACGCCAAGTCGTAAAACGCCACCTCGCCCACCTGATTGCTATGGGTGAGCGACTCCAACAGGTTGAGCGAATTGTACGTGTACGCCGAAGCGACCACGGGTTGCGTTCCCGCGGCGTCGGCAAATCGCTCGATGGCCGTGAAGCGGCTGAGTGCGTCATAGTGAAAGTCCACGCGCTTGGCGGAGACTCCCGTGCCGCTTTCAACAATCTGCGTCAACCGGCTTTGGACGTCATACATAAATTGCGAGAGGCCCGCGGCCACGCCGTTGATCGTGTCGGATCGCGAGAGCACATTTCCTTCGTCATCGTAGGTATAACCGAGGACCACCCGCGGAACGCCTTGCGTACCGAGATTGTCGATGCTCACGACGCGGTTGCGCTCATCGTAGGCAACCGCCAGGCTGCTGGCGCCGTCGCTGGCCGAAAGCAAATTATTGTTCTGATCGAAGGCGTACTCGAACACCGTGCCGGCGCCGACCCAGGTTTCGCGCACCATGCGGTCCAGGTCGTCAAACGCGTATTGCGTTGACCGGCCATTCCGATCGGTTTTGTCGATCAATCGATCGGCGGCGTCATAGGAGAACAACACCGCGTGGCCGAGCGGGTCGAGGCGTTGCACGAGGCGGTTGCGGGCGTCGTACTCGAACTGCGTCACGTTGCCCAAGGGGTCGGTAATCGACGTGAGGTTATCGTCGAGATCGTACGCCACACGGTTTTGCACGCCGTCGGAGTCGGTCGCCATCACCAGGCGATTGCGGGCGTCGTAGACGAAGTGCGTGGCGGCGCCCGAGGGATCCGTAGCGGAAAGCACATTCCCTTCGCCGCCATAGGTGTAATGCGTTGCACGTCCTTCGTGGTCGATGACCCGCGTCAGATTGTTCCGCGAATCGTACTCGAACCGCAACATGGCTCCCCCGCGGTCGATCACCTGGGTGAGGTTTCCCGCCGTGTCATAGGCGTACTGCGTGAACGGCGCAGAGAGCGGCCCTGCGCCGTCGGGGTCGGCTTCGACGAGTCGCGTCAAGCGGTTCTGGGCGTCGTAGGTGAACTCCGTACGATGGCCGCGCTCGTCGACGAAGGCGTTCACATTCCCGGCGGCGTCATACTCGAAGCGACGTGTGGCTTCGTCCGGCGATCCTATCGCATACGTGATGCGGGTGAGTTGGCCTATCGCGTCGTACCCATAGTCGTACACCACGCCGCGCGGATCGGTGACGGTGGCCAGCAGGTTTTGGGCGTTGTAAGTGTAGCGCACGGTCCGGTCGTCGCCTCCACCCAAGGCGCCGACGACCTGCGTGACCGAGAGCGTATTGCCGGTCGCCGGATCGCGCTCGTATATCGTATGTCGTCCCAAGGCGTCGGTATAATTGAGAACGCGGTTGAAGACCGGGTCGTAGGTAAACTGCTGTGAAACGGAAATTCCATCTTGCACCGTCAAGAGGTTGCCGCGGTCATCATAGGTAAAGGTGGAGACGTTGCCTCGTCCGTCGGTGGCTTGCGTGACGAGGTTTGTAGCCGGATCGCGACCCACGACGGGGAGCGTTCCCACGCCGTCGGTCGACGAGAGCGCTTGGCCTTCGCGGTCCAGCACGGTTCGCACCACGTTGCCGTTGGCGTCGGTATAGATCGAATCGCCGCCCGTCGTGCGAATGGCCGATGGGGGATTAAAAGGATCCACGGTGGCGCTAACGGGATACACGCCGCGAACCTGCCGCGGCGTAATCGTGCGCTGACTGCCGTCGGGCAGCACCGCAGTCGTGGCTCGGCCAAACTCGTCGTAGTTAATTTGTTCGACGAAGCCGCGGGGCGTGGTCTCCTGGATCATCAAATGCCGGTCGTCGTAGGCGAACTGTCGCGCGGAGCCGTCTGGATCGGTAATGCGCTGGAGGTTGCCGACAGCGTCGTACTCAAACTGCGTCACGCGGTTGGCCGGGTCGGTAATCGTACTCACGCGCCCTCCGGTGTAGGCGAAGGTGGTCGCCAATCCTACCGGGTCGGTAATCGTCGTGAGATTTCCCTGCGCATCGTAGGTGTAGGTCGTGACTCTTCCTTGCCGATCCGTGACCGTCGCCAGTTGGTGGTTTTCGTTGAATTGGTAGACCGTCTGGTCGGGCAGCGTGTTGCGATACGTGCCATTGGGAAGTTTCTCCAGCGTGGAGAAATCGCCCGGCGGCGAAACGAACCGCGACTCATCGGCCGCATCGCCCGCGGGTCCAAAGTTGCCGAAGCCGCCGTTGTTGGCGATGAAGGTGTCGACCAACTCGCCCGTTTGACCGTCGAAAACTTGCGTGGTTCCGGAGACGTTCACGTAGAAGTCGCCGTCAGGACCAAGCGTGATGCCGCTCGGAAAGCCGTTCGTCGTGGCGAACACGCCCACCAACGAGCCATCCACGCCAGAGAAACGGCGCACATCGCGGAAGGTGGCGTCGGTAATGTAAATGTCGCCGTCGGGGCCAAAATCGAAATCGCAGGCGTTCGCCAGATTTCCCGAAGGGATGAAGACGTCGACGAGCGCTCCGGTCTGCGGATTGAACCGTCGCATCTGTTCGTCGAAGGTGTCGTAGACGTACAGATTGCCGTCGGGGCCAAACTCGATTCCACATGCCTGCTGTACGCCGTCGGCGGGACCGGCGATGGCATCAATAAACTGCCCGGCCGCATCGTAGCGGTGCACGCCATTGGCGCTGGGGGCGTAGAGGTTCCCATTCGCATCGAACAGCAACTCGGCGGTTCCCGCGAATCCGCCTTCGCCTTGATCGACAAACACTTCCAGAAACTCGCCGGTTTGTCCATCGTAGCGCAGGACTTGTTGGGTTCCGCCGCTGACTACATACAAATCGCCATTAGGGCCGAAGGTGGGATTGTGCGGTTGGTTTAATCCACCGGCGCCGCTGGCTACGAATGGACCGATCAACTCGCCCGTCCTGCCGTTGTAGCGTAAGACGGTGTTATTCAGCGGATTGTTGGGAAAGATGCCCTGGAGGAAGAAATCGCGGCGCTGAGCAGGTTGGTACAACAACTCGGTTCCGTCGCCGTCGACGATCGCCACCGCTCCCGCGGCGCCTTCCACAATTTGCTTGAGTCCGTTTAATCCCCAGCCGGCGCCGAAGGGGCTGTTCATCGCGTTCACGTGCGTGAATACGTCGCGCTGGGTCTGCGAGGAGCCGACGAACACCTCACCAATCCGGTTGCGAATGCCGCTGCTGAAGCTGTATTGATAAACGCCCGTGGGCTGCTGACGGAGGTCGATTTGCAGGCCCACATCGACCGGTCCACTACCCGTGGGAATGTCGAAAAAGTTTTCGCCGCCGCGGAAGCCGAACTGACCGGGCTGATCGAACCCCGGCGCCGCCACGCGCACGCCATTGACCTCGACCGCGAACCGCGCCTCGATCAACAATCCGTCCGGAAGGATCGAGATGACGTTGGGGTCCAGGTCGTCATACCCCGCATGGGCGATCGGTCGCGGATCGGCCCGCAACGAGTCATAGGTAAGCGAGACGCCGCGCGATTCGCCCAACGAGCGATAGGTGGTTAAATCGTGCGTTTCGGTCACGGCGCCGGTGGCGAAACTGACGTCGGACGCCAGACCGCCGCCTTCTTTACAGGGATCGCAATCCGAGGAATCGAGAGAGGGATTCGGGGGCGGCGGGGGCGGCGTATCGGTCCCCCAACTCGTATTGCGCATCCCGCCCGAGACGGTTTCCACGCGCAGCCCGTCGGCGCTCACCACCATGTCCCCCACATCCTGGAAGTCGCCCGTGACGGGACTCACGAACCACAGATCAATCTGAAAGCCCGGCGCCCAGCGGCCGCGATTGGGAAACGTGACCCGCGCCGGCTCGGAAAAGATCATCTCCGCCGGTTGCGTGGTAATCACCAGGCTCGGCGCCCAATCGGCGGGCATCGCCGCGGGCGTGAACTCAAGCGGCACCTCGGTGATGCTGAACACGCCGTCGAACAATTCCCCCTGGGGTGTAAACAACGTGCCTGCCTTGACCATGATCTCCACAAACTCGCCGGGAGCGATTTCCTGCCGAACCAGCGTGTCTTGCGCGGGATCAACCTGCGTGCCTCCCGCCACATCCAGCACTGGCAGAAAGATGGGCCGCTCGATGCGGTTGTGCATGCCGGTGATCGGTTCCCGACCCAAGAGCAGCGGCAACGGCTCGGCCACAAAGGGATAGGGCTGGGCGCCCGGACGTAACTCGCCGCGAATCTTGAGCGTCTCGGCGGGAAAGGCGCCGATTCCCACATCGAAGGTAAACCGGCCCTCGGCGTCGGTCACGGCGCGCAGCGGTCCCAGGTCCAAAGGCAGGCCGTCTAGCGGTTCGCCGGCGGTATTCATCACCACGCCCGAAAGTCGCGTGGTCGTGACGGGATCGCCCACCACTTCCAACGAGACCGTTTGGCGCGCCTCAAACACGCCATCTCGGGCGATGACGTCGAAGGTGAACTCACCCGTTTGCGAAGCGGTGGGTGAGAACGCCAACACGTTGTCGGCTCGCAACTGGCCGCTAGGAAGCATCGTCTCGCTATCCAGCGAGAACGCCACTTTGCGTCCTTCCGGGGCGGTGGCTGTAAGAAGCGTTTCGATCGACTCCCCCGCCATCACGGTCAACGGGCCAACGGGATCGAAGACCAACGAATCCGTGACCCAGGAAAACTCCGCCAGCGCCTCGCCGACCGGCCCACCCTTGTTCTGCGCGAACAACTGGACGGTGTGCGGTCCTTGGGTCAAGGGAGCAGCCGCGGCATCGAAGGCGAATTCTCCCATCGCATTGAGTGCGACGCGGAACGGCAAACCGCCGTCCAGTCGGGCCGCTAGCGCGGTAGCGCTCGTCAAACCGGAGGTAATCCGTCCGGCGAGGGTGGCGTCGGCGGTGACGTTGTCGGCGCGGTTGGTGCCGGTGTCGTTCAAGAGGGCGGCCATGACCGAGGGTTGGGGCATGTTCACTCCGTCCCGCAGCGACGTGACGACGCGCAGCAGGTCGAACGGATCAACCACATCGTCGCCGTTGACATCGACAAACGGGGGCGATTCGGACACGGGCGGCGGTAAGGTCAAGATGTGTGGATTGCCGAACGTGCGCAAATCTTGCACCACTTCCAGCAAGTCATTGTTTGTCACAAACCCCGAAGCATCCACATCTTCGGCCACAGCCGGGTTTTGAAAGTCTCCGGCGAGCAATTGCCGCGACTCCAACGCTTCCAGCAAACTTGCTCGCGGGCCAAAAGCGAAAGACCGTCGAAAGAACCGAGTCCGTAACGCGCGCCGACGAAGGAACATGGCGTGAGACCTCCGATACGCGATGGCTCTTACCGCATTGCTCGAGCGAGCGAATTAGAGAACAACGTGTAGTTTGTGTTTGCGCGGAGCCGATTGCAAAGCTTTTTTGCGAAAGTCCTACGCTTCTCCCACTTAGTTCAATGACAAAACGGCGCGGAGCGAACAGAAATCCAGTATCGTGAACGCGCGCTGGTTATCTCAAATGAGCAGCCCAACGCGCCGCATTGTTTTACGCCGAAGGTCGCCGGACGGTCCCAGAGTCACGATTCTTGAACCTCGTTGGTTGTATGTGCAGCAACCGCGCTTCTCCAATGCCAATGATTGAGTTCCGCTGCGACCGCGACCGAATCTTGAAATCTATCCTACGCACCGGTGACGGTCTCCCGCGTGGCTGTGTCGTCGTCGAATGTGAAGTCCTGGAGCGAAGAATCAATGCTCATTCGCGCCGACGTACCGGTCATCGCTTGGCCCACGGTAGTCACCCAAGGCCTTCAAACCTCATCATTGCCGTCAGAGAACGAGGCGTTCCGTCGAATTCTCCCTTGCCGCCCTACGACATACGCCAACCCGCCCAAAAGGCCCGACAACTGACAGGTTAGATGCGCGTAGTTCACGAGTCCCACCTCATTCCCGGCAAGATGCTGGCCAATAACATGAATCATCAGCGATACCGCAATACCGACGCTCATCAGAGCGATCGCGGTTTTGACTTGATTCCGCGGCGCCACCTTCGCTCCGACAACGACAAAGATGAATTGGGGAAGCATGTAGCAGAGCATCAACCACAGGAGGTTCAAGTCGCCGAGGCCGCCCCAACCGCCGACAACGCGGACAAGGCTGCCTATCATGGCCCGCACGGTGAAATCAGCAAGCATGGCCGCCGGCACAACGCAGATCCATCGCAGCGCGGCGATAAGCCTGCCCCGCCGCGTTAATTCCGATGTCGGACTCAAGTGCCCTGGTCTCCGGCAATGGACATATTCTGCGGCAATGGACATGACCGAACTACAGGAGTCGAACTTTCAGGTTGGCAAGCTTCGAACCATGAGTATAATCTTCGGCATGACTGTCCATGAAATATTCGCGCAACTTCAGTCCCTAGGCGATGACGCGCGGCGCAAGCATAACACGAAGGCGGGCGCGCCCGACAACCAGTTCGGCGTGAAACTTGGCGACATCCGCGCGCTGGCCGAGAAGATCAAGACGGATCATCAGCTCGCGCTCGATCTTTGGGACACCGGCAACGTCGAAGCGCAGCTCCTGGCAGCGCTTATCATCAAGCCCAAGGCCCTCTCGGCGGACGAACTTGACAAGTTGACTCGCTCCACCACGTGCGCGCAAGTGGCCGACTGGCTAAACTCGTATGTCGTCGCGGAACATCCTGAGAAAGAAGCGCTGCGTGAGAAGTGGATGAAGGCCAAGGACCGTTGGGCCGCCCGCGCGGGTTGGAATCTCACTGCCAGCCGCGTGAACAAGGGCAAGGGAACCGACGACCTCAATGTGGCTGCGTTGCTCGATCGCATCGAGAAAGAGATGCCCAAGGCGAAACCCGAGGTGCAGTGGACCATGAATAACACCCTGGCCGCGATTGGCATCCACCACCCTGAGCACCGCCAGCGCGCCGTAGCCCTTGGCGAGAAAATCGGCCTGTACCGCGACTGGCCGGTGTCCAAAGGCTGTACGCCTCCGTATGTCCCGGTGTGGGTCGAGGCCATGGTGAAACGGCAGGGCTAACGGGGTGCGTGAGGAATCAAAACTTTCGCTGCTCGCTCCATCAGTCCGCGACGTCAACGATTGGACGGGCGTCGAGGAAGAGTCAGCGATTGAGCTCGGTCCAAACGCGTACGACCTGCGCCAGATCACCTTCCGTGTGATCGATCGGATCCGTAGGCGTCGCGCACGTCAGCCTAGACTAATGGTCTGCCGAATCCGCTGAACCAGAATGGCCAAGAGGCTTTCGCGTCCGGTGACGATTTCCGCCGTGCCGCCAAGACCGAGTTTAACTCGGCCGCGCAGCGCGCCGCGGCCGACCTCGTCGCCGTGCAGTTCGATGCGGACCAGGAAATCGGCAGACGGAGAGCGTTTGGCGTTACGGTGTTCCGAGTCAGGCCGTTCGTCCCCCGCTTCCGGTATTTTGGAGTCGGGCGAGATGAAGGCGACTGTCCCTTCGAGCACGCCGTATTTTTGGTAGTCGAAGGCATCGAACTTAATTTGCACGGGCATTCCGACGCGCAGGTTGCCGACATCCTGGCTGGGGACCAACGCCTCAAAACGAAAGTCGTTCTGAGGAGCGATTTCCAGCACTGCCTTGCCCGGCTGCAAAACATCGCCGGGCTGAATGCGGCCGGCCACGGCCACGCCATCAATGGGAGACCGCAGCACCGCCTCGGTCCGCTGGAGATGCAAATTGGCAAGCTCTTTGCGACTCGCTTCGACTTCACCTTGTTTGACCAGCTTGCGGGTTTCTAACTCGGCGCGTCGCACGGCGAAGTCTCGCTCCACAAGGTCCAAGGCGCGCCGGGCAATGATGATCTGGGTTTCATCTACAGGAAGCTCGACCTGCACTAATTGTTCCTGTGCTTGGCGGAGGTCAGTTTCGGCCTTCACGAACTCTTGTTCCCCCGCTGCTCGCGAGTTACGCAGTTGAGCGATCCGCCGCCGGTGGTCCTCGGCTGCTTGGACCTTGGCTTGCGCCGCACGGATGGCAGAGGCTCGGCGCTGGCTGGCGTCGGCCAGCAAGGCCTCAGCCTGAGCCAACTCGGCTTGGGCTTTCGCCTTAGCCGAAATGAGCTGCCCATCGAGCAACAAGGCCAGTCCCGTCAACTTTGCAAACTCTGCTTCCGCGGCTTCGATCGTGCGTTCCAATTTGGCGATCCGGTTGTCGAGGTGCGCCGTATCCAAGCGAACGAGTACGTCGCCTTGGCGTACGAAGTCGCCTTCTTCAAAGTGGGCCTCGACGACACGGCCGTCCAAATCGGCGCTGGCGGAAGTAAACACTCGCGTGGGGATTTCGATGGGCCGTACGCGCCCCGTCGCCCGCACCACTAAGTTCGCCTGCACCAGCGCCGACCAGGCGAAGCCGGCGGAGAGTACGATCACGAGCAACAGCATCGTGCCGTGAACGATCCTCGGCGGACGAGCGGCCACGGTTTGGCGAAACTCGGAGCAATCGGCAAGGTCAAAATACAAACCGCGGGACATCATTTCTCTCCGGGAGATAAGTTTGTGACGGGGCGAGATAACGCGGAATGACGCTTCTGATGGCCATTCACGCCGCCGGACAACAGGCGATTGGCTCTGCCAAGGACGGCTCATCGATTTGCGACCGCCACAATTGGGCGTAGCGTCCGCCGAGGGCCATCAGGCTAGGGTGATCGCCTTGCTCCACAACGCGACCTTGGTGCATGACATAGATCAGGTCGGCTTCTCGCACCGTGGAAAGCCGATGGGCCACGAGCAACGCGGTTTTGTCGGCGAACACGCCGCGCAGGTTTTCCTGAATGGCGCGTTCCGTGGCAGTGTCGAGATGGCTGGTCGCCTCGTCAAAAATAAGCACGTCGGGCTGCCGCAATAGCGCACGGGCGATGGCCAAACGCTGCCGCTGGCCGCCGGAAAGGTTGGCGCCTCGCTCGCCAAGGAGCGTGTCGTATCGGTCGGGCAAGCGGGAAATGAACTCCTCCAAGCCGGCTGCCCGGGCTGCCGCGATAATCTGATTTAATTCCGCATCGGGAGCGCCTAACGCAATGTTTTCCCGCACCGTGCCGTTGAAGATCAACGGCTCCTGCGAGACGATGGCTATGCGACTACGGAGGCTGGCCAGGTCGAAGTCTCGCAGATCGACGCCGTCAATGACCACTTGGCCCTCAGTCGGATCGTAAAACCGCATCAGCAGCTTCAGCAGCGTCGATTTACCGCAGCCGCTTTCGCCGACAATGGCCACGGTGGCGCCAGCGGGGATGTGCAGCTTGAGTTCCCGCAGCACCTGGTCGCGGCAACCATAGCGAAAACTCACGTTACGCAGTTCGATCCCCTCGCGCACTCCTGGAAAGGCCGCCTTCCGTTCGCCGCGCGGTTCGGTTTCCAGATCCATCACTTGGAACAATCGCTCGACCGCGATAAGGGCGTCCTGAATTTGCAAATTCACCCCCGCCAAGCGCTCTAGCGGTTCCAGGAGATAGCCCAAGAGCGTGTAGACGAACATCAACTCGCCGATCGTCAACGCGCCGTCAATCACACGATGGCCGCCGTACCAGAGGACGACGATCCCGGCCAGCCCGCTGACCAATCCGCCGAGAGCCGTTGCGCTGATGGAAAGTTTCTGCAAGGAAAAGATCGACTGAACGACGCGCACCAGCCGTTGCTCTCCTTCGTCGGCGCGCAACCGCTCGGCGCCGTAGGCCTTGATGGTTTCCACACCGGAGATATTTTCGACCAGATGGGCGGAAAGTCTGGCGGCGTGCTCCATGGCCTCGCGCGAGCGGCGCCGCGACGCCGGGTGATGCGCCAGCACCACCGCCATGAGGAGCGGCGCGAACAGGGTGGCCAGCATTGCTAACGGAAGGTCGTACATCCATAGCACGGCGGTCGTGAACACCACCAGTACGCCGTCGACGACGGCCGTTAACGTCGCCCCGCCAATCGCCTGCCGAACCTTCGCTGCGTCGTTCACGCGCGAAAGGATTTCGCCCACCTGCCGCATTTCGAAGAAACTCATGGGCAACGAAAGGATATGCCGGGAGTAGCCGGCAATGAGCGACAAATCCACATTGCGGCCGAGGTGCGCCAAAAGGTAATGCCGCACCATGCCGAACAGCGTGCGGAAGACCATCAGGGCCGCCATCCCCACGCCCAGCGCGTTCAGCAGCGGCGTCTCGCCCCGCACCAACACCGAGTCCACCAGATGCTGCACAAAATACGAAGTGGAGATCCCCAAGAGCGTCATCAGGAGCGCTGCAAAGATCGCTTCCAACAAGAGGCCGCGATGAAGCCGTAATAACTCCCAGAACCGCCGCGCGGGACTCGTCGCGCCTTGGGGACCATCGTGACGACGACGCGTGTTCTCGGGCGTCATCAAGAGCAGGTAGCCGGTCCACATGCCGCAAAACGTGTCGCGCGGCAGTTTTAGCACGCCGCGGGCTGGGTCGGCGATTACCACACAATTGCGGCGCACCTGGTAGAGCACTACATAATGTCCGCAGCCAAGGTCGTTCTTGACGTGAGCGATCGCGGGAAGCGGCGCTCCGGCCAACGCCTCGTATGGGCCCTTGACCGCCTTAGCAACAAACCCGATTCGCTCAGCAGCCTGCACCAGCCCGAGCAAGTTGGCGCCAACCCGGTCTGTCCCGGCCAACTCGCGCAGGGTTTGCAGGCCGAAAGTCCGGCCGTGCCAGCGGGCGATGGTGGCCAGCGCCGCCGCGCCGCAATCGCTGCCGTCGGCCTGCCGAACGCAAGGAAATCGTGCGAACATACGTGTCGTCCTCAATTTCAGCGCCCGGGGGGATTGGTCATCCGACGTGTCAACGAGGGAGTCGACGTGAATACACCCTCGCTTAGGCAGCGGGCGACCGAAACCTTGACTCACGCTTTTCACGGGCAACCGTCGTACCACGCTTCATGCGTAAACGAGCGAGGCGTGTTACACGCTTGGCAGGGCCTTAACCCAGAATGCACGCGGTACTCTGCGGTGTGACGTGCAAGACGTCGCCCTAGGAGCAGTCATTTCTGAGCGAGACGCCAAGTGTGGATTTTTTTCCGTAACGGATGGAGCGTTGCTACGCATGTAAGCGTAGGAAGGTCGAACAGGCCGCGAGCCTGCGATCACACGGCATGCGCTGTTGTCGCCCTTACGGCGCGGGCTGATCCGTCAACGAAGGGTAACCGTGGAAAGGAAACATTCATGAATCAACGACTGAACCAAGAAGCCCAATTTACGTTCGAGGCGGTCGGAATGTCGGAGTTGCTTCAGGTCAGCGGCGGGATCTGGGACTATTCCAATCGCCTGGGCATCCTGGGAGCGATGTTGGAAGAGCGCAAGAACGCCCAGTACGGCGATTTATTCAACCCCAAAAACCTCGACGAAGCCGCGGCACAGGCGCTCCAAGGGTGGGTTTCCATTCCGTAGCGCCCGCAGCCTGACGCCTAGCGCGCCAACTTCGTCGTGGCGCCTAGGCGTTCGGGTTGAATAAGACAACATCCGGCTCCGGTTTGATACTACGAATGCGCATTGTCATGCCAGCGAGTTCGTAATGCGAGGGTGATTTTCGGCGCCCCGCGTTCCTTAACCAAAGCAGGGCGTCTGCGGCTGCTTGAGGATGTGCACCATAATGTTCAAGGCAACACGACTTATTTACTCACGCATTCTCACCGAGGAGCCGCTTCTGGGGATCGGACTCGTCATTGGCGGTCCGGCGAGCGAGTGTTGCTCTCCAGTTTTCTGAGAGCAATGGGACCGCCGCTAGCTCCAAAGCGGCGGCAAAGTCCGACTTGTCCAAGTGCATTACCCGATTAGCCCGCGCGACGGTCCAATCAGGATGAGGACGCTCCCGAAGCACCAAAGGCATTCCGGCTTGAACCACGCCCTCCGTCCGTACCCGGAAATACCATCCCGTTCGTCCGGACTGCTGCACTGCCAAGGCCAGCGTCTTGATTCGCCAACGACGGGCCAATTTCCAGCACGGCTGACGAGGTTGTGACACCTGCACGACCGCTTCATCACCGACCTGCCAAATGTCGCCGATGCACACATCGGTTTCGGTCAATCCGATGAGCGTGAAATTCTCGCCAAACGCACCGAACGAGAGCGTTGGGTTGTTCATCGACTGTCGCCAATCCGCGTAATGCTTGGCGGAATAAGCCAGCACGGCCTTGTCCGGCCCGCCGTGGTGAACAAGATCGGCCTGACCGTCGCCATCGAGGTTCTTCAGGCGCAGGCGAACCGGCCCTGCGACAACTTCTTTATAAATGCCGGTCGTCCAAGGCCGGTCCATTGGATCGGCCGCCCCTTCCTGTCCGAACTCTCGGGGCAGGCCCACTTGGATGGACGCCAGAAAAGGCTCACTCACCGCGCAATTGTCTCCAAGAACTACCTTCTTCTCTCTGCTGACGACATGCGGAAGACTCGATCTGCTGGTGAAGTGCGTTCAGCACAAGCGCCTCGTCAACGCCCTCATGATCGCAAATGTAGCCTAGCGACTTCCCGCCGCACGACACATCGATACCGAAAGCCTGAAACACGCTCAAGGTTTCGGGATGTTCGATGATCCAGTCGGGCACAGACGTATCGAGATTGCAGTCGGTCATTGAAACTGGCGCCTTCCAGCAAACCAAGGTGCTTGTCGTTGCCCTCAGTGTAGCGAACCGTGAAGGACAGGGCATCAGCGCGACGATTACTTCACACCGTTGCCGCCGGTTTCCAGACGCTTGCGAGGTCATTTGCCGGCGCCATTCTGTTGGACAAAGGGCCAGGAATCGACTTTCTTCGATGGCGCCGATGCGGCGGGCGCGAATGCTGCGCCAAACTGCAACATGGCGACCGAGTTCCAGAACTTGATGGAATTGGTAGCCGCCTGCATTTCGAGGGGGACGGCGAGCAACTCGCCCCGGTGTCTGCATTTCTGCCTCATCGGCGAGGATTGGCTAACGCCGAGAATGATCTTTCCAACATGTCTCAACGGCCGGTCACGGTAAATGCCGCCCAAAAGTAAGGATGAGCCGCTTGGGAACGGTCGCGCCGGCTAGTGATGCGTTCGAGTTGTGCAGCGCGCAATGCGGCCGCTTTGTTCTTGCCCGCTGCAAGGTGCTCAAAGAACGATTTCATGAGTCGGGCGGTCTCCAAGTCGGGCACGCTCCAGAGGCTGGCGACCACGGCTTCGGCGCCGGCCAGTTGAAACGCCTGCCGTAGTCCCGCCACGCCTTCCCCATTGCGGACTTCGCCAACGCCGGTCTCGCACGCACTGAGGACGACTAAGTCTGTGCCGTGGAGATCGGCGCCGACGATTTCCAACCCCGTCAGCACGCCGTCTTCGGCTCCAGGAGGCGCCTGATCGCGGCGATTAACTCCCGCCAGCACCAGACCGCAGCGCAAGAGCGGATTTACTAGCGGCTCACCCGCAACCGACATTGTCGCGGGGAGCGCACCCTTGGAGGTTATGTGCGCCTCCTGCCGAGCGACCTGCTGAGGGCCGAAGAAAAAACCATGCGTGGCGAGCCCTAAGACTTGGGGCCGAATTACAGCCTTAAAGGCGCGTTCTTGCGCCTCGGCTCCCAAATAGACTTGCGGAGCGGCGCCGGCGTATTGCTTCAGGCTGGGTTGAATTGCTTCGGCCTCTAGCGCCGTTCCTGGCAAGCGGGCGAAGCGCGGCAATCCTTCGTCGGTTCGCGTGCTGCGAAACGCGTCCTGCGGAGTCGTGCGCGCCGAGGTTGGCTCATTGCTCTTCGTTACGTCTGTATGCGACGCGTCGAAATCCGGATCGGCGATTACGAGCGGCGGTTGCCGGTCGACAGGCGAACGTTGCGGCGCGGCGAGTTCGCGACCGCTGATCAAGTAGCTGATCTCGTATTGTTCGATTGCATACCGGCCATCCCCCAAAGGCAAGGCCGCCCAAGGCGCGAGCCATAACTGACCGTCGGGGCTGAGGACGAGTCGCGGCGCGTCGCCGAGGTGCGGCGCCAGGGGGATGAGGGTCAATGCGGCCAGTTTTTCCAGCGAGCGACGCAGTGATTGCTCCGCCGCCTCTTCGCCCTGCGCCGGGATCAGGCTCGGCGCCGATTGGATCGCCTGACGAACCTCGCGCACGGCGCCGTCTAGCGCTTCGGCCTCGCCCAAGTCGACCACCGCGATATCGCCTTTCGCCGTCGGTCGGATAATCCAGGCGACGTAGCGCGCGGCGCCCCAGCGGTACGGCTTGGCGCCGGAGGGAAAATCAAACATGCCGAACCGCGCAATATTGATGAGCACGGCGTCGCGGTCGAGCGCGTCGCGCACCGCGGGCAGCGTCATCCAAGGATCGGCGTCGCCCGCGCCGAGCGTTATCGCGCCGACCTTGCGGATCAAGCGGTCTTCCTGCGCTCGCAGCGCGTCGAGTTTGCGACGGTGTGCGGGTGCTTCGTTGGCGGAGGGAGCTTGGACGCTCAAACGCGCCAAGTCACTGCGCGTGCGGCGCAATTGGGCCAGCACGGCGGCGGATTCGGGTTTGGCAAGGCGACTGCGGTGCGCGAGCGCTTCGTGCGCGAGCGCTTTGCCATTAAGCAGCCACTCGGCCGAACGCTCACGGGCTTGCAACTCGCTGCGGCGCTGCCAGCCTAGTGACAACGCTTGCTCGAAGCGGAAGAAGCTGAGTTGCAGGTACTGCAACTGCTCCGGCTCCGAGAGGGTCGGTAAGAGCCGCGCCGTCTGCCGCCGGGCGAGTCGGCGCGCCTCATCAAAGCGTTCCGCGGCCAAGCCCCATTCATCCTGGGCGGCGAGGGTGACGGCGAGACTCGACAGGGTCAGTTCCGCCTCGGCGTTCGATTCCATTCCTAGGGCCTGGTAGATCGCCAACGCTTGTTCTTGGCGACTCTGCGCCACGGCATGCTCGCCCATTCTTTGCGAGAGCAACACGCCAAGATCGTTCAGCGATCGGGCAGTGTCAGGATGCGTTTCGCCCAGCATTTGTTTTCGGATTGCGAGCGCCTGTTCGTAATAGCGCCGCGCCGCCGCGAAGTCGCCCAGGCCGTCGAGCAGGGCAGCCAGGTTGTGCAACGATAACGCCGTCTCCGGATTCTTTTCTCCCAACATCGTCTTGCGAATCGCCAGGGCCTCTTCCAGGTACGGCCGGGCGGCGCGGTAGTCGTGTATCGTACACAGCAACACGGCGAGATTATTCAGGTGGCTGGCGAGTTCTGGGTGGTTCTTGGGGTAGGTTTTTTTCGCAATCTCCAGAGCCTGTTCGTAGGTGCGCCGCGCTTGAGCGTAGTCGCCCAAACGGGAATAGAGCAAACCCAAATTGTTAAGCGCAGCAACGGTTTCGCGAGGATCAGTCTGCTCGGGGTCTTGGAAAGTCGGCAGCGATTCCTCTAAGTGAGGCCGCGCCGCGGCATAGTCGCCCAGATCCATCAACACACAACCCAAATTATGTAGCGACTCGGCGACATCGCGTTCATTCTTCTCCTCCGACGTGCGGCGAATGGTTAAGGCTTGCTCATGGCAATTTCGCGCTCCAGGAAAATCGCCCAACGACTGGAGAACACCGCCAAGAAAATTGAGCGCCCGGGCGGTAGCCGCGCGTCCGCCTTTCTGCTCCTGAAATACCGCCACGGCTTGCTCAAGATGGCGCCGGGCCTCGTCGTAATCGCCCATGCGCCACAACATCGCGCCAAGCCACATTTGCGCGTTGGCCGTCTCTTCGTGTTTCTTTCCCGACACTTCTTCGCGTATCTTGAACGCCTGCTCTTGAAAACGCCGCGCATTGGGATAGTCGCCCAGTGCGAAACAGAGACTCGCCATTTGCGCCAGGGCCGCGGCGGTTGTGGCATGTTTTTCCCCGTGCACTCGACGCACCACTGCCAGACCATCTTTCACATGCGGTTCGGCCTCCGCGGGTTTGTGCAGCGACAAGAGCGTATCGCCAAGATAGAGGAGCGAATCGGCTGTGTCGGCATGCTGTGCTCCTAGCACTCGCTTACGAATCGCCAACGCCTGCTCGTGAGCGGAACGGGCTTCCGCGTGGCGCCCTACGTGCTGGAGTGCGATCCCTAGCGCTTGAAGGGCTTCCGCAGTGTCTGGATTGTCGGGGCCGAGCGATTGCTCGTACAGGGCGACGGCCTTTTGATTGAGGGCGATTACGGCCTGTTTCTCTCCCTCCTCCCAAAGCTGATTCGCTTGCGCGCGTAGGGCCTTCGCCTCCGCGGCAAGCCGCTCTTTGTCCGTCTGAGTCAAGGGCGCCGCCTTATTACTTACCTTCGTTTGGACAAACTTACGGTGGATCCAACCGTAGCGCGACTGATTGGGAATCGCGATCTTGAGCCACTCGCCGTTCGTCTCCACCACGTTCAGTCGCGCGCCTTGCCTTACTCGGGCCAACAGTTTCGGGCCGTCTTGCAGCGGCGCCTGGTCTGTCGTGACGACAACGGTTTGCGGCGAAAGCGCCTCTTGCGCTTCGGCTCGGCGGACTTGGTCCCAGCCAAACGCAGCCACCCAAAACGCAGCCACGTATGGCGCCAGCGCTGTTCTAGGGAAGTTTGGCATCGCGCCACCTCGGAAATGAGGGCATCGCAGACGATGTGATCGCGCGAGAATATCGCGCCGCCAGCAACGCTTAGTGTAAGACGCAGGGTTAACAGATGCTACTGACGGGCGGGAGTACATTGGCATTAAGCGTGTGAGAAAATTTGATTCAGGGACAGACCGCCGTGGGTCAGCAAGTACGAAGTTTCCGGCAGGTCAGCGATTCAATGCCGTTGAAACCTGATTGAGGTACGAGCAATTGGATCAACGCCCTAACCGCGGCCGGGCGGGTGCTTTGAAATGACGGTCGGCAGGGGATGTACGGTATCGCTCATCATCGCGCCATATATCGGGCGGGAACTTCTGTAATCGCTCCGTTGGACATCCGCCTTTTGCCATTCGTGACGCTGCACTATTCTGGAAAGGCGCAATCCCGACGACATAGAACATGCGCCAATAAAACTTCAAAGGAAATCCGATGGGAAGAAGCTTCGAAAACCGCAAGGCTGCGATTTTCAAAACCGCAGGCCAGAAAACAAAGCTGTACGCCAAGTATGGCAAGCAGTTGTACGCCGTCGCCAAGAACGGGGTCGCGGACCCCGACGCGAATCCAGCCTTGCGAACGTTGATCGAGAAAGCCAAACGTGACCAGGTCCCGGCGCACGTGATTGAAAAAGCGATCGAGAAGGCCAAGGGTGTTGGCGGCGAAGATTTTGTGCCCGCCCGTTACGAGGGCTTCGGTCCCGGCAACTCTGCGGTGATCGTCGAATGTTTGACGGATAACAACAATCGAACGATTACCGAGGTTCGCAACTGTTTCACGAAGACCGGTTCAAAACTGGGAACGGCGGGCTCCGTCACCCATTGGTTTGACCACCTGACAGTTTTGTCGTTCAAGGGAAACAACGAAGAGCAGGTGCTGGAGGCCCTGTTGGGCGCCGACGTGAATGTTGACGAAATCGAATGCAAAGAAGGGAACGTTACGGTGTTCGCTCCCGCCGACGAGTTCTACAAAGCGAAAACGGCGTTGTTGGAGGCGTTTCCCGACATCAAACTGGATGTCCAAGAAATCGCGTTCCTTGCGCAGTCCACCAAGACGATCAGTGAGGAAGACCGGCCCATGTTCGAAAAACTTCTCAACATGTTGAACGATTGCGACGACGTGCAGGAAGTTTATCACAACGTCGCGTTACCTACGTAACGGCCGGTGCTCGAATTCGCCTGACCACCTTTGCGAGCGAGTTCACCGTGGGAGTTTGGATTCGCTTTGGCCCCAGCGTGAACGGCGCGGCGTGGGGTCCCGCGGAGCTTACGATCTCGCAGATTCTGACGGCATTGAGTTGATCGGACCCTCAGCACAACGTCTGACGCGTTGGTAGTTGGCAGACCCAACGGCTCCATCACCTTTGCGAGCGTACAACGGAAACGTACAGCGCGGCTTAGCGCCGGGAATGCCCTGGACATAGCTGCCGCTAGTGGCGGGCTGTTGTCTTCGCAAGAATCAGCCACGCAGTAGCGATCGTTTTCGCACAGAGTGTGTTTGGCGATCGAGCGCCGCCACGAACTGTTTCGATGCCCCGCCAGCATGCCCGCAGGTCATTTCGCACCTGCAACATGCCGTACGTCCTGCCAGCGTTCGGGTTGAAGCGATTCGCGAATCAGAAAGCCAGGCGCGCCTGGCATGAGAATCTGCTTGACGCTTGTGTCTTACATTTGTAGTATTACATCCGTCGTATTTGCTAACTTATAAAGTCGCGAGAATTCACCGAGTCGCTATGCAACGATTGAGCGGTTTACAGTTGGCGGTCATGCGGGTGCTGTGGCGCCTGCGCCGCGCCACCGTGGCGGAGGTTCAAGCCTCTCTAGATGCGGATCGGCCGCTCGCCTATTCCACACTAGCGACTATTCTCAAGCGCATGGAAGGCAAAGGCGTCGTGCGTCACGTGGTTGAAGGGCGGACGTTCATCTACGAACCGGTCGTCGCTGCGAATCAGGTGGGGTACTCGGTCTTGAACGACCTGGTGGAGAACGTCTTTGCGGGGCGGCCGTCCGAGTTGGTGAGCCATCTGCTGGAAAGCCATGAGATGCAAGGCGATGAACTCGCGCGCATTAAGCATATGATTGACGAGCATATCTCCGCTGAAGGCTCTTCCTCAAAATCCACAAGAAGGAAGAAGTCGTCATGAATAGTATCATCGTCAGCGGCGGCTGGCTCGCAACATTCTGGATTCATTCGACAATCCTTGCCACGGTAGCGCTCCTGTTCGCCTGGGTTGTGGGCGTATCGCGATGCGAGTTGCGCGATATCGCCTGGAAAATGGCGCTCTTGGGCGCGCTCGTGTCGAGCGTTGCCCAATACATCTGGCCGGAGACAGCCTGGGGAATTGTTCTCTCGCCGCCGACAAGCTTCATGACGACGTCCCTTTCGACGAACTCCGACCTGTTGCTTGATGCGCAGGGGCCCTTAAGTTTTTCGAACACAAGTTTATTTGACGCTCAGATTGCCTCCGAAACGTCCGAATCGCCGCAATTCTTCTCATATGCAAACGGGCGCGTGGCAACCACGACGTTCCGCGTGATGAACGTCGGACTTGTCGGCTGTTTTGTCGTGGGACTGTTGATCGGGCTTGTCCGCGCCGCTTCGGCGATGATGGAAATACACAAATTGGTTCGCCGAGCGAAACCTTGTCCGAATAAGGCGGTCTGCCGCGTGTTTCGGCGTTTGAACGTGCAACTTGGACTGCCACGATGGACGAGCCTGTATGTCTCGCAGGAGGTGACGCTTCCCTTTGCGACCGGCGTTTTCCGGCCGTGCGTGATCTTGCCCGCCATGACGCTCGTCGAACGACTTGACGCCAAGCAAATCGAAGGGATGCTGGCGCACGAACTGGCGCACCACAGGCGCTGCGATCCTCTGTGGGCCTTGCTTGCCCATCTCAGCGTTCACGCTTTTTGGTTTCAACCGCTGTTGCGCCTGGTTCGCCGCAATATGCGTCGCGACGCCGAACACCTGGCCGACGCCATTGCTTATCGTACGCTTGGCGATGGTCTGGGACTGGCCCGTTGCCTCGCCGCCCTGGCCGAATGGATACATACGCAAGGCGATGGGCAACCCCACGTGGCCACCGTTTATCTTTTTGCCGGCCATTCCGCTTTGTAGCAACGCGTCGAGTCGCTGCTTACCGGCCGGCTGTTTCACATGAGGGCCACCTTCGCGCGACGTTGTCTGTTGCGGGTGGGCGCAACGGGATTTCTGGCGGTGCTCGTGGCCGTCGCGCCCCGTATTCAAAGTGATTTTTCGTATCCTTCGCAGCCTGGAGAGTCTGACATGAATCGTTACTTTACCACTTTAACGTTGGCCGCTGCACTGGCGGCGCCAGCAACGGCGGACGATGCACAAACTCGGGCAGAATCAGCCAAGGCCGCACCAGCCGCCGCCGAGCTGAAAGTTCCTGTAAGCGTTCACGGTTTCAGCGGAGAGATTGTGGGCACTGTCGTTTCGAAGAACACAGACGGCGCCAGCCTGGTCCTTAAGGTTCAGCAAGTTCCCCGCGTTTGGAAAAACAACAAGGCGGAAAAACCACAAGACCTTGTCGGACGTACCGTCCCGGTCGAACGATTTTTTGGTCGGTTTTTAGATGTGTTACTGGTGGTCAAACCTGGCGACACCGTTTTGCTCGAGGCGAAGCATGTTCGCGGCGATCAATTGCAATTCCTAGGCGAGGTGTTCAAGAAAGTCGAACCCGTTTCTGAACTACAGGCGGAAACCGCGAAGGATCAACCCGCGGGCGCTGATGCCGACAAACGCAAGTTTCCCGAGGGCCTGGAAGGTTTTCGTGGAATTTTCGTGGGCAAAGTGGTCAAAACCGACGTGGAAAACGGCGTGCTGTTGTTCGAAGCGGAGTCGGTGAAAAACGTGTGGCCGCAAAACAAGGCAAAGAACCCCGCCAACAGCAAAGGCAAGATTCTTAAGGTGAACGGGATTGCCGGCAAATGGCTCGATGTGCTGCTTGTATTAAAGCCGGGCGATCGTATCGAGGTCGAAGCCTTCCACAACCGCGGCGAAGCACTCGACTTCGTGCAAGAGTGGTTGAAGAAGGTTGATTAGCCCGTTCGTCGCATTTTTGTTGCCGGAGACTTGGTATGCGATTGGGTCTGTTGCTGGCGAGCTTCGCCCTCCTGTCGACCACGAATGCGGCGGAAATCACACCGCCGGCGCGCGACCGGTTCGCGCAGGCGAATGCGCAAGAAATCCCCGACTTCCAGCGCCATGTCTCGCCGCTCTTGTCGCGACTCGGGTGCAACGGCCGTGCGTGCCATGGGTCGTTTCAAGGACAAGGAGGATTTCAGCTCTCGCTGTTTGGATACGATTTCGCTGCGGACCACCAAGCACTGATGGCCGACTCCCCCAGTGTTGGCGCGACTCGGGTGAATCTCGCGCAGCCGGCAGAAAGCCTGATTCTTCAAAAGCCAACGCTCGCCATGGACCATGAAGGCGGCGAGCGTTTTTCCAAGGATGGGTGGGAGTATCGGCTGCTCGTGCGGTGGATTGAGGCGGGCGCGAGGCGCACTTCGCAAGAACAGCCGCTGCTTCATTTGGAAGCCGACCCGCCGGAATTGACGTTCGCCGCGCCGGGCGAACATCAGGCCCTGCGAATCATCGCACGGTGGGAGGACGGGACGGCCGAAGATGTCACATGCCTCTGTCGATTTCAAACGAATGACGACGCTCTGGCCGAGGTCTCGCCCGAGGGACATGTGACGGCCGTGGGGCGAGGCGATTCCCACATCATCGTCTTTTACGACAACGGCGTGCTGGCGATTCCCGTTCTTATTCCCGTGACGGACAAATCCGGCGTGCGTTATCCGCTGGCGACGTCTCGAACGCGGGTTGATGAATTCATCGTCGCCAAATTACGAACTCTTGGCGTTGCGCCATCCGAACTTTGCACCGACGCGGAATTTCTTCGCCGCGCGTCACTCGATATCACGGGAACCCTTCCCGTATCGGCGGAAGTCGAAGCGTTTCTGAAGGATGTTTCTACCGACAAACGAGAACGGAAAATTGATGAACTTTTGGATCGACCGACCTACGCGGCCTGGTGGGCCAATCGGTTTTGCGACTATACGGGCTGTAACCCCATGCGGCAGGACGGCGGTCAACAAACGGCCGTGCAATGGTACATGTGGATGTACGCCCGACTGCGCGAGAACACGCCGTACGATGATTTAGCCGCGCGAATCATTCTCGCCACGGGGCGCGAGCCGGGGCAATCGTACGAAGAATACGCGCGTGAGATGTCTTCATATTATCGCGATCAAAACCCCGCCGACTTTTCTCAGCGGCGAACCATGCCGCATTACTGGACGCGTCAGACCGTGGCGAAACCCCAAGAGAAAGCATTGGCGTTCGCCCACAGCTTTTTGGGAATTCGCTTGCAATGCGCCGAATGTCACAAACATCCTTTCGATCGCTGGACGCAAAACGACTTTCGCGAATTCTGCAACCTGTTTTCAGGCGTGCAGTATGGCGTACGTAGCGATGCGCAAAACGCTTTTCAGCAACTGGTCAATGCGTCGGGGGCGAAGATGAACAGCGGCGGTATGTCGATGGAGATGATGGCGATGGCCGAAGACGGCCGGACGATTCCTTGGCGGGAGTTGTTTGTGACGCCGCGCGCGACTCCGTTAAAACGTGTGCTGCAACACGACCTTCCCGGCGACACGACCGACGCAAGTACGATCGAAGAACGTTCGCAGCAATTGGACCCGCGCAAACCGCTGATGGACTGGCTACGGCAAGCCGACAACCCGTACTTCGCCCGTGTGTTGGTCAACCGCGTGTGGGCCGGCTATTTTCACCGCGGATTGATCGAACCGACCGATGACCTCAACCTGGCGAATCCGGCGTCGAATGAACCGCTGCTTGACTACCTCGTTCGCGGTTTCATTAAGCACAAGTACGATCTGAAATGGCTTCATCGCGAGATCGCCACAAGCGACGCCTACCAGCGCAGTTGGCGACCCAACGAAACGAATGCTCAAGACCGTCGCAATTACAGCCGCTTTATCCCGCGGCGGCTCCCGGCGGAAGTGCTTTACGACGCGTTAAAACAGGCCACAGCCGCCGAAGGCAACGAAGAACATGTTCGCCTCGACCTGACGACACGGGCGATTGGGCACTTATCCATGCGCATGGCGGGAACCTACACGATGCACGTGTTTGGCAAACCGACACGCGCGACCAATTGCGACTGCGAGCGTACGAACGCCCCCAGTTTATTGCAGTCGATTTTCATGCAGAATGACCCGCTTGTTTCAATGCGACTGGAGGAGAGCCCATGGCTGGCGGAAATCGGGGCCACCGAAGTCGCGACGCCGCCTGTCGAGGTCGCCTCACTCGTTCGTGCGGCATACCTGCGCACCGTGAGTCGCCCTCCGACGGACGAAGAAGCGACCCGCGCCAGCGCGCACGTCAACTCGGCAAGCTCTGTGGCCGAAGGAATGGGCGACCTCATCTGGGCATTGTTCAATTCCAAAGAATTTTTGCTTAATCACTAGCGCCATCCGCACGGACCGTTGCCATGTCGAATTCGCCGCTTGCGCCGAACCGCCGTACCATTCTCCAAGCGGGAGCCGTCGGAATGGGCCTCTCGTTGAGCCGATTCCTCCGCTTGTCGCATGCTGCGAATGGCGCTGACTCGGGACGCTCTGGCATCTTGATCTTTCTGCAAGGAGGACCGGCCCATCAAGACATGTTCGATCTCAAGCCGAATGCTCCGTCTGAATATCGTGGCGAGTTTCGACCAATTTCGACGGTCGTCCCGGGAATCGAAATTTGCGAACATTTGCCGCGATTGTCCTAACTTTCGGATCGCTACGCGCTGATCCGCGGCATCACCCACAATCTGGCGGACCATGGTTTGGGAACACGTTATGTGATGACGGGCAATCGCCCGAACCCGCTACTCAGGCATCCCACATTCGGGTCGGTCGCCAGTCGCGAACTCAAAGCGGCAAAGGACGTGCCCGCCTATGTGGCGATCGATCATGATCCCGAAGGCCCGGGTTATTTGGGGGTCCAACACGGAGCACTCGCGACTGGCGAACACCCTCGCCCGAATCGACCGTTTGAAGTGCGTGGGATCACGCTTGGCGACGGCGTTACCCTGCGGCAGTTTCAAGGCCGACAGTCGTTGGCGCGCGACCTCGGCACAGCCTTCCGCGGCTTTGAACAGCTCGATGACGAAGTGCGCGGCCTCGACCGTTTCTCGCAGCAGGCTCACGCGATCATCAGTTCGCCTCGGACGCGCACCGCGTTTGACGTGGCTCGGGAATCCCCGAAGATATTGGAGCGATTTGGCGCACACGAGCATAGTCATAGTTATCTATTGGCCTGCCGACTGATCGAAGCGGGAGCGCGTTTCGTTACGGTGCTGGTGGATGGCTGGGACACCCACAGCGGGAACTTCACCGCCTTAAAGCAAACTTTACTACCCAGTTTCGATCAAGGTTTGTCGGCGCTCCTGCAAACACTCGAAGAGAAAGGGCTGCTTACAACGACATCAGTTCTCGTGACAGGAGAATTCGGACGCACGCCCAAGACGAATGGGGCCGCGGGGCGGGACCACTGGGCGCGTGCGATGTTTGCGCTTCTCGCCGGAGGCCCAGTGAAACAGGGCGTCGTTGTCGGACAGACCGACGCTCATGCCGCGGAACCTGACGGCGTCGGCTATACGCCCGAGGATCTGGCGGCAACCTTTTATCATACTCTGGGCATACCGCCATCCACGGAGTATCAGACCGATGCTGGTCGTCCCATCACTTTGGTGCGCGATGGGCGCGTGATCCGCGAAGTGTGCGCGTGATGGTCGGCTAGGATGCTTGCTACGATCATGGGCGTTGGCGATCAATGCTGTACCGCGGCCCGGATCGCTTCGGCGACGGTCTTGACGCCTGTGGGCTGGTAGGCGTCCCAGGGGCCATCGGCGCTCCCGGCGGGCCAGGTGGCGGGATTGGCGTAAAGGTCATCGGTGTCCTGGTATTCCTGCTTCAACCGGGAGAGTTCGGCTTTCAACTCCGAGAATTTGGCCGCGATTGCCGCCTTTTGCGCCTCGCTTGGCGCATGCAGGAGATTGCGCTGCTCGTTTGGGTCGGCGGTGAGATCAAACATCTCATACGCGTCTTGCTTCCAGTAGTGGATCAGCTTGTGCGTGGCGGTGCGCACGCCGAGGTGAGCCACCGTGTTATGATGCCCAGGGTCGTGGTAGTAGCGATAATACATTGCCGTGCGCCAGTCCTGGGGCGACTCCCCGCGCATTAGCGGCGCGACCGAGCGGCCTTGCATCGACTCCGGCGCCGCCAGGCCCGCGAGATCCAGAAACGTGGGGGCGAGATCAAGGTTCAGGACGAATTGCTCGGGCTCGATGCCTTTTTTGACGCCGGGACCACGGACGATGAGGGGCGTGTGCAAGCCGGGCTCGTACATGAACCGCTTGTCGTAGAGGCCGAGATCGCCGAGAAACCAACCGTTGTCGGCGGAGTAGATGACAATGGTGTTCTCGGCCAAACCCGTCTCATCGAGGTAGTCGAGCACTTTACCCACGCCATCGTCCACGCCCTGTACGCAGCCAAGGTAGTCGCGCATGTATTTTTGATACTTCCACTGCACAAGCTCCTTGCCGCGGAGGAGTTTGCCGTCGACCTCTAGCTCCATCGGCGATTCATTCAGCCATTTTTGCAGAGCGGGACCTTTGAGGTCGGCAGGAGGAGTGAGCTTCAAATCGCGTCGCGTCAGATCACGAGCGATAGTTTGCCGATTGATGGGCAAAGCGACCGGGCGCGTGGCGTAGTCGTCCCAGAGAGTTTCAGGCTCGGGGATAACCTTGTCCTTAAACATCTCGATATGCCGCGTGGCGGGCTCCCAGGCGCGATGGGGCGCCTTTTGATGCAGCATCAGAAAGAAGGGTTGGTTTTTAGGCCGTGTCTTCAGCCATTCGATCCCCAGATCCGTGGTGATGTCCGTGCAATGGCCTTCGATGGTGAGCTTCTTCTTTCCAGGCAGCAGGAACTGCGGGTTCCAATACGCGCCTTGACCGGGCAGCACAATCCAGCGGTCAAAGCCGGTGGGGTCGCTGCCCAGATGCCACTTGCCGATCATGCCCGTGTGGTAGCCGCCGGTTTGCAGATGCTTCGCCACATGGTCCCGGCCGCCATCGAAGCGGTTGAAAACCGGCACGCCATTGAGATGCGAATACTGTCCTGTGAGCAGTGTGGCTCGGCTGGGCGTGCAGATGGAATTGGTGACGAAGCTGTTGGTGAAGCGAGCGCCGTCTCGGGCGAGACGATCAAGATGCGGCGTCTGGTTCACCTTGGACCCATACGCGGAGATCGCGTGTTGCGCGTGGTCGTCGGAGAAGATGAACAGGATGTTGGGTTTGTCGGCCGCGGCGCGAGTTCCGCCGCAAGCGAGCCCAAAAAGCGCGAAGATCGCGAGGATGTGTCTCATGATCGTTCTCTCAGTGAGGTGGATTGAAGAAAGCATGCCTCGATTGAGCCTTGTTTCCAGCGTCCCGGCTCGTCGATTTGCTGCGTCCGCATGTGGCGCGGGGTGACAAGCCGCCTTTCATTAAAACTCGCGGCGAGGTTAGCGATGATTTTGGCAAGGTTTGGAAGCGCGGCGCCCCACGACCGCTGAGCAAACGGCCGATGATCATAATGAAACATGCATGCAGGCCACCGAGGGTTTTCACAGGGATTAACGTTGTAACGTAAGCGTAACGCGGCGCACGTCCATGACGGTTGCGCCAGGAATGTCCGTAGCGCGTAGGGTGAGCTGCCCTTGGCCGGCAGGCAGCGTAATTTGGCCGAGTTCAAGCGTGCGAAACTCTTTCATCTGGCTCTCCCCATGTGGGCGAGGAAGCGTGTCTTGATTGGTGTAAAGCGGCGGATCCCAGCCGGGGCGGACTTGGCCTCGGAGTTTGGCGTCGTGGAAACTCAACTCAATGGTGGAGCCGGCGTCAGGCAGCTTGCAGGTGTAGTCGATGGAGACGGAATACGTCCCGGCGGTGTGAACATCGAGCAGCCAGACCATTCGGTCAGCTTTGCTGGTCCAGTTGACGAAATAGGAGCAGTTCGGCGCGCCGCTGCTGCGCTGTACTCCGCCACGCGGCTCGCCATCGCGGGCAGGAAGCATGGTGATGGGAAACTCGCGGTAACCGACCGGGATGGGACGCGGATCGACGGCGTTTGCGTCGGCTTTCTTCCCACCACGCTTCGTTTGCGACGGTGTGGCCGCGGCACCATACATTTCCTGCCGCCAGGCCTGGAGTGCGCGGGTGAGTTCCGCGGCCAGTTCGGGCTCTTTGTCGTTGACGGGCGTGGTCTGGCCTGGATCAGCGATCATATCGAACAGCCGCCCCGCAGAGTCGAGGCGGTGTGTTTGCGTGCGGACGCTGGCGTTCGTCGCCCAGGTGGAGAAGATCATGCGCTCGGGCCATTCGGCGCTCTGCTTCATTAGCAGCGGGGTGAGGTCGCGGCCGTCGAGCGGTTGGTCGCCGACGCGCTTCACACCGGCCAGGGAAGTGAGCGTGGGGAGCAGGTCAATCGCGCCGGTGATCTGCGTGACAATGTGACCGGCGGGGAGTTTCGCCGGCCAGCAGATATAACAGACCGAGCGCACACCGCCTTCGTCGGTGCTGCCTTTCTTTCCCTTCATACCGCCGGTCCAGCGCAGCGAGTTAGGGCCGTTGTCGGAGAAATAGACGACGATCGTGTTGTCCTCAAGGCCGTACTGTTGAAGCCGCGACAGCACACGACCCACGTTCATGTCCTGATTCTCAATCATTGCAAGAGCGCAGCGAGTTTCGTCAGCCGTTTCCTTCGTTGGGTCGGTGGCGGTTTGCGTGAGCGGCTTGTCTTGAAAGCGCCGCCAGTCCGACTCGGGCGCCGCCCAGGGCGAGTGTGGCGTGGTGAACGGAATGTAGCAGACAAAGGGTTGGTCCTTGTTCCGATCGATAAAACGGAGCGCGCGATCCGTGCAGACATCCACAATGTAGCCGCGCGTGCGGACCATGCGGCCGTTTTCCTCCAGCGGCGCGTCAAAATATTCGCCCCAGTGCCCGGAAGTGTGGCCGAAATACTCGTCGAAGCCTCGCGCCATCGGGTGATACGGCCACTGGCTGCCATTGTGCCATTTGCCGAAGCAGCCCGTAGCATAGCCAGCGGCCTGAAAAGCCTCTGCGAAGGTTTTCTCGGTGAGATCGAGCCGTTCCTGGCCGGTAGATACGCCGCGCACGCCGCCGCGCGGGTGATAACGTCCGGTCAGAAACTCCGCGCGGGTCGGCGCACAGACCGGCTGCACGAAGAAGCGGTCGAGCGACACGCCTCGTTGGGCGATGGAGTCTATGTTTGCCGTCGCGACCATCTGGTTGCCCGAGTGACCATAGTCGCCCCAGCCCGCGTCATCTGCAAGGAAGATGACCAGATTGGGCGGTGCGGCGGACGCCGCGGCGGAGCCAAGGGCGAGAAGTGCGGCCAGCAAGGTGGTTGTTGTTCTCATGACGAATCACGGCGGGCAGGCTAACGAGCGGACAGGTGGAGAGGACTGATATCGTGATATTTCACGGCAACGGAAATGCGATGTTTCTGCTCTGCGGTCGTGGCGGTGGCTCGGGAAAGAGTCGCGTGGTCCATCGATGGATATGGGGACGGCGTTTTTCTATACGCATACTGTAAACAGTTTCGAGACCAGGCAGGATACGGTCGGGACGCCGAGGGGCGAAGACGACCACGTGATCGAACGCCTCAACACAAATCGGCCGAATTACACGCTCCACGGACGTCGTCGAATCGAACGAACAATAGGGCGATTGTAGCTGGCCGCTTGGCGCAATGCATCGGATGGCGCAGAAAGAACCGCTATGCGGCTTCAGAGTGGCGAATCCTCGGAAAGGGCTCTTGCCGCTCCACCGATGAACAGGGCCATCGCCTCGTGGCGCAGTCGGCGCCAAAATCCTATTCGCTTGCTCCCCCTTGAACCCCTGAATTCCGGGCCGATTCGTCGCGCGCATATCCAAGGCGTTAAGCGGCTGGTGGACAGGGAACGTCGATGTGGACGAACTGCTTCGTCTCTGCCATCTGCGATACGCGCCACGTTGCTGGCCGCGACCCTACCCGGCGGAATTGATCACTTCCAAAACCATTTCCCACTCCGTCGCTCCCCGCGTCCTGCGCCGTCTTTATGACAAGTCTTAACTTAGGACGGAGTATGACTGGCGCACTGAGGAGTTCTGCCGCGACGGCGAGGGCTGCCGCAGTGGCTCGGCCCTGTCGAACACGCAGTGCCCCAATCCGCGGCTCCGCGAATGCCGCGCGTTCACCATCGGTCGCATGCTGGACGAGATCGAAATCGTGCCCCGCGCCGCCCTAATTACCGTCGCTCGAACTCTCGCCCGCGCTGCGCCGAACTGGGGATGAGTCAGGGTGGAGGTTGATTGCTATTGGGCAACCGGCCGGTTACCATTGCCTTTCGGTCCGACTCGTCGATACCGACTTGCTGGAGCATGACCTTCGATCGGCTGCCTGTAATGAAGTTAATTAGCGCGAGAGTTTGCATAATGATCACTCGATTTGTCGTTTGCATGGTGTTCGCACTGACGCCATTTTTGGCGTTAGCGCAAGGCGCCCCTGGATCCCTAAAGGTTGGGATAATCGGACTGGATACCTCGCATGCCGTGGCGTTTACCAAACTACTTAATGATTCGGCGGCCCCATCGGAGCTTGCAAATTGCCGTGTTGTCGCGGCCTATCCCAAGGGCAGCCCTGATATTGAGTCGAGCGTCAGACGCGTTCCCGAATACACGCAGCAAGTGCGCGGGCTAGGCGTCGAGATCGTTGAATCGATCGAGGAGTTGTTAAAACGAGTTGATGTCGTCCTTTTGGAAACGAATGACGGACGTCCGCATTTGGAACAAGCTTTGGCGGTCTTTCGATCGCAGAAACCAGTATTCATCGATAAACCTGTCGCAGGTTCTCTGGCCGACGCGATCGCAATTTATGAAGCGGCGAAGAAATACGACACGCCGATGTTTAGCTCGTCATCGCTTCGCTACGCCGAGGGCGCTCAAGCGTTGCGTGGAGGCAGCGCCGGTCGCGTTCTGGGAGCGGATGTGTATAGCCCTTGCTCTTTGGAAACAACGCATCCCGATCTTTTCTGGTACGGAATTCATGGCGTTGAAACATTGTTTACCGTAATGGGCGGGGGATGCGAGTCCGTGGTCCGTTCAAACTCGCCCGATTTTGATGTCGTCGCCGGGACGTGGAAAGATGGCCGTATTGGCGTTTTTCGCGGTATTCGTCAAGGCGCTTCGGGCTATGGTGGAACCGTTTTCGGAGAGCAAGGGATCCAGCCTGTCGGCCCCTATGGCGGTTACCGACCGCTTGTGGTCGAGATTGTAAAGTTTTTCCGCTCGAAGCAACCCCCAGTAAGCGCTGAAGAAACGTTGGAGATCTACGCCTTTATGGAAGCGGCCGACGAGAGTAAGCGCCGTGACGGCGCGCCAGTCAGATTAGACGAAGTCATGTCGATGGCGCGCGATAAAGCCACCAAGCGCTTGGCGGAGCTCGATGGAAAATAGCCGAAGCGCGTCGCCCCCAGCGTCTTCGTCATCCAACCGAACTGCCACGTTGCGATTTCCCACGCCGATTGTGAAACAGGTCCAACACCATGAATTCTTTTGCAAAAACGTACCGATTTTCAAGGGTGTTCGCCCCCATCAGCACGGTGTTGCTGGCGTCGGCGGCGACTTTCGCATGGGTGGATGAATGGAAAAGCGGAATCGAATGGCCGACGCCGCCAATTGTCGATGCCGGGTCTCAGGGCGGCGCTCCCGCAGACGCGATTGTGCTTTTCGACGGAACCAATTTATCGGAATTTGAAGGCGGCGATCAGTGGGAGATCAAGGACGGTTACGCAGTTGCTCGAAACAATGGCATTCGCAGCAAGCAGTCGTTTGGCGACTGTCAACTTCACTTGGAGTTCGCCACGCCCGAGAAAGTGGAGGGCCAAGGCCAAGGTCGCGGAAACAGCGGCGTCTACCTGATGGGACGTTACGAACTGCAAATCCTCGATTCGTACGAAAATGAAACTTACGTCGATGGGCAATGCGGATCCATCTACAAGCAGCAACCCCCGATGGTCAACGCCTCGCGCAAACCTGGCGAGTGGCAGTCGTATGACATTATTTTTACTGCGCCACGTTTCGATGAAGGGGGCGGCTTGGCGAAGCCCGCTTATGTTACGGTGCTACACAATGGCGTCGTGATTCACAATCACTATGAACTACAGGGTTCGACGTCTTATATCGAAGCGCCCAAGTACACGCGACATGCCGAGAAAGAACCATTTTCGCTCCAATTTCACGGAAATCGTGTGCGTTTCAGGAATATTTGGGTGCGCGAGAATATTCATCCGTTGGTGGGAAAACAGCCCGATGATGCAACGCCAGGGGAAGCGACGCCTACTGATATGACCGACGAACCAAACAACGAGTAATTTGGGTTCGTCACGGCCTTTGCGATCGATGACGTTTTCTATCAATTCACTGCGAGGGAGGATTTCGTGAGACCATTTTGGCTGCCGGCGATTGTTGTGGGCGTGTTACTGTTGTGCTCTTATGGCCGTGCTGAGGAAGTCGCCGTCTCGTTACGGAACATTCCTGGCCATTTGACGGAATACGTGGCCAAGGAAGACCCCGCCTACCACTGGAAGGAACACCGCCAAGGCCGACTCGGCGCAACGGAGTTTGTCGAGTTGCGCCTCGTCTCCCAGGAATGGCGAGGAATTGCTTGGAAACACCAGCTGTTCCTGCTCAAGCCGTCAACTGCTACTGACGAGGCTCGCCATGCGATGCTGTTTATCACGGGCGGTAGCTGGCGGGCTGAACTCGACGATCCGAATCACGAACAACAACTCCCGCGTGAAGCGCAACTCTTTGCCGCAATCGCAGAACAATTGAAGTCGCCCGTTGCCTTGTTATTGCATGTGCCGCACCAACCGATCTTGGATGGCAAGCACGAGGACGCCGCGATTGCCTATACCTTCGAACAATTCCTTCGCACCGGCGAGGGGGATTGGCCCCTGCTGTTGCCCATGGTGAAAAGCGCCGTTCGCGGAATGGATGCGACCCAAGAATATGCAAAAACGCATTGGTCCATGGATTTGAAGACGTTCACCGTAACGGGAGCATCAAAACGTGGTTGGACCACTTGGCTCACGGGCGCCATTGACCGCCGCGCAACGGCGATCGCGCCGATGGTGATTGATATGCTCAACATGAGCGCTCAAATGAAACACCAAGTGGCGACTTGGGGTGAATACTCGGACGAGATTGGCGACTACACGCAACGTGGACTGCAAAAACAACTCTCGTCCGAAGAAGGCAAGAACTTGGTGCAAATCGTAGATCCTTACGCCTATCGCGAGTTGTTAACCCAGCCAAAATTATTGCTCTTTGGGACGAATGATCGATATTGGCCGTTGGATGCGGCCAATTTGTACTGGGACAAACTCGAAGGTCAGAAGCATCTGTTGTACATCCCTAACAATGGTCATGGCTTGAAAGATTACCCACGTATTATTGGCGCGCTCACGGCATTGCATGAGCAGGCTGCGGGCGGTAAACCGTTGCCAAAACTTAGCTGGAAATTCGAGAACGGTGACGATCGTTTGCGACTACATGTGTCGTCGGATCAAAAGCCGCGTGAAGTTCAGGCTTGGGTGGCGTCAGCGGCAACGCGGGATTTCCGTAACGCTTCATGGAGCTCCCAGCCAGCGAAGTCAAACGGCGAGGGATTCATTTGCGAATTGCCGTTTCCAGAGGAAGGGTTTACCGCGCTCTTTGCGGAAGCGGTCTACGAGAACGGCGACTCACCGTCGCTGCATCTTTCGACCAATCTGCGAATTTTGGCGCCACAGGTCGGTGTGCAAGCGGCACAGTAAACTACAGGGATACGCGACGTTGTTCGATTCTTATGTCATTGACATGGCGCGGCAGTTTGCCGCGCCTCGTCGACGTGCTTATTCACAGCGATAGGCCATTCACGGGTAAACGGCACGAACCTTCGCACCGTGATCCTGCAGAATGTGGTGATACCATCCTTCCGCTTCCAAAGTGCGGCTTTTTAACGTCGTCGCCCCCCAAATCAACGAAAGCGTTGTTTTCGTAGTCTCGTCGGTTTTTGTCCGCTGCGCGTCTTTGACGGCATTAGCACAAGGGCCATCCGCGTCAAACAAGCACACGAGTCCGCCGATGTCAATGACTTGTCCCGTTGGATTGAACACATAGGATGACCCAACGGCGGCGATCTCTACATAGAATGGCGGCTTAGCCCGATCAACATCAACAACGCTAATCGGCAAGCCACTGTGCAGCGACACAGCGTTGCAGCAGTCAACCGCGACGTTAATTGTCGAAACGCCTCGTTCCTGGGCTGTTCGTAACAAATACTCCGATGCCGGCTTGCTACGCCCTGTTGGCTTAAAACCGCCATGTCGAAGCACATCCCTCACGGCGGCGCGAACTTCATCGGAGCTTTGCATCGGCGCATCACCCGCTTGCCGGAGCAGAGCAAGTAGCTCATCCGAGGACGTCAAATTTCCCAGCGGAGTTGGGAATTCCGTAATAAAAGCCCGCAAATCTAAGCCCGGGTGAGGTTTTACACGAATCATTGCAAAATCCATATGAGGAGAAAGGTGCGCGAGACGTGGTGCAAATGAGTTGTTACCACTGGTGATTGCGCACCAAAGATTTCGCCTAACAAGAAAAATCTGAGGACGTGAACCTGGCGCCTATCACACGTGGAACTTGATGCCCTGTGCCAGAGGAAGCGTGTCGCCATAGTTGACCGTGCTGGTCATACGCCGCATGTAAAACTTCCACGCATCGGAGCCCGATTCGCGTCCGCCGCCGGTCTCCTTCTCACCGCCAAACGCGCCGCCGATTTCAGCTCCGCTTGTTCCGATATTCACATTCGCAATTCCGCAGTCGCTGCCCTCGGACGAACAGAAAATCTCCGCTTCGCGGACATCGCTGGTAAAGATCGACGAAGCCAACCCCTGTGGAACGCCGTTATTTATGGCAATGGCGTCGGCAAGGGTTTCATACCGAAATACGTACAGAATGGGTGCAAATGTTTCCTCGCGTACAACGGCCTGGTCGTGTGCTATTTCCACGATTGCGGGCTCAACATACACGCCGCCTTCCGGCACGTGATTCCTCAGAATATTGCCCCCGTGGACAAATCCGCTCTGTTGTTTCGCTTGAAGGAGTGCGTCTTGCATCTTCTCCACCGCCGCGAGGTCAATTAGCGGCCCGACCAGGGTTTGGGGATCACGCGGATCGCCAATTGGCAGTTTGGCGTACGTTTCGAGCAAGCGATCGCGCATGCGATCGTAGATTGAATCATGAACGATCAAGCGGCGAAGCGTAGTACAACGCTGACCGCAAGTGCCCACCGCCGCAAAGACAACCGAGCGAATGGCAAGTTCAAGATCGGCGCTGGGCGCTACGACTGCCGCATTATTCCCTCCAAGCTCCAACAGCGACCGACCAAAACGAGTTGCGACGCGCTGGGCGACGTCGCGTCCCATAGGTATCGAGCCAGTCGCCGAGATGAGAGGTAAGTCGCAAGATTCGGCAATGGCCCGCCCAACTACAGGACCTTCCCCGATCACCAAATTGGAGAGACCGGGAGGAACTTCACTCATCTCGTCCACCACTCGGTCGACAAGTGTTTGGCACGCAATGGCGCACAGCGACGTTTTCTCAGAAGGTTTCCAAACGACCGTGTCGCCGCATACAAGTGCAATGGCGGCGTTCCACGCCCAAACCGCGACCGGGAAATTGAACGCCGTAATCACGCCAATCGGGCCCAACGGATGCCACTGCTCCATCAATCGATGCCGCGGCCTCTCCGAGGCAATCGTTTTGCCATAAAGTTGACGGCTCAATCCGACGGCGAAATCGCAAATATCGATCATCTCTTGAACTTCACCTAGTGCTTCTTGCACAATCTTTCCAGTCTCCCACGTGACGATGCACGCGAGATCTTCCTTATGTTGACGCAATTTTTGGCCCAATCGGCGAACGAATTCGCCTCGCACCGGCGCGGGCGTCTGACGCCACACTTTGAATGCGTTCACCGCGCTGGCGACGGCGTTAGCCACATCAGCGGCGGTCGCCGAGGGAAACGTCGTCAACCGCCAACCATCGATTGGCGAACGTACCGAGATTTCGACGCCTTGGCCCGAACGCCAATGTCCATCGATCGCAGTCGACTGGAGTGCTCGTGGCGTATTTAATCGTTCTAAAGCGAGATGAAGCGCGTCGTGCATTACATCCTCCTTTGTGAGAAACTCGCGTGATGCGCCGGAGAGCGATCTTTCACGGCTGGGGGGCAGCGATTTTACTGAAACGCGAAGCGCCCTCGCCTTCATAATTGCGACCAAAACGATTCTGAATGAAGTCGTTAAAGTCGATTTGTTCTTGTCGCACAAAACCGCGCGAAGGTAGTTTTCCTGCCACATGCAGATCGACGACGGCGCAAATGCCCGATGCCGTGGTGATCTGAATTGCGCTCCAGGGCTCGTCGTCAATTGCGCGCATGTAGATCTTCCTGGCGTCGCTCAATTGCACGAACTGCCCATTCCGCCATCCCGTCACGGCGCAAAAGACGACGACAACATCTTGAAAGGTGATGGGGATCGCGTGCTCCAAAATGTCCTTCAGCAATTCGCGCCGTTCACTAAGACGCAACTCGCGCAACAGGAAATGCATTAAGTCACGATGTCCGACATAACGAATTGTACGATAGTTGAGTTCGTTGACTTGGCCTTCCAAGGATTCGCACAGTGAACCCAATCCTCCGGACGTATTGAACGCCTCATAACGCACGCCATCGAGCGAAAAGTGCTCTAGACCTTCCAACGGCAACACATGAATGAGTTTCCCTTCGTGAATCGCTTCACATGAGTTACAGTACTCGTTGATCAATCCGTCGGTCGACCACGTGAGATTGTACTTTAGATTGTTTGAAGGGAATTGAGGTAAAGCGCCGACCCTGAGATGAACCCGGTCGAGCCGATCGAATTGTTTCGTAAGATGGTAACCAACAATCGAAATAAATCCGGGCGCCAAACCGCACTGAGGCAAGAAGACCTGTCCCGGAGCCGCGTTCTGGGAAATCTGGCGGACAATATTGGTCGTGGCGATGTCTTCCGTCAAATCAAAATAGCTTAAACCGGACGCCAGCGCGGCTTGCGCCACACTCGGGTTAAAACGAAAGCTTAGCGCGGACAAGACACTGTGTCGCGTCGCCATTGCGGCTGCGAGTTGCCCCGCATCGGTTGCGTCCAGCACCTGTGTTTCGACGCCTAACTGCTTCTCGAGTCGGGCTAAGGAGGTCGCATCCACATCACCCACACACACGTGATAATCGCCTGTTTGGTGGAGGAGTGTTGCGATCATCCGTCCAATCTTTCCGCTACCTAGTAGGAGCACGCGGTGCATTAGGATGGTTTCTCACGAACAAGAATTCCGATATGCGACAAATCGTCATACAATTATAGAGTGCGGCCGCTCATCGCGGGATTCATTTCAGTCCGCGTAATCTTCTTCTTAGCCGGGAGTGGGACCATGGCGACGAACTTCAGTGAAATCCACAAACACCAGTGGACGCCACAACCCGACGCCGAAGCGCTCGTAATAGAAATTCTTCAAGCATGCTTGGGCGAATCTCCGCGATTGCGCGAATGGGAAGCACGGTTGCTGCAAGCGACGGGCACGCGCCTGATCGACTGGATCGACAGCTTCACGATTCCCGAGACGGCCTCTCAGGCAAATCGTCTGGCGACTGTTGGATATCGACGTTCAAACCAATCAAACCAGGAGGTGTGGCGGCAGCCTGAAGGATTATTTCCAGCGGTAATTTTGCACGCGTCCCCGGAATGGCGTATCACGATTCACGTGGAATCAATATGCGACTTCCTGACGGCTCATCGATTGGACGAGCGAATAAAGATCTTTGGCGATCCGCTTGCGCCCCTTCGCATGGCGAACGTCTTCACGGAGAGTGCGGTCGAATTTTGGATCGTCGAACGTCACGGGGACGCCGAATTCACCCCTCGCGCAACACCGTCGGGAGATGCGTCAACCGTTTTGCGCCATCAGGAAGCATTTCGCCTGCGACGAAGAGACTTCGACCGTGAGGAAGACGGTTTTGCCCATGCGATGAATTTGATCCACGGAGCTACGAACGAACTGGGAGTCGACCGGACGTGTGACCTGTTCTTCGCCGCAGAGCGGTCGTATTGGATGCGTCGAAATCGCGCCGCGCAAATCCAGTACTCGCGGCAGCAACAGTTAGGTTTAGGATGGGGTAACCATGACCATCATACGTATCGTTCGAGCCGAGAGCATTTTTGGCGCTTGACTGCCGCCTTGGAGGCGTTGGGTTTGGTGTGTCGCGAGCGGTTCTATGCGGGGCACGAAGCAGGTTGGGGCGCTCAGGTCATGGAGCAACCACGAACACGTATTGTTGTATTCGCGGATGTCGATTTGGCCCCGGACGAAGTTGCAGGTGATTTTTCCCACCAACCCCTACCACCACGGCGAAAGTTAGGCACCGTCGGTTTATGGTGCAAACTACACGGCGAAGCGTTCTTGCAGGCAGGAATGCACCACCTCGAATGTCAATTCAACTTCGATGCCGCTCGCATCCAGCTTGCCGAGGCAGGTGTGTCGACCATGAAGCCGTTTACAGATTTCGAGTTTTTGCGACAGGCATTCACTCAAGGTGAACAATGGACTGTCGAATCTCGTCGGCTTGAGGCTGCGCTGGCGGAAGGATTTATTACGCGCGACCAGGCTGAACAGTTCCGAAACGAGGGCGCACTCGGATCGCATTTGGAGATTCTTCAGCGTGATCAAGGTTATAAGGGATTTAATCAAACGGGGGTGAGTGAGATCATTCAACGCACAGATCCGCGTCATGCCGGGTCCCTCAATTAGTCATCGTGTTTCCGTCCGGCGATCGTTGGAATAGGCAACCTCGTTAGCTTATTACCGTCAGACGCGCCGATCTCTCACTTTTTTATTTCGCCTTTGACATCGACTCCATCCATCACGCAAAGCGAAGCGTCACGGCATGACCAAGTGGCGCGCGGACCATCCGGTTTGATCTTCTTGATTTGCTGCGCACATGCGATGGCGCATTTTTACGAGCTTTCTTTACCGAGTGTAGAACCGCAGTTAACCCGCGATTACGGCGTAACGCCAGCTACGACCGGCTGGTTGATTGTGTGTTGGCGTTTACCCTGGGGGTTCGGCGCGTTGGCTGCGGGTTTTCTCGTCGATCGCTTCGGTGGCGCGAGAATGCTCGCGTTGTTCTTATTCGCCTGTGCTGGATTGAGTTTCCTCGTAGGCTTTACCGCGCCGTTGCCAATCCTATTCATAATCATGTTTGGGATGGGAATGGCGGCGTCAATTTATCACCCAGCGGGCCTCGCCTTGATTTCGCACGTTACGACGCCGGAGGACCGCGGTAGAGTTCTCGGCCGCCATGGGGTATTTGGCTCGGTCGGAATCGCCGCGGCGCCCTTTGTAGCATGGGTTGTTTTTTCGCGGGGATTCTCCTGGCAGCATTACTATTGGCTACTTGCCATACCTGGCGTGTTGCTCGGATGGCGCTTTCTGTTGCATGAACGAAGAACTTTGGTTTCTTGTCATCGGCAACGCTTTGATTCACGATCCGATGTCGAAGCTCGGACCGACTGGGCGTCGTTCGCCGGGCTTTCTGCCGTTGGCGTATTCCAGGGGATGGTGTACGCAGGAGCGCTTAGTTTCATGGTACGGTACCTGAGCGAATCGCCAGCACCGAATCATTTGTCGCTTGGCGCGATCGTTGACCAGGGCGCGTTTTGGTCCAGCGCGGTTTTGTTGGTCGGGTGCCTCGGGCAGTACATCGCGGGCCGAATTGCGAATCCCGCCGTGCTAGAACGTCAGCTTATGATGGTCACAGGATTGAACGTCCCTTGCCTAATTCTGATGGCGATGGCCGAAGGTTATTGGCGAGTGATGGCTGCTGCTGTATTCGCACTCACGCATTTTATGTATCAGCCGATTTACAATAGCCTGATCTCGAAGTACTCGGCGCGCCAGCGGCGCAGTTTCGCGTATGGGCTTAGCTTTACGATGACATTTGGACTTGGAGGTTTTGGCGCTGCCCTCGCCGGACACCTGGAGCTTGACTGGCAAAAGTATGGCGCACTGGCTGGACTTGCAACCCTCGCTACGATCTGCGGGATCTATCTTTTGGGCCGTAATACGCGTCGGATCAGGTGAGCGGCGCTTTGTGCGCGAGAATCGGAAGTCGGTGCAGCGTTCAAGCGACACAATTGCGAAGCAATCCCTGTAATGCCGCGGGCAAATAATCATCAGGGAAAAGACAGAATGAAAACTCACGCGAGGCAAGCACGCGGTCGCGCCGCAAGATTTCGCTCAACTCTTGTCGCTCGTGTTCGAGCCGCGTGCGCTGCCCTTCGACGTAAGGTTGAAGAGCAGCATTCACCTGTTGGATTGCGAGATGCCGTTCATGCAGCGAGCCGCGCGGCGCATCATTTGAAATCCATTGCCGTTTACTTTCACAAAGCTTTGCAACGTTTGGCAAGGACGAATCGACATGCTGTTCAGGATGGAACCGCAGTTCACGTAGGTGTTGTTCAATACGTCGAACATCCTCTTTCGTAACGGATGCTCGCTGGACGGGTAAAAGCATAGTTGCCGTGACCGCGTAAAACTGGGGTGGAGATACCCCAAAAAACTGGCTCATTAAAACGTCGGTCAACTGATCGTACTTTGCGCCGCCTATGCCATGGAGAAACAAATCGCCGAGGAACAAACGAGTGTAGAGTGTCGTCATTAACGCCCGAGGACGTAATTTGATTCCGCGCTCCGCTAGATGAAGCAATTGGTTGGCGACCGCCTGACCGTCATCGTGGGCAGGAAGCGAGAGACAATGCCGTTGCGACGCTCGATCCGTAAGTTCGATTTTATTGGGAGCCGGATGCCGGACGAAAAGTCGACGCCGAATAGGCTCCTCGCTCGACCAAACCCAGAACGGCGCTTCTTGCCAGTCGCTATCCGTGGTTAAATCAGGCACGGGATGCGTATGACTGCGCAAATGGTGAACCCGACGGTACTCATGAACGGCGCGATTATGAATCTCCGCAAAGCGCGATAATTCTCTTAATACCGTCGCAACGAAGGAAGCGAATGAGGCGGTTCGGCATACGCGGCTTAGAGGAAGCTCTAACGACTTCAAGCCCCAATCCGCCTCAAGCCGGTGGCGCGCCTGGGCGACAGCATGGCCGAGATTTCCGCTTCGACTAAGCGCCTCAATGGCGTAAGGCCAAAGCCGAGTCACAAGGGGATTGGGGACGAAGGGTTGCAACGACTTCTGAACGTGTGATCCAAACCTTTGAAACAATTCACGGTCGACTACACCGCGCTCTTCATAGGGAACTTTCGAAGTCGGCTCATCCAGCGGAATCGCCTCCACGCGCGGTGCCTCGCGAGATCCAGTTGGAACGCGAATCGAAGGTGGACCGGCGGCGTCATTGTCAATCACCAAGTTGACGGCAGTCGCGTTCAGCCGCTCGCCCAAAGCTGACAGCGCAAAGTTTTTGAATAACACGCCAGGATGAAACAACTGAGGTTGATGACCGGCGAGCAACACGGGTCCCGCCTCATCGGGACTATAATCGGGAGCGTCGCGGTATTCGCGCGTATATGTCAATGCGTCGGCCAGGAGTTCCCGCCGCGCTTCCGCAGCGAGTTCTCGCATTTGGCGTCCTGCAAACTCCACGGTTGTCGCGCGTTGTCGAGCAATGTTTTGCTCGAAAACTTCGTCCGCCACACTGCACGGAGGGTCGAAAAACGCCTCACGATCATGCACAGGCGCGCGCAGCCGCCGGTATTCAATCATCCGATTCGATTGCGTAAAAGGCGTGACTATGCGTGGGACCAAAACCCGGGGCGTGTTCACTCAAGTTTGTCCTGCCGACGCCTTAACAGCAAGGGTGGGAAATAAGCGTCCCTCGGCCAGACACCCGCACAACTCTTCATATACCCTTGCAAGCGTTTCCGAAGACGGCTCCGACGTTCCAATCGCACGAGTAAGGCGTCTTGCAAGCGGTCCCTGTTGCAAAATAGTTTCTAGCGACGTCGACCAAGATTCGAAAGAGGGCATGGCATCGCCCAAGATCCGACGCCATAACTCGCCTGATGAAATTGAATCCTCGCCGACGCCAAACTGCGACATGTAACGCCGGTCGGTAATCTCGGCCTGATCAGCGCTTTGTACCGTGGAGAGAAATATATCCGCGAGCGAGTCCGTCGCGAACGATTGTTGCTCCGCCAATCGAGTCCAACGCTCGTCGGTAAGCGCCTTGAGCGCCGCTACGATGGCGGCGCAAATTGCAACATCGGCCGCAGGACATTCCTGTACGTCCAACACACGAATCTCAATAGTGTTGCGGTCAAAACGAGCGATAGCGCCGCGTGAATTGAGCCATTCAAACTGGAGCGTCTTTTCCCGGTCGAATGGGGCAATGTCTTCGTACATCCGCTGAAAGATGATTCGCTCATAGTCACGGCGCGTGAATACAGGTTCAGGTATGACGCGTCCGGTAATCGACGGAATCCGCTCCGAGTTCCTACGGTAAACCTCCATTCGAGTGTCTTGCAGGCCCGATAACCGGCTGTCGACAACTGGGGAGCTTGCCGCCAACGCCGGCATAAGCGGCAACAGCAATCGAATCGCAGCGTGAAGACGGCCGAACTCAGCGTCATTGGCAAACGGCAAATTCAAATGCACGCTTTGCAGGTTCGCCCATCCGTGGCCGCGACAATCAAAGATGCGATTGTAAGCCTCGTACACGGGGTTGTAATCATGCGGCCAGAGTTTCAATTCTCGATCGGGGTTCATCCATGGATGCATTGCGGTCGGCATAAGCCGCGCGTCATACGCAGCAAGAATTTCATTAATCCGAGCGACTTGGGATTGAAACAACTCTGGTAACGGCGCAAGAGAATTGGCTGGGCCGTTTGTCTTTAGTTCAATCACGTGTAGAGCAAGCTCATTCGACCACGCAACGTTGCCGCACTCCACTTCATTGACGATCTCGCCCGCCGCAATTCGCAAAACCTCGTCCGCGATCGGTCGCACGGAAAGCGACTTCGCGTCGACGATCATATATTCTAGTTCAACGCCAAAGGCTTGAAATAAACTCAAAGGTGCCACAGTCGCCATGTGCGATACAAGTCAAAAAGTGAAATGGAGCCGAGTTCAGCCAAGCATACGAAAAACGTCAACCGACTGGTGTGTGCTGAGCGCCGTCGTCAAGGGACCGATGCTGCATGCTAGGCAACTCCAGCTTTACGGCGTTCGATACGACGTAGGAACACCGCCATCACGCGGCGATATAGTTCGTCCTTGAGAATCGCATCTTCGCAGCCGGCATCGATGTTTGGGTTTTCGTTGACTTCGATCACGTGAAAATGGCCGTTCGACTGCTTCACATCAACGCCATACAAACCGTCGCCTACAAGATTCGCAGCTTTTAGGGCAGCCGCCACCGCGCGACGCGGCGCCAGTTCGACAGGTAGCGTCTCGAAGTTTCCATAACGGCTGTTTCGGTCCGCCGCGTCCTGCTTGATGATTTGCCAGTGCTTTGGCGCCATGTAGTATTTGCACGCATAGAGCGGTTGTTTGTCGAGTATGCCAATGCGCCAATCAAAGGATGTTGGCAGAAACTCCTGGGCGACAACTAAATCCGACTCTTCAAAAAAACGCCCGAGACACGCGTTCAATTCTTCGGGAGTTTCTACCTTCGAAACACCCTGGGAAAAGGAGCTGTCCGGCTTTTTCAGTACGCAGGGAAAGCCAAGCTCCAGTGCGATGAGATCGGCCGTCTCGCGTTGTACGACAAGTGTCTTAGGAGCAGGCACTTTATGCCGGGCGAGCAACTCGGCCAGATAAACCTTGTTGGTGCACCGGACAATCGATTGAGGATCGTCAATGACGACCAGACCTTCGCTTGCCGCGCGCCGGGAAAAGCGATACGTGTAGCGGTTAACAAAGGTTGTGTCTCGAATGAAGAGACCATCGAACTCGCCGATGCGACCATAGTCGTCGCGCGTAATTAACTCGGCGCTCATGTCCATTGACTCGGCCGCCTTAATGAATTTTTTCAGCGCCTTCTCGTTCGAAGGCGGTTGAGAATCAGCGGGGTTGTGCAAAATCGCGAGGTCGAATCGGGCATGGGAGCGTTGCCGAACGTTGGAACGTCGGCCCGCGAAGTGCTCGGAAGCGGCTTGCACGACAAACGGCCAATGGGCGTCGGGCACTTCATTTGCGGCAATCGCGCCAAGTTTCCGCAACTCCCACCCATCTTTCTCCTTGGAAAAGTTTGCCCGCAGCAACGGCGCCTGGAATTGACTGAAAAGCTTCAAACTCAATCGCTCATAACGTTTCGCCAAGTTGCGACCAAAATAAATGCTCAGCGTGAATCGGTCGGATTTAATGGGAGCAAGACTTTGCTGGATTAGCTCCTCGAGATCGTCGGAAACGAGCCGAACGATCGCCTGAGTCTTTAGATCTTGAATTGCCGTAATACTCGGCTGCGGTTTGTGTCCGCGCGCCTCCGCTAGCAAAGAAACGTAGTAGCCCGTTGTCTGGTACCGGTAGGAGCGACAAAGATTGAAGACCTTGACGCCGCGCATCTCGCTATAGGCAGGATTCGTCAAATAAGCGCGAGCGTCGACGACCTCGACATTGTCAATGGGGGTGGGCCAATCCTTGGGATTGTTCGTAACGATCAATATCGGCATTCCGTCTTACTCCGGAGGCGGACTTCCTATCCACCTGGCTTCTGAACAGGGGGATTTAATGAGGGATAACGACGACGGGCCGCTTGATCGTACTTACGCCTGCTGGAAAAGTATCTCGCGGCTAAACTCCGGCGTGCGCTCGATCAAGACAGTTCTATACCCAAATGATCGTCGGCATCCTCCTGAGGAACGACACGCTGGATTCGTTGTTGGGATTCCCGTCCTGGTTCAATAATCAGTAAGTTTGCGTCGTACGTCAACACGCCTAGCATGATGGCGCACACGAGTCGCTCAAGCGTGACCTCATAATAATGCGCTAATCCGGCAAGATTGGGTAAATACGGATCTGCGACGAGCACTTTACGACGTTTGCGGTCATAACCACACAAAACGACGAAATGGCCGGCCGCTGTGCCACGAATGTCGTCAGCTTCGCACGAGTGGCCAATTTCGCGAGAACATCCGTACAAATACGTTGAACTTAGCCCGACTAGCACCGGGGTCGACTGGTTCAAGTAGCGGCGAATCAGTCCACCCGTTAGGTCCTTCATCACAATTTTTCCGCCCGCCTGGAGATAGTCGATATAAGCTCGACTGGCCATGTGCAACCGGGCTGAATCTTTGACCTGCATTTGGGCTTCCAAACGTTCCACCAAGTCGGGCCCGCCGGGCAAGAACCAGGTGGGATCAAAAACTTGCAGGTTATAGGTGTAAATCAACGCTCGATAGCCGCGCATCAAGGCGTGCCGTCCCAAGAGAACTGCAAGCGTGCCCCCTTGTTCTAACTGCGGCGTTTCCTGGATTACCAAATCTAAAGGCATTTCATCCTGGTAATATCGATACACTGCATGCAAGCACGTGGGCCCACAGGTGACATTGTCGGGTTGTCGCAGAATATCCAGTTCCAGGCGTTTCCACACTGTTGTGTTCGCTCGCAAACTCAAAAGGGTGACGTGAGATCTACATTTCGAGGGCAGTCTCCAGGCCAAAAAGTTATCTACTTCATTCTAAGAGTAAGCCGTAAACTCACCAGCCCAAACAGATGCATTCCCGTTTCTGCGGGTGAGGCGGCTTGGTCGAGGCGGTGCGGGGCGGCGGTATGGTGGACCATGTTGCCGGCCCAGGCTGCAGCGATCATCTTGGCTTGATGGAGAAGTGTCGGACGGGCCGCGCACCTACCCGCTCCGCGCTTCCGGCGGCTCGTCCGCAAGTTAGGGAAACAGATCGCGAGACCATACGAAATATCGCTGTGGGTAGCCACCACCTCTAAGGTTTTTGGCCTTTCCCAGCTCAGCGAGTTCGGCACGCCAACAAAGACCTTTTCACCCCATGTGCCAAACAGCAAGGAGTTACCTATCGGGAGCGTCAAATGTCGCGGCGGTGGCGCATTAGGCCGACAACCAGGAGACGCTGAGGTGGCATTCTAGCATCACTACCTCTCAAGCATGGGGCATTTCAAGTCCATTCCATCCACCAACATCGCGGCTCCGAGCCGGTGTTCGATCTGTCGCTGCAAATTTCGCCGCTGGAAGGGTTGTTAATTCAACTCCGGAGAGTCAAGGAGCAGACCATGTCCTGCGGAAAATCGTATTAGTGGAGGATGAGATACATGGTATTGGCGGGCAAGCGGCAACGTAGCGAGTCGCCGGTGCGAGTTACCGAAACGTCCTCAGCACGATAACCCGACACGTTCAATCGAGTGGCGCGTTGCAAATGTGGATTGTCAATGGCGACGGTGACCTGACTGTTGGCGATTCTCCACGGCGGGCTGCCGGTATGGACGATGCGCTCACCTTCGATGGTTTGTTTCGCAAAGTCGAATTGGGTCGGCTCCGTGCGCCAGCCCGACAGGCGCGCGGTTGTGCCCACTTGGACCAACACTTTGCGTGACTCCGCCAGCGGCCGGTCGTCGAGCGCGACGACAATGACGGTCGCATAGTCGTTATCGGATTCGATCATCACGTCGTCATAGGCAAAGGTTCCGCCGGCCGATTTGAGAAAACCGGTCACACCTTGCGCCCGAGAAGTATTCATCTCACACAAGCCGATTTGATGATTCCAGCTCAGTTGTTTCGTATGGCTCGTGATGCGCCCTCGCTGCGCATCGAGGAAGGGCGTTAAGTCCGTGACTCGACTCTTTCCGGCTGCGCCGTACTGGACCTGCACCGGCCCCACCAGGTACGCGACCCGAGACACGCGGTCTCCTGCGACGCGCACCGACGTGAGATCCTCCGCCCTCGTGCGAACGCCGTAAATTTCGTTGTCGTCAATCAGCGGCGGATTGCGGCGCCATAGATCGTCGAGCGAGCGGAATTCCTCCACCACGGGATCGCCTTCGCGCAAGTATCCTCGCCGAAACACCGTTGCCGCCGCAGGAAACATTCCCAGCAGCATTGGGGTGGAACAGCTCCATTTGTTGAGCGCGTAAGAGTCGCCGACTTTCCAGAACAGTCTCCGCGGGTCGAGCAGCCAGGTCGGTTCATCGGCCGAGAACCAATATACCGCGTCCACGCCTCCCAGCGACTGATACGCGGCGATCAGGAACGGCCCTTCGCTTTGATACAAGTTCGGGTGTTTCCAACTTGTTTCGGTCACCAGAAACGGATGGCCCCGGTGCTGTTTGAAGTTTGTCGTCAACTCCAGTGGTTTGTGCAAGCACGACTCGTTCACCAGAAAATGCCCAGGGTCGATCCGGTAGCCGTTGTTCTCGCCCACGTGCTGATAGTCGCTGCCGTAGTATTCGTTTTCCGCGTCGCAATCAAGGGCGGCATAGGTCCAGCGTTCCACGTCTTTTAGTTTCAAGTCGTTCGCGGTGCGCCAGTTCGTCGCGTTCAAGAGCTGCCGACAACCTAGCTCATCGCGCAGGTAACGGCCCATCGTGGCGTAAAACGCGCGTTGGGTTTCGGCCAGGAATTGCACCTGATCGCTAAGACGCGTATTGAGCGGACCTTGCCAGTCTTGCGTCAAATGCCAGGTGCTCAGCAGCTTGACCTGACTCGCGGCAAGGTCGTCGCCGGCCTCTTGGTGGCCCTCCCAAGCCGCTTGCACCTTGTCAAGCGAGCCGTACTTGGCTGTGAGCCACTGCGTAAAGGACTGGCTGAGCCGACGAACTTGCGGCTCTGGCAGGCTTTGCATCGTCCAAAAGAACAGGCTGTCTTCATTATACACTTGCAGGATGGCGACGGTCGGATCGTCCTTGATGGCCAGCCCCGTGTACGGGTTCATGCGGGTGTACAAAGCGCGGGTCCAGGCGCGGTATCCCGTTTGCATTTGCGGGTCGACGAACAAAGCGCCCCAGGGCATTTGATCCGGTTTGTAACCCTCCACCTTCCAACTTTGCGGCGTGTTGTGGTGCCCATAGTACGGCGAGATGGTCACGTAGATTCCATTTTCCTTGGCAGCCTTGATGAAGCGAAAGACGCCGTCGATCTCCTTCTCGTTCACGTCGGTCACTTCGGCCCCTTCTTCGGTGTTGGCCACTGTCGCATGGAGCCGCACCATGTTAACTCCCATTTTGGCCAGGAAGCGGCAATGTTCGTCCATAGCATCCGGCGAACGCCGGTACAGATCACTGCCGATGGCCCAAAATCGAATCGGCTGACCGTCGCCGCGCACAAAGCTGTTTCCGTCAGGAGCGAGCCGAATGAACCCGGATTGGCCGGACTGTGGCTCGTTCATCCAGCGCAGGTCCAGCAATGCATCGTCAGCAAAGGAATCCTTAGGGGGAGTAAACGCCCACGTCTCCGTTTCCTCATCGGCCAGAAGGAGCGAAGCTTGGAGCCGCACCGTGGCTATCAGCATCCAGAAAACGAAAACGCGCGTTCGCAGGGTAAGTTGGTCGATCATCTCGTTTGACTCCTGGGCTGTTGAACCTCGACACCGCACGCAATTAACGCCGCCAGGAAATATAACCGCACACCGTCCAACGGCAATGCTAGGGCTGATCTTCGCCTCGCCAGGCAACGTCGAAATTCCCCTGGACGTCCATGGCCACTGAAGGGTTAGTTTGATTAGCCCCGGGGGGCGGTGCTGACAGGAATCTTTCGTCCTGCAAGCTCGCCGCTGGCACTGATTTGTTGTACATAGATTTCGTTGCCCGTTGACCAAGCAATTACAGCATCGCCCGGGGGGCACTTTGCCAAGAACGGCCTTTGCTTCAGGCCGCCCGCCTCGGCGCTCACGAGGGACCTGTCGCCGATCAAATTGCCGTGGGCATTGCGCCCCTGAGCGAAAATATCCTCGTTAGGTGGATTTATTTTCCGCATTTGGCGCCAGACGAACAGGAACCGGTTCTCGCCCGCGGGGGCGACTTGAGTAGCGTCGGTGTTCTTCTTATCTTTGTCCTCGTCAACTCGAAACTCTGTGGCCAGCGGCTCATTGTGAGGGTCAAAGCCACGGGCAAAAACGCTATAGCCGTCTCCTTCCGGGCGCGGGCTTGTCCACGCAATCATCGCATTGCCCGCGTCGTCGATCGCCGCTTGAGGGTCGGTCTGCGAGCCAGTAACGAACGTATTGACCTGAAACTCGCCTCCTTGGGGAAGGCCTTGCGCGTCGTAGCGCTGGGCAAATACGCCCTAATCGCTGCCGTCCTGGCTCCAACTCGTCCATACGACAATCGTCTCACCCGCGAGATTCATCGCCACACAGCGATCCCCGGCTATGGCCAGCGACTGCCCGCTCGCAGTAAAGGTAGTGACTTGAAATTCCGGGCCCCAGGGTTCGGCGCTTGACGTCATCGACGCATCCGAACGCAAGGCGAGCAGGTCGGGCGATTCCTTGGCTCCCCGCCTAGGCAGTGTGGACATTGACCTTGGCATAATTCCGGGGAAAATGCATCCTGAGTGGATCACAACCGCGTCAAGGAAGGCTAGCGATGTCGAAACGTCACGCACTCAGCGACGTGCAGTGGAGCCAGATCAAGGACCTTTTGCCGGGGAAGCCAGGCGACCCGGGGCGAACCGCGCAGGATAACCGTCTCTTCGTGGATGCGATCCTATTTGTCGCCAAGACGGGGATTCCGTGGCGTGACTTGCCCGAGCGATTCGGGAAGTGGAACAGCGTCTGGCGGCGCTTCCCTCGTTGGTGCGCGCTGGGCGTTTGGCAGAAGCTGGCCCGACAACTCGGTGAGCCGGACCTC
>CAUJHS010000112.1 GCA_963204915.1 Planctomycetota bacterium | reverse complement strand
TCGCCGTGGTTTGACGGGAATGATGGGCTCGATCAGGTTCCACAGTTCATCATCGAGAAGCGGCTTGGCCATGTGCGTGCCTCCTTGCACTGCACGGCACTTAGCAAGCCGCGTGCCATTGTGTTAGGGGCTCTAAGGAGCCGTACACTGATCCAGCGGCGCAGCATGAAGTGATCCTATGACAAACGAGCCGGCGGCATTGCGCTCCGCCCGAATGCCTTCTTCCTCGCACTCCGTGCACCGCCGGGTGCCGTGGTCCAGAGGTCGGCTCTGCGACCGGCGGGCCACGTCGAGCGTGCGAGCCGCGTTCAAACTGGTTCGTCTGCACTTGGCGCGCTCGCGTGGCCGGCGCTCGCAAAGCCTCGCTTCGACCACGGCACCCCAACCACCGCCAATGCCTCGCCGCACTCCGTGCACACCGGGCTGGTCCCGATCGGATAAGCGCAGGCGGGACAGAGGCCGCGGCGGATGCGCAATCGACGACGTAGTCTGAACGGTGCGCCGCTGATGAGCCAGAGTACGCTCGCATACAAGGACGAGTTTATCGCAAAGCCCGACCAGATGACCTGCGTCGGTAGGTAGCGCCCCGTCACCGATGTGAAGGTCCCCTTCGCCCAGACTGGAAGGGCGAGGCCATCTCGCCACGTCTCTGATTCAATCTCACTGATGTCCGACAATGTAACCGGTGCCCACGTGTGAACCTTAGGGTGCACCGTGAACCGCGCAACATACATCGATCGCGCCGGCCAGCCTGCCTGCAGCACCCACTGTTGAGATCGCGAATCTTCATCCCGTGCGGGACCACCCACCAAACAATTGGTAATGCCAAGGCCCGTGGCTCGAGCGAGAGAATCCGCCGCTGGCCAGTCGGCGGGGGTCGGCGCCGCCCATCGAGCTGCGCCGTGCGCTGGGTGGGTGAGAATCTCAAGATCCGTCTCGTCAGACCAGCAGACGCACGCCCAGGCGACCGCGATGTTGATGATCGCGCCGAGCAGCAGGCAGGTGCTCGCCGTCGCGATGATGCGGATCCAGCCTCGAGGCATGATCTGATCCTATGACGATGGCATCGCGGGTATCATCGCGGCTGCGCCCCGCCCCGCCAACGCCTCCCCGCACTCCGTGCACACCGCACTGCTGCCGATCGGATACGCACACGCGGGGCAGCGGCCGCGCCTGAGCCGCCGACGGCGAACCAGCCCGCGCCAGCCGAACAGAATCACACCCGACACCGCCGCGAAGAAAACCGTATCCAACGCGAAGCCCGGCCAGAGTGGCCTTAGCGGCAGAGTTACAGTTCGCATTTCACTCTTGTAGTTGACGTCAAAGGCCCAACGCCAGCCCCCGTGCCAGTCAGATGCTGCGGCCGGCCATGCGAAATCGAGTGCCCACGCGTCGCAGCCCAATGACCGCAGCGGCAAGCCCGATCGCCATCGATGAGCAATCGCGTACTGCGACCACTCGCGGTCGTCTGTCCTTAAACCTATATCGTCGTAAACTCTCGAGGGGTCCAACATCAATGCTGAATCGAAGCCGATGGTGACATACGCCGGTCGTGCGACCTCGGTCACCTTGTCATCAATTCCAGGCGAAACCGTCGCATTCCACCAGTGGACCTCTTCGCGAGTCGGAACCGACCGCTTGGCCGGGTGCCATTTCCCATACAGCCCGTACCACACCGCCGGCACCCACGCCGCGATGACAGTCAGCACCGCGCCCAGCAGCACCAAGCCGCCGCAGCGCACCATCAACCCTCGATGACTTCGTCGCGCCACCATCCACAGATGTTATGACCGCCCGCATCGCGCCGGCGCACGCAGCCCACACCCTGTCCACACCCCCGCCTGCACGCTTGCCGGCGGTGAGCCTCGCCGAATCCGCACTTCCGCTTCCCCCCGCCTGAACACGTCCTCTATCGGCTCATCCGCGCCCGCACGCTTGCACCATCGCCTTACCGCCCCTTATGAAACGGCCAGTTGTCGTAGGGCCTGACGAACGGCCATCGCTGCACCGCCAGCCCATCCTTCACAGGATTGCGCTCCACGTAGCGAATCCGGCCCCACACATCATCGGGCGCATAGAGCAGCACCGCGTACGGCCGGGCCGAAATCACCGGATGATGCGGCGAAATCGTGTCGGCGTCGCGCTGGCGCAAGCGAGATCGAATCCGTTCGGCGAAATGCTCCCACATCACCAGCGAACGATCGCGATGCGTGCGGATCACCAGGTGCGTGTGGTTGCGGCAGACCGCGCTCGCGTAGCACGTGTACCGCCTCTCCTCAATGGTCTCGCTCATCGCTTCGGCGATTTCGCTTCGCAGCGATTCGTCAATCCAGATGAGCGGAAAGTTGAGCAGCCTGGCGTGCTCTTTGTGAAACAACCGCAGCGCTTCGCGGCTCGGCTGCAGGTGCTCGGGCCTGCGGCCATGATGGATCGGCCCGAGAGCCGCGAACCTGGGCGCGAGGAAATCGCTCGAGCCCGAGCCGTGCGGGTCGTTGACGGCCCAGTGGCCGTACAACATGTGAATGAGATGCGCTGCGATGACAATGGCGCGGCCCTGCCCCCGCCGGCCCGCCGACTCCTCTCCCCTCGGGAGAGCGAAGGTCGCAGCAGCGACTCGCCTTGGCGAGGTGAGGGCGGCTATGGCTATCCCTTGGTGTGCGAATCCTCATCCAGTCCATCGATAAGGGTTCGCCGTCTCCGAAATACCCATCGGACTGTCAAGGTGTGATTCAGGATCTGGAAACTTGCATACGCCGCAAAAAAAGCAAGCAGAGCATGGGTGACAGCAGCCCAAAGGGGTGGAGCGACGAAGAACGGTTCGAAGAGCCACAGGACGACGATCAAGCACATAAGAAGCAAGAGACATACGATCGTCCACACATGCCAGTCAACAAGTTTGTTCGCCACGCGATCTACTCGTTCGTCGCGAGCCCACTCTCCCGCAGCTTGGATGTAGAACACGAGCGTGGTGAGAACGAACCCGAACACGATGCTCGTAACCGTGAGAAACTCCGGGAACCGCTCACGCACGGCGGGGATCGCCTTTGGACAGCGGTAGAGCGCCACGAACGCGGCGGCACCAATTACGAGCGAGCTCCACAGTTCGCCATCCTTCCAGATGGACCGCTGTTTCAGCATGTGCCCCACGAATTCTCGCAGTTCGGAGTACATGCTATTGGAATTCACCCATCATTCGTTCGAGTTTGGCCCAAGCGTCTTGATGCTCTACCTGCCCGCCATCATCGAGTCGGAACGAAAGGCGTTTTCGAGCAACAAGCTTCTTCGTAGAAAAGTGATCCATCTTTCCGTCCGCTTTCTCGCCTTCGATTGCGGCAAAATCGAGTTCGTTGTCCCGATACATCTGCTGAATCGCAGCAATAATGCCATCGTCCCGCGACAACGAACCGCCGCGCCTGGCGGCCATCGTCACATCCGCTCGTCGTGCGCGGGAGGCCTGCGCTTCACGCGACAGATCACCTTCAAGGTCGCGCCATCCCGGGTTCGGCCGCACTATTCTTACCGTCGCCTGCTTGATGCGCGCCAAGCTACTCATTCTTTGAAGAAAAGCAGCGCTGGGTTCTGGTTCCAGGTTGAGCACGATGTATCCGGCATCCTCTTCCTCGTCGCCCACCCAACGCTGGCCGTGAACCCGGTCGATCATCCATTGAAGGTAGCCGCCGACAGTCGATGGCCAGATTCCATCCTGAGTCTTCTCGCACAGGAGAAGGTAACGGTTTCCCACCCGACCGCCGAGGACGTGCGTCCATTCGATCCCGGTCTGGTTCTCCGCAAGCGGATTTGCCGTTACCGCGTATGCCCGAGTGTCGAGAATGTCCGGGCGGTGGCCGGTCGTGAAGCTCAAGAACTTCAGGCGCAGCCGGTGGCGAACGACCCGGGCGTCCTCAAGTGCATGGGACTTGCCGCCGTGGGTCCAGACAGCGTCGGCAAGTGTCTTAATCTCTTCGCGCGCGTCTCGGATAAACAGTCCGTAATCGCTGCCCTGTTCGAGTTCCGAAATGGTGAGCCTGTGCGCCTCGACCCACCTTTGTCTGCTTCGCATATGCTCGTATCCTATGATGGTGACTGCGGAACGCTCTCGTCCCAGATGCGGCGAGGATGGCGGCGATTTTGGCTTCCATCCGGGCGATCAGCTCGCGCTTGGCCTCCACAAGTCGCCGCTCGGCTTCGAGCTCCGACACCACCTCCGGGCACGTGGCGACACGCATCCCAATCGTCCCGGATCAAGAATGTCCTAGCGCCTCCGCGGATCCCGCTCCGTCTGACTTGGCTGTGACTTCGCCCCATACCTGGTCGATAACCGCCTCCATCTTTGCGTTCTCAGCCTTCATGGCGAGCTTCAGGCGCTCCATTTCGGCCCGATGCTCGTTCACACTCGCTACGATCTGTTCTTGCACGTGCCTCGGGGGCACAGGGATCTCTATCTTCAGGAAATCCGCTCTGTCGAGAGTCTTGCGGCGACCGGTGGTACCACGCATCCGGAGGCGGTACGTGCGCCGAGCGTGCTCCGAACGTAGGACGAGTTCAAAGAACGGCAAAAACAGACGCTTCTCGTCCACGGTCCAAATGTTATAGGCGGGACTTACCGCGGCATAGTCGTAGCGACTCTGGATACCTAGCACGCCCTCGTCAATGGGGAATCCAACTACTAGGTCGTTGCGCCGGACCTTTGTGTAACCCGAGATGTCCTTGCTTGCGATGCGTTTCTTAAACTTCTCGCTTTGCTGAACAAGCCCGTCCTTCATCGTGATCGACAGAATAGGAAGACTGTGGTCCTCTCCAACCCTCGATGGCTTGGATGGCTTGAGTAATTCAGACAGCGGCACATACGGGAATTGACTCTTTCGCTTCTCGATCGTTCGGTAGGAGTCTGCTGTCAGCCTGTAATCACCCGATGCTTCAATGTCTTGGCGCGAAACCAACAGACTGAATTCCGTTTCTTTCGGAAAGCTGCCTGGCGCTTCTCCGTTATCAATGGCTTTGATCCACGCCTCGTAGAGGCGAGAAGCGGATGGAAGGTCCGTTAGCCCGGTCGGCTTGCGCGTTATACTCAATTCGAAGCCATCATGGTTTACTCGAAGAAGTAGAATCGATCCGGATCGCTTGGCTCGCTGTCGATCAAATACCAGGATCGAAGTCTTAGCTGACGCGTACGGTTCGAACACTCCCTGCGGCAGAGACACGACGGCAACCAGATGGTCTCTGACAAGCATCCTTCGCAGTTTCTTGTACGCTGCCTGTGGCCTGTACAGAATCCCCTCGGGGACGATGACGCCCGCGCGGCCGCTGGGGGTGAGGTGCTCGGCCATGTAGTCCACGAAGAGCACTTCGCTGCGCTTGGACTGGACCGAGAAGCGGTTGTGCGGCTTGATGCCGCCCTTGGGGCTCATGAACGGCGGGTTGGCGAGGATGACGTCGGCCATCTCGTTCCAGCGGTCCTGGCTGGTGAGGGTGTCGTACTCGTAGACGTGCGGGTCGGTGAAGCCGTGCAGGTACATGTTCACCAGCGACAGACGGACCATGTCGGGGGAGATGTCGTAGCCGCGGAAGTTGTCGGCGAGCTTCTTGCGCTCGTCGGGGGTGAGTCGGTCGCCGCGCGCGAGCGGAATCTTCGAGGTGTGCAGCGCCGCCTCGCCGTTGCCATTCACCCTCGCCGCCTCGCGCGCCGAACTGTTGGCCAGCAGAATGTGCTTGTACGCCGAGATCAGAAAGCCCGCTGTGCCGCACGCCGGGTCAAGCACGCTCTCATGCTTCTTGGGGTCCACGATCTGCACCATGAAGTCGATGATGTGGCGCGGCGTACGGAACTGGCCCGCGTCCCCCTGCGAACCCAGCACCGAAAGCAGGTACTCGAATGCATCGCCCAGCCGCTCGGAATGGTCGTACCTGAAGCCGTCGATTTCCTTGAGGAAGAGTTTGAGCGTCTCGGGATCGCGGTAGGGTAGAAACGCGTTCTTGAAAATCTCACGGAAGAGTTTCGGGATGCCCGGGTTCTGGGGCATCCGCACCATGCTCTCAGCGTAGAGGTTGATGCGCTCCTCGCCGCTCACGCTCGGCGCCATCAGTTTCGCCCAGCCGTATTTCGCGAATTCGCCCGCAAAGAATTTCCGCTTTCCGCCTGCTTCCTCCGCCGCCGCGTCCATGTCATCCATGAACTTGTAGATGAGCGCGATGGTGATCTGTTCAACCTGGCTCTTGGGGTCGGGAACTTTGCCCACCAGAATTTGGCGGGCGGTGTCGATGCGGCGTTTTGTTTCTGCGTCGAGCATGATCCTCCTCCCTCTCCTCTTGGGAGAGGGTCGCGGTCAGGGCTAAGCGGCAAACTGGTTGAATGGAACGTAGTCCTTGATGTATTCGGGAATGATGGCGCGATACTTCTCGGGCACGGCTGAGAAGTCGGCGAACGAAAAGCCGGGGTTCGTGTACAGCGCCGTGTACTCCTTCGTCTCCATGATGTGGCGCAGTTGCTCGCTCGTCGCGTAGGCCTTGAAGAAGTGCTTCATGGCTGGGATGGCCGCCGCTTCCGTCGGCCTGCAGATGCTGATGAACTTGGCGAACTCCTCTTCGAGCACCTCATCCCTGGACTTGAAGCCGGGAATCAGGCCAAAGACCTTCTGGAGAATCTCGCGCAGCGTCAGCCGGCGATCGACGGCGGCGGCGCGCCGGAGTTTGTCCAGCGTGAAGTGTTCCTCGGGCTTGTCGAAGACCTCGCGGTTCACGTAGTCGATGACTTCCTCCCAGCGTCCGTCGCTGACCGCCGCCGCGATGTGCTCATCCGACTTCACCCGGTCCTCGAACTTCTGGAAGAGCATCCGGTCGATGAGCATGCCTTGCGCGCCGACGGGCTGTTCCCGGATCGACGCGATGATGTCGGCCCCCATGTGTTCGTAAGCGCCGGCGATCGGCTGCGGCCCGCCTCCGCCGCCGCCGCCGGCTCCATCGCCTCCGCCCTCGCCGCGCGGGGGCAGTTTGATGACTTCGTCGTAGTCGTACTTCTCTTCGAAGTATTCGCAGACGGCGAAGAAGTCGAACAGTTTGAAGTTCTGCTTGTGGGGCTCCGAAACCGATTCCTTCAACTGCTCGTCGAAGATGTTCTCACGGAAATCGTGCAGGCGCGTGCCCCGGCCCTTCATCTGAATGAAGTCCGTGGCTGAAAAGACCGGCCGCATGAACACCACGTTGAGCAAGTCTTCGCAGTCATAGCCCGTCGTCATCATCCCGACGGTAACGCAGACGCGGGCTTTGCTCGTCCGGTAGTTCGCGAGAAAATTGGCGTTGCCGTTCAAGTTGTTGTTAGCGAAATTGATCGTCATCTGCTGCGCGCCGGGTATGCGGCTCGTCACCTGCACAGCGAAGTCGGACTGGTACTTGCCGGGGAACATCTTGTCAGCCATCTCATTGAGCGTGGCGGTGAGCCGTGCCGCGTGGTTCTGGCTCACGGCGAAGACAATCGACTTGCCGATCTCGCCGCTGACCGGATCGCGCAGCGCGTTTTCGAGGAACGTCTTGCAGAACAGCGCGTTGGTGGCGCCCGAGAAGAACCGCCGCTCAAACTCGCTCTGCTTGTACGTTTCTTCGCGGTCCTCGCCTTCCTCATCGGTGAAGTTGACCGTGAATCCCTCATCAGAAAGGAGTTGAGTCGTGATCTCCGTTCGCGCATCGACCAGGATCGGATTGACAAGGAACGGCCCTTCGGGATCGTTCACCCCGTCAACGAGTGAGTAGCGGAAAGTGGGGTCGCCGCTCTCGCAGCCGAACGTCTTGTACGTGTCCAGCAGCATGCGCCGCTCGTACTCGCGCGGGTCGCGCGTGGTCGCGCTGGCCTGCTCGAAGTTCTTGAGGAAGTCGCGCGGCGTCGCGGTCAGCCCGAGTTTGTAGCCGATGAAGTAGTCGAAAACCGCGCGCGCGTTGCCGCCGATCGAACGATGCGCTTCGTCGGAGATCACCAGGTCGAAATCCGTCGGCGAGAACACCTGCTGGTAGCGGTTGTTGAACTGGAGCGACTGCACGGTCGTAACGACAATCTCCGCATGCCGCCAGTCGCTCTTGTGTTCCTTGTAGACAACTGTGGTGAAGTCATTCTTCAGGTACGCAACGAAGTTCTTCCGCGCCTGCTCCTCCAATTCCAGCCGGTCAACCAGGAACAGCACGCGCGAGGCGTTGGCCGTGCGGAGGAACAACTTGATGACGGCGGCGGCGAGAAGCGTCTTTCCCGTCCCCGTCGCCATTTCGAAAAGGAAGCGGTCTTTCTCCTCTTTGATCGCCTTCTGCAGCGCGTAGATGGCACGCTGCTGGTAGCCACGCAGAAAGCGGAGTTTGTTCGCCTTGATGTACTCGGGCCGCTCCGTCCCATTCTTCCAGCCCGCGTCCTCGGCATAGGACGGCCGCTGAGTGAGTGCGATGTAGTCGGCACCGACCATCTCGGAAATGAGCCGCTGCGGGTCGGGCGCGATGCGCTGGTAGCCGAGGATCGAAGTCTGCGTCGGAAACTTCGTGATGATGTGCGGCTGGCCGTGCTCCAGATCCCAGAAGTAGTGAAGGTTGCCGTTTGAGAGAATGACGAAGCGGCAGTTCTGCGATCGTGCGTACGTGCGCGCCTGCTCCTTGCCATCGAGCGGGTCCTTCTCTTCGCCCTTGGCTTCCAGCACGATGAATGGATAGCCCTTTTCGTCGAGGAGCAGGAAATCGATGTAGCCGTGCGTGGTCTGTTCGAAGTTCTCGCCGAGTTCATCGAGGCGAGTCCGCTGGAGCGTCACGCCGTACTCCAGGCAGACGCTTGCCGGCACCCGGCCTGCGGGGAAGAACCGCCAGCCCGCCTCTTCGAGCAGACGGTTGATTTTGATTCGAGCTTGTGCTTCGTTCATTCGGGCGTTCGCCACGGGTCATTCATGACTCGCAGTCTACGCCTCCGTAGTTCGCTCGTCTCCACATCGCCGCGCCTCCGGACGGTGATCACTCTTGCCAAGTGCCAGTGCCAAGTGCCTCCTGCCTGTCCTAATGCTCCAGCCCTCCCGATTCCCTCCTTTTTTGCGCCTCTTCGAGCCTTCTCGCGGCCAAAACGCCTCGACGCCTTGATGCCTTGACGCCCTCCCCAATGCCTGATGCCTTCCCCAAATGCCTGATGCCAAGTGCCTGGTGCCTCTCCTTCGATGCCTTGATGCCTTCCCCGAATGCCTGATGCCAAGTGCCCGGTGCCTTCTGCCAAGTGCCCGTCCCGATTCCCGCCCTTCTTGCGCCTTCTGAGCCTTTTCGCGGCTGATTCCGATGCCCGGCTCTCTTCGAGCCTTGGCGCCTTGGGGGTTGGCGTTCTCGGCTGCGCTCTGCGCGTCTTGGCGTGAGCCGCCTTCGCCATGACTTGAGCCCCACTGGTGTGCTCGCAGTGCTCGCTGTGCCTGTGTGGCTGGCTCTCGGCCCGATTCTGCGACTTTTCTGAGCCTTTTCGCGGCCAAATGTGCCGTGTCTGCGGTAAGTCGCCTTTGTGGCCCTTGGTGACCCTTCGTGTCCTGGTGGTGAAGCGTCTTCGATCGAGAAAAACAAACAACCCCTGGTGCGAGCACCAGGGGTTGTGTATTGCAAACAGTTGGGTATGTAGACGCCTTTGGCGGCACGTTGCCGTGCCGGTATCCGCCTTGGCCGGGCTGCTTTTGAGGGCGGCCTGGCTGCCGGCGGGCGAGGTTGCGCTGATGATTCCGCGGCAGATCGCTCTGCACGCGGATCTAAGGAATCCCTTAGAAAGGAGGTGATCCAGCCGCAGGTTCTCCTACGGCTACCTTGTTACGACTTAGTCCCAGTCACCGATCTCACCGTAGGCACCTCTGAGTTGAGGCGACTTCGGGTGCTCCCGGCTTCCATGACTTGACGGGCGGTGTGTACAAGGCTCAGGAACGTATTCACCGCGGCGTAGCTGATCCGCGATTACTAGCGATTCCAACTTCATGCAGTCGAGTTGCAGACTGCAATCTGAACTGGGGCATGCTTTGTGCGATTTGCTCCACCTCGCGGTATTGCATCGCTTTGTACATGCCATTGTAGCACGTGTGCAGCCCTGGACATAAAGGCCATGAGGACTTGACGTCATCCCCACCTTCCTCCGGTTTGACACCGGCAGTCTCGTTAGAGTCCCCGACATGACTCGCTGGCAACTAACGACAGGGGTTTCGCTCGTTGAGGGACTTAACCCGACACTTCACAGCACGAGCTGACGACAGCCATGCAGCACCTGTGTATGTTCCACGGTAAACCGCGTCACATATGTTTCCATATGCTAATCCATACATGTCAAGCCCAGGATAAGGTTCTTCGCGTTGCTTCGAATTAAGCCACATGCTCCACCGCTTGTGTGAGCCCCCGTCAATTCCTGTGAGTTTTAGCCTTGCGACCGTACTCCCCAGGCGGTGCACTTAACACTTTTGCTTCGACCCGGAGGGTATCAGAACCTCCCTGATCTAGTGCACATCGTTTAGGGCGTGGACTACCGGGGTATCTAATCCCGTTCGCTCCCCACGCTTTCGTACCTGAGCGTCAGCAATGGCCCAGCGGCCTGTCTTCACCTTCGGCGTTCCGATAGATATCTACGCATTTCACCGCTCCACCTATCGTTCCGACCGCCTCTACCATGCTCAAGACCGGCAGTATACCAAGCAGTTCCTCGGTTGAGCCGAGGGATTTCACAAAGTACTTACCGGTCCGCCTGCGTACGCTTTAAGCCCAGTGATTCCGATTAACGCTCGAGACCTCTGTATTACCGCGGCTGCTGGCACAGAGTTAGCCGTCTCTTCCTTTGGGGCTGATCAGAATTTCTGACCCCTGACAGCAGTTTACAACCCGAAGGCCTTCATCCTGCACGCGGCATTGCTCCATCACGCTTTCGCGCATTGTGGAATATTCGTTACTGCAGCCTCCCGTAGGAGTCCGGGCAGTGTCTCAGTCCCGATGCGGCGGGCCGTGCTCTCACACCCGCTACCCGTCTTCGGCTTGGTAGGCCATTACCCCACCAACAACCTGATAGGACATTTCCCGCTCCCAAGGCGAATTGCTCCTTTGATCAACAGCTTCTAAACCCGTTGACCACATCCAGTATTACTCCAGGTTTCCCTGGGCTATCCTGAACCTCGGGGTACGTCAGAAATGCATTACTCGCCCTTTCGCCACTAAGTTTTATCCGAAGAAAAAACCTCGTTCGACTTGCATGTTTTAGCCATGCCGCCAGCGTTCAATCTGAGCCAGGATCAAACTCTTCAATTGATTATCGTTGCACGACCGGGACGAACCCGATCGTTGACGCATCGATGAGTAGTTTGCCTGTACACCCCCGCCAGCCGAACCGGCCGGCGCGGGTGGGTCAATTCGATCCGAAGATCGAGTTCCGTTGCGGCTAGACAACGGACAAATGGAAACCATCCATTCGCTGGAATTGAATTCAGCGTCACAAGGATGCTTCCAGGCCGAGGCTGTGACCCCCCGGCCGATGGATTTTCGCCCTCCGCCAGCCCTGTGAAAGGCTGACCTCGGGCCGCACCCTCGCGGCGTTTGTACATTTACCCAACTGTTCACTTTTCAAAGAGCAGGTCAGTCGCAGTCATACGATGGTCGGCCGGGGCCGGTTCGATGACTGGATGACAAATCAGCCGATGAACGTCGCCGTTCAACGACACGCAAGGGGATGATACACTTCGCCCCCAGAGGGTCAAGGCAGCGAAGATAATTTTGAGCGCCGCAGCGCGCGATTTCCGCAGACTCCCGCCGCAAATGGCGTTTCCTGCATGACTTGCGGCACTTCGCCCGCCTGGGACACGCCAGGACTGCGGCAAGCACCCGAGGCACTCCCGTTCCCAGCTTCCCGGCCACCGCCCGACCCCCGCCGCCGGCGGCGAGGGCCGGCGATGCGGGATGAACGGATGGCGAAGCCGCAAGCGGGTTCTGAATGGTGGGCAGGGATCTGCGGGCGCCCGCCTCTCGTTCAAGGGCTCCCGGTCGCGGCCGCCGCGCGGCGGCCGGAGGCGCCTCGGGCCGGCGGGCGGGACCCCTTGACAAAGCGGGGCCTCTCCCGGTACATTGACAGTGTGCTCCACCGCCGGCGGGAGGCCAATTCGGGCTGGGCCCGCTCTACCTCTGAACGGCGGTGTGCGCGAGACTCGCCGAGGCCCGCGGCGGGTCGCGGGTAAGGCGGGCGGCGGCCTTGGGTCTGGAAGATGCGTTCCGGCCGCGCGGGCGGTCGATGGGATGAGAGAACCCTGATGAACGTACTTGTCCCCGCGTTCTCATCTGTCCCGTTTACGCAAGTTAATAACATCGGCGCCAGCGACAAACAGTGGGTTCACGCACATGCTGCTGAACCTCCCCCGCCTTCGCAGATCAGGGCGGATTTCCTGAGCGGGTGAGGTGGGGGATGCGGCATAATCCTGGAACGGCCCGGGTCCTGGCGAGGTGTCGGCGTGATCTCGGCCAATCGGTCTGATCCGGTCGACAGGGGGCACGAACCCAAGCGGTGGACCCGACAAGTAGACGGAGGCATGAAATGTCAGCTCGATATCAGGTGTATCCGATCGGCGTTCTGTGCATTCTCGCCGCCGCGTCGTGGGCGACATCCGTCCACGCCCAATGCGATTTGATCCTTGAGCGGCAACTCGTTTCGTCCGACGGGAGGGAAGGCGACGTGTTCGGCTCGGCGATCGCCATCAGCGGAGATCGTGCTGTTGTGGGGGCCAGTTACTCGGATGATCCTGCGGAGAACGCAGGCGCGGCATACCTCTTCAACTACGTGACGGGGGAGGAACTCGCCAAGTTCATCGCCGGCGATGGGACGGCCGGGGATGAGTTTGGCGACACGGTGGCGTTCAGCGGGAGCCGAATCGTGATCGGCGCGCGCAAGGATGACGCCAATCGAGGCTCGGTGTTCGTCTTTGATGCAGATTCGTATGAGTTGCTCTTTGAACTCGCCGCGGAAGATCGCGACCTTGGTGATTCGTTTGGCGCTTCCGTCGCGCTGATCGGATCCACTGCGATCATCGGCGCTACCGGCGATGATGAACGAGCCAACGGCGCCGGAGCGGTCTACCTTTTCAATACGAATACAGGTCGGCAGATTCGCAAGATCCTGGCGTCGGACGGAGCGGAGGCCAATCGATTCGGAGAGGTGGTGGCGACGGATGGTCGCCACGTCGTGGTGGGCGCGCCCGGAGCCAACATCTATGCAGCACGATCCGGCGCCGCATACGTATTCGATGCTCTGACGGGCGCCGAGGTATGCAAACTGATTCCGGATGTTGGAGCGGAACGGGATGAGTTCGGCGCATCCGTTGCTATTCAAGGCGGACTGGCGGTGGTGGGCGCTCCATATCGAGCCGAGGGCGCTCAGCAATGCGGCGCTGTTTTCGTCTTTGATGCTTCGACCGGCGAGCAACTGCTCAAACTCGTGCCGGCGGACGTGACCTCGGGCAAGTACTTTGGGCGCTCCGTCGGCGTGGAGGGGAACCGGATTCTGGTCGGCGCATCGGGCGACTCCCATCTCGGATTCCGAGCCGGCGCGGTGTACCTCTTTGATGCTTCGACCGGGGCAGAAGTGAGGAAAGTTGTCGCGCCTGATGGGGGCGGTCTTCGCCAGCTCGGATGGGCCATCGCGGTGGCGGGATCAACCGCGATCGTCGGATCACCGGGTAACGGCCCCGTCGAGAACCCTGGTGCTGCGTACGTCTTTTCGATCGAGTGTCGACTGACACTCGCATCGCTGGGATCTTGCCCGGGATCGATGCTCTTCAAATTCACGCGCGCAACGCCTGGCGCAACAGTGGCGCTTCTCGCCGCGCTGCGGGAGGGCGAATTCGCAATACCGAATGGGAACCCGTGCGCCGGAACGAGGCTTGGCCTTGAAGGGCGCATTCGAGTTGCCACCACAAAGCAGGCCGGATTAGACGGCTCCGCGGCTGTTCCGGCGTACGTAACGCAGCAGGCCTGCGGCCACATCCACTTGCAGGCGATCGATCTGGCTGACTGCGAAACCTCGAACGTGATTCTTGTTGACTAGCGCCGCCATGCGGCTTCGCATCAGCGGTGTGGCAAGAAAACGGGGCAGGCACGTTTATCAGGTCTGCTCATGCCGTTACCGCCTTTCACGGCCGGCCGCGCGGCCGAAACGTGTGCTGCAGACCGAACGCTGCCGCGGTCCGCTTCACGCACAGCTCACTGAACGCATGATAGTCCGCATCAACGGGGGTGGCCCTGCACTCGACACCGCGATTGAGGACGTACGCAGCCGTGGCGGCCGGGCGTGGGTTGAGCGGGGCGAGCCACGAGACGTTCCAGGCGCGCTGCCTGCCGCGAGCGAGGCTGTCGGGGTCCAGAAACAAACGTACCTGTCCCGTGTTCTTCTTCTACAGAGCATACCTGTCTCGTGTTCTTGCCGCCCACCGCTGACTCCACACTACTTGCCGGCCGTTACATTCGTGTCCCTCCGCACTTCAAAGAACGGACGTGAGGCTCCATAAACCATGACGATATCAGGCTCAGGAAGTTTAGAGCCCCTAACACAATAGCGGTTTGAGTTTGTTGAAGCAGATGAGGCTGCAGCCGATGGAGAGGAAGGCCTGATGGATTTCGCCGGTGCGTTCATAGCGAATGCGAAGTCGGCGGTACTGGTGCAGCCAGGCGATGG
>CAUJHS010000111.1 GCA_963204915.1 Planctomycetota bacterium | reverse complement strand
GGTCGTGCGCGCATAGCCGTTGGATAACAGCCAACGGTTCTTCAACTCCCGTGGCTCAGGCGCCCTCGCCCCAACAACCGTTGGCTGTTAGCCAACGGCTATTTTCCCAAGGCGTGGTGTGTTGCGGAGAGTGGTCCACTCGCTCTAGGAGTGGTTTCTGGCACTCTCGCGTGACATACGACACACGGCGCACGCCGCTCCCCTGCCCTGCTTTACTCGAACGTGATGCGGCGATGTAGTCGTCAAGCAAAACGCCCTGGCGCTTTGGCGAGGCGTTTTCGCGCGCCGCGGTTGCGCCGTAGAATGTCGGCATGAGCGACCAAAACAAACCGGCGTTTCAGTTTGGCTTGGCCCGCTTAATGGTTTTCGTCACTCTGTTTTGCATTGCCGTAACCTTGTTCCTGCTTCCGCTGCCAGGCGAAGGGGCGACCAACCTTTCGTTTATGTTGTTTTTTTCCACCAAGATCGCCGCCGCAGCAACACTTGGTTTCGCGATCGGCAATCTCTTCAGAAAGCCGCTACGCGGGATGGTAATCGGCGCGATCGTGCTTCTTCTCGGTTGGTTCGCGATTGCGACGTATTATGCCACGATTATGACCGCACATCATGATTTTCGAAGGCCGCCAACGATGGAATTAATAAGGATTTCAAATTAGGACACTACGCCCGGCGACAAGCGCCGTTCGCGAGAGCGTCGCGTGTCGCACCTGGAACCGTTGGCTGTTAGCCAACGGCTATTTTCCCACGACGTGTTGCGTTGTTGGGAGTGCGCCACACTCGCGTGACACACGCCGCACGCTGCTCCCCTGCCCTGCCTTATTCGAACGTGATGCGTTTGGGTTTGCCGGCTTTCTCGGCGGCTTCCAGCATTTCCAGCGTGGGCGTCTTGCCGGTCTGGTACATGCGCGTCTGCTCGAACTCGCGCAGGAACATGGTCATGTTCTCGGGGCGCTTGTCTTTGGTCTTGCTCATCATGCGCGCTACCAGGTTCGCGAAGTCCGGATGCACATCCGAATTGTACGACAGCAGCGTGGGGATGGGCGCGGTCAGGTGCTTCTTGAGCAGGTCGTCGGCGTTCACCCCGGTGTACGGCATTTTGCCGCCCACGAGTTGGAACAACATGCAACCGAACGAGTACACATCAGACCGCTCGTCCAGGTTCTCGCCGCGAATCTGCTCGGGCGACATATAACTGCGGGTCCCCTGCACTTTCTCGCGCATGCCTAGCATCGCGCCTAGGCCCTTGCTTCGTTTGATCTTCACGGCGATGGAGAAGTCGATCAGCTTGGTTTCCGCCTGCCGGTTGCACAGATAGTTGTCGGGCTTGATATCGCGATGCACCCAGCCCTTGCGGTGCAGGTAGGCCAACCCCTCGCCCATGTTCTTGATAATTGTGGGCAGCTCGACGATGACCCACTTTTCTCCCTGCCACAACAATTGTTTCAGGTTGAGCGCGTCGAAGAAATCCATAACCAGGTAGGCGATGTCGCCCACGGTGTTCAACTCGCGAATGTTGATCACATGCGGGTTGTGCAGTTCCTTGCCCACTTCGTACTCGTGCTTCAAGTGGGTGAGCTGCTCTTTGTCGTGCCGGAAGCGATCGTTAATCACCTTGACCACCACGCGTTCGGGGTCGCCGTCTTTCTTGGCTTCCCACACCTGCATCCGAAGGCCCGAGTTCAACTGACGGATCAACCGGTACGGTCCAACATAATCGCTGCCAGTAGCCACAGGAATTCCAACCGTCGCAAAGGTTCAGAAACAACACGAGCCAAGCGCCCGCCGGTTTTAAGAGTTTCGCAGGAAGAGTTTTACGGACAAGTCATCTCCCCACAATCAATTTTACCGTAAAGCCTTTCCAAGTGAAACGCGAAACAACCACGGGTCGTGCGTGCATGGGACTCAATCGCCATCAGCCGCTCCTAGGCTAGCCCAAGGTTTGTTCGGCGCCGGTACTTGAGGTGGGAGCCCCATGCGAGCGCGTGGCGGTTGATGCTATCGCACCCATTATCGAACCACAACGAGACACGATTCATCGTAGATGGGCTCATCGACAAATCGACACAACTCCCCTGCCCTGCTTTGGTTTCTGCCTTCACCCCAGCAGGCATTCGTACAGAGCGCGGATTTGCCGGGTCATGGTCTCGTGCCGGAAGCGTTCGGCGAAGCGAGCGCGCCCCTCCTGCCCTAGCCGCCGCCGCAACTCGGCGTCGGCCACTAGTTCGCACAGCGCGGCGGTCATCGGCTCGATACTTTTCGGCGGCAGCAAAAACCCGGTCGCCTCCGGCAGCACCACCTCGCGGGCGCCGTCCACGTCGTAACTAATCACCGGCTTGCCGGCAATCAGCGCTTGCGGCAAGGCCCGCGCCAGGCCCTCACGCAAGCTCGCATGCACCAGCACATCCATGGCCCCCAGAAGCGACGGAATCCGGGCCGGCGGCACAAGCCCCGCAAAGTGAAAATGGCCGCTCAGCCCTGCCGCGGCGATCTGTCGCTCCAACGCCTCGCGCAAAATGCCGTTCCCCACGAACAGGAAATGCGTTTGCGGATAGCGGGCGATCACCGGCGCCGCGGCCTGGATCACGTACTCGTGCCCCTTGAGATGAAATAGCCGGGCGATCTTGCCAATGACCACGTGCTCGTCGGCGAAGCCGAACTCGCGGCGGACTTCCGCCCGGTGCTCGTCGGCCGCCAGAAACGGCTCGACTTCCATGCCGCTGTAAATGGTGGTGAACTTCTCGCGCGGGGCCACGCCGGCCTCGACCATCAAGTCAGTCATCGCATCGGCGACGCTAATCAAGGCATGGCAGCGGCTCGCAGCGAAACGTTCGCAAGCGCGATAGGTGGTTCGAGCGGCGACATTCTGATAAGGATAGAACGGCGCCCCATGCACGGTATGCACAATCGCCGATACGCCCAACGCATGCGCCGCAGTTCGGCCGAGAATGCCCCCTTTAGCGCTGTGCGTATGAACTACGTCGGGGCGAAAGTCGCGCAGGGCCTGCTTGATCTCGCGGTAGCCTTGCACCTCATGCCAGGGGTTGATGGCCCGGCGTAGGGAAGGAAGAATGCGCAGCGGAACCCCCTGCTCTTTCGCTCGTTCCAAAAGGCTCCCCTCCGGGCCGGTTTGTGGTCCCGTGACCAGCAGCACGTCGTCGCCGTAGAGGCGCAGCAAGTCGAGGCAGGTGTACAGAGTGTTCTCCTGCGCCCCGCCGATAATCATTCGCGTAATCACATGGGCCACTCGCATCGGTCCATGATGCTCCAAACCCTCGTGGGCGCAAAGGGCGCATGACACATCGACAGTATGGACACAACTCCCCTGCCCTGCCGCGGGCGCCGGTTCATCGCACCTGTGCGGCTAGCTCCAGCCCCAGCATTAGCCCCAGGGTGAGCACGAGTGCCGCAAGCCCGGCGACGCCCAGAGTTCGCCCCAGCGCCCGTTCGAAAGGAATGGTCCGGGCGCGTCGCCCCGTGAGGTAATAAATCCCAATCCACGGCCCGATCGTTTCGACGATCATGAACAGGGCGACAAGCAAGAACGTCAGCCGATTCCATGAGCGAAATTCGACCGCCAAACCGGCCAGCGGATTGAACCCGCTCAGGAAGGCCGTGGCCAGCAGTCCGGCCTTAAAGCCGCCTTCCACAATCCATAGCGCGATCAAGAACGTGCCAAACGCCGGCCGCCGCAACGGCGCAATCGCCTCCACGTCGCCCTCAATAGCGGGCGATTCGTAAGGGTTTTCGCTCGTCGGGCGGATGCGATCTTCTGTGTCGCGAATCATGCAAAGGGTCCGAGCAATGCGTTTCGTTGAACCGCTTCCCCGCGGCGATCTCGGGTGCTGGAACCGCATACGACCGTAGCGTCGACGCGAATTTCCTGCTCGCCGGAGGCGTGCGCTACAAAAGCCGTTGAACGAAGGATGGGTCACACGACGCCGCGGGAGGGGCGGCGTGCGCGTCAATGGGCATGGAAATAGTAGTACGCCCGGCCCGTGGTTCGGTCAAAGGCGGCGTGAACGCCTCGGTCCGCTTTCGACCAGTCGTAATACAAACCGTTCGAAAGGGTGATCGTATGCGGAGCCTTCGATTCAGGCATCAGGGCAGTGTAACGGAGAATCGTATAAGGCCTCGTGATCCGCTGGACCGACACCCCCGCCGTTTGCGACTCGAGCGATCCGACGCCCGATTCGACCCATTCAATGAAGCTTGCTTCGTCGACACTGAACTCGAAAGCGATAGCGCCTCGGACACCTCGACAGAACGAAACATTGCGAGCCGCTTCCGGCAATCCAAAGGGCGCCTGCTCGCGCGATACGTTTTCGGCGTATTGCGGCGGCTCGTTATGAACGAAGTAAACCGCCAACACGACAATGCACGCGATAGCGGCCAAGGCGGGCAGGACGTCGGACCAGGAAAATCGTATGGGCTTGGCGGTTGTCGACCGCAGAGCGACTTGCTTGAGTCTTCGCAACCAGACAAGGTTGATCCAACCCGCCACGCACCCCCACAGACCAATTCCCAGGTTGGAAAGCACAAACGAAAGCGGTGGGAATGGGTGGTCGTTTAGAAGGGTTACGCCAACCAACGCGATGAATGCCACGAGCGCTAAGCCGCCAACCAAGAGTAGTAAGATCACCGTGACCACGGCCGCGGCGGGACTGTTGCGAAACACGGCGTAGTATTCGGAGATCGCCAACGCCGCGGGAATTGGCAGCAAGAGCACGCCGCTTATCCAGCCGCAAGGGTTCCACGTGGTGCAAAATGCAGCGACCGCCACAGAAACCATTAGCAGGCATCCGGCGATCACGGGCCATGCACAAAACACCAGCCCAAGGGGCCGCTTCGGGGAAGTTCGATCGTCCAAGGGAAATTCAACCTCGCGCGTCCAGTCGATCGCGGCTTGCGAACAGCAAGCGGCTCCTAGCCGAAAGCTAACAGCGCACGGTTGGACAGCGATTGAGCGTAAGACCGTCGGTTGTTAGCCAACGGCTCGATCCGTACGACGCGGGGATACGTAACCCATGACGACGAATCGGCGCACGCTCCGGCGTGGCGTCACCCGCGGCGCTTGGTCGCGGCCTTTTTCTTCACCGACTTTTTGGTGGCCTTCGCGGCTTTTGCGGTCTTCTTCATTGTCTTCGTCGCGCGAGCGGTGTTTTCCTTCACGCGGAAGCGGACGATCTTGGCGATCAGATCGTAGGGAATTGGTTCATCCCACGGAAACTGCACCGAGCCTTTGGCGCCGTCGTACTTCGCCAACTCGCGACGGAACTTCTCATTGCCGCTGGGTGTGGCGTAAAAGCCCAGGTGGTTTTGGAATGCCCCAAAGTGGACCAGGTTGCCATGCAGCACGAACGTCGGCAGGCAGTACTTGATCGCCTCCTCGGCCTGCGGCGCCGCGGCGCGAATCGTGGCCCGGACCTGCTCCAGCACGGCCTGCACATCGGGCGGAAAGTTGGCAATGTAATCGTCGATGCATTCTGGAACGGGTCGTTTCATAGCCATCGAAGTTGGTTCTCCCGCAGGCGAAGTTCGCGCCCGTCGACACATCGACGTATCGATATGCGGACACCATGACCCCTCGCCCAAAGGTAGCACAAGACCGACAAGCCGGAAAGCGATACCGCATTTCCTGAGCGGGCGTTGGCGCCAACCGCGACCATCAATCGCTGGGCGCTAGCCCACGGTTAGCATGTTCGTGGGTCGCTGCGACAACAACCGCACGCGGGCGCTTAGCGGCTGATGCGCGATCCCTATTCTTCATCTTGACCAGGCGCCGAGACAAACCTAATAGCCGCGCAGGAAGTTTTGCGGCAGTATTTCGCCCCCGTTGATGGTCATCATCGACTGTAAATAGTCGGGGGAGAAATCCGTATTCAGAAAAAGGGCTTGTCCGTCGGCTGTCAGCACGTGGGCTCCGCCGCGCGCATGATGGCTGCCCGCATCGGTCGATTCCCGGCCGTTAATCTCATAGGCCATTTTTGAAGCGGCCAGGTCTTGCGGCTTCAGCCAATGGACCCCGCTTTGCGAAGTTTCCACCACCAGAATGGTTTGATCCAGGGGATCGGTGATCTCGGTCAGCGACGTGCAACGCCGGTTGGGAAAGGCGGTCTCGGGGCCCATGACCACCATGTAGGTTGTTTCTTGACTGGTCAGGGCGTCGGGGTGTTCGGGGCAACCGTACACCTCGGGCATGTATGACGCCAGCCGCATGTTGGTATCGCTGTCCCAGGGTTGGTTGAAGTCGTATTGCTGGTAGACGGTTTTGGCCTGATCGCCCAGGTATGGCAAAATCAGCACGCGCCAGCTATGCATCGGCTTACCTTGCGCGTCGGCAAGATACGCTGGAGGGAACGTGCCGTGATGGTCATGATATTGCTGCAGCGCCAGGCCAATGCGTTCCAGATTTCCTCCACACGCGCTTTGCCAAGAAGCGCTACGAGCCATTTGAACCGCAGGACGCAATAGAGCCATACCCAAGGCCAGCAGCAACACCACAGCGAGTGCGCCGCCCGATACCAACAACAGCAGCAGCAAAGCTCCCGAACGGTGCTTCGCCGGCGCTTTGGCGGCGGCTTTCACCTTGGCCAAAGTTCCCACCCCTACGGGCGCGGCCGAAGGTAGGTAGGGAATAGTAATCCGCCGTCCGCATGTGGCGCAGGGTCCGCTGTGCCCGGCGTACATGTCATCAACTTCCGTAAAGGCAGCGCAATGCGGACAAGTAAAGGGGATCGACATGGCAGCCTGCGAATAACAACGTGACGAACGAAACTTGTAAAGTGCGGCAACACCGGCCGTCAGGCCGACTTGGGCGAACTGCGCGTCTCTTGCACAATTTGAATGTATTGTCGGGCCAGCGACTCGATGCGTTTCAAGTCGCCTGCCGCTACCGCCTTCGGCTCCACCAGGGCGCCTCCAACCCCCAGCGCACAAGCGCCGGCCCGGAGAAAGTCGGCGGCGGTGTCGAGGTTGACCCCTCCGGTAGGCATCATACGCACCTGAGGCAAGGGGCCGCGCAGGGCCTTAATGTACGTGGGGCCGGTTATGTCGGAGGGGAAAATCTTGACGATGTCGGCCCCAGCCTCCCAGGCCGCCAGCACTTCCGTCGGCGTCAGAGCGCCGGGCATAACCGCTTTGTCATACCGGCGGCAAAGGCGAATGACGTCGAGGTTGACCGTGGGGGAAACGATGAACTCGGCTCCGGCGAGCATCGCCGCCCGAGCGGTTTCGGTGTCCAGCACGGTGCCGGCGCCCAGCAGAATACGGTCTCCCAGGCGGTCGGCCACCTGTTCGAGCACTTGAATAGCGCGAGGAACGGTAAACGTGACTTCCATCACCTCAACGCCGCCAGCCAGCAAGGCTTCGGCGACGTCGGCCAGGAGATCTCCGCGTGGGGCTCGAATGACCGCCACCACGCCCGAGTTCAACACCCGCGTTAACGCCGAAAGTTTATTGGTCATAAAGTTGCATGCTGCTAGATCGTGAAAGAAGGAGGACGACACACCGATACATCGACAAACGACGCGCAAGTCGCTGGCGAATACCCCATTGGCAGGGGCGTAACTTTTCTGGGTCTTGGGTGAACCGGCGTCCAGTCCGCCGCGTATCATGGCAGGGCGAACGAGACGAGGCCGCCAACGGCGAAACGGGGGCATAAGCCGTGTTTTCGGCATTGTCGCCGCTGGCGCAAAACCTTGTCAATCGTCCGCCGCGTTGAGAGGGAGCTGTCGCCAACGGCGGCCATCAGCCGCGGGACGTTATCCCACGGTTGGCGTAAGTCGGGGGGCAAGAACGGCACGCTCGCGCGGAGCGGCTGATTTGTGGTGACCGCAGAGGATCGCATGGCGGCGAATTCATAACCGCTCACGATCCGGCGCTAGACTCGGAGTGGGGGTTCCGCATAAGATGAAAGGCGCGGTGCGACGTGCTTCTCTCTTTGCGCACTTACGCCGGATTTTAGCGCAGGTCTGTAATGGATATTCTCAACAACCCGGTCGCACAGTGCGCAGTGCTTATGGTCGTTCTGGCGGCTTTACTGGCCGCCGCGTTCTGGGGTTTGCGAAGGTTTCGCGACTATATCGGCCAGGACCAAACCAACCCCAGCGAGTTGCTCACAAACTATCGCGAAATGCACGCACAAGGTGTCATTAGCGACGCAGAATACCGAACAATAAAGAGCCGTTTGAACGCCGGGATGCGACACGGGTCGAACGAGTCGGAACGAGCCGGTTAAACCAACCGGTCGAACCAGCCGGTCAAAACCACAGGGCCGCTCAGCCTTACCGGGCCGATTGGCCGCAACAGGCCGGTTGGTTCTACGAGTTCGGCGACCGGTTCTTAATCAAAGGCAGGGACGCCCAGGCGGCGATACGTACTAGCACACGATTGTTGTGGCAAAGGATTGTATTGGAACTTCGCTCGAACGTAGCGGAAAGGGAAGCCCTCCCCGGACCGAAAGGCAACGCGCCTGCCGGCCGGTCGAGCATCACACCTGGGATTCGTCTCGCCGGAACTTTCGCTCCATGACGCCCGAGCGATCGCTTCGGTTGCCTGATTAAAGGAGGAACTATGTCCGGGGGTAAGGACGTGGGAGGCAGCAGCGGCGCCCGTCGCAGCGGCTCCACCAAAAAGAATGCTTTCTGCTCGTTCTGCCGCAAGAGTTATCGCGACGTGGGCCCCCTCGTGGAAGGCCCCGGCGACGTGTACATCTGCGGCGAATGTATCGACCTGTGCCAGTCGATCTTGGAACAAGAACAGCGCCGCCGCACGGGTGGTCGGCAACTGTTCAACAAAATTCCCACCCCGCGCGAACTGGTCACGCACCTGGACCAGTACGTCATTGGCCAAGAGAACTCTAAAAAGGTTCTCGCCGTGGCCGTGCACAACCACTACAAGCGGTTGTCGCTGGGCTGGGAAGGCTCGGAAGTCGAGATCGAGAAGTCGAATATCCTTGTAGTCGGCCCCACCGGGTCGGGCAAGACGCTTCTTGCCCGCACCTTGGCCCGAGCGCTGGATGTGCCGTTCGCTATTGGCGACGCCACCACGCTCACCGAGGCCGGCTACGTGGGTGAAGACGTCGAGAACTTGCTTCTCAAGCTGCTCCATGCTGCCGATTTTGACATCGAGGCCGCCCAACGCGGCATTATCTACATCGACGAAATTGACAAAATCGGCAAAACCTCGCAGAACGTCTCGATCACCCGAGATGTTTCCGGCGAGGGGGTGCAACAGGCTCTGCTCAAGATGCTCGAAGGCACCGTGGCCAACGTCCCGCCGCAAGGCGGACGCAAGCATCCGGAACAGCAGTACATCCAGATTGACACCTCGAACATCCTGTTCATTTGCGGCGGCACGTTTGTCGGCATCGATGACATCATCCGCCGCCGCACGGGCCGCAAAACGATGGGCTTCGGCAGTTCTGCCGGAAACCATGACGAACGGGATCTGGCCGATCTGCTCCCGCAGATCACCACTGACGACATCTTGGAGTTCGGCTTGATTCCCGAGTTGATCGGTCGCTTGCCCGTCGTCAGCACGCTTGCTCCTTTAGATGAAGCCGCCCTGGTCCAAGTGCTGACCGAACCGCGCAACTCGCTCGTCAAGCAGTACAAGAGCCTGTTCGAAATGGAGAACTGCGAGCTGCACTTTACCGAAGATTCGCTCAAAGCCGTGGCCCACTTGGCCCGCAAGCGCGGCACCGGCGCCCGCGGTCTGCGCGCGATCCTCGAGAAAGTCATGCTCGACATCATGTACGAACTGCCGGACCAACCCGGCGGCAAGTACGTGGTCACCAAAGACGTGGTCGAAGGCAAAGAGAAGCTGTTCAAAATGCCCGAGACCAAAAGCGCCTAACGCTCCAGGCGCCGCAGCGTCGCTTTCCACCGGACGGTCGCACCAGGACCGCCCGGCGACAGAACCCAAGTCGGTTCCCCAAGGTCGCGTCGGACCTTCCATACCACGCGGCCCAAAAGAGTCCGTCTCCCAGAAAAGGCCGGTAGCCGTCGCCCCGTGCGATGCGCTTCCGGCCTTTTTGCATTACGTAAAAACAAGACCCCAAACGTTTAAACGCTTTCCAGCGGGAAACGCGTAGCGCTGATATACCTTTAGCCATAGTGCAAACCGCTTCGTGTCGGGAAGCGGTTAAACGGAGGCAGCTTGGGCCACTGACATTCGACAACGTCGTGCTAACATGCGAAGTTCAACAACCGTGCGCCAACATTCGACAGAACGACACAACGCGACGTTTCAAAACGAGGGAAGATACAAACTGAACAAGATGACGCCGGTCAGCCCCGCCCAAAAGACCGCGGCGACCGCGGCTACACGATAAGGACCGGCGCGCCGCGACGCCCAGGTGATAAGAAGAATGATCGGCAGGCCGACAACGCTCAGCAGCAACGTCCACACCGCGGCTACGCGGTAGTGGCCCGCTGTCGCCAAGCGTTCGCCAAACAAAGCTCCCATTGCTCGAACCACCAACAACCCCGCGCCCAACGAAGCGGTCAACGTCCCAAAAGCGGTCAAACTAAGGCAAAACGCCATGTTTGGTGCATCGATGGGATGCGGCGTTTTGCCCGTCTGCAATCGCCCCAGCGTCGGTTTCTGCATGGTCGCACTCTACTAGAAGGATATCAAGGCCGAGCCCGATCAACCTTCGACGGTCCACATGGGGAAAACCATCCAAAATTCTAATAACCCCATTACCCGATCGCAATTCACACGAAACACCAGCGCCCATGCGTTTTCCCGATTCGCCTGCCGTCGCGCATTCGGAAGCGGTTCGACGAACAACGCAGTAGTAGTCAAGAATGCAAAGTTGCGAGACGAAGTCGAGATGACGGCCTCAAGGCGATACTCCACCTTGAGAGTTCATGCGGACATAAGGAGAAATCGACACTACGGCGCTGCTCGCCGTGCGCTGACGGTGGACACGTCAAAGTCAAGCAAGTTGTCTCCCTGCCGCCGCAATCCTATGAAGCGACGAGGCGACTCGATTCTTGAAAATCGCGTCCACGGTCGGTAGAATTCCTGCCCGAACACGGGGCCGTTCATCTTGACGTTTGGGAGGGCCCGAAAATGCTCGTGGGTCGCCGTTACGAATCTACGCCCTGGGAGCAGGCCGCAGGATACGTCGCACTCCTGGTTGTCGCCGTGTTCTTCTTACCTTGGATCGCCATTGAGGTGGGTTGTATTTTGATGGGTTTGATGGCGATCGAACGCTCCGAGCCCGATTTGCTGATTGGCCTTCCTGCGGGACTGGCGTTGTTGCTGGCCTTGCCGCTGCTCATCTATTTCCGACGCCGGTGGTATCCTTCGGTGCGGCAGTTCGAGTACGACAAGGGCGTGTTGAAGTACGCCGTGAACCCACACGAGGAGCGCGAGTCGCGGCAGGCCGACGAAGTCCAGAAGGTGATTCCGCAGCGAGGCCGACATCGCCACGTGTATGGGTACCTGGTTCAATTCACTGACGGAAAGTGGATCTCCATTTCCCGCGAACTAACCAACGCCGACCAACTGTACGCTGCTCTGCAGAACGAACTCAACGCCCGCAAGCAAAACTCCGCCTAAATTCCCACGCCGACACACGACAAACCGACGCTCGCCAAGTCGCACAATCCACCCGTGGCCCCCGCGAACGGCAACGTAACCAGATTCGAGAACTGGACACATTACCGTTCGTCGTTTCGACAAATCGTCCCTACCTCATATTGCCCTGCGCGCTAAGCGGTCCTCAAGATCCGCCAGCAAAACGATTAGCCGATGGGCGCTATCCCACGGTTCTCATAGCGCCGGCGGCTGATTCCCGAAACTACGTCTTGGCTAAGCCCTCGTGTCGATGCGTCGGCGCGTCGATGTGTTGCATGCGCACGCGGCGTTTTCGCGCTAATCGTTTTTTTCCTCAAGTCCCCTGCCCTGCTGTCCGATAACCAGAAAGTCTGGTGTTCTGCGCAGATTCGTACTGGAACCCTGTTCGTATCTTGGAACCTTGAGGGCGGCCTCATGCGATGGGCGAAAATCGGCGTGCTGTTGGCGCTCGCCGCGTCCTCGCCTTCAGCGCGAGGCCAAGCCCAGTTTGCGCAGCAGTACCAATCGGTGAAACAGCCCCCGGTTGCCCAGCAATCTCCGGCTACGCAACAGACCCCAGCTACGCAGCCCACGCAGAATGCACAAGCGGCCGCGTCAGCGCCGGTGTATATCACTCGGCAACGCGCGTTCTCATTTCCCATTAGTGTTCCCCCGGCGGCCACCCTGGGCGGCGAGCCCGCCTTAGTCGAACTTTGGTTCTCGCGCGATCGCGGGGCCAACTGGCAGAAGTACGACGCGAAGCGCCCTAACGCGGGCCCGTTTGTCGTTCAAACCGACCGCGACGGCGAGTATTACTTCGCCTCGCGGATTTTGGACCCGCTCAACCGCGCGTTGTACCAACCGGCCCAACTGCCCGAACGGCGGGTGATTGTTGACACGGTTCCTCCACGCATCGAATTCAGCGCGTCGCCAGGGTTGACGGGGGAAGTTCAAGGGGCGTGGCGGATTGTGGATGAATACCTCAAGCCCGACTCGGTGGCGCTGGAGTATCAAGCCGGACCGAGCGAGCCTTGGCGGCCTTTGGCGTTTGACCGCCCGGCGCCCGACTCGACCCAAACCGACCTGACCGGATCGGCCACGTGGTATCCGCAAACGAACGAACTGACGGTGAGTGTGCGAGCGACCGCGTACGACTGGGCCGGCAACTCGAACGTGGTGGCGCGCACGGTGGTGCTGCGCGACACCCCCCCGAGCGCCGCTCCGTTGGCCTCGTCCGGTGCGCCTGAGGCCTCGATGCCGAACTACGGTCCTGCCTCGCAGAACATGGCCCCTGCCCTGCCGCAGGGATCGCCCTCGAATGGATTGCCGACGCAAGGGACTCCGAACTACGGCCCGGTGGCCACGAACTTGGCGCCCGGGGTGAGCAGCCTAGCGGCCACAGCACCCGCGGTTGCGGCGGCCGGAACGCCCGTAGCGGCGGCAACGACTTCGCCGGTGGTGGTCGCGCCGCCGCTAATGGCTGGTGCGCCGAGTGGGCGCCCTGCGCCCCCCTCCCCTGCCCCGGCGAGTTCGGCGACTCCTCCGATGAATTACGCTTCGAACAACCCTCCGTCGGCGCCAAACAACACGGCTTTGGCGCCCGCAGCACACGACCCGATCCCCTGGCCGAGCGACAACGCGGGCTTTGGCCCTGCCCCGCCGATTGCCAGTGAGTACCCCTATCGCGATCAATCGGCCACGGCCATTGCGAATCGGTCGGCCGCGCCACCGCTATTGAACAGCGACCGGGCTGCAACCATGGCGACGGTTCCGGAGCGATCTTGGGGAGCGGATTCCGGCGCGGCGCCGCAAGTTTCGCCGGTAAGCGACAGCGCTCCGCGTCGGCTGGCGCCCCCCCCTGCCCCGCCGATTGGCCCGCACTCGCTGCCCGGCGGTGAGCGGCCTCGCATGAGCAACGCGCGCAAGTTCAACTTGGAATACGATGTGTCGGCTGTCGGTCCGCTCGGTGTGGCCAAAGTCGAACTGTGGCTCACCCGCGACGCCGGTCAAAACTGGCAAGCCTGGGCAGAAGACCCCGACCGACAAAGCCCGATGGAAGTTTCCTTGGCGGACGAAGGCGTGTATGGCTTCCGTGTGGTGGTCACAGGTCGGAATGGACACACCGGCCCGATTCCAAGCGCGGGTGAAATGGCGGATGTATGGATCGGCATCGACACGACGCCTCCGCTCACGCGCTTGACCGCGGCGAAGTACGGCGCCGGCAAACAAGCGGGGCAGCTCGACATTCGCTGGGAAGCCGACGACGTGATGCTCGCCTCGCGCCCCGTGACGTTGCTGTTCAGCGAATCGCCGAATGGTCCTTGGACGATTATCGCCACGGGGTTGCCCAACACTGGCAGTTACAACTGGCCGGTCGATCCGCGTACGCCGCGGCAAATCTACCTGCGCATTGAAACGCGCGACGAAGCGGGCAATCTGGGCATCGACCAATTGCGCGAGCCGATCACACTCGAAGGACTGCAACCTAAGGCCCGAGTGAAAGGCATTCAGCCCGTGGAAGAAGTGGGGCTCAAGCCGCGCCCCTCCGTGCTGTTCCGCTAAAGCGGGCGAATCGTTCGAACCGACACGCTCGCGACCCACGCACCGTGTTAGGCCAAAGTGTCGAACGTCGATACGTCTCAGCGGTCGTTGGAGCCATACGCTCCCTTCGAACCAAGATTCTGTCGTCTTTTTACAGACAACGCCGAGGATAGCGGCTGGAAATTCTAGTGGCCGGAAACGGAGCCGCCGGTGGTCTTTTGGGCGACGTGGATTTGAGCGCGGGCGCGGGCCATGTCGCGGTCGCGGGCGGCGATGCGTTCGGGAGTGTCGGCCGGCTTGCGCAAGGCGGCGTCCAGGTCTTTGTGGGCGGCGTCCAGGCTGAGTTCGTCGGCCGGAATGGCTCGTTCGGTCAGCACCGAGACGACGTTGTCGTTCACTTGCACGAAGCCGCCATCAATGTAATACCGGGCGGCCGTATGACCGCCGGTTTTCAAACGCAACTCGCCAAAGCCGAGCCGGGCGATGACCGGGCTGTGGCCCGGAGCGATGCCGTACTCGCCGTCGGGCAGCGGCAACGCCACGAAGTCGGTCGTTTCTTCGAGCGCCGTCTTTTCGGGCGTGACGACGATGCAATGGAGTTGGCCAGCTACGCTCATAGGACGATTATCGAGTGTCGTACAGTGGCACTGCTGGCTTGTCCAGCAGTGTTGCCTTGAAATCCCGCACTGCTGGGCAAGCCAGCAGTGGCACATGACGCCACATTCGCGAAGGCGGCTCTTACACCGACGCGGCCATCTTCTTGGCTTGGGCTTCGGCCTGCTCGACGGCCCCCACGTACATGAACGCCGGTTCGGGCAGGTGGTCCCACTTGCCGTCGCAAATTTCTTCAAAACTGCGGATCGTATCGGCCAGCGGGGTGATTTCGCCCGCCTTGCCAGTGAACACCTCGGCCACGATGAACGGCTGCGACATGAACCGCTCCAGGCGGCGAGCGCGGTGCACGATTAGTTTGTCTTCTTCGCTCAACTCATCGACGCCGAGAATGGCGATGATGTCTTGCAGTTCGCGATACCGCTGCAACGTGGTTTGCACCCGGCGAGCCACGGCGTAGTGCCGTTCGCCCACGTATTGTGGGTCGAGAATACGGCTGGTCGAGGCGAGTGGATCAACCGCCGGATAAATACCCTTTTCCGAAATTGACCGCTCCAGGTAGATGAACGCATCGAGCTGGCCGAACGCCGTGGCGGGCGCGGGATCGGTCGGATCGTCGGCCGGCACGTACACGGCCTGCACCGAGGTAATGGCCCCCTTGGTGGTCGAGGTGATCCGCTCTTGCAGAGCGCCCATTTCCGTGGCCAGCGTGGGTTGATAACCCACCGCCGAAGGCATACGACCCAGCAAGGCCGACACTTCGCTGCCCGCTTGCGAGAAGCGGAAGATGTTATCGACGAACAGCAGCGTGTCGGCGCCGGTCATGTCGCGGAAGTATTCGGCCATGGTCAAACCGGCCAAGGCCACGCGAAGGCGCGCGCCGGGCGGCTCGTTCATCTGGCCGAACACCATGCAGGTTTGCTCGATAACTTTGCGGCCTCCGCCCATTTCGGTGTGCTGCATTTCGAGCCATAGATCGGTCCCTTCGCGGGTACGCTCGCCTACGCCGGCGAACACTGAGTAACCGCCGTGCTCTTTGGCGATGCGTGCGATCAACTCGGTTAGAATGACCGTTTTGCCCAGACCGGCGCCGCCGAACAAACCGGCTTTACCACCGCGGACGAACGGAGTGAGCAAGTCGATCACTTTGATGCCTGTTTCGAACACTTCCGTGTTCGTTTGCAGGTCGCGCACTTGGGGAGCAGGACGGTGGATGGGCCAATACTCGTCGGCTTCGACGGGTCCACGGCCATCGACCGCTTCGCCTAGCACGTTGAACACGCGGCCGAGCGTGGCTTTGCCCACGGGCACCGACACGGGCGCTCCGGTGTCCACGCACTCCTGGCCGCGGACCAGGCCGTCGGTACTGCCCAAGGCGACGCAGCGGACCCGGCCGCCGCCCAAGTGGCCTTGGATTTCACCCGTCAGGTTGATTTCGACGCCTTTGTGCTGTGTTTTGATTTTGACGGCGTTGTAAATAGCGGGAAGCTGGTCTTCCTCGAACTCGGCGTCAAAGGTTGAGCCGATGATTTGCGTGATGCGGCCTACGTTTCCGGTTACAGTCGCCATGATGATGTGATGCCGGGTGATAGAGGAAGGATGTTCAAAGGTTGGTAGAACCGCTCGCCAAGGTCGCTTCGCGCGAGTTTGGCGAGCGACGCAACCGGGCGGCCCGCAGACCACGACCGGTGCGTGTTACGATATCGCTTCGGCGCCGCCGATGATGTCCATCAGCTCGCTGGTGATTTGGGTTTGCCGGGCACGGTTGTAATCGCGCGAGAGCTGCTTGATCAGGTCGCCCGCGTTCTCGGTGGCGGACTTCATGGCCACCATGCGGGCAATTTGTTCGCTGACCGCCGCATCCAAAAAGCACTTAAACAGCTTGACTTTGAAACTGGCGGGAACCACTTCCCGCAAGATGCTTTCCGCCGAGGGAAGAAACTCGTACATCGTTTGCCCGGCTGCGGCAGGTTTTTTCGGCGCGTCTTTGACGGGCTTCTTCGCGGCGGCCTCGTCCTCGCCCAGCGAGCCAAGCGGCAGGAGGGTTTCAACGACCGCCACTTGCCGGGAAGCGCTGAGGAATTTGGTATAGGCCACATCGAGCCGGTCCAGGGCGCCTGACTCATACGCTTGTAAATACCGATTCGCGAGCACTTCCACTTCTTCAAAGGCGGGTTTGTCTTCGAAGTGCGTGAAGGTCTCATCCGCCTTAATGCGGCGGAACTTCAAACCCGAGATACCGCGTTTGCCGGAAACTTCCAGGCGGAAAGCTTCGAGGTGTTCGCCCTGGATTTGCGTTTCGTAGTCGCGCAGGCGGCCGAGGGCCGCACGCAACACGTTGCCGTTGTACCCGCCGCACAACCCGCGATTGGCGGTGAGCACCAGTAGGATGGCGTTGTTTTGTTCTTCATGGGGCTTGAGCAGCGGGTGGTCCACCTCGGCGCCGCTTTGCACCAGGTCGGTCACCAATTGCGTAATGCGACGCGTGTACGCCGTGGCCGCGGTGGCGCGGTCCATTGCCCGCTTGAAGCGAGCGGTGGCGATCAACTCCATCGTCCGAGTGATCTTGCGGATGTTGCGGATCGACTTGCGGCGTTTATCAAGGGCGCGAGCTTTGGCCATGTGTTTAATCTTTACGCAAACCGCGTGACTAGCCTCTCGACCCAAGCCATACAGGGTCCTAAGGGAGGCTGTGTTACTTAATCAAACGAATGGTCGCCGGATATCGGTAGGCTTCCCCTTGGTTCGATTTCACCGTGGCGATGATTCCCAGGATCAATTGCATCAGGTAGGGAACGAACAACAGCGGGAAGCCCAATCCACAGGTTACGGCCGTAATGGCGCCGGCAACTAGGTAGTAAATCAGCAGCGAAATCTGAAAGTTCAACGACTCGTTGGCTTGATCTTCAATGAACGGATGTTCTTCTTTTTTCGTCAGCAGCACAATCAACGGGCCGATAAACCCCAGCCCCGTGAGCAACCCAATGGCTAATCCCAGCAGGTGGGACAGCATTCCCCATTGGCGGGCGTTGTCGTCCGGCATGGGGCCCATGTAATCGCCCGTGGGCGACTTCTCGTACAGGTTGGGCTTCGGAGCAAACGGTTCTTTGGGTGGGTACTGTTCCATAAGCAGGGTTCCTTATAAGGCACGAATGGTGATGGACGTTCTTGACGTACGGCATCACGGCAGACGGGAAGTCTGTTCGTGCCTGTAGTTCGTCACGAATGGCCCTCGGCTTGGAACCTCCCTGCAAAAGTTTTTCCAGATCGACGGACGGCTTCGAACTGTCGATAGCGGGTATTCGGTATATTTGAATTAGCCGACGCGCGCTAGCGTGCGGTTGCTACTCTCTCGACCCACGCCTTCCTTTGATGCCGTTTTACACTCCCGCCGGTTCGGCAGTTTTCTTGGGAGCGTACTGCCGGGCATACTCCTCCAACACGGCCTTGACCTTGGGCAAGACCACGTTGTCTTTATCTTTCATGGTGTCGCCTTCGTCTTTCTTTTCATCGAGCAACGTCCAAACGTCTTTGCGGCTGGTGTGCACGAAGTTAAGGAAGTCACGGGTCCAACGCTGGACTTCATTGACTGGCACCTTGTCTAAAAAGCCGCGCGTGCCGGCGTAGATCACCATGATTTGATCCACCACGTGCAACGGTTGATACTGGGGCTGCTTAAGCAGTTCGACCATGCGGTAGCCGCGATCAAGACGAGCTTGCGTGGCAGGGTCCAATTCGGTGCCGAGTTGTGCGAACGCCTCCAATTCGCGGAACGAAGCCAAGTCGAGCCGCAAACCGCCGGCAACGTTCTTCATGGCTTTCACCTGGGCGGCGCCGCCCACGCGGGACACCGAAATACCCACGTTCATGGCGGGACGCACGCCAGCGAAGAACAAGTCGGGCTGGACGTAAATTTGCCCGTCGGTAATCGAAATCACGTTGGTGGGAATGTAGGCCGACACTTCGCCTTCCAGCGTCTCAATGATGGGAAGCGAGGTTACGGAGCCGCCGCCGTTCTCATCGGACAGTTTGGCCGATCGTTCGAGCAGTCGGCTGTGAGCATAGAACACGTCGCCGGGGAAGGCCTCACGACCCGGCGGACGACGCATGAGCAGCGACAATTGCCGATACGCCGTAGCTTGTTTGGATAGATCGTCATACACGACGAGCGCGTGTTGACCCTTCCACATGAAGTACTCGGCCATGGCCGTACCGGCGTAAGGAGCGATGTACTGCATGGGCGCCGGAGCGCTCGAGCCCGCCACCACCACCGTGGTGTACTCCATGGCGCCGTGCTGACGCAACCGCTCGATCACTTGGGCCGTGGTTGTGTCTTTTTGTCCGACTGCGACATAAAAACACTTCACGCCCGAATCACGCTGGTTGATGATCGCGTCAATGGCGATGGCGGACTTGCCGGTCTTGCGGTCGCCAATGATCAACTCGCGCTGGCCTCGCCCAATGGGGGTCATCGCATCGACCGCCTTGATGCCCGTTTGCAGCGGCTCGTGCACCGGTTTCCGCTGCGCCACACCAGGGGCGATAACTTCGACCGGGCGAGTCTGGGTGGTTTCGATTTCTCCCAAACCATCCAGAGGACGACCGAGCGCATCGACCACGCGACCTAAGAGCGCTTCGCCTACAGGCACCGAGAGCAGCGTGCCTAGCGAGCGAACTTCGTCACCTTCCTTGATTTCCAGGAAGTCGCCCAAAATGATCACACCGACGCTGTTCTCTTCCAAGTTGAACGCCAGCCCAATGGCCCCGTTGGGGAACTGCACCATTTCATTGGCCATGACGTTCGACAGGCCGTGCACGCGGGCGATGCCATCACCCACCTCCAGAACCGTGCCTACTTCGCGCACGTCGATCTGTGCTTGATATTGCTCGATTTCGCGCTGAATGACGGAGGCGATTTCGTCGGCGTTGAATTGGACCATGTTTTTAGCACCAGGGATACTGTGTTCGTCGTTGTTCGAGGATGAACCGCTTTGCTACGAAGAAGACGTTGCTTGGTTCGCGAAACGCGCTTCTCGGCGGCGTCGATTCATCGAAATAAAGTTGTTGATTCGTTTGCTTAGTCTGCCAATGCGAAGCGAGTAGTAGATTGGCGAATTTCGCGAGAGATTTGTGCGGCCGTCTCGTCTCGCAGGCGAACGAGTTGCCGGGCAATGCTCCCGTCATACACGGTATCGCCAATCCGAATAACCACGCCGCCAATCAGTTCAGGATCGACCTCGACGCGGAGCACGGGCTCGCGTCCGAGCGATTGCCGGAGACGGTCCATAATCTGTGCGTGCAGTTCCGGCGTAAGCGATTCGGCGGTGCGCACCAGCACGTCAGTGCGGCCCGTTCGTTCGTGATGAAGTTCTTGCGCCGCCCGAGCGATCGAGCGAAGTGCGCTGAACCGACCGCGGCGCGTGAGCACCTTGAGAAAGTTCAACAACACTTCCGACATCTTGCCTTGGAAGGCAGCATCTAGGAGCCGGACCTTTTCCTCATGCGATACCTTGGGCGACCTTAGGACTGCGTCAAACTGCGGCAGTTTTTGCAGCACGTCGCGCACGAGCGAATTCAGTTCGCTGAGCACCGCTTCCGCGTTGCCCGCCTTCCCGGCGGCGCCAAGCAATGCTTCGGCGTACACTTTGCCGAGTTGCTGCTCCACCGGATCGAGAACGGTGGGTTGTCGGGCTTCAACCATAGCAAAGAACCAAAGTGGGGATGATTTTGGACCGAGTCCGGAGCAAGCACCTTAGTTGTGATTGCTTCCCGGAAACTGGTTCATCGCATCGGACACCAACGCCGCGTGATCTTCCTTCTTCAATTCGCGCCGCACGATGCGACCGGCCAGCGTGATCGCCGCGTCGGCCGCCTTGTTGCCTACCTCTTGCAGGGCGCGATTCTTGGCGGCGTCGATCTCGGCGACGGCCCGCTCGCGTTCACGTTTGACCGCATCTTGCGTGCGGGCCATTTCCTGCTCGCGGTGCGCTTCCGCGCCGCGGCGAGCTTCTTCCAACATTTGCTTGACCTGATCCGACGCCGAGGCGAGTTGCGCCTGATACTTTTGCAGCATCGCTTCCGCTTCGCGATTACGTCGTTCGGCTTCGTCCAGTTGGTCCGAAACGTAATGCTCGCGCTTGTCGAGTCCGGCAATGATGGGCCGCCAGGCGAACTTGCCCAGGACGAGCAACAACAGCAAGAACACTAAGGCGGTGACGATGGCCAAGTCCGGGTCGATCGACAACGGATTGGTATTGCCGTGATCGCCGTCGCTGGCATGATCGCCTTCGCCCGCATGAGCGGCCTCGTCGGCGTGGGCTGCTTCGGCGGTGTGATCTTCGTCTTGTGCGAAGCCAATCGACGAAACGCCGAGAACCGCCAACGCCAGAAGTAGGGCCGTCAGAACTCGCACGAACATAACCTCGTTCCTCAATGTCATTTACGTACCGACTTGAAGGGGCGCAGGTCACCGCACAATCTCGGAGCACGCAGGCTGAACTTCATGACGAAGACAGCCTGAACGCAGGCATCCGACCGTGGGGCGACATTAGTTGTTGAACAACATGCACACGATCAAACCGAAGAACGTGGCGCCTTCGATCAGAGCCGCCGCAATAATCATGGCCGTTTGAATGTTCCCGGCCACTTCCGGTTGGCGAGCCATGCTTTCAACCGCGGCCGAACCGATGCGGCCAATGCCCCAGGCCGCGCCAAGAATTACCAAACCGGCGCCAAACGCGCTGGTGAAGTAAATCAACGCACTACTGCGAGCGTGCGCGACCGCTCCGCCAGCAGTTTCATCCTGGGCGAAAGCCGGGGCGGCGATGAGCATAACAGCTACAACGGTCAACACAATGCGAAGCCACTTGTACACGGGTCCCGTCTCCTGTGAGGTGATGGAGGGAAAACTAAAAAAGAACTTGTACACGTCGGGGCGGAACCTCGCCCCGCTTCAAATCAAGCATGTTAGTGCGGATGCACCGCCATGCCGATAAACAACGCCGAAAGGAAGGTGAAAATGTAGGCTTGTAAAAACGCGACGAACAACTCCAGCAAACTCAAGGCCATGGCGCCAAAGATACTGACTGCGCCGACGCCTAGTAACGCGGCCATGCCAAATTTGGCCACCGCAGCGACAAACGCCACCAGCACCGCGAGAACCAAGTGGCCGGCCATCATGTTAGCCAACAGACGCACAGCCAACACAAAGTGCCGGATCAACAGGCCAATCACTTCAAGCACGAAAATCATCGGCTTAAGAATGATCGCTAGCGGAAGCGGCAGATCCATGTGAGGCACCTGCCCTGCCCAGAAGCCGACGACACCCATCTTGCTCATGCCGCCACCGATAACCACCAGGAAGGTGATAATCGCCATCGCTCCAGTGGTGGCTAGCGCCCCCGTGGGTGAACCGGCCCAAGGCACCATGCCCAGCAGGTTGCAAATCAACACAAAGAAGAACATGGTCCACAACACCGGAAGAAACCTGTCGGCGTCATGGTGTCCAATTGCGGGCCGGGCCACTTCGTCCCGGATAAACAAGAGCATCGATTCGAACAGATTCCACAGCCGACCGCGCGGCTTTCGGCCCGAGGAAATCTTCTGCGCCAGCCAGATAAAGATGACGGCCACAATCAAGGCGCCGACAACTTCCAGCACCATGAATTTGGTGATCTTTCCATCGAATGGCTCAATCAATTGATCGACCGGCTCAAAGCCGGTTTTGATCGTGGCGATCGGTTCGCTGGTGTCGCGAAACTGGGGGATTTCCGCCTTGCCATCCGAAGCGAAGGCGCGCGGCACCTCAAAGTAGGGAGCGTCTTTGACGTGCCCGATGAGATGCGCCGGATCAAAGGGGTTTCCGTGTTCGGCCATCGCAACCAAGGATCTCGTAGAAAATCAGGGGGCGCTCTGACGCCCTCTCACCGATCAACTGTACGCGTCGAACTCTTTGTGTCGTATCAATATCTTTTCACCTGGCGGGACTCAAGTGCCGGAAGCATCACGCCGGTCCCTGCCGCCAAGGCAGCCATGTAAAAAACCAGTAAGTAAAACACAAACCCCGCGTCGGCCAAGGGGCTCTTTCGCAAGTACACCACCATGCAAACGGCGAGCGGAATTCCCATACGAAGGAAAAATCCGACCAGTACGTGCGCCAACGCTAAATGTGGGGCCGTGATTCGCGTTTGAATCATCAAGGCCAGCACGCCGACCACGACGCACAAGCCGTTGGCCGTGCCGACGCAAGCCAACCCAACCCCACCCGAAAACCAATAGCCGATTGGAGCGACAACCGCGGCTAAAGCGGCCATGATCGCAACAAACCAACCCAAGCGACTCAAAAGGCTGCGACCCACGACCAACCCAAGCAGCAAAGGGGTGGACTCCGAACAACACCGCCAATCCCGCCCCACTGTCGCCATCTTCAAAGAGTTTCACCGTGCTTACACATCAAGCCCCAGGAAACCTGTCAGACAGCGATCAACGGAATCAATCACCGAGCTTTTCGCTTGGCGCCGTTCAGTTCGGCCGCGATACGCGTCAAATGCCAAACTCCCAGCGCCATACCCAATACGAAACCGATAATCACAAACAACGCTCGCGTACCCAGCCACACATCGAGGCCATAACCCATCAAACCTGGAACCACCATTTCCAACGCAACCGCAATCACGCGCCATGCCCACTGATAGGCAATCGCAAGAGGAGATCGGGTGTCGGAGGAATCTTCCGGAGGGATCTGGGCCACGCCTGGTACGTGGATGGAGAGGACTGCCGCTCTCGACGCAATCCGTTATACGAGAGGGCCTTAGCACACTTCCTGCGAAGTTGGTGTCGACCGTGGGGCTTCGCCGTGAAAGTGTTTTTCTTAAAGGTTTGGACAATCTATCTGAAGGCGCTGGGAGCGTCAACCAAGGGGCAGTGGTAATTCGTGCTTTTTTTCACAAAGTACCTTCCTGGTCGTAAATGCCAACGTGCAAAGCGTTTATGGACTTTTTGTCGTTTTGTGAACTGTGGTTAAGAGTCAATGGGTGAAAGTGTAGTTGCATTGTGTGTGTTTCGGCGGGGAGCAAAGCAGGTTTTTTTGAGTCGTCAAACACGATTTTTTGTCGGTTTTGCGCGTCAATGCCAAGTCGCGTCATTGCGTTTTTCCGTCGATTTGATTAGACTCAAACTCACAGACATGACCTACTGATCTTTAGAAGCAGCACGATGGCGGCTTCGGAGGAAATGTCTAGGCGACGGCTCCAAAAAGGTCCACATTTGGGAGAAGAGGCCAACGACTGAACCCACCATCTAACCCTGTTTTGGTAGGTCGCCATCCCTCCAGCGATTTTGCTGGAACAAGGTAAGTCAAAGCAAGAGGCTAGCTTACAATTCTGTGATCTCATTCGGCTAGGGATTGCCGCGTGGGTAATGAGCGTTTTGGCCTGTCACGGACGACGCTCGATCCACCAACTTCGCTGAGGGTCTGCGCCGAGCCCCCAGGGAGCAACCGACCGAGGTGATACCCTTGATAACCGCAGCCTCCTTCAAATCCCATACGACGAAAGAACTGGCGGAAATCGCCAAGAGGAAGGGAGTCCGGGGTTGGCACGCCATGCGGCGCGATCAACTCCTGCAAGCCCTCGCTCGCCTGGAGCGAGGAAAGTCGACTGGCAAGTCCACCCTTGCCAAATCGTCGGGCAAAGTGTCGCATTCAAGTCCTCGCACGGCAACAAAGTCGTCTGCTAAAGCAGGCGGAAAGGGCTCTGCAGCAAAAGCCGCCGCGCCACGTTCGCGCGCCCGGTCCGCATCCGCAAGCACTCAACCGGCACGAAAGTCGGCGTCTCAGCGATCAACTCAAAAGAGTGCGACGACCCGAAGGACTGCGAAGAGCGGCAGTTCGGTAGCAGGCGGCAATCAAGCCGCCTCCCCATCCAAGCGGAAAAACAATATCGCGTTGCGCCGCATTCAAGAGGATTCCGTTCGTCGCGAGCAATTAAAAGATTTGGCGTATGCGAGCGAAGTGCGCCGGCGTTTAGAAACGGTGCAAAAGAACAATAATGCGGCAAAGAATAAAGCCGGAAATTCCGCCAACGCCTTGGCGTCGGGCAAAAACGGCCATGTGAAAGATCGGGTGGTGTTGCTGGTGCGAGACCCCTACTGGTTACAGGCCTGCTGGGATATCTCTCGTCAAAGCGTGTTGCGGGCTCAGGCCTCGATGGCCGAACATTGGCACGCGGCACGGCCGGTGTTGCGGTTGATTGAAGTCGAAACTGGCGGCTCCACAAGTTCGGTCGAGCGCGTCGTGCGAGATATGGAAATTCATGGCGGCGTGAACAACTGGTATATCGACGTTCATAACCCGCCGCAGAGTTTCCGCGTCGACATTGGCTATTTGGCCGAAGATGGCCGTTTTCACGCATTGGCGCGCAGTAACACTGTGACCACGCCACAACCCGGAAGCGCCGACGCGGTGGACCGTAACTGGACAGACGTGGCCGAGAATTACGAAAAGATTTACGCTCTCAGCGGCGGGTTCGCCAGCGAAAAAGGCGATTTACAGGACGTGTTCGAAGAACGATTGCGTCGCCCGATGGGATCGTCTGGCGCACGTTTTGGAGCCGGCGCGGAACGCATGCTGCAGCGCGATCGTGACTTTCATTTCGAAGTCGACGCGGAGATCATCGTCTTTGGTTCGACCAAGCCAGACGCCCATGTGAATATCTCGGGCGAGCCGGTCAAGTTGCGTCCCGACGGCGGCTTCGCAGTGCGTCTGGAACTGCCCGATCGACGCCAAGTGCTTCCGGTGACCGCCTCAAGCCGTGACGGTGTTGAAGAACGCACCATTGTGCTGGCCATTGAACGCAACACCAAAGTGATGGAGCCGTTGGTTCACGATCCAAACGAACAATAGGTGTCGGGCAAGACATTCGATCTGGGCTAATTCAACAACGCCGCGGGGGGATCTTCGCGGCGTTGTGCTGCGCCGAGGCGCATTGACCTGAGCCAGCCAACATATTAAAGTCGGCTTATCCATACGCTGGAATTGAGGGCGTCGGTAACGACGTTTTGCCGCGTTCTCAAGGTTAAAGCGTTCCCGCCGCGAATTCGCCATGCCCCACCTCAATACCCCTTCCCGCCGCACAGTTCGTCCGTTCGTTTTAAGTTCGACGATTATCGCCCTTCTTTTGATATTGGTGGCGGCAAGAGGCGCCTCGGCAAGCGAACAGCCCATCAGTTTTGCTAACGATATAATGCCGCTGTTCACAAAGGCGGGCTGCAACGTGGGGGTTTGCCATGCGAAGGCGGGAGGCGGTCAGAACGGGTTTCAGCTCTCGTTATATGGATTCGAACCTCAGGAAGACTACGACCACTTAGTTAAAGAAGGACGAGGTCGGCGAGTTTCCTTTGCAGCTCCTGAGCAAAGTCTACTGCTACGCAAGGCATCAGGCGAACTGCCTCACGGCGGCGGAATCCGGCTAGATCCTTCGTCGGAGAGCTACAACCTGCTTCGTGAGTGGATTCGCCAAGGCGCTCCTTATCAGCGCGAACAGGATGCAACGCTCATCGCATTTGAGGTTCAACCCGCGCGCATGACGATCGCGCGACAGGGAGAGCAACAACTCACCGCGTTGGCCCATTACTCCGACGGCCGCGTGCGCGACGTGACGCGACTGGCATTATACGAATCGAACGATCGCGACATGGCCGCAGTCACGGATTTTGGGCTCGTAAAGATCCTTGGCGCGTCCGGTAACGTGGCCGTGATGGTTCGTTACCAGGGAAAGGTGGCGGTGTTTAGCGCCTCGGCTCCGCTGGGGGCGCCAGTCGATGCCATGCCGGTCGCCAAGAACTTTGTTGACGAACATGTGTTCGGCAATTTAAGGAAACTCGGCATTCCCCCATCGTCTCTTTGTGATGATGAAACATTTCTTCGCCGTGTGACGCTCGACATCGGCGGCCGGTTGCCCACCGAAGAAGAGGCGGCCGCGTTTCTGGCCGACGCAAGCTCCGATAAGCGAGACCGATTGATTGAGAACCTGTTACGCAGTCCTGATTATGCTGACTACTTTGCAAACAAGTGGACGGCGCTTCTAAAGAACCGTCGCGACGACGCCAGCGACATCGTGGCCAACTTCGCCTTTCATGCTTGGGTGCGCGACAGCCTGCTGGCCAATAAGCCATACGATCAATTTGTGCGGGAGTTGTTGGCGGCGACAGGAACCGTAATTGGTAACCCACCTGTCGCCTGGTACAAGCGGGTGGTCGAACCGAAACAGCAACTTGAAGACGTCGCCCAGCTCTTTTTGGGTGTGCGCGTGCAGTGCGCCCAATGTCACCATCATCCTTTTGAGCGCTGGAGCCAGGATGATTACTACTCGCTATCGGCGTTTTTTACTCAAGTTGGCCGCAAACCCTCGGGTACGCGAGGCGAAGACTTGATCTTTCACAAGCGCGGGATCGCAACCGCAGTGAACATTAAGACGGGGGCGCCAAAGAAACCGGCCGCGCTGGGCGACGCCGTGGGCGACATTTCCGCCGATGAAGATCCGCGCCTGCGGCTTGCCGACTGGATGAGCAATCCGAACAATCCGTTTTTCGCCAAAGCTTTAGTGAACCGTTATTGGAAACACTTTTTCCATCGCGGATTGATCGAGCCGGAAGATGATATTCGCGACACCAACCCACCCACCAATCCCGAGTTATTGGCCGCGTTAGAGCAGCACTTTATCGCCAGTGGTTTTGATTTGAAGGAGTTGGTTCGCGTCATTACGAGTTCGCAGGCGTACCAACTAAGTGCGGTCCCCAACGAGTTCAATGTGTCCGATCGGCAGAATTACTCGCGCTATTACCCGCGAAGACTGCAAGCCGAAGTTCTTCTCGATGCCATCGACTACGTGACGAGCGCCTCGACCGATTTCCCCAGTCTCCCGCCCGGCACTCGGGCGGTTGCGCTGCCCGATAACAGCTACAACCGGTCCTCGCCGTTCTTGCGTGTCTTTGGTCGGCCCGAAGGCGAAAGCGTTTGCGAATGTGAACGTGTGCAATCTTCGAGCCTCGCGCAAAGCTTACATTTGATTAATGCGCCGGACATCAAAGCGAAGCTTGCATTCCCCAATGGCCGCGCGGAACGTTTAGCGAAAGAAGACCTACCCGCCGAGACGAAGGTTCGAAGCCTCTATCAGGCGGCGTTTTCCCGCGAGCCGCGAGCGGACGAACTGAAAACCGCTTTAGACTTTCTGGCCGAAATCCCGCTGGATGCAGCGGGTCAGCCAGTTGATGCTCAAAGGGCCGCACGCGAGAATTTTCAAGATTTGGTCTGGGCGTTGATCAACACCAAAGAATTTCTATTCAATCATTAATAGGCCGATGGTCTCTACCGTTCATTTGCGCGTTTTGACGCTCGCCGTCGTGGTATGGCTTGGCTTAGCACCCGTATTGGTTGCACAGTCGGTCTGCCTGCCGGCTCCACGTCTGCTAACCACCATGCCAATGGGCGGCCGAGCAGGCGCCCAGGTCGAAGTTAAGATCACAGGCGAGAACCTGGAAGACGTGGAGCAACTGGCGTTTTCCGATGCGCGAATCGCCGCGAGCTCAAAGCCCAACGCGATGGGGCAACCTATTCCGAACGAATACATCGTGACAATTGCCCCAGACTGCCCCCCGGGCGTATACGAAGCTCGCGTGATGACGCGGTTGGGGCTGTCTTCGTCGCGCGTGTTTTCCGTCAGCAAATTGACGGAAGTCAATCAGAAGCAGCCCAACACATCGCTCGCCATGGCAATGGAGTTGCCGCTGAATTCCATTTGTAATGGGGTCGCCTCGGCAAAGGGGATCGATCACTACGTTTTCGAGGGACGCAAGGGGCAGCGCGTTATCGTCGACTGCGCCACCCGCGGCATCGATTCGAAACTGGACGCGGTCGTCGTGATTGGCGATGCGGCGGGTCGCGATTTGTTGGTCGAGCGCCGCGGCGGCGCGCTCGATTTCACGGTTCCTGAAGATGGCCGCTATGTCATTAAGGTTCACGATTTGACCTTCAAAGGTGGACCGGCCTTTTTTTATCGCCTCGGCTTGTGGGAGTTGCCGGGCGACGCGCCCCTGGTGCGCCAGCCATCGACTCAGCCAGTCAACTCGTTCTCGTGGCCCCCGGCGGGGCTTTCCGAGCAACCGGCTGTTTCCGAAACGGAACCGAATAACCTACCCACCCAGCCACAGAAAATCTCCTTGCCTTGCGATATTGCGGGGAGTTTCTTTCCGGCCGCCGATGTTGACCTGTTTGAATTCGAAGCACAGCAAGGCGAAGAATGGTGGGTCGAAGTCGCCTCGGAGCGACTTGGCCGGCCGACGGACCCTGCGATTCTGGTGCAGCGTGTAGGTAATGCTGGCGCCGGCGAGGCGCTGACCGACGTGGCGGAGCTTTCCGATATTCCTAGCCCCGTCAAAGTTTCCAGCAATGGTTACGCCTACGACGGCCCGCCGTATAACGCGGGTTCGTCCGATATTCTTGGCAAATTGACGATTCAGGAAAGCGGCGTTCATCGGTTACGGCTTTCCGATCTGTTTGGCGGCACGCGGAGCGATCCGCGCAACATCTATCGCCTGGTGATCCGCAAGGCGGCGCCTGACTTCGCGCTCGTTGCTTGGGCGTTGCATATGGAACTGCGCAACGGCGATCGGAATGCGCTATCAAAACCCATAGCGTTACGCGGAGGCTCGACCATGGCGCTCGAAGTCGTGGTCGCGCGTCGCGATGGCTTCGACGGAGAAATCGACTTTATGATGGAGGGTTTTCCCGACGGCGTGACCGCTCAGGGACTCAAGATTCCTGCGGGGCAGTCGCGCGGACTCATCCTCGTGACTGCTCATCAAGAAGCGCCTCGCTCTTTGGCGAACGCGACAATCTACGGCCGCGCGGAAATTGGCGGCGTCACGGTCACACGACCGTGCCGGCTGGCGTCGATGGCGTGGCCAGTGCCGGACTCTTGGGGCGAGATTCCAAGTCCTCGTCTCTTGGCGGATATGGCGGTTTCGGTAAGCGGATTGGAATTCGCTCCCATCACCATCGCGCCCTCAGTGAGCGGAGTTCATGAAGTAGTGGAGGGAGAGCAGCTTAAAATTCCTCTCATGCTGATTCGACGCAGCGAATTCTCGGGCGCCGCCATGCAGTTGAAGACTGCGGGCGCTGGCTTTGAGCGCGCTCCGGCGTTCGATGTTTCTCTCACGGCCGACACATCGCAAGCGGTATTCGATTTGGCTACGTTAAAAGCGCCGCCGGGAGATTATCTCATCGGTCTTTACGGTAGCGCCGTTGCGAAGTATCGGCATCGCCCCGACTTGATCGCAGCGGCGGAAGAAGCTCGGATTGCAGCGGAGCAGGAAGTGAAAGCTCTCGAAGCCGAGGCGCAGAAGCTGGCCGAAGAGTCTTCGACGGCGTCGGCCGAGAGTTTACCCGGCATTCAAATGGCTGCGGAAATGATCGCCGCTCGGCAGAAAGCAGCGGTTGCCGCTCTGGCCGCGGCCGCAGATCAGGTCAAGAAAGCGAACGACGCGTCCCAACCGAAAGATATCGTCGATATCGTGGTGTCCGAACCAATTGCCATTCGCGTCAAGCCAGCGGAGAAAAAATGAACCGTTCTCGCCACACGATGACGACCCGAGCTACATCGCCCCATGCTTGCCCCGGCCCGCGGGGAAACGGCGCGAGCCGGCGAAGCTTCCTGCAAACTGGTTTGGCCGGTTTCGCTACGCTCACTTTGCCGGGCATTCTTAAGCTGCAGGCTCTGAGCCGGGCTCAGGGAAGTGAATCGCTGCCGGCGAATCGTGAAAAGACCGCCGTGATTATGGTTTGGCAACCAGGCGGGTTGTCGCACATCGACTCCTACGATCCTAAACCCGACTCAGGCAGCGAATATCGCGGGCCTTTTGGAATCATCTCGACGAAAGTTCCCGGCTTGCACTTCACGGAGTTGCTTCCCCGGCAGGCCAGCATCGCCGATAAGTTCACGGTGTTGCGGTCAATGCGCCAAACGGCTGCAGGCCATCCCGCCGGATCGATGCAGTTGCTTTCGGGCGACCCCGACACGCGCGACAAACCCAAGCCGCGTTATCCCGATTGGATGTCGGTGGCGAACTATTTGCGATCGCAACAAGGACCGCGTGAGAACCCGTTGCCAGCGTATGTCGGCGTCAATCCTCCGCTGGAATACAATGGGCCTGCGTATTTGGGTGATGCATACTCTCCGTTCACGGTTTCTGGCGATCCCAATGCGCCAACTTTCTCGGTTCCCAACATCGGCCTGTCCGACGCGGGTGAGGTTCGTCGCCTGGGACGTCGTTCAGCCTTACGGCAAAACCTGGATACGCTCGAACGGGCCTTCGATCAACAGGGAGAACTCGCCGCTCTTGACGAGTTCGAAACTCGCGCAATGACGTTGTTAACCAACCCCAGGACCAAAGATGCCTTTGATTTGAACCGCGAAGACGATCGCACGCGCGACCGCTATGGCCGGAATACCTGGGGGCAACAATTACTGTTGGCCCGCCGCTTAGTGGAAGCCGGGGTCGACGTACTCACCACCAGCTTGAACGGCCCGCTTTGCGGACGGGTACAAAACTGGGACGATCACGCGGTCAACCACAACGTATTCGAAGCCATGCGCTTTCGCGCCGACGCGTACGATCAAGCCGTTACCGCGCTCATCGAAGACATTTACGAGCGCGGTCTCGACCAACGCGTACTAGTGGTCGTCACGGGGGAGTTCGGCCGCACCCCAAAGATTAGCTACGCGGCCAGCACTGGGGCCGGTAACGCGAGTGCGCCAGCGGGCACGCAGCAGCCAGGGCGAGATCACTGGCCAAGGGCGTTTTCCAATATCTGGGCCGGCGGTGGAATTCAAACGGGACGGTTTATCGGCGCCACTGACAAACGCGGCGAAGATTCCATTGAGCGCATTTGCGGGCCAGGAGACTTCTTGGCGACCATCTATCACCATCTCGGCATTGATGCCTCGCGAACGTTTATCCGCGACTTCAACGGTCGCCCGACGCCAATCGTCGATCATGGCAAACCCATTCCCGAACTGGTGGGGTAATGATCGCGGGTAACGGGAACTGTTTCTCGTCCGTTGTCAGTCTCAGCGCCCGATTGTGAGCCATCAAGGTTCACGGCGAGACCGCGTACCGCGAGGTCCGCACCGCGCGCACGTGCGTCCGAACTTCAGGCAAATGGCGCACCCGTTTGTCGAAGTGGTTCCTTCAAATCCTGCATAACCGTGGCGAGTTCATGCCGGTTCGTCCTTCTGTGTAGCGGGCTGGATTAAGAAATATGTATGCGCCGTACGCTGAGGGCAAGGGAACTCTCCTCACGTTCGCATGCGTACGGTTTGACTTTTTGTACAGTCGAGCAAAGCCCCCCTGGCATGTCCCATCGAACTAAAAAATTGTGTGGCAATTTCTTGCAAGCAGGTTCTAATTTTGTTCTGATAGTGTGCCATCTGCTTTAGCGGTTCGGAACGCGAAGCGTTGCCGGCGAACAAAATCTGAGGGACTCATGCTCAAACGTTGTGGCACGGTCGCCAAACCAAGAACGCTGCGCGTTGTTCTGATTTCCGCGAAAGGTCCGCTCTACCGGAATCGTGGTGGCATTTTCGGCAAGTCGCTCCGTTACATGCCGCTCACGTTGCCTACCTTGGCTTCTCTGATCCCACGCGAGCTTCCGATCGAGGTTGTTTGCATCGACGAGGGGATTGGCGACGTTGATCTTAGTCTCCAGGCCGACCTGATCGGCATGACGGTGATCACCGGCTCGGCGCCGCGCAGTTACTCTCTAGCCGCTCATTTCCGGAGCCGCGGGATACCCGTGGTCTTGGGTGGGCCGCACGTAACCCTGTTGCCCGATGAGGCCCAAGAGCACGCCGATAGCATTGTGGTGGGCTATGCTGAGGACGAATGGCCGCGGCTTTTGCGAGATTTTGCGGCAGGTCGGCTGCTTCCAAGATATGTTCAGTCACCGCGGCTCGATTTGGCGGCGCGTCCCTTGCCGGATCGCAGCGTGTTGCCGGAACAACGCTACCTGACGGCCGATGTCTTTGAGGCGACGCGCGGCTGCATTCACAATTGCTCGTTTTGCGTTGTTCCTGCCGCCTGGGGACGTAAGCCGCTGCAAAAACCGGTGGAAGACATTGTGGCCGATATACAGCGCCGGCGAGCGCGGCGCGCCATTTTTGTTGATTTGAACTTGATTGCCGACAAGGACTACGCGGCGCGGTTGTTCGAAGCTTTGATTCCGCTGCGCATTCAATGGTATGGCCTTGCCACCACGCTTTTGTGTGATGATGAACCGTTGCTCGATTTGGCCGCGCGCAGCGGTTGCCGCGGTCTGTTAATGGGGCTGGAATCGCTCTCGCGGCCCAGTCTTCAGGCCTCGCACAAGGCGTTCAACGATCCGGAGAACTACCCTCGGGTGGTCGAAATGTTGCATCGTCGTGGCATTGCACTGCAAGGTTGCTTTGTCTTTGGAGCGGATGATGAGACGCCCGATGTATTTCTGAAGACCGCTCAATTTGCCGTGCAATGGGGAATCGATCTCCCTCGCTTCGCGATTCTGACGCCGTTTCCCGGCACGACGTTATATCGAGAACTTGACGCGCAAGGACGCATTGTTACGCGAAACTGGGAGTTGTATGACGGCCAACATGTGGTATTTCAACCTGCTCAAATGAGCGTTCAAGAGTTGCAGCAAGGCACGGAAGCGGCGTGGAAACATGCTTACTCATGGACCAGTCTTGCGCGCCGCTTACGGCGTACTGCGGCTCCTTGGCCAGTCGCCCTGGTCACAAACTGGGGCTATCGCTATTACGCGCAACACTTGGATCAATTTTATACGTGCGACGCGTTGCTGCCCTTGGCCGGTCCAGACCGGGATAGTTTCGCCGCACCAAACCAGGATATCTCACACGACCGCGTGGCACTGTCCGAGGAGGTCGCATGATGAGCTTTCTGCCGCGGCGTCCTTTCCGATTGACGATTGTGCATCCTTGCGTAGGACGTCGGCCGGGCGAAAAACGGTATGTGCGCACCTGGCAGATGGAGCCGCTTCCGGCTGCGATGCTTGCTGCACTGGCGCCCGCGGATATTGAGGTGCGTTTTTTCGACGATCGTCTCGAACCAATTGCGTATGATCAACCGACTGATCTCGTCGCAATGAGTGTCGAGACCTACACAGCGCGGCGCGCTTATCAAATTGCGAGCGAGTTTCGGCGGCGTGGCGCGCCGGTCGTCATGGGAGGATTTCATGCAACGCTCTGTCCTGGCGAAGTGGCCGAGTATTGCGAGTCGCTGGTGATCGGGGAGGCTGAGACGTTGTTTGCCGAGGTGATTGACGATTATCGCCATGGCCGACCACAACCGGTGTATCGCGCCACGTCGCGGCCGCCGTTAACTGCGACTCCCGATCGTTCGATTTTCCGAGGTAAGAAATATTTGCCGATTCGATTGGTGGAGTTCGCCCGCGGCTGCCGCTTTCATTGCGATTTCTGCGCGATTCAAACGTTCTTTCAAGCCACACATAGCCATCGCTCGGTGGAATCGGTAATTGGCGAGTTGCGTCAGGTCAGCCGCGCCAAACAAATGGTCTTCTTCATTGACGACAACCTGACCTCGGGCATGGACGAGGCCAAGGAGCTAATGCGGGCGTTAATTCCTCTCAAGCTACGTTGGGTTAGCCAGATGGCGATCAACGGGGCGTTTGATGATGAGGCGTTGGACCTGATGCGCCGCAGCGGTTGCGTAGGAACGCTCATCGGATTTGAGTCGCTTGATCCTCCAACGCTGCACCAAATGAACAAGCAGTTCAACTTGATGCGTGGAGGCGCTCGCGAGGCGGTCGCCAACATGCGGCGGTTCGGGCTTTCGGTGTACGGCACATTTATCTTCGGGTATGACCACGATTCGCCCGACACGGTGCGAGCCGCCGTTGAATTTGCACACGATGAAGGACTGTTCATTGCCGCCTTCAACCACATTACGCCGTTTCCTGGAACGCCGCTCTACCAACGATTGGAAAGCCAAGGTCGGCTCCTCTACGACGCCTGGTGGAACGACCCTCGCTACCGATACAACATGATCCCCTTTCGCCCATCGACAATGAGCCCCGAAGAGCTAACGAGCCTCTGCATCGACGCGCGCCGCCGCTTTTATTCGTGGTCCAGCATTGCGCGGCGCGGCGTACATGCGGTGAATCGGCGCGATGCGTTCGTGGCGCGCAATTATTGGGCGATCAACGCGATGCATCGCTGGGATATTTCTGGTCGCAATGGTCTTCCCTTGGGAGACGCGAATTGGCGTGGAGAACTGCTCCGTGTCGGAGGCAGTGCGGTTGCGCAAGAACTGGTAAAGCGATGAGCCCACGCGCGCCGAGATCCGGTGACGCACCGCGGTAATGGCGTCTGCGGAGGAATCTAAGATCGATCATGACTGCTCAAACGTTCGTTGAACACGATTGCATGCCGCGCCCGGGAACGCCCGACTTTGAACCGCGGGACAGCTGCGCCAACTTGCCTGACGCTGAGCGAGCTTTGCTTCAACGAGCCGATGCCTGGCCGCAGTATCCATCGCTCAGCGACCTGAGCCATGAAGCACTTCAGCAGTTGACTCGCGATCAAGGAATGGATTTTGCCGTGGCGTTGCTTTACAACCGCTTGTTAAGGCAACCGCACAACGCCGCTTTCTTCGCCAAGGTTCTAGAGTCGCGGCAACGACCGTCGGAAGTTCGTTCCAGGTCCGTCACCTTGGCGTTCTGTCCTGGTGCCTACTATCGCGAAATCGTGAAGAACGGCGCCGATGGGCGAATCCTTCGTCAGGCGGCCGAGCCGTACGTTCAACAGGCTGTGCTTATACCAACCGGCAGCAGCGCCACGGTTTCTGAGAATGGGGCATTTCTTTGCGACTGGTTGCTCCAACGGCCAAACGACGAACAGATTGTGCTGGCCTCGCTTAGTAAAGGTTCAAGCGATATCAAGGCTGCCTTAGCTCACGTCAACGCTGAGGAAGCGTTTCGGAACGTGCGCGGCTGGATCAATGTCAGCGGCGTGCTCGCAGGATTGCCCATCTTCAACTGGCTTTTGCGCCGGCCCGTGATGTGCGCTGCTTATCGCTTATTGTTCTGGCTTCGCGGAATGAACTTTCAGGTTGTTCCCAACTTGCGCTGGGGAGCTGGGGAGCCGCTGGATTTTCCCCTGAGGCTGCCTCGCCAGATGCGGATGCTAACCGTGGTCGGTTTTCCCTTAGGCCATCACTTTGGTCATCCCTTATTGCGAAAGAATCGTCATCGCATGGCGTCTTGGGGACCCAACGACGGGTTAATGTTATTGTGGGATAGCTGCAACGCGCCAGGAGTGGTCTATCCCGTGTGGGGGGCGGATCACTTCATGCGACCGGGCGGCGATAGTCGCCCGTTGGCGGCGTCACTCGCTGGGATCCTCGTCGAGGAGCTAGCTGGTCATGCATGAACTCTGCACGGATTTGCTGCCGAGCGATTCGCCGCGCGTAACTCGACAACAACCGCTCTTGCCGGGTTGGCCGGCAGGTTGGTTTATGTTCTGTCCCTCGCGTTCTTTGGACCGTGGTCCAGTAGGCAAGCTGGCCCTGGGACAACGATTGGTGGCCTTTCGCACTGCCCGTGGGCAGGCGGCCGTCTTGGGCGCCCGTTGCGCACACTTAGGCGCCGACCTCGCAGGCGGATGCGTCGTGGGAGAAACGCTCCGCTGTCCCTTTCATCATTGGCAATTCGACACGCATGGTAACTGTGTCGCCATGCCAGCTGCGGGCGAGGTCGCCTCCAACGTGGGCCAGGCGGCGCTCCCCGCCGTGGAGCGAATGGGAGGCGTTTATTGCTTCAATGGCCGTCGCGCGGCTTATCCACTTCCGTTCTACGACGACCTGACTCCCGACCATCTTTATGCGTCGCCTCCCTTCAGGTTGGTGCTGGAGTGTCCATGGTATATGGTTGGCGCCAATGGAGTCGATGTGCAACACTTCGCGACGACGCACGACCGCCAATTGTTGGCGCCTCCCGCCGTCAGTCATCCGCGCCCTGAGGTCCATCATGTGGTGACGCGGTTCGAGATTATGGGGCGACATTTGCGCGATCGATTGACGCGTTTGGCGGGCCGCGAGGTGCAGCTCGAAGTGCACGATTGGTCAGGAACGCTGTTTCTGGTGCGGGCCACGTTCCGCCGCACGGAAACCTTTGGCGTCGTTAGTGTTTTGCCGCGCACGCCGCGCGAGACGGAAGTCCATGTGGTGGTGGCAGTTCATCGTAGTTCGGCGGCCCTGGGGCGGCGTCTGTTTGATCCGGTCAACGTCATGATTCGGCGGTGGTTTATTCAGAAGTTTCTGCAGCCCGACGTCGCACGGTCGGCAGGCACCGACTGCGCCACGGGCCGCTTGGTCGCCGCCGATCGTTTAATGGCCGACTATTTTCGTTGGCTTCATTCGTTGCATGGCTTGCCTTCATGAGCGACGTGTTGATTATCACCGGCGGTCTGATTACTTCGCAGGAGCGCTCGCTTTGGCAGGCGGCGCGCAAATGCTACCACCAGTTTGCTCGCGCTCGTCACGCCTGGCTGGACGTCAAAATCAAGTTGGGCATTGCCGAGCCACTCGTCGCCCAAGCGAGTGAATTGCGCCGGCTTCATCGGTCCGATGACGCAAACTCACGCTTGGTCCAAAAGTATTTCAATCAACCTCCGCTGAGCGATATTCCCGATCTGACGCAAGTCGTGCTAGAAACTTGTCTGGAGCAGGCGGGGGTTTCCTGTCGGTGTTTGGAGCTGAGCGCCCTGTACGAAGCTCCACGGCAAGCCGAATCATTGCTGGCCAAAACGAAATACGTGTTCTTGTCTTCAACGTACTTGCATGACTTGAGCGAACTCGAGGCGGTCGTGCGTCGGGTAAAGCGACCAGGACAACGTCTCGTCGTTGGAGGGGCGCTCATGGGCATTTTACCCGACGATTGGCAAGGCTTACCCGAAATTGATGTGGTCGCCATTGGCTATGGCGAGTATCTGGCGCCCCTATTGGCCGCGTGGATTCGTTCCAATGACGAACACCCTCCGTCAACAAACGGACGCTACGAACGCCGGCGCCACTCGACGTTTCTGTTTAGCGGGGCGCCTTCCAGCCGAAGTTTGGATGACTTGCCCACGCCGGACTGGTGCTACGCCGCGCGTCGCCGAGAAGATCCGCTGCCGATGATCTACTATGAGAGCGTGCGGGGGTGTCCCTACCGGTGTAATTTCTGCAACTATCCCTATTTGTTCGCCGATCGCGTATTTCGCTACAAATCGGCGGAAAGGATGGCGGATGACTGGCAGCACTACTACGAAACGCTGGGCGTACGCGCTATTACCTGTCTTGATTCGCTCTTCACCATGCCGCCCGATCGGCTCGTACGCTTTTGCCAGTTGCTCATTGACCGTAAGCTCCCGATCCGCTGGACGTGCTATGCCCGGGCCGACGATCTGGCGCGTGAAGATCTGACCGCCATGATGAAATCCGCCGGCGCCCATCAGGTGCAAATCGGAATTGAATCGGGCGATGCGAACTTGTTGGTCAACATGAATAAGAACTGCACGGTCGAGTCGAATCGGCTTGCCCTGGAGAATTGCCGTCGGCACGGCCTGACGAGCATTATTAGTCTGATTGTCGGATTTCCCGGCGAAACCGCCGACACATTGCAGACGACGTACGAATTTCTCCAGCAGTCTCCGCCCGACTTCTACTTCCTTGCGGCTTTCAGCACGCGCGTGGCGGGAATTCCACTTTTGAATCCTGCTGTGAGCGCTCCGCTGGGGTTGGCGGTCATTCCGAATTTGTACAGCATGGCGCCGTATTGGCGGCATCGCACAATGTCGTGCGACGAAGTTGGCAATCATCTTCGACGGTTGGACCATCAGCTTATGCGCCACCGCGTCGCTTTGAACGCCACCTTGTTCTACCGGGGAATGCTTGGTTATCGGCCGGAACATCGGGAGGCGCTGCTTGACTTTCAGCAGCGCGTCGCCACGGAGCATCCATGGATTGCGGGCGCTTTCGATTGGTTGAATCGCCGGGTCGACAGCTATCTGCGTCGCGATGTGGCGAAGTGCTTTGCAACACATGGTGAAACCGGGCGCGCCGCTCTGACGCGCCCTGACCTAGTATTCGCGAACCATACGAGTAAAGCCGCCATTAATTGACCTTGCTTGCATGCGCTGGGCCAAGGTGAGCTTTGTCCGGCGTATTAAGAAGCGCTGGCGAGGCGAAGTGCGAGATGTTCGTAGGGATGAATTGATGAATCTGATTGCCGCACAACCTGCTCACATAAAGCCCCGAGCAGCCAGCGCGCCGCGTCTGGCGGGCGGCTTGGTGCGTCGCGGCGCCCAATGGTTGACAAATCCCTATGGTCTATTGGACGAGGCGTTGCAGTCGGTTGGATTGACGTTCCGCGCGAGATTGCCAGTCTTGGGCGACGCACTCTTCACCGGTGATCCTGAACTGCTTCGTACGATCATAACGGGGCGCGACTTCGATGCGGGCACACCCATTAGCGCTTTGCGGGCCTTGCTAGGTTCGCGATCGCTGATCATGTTGCATGGCGAACGTCACGCGGCTCGTCAGCAAATGGTGGCTGCTTTATTCCGCGGTCCCGCCGCGCAGGCAGTGCTGCCGTGGATGATCGAACAAACGCGGCGTGAAGTTCAGCGGCTCGATGTACATAAGTCCTTCAGCGCGTATGATTTGGTCCAGCGCGTGTTGTTGCGAACGATTTTGGCGGCCCTGTTTGGCGTAGCCGTTGCAGAACAAGCAGAAGCCGAGCGACTGGTGCAACGGTTTTTACATTCATTTCGCTCGCCTTTGGTGCTGTTCATCAAACCGTTGCGTTTCGACGTAGGGCCGCTCAGTCCTTGGGGCAGAGCGATGCGGAACCGGCGGAAGTTATGCGCCTTCATTCGCCAGCAAATCGACCAGAACCGGCGCGTGGACAACGGGACCATGTTGTCGCAGTTACTGGCTGCGTCGGCGGGCAACGATTCATGGAGCGACGAGGATACGGTCGAAGAAGTCTTGAGTCTATTATTGTTCGGGCACGATACGGCCGCAGCTGCGATGGCCTGGGCGTTAGTACATATTTTTTCCGACCCAGCCGTCGTTGCGGCCGCGGAGCAAGAAGCTCACGATTGGCGCCGCCATAGCGCGTTGGAGCCTGAAGATTTGACTTGGTTGCCGGCGTGCGTGCAGGAAAGTATGCGACTGTGTCCGGTTGTGGTGCACCTTAGTCGTCGCGCGGTCGTCGACACGCAATTGGGCGAAATTCCCGTGACTCGCGGCGACATGGTGATCCCTTGTACGTATTTGGCGCACCGGAATCCTTCCGTGTTTACCGAACCGGTGGCGTTTCGTCCTGAGCGGTTTTTGAACGGCCGACGTTATGACGGCGCGTACTTTCCCTTTGGTTTTGGTGGCCGAACGTGTGTGGGTAAACCATTTGTCTTGCGGCAAATGCCGCTAATGATTGCTACGATCCTCGCTTCGGCGCGATTGCAACTGGCGGCTGGGTACACTCCCCAGCCCACTCGCCGCATGGTGCTCATCGCGCCGCGCAGCGGAGCCTTGTTCTCATTTCGCCGCTCGGCGGATCCGTTCGCGAAGCGCTGAGAAAAACCATGATGATTTCTGCGAACAAACGATCAGCGACTTGTGACGCAATACTCCAGGCAGAGTCGTTGGAGGGCCCAACATTCGGATTGCCGGATTATGGTCCTCCTCCGCCGGGCATGCCTATTCCTAATCGATTGAACGGCGTTTTGACCGTTATCACCTTCGGAGGCGGAATCTTGCTCCTGTGGTTGGGCTCCTGGGTCACGGAGTTCTGGCAAGTGTTGCTCGTGGGCGTTGCTTTTTCGTACTTGATGCTTACGAACTATGCCTTGTTACACGAGGCCGCACACGGCAATTTGAACTCTCATCCTCGCACCAATTACCTCATGGGCGTGTTGACGGGGTTGCTGTTTCCTATTCCCTTCCGCTTGATGCGCACTACCCATCAGAATCATCACAGCCACAACCGCACCGATCACGAGATGTTCGACCTGTACTATCCCACAGATAGTCGCCTGCTTAAGCGACTGCAATGGTACGGGCTCCTGTGCGGTCTGTTCTGGCCGCTAGTCCCCTTGGGCGCTGTAGTTTTTGCGGTGTGCCCATCGCTGTTACGCACGCGCATGATCAAGAGCGCGAATCCGGCGCGCGGCATGGGCATTGTCGCCAATTTGAACCGACAAGCGGTGAATGCGGTGCGACTGGAGTTGCTATTGATTTGCATTTTCTTCGCCGCGCTCGCGTATCTGTTATCGTTGCGCCTGCTGAACACGGCGGTGCTTTACGCGTGTTTTTCGTTCAACTGGTCGACCAGGCAATACGTCGGCCACGCATTTTCACCGCGCGACGTAGTCGACGGCGCGTGGAACCTCCAGCATGTTCCGTGGATGTCGTGGTTGCTTTTGCACGGCGAATATGACTTGAACCACCATCGCCGCCCGGAGACTCCGTGGTACTATCTCCCACAACTCTCGGAGGCGGACGAACCGCGGTTGAATTATTGGCGGCAATATTGGCGGCAATGGGGAGGTCCCCGGTTGTACCAAGGTCCGTCCCCCCAACCCAAGCGCCAAGTTCATCTTGGTTATGAGGATCTTCCGGCTGCAAATGATTAACGAAGCGATGCCCAGCGAACGGGAGGGCGCGGATTGCTCGCTCGCTTGGGTTCCGGTCTGGTGCGGGGCATCAACTGTCGAATTCTCAACCTACCAGGAGGCGATTTATGCGCGTCGCGTCGCTGTCGATTACCACCGTTCTGACTATGATTCTGGTTGCCTGGTCCACCAAGGCCCAAGAGAATTCTCCTGAGGCGGCCGCCGACGTTGCGCCCCCCGCCGATGCTACCGAGGCCCAAGAAGCTCTCCACCAGGAATTGACCGCCATGCGCGAGGCGATTGTCAAGTCGGTCAATGAGCAAGACGTGGAGGGACTGTTAAAACACGTGCATCCTGATGTGGTTGTCGTGTGGCAGAATGCCGAGATCAGCCGCGGCCACAAGGGTGTCCGAAAGTACTACGAAGAGAAGCTCGGCGGTCCCAACGCCGTGCTCAAAAGCTATACCGTCGAGCCAATCGTGGAAGAACGCACGTCATTACACGGCGACGATGCGGGAGTGGCGTACGGCACGGTCTTATGCCGTTTCGAGTTCAAGAACGGCCGCCGGTTCGAGCTGAATGGCCCGTGGTCGGCCATGCTTGTACGAAATAATGGAACTTGGCAAATTGCCGGCTTTCACGCGTCGTCGGGTTTGTTCGACAATCCCTTACTGCTTTCCGCCAGGAACTGGCTCGTATGGGGCTGTATTTTGGCGGCCTTGGCTGGAATGGTGATCGGCGCGGTAGTGACGTCGATTCGAAAGCGACGCAAGTAACCTGCCTCACAATGGTGACTAAAACGCAATAAGTACGTGAGCAAAACGTACCGCCTTCGGAGTTCAGGAGACAAATGTGCTCCGGCAAGGTGACATGAGGTGCTCGGCTTTTTGGGGCTACCATGCCGATACTCCTCCCCGACCGGAGGGACGAACTAACTGCGCACCGCGATCCAGAAGCGATGCTCAATATAAACGCGATGCAAAGAGAACGTCGTCCCCTGTTCGTGCCCAAACCAATCCGCTAATCGCTTAACATGCGGTACATGCCATAATTCGTCTCCGGAAAACGAATGGGGATGACAGGAATCGAACCTGCACCTCTTGCGAGACTGGATCCTAAGTCCAGCGCGTCTGCCAATTCCGCCACATCCCCTTTTTTCAAGCCTATCGTGAGACGCTTGCCTAGGCAAGACGACCCGGTCACAACGATTCGGGTATTTGGGTCGTACTCTTGCATCTTGGCGGCTTAGGCCGCACCATGAGAGGCGACCTGAGGGAGCCTTTGGCGATTTATGCACATTTGGCTTATTCCGTAGTATTGCAGCCCAATTCTGTGGAGGTGTTTTCTCATGCGCATGTTCGCCAATAGCCTGACCGCTCTCGACGATTTTTGCGGTCGTAGAAATCTTATTTCGAATTCGCGAGATGCCACGCAACTCATTTTAAGGTTTGTGTGGTTAAGTTGCGCGGTAACGTGGATTATCGTTGCGATGGCAGGCGCGACGTACGGTCAGGAGGACTCTATTCAGGGTAATCCCCCGGGCGTCGACTATGGCCATGAGGTGAGCCGCTTTGTCTACGAGAAAGACGAAATTGTCGCCACGCTGAAAAATGGAATGGTGGTGATTGTCAAACGAGTGCCGTCGCCCGTATTGGCGGTTCGCGGCTACGTGAAAACCGGTGGCGTCTATGAGGGCCGTTGGCTTGGCGGCGGGTTAAGCCACTTGTTAGAGCACTTAGTGGCGGGCGGAACGAATGACCGCCGCACGGAAGCTGAGAATCGCGACCTTTTGCAACAGATTGGTAACGACTCGAACGCATACACGACGTCGGATCACACGGCGTACTATGTCAACACGACGGGCGAAAATCTAGAAAAGGCCGTCGACCTTGTTACGGGATGGATGCTTGGCGCCAAGATCACGCGCGAGGAGTATGCACGCGAGTACGAAGTGGTGCAACGTGAATTGGAGAAAGGTGAAGGCGAGCCGGACCGCGTGTTTTATCAACAAACGCAGCGCAATCGATACCAAGTGAGTCCCGCCCGGGCCCCAACAATTGGCTATCAGGAGGTGATTCAAGGTCTCAGTCGTGATGATGTATACGAATATTACAAGCTCGCCTATGCGCCAAATAATATGGTCTTTAGTTTGGCGGGTGACGTTGACCCCGAAAGAATGCTGGCCGCCGTCAAAGAACACGTGAAGCACGCTCCTCCGGGACGCTTGTTCGAGCAAGACATTGCTGAAGAACCGCCCGTCTTAGCGCCTCGCATCCTCGTCAGCACCTTCCCGCAACTCGGGCAAACCAAACTTGATTTGGCGTTTCCTACTGTGAAACTCGGCCATCCTGATATGTATCCGCTTGATCTTCTAGCCACTGTACTTGCCACGGGCGAAAGCTCGCTGTTGGTGCAGGAGCTGCGGGACCGGCGGCGATTGGTCAGTTCAGTTGACGCCTCCGACTACACGCCAAATTACGTTGACGGAACATTTCATATCCAGATGGAATTAGAAACTTCGAAACTGGAGGAGGCGACTCAGGCCGTGCTGGAAGCGATCGAAAAGGTCAAGGCCGAAGGGGTTCCGGAAGATCGTCTCCGACGGGCGAAAACGCAAACCAAAACGGCGCGCGCCTTTAATCAGCAAACTTCCGAGAACGTTGCGGAGGGACTGGCGACCGATTGGTTGACCACGAGCGATACGCACTTTTCCGAGCGCTATGTGGAACGCATGGAAAAGGTGACGAGCCAGCAAATTCAAGACGCCGCTCGCCGTTATCTCGTCGCCGAGCGGCTACTCACGACGGCGATGCTCCCCGAGGAAGATGTGGCGCCGCCGGGCGGTCTTGCGGCGGCCGAAGCAATGCTTCGCAGAGCGACATCGGCGACTGCCGACGCATCCCAGACCGAAGGCCCTGCGAAGATTGTTAAGGTTGAGTTGAATGGCAACCTGACGGTGTTGCTCAAATGCGTCGATCAGGCGCCGATCGTCGTGATCAGCATGTATAGCCTGGGAGGGCTTACGGCCGAGAGCGCTCAAACTAATGGGCTGGGCAATCTGACAATGCGACTTGCAACGCGCGGCACGAAGAATCGGTCGGCTCAACAAATCGCCGAGTACTTCGACTCGATCGGCGGCGCGGTATCTGGTTCGTGCGGCAATAACACTTGGAGCTTAACGGCGACTTGCTTGAAAGAGGACTTTCCTCGCACGCTCGAGGTGTACGCTGACTTGGTGCAGAATCCCGTGTTTCCAGAGGAGGAAACTGAGCTGATGAAGCGTCGGGTCTTGGCGGCCATTCAAATGCAAAACGCCGATTGGTTCACGGGCTCGTTCCGGTTCTTCCGTAAGAGCTACTTTGGGCCGAAGAACTCGCCGTATCAGTTTATGACGCTTGGTGATGAAGAAAATGTGCAACGATTTACTTCGGAGCAAATTCGTCAATGGTATAACGAGCGTGTCCTGGCGTCGAAGCGCGTGCTCGCCATCTTTGGCGACATAGACGTTGCGCAGGCTCAATCCCTACTCGTCCGACAATTCGGCGGCGTACGAAAGACTGCGGGCGACACCACACATCCGACGGTGCAGCACGACAATCGACCTCGCCAGGCAAGTGGACCTCCGTCACTCACTGTTCGCGCTGTCGAGGTAAACAAGACCGACAATCCCCAAGCGGGCGTGATGATCGGCTTCGACGCTGAAGTGGTGGCTGGAAGCGACATGCTCTATCCGCTGACGGTGGCTGACACGCTCACCAGCGGTTACAACTATCCCACTGGATATATCTTTGAAATCTTGCGGGGGCGTGGCTTGGTGTATGACGCGCAGGCTTTAATTTTTCCGGGACGCAGTCAAGAGTTTCCCGGCGCGTTGTTGGCCTATGCAGGATGCGATCCTCAGGATGTGAACGAAGTGACCGAGGTGATTCTGGAAAACATTGCACGGTTACAGGGAACGCCTGAAGAAATTAACACCGACTGGTTTGAACGTACCAAACAACTCATCGTCACCAGCGAAGCCACCAACAACGAAACCGCGTCGCAACAGGCCCAAACCGCAGCTTTAGACGAACTTCTGGGGATGGGCTACGATGACCACGATCAATTTGGCCAGCGCATCGAAGAGGTCACACTTGACGAGGTGCGTTTCGCCGCACGACAGTTATTGCGGGCGTGCGTAGTGACGGTTTCGACCAACGATCCTGCCGCGGTGAAAATCAAGGAGGGGCTTCGCACCTACGAAAAGTTTGCTCCTGTCGATTTGACGCCGCAGGGCGTACAGCACGATACGAAATGATTTTTCAGAGCACTGCCGCGAAACGCCCACGATCCACTTGATGAGGAATGCGTTATGCCACTGCCGTCTCCGCAGTTTGACCCCACCGGGTTTCTCGATGACTTTCGAGCGGCTCACCTATCGCAGCTTCTCGTCGCGGCGGTGAGTGATTTTGACGTAGGACGAATCCTATCTGATGGGCCGATCTCGTTTGCCGAACTTCGCGGCGAATTGAAATTGGCGGAGCGTCCGGCGATTGTGTTGCTTACCGCATTGCGCACGTTGAAATTGATCGACGTGAACGATCAACATCAGATGGAATTGACCCCTTATGGGCGCGAGAAGTTATCGCCGGAAAGCCCGTTTCACCTTCGCGGTTACGTGGGTTTGGGCGCTTTCTCGGCGGATGTCCGCCACATCGTGGAATGTTTGAAGCATGACCGGCCAGCGGGCCCAGTTTCGTTTGTCTTCCACGGCGGCGCTTCCTCGGTTTTAGATGATCCCCAAACGGCAGGTGTATTGACGCGGGCCATGGCCGACCGCGCGAGGAGCATTGCTCCTTTGCTCGCGCAAGAGATCGACTTGTCCAGCGCGCGGCGCCTGGTCGATGTGGGAGGCGGCCACGGACTTTATAGCGCGGCGTTTCTGAAAAGAAATCCCAGTTTGAAAGCGATGATCATCGATCGCGCCCCTGCGTTGGAAGTTGCTCGCCAATTTGCCGCCGAATTAGATCTTGGCGGCAGGATGCAATTCGTCGTTGGCGATGTTCACACGCTGGGTTTGGAGGAACGTCCCGACGTTGTTTTGATTGCTAACTTGCTACACGATTACAACGCGCAGGACGCCGAAGCGTTGGTGCATCGGTTCGCGGCGATGCTCGCGCCTGGCGGACGCATGCTTGTATTGGACGCTTGGCTCAACAGCGTAAATCCTGGAGATCCCCCCGTTTCTGACGGCCCGCGCGCAGTCGCTGCGTATTCCGGACTGCTTTTCTCACTGTGCGAAGGTCGTTGTTATCGCTTGGATGAAGTCCAAACTTGGTTGCACAACGCCGGCCTCCGTGTTGGAGAACAAGTAACAGCGCTTCCAGCACATGGCGGCGTCGTCATCGGCCACAAAGAAGTTTGAGAAAGATCCGCGTTGGCATTTGAGAAACTCGCGGTAGCTCCAAGCTTCTTTGCTCGGCGTCGCCTGCAGGAAGGGCACGCCAGTCGATGCGGAACCTAAAGGGCTGCGTTGAACATTGAGGCGCGTGACGATTCTTTAGGTTGATCCGAATTTGACTATTCTGAGGGATTCGCCAACGCCGATACTTGCTGTGGAACGCTGCGCTAGGTTTCCCGCAGATATCGCCTTGCGCTGCTTCGGTCGATTTCGAAATGCTTGACGCCGAGTCCCACTCGGCGACAGGGGGGAGCCACCATGCTGCGCACAGTTTGCGCTTACGCCGCCTGTCTAGGCGGTCTCGCCGTTTTCAACTTGCTGTTCGCGACGCCCGCCCAGGCGAATGAAGGTCCATGGTTTAACATCTCTCAAAGTGACGAGACGGTCGCTCCTGGACCATTTGGCGCCAGTCCAACGAATGGAGCGTCGACCGATTCGGGATATGCACCACGATATTACGCCGGTGCTCCCGTAGCGCCGCGGTTGGCGATAGAGACCGACTTGACCCTGGAGACAATGTCCTCGCCCATGATTCAAACGGCGCCGCTCGGCGCGCCCCCGTCGGCCTATGCCCCAATTATTCCGCGTGGTGGCAGGTCGCCAAGCGCGGGCGCTTTCAATGTGCCTAATACGTATATCGATCCTGCCCGTGCATTTACTCATTTCCGCATGCGGTTTGATGCGGCGACGGATAATTCAACACTCGATCGAGCCGAATATCTGTTCGCCAAGAGCGGCGCATTTCGTATTGCAGGATTGGACGCAGATGCGGCAGGCCTGCCCTTGCCCGAAACCGACGCCGACTTTTTCGACGCACGGGGCTACTTGGAATTGGCCGCCGGTCGTAACATCTCAGCATTCGTGGAGTTGCCCGTTCGATTTCTCGATTTCGACAACAACGAAGATACGTCGGGACTTGGCGACCTGAACTTCGGAGTCAAGGGGGTGCTGCTTACCAACGGTGAAGATTTTGTCACGGTGCAACTTACGACGCATGTGCCGACTGGCGACGCCGACCGTGGCTTAGGGACAGACCATTTGTCTTTCGAGCCAGGCGTTCTCTTTCATGAGCAAAGCACGGATCGACTCAGCTTTTACGGCGAAGTCCGATATTGGATGCCGCTTGATGGTTCGGACTTTGCAGGCGACGTATTGCGATACGGTGTGGGAAGCGCTTTCGATCTAGGATATGGTCGGCGGGAGCGAGAAAAAATCACGGCCGTTGGTGAAGTTGTCGCTTGGTCGATCCTTGATGGCGCTATGTTGAATGCGAACGATCCCACGCCGCCAATTCAAAGCGCCACGGACACGATTGTCAATTTTAACGTCGGATTGCGTTACGCACTCAACGAAAACTCGTTTGCGGGAACTTGGGGTCACGCAATGACGGACGACGTGTGGTTTGAAGAGATCTTCCGTCTGGAGTATCGTCGTGCGTTCTGACACGCCACGGCCAAGGAAGGCGACTAGGGAAGTAGCTGTTATTTAGCTCAAGGCCAACCGCGGTAACTTTTTACTGTGCTAAGCGGGTTTGGCGGCGCGTCGGCCACACATCACGGACGGAGCCATCTCGCACCGCGCTCTACGTTTCTGCAATAGCCGCCTCTTGCGGTTAATTTGGCCGAGTTCGTCCAGGTCGCGCGTCGGCGTACGTGTTCCCATCTGGCGATTATTATTGGAGCGGACCGCTTCGCAGGTCTTTCCCATTGAAGCGGTGCTGAACAGCACTCCACTTTTGCGGCATCCTCGGTCGGAAAGGCCGAAGCCGTCAAGAAGAGTGGCATGGTATTGAGCCCGGCTCGCTCATCAACGATGATCGACATTCAGGATCGCCGCTTTCGCGGGCGAAAACGGTTTACCGCTCCAGGGATCGACAGACTCGTTCATCCTCTATCGCATCCCATTGCACGAATCAAGCTTGTCTATGAACCGTCGGCATTTTTTGTCTAGCGCATTCGCGGCCGCAATCACGGCGTCGGTAAAGGCCAGCGATCGCCGCGCTCCCCGCATTTTGTTGCGTTCTTCGTGGCAAGTGGTGAATATTGGCGACATCGCACATACGCCGGGGGTGCTAGCGCTGTTGGAAAGACATCTTCCCGAAGCTGAAGTGATACTCTGGGCGTCCGGAGATCTCACGCCTGAGGTCGCCGCGATGGAGAAGAAGCGGTTTCCGAAGCTCAAGATCGTCAAAGGAAACCTGGGCGCCAACGGTAAGGCCTCCAACCCTGAACTTGGCGATGCGATTGCGTGGACGGACTTCTTTCTGCATGGTTCCGGTCCGTCGCTTGTTGCGGCGAAGGATTTGGCCGCGTTCGCGCAATACACAGGAAAACCGTATGGAGTATATGGCATCACGCACGGTTCGTTCCTTACAGGCAACGATAAGGAACTTCTTACGGAGGCCAAATTCACATACTTCCGCGACTCCGTCTCTCTGGAACTCGCCCGGAAAGAGGGTGTGAAATGCCCGATCATGGGTTTCGCCCCGGATGGAGCCTTCGCCTGCGATCTACGCGATGATGTAAAAGCGGTCGAGTTCCTCCGGGCGAATCAACTCGAAGAGGGCAAGTACCTTTGTTGTTTGTCCCGCCTGCGATACACGCCCTACTGGACAATCCCGGAGAAACATCGCGTCTTCGATGCGAAGCGTCATGCGCGCAATGAAGAGATGAAGGAACATGATCATCAAGCGCTGCGCGACGCGATCATCGCCGTCGTGCGGGAAACGCCGCTCAAGGTGCTTCTTTGCCCCGAGGACGTGACGCAAATGGCCGTGGGCAAGGAAATGTTTTGGGATAAACTGCCAGACAACGTTCGGCGCCGCGTCGTCTGGCGACACGCCTTTTGGCTTACCGATGAAGCGTTGAGCACATATGTCCGCAGTGCGGGCTTGTTTGGAAGTGAGATGCACTCACCCATCATGGCTATCGGCAACGGAGTACCGGCGATTGTGTGCCGATTCGAGGAACAAACAAGCAAGGGTTTCATGTGGCGCGACATTGGCCTGGAGGACTGGTTGTTTGACTTGGACCGCGAAGAGCAGCACGCGGGAATTGTTCCCGCCGTGCTCGCAATGGCGAACGATCCTGCCGCCGCGAAAACGAAGGCCGCCAAGGCTCGAGCTTTTGTCGAAGAACGTCAAAAAGAAACCATGGCGGTTGTGAGGGATTTCGTAACCGTCTAATGTCCTCCCCCGGCGCGAGGCGCCGTGCTGATGAACCTTCAAGTTCACGTAACGTGCGATCGTATTTCATCGAACGCTTGGTACGCCCTGGTGCGCTACCTGTTGGCCTATAGGCAGGGTGGCTCTTGACATGTACTTACATCTCGCGTCGAAACGTATGCAGCGTCACCTCAGCCTAATAACGTCATTTTGTTTGCTTTGCACTCCCGCTCGCTGCGAGACGCCCTCGGAGACAGTCGGCAAAATACCCGGACTCATCGCCTTTTGGACCTTTGGCGAAGAGCCGGGGCAACCGCGAGCGTCCGTCGGCACACGCGAACGCCATCCGCTGCAAGAGGTCAACGGGCCGATTGCGCGCGTTGCCGGCGGTCCGTTCTCGGGTTACTCGGCCGAACTCAGTGGAAAACAGTATTTTCGGATTCCCCACGCCGAGACGGGCGACTTAAACATTGCCGGGCCGACCGCCCAGGTTTCCATGTTCGCCGTGGCGCGCATTGTGAACCTCAAGCAGAGCCGCACCATTGCCGGCATGTGGAACGAAGGAAAAGGCGCGCACGACGATACGGGTGTCCGACAATATGCGCTTTTGATGAACATGCCGATGTATGGAGGTCCGAATAAGCTCACTCCCCACATTTCCAGCGAAGGAGGCGTAACGCGTCGCGCCGACGGCAGCGCATTCCCTTGGTGTGTCGATTACGCGGCGACGGCGTCGGATGTGCCTACGAATACATGGTGTACGCTTGGCTTTACGTATGATGCGAAATACATTCGCGCTTACATCAATGGGCGGCTCGACACGCTGCAGCTGGATCCTGAAAAACATCACCGCACCGACCGCTACTTCACACAGGAGGGGCCTAACCAGAAGGATCGGGGTATGAACCCGTATTTTCACGGCCGCGGAATTTTTAAGTATGACACAGAAAATCATGCTAGCTCTAAGCCCGGTGGTGGTTCCGACTTCACGGTGGGAGCCCGGTTCGCGGTTGGCTCGATGTTCCACGAATCAACCATTGGCCGATTCGGCGGCCTCGCGGTATTCAACCGCGCGCTAACTGACGACGAACTGCACCTGCTACATCAGTTATCGAACTTGAAAGGCTTGCCATGAGGTGGCGATTGACACGATTCATTGGCTTGCTGACAGCGGTCCTCGTGTGCCTGGTAAGCGATCCGCTTCGGGCTCAAGACGCCGACGTCCTGGTATACGGCGCAACGCCGGGCGGCATCGCCGCGGCTCTGGCCGCTGGGGCCTCGGGACGCAGCGTCATATTGATCGAGCCCACCGCGCGAATTGGCGGGCTTGTAACCAGCGGGTTATCCCATTCCGATTTTCACTCGTTTGAAAGTCTCACGGGAGCATTTTGGCAGTTCGCCCAATGCGTCGAGACGCATTATGTAGAGACCTATGGCCAGGACTCGCAACAGGTGAAAGACTCATTTCGAGGCGCATTTGGCGAACCGCAGGTGAACCTGTTGGTTTTTGAAAAGATGTTGTCAGCGTCGCCTCGCATTGCCGTACGCCGGGAACTTGTTTTGGAATCGGTTGTCGTCAAACCACAGAGCGACGTGCGAAAGATTGAGTCGGCCGCATTTAAGGACTCGCAAGGCCAAGTTGCGTCTTTGCGAGCGAGCGTCTTTGTGGACGCCAGCTACGAGGGCGACCTCCTGGCGCGGGCGGGCGTTCCCTGGCGGACAGGACGCGAAAGCCGCCAGGAATACGGCGAGTCGCTCGCCCCTGATCAAGCTGACGACCAACTGCAAGCGTACAATTTTCGCTTCATCATGACGCGCGATCCGAGGAATCGCGTCGCGCCGGTCGCACCGCCAGGGTATCGCCGGGAGGATTTCCTTGGCGTTTTACCGGCTCTGGAGTCGGGTCGCATCGACCGCGTGTTTGATTACCCGCGCGGTTGTATCTTCAAGGCCCAAACTCCGCCGCTACCCAACGGAAAATACGACATTAACGATGTCTCGAGCGGGCTCGTGCGGTTGTCATTGCCCGGCGCCAACCTGGGCTGGCCCAATGGCGACGCTCAGTCGCGCGCGAAAATTTTCGCCGAACACTTACGGGACCAAGTGGGGCTTCTATACTTCCTGCAAAATGACTCGGCCGTTCCAGCCAAGTTTCGTGACGAAGCGCGTGACTGGGGGTGGTGTAAAGACGAGTTCGTGGAGACGGGACATTTGCCACCGCAACTTTACGTGCGCGAAGCGCGGCGCATGGTGGGTGTGCACGTCTTCACCCAAGCCGACAGCGAGCACGCTGCCGGCGATGCGAGGGCCGTGCTCCATCGCGACGCAATCGCCATGGGGGACTACGGAAACAACTGCCATGGAACCGCTCATGTAGGGCCTCGATTTGGCGGACGTCACACCGGCGAGTTTTACAACCCTGTGCCGCCCTACCAAATTCCCTACGGCGTGCTTATTCCCTGCGATGTTGCAAACCTCCTCGCGCCCGTTGCGGCGTCGTCATCCCATGTCGGTTTTTGTGCGCTACGCCTTGAACCAATTTGGATGTCGCTTGGCCAAGCGGCGGGACACGCCGCGGCCTTAACGGTTGAAAACAGTCTAGCTGTACAGGACGTCGATATCGTTGAATTACAACGCCGATTGCACGAAGATGGCTCCGCGACGATCTACGTGAGTGACGTCTTGCCTGGCTCGCCCGACTTCGCGCCAGTGCAATGGTGGGGTACGGCGGGCGGTTTCCACGGACTCGCCCCCATGCCGGCCAAGCCCGGTCAGCGAGGGAAAAGGTTGCATGGTCAGTATTACGAAGCCAGTCCGGGACACGCTGCGGAATTGGATAAGCCTCTGGACGTGGAACTTAGTCGGCGTTGGGTTGTATTAGCGAAGGAACTGGGTGTTTCAACTTATCGACTTCCTAAGCCGGATGGAAAGACAACCCGCGGAGATTTTATTCGCGCGGCGGCGCAAATGAAGTTTGCAACACCACTCCTTGAACGCGCTGGGCGTTAATAACTCGTCCGATTCGCGCGTTGGCCGTCATGATGAAGGCGTTGTCACTGCTGGAGCAACTGTGGCCATCGCGTGCGGGCCTGAACTCGAGCCTATCCCGACAATTCGTACGTTCAACTGCGATTGATGATCGTTTGCAGTGAAACGCGCCGAACCAGTCGCTTGCTCATTTGAACAGGATGCAAGATCGTCCGACATTTCGCTTCGGCCGCTTACGGTCCAAACGGAATCTCTAGCCAGAACCATGCAAGGAATAAGAGCGTCCAAGCGATCATGGTTGCTGCAGCGTACGGCAACATCATCGCGACGATCGTTCCTACTCCGGCGTCTTTCTGGTAACGCTGAGCAAATCCAACCACCAACGCGAAATGCGGCAACAAGGGGTTGATGACATTCGGGGGCGAATCGCTCACTCGATACGCGGCCATGACCACGTCCGGCCCGATACCCAACTTGAGAAACAGTGGCACGAAGATCGGCGCCATGATGGCCCATTTGGGAATAATGTTGGGCACCGGAATACTCAATAATACGCCAATGACCAAAAAGCCCAACAGGAGCGAGACGCTTCCTAAATTTGCATCCTTTAGGATGTTCGCCAATTTCACGGCTAGCACGGTGCCCATGTTGCTAAAGTTGAAGTACGCCACAAATTGGCTGATCACGAAGAACAAAAAAAGCAGAGGCGCCAGTTCGGAAATCGTCTTTGTGATCGCATCAATACAATCTTGTGAGTTGCGAAGCGTGCCGGAGCCAAACCCATAGGCAGCCCCCACAACCCCGAATGAAAGCATAATCAGAAACACAAGGCTTCCCATAAAAGGTGACTCGCCAATGATCGTTCCGTCTGCGGGGTTGCGAAGCGGCGCATCCGCGGGAAGCGTAAGGAAAGCGACCAAAGCGAGCGAAGCGAGTAACGCCAACAAGGCGCATAACAGACCGCGCCCTTGCGCCGCAGAAAGTTTTGTATTCGCCGGGGTTGGCGTCTCCCCCCGGTAGGCGCCTAGCCGGGGTTCGACGACGCGATCCGTGATTATCGCGCAAACAGCGATGAGCAGGAGGCTCGAAGCGGCGCCAAAATAGAAGTTGGCGGTCAGGTCAATGGTCTGGGCCGGATCGACCACCTTCACAGCATCGTTGGACATCTCTGCAAGGATGCCGTCGATGGGTTTGATCAGAAAATTCGCACCAAAAGCGGCGGCCACTCCCGAGAAAGCCGCCGCCAAACCGACCAGCGGATGTCGCCCCAAGCTAAGGAAAGCGGCAGCGCCGAGGGGGATCAATACCAGATATCCGGCATCGGAAGCGATGCTAGACACGACGCCAAGCGTGACCACAATGGTTGTCATCGCCCAGCGAGGCGCGATGAGCACGGTCTTGCGAATCAACGCCTCAAAGAGACCGGCTCGCTCGGCCAAACCGATGCCAACCATGGCCACAATAATAATTCCGACCGGGCCAAAGTTGATGAAGTTCGGCACGATTGAGGTAAAGATAAACCGGATTCCCTCGGCCGAAAGTAAACTTCGTACGGCCGTTGTAGCTTGTTCGACTTCATGGGTCTCGTAATTCACGCGCTGGTAGGAAACGCTCACGCCGAGCATGTTAAGCCCGTGCGAGAGCAGAATTACGGTGATCATTAGTAGCGCGAACAGAATGGCGGGGTGAGGGACCTTGTTTCCTGCGCGCTCCACGCCGTCTAGTAGTCGCTGAGTGAACGATTTGGGTGACTCGCTCGTCGCATTCATCGTGCGGTCCCTCGACGAACTTGCGTCTCAGGACGCGACAGAAATAAGTCCATACCCAAATGCTGCGAGAGAAATCTCACGGCGAGCTGACCCTTGATACTGTTTCCGGCCGGGTCGAGCGGCGGAGCAAACGTTCCTAGACCAGCCTTGCCCGGCGAAACGCTCACAATCCCACCGCCAATGCCGCTTTTGGCCGGCATGCCAGTCTCGTAAAGCCAGTCTCCGGAGGTCTCATAGAGGCCAGCGGTGGCCATCACCGCCAGCGTGTAGTGGCAAGTCATAGGATCGACGACCTGCTCGCCGGTGAAGGGATTTACGCCGCCACCGGCAAGAGTGGCGCCCATCACCGCAAGGTCGCGGGCGGAGACATTGAGAGAACATTGCCGCGTATAAAGTTCCGTCGCCTCGCTGGGGTCCAGATAAATTCGGCCGTAGCTTTGCAAAAGCCTTGCGATACTCTGATTGCGATGGTTGGTTTCCAAAGCGCACGCGTAAACTTCATCGTTCATTTCAAGTGTGCGACCGGCGAAACGCGACAAGCCATCGTGGAGGAATTGCCATTTTTCCTCCAAATTCTCGCCTGGTGCGAGACTGGTTGTGGCAATGGCGCCGGCGTTCACCATCGGGTTGGTACGGCCCTCGTCGCCTCGTTCGACGGCCTCGAGCGAGTTGAACGCCCGGCCGGTGGCATTGGCGCCAACTCGGTCTCGAACCGTGTCCGCTCCGATCGACTCGCAAATCCAAGCGAAGGCAAACGGTTTGGAAACACTCATGATCGTAAATTCATGGTCGTAGTCGCCCGCGCCGTAAATGTCGCCCGAAGTTCCTACTACACAGATGCCGAACAAGTCGCTCCGCGCCCTCGACAGCGCAGGGTACACCTGTGCGTTCTTACCGTCGGTGTTGGCTTTGAAGCGGGCGTGCGCCTCCGCCACCCAGGTGCTCACCTGGTCCGCGGGCGGCAAATGGCCGGTGGAAACGTACCGACGCGAGATTTCCTGAGGATCGTTCATCAATGAAACCTTGCCGGCCGTGGTATCAGGTTGGGTTCGCCGAAGCCAACGCGGCGCGCAACTTCTCCTCATTCTCATGGCTTAAGTTGGTCTTGATAAGTGTTCCGCCGAATTTGCGGATCTCGTCGATGACTTTGTCCGTCGTCATTTGCCGCACCAAGACGCACAGTGCGGCCGTACCAGGCTTTAGCGTCTCGGCTAAGTTTTTCATGAACTTATCGTCAATGCCTACATCGCTTAGCGCGCCCGATATGGCGCCGGCGGCAGCCCCGACGGCAAAGCCGAAGAACGGATTCAGAAACAGGATGCCTGCCAACATGCCCCAAAAGCCGCCGCTGGCCGCGCCGGCCACCGTGAGATTGTGCATCTGTCGCAACTTCACTTTCCCGTCGGCGTCGCGCACCACCACCACGGCGTCGGCTACGTCGACCAAGTACTCCTTCTGCAACTTGAGCAGCGCAAGCCGCACTTCTTCCGCCTTGATTTCGCTCTCATAGTCGATCACAACCAGCGTTGCCATAATGATCTCCTCTACGGATGGATGAGAAGTAACAATGCGCGTCGATGCGGAAAACTACTCTTCCAAAGTTGCGAGCGCCACCGCCAGGCGGCAACCTTGGGCAAATTCGGGTAAGTCGACATACTCATTCACGGTGTGGATTTCGTATTGACCCGCGCCGATCGTCACCGTTGGTACGCCGTGTTTAACTAACCAGTTCGCGTCTAGCCCGCCGTTGGAGAATAGGGTCGTTGGCTTCAGACCGATTGACTCGACTGCTCGCCGTGCGCGCCATACGGCGGGTGAATCTTCCTCGAGCGTGAATGGCGGGTACGAGGGTTTGTTGGTGAATTTCACCTTGGCCGTTGCGCCGCTGGAGTCCTTCACTTCGGCCTGGGCTTGTGCGAACGCCTCGCGATACGCTTGACAAATGGCCGTAGCGAATTCGGCATCCGAGCTGCGTGCTTCTCCCTTAATCTGCACATAATCCGTCACAACATTCGTGGCGTCGCCGGCTGGTTTGCCCGATTTGCCGCTGAATACGCCAGGATTACTCGTGCCTTTCCCGTTCGGTTTCACCACTTTGCCAAACCATCCACCACGATGTGCTTCCGTCAAGGCGATCGAAGCGACGAGCATCGCGGAGATGCCCTTCTCCGGAGCCACGCCAGCATGCGATGCTTTGCCTTTGATCTCCACATCCCAGTTCTCTTGACCGACCGCGCCAATGATCAACTCTGAGGCCAAGCGGCCATCGACGTTAAAGCACATGGCGGCGCCGCCAAGGTCCTTGGGGTCCATTTCACGGGCGCCGTGCAGTCCACTCTCTTCGCGCACCGTGAACAGCAGCGTGATGGGTGGATGCGGCAACTGATGTTGAATCAATGTCGCAGCGAGCGCTACGAGCACCGCGCATCCCGTTCGGTTGTCTCCTCCCAGCGCCGTAGAGCCATCCGTGACGATCCGGTCCCCTTGTTTTATCGGCTTTGCTCCCGCGCATAGCGGAACGGTATCCAGGTGTGTGGAGAACACGATTCGCGGCCCGGGATGGGCGCCCGGCAACTCGACGATCAGGTTGCCCGTTTGCGTTGGTAGCGGAATGCGCTGATGCGCCGAATCATAGCGAATCGCGTCAGCCGGTACGCCGACCTTTTTCAGTTCGTCGGTCACGGCGGCAGCGATGGCCGCCTCCTCGCCGGTGACGCCGTCAATGGCCAACAGCCGCATCAAAAGTGCTTCGGCGGCTTGAACGTCGAGCGGAATTTTGGCGTGGTTCATGGTGAGTATCCGTTAGGTTTTCGATTCTCGGCAGCGCCGCGAACTGTCGGTTGTTACAATCCCCAGGGAAGCCCCAAGACCTGCCAGCCTGCAAGCAGGGCCGTCCAGAGAACGAACGTAATAACCACGTAAGGCAGCATGAGTGAAACCACGGTGCCTACGCCGGCATTCTTGTCGTATTTCTGAGCGAACCCCACAACGAGCGCAAAGTAAGCGTTCAGCGGCGTGATGGAATTCATCGGCGAATCGGCCACACGATAAGCCGCGAGCACCGCTTCCGGCGCGACTCCCAGGTTCAACAACAGCGGCACAAAGATTGGGGCGAACAAAGCCCACTTAGCGATGGCGCCCGTAATGAGTATGTCGATCAGGGCGACAACAATTACAAAGCCGATCAACAACAGTAGCGGCGGAAAATTCGCCGCAGTCAGTGTATCGGACAACTTCAAAGCCAAGATCGTACCCATATTCGTGTAATTAAAGTACGCCACGAATTGACTGAGGACGAGGAACAACAGGATCAGGCCGCCCAGTCCCGACATGGCTTTCTCCATTGCCTTGATGATGTCGGTAAGGCTGTTCAGTGTTTTCGCCCCGAAACCGTAGGCCGCTCCCGTCACCAGGAACGCGACCATAATGAGGCCAATCAAACCATTCATGAACGGAGAACTGCCGATCAAGTCACCGGTCTCCGGGTTGCGTAGCGGCGCTCCAGCGGGCAATGTGAGGAACCCGAACACAATCAATACCGCAGCCAGACCCAAGGCAGCCCAGATCAGTCCTCGCGTTTCATCAGTGGTAAGCGCTCCTTGATTCTCCTTAGGCGCGTCGCCCGTGTATTTACCAAGACGCGGCTCAATGAACCGCTCGGTAATGAACGCCACGAGAAACGTCAGAAAAATCACGCTCACAATGGAGAACCAAAGGTTCGAGGCTAAGCCGATGGACTTGTTCGGATCGGCGAGGTGAATGGCGTCGTTGGTGAATTCTACGAGTACGGCGTCTAGCGGCTTAATCAGCATGTTCACGGTGAAGGCGCCTGCGACCGCAGCAAATCCTAACGCGAGCCCAGCCAGCGGATGGCGCCCCACGCTTAAGAAGGCGATACCCGCCAGGGGAATTAGCACCAAATAGCCAGCATCCGCTGCGATGCTCGACAGGATGCCCACAAACGCCAGGATATACGTAAGCGCCCATGGCGGAGAAATCATAACCAGTTTGCGAATCAACGCGTTCACGAGGCCTGATGCTTCTGCGACTCCGGCGCCGACCATCGCCGCAATCATCAGCCCGACCGCCGTAAAACCCATGAAGTTGGGAATCAGCGAGGAATAGATGAAACGAATGCCCTCCGTCGTGATCAAGCTTTTTGCTGTTACTGTGCGCATTTCGATCGTGTAGTTCTTTTCATCAACGGTCTGATAACTAACCTCCATTCCGGTGTCGTACGTATATTGTTCTTCTGTTGGCTCCTCCGTGAGCGGCGCCTTAGCGACGATCACTTCCGAGGAAACACTCGTTCCCATTAAGTAAAGAACATGCGACAGCCCGATTACAATGGCGATTAACGTGAGGAAAATGATTACCGGATGTGGGACGATGTTCCCCACACGCTCGACCACATCAAGCATCTTCTGCATGAACGTCTTAGGAGCATCGCTTCCTTGGCTCATGGCGGTCGTATCCAAATCAAAGTGGGAGCAGTAACGGGACGAGGAAGACGCTTACAATCAACACGATCAAACTAAAAGGTACGCCCACGCGCACGAAATCGCCGAAGGTGTAATTGCCAGGCGTTACCACGAGTGTATTCACGGGCGACGATACGGGGGTCATGAACGCCGTCGACGCCGCCAACGCCACAATCATGGCGAACGGAAACGGCGAGGCGTCCAAATCCTCGGCAACGCCCAGGGCCACCGGCGCCATCAACACCGCAGTCGCGGTGTTCGAAATGAACATCCCCAACAAGGCCGTGATAGCAAACAACATAGCCAGCACGCCGTAGTCGCCGCTGCCGCTGGTAATGGCCCTCAACGCGTCG
>CAUJHS010000110.1 GCA_963204915.1 Planctomycetota bacterium | reverse complement strand
TGCAAGACGACCACGCAGCGTGTCAAAGGCCGCGGTCGTCGCTGGGATCGGGACCAGGCGGAAGGCATGATGGCCTTGGCCGCCCTGCAAGACAGCGGCCTGTGGTCCACCTACTGGTCAACCCTCGATCCCGAAAGGAATTAAGCCCGCCATAGAATCCTGCCACACACGTTGTCCGAGCGTTTGTTGTCCGAGCGTTTGTTGTCCGAGCGTTTGTTGTCCGAGCGTTTGTTGTCCGAGCGTCCGGCAAGATCGGATGGCGCGGCGGCGGCCCGGCTGTTTTACTCGGGTATCGGATCTTGGCGCGTCACCGGTTGACCTTCCCAGACCGCCTGATCGGTCGAGGGATCGTAGGTCAGCACGCGATGGGCGCTGTTCGGGGCGGGCGGCCGATCCATCTTGGGCAGCCACTGGCGATGTTCGGCCAGGACTGCCGCGTATTCAGGTTGGTCGGCCAGGTTGGTCCATTCGTGCGGGTCGGCTTGATGGTCGTACAACTCTTCGCTGCCGTCGGCATAGCGGATGTATCGCCACCGCTCGCTGCGCACGCCGTGATTACCCTGGTTGTGCGACGTGATCGCCGGACGCTGGCGCGGCGTGTTCGCATCGGTCAACTGCGGCGCCAGGCTGACGCCTTCCAGGTCGTCGCGCGTGGTCAGCCCGCACAGGTCAATCAGTGTGGGATAAATGTCGAGCAACTCGGCAGGTTGCGCACAGCGGCCGCCTGGGCTGACCCCGGGGCCAGCGAAGATCAGCGGCACGCGCGTGCCGTCGTCCCACAAGGTGTTCTTGCCCGAGATTCCTTTCTCGCCCAAGTGCCAGCCGTGATCGCCCCAGACCACCACGATGGTGTTGTCGGCCAGGCCGGCTTCGTCCAACGCGGTCAGGATGCGGCCAATCTGAGCGTCAACAAAACTCGTGCAGGCCAGGTAACTGCGCACCAGATTCCGCCACTGACCGCTGGCGCGCAGCCACTTTAAGCGCGGTTCGGGAAGGCTCCAGTGCAAGTACCACGAAAACCGCGGCGTGTCGGAGCGGTCGTCGTCGCGGATGATCGGCAGCACGTGATCGTCGTCCGGGTACAAATCAAACCAGGACTGTGTGGCGTAGCAGGGCACATGCGGCAGAAAGAACCCGGCGGCCAGAAAGAACGGCTGGTCTTGGGGCGCGGCGCGAATTTGTTCGATTGTCCACGAGGCGACGTGATAATCGCCTTTATCTTCGTCACGGTGGGGAAACACGCCCCAATCCATCAGCGGATGGTCGCCCATGGGCGTGGGGCCAATGAGTTTCCGTTCGGGCTTCACGCCGATTCCCCCAGCGGGGCCCCAAACGTCGAATTCTTTAATGCGCTGTTGCGGCCCGCCAGCGCCGCCGTGATAAATTTTGCCGGTCGTCAACGTGCGGTATCCGTGCGCCTTGAAGTGCTGCGGCAGCGACACGCGATCTTTCCACGCATCGAGCGAACGAAACCACGGCGCCAGCCCGTACACGCCCGTGGTGGTTGGCCGCAGGCTGAGCATCAAGCTGGTGCGCGAAGGATTGCACAGCGGCGACTGACAGTGCGCATTGAGAAACGTCGTTCCCCGCTGCGCGAGTCGGTCCAGATGCGGCGTTTGCGCCAACGGGTGCCCGCCGAGATGCCCAATCCAATCATTCTGATCGTCAATGGCGATGAACAACACGTTGGGCCTGGCAGGCCCTTCGGCGCCTTGTGCGATTGGCGCCGTGAACAACGCCCACGCGCCGAGTAACGTGAGGGCGATCTCTCGAAATTGGTAATTCACAAGCCATCGTCCTGTTTTGCGAACCGTTAAGAATCTGCCGAGATCGTCGCGAGTCCCGCGGGAGCACCGCCGTTGGGGCGCGCCGCCTCGGCGCCGTGTATTCGCATCATGCACCAGCCACGCAACGCAAGCTACTCCCACCACAATCGCTTAAACACCCCCCCATAGCTACCACGCGGTCAAAACAAAGCGCACAATAATGTGAGGCCCCATACTGCCGCTTCTCTTGTGGAACTCGCACGATGAAGACACCCGTACTGAACTTGACTCCCGCGTATCCGGCCGTGAGCACCGCTGCGGAAACGATGTTGGATGTGCTGCTGCGCGTCGTACCGCCGGATGTCGAGCGAAGCGCCTCGCGACCGGCGTTGAACCTGGGGGTGGTTCTTGATCGATCGGGTTCGATGATGCATGCGGGCAAGATGCCGTACGCACTGGAAGCCGCGATCCTGGTGGTGCAAGAACTCTCGGCGACCGACTGGTTCAGCGTGACGATCTTTGACAACGAAGTGGAAGCGCTTATTCCTTCCACGCAGGTTCATAACAAGGCGGCGCTGATCGCCGCCATCCGCCAAGTCCACCCGCGCGGATCGACGGCGCTGCATGCGGGCTGGCAGGAAGGCGCGCGGCAAGTCGAGCAGCGTTACCATCGCGGAGCGCTCAACCGCGTGCTGTTGCTTTCCGACGGTTTGGCGAATGTGGGTGAGATCAGCCCCGATGCGATCGCCAGCGATGTGGCCAAGTTCCGTGCGCGCGGCGTGACCACCACCACCATCGGCCTGGGCGACGACTACAACGAAGACCTGTTGACCGCCATGGCCGCCGCGGGCGATGGAAACTACTACTATGTGAAGTCGCCGGCGCAATTGGTGTCGAACTTCGCCGTTGAGCTGGAAGGGCTCTCGGCCACGATGGGCGAGAACGTGCGACTGCGCATCGAGCCTTCGCCCGGCGTGGAAGTGGTCGATGTGTTGAACGATTTCGAGCGGGACGAAGCGGGCCAGTACAAGTTGGCGAACCTGGTGGCGGGAATGCCGCTCGAGGCGCTCGTGCGGCTTCGCGTCGCGCCGACGCGCACGTTAGAATCGCGCGAGTTGTGCGACTTTGCGTTGACTTGGAATTCTCCCAACCATGTCCAGCCGCAACTTCTGCACGCTCGGCTGGCTCTGCCTGTGGTCAGCGTCGACTCTTGGAGCCGGCTCACGCCTGATCCGCAGGTGGAGGAATGCGCCTTGCTGCTCAGTGTCGCGCGGCTCAAGCTGCAATACGCGCGTTCGCTCGACGCGATGAACATCGAGGCGTCGGAAGAGGCGCTCAAGGCCGCCCATCAATTGCTCGACCAGATGCCCAACACGCCCGGCGTGGTGCAGGAGCGCAACATGCTCGCGCAGTTGCAACGCGCCATGGAGGAGGGTCACTTCAATGCGTCTTCCAAAATGGCGAAGCTCGCTCATTACCGCCGTCGTCACAGCAAACCCATCGAGTAACCCGTTCGAGATGTTCACGAACCGGGCTACCTTCTCGGTCGTGCATGCTTGGGCAAACGGCTTTGGTCAATTGCGGCCGTCCGCCGCGCAAGCGCATGCCGAGGGAGGCAATCGCGCCAGCTACTCGCTTTTCGTCCCATGAGAAATCTGCACTCGTTCTTGGTCATCCAGATCGACGCGCAGCTCGGCGCTGCGCAAGTCCGGATGGTTGACCAGGTAGTGCGAAAGCCGCGCGACGCACTGGGTTTCCAACGTTCGCTGGAGCGGCCGGGCGCCGTAGCGCGCGTCAAAGCCGGTGCGCGTGAAGTGCTCCACCAGTCGGCTAGAGTACGAGAGCCGCAGGCGACGCTTCGTGAATCCTTCCCGCCGCGCGATGTCGTCCAGTTCTTTGCGCGTGATCGTGAGGCAAGTTTCCCATGCGAGCGGTTGGAAGGTCACCACCGAGTCGATCCGGTTAAAGAACTCCGGGCGGAAGAACGACTTCACCTCAGACTCGTAGGGCTGTACCGAATCTTCGCCAAAGCCGACCGACTGCCGGCGATTCGCGCCCAAGTTGCTGGTCATAATAACGATGGCGCTTTTGAAGTTCGTGGTGCGGCCGAAGCGGTCGGTCAGTCGGCCTTCGTCGAACAAACCCAGCAGGACGTCGAACACATCGGGGTGCGCCTTTTCCACTTCGTCGAACAACACCACGACAAACGGTTGCTGCCGGACCCGCGACACCAGCTCGCTGGGCGTGCGGTCGGGCTTTGACAACAACCGTTCGGCGGCGTCCCAACTGGAGTACTCGCTCATGTCCAGCCGCACCAGCCGATCGGTTTTTTGACCGTGGCCGAACAAGTACCGCGACAGCGTCTTCGCTAACTCGGTTTTTCCAACGCCGGTCGGCCCCGCAAACAGCAACACGCCCAGGGGGCGCTGCGGATCGTTCAGCCCCGCTTTGAAGGCCGCCACCACATTGGCGGCGGCGCGCACGGCGGCGTCTTGCCCCACCACGTGGCGGCGAAAGTCGGCTTCGATCTCCTCGACGGGCAGCAAGGCTTCATCGCGCAGAAATTTTGCGGGCAAGCCGGTTTGCCGGATAAACAGCTCAACGGCGTCGGCGGCGGTCACTTCACGAACGTCGTATTGCCGAGCGGTATGAACCAACTCCGCCACAAACGGCGCCGCTCGGCCCGGCAGCGGCTGATACGGCAAAAAGCGGCGAAACAGCCGATCGACCGCAGGTACGGTCTCGGGCGCCAGGTCGACTTTGGATTCTTGCCCCTCCTGGGCCGCGTACTGTTCGAGCGCTTGCCGGGCCGCCGTGGGGGGAAGCGGACGCACCGCCAGCATGCGGAACGATTCGACCAAACCGGGCAACTGGCGGCGGCATGCGTCGAGTTCCGCCGAGGTGACTTCCGCAATCATGCGCAGTTCGCTGCTTTGCAAATACGGCAAAAAGAACGCCGCCAGGCTATCGGTCGGGTCGCATCCGCCCAGCAACAACAGGTCGAGCAGCGAGTCGATGCACAACACGCCTTGAAAGTGCGACAACTCCTCGATCAACTGTTCGCACCGCTCTTCCCACTGACCCAAATATTTCATTCCGGCGATCAGCCGCGCGGCGCTGGTTCTCCAAAAGCGATGGGTAAAGCCTTGTTCGCGCTGCAGTTCCGTTCGCTGGCGCTCGACAATGCGCACCGCGTTGACCAGGAGCGTGGTCTTGCCCACGCCGCTTTCGCCCAGCAGCAATAGGTTGGCGTTCTCTGTGGTTAACCGCTCCACAAGGTCGTGAACTTCAGTCTCGCGCTGCCAAGCGCGCGAGTAAAGCCGCCTTACGCTGGGTTGCCCTAGCGGTTCGGCCACGGCCGTCAGGGCAGGGAGTTCGCGCGGCGGAAGGCGGTTGGACTCCGTCGCCGGCGCCTTGACCGAGACAAGCTCGAGCCGCACCTGCCGCGGCGCCAGAAATCGGCTGAGTTGTTGCGGAGTCCGGCCGGAAAGCCCATCGCGCACTTTCTCCGTCACCAACCGGCGGAGGAGGTCTGGCTCGAAGTAGTGGAACTGAATCCCGAGCATGGGCAAGGCGCAAGCGTAAAGTCCTCCTTCCAGCTGACCCCGCACGCACGCCACACGCAGCTCGATCATCTCATCGCAGGGATACGCGCGCTCGTTGGTTTGATATTGCGGGCGTAGCGTCACGGGAACGTGCAACAACTGGGCATCCAGGATTTCCGGCCCAACCATCCACGGTTGCCGCTTGTAGAGCCATTGCAGATAGGTGCGGACCTGTCGCAGCGCGCCGGAGGCGGAAGCGTCAAAGGCGGCCGTTTCGGAATCCAGTCCTACAGGCTGGGCCGTGTAACCGCCGTCAAAATCTTGCCAAAGGAGTACAGGAAAGCGATGGACAGGCATAGGCGGCTCCGGCGAACGCTTCACGCAAAGCGTCCCGGAAGCCGATCACTTGACGGCGTCATCGTGCGACCTTCGCACGCCGATCCCTCACGCCCGCCATGCTGACTCCCCCAGAGACGCGGCCATTATCTTAACACGTTCGGCGCGCGCCGTTTGGCTCTGCGCTGGTAGCAAGCGCATTTGCAATCATCAGCCGCTGGGCAATTGCCCAAAGTTCGCTTCCTCGAGAGTGCAAACCACCGTGCACTTGCGCAGGGCGGCTTCTTCAAAGGCGCCCATTGCCCATTACTTACTTGCCGGCGCCATCACGCAGCGCAAGGACCGCCGCTCGCCTTGCGCTTGTTTCACTTGCTTGTTGGCGCTTAATGGTGCCAATGCCCATCGCGGTGGAAATCGTAGTGGCCCGGTTGATAATGGAAATGGTTTCCGTGCCGGTAAAACCCACCGGGATGATAGTCCCAATGGCTGGTGTCATGCCAGCGCGGGTAGCGATGCACGTGGCCGTGAAAACCGCCGTGATACCCCCCGTGGTATCCGCCATAAATGCCTCCGTAGAAGCCGCCGTGGCCGTGACCATGACCGTAACCATAGCCGCCATAACCCCATTGAGCCGAAGCGGTCGAAGCCGTGCCCAAAATTGCGGCTGCAGCCACCAAGGCCGCCAAGGTCAAACCCTTAAATCGTTTGCGAATCATTGTTCACTCCTTACAATTTGGTGACCACATTACGGTGATTCGGGAAACCTGGCGAACCTTAGCGCTCGACGCGGGTTCGCCCGCCATGCAGGACACCGCAAGCCGTTCGGTGAGGCCGACAAAAAATCGAGAAAAATTGAAAAATTCTTGTGCTCGTCGGGGGGGTACGCGAGAACCGCCTTTTGAACCGTGACCTGTTGGGCAGGGACGTGATACCCGCAAAACCGACGGCGAGCTAATTGAAGACGCGAATCCTGTGCCTTTTCATGAATTCTGTGGACCAACTTGAACGCTTTGCACGACGGCCTTTGTTGATCCCGGCGTGGGCGCTGTCGTTGGTTTTTCATGCGCTGGTGTTCATTGGTCTGACGTTGCTGGTCCAGGCGCCGGCGCGGCCGGTGGCGGTCGAAGAAGAACGCAACGTCGGCATCGTCCTCACGCAGCGGACTCCGCGCGAAGATCGCACGTACTGGACAGAACCTGCCGACGCATCGACCCACGCCGACAGTTCGTCACAAGCGTCCTCTTCGACCGATCTAGGCGCCGCGTTGCCCGACGCCGGAGCGGAACCCGCGCTTTCGTCGGCGGTGCCGCTCCCTTCCGCCGAGGGGCCGTTTGTATCGGGAGACGATCCGCTGGCCGAGGTGAGCCTGGCATCGGGAGGGAGTCGGGGATTGCGTTCCCGTGAAGGCGAAGAAGCGATCATCGCCGCCGATCTGGCCCGACAGCGCGGACGCGGCGGTCCCGTAGGACCACCCACCGAGGTGGGAATCTTCGGCTCAGCGCCAACCGCCGGGCATTCGTTTGTGTTCGTGATCGACCGCTCGCAGAGCATGGGCGACGCGGGCCTGGGCGTGCTGCGCGCGGCGGAGAGCGAATTGGAGCGGGCTTTAACAGCGCTGCGGTCGAACCATAAGTTCCAAATCATCGCCTACAACCGCACGCCGCTTTCCTTTCATGCGCGCGGCTTAGCCCCGGCCACGCAGGAAAACAAACAACAAGCGGTAGCGTTCGTGCGCGACTTGTCGGCTCTCGGCGGCACCGGCCATTACGCCGCCTTGGCCGCGGCAATGCGACTCGAGCCCGATGTGGTCTTTTTCCTGACCGACGGCGGCGACCCGCGTTTGACGAATCCCGAGTTGGAGGAGATCGCCCGGCGAGCGCGGCGGACCCGCGTTACGTGCTTGCAGTTCGGGTTTGGCGCCTCGCCCGATGATCCCGACACGATGCGGCGTTTGGCCGAGGCGACGCAAGGCAGTTACGCGTATGTGGATATGTCGCGCCGGGAATCGCGCTAACGCCAATACCAGGCGATCACCACCGCTCCCAGCGCGATGCGGTACCAGGCGAACGGGACAAACGAATTGTGCGAAACAAACGCCAAGAGCGCTCGAATGGCGATCAGGGCCGCCACGAATGACACGAAGAACCCCACGGCGAACGTGGGGAGGTCGTTCACGGTAATCAAGTCGCGCGCTTTGAACAATTTGATAGCCGAGGCGCCGCACATGGCGGGAATCGCGAGAAAGAACGAGAACTCGGCCGTCGCGCGGCGCGAAAGCCCTAACAACAACCCTCCCATAATGGTGGCGCCCGACCGCGACAGGCCGGGAAACAAAATCGCCAGCACTTGCACCATGCCCACGCCCAGCGCCAGCGAATAAGGGATCTCGTCGACGGTTTCGATGTGCGGCTTGCGGGGCTTGCGCTCAATCAGTAGCATGGCCACGCCTCCCAGCACCAGGGCAATCGCCACGGGAAAGGGCCCATACAACCGCTGCTCGATCCACTCCTCCGTCGGCAGGCCGATCACAACGGCCGGCAGCGTGCCGATGATCAGGTTCACCACCAGCCGCCGCGCGTGGGGGTCGTCGCGCCAACTGCGGGCGATATACAGGAACTTCTCCCGGTAAAGCCACAACACCGCTAGAATGGCGCCTAGTTGAATGAAAATCAGAAATGCGTGGAATTTTTCGTTTACGGGATCTTCTGGACCGGTGAAATCCAACCAGGGTTCTGTCAGAAGCAGATGCCCCGTCGACGATACCGGAATGAACTCGGTGGCGCCTTCCACGATGCCCAGCAAGGCGGCTTTCAGCAAGGAAGCAACATCCATTTCCATTCCCTTAGAACAACCCCTGAGACGGACGCACCGGTCCGCCGGATCCGCGGCGAGCGTTACTATCGATGGTTTGACGGCCCATCATGGAAGCGGAAGATCACCAAGGCGCCTTGGGCGGAACGTCATCCGAACTGCGAAGGAAAATTGAAGCCACCATGTTTCGCGTGATGGAAGTTGGCCCCACCGGGTCGCCCACAGTGACCGAGGGAGACGAGCATGTTGGTCCCCCGCCCGAGGGCGTCGTGCGATGGATTGATCTTTCGGCCCAAGATGCGCCGCACCTGGACGTGCTGAGCGAGCGGTTTGCGTTCCATCCTTTGACCATTGAAGATTGTTCTCACTTCGACCAACGCCCCAAGTTTGAAAAGTACCTCGACTACGCTTTCCTGGTGACTCACGGCTTTCGCCTGGCGCCGCAAGAGCCGGATGGTCTGGTGCCGCTGGAGCTCCACACCTTTCTGGCCGAGCGTTACCTGGTGACGGTTCACGCCGAGCCGATTCCAGGGCTGGAGGCCGTTTGGCTTCGCCTGCAACAGGAAGGCAATTTACTCCGCCGCGGTCCGGCCTTTGTAGGGTACCTGATTACCGACGCCGTCGTCGATACGTTCTTTCCGCTGCTGGACGACGTCGCCACCGACGTCGAGCACATTGAAAGCCGCATTTTACGCCACGCCCAATGGGTTAAAATCGACCAGATCTTCCGCGTGAAGCGGCTGCTCGTGCGGTTGCGCAAAGTGCTGGGACCCCAGCGCGACGTGTTCGCCTTGCTGGCCAAACGCGGCGACGGCTGGATTGACGAACACACGGCGATTTACTTTCGCGACGTGTACGACCACTTGCTGCGGCTGCACGAGTCGGTCGAGGCGACGCGCGATCTGCTGAGCAGCGCCCTGGACGCCTACTTGTGGTCGTCGTCCCAGCGCACCAACGAAATCATGAAGCGGCTCACGCTGCTCAGCGCCGTCTTCATGCCGTTGAGCTTCATTACGGGCTTTTTCGGGCAGAACTTTGTCGGGCTTCCTTTTGACTCCAAGTACCTGATGGCGGCCATGCTGGCAAGCTGTATTCTGGTTCCAGCCGGAATGACGTTTTTCTTTCTCAAAAGCAAATGGTTTTAATGGCGCCAGGCGGACGACTGCCCGATCCAAGCCGGGTTTGAAAGTTGCCGGCCCTCACCCCACACCACCGCGAGTCGCTCGGATGAAAATTGTCGAACTGGATGTGATTCCCTTGATCGGCGGCACCGTCGATGGCGGCTGGCCGCAAGGTCATGAACCGCAGGAGAACCTGCATACCCTGGTGGAAGTTCGCACAGATGACGGCATGTCGGGCTGGGGAAGTTGCTTTACCTCGGGCGCGCTCGTGGCCGGCGCGGTGGACCTGCTTTGGCCGCTCTTGAAGGGCGAGTCCGCCGTGGAGCCGGAGCGCGTTTCGGAGAAGTTGCGGCAATCGACCTTCTGGCAAGGTCGCGGCGGCGCCGTGGAGCACGCCATCAGCGGCGTCGACCTCGCCCTATGGGACCTGATGGGCAAGGCTTGCGGTCAGCCGGTCTCGCGCCTTTTGGGCGGCAACTACCGCGATCGCATCAAACCTTACGGCTCGATCCTGTTCGACGAGCCCGGCCCACTCGCCGCGATGCTGGAAAGCGTGCGGGAGCGCGGCTTCCGCGCGATCAAAATGGGGTGGCGCCCCTTCGGCCGGCGCGATCGGAAGTTCGATGAACATTTGGTGCGCACAGCCCGCAAAACCGTGGGCGACGAGGTGGAGTTGATGGTCGACGCGGGCGGCAGCGAACAGTTCTGGCCGCACGGTTGGAACTGGGCCCGGCAAACCGCCCACATGCTGGCCGATTACGACATCACCTGGTTCGAGGAGCCGCTGCCGCCGGATGACCTGGAAGGCTACCTCGAACTGACCCGCACTTCGCCCGTTCCCATCGCCGGGGGCGAAGTGCTGACGCGGCGGCAATCGTTCCAACCGTGGATCGAGCGCCGGGCGGTCGACATTCTTCAACCCGACTGCACCAAGAACGGCGGCCTGAGCGAGTCGCGCCGCATTGCCTGGGCGGCGTATGACCACAACATCCAAGTTGTGCCGCACGGTTGGAACACCGCGCTGGGGCTCGCGGCCGACTTGCAGTTCTCGGCGGCCATTCCCGTGGCCCGTTACGTCGAGTTTCTCACACCGTGCGCCTATGTCGAAGGTCTGACCACCGAACCGTTCGCGCTGGACAGCGCAGGTCAACTGATGATTCCCACGCGACCCGGCTTAGGCGTCGAGATCGACCCGGACAAACTCGCCCGCTTCTCCAGCACAAGAAAGACCTTCCGTTAACCCGCCGAACGCCGGGCGGAGGGAAAACGCACGCCCCGCGCCACTTTGACGGGAAGGTCCTCTATCGACGCCGAACATGTTGACGCCCGCCAGGCGTCAACGTCGATGCTTGAGCAACTCACTCCACTACGGGTCATTCTGGGCGGGGGCCAAGTCCCAGATCAGGCTGCTGCCCACATCCAGCGTCGAGAGCAACTTGCGGCCATCCGGCGAGAAGGCCAGCGAAGTGCAGGCTCCCTCGGTGGGCCGGAACTGGTGGATTTCGCTGCCGGTCTTCAGGTCCCACACGTAAATGGGGGCTTCGTTCGTGTCGGTCAGGCGATGCTCCAGCCCGCACGCCAGAAAGCGGCCGTCGGGCGAAAACGCGACGGCGCCGCCTTTGTGCGGCGGCAACGGAAACGTGCGGTGGGGTTGATTTTTGCCGAGCGAAACGACCGTAACCGAACCGCGGTTGTGGTTGAGGGCCAGCAGGTCCAGTTTCGGCGAAAACGCGGCCCAGCGACCTAAGTCACTTAGGTGGAGGTTCAGGTCCAGCGCTTTTCTGGCAAGTTGCTGCTTCGCGTCCCAGAACAACACGTTTTCGCGCGCGAGGACCGCCAGCCGCTGGCCGTCGGCGGAGAACCGCAGCGCTTGGGCCGGGGCGTAGCCTTGCCCTATTCGCGCGACCAGTTGACCCGTGGCGGCGTCCCAAACTTCGGCGGCGTAAGTCGCGTCGGCCGGTTTTATCTCCATCGGGGCGCCAAACGGGTCGCCGAAGCGCGAACTGCTTTGCGCCAGGTAATGCAGGTCGGAAGTCCACGCGACGGCTTGCCCTTCGTTCGCCAGAATTGCATTGCGCGGCTGCAAAGTCCAAAAGGCCAGCGTTGTGTTACTCGCGACGTCGAACACCTTCAGGGCGGACGGCGTAGCCAAACCACCTAAAACGCCGGTGACGCCCACCTGCTGGCCGTTGGCGGCAAAGGCGACGTGATACGGCCAGACGTCCTCCGGGCCGCCTAAAGAGAATGACGTTTGGCGTTGCCCCGTGGCGGCGCTCCACATCGTTACCTCCGAACCATGTGAAACGATGGCTACGCTGGCGCCGTCGGGCGACCACGCGCCCCAGGACGTTCGGCCGCGCGGAGCGTCGTTGGTGGCGAGCCGCAAGGCGCCGGTGTTCACATCCCACAATTGCACGCCGCCCGTTGAGGCTACCGCCGCGGTCGCGGCGTCGGGCGAAATCGCCAAACCACCGGGCGCGATCGGGCTGCGCAGGTTCTCCAGGGTATGCAGGAGCTTGCGCTGGGAGATGTCCCACACTCGCGTTGCGGTATGGTTGGTCACCAGTAGTCGCGTTCGATCGGGCGTCACGGCTAGCAACGTGGAATACCGGAGCGCGCTGGATGTACCCAACTCGCCTTGCTTTTCACCCGTGGCGGCATCCCACAGAAACACCTCAGCCGTTGAAATCCCGTACACGCGCGTGCGGTGCAGCCACTCTCTTGAGATCGCCTTGGCCGAACCGCTGCTGGCCAATTGGTCGTTCGAGGTGAAAGCCACGGCGCGAATCTCGCGGCCGTGGGCTTGGGGAATCACGACGGGCGCCTCGTTTCCCTCAAGCCGCCACAGGTAGAGCGCTTGTCCGGCGCCCACGGCTAGACGCTTGCCGTCGGGCGAAACCGCAAGGGCTAGCGCCTGCCGCGGTTGTTTTTGCTTCCACCGATACTCCCAGACTTTCTCGCCCTTGACGGCATCCCAGCGTTGCACCCCCTCGGACGACGCCGTGATCAATTGCGAGCCGTTCGGCAGAAACGACAGAAGCGCCCATTCGCCCGCGATGTTCCAATCGCGAAGCACTTCCCAGCTAGAAGTATCCCACAGACGAACCAATCCTTGACCGTTTGACGCCGCAAGCGTGGCGCCCTCGGACGATAAGGCCAGATGTGCAAAGCGATCCTGGTCGTTGCTCTGCGATTGCGGTACTTCGCCCAGCGCGCGGCCGGTAGCGGCTTCCCACCGACGAATGGCTTCTCGATCCGCCGTGTACAAGGTTTGCCCATCGGCCGAAAAGATCAAAGCGGTGAAACCGTACGGCGAACGCAATCGGGTTGTGCCCAACCGTTGTACGGCTCCTGCGGGAAGCGGATCACCTAGCGCATCGCGCCGCGGCTCCTCCGCCCCGGCCAAACCAACCAAGAGCCACAACGCCACCACGGTTAGCGCGCGAACCACCATGACCCAACCTCCTGAGACAAGACAAGCGAGGAGCGACGGCGGTTACATTCTAGGCCGCGCGATCCAACGCGTGCAAGCTGCGCCGCGGCGGCCAAGTGGAGAAGCACCGACACCGGCCAAGCGACCCTCTCGCGGTAGGGCGCGCGTTGTCCTGGGAGCGATTAGTTCGTGCGAACGCTACCGTCCATCATGAGCGTGGGGCCGGCGCCGGGAGGTTTGGCCATGACCGTGTTGGATAGCCCGTCGGTCAGGTCGGAGAATTTCACGCCCCACTGCACCTCGTAACCGGCCTGGCGCACGCGCTCGAACGCTTCGACCGGCTCGCTCGCTTGTTTGGCCCAGGCGATCAGCTCGTCCCAACTGGCGGGGCCTTGGCGGTGCTGGTCATGATAGTTGTGGTAGGCGAGTCCTAGTTGTTTGAGGTCGTTCACCAGAATGGCCTCGTTATTTTGGCAGCCGGGGCACGCGCTTAGGGCCAGCGCGAACAACACGCTCATCGAGACAGCTCGAAGCATCATCATTTTTCTCCTGTGTTCGAGGTTCCGCCGGACGCCGCCAGGCCGGCGCTTTGCCAGTGTAGTTCTTCGCCGGGCGATTGGGGAGAGCTGCACGCCGCGCTCCGCCGCTTCGCTTGACTTCCTGGTTGGCAAGGCTCATGGTGTCGCCTTCGTCTTGCCTCCCTTGTGGCGTCCGGTCGTGCGCTTCGGGCTGCGCCGCCAGGCGGCGGGGCAGCCCGTCACGCTGCGCCTTCAAATGAAACAGGCCCAACTTTTCGGCTTGGAATTCCGAGATTAACTCAAGTTCGCTCGCAGTCGCACGGCCCGATCGCGAGAGATGCGACCCATGCGGCCGGTTCAGCTTGGGGGCGCCACCCGGGCGAACGAAACGTTCAATTCTGCCGGTTATAGCGTCGATATTAAATATCGGGCCGTGTTCCCGCCTTTCGCCACGGCCGAGCATCGACGCAAACAGCAAGGATCGAGCGATGAAACGCGCACTCTCGGCGCTGGCGGTGGTCGTGGCCCTGGCCGCCGCGAACGGCTGCGGCTGGCAGGTTCAAAATATCCAACAAGGAAACCAATGCTCCGACGGAATCGGATGCGCCGCATGCGGCGGCGGTCTGCGGAATCGTGTTGGTAATGGGCAGATTATCGACCGCATGCGCGCCGGCGCTTACAGTGGCCCGCCGCACGTGCAGGGCGATTTCCTGACGGGCATGCGCGCCGCTCACCAGCAAAAACATGCCCAAAACGATGGCCTGGGCGTGCCCGGCTATGATGGCGCCACGCCGACCGTTACGTATCCATACTACACGGTGCGCGGCCCGCGCGACTTCTTCCTGAACGACCCCATGCCGTTGGGCTACTAAGGCGAAGACCAAGCTTAGCCAACAACAACCATCAGCCGCGGGGCGCTAACCCACGGTTCGGTTGGGTCGTGGGAGCATGAACCGCACGCTCGCGCATGGCGGCTGATGTGGCCAACAGCGCCCGCGCGCCGACAGCGCCCACAAGCCGGCGGCGCTTAACCTTGGAAGCGGCCCACGGCCAGCGTGATGTTCTGGCCGCCGAAGCCGAAACTGTTGTTCAGCGCCACATCGCAGCGCTGTTCCCGAGCCTCGTTGGGCACGTAATCCAGGTCGCAGTCGGGATCGGGGTTTTCGTAGTTGATCGTCGGCGGCAGGACCTTGTCGCGAATGGCTAACAGGCAGACGATCATCTCGGTTGCGCCCGCAGCGGCGATCAAGTGCCCCATCATGCTCTTCGTGCTGGAAACCGGCACCTTCGCGGCGTTCTCGCCAAACACTTCTTTGCAGGCGCGGGTTTCGACGCGGTCATTCACACTCGTGCTGGTGCCGTGCGCGTTGACGTAATGAATTTGCTCGGGAGTCAGTCCCGCGTCGGCAATGGCCATGCGCATGCAACCGATGGCGCCGCGTCCCTCGGGGTGAATGTCGGTAATGCGGTACGCATCGGCCGTCGAACCGTACCCCAGAATCTCGCCCCAAATGTGCGCGCCGCGGGCTTTGGCCCGCTCCAGGTCTTCCAGCACGACCATGGCGGCGCCTTCGCCCAGCACGAAACCGTCGCGCAGGCGATCGAAGGGGCGCGACGCCTTCGTCGGTTCGTCGTTGCGCGTCGAAAGCGCCGTGAGCAGGTTGAAGCCGGTCAGGCCGAACGGGTGGATCATGCTGTGCGCTCCGCCCGAGAGCATCACGTCGGCTTCGCCGCGCCGAATAATCTCGGCCGCCTCACCAATCGCCTGGCTGCTGGCGGCGCAGGCCGTTAAACAATTCGCATTGGGGCCCTGCGCGTCAAAGAGCGCCGCCAAATGACCGGCGGGCATGTTGGGCTCTTGCTCTAACTCGAGCAAGGGGTTCAAAATTTCGAGTCCCGCCTTGGTGAAACCTGCCGGGTCAAAGTCGCCTTTGGCCAGCGCCGCCATCATCATTTGCGTGAAGGCGCCGAAATCCTGGTCTCCTTCACCGCTGCCCAGATACACGCCAAACCGAGTGGGATCGGGCTTGGAGTCCAGCACGCCCGACTCATCGACCGCTTGCCGCGCCGCTCCCACCGCGAACCGCGTATGGCGGCTCCAATATTTCGCGATCGCAGGATCGTCGACGTACCGGGTCACGTCAAAATCTTTGACTTCGGCCGAAATCCGGGTGGGAAAACTGGTCGCGTCGAAAATGGTGGTGTACCCCACGCCCGACTGGCCCTCTTTGAGGCCGTTCCACACCGTTTCCACGGTATGGCCCATGGGATTGATCAAACCAACGCCGGTAACGACAACACGACGACGCATAGGGCTCTTCGGTCCGAATGAGAACAGCAACCGCGCGAAAGCCGCGCGACGCAGGAAACATGACTTCTAATGTTAGAAACACGCCCGCCCTTAGGGCAACCGCTAAACCCCATCGTTTTGCGGAATTTCGCCGCCAAACCCAGCCGGCGGGGCCTGGAATTCGCTGCCATGCGGCTGGCTTGCGGTTCTCGCAGGGAGCCTTGGCGGAGCGCTCCGCGGCTCATGGCCGCCGATGGCGTAAAAATCCACGCCGACAAACCCCTCCTGCGCGCCATCGCCCTTCGGGCGGGAGAAGGGGACTATTTGCCTAAACAATTCGCCGCCAACTCGGCCTCGGCGAAATGGGACGGAATAGGCAAGGCATTGCCCTGAGCGTCGCGGGCGACTTCGTAAAACCGGAGGAGCCGCAGGAGCAACAGAAGGTCCTCAGGAGAGAAGTTTTCTTTGCCGGGAAAGCGTTCATCCAAATGCGCAAAGAACAACTCGACCTCGGCCTGGAGTTGATCGCCCAGGTGACTGGTTCCCGTGGCGAACGCGCCCATCTCATCCATCCGCTTGAGTTCCGCGCGGTAGATCAACGTATCGCCAGCGACGGCCGATTGGTGAAACACCGCTTTCGCCACTTTGGCCAGCACAATGCGTTCGCGAAACTCGTTGCAGTCGCCCAGCAGGATTCCCGCGGTTTGGGCGAGCCCTTCAATAATGAGCGAGTTCGGCATGACGGGCATGCCAGGCACGTAGCCAATCAACTGCTCTTCCGCGAGCGAAACATTCTTCACGCTGACAGCGTACTGGCCGCGTCGCACGTCGACGAATCGATCAATCCAGCACCAGCGCATAGACAAAGGCTTCTGCACGGGGCAAACCGCAGTTTGCCGGAGTTGGGAAAATTCGCGCGACGCAAAGGAGGCCCGCGCTTACTGCGCCGAAACTTTCGTTTCGACATAGCGGCATAAGTCGTTCACCGTCAAAAGGTTAGCAAACTCTTGCACGGCTGGGTTGGCTTCGAACTTGGTCAAGTCGGCAAACGGCATGCGCTTTTTCAGCTCGGCCACGCCCTTGTCGGTCACCATGCCGTCTTTGACGTATTCCTCGTTCGTGAGGATATCTTCCGGGAACAGTTCCGAGCGGGGAATTTCGATGTTAAAGGCCTTTTCGAGGCGAAACACGATATCCAAAAAGTCGATCGACTCGGCGCCCAGATCGCCCACCATGGTCGCATCGCGCGTGACTTCCTCTTCATCGACGCCCAAAGCGTCCACGAGGGCGGTTTGCACTTTGGCGAATACTTCGTCTTTCGTGATTGGCATGGACGCTGTCTCCAAAAAATGGTTGGTCGGTGAACGAGGGAAGCCTAGGACTCGGAACCAGGGGTCATTCAGAACCAGGGACCGGTTCAGGATGGTACAACATCTGAAATTGTTCTTGCTGGCACCGCCGGGCGTAAGGGTCTAACTCGCCTCGGGGCGGGCTCTGCTGGCTGAAGGTCATCCGCTGCAGCACCAGCCGAGCGACCACGGCGGAACGACCGTTAACCGTCCCTTCCGCCTTGAGGGTCGTCGTTTGGTCGTCTTGCTTCAGGATCTCTGCCGTTACCGTTAAAACCTGCCCCGGCTCGACAAAATCGCTGTATTTTACGTTCTTTGCCTCTTTAAGCAAAACAATCGTGGGGGCGAAGTCTTCCGTTTTGCGGATCAACCAGGCGCTGGCCTGATGCAACGCTTCAAGCATCATGACGCCCGGCATCACCGGGAACTTGGGAAAGTGATCCTGCAAGTATTCTTCGGCAGACGACAGCGCCTTGACCGCCACAATGCGCTTGCCCGGCTCCAATGCGATGATGCGGTCGATCAGCGAAAATCGCATGGGTGTGTCGCGGGGCGCCTCGCCAAGAGTGGAAACAAATTTCCTACAAATCTAGCTTAAAGTAAAGGTGCGTAGTATAACCTCCCCGCCACGCCGCGACAAACCCGCTTGCTGCAAGATCCGTTCCGGTTTTTCCGCCCGCTTTTCCCTACCTCTTGCGGCTTCCCGCAGAGGCGACGCTCTTTGTTCGGCGGAAATCCCCCGCAGGTGTTACCGCCGTTTGTCATGCCGCCGTAAGGCTGTTACATTTCGTGTGATGAGAAAAGGAATTGCCGTATCGCCGGGCGTGGCGGTCGGGACGGCGTATTGCATTCACGAAATCTTCGTCAATCCCGATACCAAACGTCTTGAGGACCGCGAAATTACCGCCGAACTGGCGCAGTATGAGTATGCGCGCGACAAGACCACGGAAGACCTGCGCGCCCTGCAAAAAAAGGTCGAAGCGCAAGTCGGCCACGAGCAAGCCGCGATTTTCGCCGTTCATGAATCGATCCTGCGCGACGCCCCCTTCACCAAAAAGGTGCGCGATTGGATTGTCAACGAACGCATGACCGCCCAGGCCGCGCTGCACCAGCTCATGGCCGAGTACACGCAGTTGTTCTCGCGTACCAAAGACGAATACCTGCGCGACCGGCTGAACGACATTCGCGACGTGGTGGTGCGCATTAGCGCGCACTTGTCCGATGTGCTGCGCCCCGAAACGCACGCCTTGCCCGGCCCGCTGATTGTCGTGGCCGACGAGCTGCTCCCCTCGCACGTTGTGGCCCTGGGCGACGCCGACGTGCATGGCATTGTCACTCAGGCTGGCAGCCAAACCAGCCACGCCGCCATCATCGCCCGCAGTCGCGGCATTCCGGCCGTGTCGGGCGTGGCCGGCATTTTGCGACAAGTGAAGACTGGCGACACGATCATTGTCGACGGCCGCGAAGGGCATGTCATTGTCAACCCCGACGCGGAAGCCAAAAGCGCTTACCACAAACTCGAACGCGAGTTCTTCAACCTCAAAGACCAGTTGGCCGAGAATCGCGACCGGCCCGCGGTTACGGCCGATGGCGTCGAGATTCAACTGCTGGCGAACATCAACGGCGTGGCCGACGCGCACACCGCCGGGCGCATGGGGGCCACGGGCATCGGGCTGTTCCGCACCGAGTATCTTTACCTCACTCATTCCGATGTGCCCGACGAGGAAGAACAACTCGAAGCCTACCGCAAAGTGATTGACGCCGCGCCCGGGCGCGAAGTGGTGATTCGCACGCTCGACATCGGCGGCGACAAAACCATGGTTTACCTGGGGCGCAACTTCCGCGAAGCGAACCCCTTCATGGGCTGGCGCAGCATTCGGTTGTCGTTTGAACATCCGGAGTTCTTCAACACGCAAATTCGCGCCGTGCTGCGCGCCGCCTCGTACGCCAAACGCAAAGGGGGCAAGGTGAAACTCCTGTTCCCCATGATTACCACGCTCGAAGAGTTGCGCCGCTTGCGCAGCATCGTGCGCAAAGCCTGCAAGCAACTGGCCGACGACGGCAAGCCGCACGTCAAGCCGCCCGTGGGCATGATGCTCGAAGTTCCCGCGGCCGCCGTCACCATTCGCGACATGCTCGGCTCGTGCGACTTTGTCTCCGTGGGGTCGAACGATCTGGTGCAATACCTCATGGCGGCCGACCGCGACAACCCCAAGGTGAGCCACTTGTGCCAACCGCTGGCGCCCGCGGTGTTGCGGGTGCTTTCCGACGTGATTCGCGCCTGCAACGAGGCGAACCGGCCGATTACCGTATGCGGCGAAATGGCCGGACAGCCCCGCGCCTTTGTGTTGCTCTTGGGCATGGGACTGCGCAACTTCAGCATGAGCGCGGCGTTCATTCCCACGATCAAAGACCTGACGGGGCATATCAGCATCGCCCAAGCCGAAGCGCTGGCCCGGCGCGCCATGGAGTTCAGCACCATCGTTCAAGTCAAGCGATACGTGGACGAGCAACTTTCGCGCTTGGCGCCGAATCTCACGGTGCTGGACACTGCGTAAGAAAGGGCCGTCGCTCACGTTTCCCACTCAGGCCGTCGCTAACGCTTCCGGCTCAGCAACTTCGCTTCACCACGCGCCTCAGAGCCGGAAGCGTGAGCGACGGCAGAGGAAGCGTCAGCGACGTCACGGCAAAGCAACGGCCTCTTGGCCTTGGCCGCGACTTGGCCGCCGACGTCCAAAGCCTCCTTGAACTCCCTTCCCTGAAACGCCGGAAGTCTTCAATGGACCCTCGCATTAGTTTCATCACCCTGGGTGTGGAAGACCTGGAGCGAGCGGCGCAGTTCTACGAAGGAACGCTCGGCCTGACACGCCTTCCCACGCCTCCTTCGGTCGTGTTCTTCGAGATGGGCAAAACCTGGCTCGCGCTTTACCCCCGCCGCTTGTTGGCGGAAGATGCGGGTGTGCCGGCCCAAGGCAGTGGTTTTCCCGGCTTCGCGCTGGCGCACAATGTGCGGTCGCCGGAAGAAGTCGATGCGCTCCTCGCCCAGGCGGCGCAAGGCGGCGGCCGACTCGTCAAGCCCGGCCAAATCACAGACTGGGGCGGCTATCACGGCTACTTCGCCGACCCCGACGGTTTCCTCTGGGAAGTCGCCTGGAACCCCAAATTCCCTCATGTGTAACCGTGGCGCTGCGAACGCCGCCTGAGGCGCCCGCGCTACGAGCCCGCGAAGCGAGTTCTCAAGACCCCTCGCTCTTGGCTGGCGCGGTGGACGTTGTTTTTGTGAGGACGAACTTGCGGCCTTGTTCGTCCCAACGGGCGATGTAGTCCTCGCCTTGAATCGCGCGGCGAAGTTCGTCTTCGCGGTGCTCGGCGTAACGCACGGCGTTGAGGTAGTCGTTGTAGTCAACGCGCAGCCGGTCCCGGTCGATCGCCCATCCCAGCGCCAGCGCAATCACCAACGTCAACCAGAACAAGTCGCGCAGCGAGACATTTCGCCAAGGTTTCATTGTGTCCCCTCCAATTCGGTGGCCGCGTTCCGTGTCTTCGCACGTTCGCCACGCTCCTGGCGCCCAGTTGCGCTGGAGCCCGGAATGAGTCATCAGGATCGACTTTGCGTTCCCAACACTTTGCGACAATGCGGGCACGACAAGAGGACGACCCACGCGAACCCGCTCAAGAAACCAAAGTTCAACCGTTGATGCCGGTACGCGATCTGTGTTAGCCGCATTTCACAGTAAGGGCAAATCGGATCGTCGGTGGCTTCGATAAACTCCAGATCGTCACTCATCATGGCTCCTTGGTTCGCAAGATTCAAACGCCCACCCGCGCCGGCGGCGCGACGAGAAGGAACCTTGTCTTAAGGCCGGAAGCGCGAACGACAACTGCATTCCCAGTTGGCCTTTATTCCGCTCGCGTGATGGTTCCGGAGATCGTGCCGCCGTGCTCGCGATTGGCGGTTTCCCACCAGCGGCCGGTGTACACATCGTCGTGAAACATGACGCGCGCCGACCAGTTCGCTTTGCCCGGTCCGGCGCGCACGTTATCCAGAATAAGCACGGCCGTATCGCCCGCGAATTTCACTGAGGCGGGAATCGGGAACTCCAGCGGCTGCCCTCGCACGGGGAAGATCGAAACGATCGACCACTTGTCGCCCGAGAGCTTCTCGGCGCGGGCGATGCGGTAGCTGTCGTCCCCCTTCTCGGCGCCAAGCTGGCCTTGTTGCACAGGCGCCCAAGTTCCCTTGAGCGTGGCGTTCTTCAACATGGCAATGAATTTCGCTTCCGCATCGGCGTCGCCCTGCGCGCAGGCAGGCGCCGCGACGGCGAGCAGGCCAATTAGCAGCGTCGCCAGAATGGTAAGTTGGGGAAATTTCTTCATCGGTGCGTCTCGAAAAGAAGGAAAGATGAACCGTAAAACACGTTTAAGCGGCGCCAGCGAGGGCACGCTATCGGCAAATTCTCGCCATTTGTCCGAGTCGAGCCAATCGTTACAATCCACACCTGCGTTTAGTCGCTCATCAGAGTGGTGCGATTGGGCCGATAGCAACGAGAATGCTCAATATTCCTGATTGTAGCAGGAAGCGCAATGTGATGGCCCCTTCCTCGCTTCGAGTTCGCGTGTATTTCCCGTCGCGGTCGGCAGGCCAACGAGTGTTCGCCCGCACGCGACCGCCTTGACCCGCAACTGGGACGGGCGCTGGCCCGTGGCGCCACAGGATATGAAGGACCGATCAAAGTCAATCTCGCAACACCGCGGCATCGAAATCGGCATGCAAGTAACTGAGTGCAGCCAAAGATCCCGTTATCGAAACATCTTCACCTCCTGAACTTCGTGAGGACGACGTGACCGATCGCGCCATTACGTATCGTCAGGATATTGACGGACTGCGGGCTATCGCGGTCTCAGCGGTGATTGCTTTTCACGCGGGCTGGATGCCCAACGGGTTTTTGGGCGTCGATATCTTCTTCGTCATCAGCGGCTTTTTGATTACGTCCATTATCTACAAGCAACTTCGGGAAGACCGCTTCTCGCTGGTTGACTTTTACTTGCGGCGCACGCGCCGAATCATTCCCCTCACGTTGTTCGTATCGGGCGTGGCGCTCGTGTGGGGTATGTTTGTCATGCTGCCCGACGACCTGGAGAATCTGGGGCAAAGCGTCATCGCCACCGTTTTCTCAATGAATAACGTGCTGCAGTGGATGACCACCGGCAATTACTGGGACGTGGTGAACGACTATAAGCCATTAATGCACACCTGGAGTCTTGGCGTTGAGGAGCAGTATTACGTTGTGTATCCGTTTTTACTCCTGCTTTGCCGGGGACGCCGCTTGGCGCGACTGTTGCCGTTTCTTGCGATGTTGGCAGCGTTTTCATTAGCGGCCGCCGTACTTCCGGGCTTCAGTCAACCTTCCAAGTTCTATCTGATTTTCTTTCGATTCTGGGAGCTTTCCGCCGGGGGAATCGCCGCGATCCTAACGCAAGACGGTTCAGGCCGGAAGATCCTGCGGCTCTCGCCCGATATGCTGGTCGCGGCGCTTGTGGGACTCTTGCTGCTTCCGCCGAGCGCCCTGGACGACCGAGTCCTGCTGTTCCTGACAGTCGTCGTCACTTGCCAACTCTTGATGCAGACGGACCTTCAAGGATTGTCCGGGCGCCTGCTCCGCCTCCCCAGTTTTGTGTTCATCGGCAAACTGAGCTTTTCTCTCTATATGTGGCACCAGGTGTTGTTTGCTTTTGCGCGTTACTGCTGGACACAGGAACTGCACGTGGCGCATTTGGCCGTTCTCATTCCGACCATGTTGATCCTATCGATAGGAACCTACTACGCGATCGAAACCCCATTTCGCGATCGGAACCGCATTGGGCTGAAAACTTTGGGGGTGTCCATCGCTGCGGCTGGCTTATTGCTATTAGGGGTGTCAGCGCCCATCGTTCGATCTGGGGGCGTGATTCGCGATGTTCCCGAACTGGAGATTGTGCAAGCCGCGGTCGCGCCGGGCATGCATGCAAAGTACAACGATCGCATTTACGGTCTGAATCGCGACTTCGCTTCGAGCGACAAAATTCGCGTTCTGGTCATTGGCAACAGTTTTGCCCGCGATTGGGCGAATGTTTTGCTTGAATCGCCGTTCGCCGATCGCTTGGAGGTGTCGTATGTTTACCATTTCTCGGAATTGAAAGGGCTCAAGCCGCGCGTCGCCCAGGCCGAGGTCATTTTCTGGTCCATGGCCGACCCGCAAGACGTGCAAGCATCGGGCGTCGACGTCACAAAGCTCTGGGTGATTGGGACGAAAAGTTTCGGTGTCAGCAACGGGATCTTCTACAACCACCAAGGCGACGATTATCTCCACCAACGCACCTTCATGGAGAAAGGCGTGTTCGAGGAAAACGAGCGCCTGCGGGAACACTGGGCCGAACGTTATCTTGACTTGATTCACCGCATTTCCGATCACCGGCAAACCGTGCCCGTATTCACGCCCGAAGGCAAGTTCATCAGCCAAGATTGCCGGCACTTGACCAAGGCCGGCGCGGAGTTCTTCTCGCGCTTGTTCGCCTCGCAACACAAGGAAATCTTGTTTGGCTCCTCACTGGCGAGACGCCAAGACGGCAGTGGAATCGACGCAACAACGTCGGTTGGCTTCCGGGAAGGATCGTCCCAAGATTCGCAGCGGCGGTAACCGCAGTTTCCCGACTTGCCTGCCGGGAAGGCCGAGTCGGGAAGCGAGTGATGGAACCGAGCGTTCGAACCTTCTGAGCCGCAAGTTTGAGCAACGGCGCCTCGTCCGATGCCCTGGCCGCCCCCTCGCTCATTTGATGATGCGGCGGTTCGGCGGCCTTTGGGCTTGTTTCTTTGATCGCTATACTGAACCTTTGCACGGCGGCGCGGGTCTTGGGCGCGTTGCTTCTTTCCTTCATTTTGCGATCATCGGCCACCATGGTTCGAATTGGCATTCTCGGGGCGACGGGCTACACGGGGCTGGAGCTGCTCAAGCTCTTGCTGCGTCATCCGGAAGCTGAAATCACCGTCCTCACCACACGGCAAGACGAACGGCCGCACCTGGCGGACGTGCATCCGCAACTCGCCGGCCGGCTCGACTTGCGGCTGGAGAATCTCTCGCCCCGTGACGTGGCGAAGAAGGCCGACTGCGTTTTCTGCTGCTTGCCGCACGGGGCTGCGGCTCGCGCCACGCCGGAGTTATTGGACGGCGGCGCGCGCGTGATCGACTTTAGCGCCGATTACCGCTTGAACGACGCCGCCACCTTCAAGCATTGGTATCACGAGGAGCATCCCGACCCGGCCCGGCTCGGGCGCGTGGTGTACGGTTTGCCGGAATGGTTCCGCGACGACATTCGCAAAGCACAACTGGTGGCCAACCCGGGGTGTTATCCGACGTCGGCCATTCTTCCCCTGGCGCCGTTCCTGGCGCAAGGCTTGATCGACACCGACGACATCATCGTCGATTCGAAAAGCGGCGTCAGCGGCGCAGGCCGTACGCCCAAGCTCGCGTTCCACTACCCCGAGTGCAACGAAAGCATCATGGCCTACGGGGTGGGAACCCACCGGCACACCCCCGAAATCTGCCAGGTGCTGGGGCGCATCGCCGGGCGCGACCCGCAGGTGATCTTCACGCCGCACTTGGTGCCCATGGATCGCGGCATCTTGAGCGTCATTTACACGCGGCCGATCAAAAAGCTCGATCAGGAAGCGGCGCTCGACGTGTTGCGTCAGCGGTATTACCACGAGCCGTTCGTCCGCGTGGTGGAGCATCTGCCGGCCACCAAACACACGGCCCATACCAACTTTTGCGACATCACCGCGCGCATCGTGCAAGGCCGACTGCTGCTCATTAGCGTCGAAGACAACCTGGTCAAAGGCGCGTCGGGCGCCGCCGTGCAAAATTTCAACGTGATGCATGGGTTTGCGGAGACCACGGCGCTGTTGTAAAGGAGATGAGAAGAGAAAGGAAGAGAAGAATCGAACAGGAGGAAACCGAGAGAAACGGAAAAAGACGAAGAGGATAAAGAAGAAAATCAGCAAGTGAAAAATTGAATAAGCAATCAATTTGCACTTGCGAAAAATAACATAGACAAATCGAAAAATTCAAATACAAAACCTCTCCGTTCTCCTCGGTTTCCTCCTGTTCAAAACTTCGCTTCTGCTTCATCATGGCCCTTTACGTTCCCCCATAAAAATTCTCTACCGTTCTGATTTTCATGGCTGTTGATCTTCCTCTTGGGTTTGAGTTCGCCGGCGCCGCGTGCGGCATCAAAAAGGTGGCCGGTCGCGAGGATATCTCGCTGGTGGTGTGCCGCGGGGGCGCCGTGGCGGCGGGAGTGTACACCACGAACCGCGTATTCGCCGCGCCCGTGGCGGTGGACCGGCAGCGAACGCCGTCGCATGAGATTCGCGTGGTCGTTACGAACTCGGGCAACGCCAACGCCTGTACCGGAGAGCGCGGTTTGCGCGACGCCCAAGAGATGACGCGTCTGGCCGCCGCCGCCGTGGACGCCGCTCCGGAACAAGCGCTCGTCATGTCAACCGGCGTTATTGGCGAATTCCTGCCCATGGAAAAGGTCGCCGCCGGCATCGCCCAAGCTGCGAAGCAGTTGGCCGCCCACGAAGACGCCTTCATGGAGGCCGTGCGCGGCATTATGACCACCGATCGCGGACCCAAAATCGCCTTCCGCCAGTTGTCGCTTTCCGGACGCGAGGTGCGACTGGCTGGCATGACCAAAGGCGCCGGCATGATCGGGCCAAAAATGGCCACCATGCTCGCGATCATCACGACCGACGCCGCGCTCACGCCCGAGCAAGCCCAGGCGTCGCTTGCGGCCGCCGTGGAGGAAAGCTTCAACGCCATCAGCGTGGAAGGTCACATGAGCACCAACGATACGGCGCTGCTCCTGGCCAGCGGCGCCGCAGGGGGAGAAGCGCTGGCCAACCAAGACCTGCAAACCTTCCAACGAGCGCTCACCGAGTTGTGTATCGAACTGGCCAAGCAAATTCCCGACGACGGCGAAGGCGCCACGCACCTCATTGCCATTGAAGTGCGCGGGTGCGACACCAACGCCGACGCCCAGCTAATCGCCCGCACCATCGCTAACAGCGCCCTGGTGAAAACCGCCGTGCATGGCGGAGATCCAAACTGGGGGCGCATTGTCTCTGCGGCGGGATACGCGGGCGTAGCGTTCGACCCCGCACAAGTTTCCCTGCGCGTGAACGGCCACTTGCTTTACGAGCACGGCGCCCCAGTCGCCTTTAACGCCAAAACGGTGTCGGAAGCGATCAAGAGCCAGCGCGAAACGCACCTGCGGTTGCAGGTTGGGCCAGGCGCGGGCGCCTCGCGCCATTGGACAAGCGACCTGACCACCGACTACGTCAATTTCAACGCGCTGTACACCACGTAATCACGGCCAACACTTCGCCATGGAAGGGGTTTAGTTGGCGCGGGGTTTGGCGCGATAGCTGAAATTGGCGCTGGGCGGGTTCTTCGAGTTTTTGCCAATAAAGATATGGTCAGCGCGCTCCTCGCCGTTTACTTTGAGCGTGAACTCCACGTCGGTGGCGTCTTCGGAAAGCGTAAAGTCGAACCCGTCCATGGCGCCTTGCGTGTTAATGCGAAACGCGATGTTGCGTTTGTTATCGCTCACCTTCCAGCGATCGCTACGTTCCCCTTGACCGCCTTCCAGTTGGGCGCCTATCACATTTTCCACCGTGCCGCCCACGACGCGAATGCGCCCGTCAAAATCTTGCAGCCGCTTCACGGTGGTGGTGCGCAGATGCCATCCGGCTTCGTCGTACCACACGTAGTAGCGAACGACCTTGCCGGGCTGCAGGTCAGCCGGCTGCCCGTTGGGGTTGGGCTTTTGCGCCACCGCCACGCTTGAGGCCGACACCGCCGCGGTAAAGCACGCCGCCAGAACCACGCCCCGCCAGAGATCAAACATACCGTGCTGCCTTGTGAGAAGTTGCGAGAAAAGTAAAGGCGCTAGACAGCAGAGATTGTGATTGCTGGAAAGGCTGAACGTCAAGCGGTTCTTCCCAAAAAAACGCCGAATTGATTCGAAAATCGTTCGCAGTTTTAACAACTCACTCGATCTAACTTATTGTCGATGTGAATTCTACTTCTTCCTGCGCGTGACGGCGGGCCGCACACGGTTTCCCGAGGCGCCGCCGCGCAAGAAGCCGCGCCGCATGCCACAGATGGTTATGCGGGCGGTTAACGCTGCCAACGAATGGCGAAGTCGTCGATCTCGCCAAACAGGTCCACGCGGCCAGAGATTTCCAGGGATCGGTCCGGAACGAGCTGGACCGTGACGTCATCGATGTCGCTGTGCTCCATCATGTAAATGATGCCCGTGGCCGGATCAATCTGGGCCGGAAATGAGCGCAGGCAGAAGCCAGGCGGATAGACCGCCCAAGACCACTCGGAATCCTCATCGGCCTTAAGGGCATCGAACGTCGAGGGATCGCCGGAGAGTTCAATCGTGATCGTCGGCCGATCGGGGTCCGTAGCAGTCGTCCAGGAATAAGTGTTACAAGTTGACGTGTTGGATAATCGGTTTCCATGCCACGGAAAAGCATGGAAGCCGCGATCGGGCGACGGTTTGCGGGCGGGGGGCAGGGGCAATGCAAGATTCCTACCAAGGGTTGGCTGGAGGCGGAGCGGGACGCGACGCCCCAGCAAGGCAGCCCTTCTAAGGCCCCGTAACAACCCAAGCCGACCGCGCTGGGGCGTCGCGTCCCGCTCCGCCGCCAGCCATCCCTTTTCGTCGGCAACGGAATGCCCATCAGCCACCGCGTCGCCGCTTACGCTATTTTGGCGCTCCGTCGATCATCTGCCAGCTCGCATTCACGTAAGCCTTGGCGAGGAACGGCGGCAGACCTTCTTCGGTATCGCTCTCGGCATAAGCGAATTGGTAAATCATGTCATCGTGTTTGCCGTTGCACGTGTAGGCCCAGACCGCCCACAGCCTTTTATTGTTCTTAAGGATTGGTGCGGTCACGCGGTATTCGTTAATTCCAGGAGGCATGAAGCTCATGTAGCCCGATTCTGGGATCAAGGTACGATGGCCTCCCGTAATGTCCGGAGGCGAGAGCAGCCGGACGCGGCTCGACCCAAATGAATTCTCGAAACGCGTGAGGAATGCGACTTTGCGTTCGTTTTCCTTGGCATGATCGACTCGTATTCGGCCCGACGCAAGCGCCAGAAACATGCACAATGCCAAAGTTGCGACCAGGAGTTCGCGAACGGAGAATCGCCAGCGTCTTTCACTCGCCGGCGAGCGCCGCGTGCGTTGGGCCAACCATCCGGCGCCGAACCCGGTGACGACCGCACCGATCGGCGGGCCGATAAAAATCAGTGCGAGCGCCGTCGGTTCAATCACTCGCTGAGAAAGAGAAATCGTCCCTCGCTGAGTTAGCCTCTGTAGGCTAACCGCAATTCCGTTGACCACCAATTCCAGAGCCGGCGAAAGGACGAGCAGCCAGACGGCAGTTGAGCAGGCGAAAGCGAACCACCAGACACGATGCGGCTCGCGCGCCGTCGCAGTACAAACCAAGGAAGCGGCGAGCACGGGCGCGACCAGAACGCTCGCCATTCCGAAGGTAGAATCGGCGAGGATCAATGCCAGAGGAAGCGCCGCAACGGCAGCGAGGAAAGCGACCAGACCTCGGACAACTCGGTAATGCGTCACGGGTGATTCTCCTTGGTCTCCTTCGCCTCGGCGGGTGGCAGGGGCAATGCAAGATTCCTACCAAGGGTTGGCTGGAGGCGGAGTCTTCGACGCCCTAGCACGTCGTTCCTTCCAAGGCGCCGTAACAACCCAAGCCGACCCCGCTGGGACGTCGCGTTCCGCTCCGCCGCCAGCCATCCCTTTTCGTCGGCAACGGAATGCCCATCAGCCATCCCGTCGAGTTCAGCTCTCTTTGTATTCCAAGAGATCGCCGGGTTGGCATTCCAGCGCCTGGCAAATGGCCTCCAAGGTCGACAGCCGGATCGCTTTGGCCTTGCCGTTTTTCAGCACGGAAATGTTGGCCATCGTGATGCCGACTCGCTCGGCAAGCTCGGTGACGCTCATCTTTCGCTTCGCCAACATGACGTCGATGTTAATGATGATGGCCATGCGGGTTTGGTTACACCGTTAAGTCGTTCTCGGATTTGATGTCGACGGCGTTTTGCAAAATCTGTTCAAACATCGCCGCCGCGGCGGCGATCACGATCGAGCCGAAGGTGATGAGGATGCCCATGAAAACGCCGCCTGCCCGATCTTCGGACTCGTCAAGCACGATGAAGATTTCTCCGACCGCGACAAAACCAATGATGGCCATTGCACAGTACTTGATCGTCCGCAAAGCGCTCACCGCCTTTGGTGAGAAGACCTGATTATGTCTGGCGTATCCCAACACCTTGAACGCTTGATAGAGCGCCACAAAAAACGCCAGGGAGGCGACATAGGCATAGGCCAAAAAAGGATCCTTGAAATAAATCTCAAAGAGCGTGGCGTTCGCGTTTCTGCCCTCGAGGTGAGGCTCCCACAGCAGGAGCGCCACCGCCCCCATGCCGATGAGCACAACGACCATCTGAAGAAAGACGGTGGAACTTCGTTTCATAGGGCGGTCCTTTGACGTGGCATACCGCCATTCTAAGCCATTGTTTATCGTAAAACAATATATATTTATCGTTATTTGCGTCGGCGAGGCTAAGGTGCAGCGCGTGGACGAAGAAAAGGAGGGGGGCGGTGGAGTGACCGGAGTGAATCGTACCAACGAGTCGGGGTGGCTGGCGGCGGAGTCTTCGACGCCCCAGCAGGGCCGGGTTCTTTCGCTGCGATGGCGTTCGCTGAAGTTGCTTGCTGGGGCGTCGCGATC
>CAUJHS010000109.1 GCA_963204915.1 Planctomycetota bacterium | reverse complement strand
GATGGCCGGCAGGTCGGATTCAGGCCAGAGATTCGCGGTGCCGATGCGGTCTTTCGGCTCTGGCCCGTGGTAGGTCATCGCCCACCGAGCCACGCTAATGCTAACGCCGAACCGTCGCGCAATTTCTTTGAGAGTGATCATTGCCACGTCCTTTGAGAGGGGTGTCGAAAAAGAAACACCAAAGCAAAACCCTGTGGGTCTTGCTAACTCCGACGTGGCAACACAAGAATGGTATTCGACCCACGGAGCGTGTCAAGCAACTTCCTTGCTGCTATCGTGCTACTGGTAGCAAATACCTGTTGCCGCACAACGACTTACGGCGACAAGTACAAGGAAAACCGTGCCCCATGCGCAGGGTATGGTGGGATTTTCGTAAGGTTGGAGGTTTAGCCCTAGCTATTCTGGCAGACGCACCGCTAATGCTAGCGTTCTAGACTGCAAGCGTGATTACGTCGTTGCAGATATAGGCTTGCGCGTCCCTCGCATCAAGACACCTGGGACATGAAGCCCCAGGCCCCGGCGGAAATACGTGGAGAGTTCAAGCCGATTTCCACCAACGTGCCGGGAATTCAGATTTGCGAACATTTTCCCGAACTGTCAAAGCGTGTCGATCGGCTGGCGATTGTTCGGTCGATGACACATGGCGACGTGAACCACACGTCGGCGACGCATTTTTTGCTTACAGGCCAAGCGCCGCCCGTCAGCCGCGACCGACTGGTTCAATGGCCTCATATGGGGTCAGTGCTCAGTCGGTTAGGAAGGGGCCATGGCGCGTTGCCGCCGTTTATTTCGATGCGGCCCAAGTTAGAGAACGATGTTCCTCGTTTCGTCGAGGAAAGCCAGGGCCAGTTTGCCGGTTGGCTTGGCCCGGCGTTTGATCCCTTGACGATCGACCATGATCCCAACCGCAGTGATTATCGCGTGGGAGAACTTGTGTTGCCGCCCGAGTTATCGGCGTCTCGGCTGGAAAACCGTGCCCAATTGATGTCCGAGCTAAATCGGCAACTTGAAATGCAAATCCCTGCGGCCGTTGCTCGCAATGCGTCCTACCAGCAGGCTTTCGATTTATTGACGTCAACGGCTGTGGGTCGAGGAGCGTTCAATCTTGATGACGAGCCCGCCGCGATGCGCGATCGTTATGGACGCAACCCACACGGTCAATCGGTGCTTCAAGCACGGCGTTTAATTGAGCGTGGCGTGCCCTTGGTGACCGTGTATTGGCCCAGCGACGGCATCAAGAATGTCAGCGTTTATTGGGATACGCACAGTCGAAATTTTATTGATTTGAAGGATCGCCTGATGCCTCCCGCCGATCAAGCATTCTCGGCGCTCTTAGATGACCTGGCGGAACGTGGCCTGCTCGACGAAACCTTGGTGGTTTGGACAGGTGAGTTTGGCCGAACGCCGCGCGTCGGGCAACGTAATAGCGATGCTGGCGCAGGCGCCGATGGCCGCGATCACTGGCCTGGATGCTTTACCACGGTTCTCGCGGGGGGCGGCGTGCGTGGCGGCATGGTCTACGGTCGTAGTGACCGGCACGCCGCTTGGCCCGAGGAGAACCCCGTCTTGCCCGAAGACTTGGTCGCGACTGTCTATCACCTTCTTGGCGTACCGCGGGAACAAACGCTGCCGGACGTGCAACAACGTCCGCTGCAAGTGCGGCCTGGCGTCGCGATCAACGATCTATTGGCCTAATCGCCTTCGTTTCCAGCGGCGTCACGGGCGAGCAGTTGCCGAAGCAACTTAGCGTTCCCTTCAGGAAACTTTTCTGGCGACAGTGATTGGCGGGGCGCCCACTGAAATGGCGCCTTCGGCAATGCGGTAGGATCGCAAGGTCGGCAAGCAAAAAACCGCAAGTGAACGGTTCCGTGCTCATACGACTGCACGTGGTCGGGATATTCTCCCATGACAACAACGTGTAAACCCGTTTCTTCGAGACATTCGCGAATTGCCGCCTCCTCGGCCGTTTCTCCCATTTCGATCTTACCGCCGGGAAACTCCCATAAACCGCCCAGCGCCGCGGCGGCAGGACGGCGACCGATGAGAACGTGATCCCGAGATTCGACGACTGCGACGGCAATACGTTGAGTAGACATAGTCACAATGATGTAAGAAACCGCGATGGCCCCGAAACTCGCATTGACCGTATTTCACAGTGGCGCCGAGGAGCAGCGTGACACCGGGGCCGCAATCGCGTCATGCCAAGAATCCTGACTCACATTCGAGTGCGGCCTCCCCATTTTACCCAGCGCCGAATCGTGTGAAACTTCCTCTTGCGGCAAATCGGGTTGGCGCCGTATTATTCCCCGCCTTTCTCTTTTTCGCGAGGAGTCGTCATGATCAACGTGCGTCAAATCACCGACCTGCATCGCGCGATGGTGGTGCACTGGCACCGACAAGAGATCGAAAACAGTTACCGCGGTTTTCTGGCGGTGGTATGCCAACAATTCAGCTTCAACTTTCGCTTGTGGCACGAGGAAGACATCGCACGCAGCCGCGACGTTTCTGCGGCGCGAATCGCGGAGGTGAAACGCAACATCGACCGTCTCAATCAACAACGCAACGATTGGATTGAGAAGATGGACGACTATCTGACGGAAGAACTCGACCGGCAGGGCGTCGAGGCGTCGTTCGATGCGCCGCAGAACACCGAGACCGCGGGCAGTGCGATCGACCGCCTGTCGATTTTAGCTTTACGCATTTATCATTTGGAAGAACAAACCGAGCGAGATGATGCGACTCCCGAGCACATCGATTCGGTCGAACGCAAATTAGCGGTCTGTCAAATTCAGCACGAGGACTTATCGCAGTCGCTGCAAGAACTCTTGGATGATCTCTTTGCAGGTCGCAAGCGCCACAAAACGTACCGTCAGTTCAAGATGTACAACGATCCGACGCTCAATCCTTATTTGTACCAAGCGCGAAGAAAAGCAGCGTAGGGGAGATCTTGGCGTTGGGTTGAAGACCGCCGCGCTCATCCATGATAGAGCGCTTCGATTGGTTTTCCGATTGTGATGGGAAACGGGCGTTCGAGCGAGTCAAAGTAGTGGCCCGCAGGATCAATTCCCAGGGCCGAATACAAGGTGGCCGCCACGTCCCAGGGTCCGTAACGATCGGTCGTCACTTCGGCGCCCAGGCGATCGGTGGCGCCAAGGATCGCTCCGCGTTGCACGCCCGCGCCCGCCATGACGATGGAGTATGCGGCCGCCCAATGTTTGCGGCCGGGCGACGCGCCCTTAAAGTTCGCTTCATACGCTACGCGCGGCGCTCGCCCGAACTCGCCCATGCAAATGACCAGTGTTTCGTCGAGCAAACCGCGCTGGTCCAAATCTTCCAATAACGCAGAAAAACTCCAGTCGAAGCGCGGCAGCAAGTGCACGCGTAGCGCATGGAAAATATCGTTGTGAGTATCCCAGCCGTAAACCTCCGTGTCATCAGGAGCAAGGTCTTGCCCGCGATTGGTATGGTTGAACATCACCGTGACCAGCGGCACGCCCGCTTCAATCAACCGTCGCGCCAAAAGACACGCCTGGCCGCTTCGATATAGGCCATAGCGATGCCGCACCTGCGGTGGTTCGGCGTCAAGATGAAACGCTTCGCGACATCGTCTCGAATCAAGCATCGCGAGCGCTTGGGTGTAAAGATGACCCATTTGGACTGCGTGTTCGTTGCTCGCCAGCGTACGATGATACTGGTCTAACGTGTCCTTAAGAGTTCGCCGCGCCTCCATTCGCATCGGCGGGAGGTCAGGTTGCAACGCCAGCCCCGGTACGGCGTTCGACGACTCGGTCACGTCGCCAATCACGAGCGGATCGTAAGCTTCTCCCAATAGGCCGCCGTATTGGCCCGGAGCCGGAGTTCGAGGAACCAGCGCAGGACCGTTCAAGTGGACCGCGTCGTACACAAAGCGATGCGTCGGCCGAACACGATGCAGCACGGCGCCATACGTTGGAAGGTCAACCGGCCGAGGATCCGGGTTTGCGGACCTTTGTTCATGATAGCGACCGGTCAGCGCCAGGTAGACCGCCGACCCATGATCGACATCATCGTGCGACATGCTCCGCACGACCGTAAATCGATCGGCCAGTCGAGCAAGTCGCGGCATATGCTCGCCGAAGGCGACTCCGGGGATCGCCGTTGAAATCGTCCCAAAAGCGCCCCGTACATCGTCAGGAGCCTGAGGTTTAGGGTCCCACATTTCGAACTGGCTCTGACCGCCGCTGGCGAAGATCAAGAGAACCGACTTTGCTCGGCCGAAGCCGGCGATTGGAGTCGAAACACTTTTGGCAGCACTCCGCCGCGGAAGCAAGCCAAGACCCATCAAGCCGCCAAGGCGCAACCACTCGCGCCGTGTTGGCAAGTGTTGCGCATCGCTTCGTTGATCGAAGGTTAGACGGAGCACGGCAAAATGACTATTCGAAACGAGGGAAGGAGGTTGGATATCGCGCCAGGCGATACGTTACTCAGGTTACTCGCTTCACGGGTTCTTGTACAATGGTTTATAACCCAATCGTGGCCCGGTGACGACGAATGTTCCGGGTGATCAAGGCGCACCGTGGGAACCTAACTTCGCTTCCGATCAGACGACTGATCCCTCACTCCTGAATACCGTTCATGTGCGGAATTACTGGCGCCGTTTGGACCGACCCAGCGCGAGCCATTGATGCAGTTGCGTTGACCCGCATGATGAACGTTCTGCGGCATCGTGGGCCGGATGAAGCTGGGCAATATTGCAGTGAATTTCGCGTTCGGCCGCCTTACCCATCAACGCCCGGCGTGGCGCTGGGATTTCGACGCTTGTCGATCATTGACCTGGCAGGCGGCCATCAGCCGATGTCCAATGAAGATGGCACGGTGTGGGTTGTGTTCAATGGCGAGGTTTACAATTTTCAGGAACTGCGGCATCGCTTGGAAGGCGCTGGCCATCGGTTTCAAACGCATAGCGACACAGAAACGATCGTTCATTTATACGAAGATGAGGGTACCGACTGTTTCTCGCATTTGAACGGAATGTTCGCAATCGCGATCTGGGACGAGCGCCGCCGACGTTTGGTTTTGGGACGCGATCGAATTGGTAAAAAGCCGCTCGTTTATCGAGCTGAGCCCCACCGATTCTTATTCGCCAGCGAATTAAAAAGCATCCTGGAAGCGCCCGACATTCCGCGGGATATCGATCCGGGCGCCATCGACGAATACCTCACGTACCAATACATTCCGCATCCGAACACCATTTTTCGCGGAATCAAAAAGTTGCCTCCGGGGCACTTCGCGGTTTGGCAAGACGATCAGCTTAAGGTTGCTCCGTACTGGAAACCCGATTTGAATCGGGAAGTTGCATTACGAGAGGAAGAATACATTGAGCAATTGCGCGAGTTGCTTACCTCGTCCGTGCGGCTGCGAATGCAAAGCGAGGTGCCCTTGGGCGCCTTTCTCTCGGGCGGTATTGATTCGTCGATTATCGTGGCTCTGGCTCAGCAGCAATCGTCAGAACCGATCAAGACGTTCACGATAGGCTTTCCCGTTAAAGAGTATGACGAGTCGAGCTATGCGCAGTTGGTGGCCGACCATTTGAAAACCGACCACCGGACCTTCATGGTCACCCCGCAAAGCATTGAGATTTTGGATGATTTGGTGTGGCATTATGACGAACCCTTTGCCGATAGTTCGGCGATTCCCACTTGGTACGTCTCGAAGTACACCCGGCAGCACGTTACCGTTGCGTTAACGGGAGACGGCGGCGACGAATTATTTTGCGGTTATGAGCGCTATCGGGCGGTGAACCTCGCATCGTGGATCGACCGCGCGGGGCCCTTACGCGTCGCGCTGGCGGCTCCTGGCTGGCAACGGTTGCCAGGGAGCGCGCGCCAAAAGGGGATTCTTCGGCGTTTCAAGCGATTTAGCGAAGCGGTCGCGCAAGAGCCCGCGCGACGGTACTTGCGATGGGTCACCATCTTTCCCGAATCGGCTCGCGCAGCGCTTTACCGCGACGAGTTTTTGGCCTCGTTGCCGGACTCCGACCCAGCCCACTTTTTAATGAAGGCCTGGCGTCGCGCGGATCGACGCGACGCGATGACGTCGGCGTCGCTCGCGGACTTGACGACCTACTTGCCCTGCGCGCTGATGACCAAGGTCGATATTGCCTCGATGGCGCACAGCCTCGAATGTCGGCAGCCCATGCTCGACTACCGCGTGGTTGAATTGGCCGCGCAAATGCCCCGCCGGTGTAAATATCGACGGGGGCGCGGTAAACTAATCCTCCGTAAAGCGTTTGGCGACTTATTGCCGCCGCAGATTTGGACTCGGCGGAAGATGGGGTTTGGCGTGCCGCTGGACCATTGGTTTCGGGGCGAGTTGCGACAGTTTGCTCGTGACATGTTGCTTGACCCCAAGTGCCGTCTTTCCGAGTTTTTTCGCCCTGAAACTGTGGAAAGTTTGGTGGTGCAACACCAAAGCGGCGCTTTTGATCATAGTTATCGGCTTTGGACACTGCTGGTTTTGGAATTGTGGCTGCGAAAATGGACGGAACACAGCGCCGTTTCGGCCTCGCCTTCCCCCATGGCGGCGAGGCTAAGCAACTCTTGAATTCAGCGAGCAGGGTGTCGCAGTGGGATAGGCGAAAACCTCGCCCAATGACTCGCTGGAAAGGTCTCGTAGGTGATAAACCATGCAAAACGTACTAGCAGTCATTCTTGCAGGCGGTAAAGGCACCCGACTCGAACCGCTAACACGCGATCGAGCCAAGCCGGCCGTACACTTTGGCGGCGTTTACCGCATTATTGACTTTGTGCTTTCCAACTGCCTGAACAGCGGCATCCGCAAGATGTTGCTCCTTACGCAGTACAAGGCGATGAGCCTGGATCGTCACATCAACCTGGGCTGGCGTCATTTCTTTTGCCGTGAATTAGGCGAATTCGTCGACGTGCTGCCGCCCCAACAACGCATTGATGAGCATTGGTATCAAGGAACCGCTGACGCCGTTTATCAGAATATCTACGCGATCGAGCGCGAACGCCCCGAATACGTACTGATTCTGGCAGGCGACCATATCTACAAGATGAATTACCACGAGATGCTCGACTTCCACATTTCGATGGGCGCCGACATCACCGTAGGAGCCTTGCGCAGCGATATCCCGTCAGCGGCTGGGCAATTTGGCGTCATGGAGGTGGATGAACAGGATCGCATTATCGGCTTCGAAGAGAAGCCGGCGCATCCGAAGCCGATCCCGGGCGATCCAGAGCATTGCCTGGCTTCGATGGGGATATATGTTTTCACCGCCAGGTTCATGTTCGAGCAATTGTTGGCCGACGCAAATCGGCAGGATAGCGCCCATGATTTCGGCAGGAATATCATTCCTTCCGTCATCGGCGATCATCGCGTGTACGCCTTTCCATTCCGGGATGAGAATCGCAAACATGACGCCTACTGGCGCGATGTCGGCACCCTGGACGCCTACTGGGAAGCCAACATGGACCTCGTGTCGATTGACCCCTTACTCAACTTATATGACGACAAGTGGCCCGTGCGTACGCACCAGCCCAACTTGCCGCCGCCCAAGTTTGTGTTTGGCAGCGGCGAACGTGGCGAGCGCCGCGGTCGCGCGTTAGATAGCATCGTTTGCCAAGGTTCAATCATTTCGGGAGGCCTGGTCGAACGCAGTGTGTTGGGGCCAAGCGTTCGCGTCAATAGTTACGCCCACGTTGAGGATTCCATCCTTTTTGAAGCCGTGAATGTGGGACGCCGAGCGCGCATTCGCCGTGCAATCATTGATAAGGGAGTTGTCATTCCGGAAGACGCCGTGATTGGCTACGACCTGGAGCAAGATCGCCGTCGCGGCTTTGCCATCAGCGAGGGAGGCGTCGTCGTGATCGCTAAGGATCACGGAGCGGGACAACTCCTCGTGCGCGAGCAAGCATCCGCGGCAGGACAATGAAATAGGACTTCATAAGGTTCGTACGAGCGCGAAGTCCTGCTCCCTTGTCAATCATTTCGCGCAGTTCAAAAGGCGGCGCCGACGCGAAGGAAGCCAGTCAGACGGAGATTGTCATGGACGCCAATGACCGTCGAGGGGTCTTTGCTTTCTGGTTATTCGGTATTGCGACGGCGTTTGTCGCGGCGATTTTCGCCGTGGTGATTTCGCTGACTGCGGCGCCATCTATTCGACCCAACATCGTCCGTTCGCAGCCCAGGTCGACTGGTTCGCCGCTTGTGCCGTCGACGGCTCAACTGAAGCGAGAGCGAATATCGCACATGACCGTGGGCGAGGAGTACACGGTCGACTGTCGAATTGTCGGCAAGAACCTTGCCTTCTCGTTGCCTCGGCTTGTTGTTCGCGATGGGGAAAAGGTTACGCTTTCCGACACGACCCAAGGCCAGCGTGTATCGAGTTCGTCCGCCGCTTCGGTCAATGTAGTGAACGGATCTCTGCCGACATGGGAGGGGACAAAGGCGGAAATCGCCATCTTGACCTTGAACGATCGACGCGCCCTTCTGGATGTGACGATCGAGTTTCGCTCCGTCAACGGGCGCCATGGTTCGAACCAAGGTGGCCAACCGCGGCTTCAAATTCAGAAGATGCGACTCATTCAACACCTTTCTCGCGGAGAAATGGCGTCGACTTCGACGGAAGATTGTTATCTCGAAGTTGTCGTCAGGTGAACGTCAAGTCGTTCGGAACACGCATTGCGCGATATGAATCCGAAGGGCTTGTCAATCCGCTGGCGCCAGCGCTTCAGGCCGACCGTGCGGCAAGAAATTCCGTTGGCCGTGCCGCTGCACCAGGTCGATCAACTTTGCATCAACTAATTTCGTGTGACCTGGCACGGCGTCCAGGGTGCGTCGCGCAATGATCTCTCGGGCGGCGTCGGGTGTTACGCCGCACGCGACGAGGTAAAGCCATACGATCGTCGGCGAGCGGTTCCAGCCAGCGACACAATGAACGTACACGCGACTACCAGGCAGGCACGCCATCCGGTGAAGGTGATCAAGGCACGCCAGAGTGGTGTCGTCGGGAATTCTCACGAGATCCTCAATCGGCGTCCACAAGACTTCCGCGAATCCGTCGCGGCATGTTAGTACGTTCGGCGCTTCGCCAACATTGAAAAGGTGTGTGACGTTTGCTTTACGGAGCGCGGCGGCTCGTTCTGGCGACGCAAAGGGCCCTTGCAGGATGACCCGCGTGATTTCGAACGGTGATGACAGGGAATGGTCAGTCACTCGGCCCTCGTGGTGAGAATGCTCGCCGTGGTAGCTGCCTTGTCGCCATACGATCAGTCTATCAGGATAACAAGCTCTACTCGGCGCGTTCGTTCGCGGCGCCCGACTGCCCCTGGCTGGCGGAACGTCGACAAGTGAGTACCATCGTAGGACACGGCCTCGGAAAGGTCCGCCGTTAACCAATCTATTGTAAAGCTTTTCTGCAAACAGGCTCGACCATGATGCGCATTATCTTTGTCGCAGCTTTGGGGTGGGTGATGTTCACCTCAAGCGTGCAGTCCCAAACCAACGATGATATTCGCGAATTGAAGTTGAAAGACTGGGCGCCCAAGCCCATGGTTGTCGTCAAGCAAACAAACTTGGACAAGCCGAAGTTTCCCGCCATCGACGTGCATAACCACCTTGGCGGCGGAAAGCCGCTTCTTACGCCTGACCGCGTGGGGCAATACCTCACCGAGATGAACGAAGCCGGCGTGCGAACCGTGGTGAATCTTGACGGCGGCTGGGGCGAGCGATTGAAAGAGACGCTTGCTGCATTAGACGAGTCGCACCCTGATCGATTTTTGACCTTCGCCCTGCTCGACTTTCGCGGGATCGACGACGAAGGTTGGACCGAACGAGAAACAACACGGTTGCAGGAAAGTTTTGAGGCTGGCGCCAAGGGGTTGAAGCTGCATAAGTCGCTCGGCCTGAGTTACCGGTACAAGGACGGTCGCTTAATGCCCGTGGATGATCCGAAGCTTGCCCCCATCTTTGATCTCTGTGGAAAGCAGGGCAGGCCGGTGATGATTCATACGGCGGATCCGGCGGCGTTTTTTACGCCCTTAGATCGGTTTAACGAGCGTTGGCATGAATTGAACGAGCATCCGAATTGGTTGTTCTTCGGTGAACAATACCCCAAGCGGGAGGAGTTGCTCAAACAATTCATCAACGTCGTCGCCAGGCATCCGCAAACCACGTTCATTGGCGCCCATTTTGGTAACAATGTGGAGGATTTGTCGACCGTGGGACAATGGTTGGACGAGCATCCGAACTTATACGTCGACTTGGACGCACGCATTTCGGAGTTGGGTCGGCAGCCCTACACCGCGCGAAAATTCTTCTTGAAGTATCAGGATCGAATCATGTTCGGCACCGATACGACTCCGCGGCGTGATGCGTTCCGAATTTACTACCGCTTTTTAGAGACCGACGATGAATATTTTGACTGCGCGGCAAGCCACCACTTGCAAGGTTTTTGGATGATCTACGGAATCCATCTGCCGGACGAAGTCTTGGCGAAGGTGTACCATCAAAACGCCGAGCGCGTTTTGTTTCCGTTAAATCAAAAAGCGTCGGAAGCGACGGCGGACCCAACGCCGTCACCGACGGACCGTAAAACGTACCGTGTTGCCGCGACCAACGATTTCGAACTGACGGGGCAAGGCGATGCGGAAGCTTGGAAAAAAGCCAGCTGGGCGTCGCTTTCGGTCTGTGGTGATCGTGAACATGCGTACGATGCGCGGTTCAAGGCGCTCTATTCGCCGCGCGGTTTGTACGTGCTGATGACGGGCCGCGATGAGAAGCTGTCGGCCACGATGCAAGAGGATTACCTGAATTTATGGACGGAAGATGTATTTGAAATCTTCGTTTGGCCTGATCCCGAAGAGAATGTTTATTTTGAATACGAAATTTCGCCGCTGGGATACGAGTTGCCAATCCTGATTACCAACATCGGAGGACAAACCCAAGGCTGGCGTCCTTGGCATTACGAAGGCGAACGCCGGGTGCGTAAGGCGGTGTCCGTCCAGGGTGGTGAAGCGCTTTCGGGCGGCCGCATTGAGGGATGGACAGCCGAGGTGTACATCCCCTTTGCGCTACTCAAACCGCTGCGTAACACGCCGCCAAAGTCCGGCGACGTTTGGAGAGCGAATTTTTATCGCATGGACTACGACCACGGCTCGACGGGATGGAATTGGGTCCCAATTGACCGCAGTTTTCATGAGTTTAACAAGTTTGGCGAACTTGTCTTTGATTGAACAGATTGAACCAAGGGCGCCGTAAAAACGTTTGCAAGACGACATTGCGCGACTCGAACTGGGCTGGCCTTCGCCGCACGCCTTCGGAGTTTGGAGACGCGAACCCCTAGCTAGTCTTGGCTGTCTTGCCTAACTTAGACGAATCGCCACTTTTCTGTTCTTGGCGCCGCGTTGAAAGCGACGCAGGACTACACGCTTGGTCACGCGATGATTGCGATAATCGACTATCAAATGGGGAATCTGCGCAGCGTGCAGAAGGCGTTTGAGCACGTTGGGTACACACCTCAAATCACGAGCCATCCTGCTGACCTCGAACGCGCGGAAAAAATCGTACTGCCGGGCGTTGGTGCGTTTGAAGACGCGATGAGCGAACTTCGTCGTCGTGATTTGGTGCAGCCGATTAAAGACGCCATTGCCGCCGGTAAACCATTCCTGGGTATTTGCCTGGGGTTGCAACTGCTCTTTGAAGTTAGCTACGAAGGCGGACGTCACGAAGGCTTGGGCGTGTTTCCGGGCGAAGTCGTACGCTTCAACTTACCGCGCGAGTACAAAGTTCCTCACATGGGGTGGAATCAGGCCCGAATCGTTCGTCAAACGCCATTTTTGAACGACATAGCCGACGGGGCGCACTTTTACTTTGTTCACTCCTATTACGTAGTTCCTCGCGATCCTCAACTTATGGCGCTGGAAGTGGACTACGGTCATCCGTTTTGCGCCGCCATCGGGCGCAAGCACCTCTTTGCCACGCAGTTTCATCCTGAAAAAAGCCAGGCCGACGGGCTAAAAATCCTAAGAAATTTTGCTGAATATTCCGCCGCTCGCTAAAGTGGCGCTCTAGGGTGTGAACGGCTGCGGCGCCAGCCGCACTGCGAGCCGTTCGAGATCTTTAGTTGGTATTTCGCGTCCTTGCTTTCTGGCGCGTGCGATCCGTCGATCACAATCCTCCATGCCGAACGGAACAGCGCCGCGGTTTCTGCACTGCGGTTGTGTATGGGTAAAGGGCGTGGTTTGGCAAGGCTTTGTAGGCCGCCAATTCACCCCAATCTTGACGGCGAATTCGCCTTTTACCAAATCGATGAATCGGCTAGTATCCCGCCGCTCGCGGCCGTGCGGGACTTCGTGAGAATTCCCCGAATCGGTCGAAGCTCTTTGTTTGCTACAACCGATACCGACGATCAAGGCGGCTCGCGAACTTCGCTGGCCGGTGGTTTTTATGCAGTTCCTTTCGTTGAGCCAATAACGAGCGGGAATGATTCAACCTTGTCAGCAACGCCCGGTGCAGCGCCAAGAGCAGCATGGCCTCATCGCCTTGTTAGTTCTGGTGGCGGCGGCCTGCGCCGGGTGCCAGTCCGCAGTTTATCAAGCCTCGCGGCTCCCTTCCGAGCTGGTGGCGCCGACGCTGCAAAGTACGCGAACGCTCGACCTTTCGCAGCTTGCGCGGCCTCGGCCGAACAACGAGCAAGTCTTCGTCGGCGACGTGCTGGAAGTCTCGATCGCGACGGGCATTGAGCGGCAAGGTCCCAGCAAATGGTTGCTGCGCGTCGCGGAAGACGGAACGGTCAACGTCCCCTTGGTGGGGCCCGTTCGCGTGGATGGGCTCGTGCTGCCGCACGCGGAATACGCGGTTCGAGAAGCGAGCATGACGCGCGGAATTTACCGTAGTCCGCAAGTGGCCGTTCAGTTAGTCGAACGTCGTTCGATTCGGGTCTCCGTCGTGGGCGAAGTGGAAAAGCCCGGCGATTACGAAATCCCGCTGGCGCACGCCGACTTAATGGCCGCCATCTCCCTGGCTGGAGGTTTGAAGAGCGACACCGCGGGGGAAATCGTCGAAATTACCCACCCGGCCAACTCCTTTGCCGTGCAGCAAGCGAGCTATCCCGGCGCGCCGCCCTCGCCTGTCAACGGCCGCAATGTGACGGTCAATTTGCGAGACGTGACGGAAGGTCGGCCGGGCGACTTTCACTTGGAAAACGGTACCGTGGTCATGGTTCAAAAGAAACCGCCGCGCAAGTTCAGCGTGATCGGACTTGTCAATCGGCCAGGCCAGTATGAAGGCTTGAACGATCAAGACATTCGGCTTTTAGACGCGATCGCCATTGCCGGCGGCCGACGGCTGGAGCTTGCGGACAAAGTGCGCGTGTTTCGCACCATCGACAATAGTGATCAACCCATCATTATTCAGGCCTCGGTTCGAGAAGCCAAAGGGGGTGGTCCGGCGAATATCCTGCTCATGGCCGGCGACGTGGTCAGCGTCGAGGAAACGCCGCTTACGTTCACCATCGAAACGTTGCGCGGGCTCGTGGGCTTTGGCTTCAATTCCCCCGTACCGGGTCTCTAATTTACTCGCATTCGGCAGCAATCCATATGACGCGCGACCTTGGGGAAGTGGCAGGAGATCTCTCGTCTCCAAGCGCCGCCGACACCGTGCAAGCAATCTTACGTTTCTTGCGCGTCGTGATTCGCCGCAAAAAGATTGTCATTACCGTGGTCCTGGCGTCGTGCGTTTTAGGCGCCGCCTACTACACGACCGCGACGCGGCTCTACGAGGCGCGCGCTTCGTTGTTGGTGCAGCAAACCGGGCTTGATCCCGCGAATATGACATTAGCGGCGCAAGCCGGAAGCCAGGCTTTGATTCCTACCTACGAACGGCTTTTCACCAGCCGCTCGGTGCTGGACAGCGCGATTACGCGACTTGTGGAAAGGTATCCCGACCTGCAAGTGGAGGATCTGGAAACAGGGGTCGCCGCGAGCGGGGTCCGTCGCACGAACGTGATCGAAGTTTCTTACTGCACCGATTCGCCAGAAATGTCGGCCGATGTCGTGCGCGAAGTGGTCGAGTCCTATTTGGAGTTCATCAAAAAGGACCAAAAAGACGTTTCGCAGGCGCTGCTTGACGTGTTGGGCAAGGAACTGGACGATGTCAAACTTCGCTTAGAGACCAAACGCCAGCAATACCTGGATGTTACTCAGCGCCTTGGCGCTATTGGCGTGGTCGGAAAAGGATCGCAAATTGACCATCCTACCGTGCATCGCGCGTTGCAACTTAGCGAGTCGCTGGGTGAGCAGCAAAAGCAGCGCATTGAATTGCAGACGCTCCTCGCATCGATTACCGCCGCGATTCAGACCGGAGGCGACTTGCGGCAATACCTGGCCGTGATCGAACCGGGCGCCGGCGGAGATCTGCTGCTTGGCCAGTTCGGCCTGAAAACCTCGGATTCCGACGCCATTCAGCTTGCCGAACGCAAACTCATGGACGACAACGCTCGCCTGGAAGCGTTGCTGAATCATCTTGGACCCAATCATCCGGAAGTCATTCAAGTTCAGCGACAGATTCAAGAGTCGCAAGCGTACATCGCCACGTATAACGAGCGAGTCCGCCACCGTGTGGCCGGTTTGACGAACGATCAACTCGCACCAATTTTGACATCGCTCTTGGGTGAAAAACTCCGCAAAGCGCAGGAACACGAACGCCAATTGCAGCATGAGTTCGCCATCGCCGAACAGGAGGCCGTGCGCCTAAACGGTGAACTGGCCGAATGGACCATGGTCGAGCGTGAACTGGAGCGTTTTCAAAAGGAGCACGAAATGCTCCTCGAACGGATTGCGGGCATTGATCTGACGGGAAAATCGGGCGATGTGCGCGTGTCGGTGATCAGTCCGGCCATTGCCAAAGATCGGCCGGTTTCGCCAAAGTTGCTGCTCGTGGGGTTAATGTCGTTGGCGGGCGGTCTGGCCATCGGCGTGAGCGCCGTGTACGTGTTGGACGTCATGGACGATCGCTTCCGTTCGCCCGAAGAAATGCAGGAGCAAATGGGCGCTCCCATCTTGGCGATGGTGCGCCAATTGATGGCGCCTGGCGAAGTCGGCGTCGAAGCGCTCCAAGTGCACGCATCGCCCGAGTCGGTCGAAAGCGAAGCGTTCCGCACCCTTCGCACGACGCTCAGTCTTGGCGGCGGCGAACGCAACCGGCTTGCGATTACCAGCTCGGAGCCGGGCGACGGAAAAACCACGGTCCTGGCCAATCTCGGCGTGTCGTATGCCCAAGCCGGTAAGCGAACGCTGTTGATTGACATTGATCTCCGTCGGCCAGGTCTCACCAAACTCTTTGGACTGCGCGGTCAGGCCGGGATTTCAGAAATTCTCAAGTCCGATCGAGACCTCGTGACCTTGTGCGCCGAACGCATTTTGGCCACGGGTGTGGAGAACCTGGATGTTCTGCCTTGTGGCCCCAAACCCTCGAATCCTACCGAATTGCTTAGCGGTCCACGCTTGGAAGAGTTGCTTGGCTGGGCGGAAACCGTTTACGACCAGATTCTTGTCGACTGCCCCCCGGTGCTAGTCGCTAGCGACGCCAGCATTATTGGGCGCCTGGTGGAAGGCATGGTCTTGGTGGTCCAGCCGGCAAAGAACCATCGAAAGCTCGTTCTCCGCGCCGCCGAAACATTACGGACCATGGACGTGCCCTTGGCCGGAATCGTTGCGAATCGCATTGGCGACAGCAACAACGACGGCTACTACGGCTATGGCTACGGTTATGGTTACGGGTATGGCTACGGCTATGGCTACGGCGAGGAAGAAAACGACGACGAGATCGAGACGATGCACGACGAAGAGGAACCGCCGCGCCGTCCGTCACTCCGCCGCGCGGCGTAATTCGATCGGCGATGCTTCTCGCTGGCGGCGTGAACGTTGAATCACTCGCTTCGCATTCGCCCGACATTCGCTTGTCGGGCGTTAAAGAGTTCGCCGTCGGCAAGCTCTTTATCTTCCGCCAGGTTCTCTCCGAGCGGCACCACCGCGCTGCGGTTGTACCAGTCAAACTCGACATCTAGCGGACCAATATGCTTCACCTGGGCTGAAAACCCGCCCACGCTAAAACGGTCGCCTTCGGTCAGCCAGTAGTTTTTTCCGGTACGGCGATCGATCATCCAAACCTGCCGTTCACCGTCCACTTCCGTAATTCCGTTCACGTAGGTGAATTCGACTTGTTCATAGGGAGGTTTGGCGGGTTCGACTTTGCGTTCCACAACCACGACAGGCGGGGGATCCGTGACGGTGATTTTGACGTTCTGTTCCGCCACGCGCACGGGAACGCCGTCATCTTGCACCGACAACGTGACGTAGTACTCGCCCGGTCGGGTCGGCGTCCAACTTAATCTACCAGTTTTGGAGTCAAACCGGGCGCCCACAAGATCTTCCGACGTGAACGAATAGGTGAGTTGATCGCCTTCATCCGGATCGCTCGCGGTGGGCGAAATGGTGACCTCGCGATTGGTTTGTCCATACGCGCTGCTGGCCGAAAGCCTAGGGGGCGTATTGGGCGGGCCAAACATATTACGGCCGCAAATCGCGTCCAGATATGCCTGCAGGTCATTTTCCGCCAGGCGATCGCTGGGCGGATCATGCAACTTTTCTCGCTCCGGAGCATCCGCTACCGAGATCGCTTCAACCGTCATGCTGAACGCCACGGTTTTCGCGTCGCGCGGGGTGAGCTGCAACTGCTTCACGCGGTGCAAGTAATCGACCGAATAGAACTCATGCAACAATTGTGTGAGCATGTCCAGGCGACCAACCCCGCTGACGGCGAACGCATGACCCGTAAATGCTTCGGTTTGGGATCGCGGTCCGCCTGTTACCGGGTTTACTTTGGGCTCGGAGAAGCCGATTTCTGTGACGGTGTTCAAGAGCCAGTCGGTGTAAAGCTGGCCTGCTTGCTCGGGCTTGGGCGGCAGCGAGCGTTCTTGATATTGCTCCAGCCGTTGTTGCGCCATTTTGCCAAACATGACTTGCCGCTCTTTTTGCCGTTTCTCGCCGCGCAGGCGTTCGAGGGTTTGGCTCCTCTGGCGGAAGCTCGCATCCACTTTTTGAAAGACGTAGAAACACCCGATCAACACCGCAAGGGCGCCAACGGCAATGGCCAAAATGCGTTCACGTTGTGACATGGTGTGAATATCGTCGTTCGTTGGTGCGAAGAACTAGACTGGGTCGTCAGGCGGAAGCAACCGAGCTAGGGGGCGGCGGTCTCAACTTGGTCGGCGTCCTCCGACTCCATGGGTGAAATCCGCACGGTGACATTATCGAACCGCCAGGGGTAATCGGTACGTTGCTTATTTTGGTACCCCCCTTTGCTCCGTGCTTCGCGCCGATCATCCTTCAGGCGGTGAACCATTTCTCCGATGTCGGCAGATTCGTTCGCGTAGCCGTCCAACAGCAGTTGACCGCCGCCGTCCATCATGGGCATCGCCCGGAGGCGCGTGACGAGGATCTCGTTGCTGGGGGGAAGTTTCTCCGAGAGCGTTTTCAGTTCATCAAGCCACGTGACGTCGCCGCGCACGAAGTTGTCGATTTCCTCGGTCTTGGCTTGAATTTTGCGCGACTGTTCCACGAGTTTTGTGAGATCTTGAACGTCCTTCTGCAGCATTTTGATCTCCTGATCGGCCGCGTTTTGACGTTGCCAAACAAAAAACACGCCGGCTAACAATAAGGCGCCAAGGGTAGCGCCCACGAGCGCGTATTGCCGACGTCGGCTGGGGGCGCGCGGTCGGCGACGAGGATTGAGAAAATCAATATCGTGCCGGTCTTGGGCCGCTTCGTCGAGCAACATGCCCAGGAGCGGTGCGAACCGACCGGGATGATCCGGTAACTCGGTCTGGAGCGCTCCATCAAGGGCGACGACGGAAAACGGATCGAACGGTTCGACCGGAATCGACAGTTGCTCTTCCAACTGGGGTTGAATCGTGGCCAGCCGCGCGGGTTCGCCGCAGATGACGACGCGGGCGACTCGCTGTCCGCCAAGCTGGTTATGGGCCGCAGCAATGGTCCGCCGCGTTTCACCCAACAAGGCGCGCATTTGCCCTTCTTCCTCCAGGGCGGGAAGACGCACGGTGCGCACAAAGACGACGTTGCCGCCAATCAGCACAGTCAGGTCGGCCTCATCACTGAGCAGGTCGACCAACAAGCGGCATTCCTCGCTCGGACGCGCTCGACGCAATAGCGACGCCGCCGCAAAGGGACGTAACACCAAACGTTCCGGCGCCAGGCCGGCGGCTTCGCACGTTTGACGAATTTGCTCGACAAGTTTCGGAGCAATCACGGCCGCCAGAACACTGGTCGAACCACTGGGGGCCTCGCTTGCCGACGGAGCGGCGGCGGCATCGAGCGGCACATAATCGAGCGGCCACTCTTCGTTCACCCCGCTGAAGTCGCGCATGGCTTGAAACCGCACGAGATCGGGCACTTCTTCTGGCGGCGCGGGAGGAAGGCTCAAGCGCCGCAACTCGATGCTCGAACGGCCCACGGCGACGAGCGTATCGCACCGGCCGATGCGCCGAGCCGCCAGCGCAGCAGCCACACGTTCGCCGACGTTAACGTCGGCAAAAGTTTCGCCCGCGTCACGCGGAGCCAGTTCAACGGCGAAGGCATGCTCGATGACGGCTTCCTTTCCTCGGGTGCGGGCGACCGCGATGCGGGCTTCGCCGCCGTCCCATTCCAAGGCGAGCAATCGAGGCATAAAGAGATCCTGGTATATCGATGGGTTTACGTATGTTGGCCGTCCGGCGCGCCGCTACATTCCACTGTCCAATTGTACGCCGAGCGTTTCCAGAGCATACCCGCGGCCCAAATGGCTCAGATCTCTCCAGAATAATAGCCGCGGGGTGGATTGCGTAGCATCAATTACAACTTCCGACCGCGCGGCGGCGCCGCCGTCTTCGAAGTAACCAACGATTTGCGCTCGGTAGACGTCGCCCCCGGCGGTGATAAACGGCGTCAGTGCTTTCATTTCTTCGAGCGTTACAATGCCACTGGTGGCCAGCCAGGTTTCAAAGCGTTGGTTGGGATCGTCCTCCTCGGTTCCGGTCGACTGCATTTGCCGATTGGCGATAATTTCGTCGGCGATTTCCTCCGACATGCCCGGAATTCCCACCAGAATCGTTCGCGGGGCCTGATTGATGTTCACGCGACCGGGAATCCAGGAGTTAGGATTAACCGACACCTGATCGAGAAGCACTGGGAGGTAGGTCGCCATGGCCACTGGGCCGTCGGGAAATGGCGATTCGTAAGTCGTTCCTTGATTATTCTCCCCACCCTGTCCACCACCTCCACCGCCTCCACCGCCTCCACCGCCTCCGCCGCCTCCGCCGCCTCCGCCACCACCGGTGCGACTTGGAATTTGCACTTTCGCCCCAATGAGATCGATGACCTGATTGATACGATGCTTCGCGGGTTGGGAAAGATCGAGCTGAATCATATCCGCAGTTTGAGTTTCGGAACCTTCGGAGCCGCCGCCGGAATTGTTCGCCGACGGCCCATACTGGCGGTAGGCAATGATGAAGTTCACCCAGCTGGCGTCAAAATACGCGCTGAGCTGCTCGGAAAGTTGTTGTAAGTCGTCGCCGTTGATGTAAATACGGGGCTCACCCAGAGAGTTGGCGTTGCGCTCCATGCTCCACAGGGTCAGGTACGCCGACCAGCCTCGGTCCATCGATCCATCGGGCGAATCCGCCAAGGCCGCATCGGTCATTTCGTGCGAGTCGAGCATGCCATTGCGGTTCGCATCGGCGCCGAACAGGAGTTGCGGGGTGACGCCTCGAACCAACAGCAGTTCTTCGACCGTATCTAGCGGCGCATTCTTAGGGGCGTATGGCGGCTCGAGCGACATGTAGTACTCGTCCTCGGCGCCGAACTCACGCGGTTCGTAGTCGTCGTCGACGTAGTCCATAATCGCGTCGGCAATGTCCTCCGTCATGTTGGGCAACGCCATTAACAAGTTCCGACCCGCGTTCTCCATGAGGGGTTGTTTCTCAAACCACACGAGCGCGTTGATATTGACCCGTGCCGACTCGTTCTCCAAGCCGTACCGCAAACCGCCGGGATAACCTTGATCGTCCAGTAACGGCGCCAAAACGCTGAACCGGCCGCGATGAATCGGATCGAGATCATCAACCACCAGCTGGGCTTGAAAGTATGCGGGGTTGTCGTAATGACCGCCGGCCTCGGCCTGCATGATCTGGTCTTGCATCAGGAACATTCGCAGGGCGTCAACTCCCGAATCAACCAGCATGCGCGACTGCGCTTGACGTCCGGCGTATTCGGTCGCCATACGCTGGGTGATCATAAGTTCTGTGAACGCATACGCCGCCAAGGCAAGCAAAACAATGACCACCAGTACGACAACCAGCACCATGCCGCGCGGCGAACCAAAAGCAGCAACCTGTTCTGTACGACAGGACCGCGAAGCCGTTGGCGGCGTTGTTCGAGACGTCCTCATAATCCCAGGTCCTCCATCTCTGAGGAGGTTGAGGAAGCAGCCACTTTCGCCGCTGGGAGACGGACCACCGTGCGATAAACCATCTCGCCGGGAAAGAACTCGGAAGCCGAGCCGCCAAGCGAACCTTCTTCCGCATCCTCCAGAAATCGGCGTGGCGTAATGGCGATGGCGATCTCAATCGCCACGGGCAAGCCTTCCATTAACTCCGAATCCCACTCTTGCAACCAACTAACACCATCAAAGTATTGAAACTGGAGGTTGGTGACCTCGGGAGCGATCACATCGCCGGTTGCGTCTAGTAATGTGATATCTCCGCTATCCATGGCATACCGGGCGACGGCTCGGTCAATTTCTCGGCGCACCAAACCGCCTTGAGTCGCTTCATCGGTGAAACCGCCTTGGGTCATGGGCGTTAACGCCGCATCGCCCGCGGTTCGAAGAAAGTAACTCACAGTTTTCACATCGCTGGGAATAATCAACGGCGATGTTCCGTCGGTCATGGCCATCACGCCGCTGTACTCATCGGGACGAGGCAAGCGAGAAACATCAATTTGCAATTCGTACTGGTTCCCGTACACGCCCGGAATCGTCGCCGGCGCGCCAGTGGCGGCAATGTCTTGCGAAGGCGATATCTCGGAATCCGCGTCACTGCCAGTTTCGTCTAAGCCGCCGGTAGTATCGCCGCTGCCACCGCCGCCAGATGCGCCACCTGTCGAACCTCCACCGCCCGTGGGGTTGCCGCCGGAATCGGCATTAGGGTCCAAATCGGTACCGACGAGATCATCTTCCGATTGCAGATTTCCCGCGACTCCTGCCGCATTCGAGGCAAGTGACTCCAGTGACGAAAAATCAATCACCTGATACTGCACCGCGCCGCGCAAATCGTCCGCCATGCGGCGCAAAATCGCTCGGGCCAGTTGGGCTTCTTCGGTCTCGGTGCGGCCGGCATCGATCACACGCAGTTGGAGATCGACCGCCATCGCAATCGCCACGAACACCAACGATGCCAGCGCCAGCGCCAGCAAGACCTCCAGCAACGTAAAAGCGGTCCGACGTATTAAGGTGGCTTTCATCGTTCGATTGGGAACCTCGTTACGCCGCGGTTATTAGGAACGACTTAAGGCAAGGCGCCGGATTGGCTTTCGGTCGTGGCGCTTCCCTCGGTGGTGCTTTCGCCGCCGAGAATGGTGTCGGAGTCTTCCGTTTGTTCGAGCAACGGATCGACCATCCATCGCGTAAGGGTAAAACTAAGGGGTTGTTGCCCTGTTTCGACTTCTTGCTCAACCGTAACCTGGACCAAAAGCAATCCCTCCTGATCGACCGCGCCCACGACAATCGAATAGTTCCACTCGGGATCAAGTTCAAATGGAACGCGATCCACCGACTCCGGCGGGGTAACGCCCGCCGCAAGTTCCGACATCATTCCTTCGCACAGGATTTGCGCTTTGGTGAGGTCGCGCGTTTCTGCGGCGGCCCGGGTTCCCAGCCGAACCAACTCGCCCATGGCGGCGATCGAAATTCCCAAGATCGCCAAGGCGAGCATGACTTCCAGGAGCGAAAAACCGCGAGGCGTTGGCGTCTTGCGCCTCCTCGCGGGCCTCGTCCTGATTTTCCCAATCACGAAATGTTTCATTGCAGCGCCTCGCCGGTGCCGGTCGACAAGACATCGCTAATTCGGGCTATGCCAGTGAGGCCACGCAGGCGAATGGTGATGTATGATCCTGAATCGTTCGCGAGCGTTACCTCGGCGGTGGTGGCCGTGCCATCGGGATAAAACAACACGGGCGCCGACCAAGAGTTGTCTGGCGAAACTGACTGCGTCAACTTCGATAGTTCTTCTTCGATGGTAATCGAACGAGTTTCCGAGAGCGTAATGCTGGTGAAAAACTCGATACCCTCGGGAAGTACATCGGTGTAAGTTAACGCAGTGGCCGCGCTGGAGGACGCATCGGCGTTGGTTAACATCTCGCTACTTTCCAGCGCGAAATCATCAGTGGTCCACGGCTGCACGCGAAACCGTCCACTTTCGGGCTGGTATTGAAACACCATGATTTGCCCGCTTTGCATGGCGCGAACACGAGCCCTATCCCACTGAGCCTGAACGAGTTGCGCGGCGCGGCGTAGTCGTTCGGCCTGCATGGGCCGTTCAAGCGTCGGAATGGCCATGGCGGCGACCACCACCAAGAGTCCCAGGACGATGAGCAGTTCCAGAAGCGACATACCGCGTCGTTTCGCTGGAACGGCCATCGCTTTGGAATTCAGGGCAGACAAGGGACGCCTCAAGGAAAAGCGCGCAGCATCAAACAAAAAGCAACAAGCCCCACGGGAGTGAAAATGCAAGGCGATTCACCCCGTGCGTTTGGCTCGGTAGGTCATGATTGCCTGGTTCGATCTTTGCCAAACCAGGTCATTGTTGCACGGTAATGTTGCTTACGTCGTCCTCGGTGCCTTCGACGCTGTCGGCTCCCCATGATGTGATCTTAATCGGATTCAAACTTAAGGCGTTCGTATCGAGGAGTTCGTATTGGTAAGGATTGCCCCACGGATCGGTGGGAATGATGTCTTTAATGTAAGGCCCTTGCCATTTCTGCGGGTTTTTGAGGTCGGCCGGTGGTACGCGAAGCGCCTCCAAACCTTGAGCGGCGGTCGGGTACGTTCCGACTTGAAGTTTGTACATATCCAACGCTTTTTCAAATTCTTCGATCTGAACACGAGCCGCCTGCTCGTAGCCGCTTTTCTGAATGCCGACGAAGTAGACCGTGACCATGGATCCAAGAATCACGAGGATGGCCAACACGAGCAAAACTTCGAGCAGCGTAAAACCGCTTGAGGCGCGACGCGCGCGTTTACGTTTCATGGGAATAATCTCCTGATCGGTGGTTTGTAGGGTGGGTGATTTGACGGCGAACGGCCTGACTTTTCCGGTCGCCAGGGGCGGATCGGCATTGCGCCTAACTTACATCATGCTGCTCATTTTGATGACCGGCAAGAGCAAAGCAATGACGACAAACAATACGACGCTGGCCATGATGAGGAGCATGACCGGTTCAAGCAAACGGACGAGCAGGTCCAAACGACGTTCGGTGCGGCGTTCCAGACCTTCGGCGATTTCGACCAAGACGGTATCAAGCGTGTTCGATTCTTCAGCCACGGAAATCATCTCGACCACGGTTTTCGGGAAGCGGCCGCTGGCCTCCAAGGGCGCCGCGAGCGATTGTCCCGCCGTGATATTTTCCGACGCCTGAGCAATCGCTTCGGACAGGATGCGATTTCCCGCTGCCTGCCGGCTAATTTCCAACGATTTGAGGATCGGCACTCCGTTGCGTAACAGCGTGCCCAGCACTCGGCAAAAACGCGCCACCGCGAGGCTTTGAAATATTCCACCGGCGCCAGGGAGTTTGATTTTCAACAGGTCTCGGGTGCGCTTCCCCTCTTCGGTTTGCAGCCGCGCGCGGACGAACAACACAATTCCGACAATGATCGCGGCGATAATCAGTAACCAATCTTGCAGCGTCCGGCTGAACGCGAGCAGCATGTCGGTCATCGCCGGCAATTCGCCGCGTTCGCGCAGTCGACTGAACAGACCCTCGAAGCGCGGCACGATGAACACAATTAACCCGCTAACCACCAGCGAACCGATGGTCATGAGAACCACAGGATACGCTAACGCGCCCATCGTGCGGGCTTTGAGGTCTTCTTGTTGTTCGGTGAACTTGGCGACTCGCTCTAACGCCTCTTCCAGAAAACCGCCTTCCGTACCGGCCCGGACCATGTGAATGGCCATTTCGTTAAACACCTTCGGGTGTCGCGCCATCACATCGCCCAGCAAATTTCCGTCTTCGACGCGCGTGTGGACATCGTCCAACACATACTTGAGCGTGACATTCGACGTTTGATCGCGCAACACGCGCAAGGACCGCAAGAGCGGAACGCCGCTACGCAGCAACGCCGCCAGTTGCGCATAGGTGGTGGCCATAATCTGGCCTCGCACCCGGCGGTTGCTGCGGGACGCTGCCCGGGTGTCCTCCAACGCCACTTGCAGCGGAAACAACGACCGTGCGCCCAACTGCGAAAGTGCGTCGCGTTCGGTTGCTGCGGACACGGTGCCGGTCACCTTTTGTCCTTGCAAATCGCGAGCGACGTATGCGAAATCAGGCATCGGAAAATGACGAGCGTCGAAAGGGCCTAAACGCGGGGCGGCGCACGCCGAACACCGCGTCCCAGCGACCGCCGAGGAGTTCGATTGGCGTTACGTGCGAAAAGCGATCTGCTGATAACTATTATAACGAACAAATGTCATGATTCGGAAAAAACTTGTTCATTCGGATGTGGCGGCCATTTTGACCAGTCGATCCCCCTTGGTAATTCGCAACACTTCATCCAACGAGGTCTTGCCGGCAATCGCCTTCAACCAGCCGTCGTCGCGCAGGGTCCGCATGCCGCTTTTCACCGCAGCTTGCTTGATGTCCCACGTACTGGCGCGCTCGTGGGCTAATTCGCGGATCGATTCGGTCGTCACCAGCAGTTCGTAAATACCCATTCGGCCGGCGTAGCCTGTGCCGCGGCATTGGCGGCAGCCGCGCGGACGGCAGAGCATCGCGTCGGCGGGCAGTTTTTCTCTGGGAAAATCGGGGGGGAATTCGTCATCGGTCGGACGATAGGACTCTTTACAGTGCGGACACAAACGCCGCACCAGCCGCTGCGCCATAATCGCCTCGACGGTGCTTGCCACGAGAAACGGTTCAACGCCCATATCGACCAACCGGGTAAACGCGCCCGCGGCGTCGTTCGTGTGCAGCGTGCTGAACACCAAGTGGCCCGTGAGCGACGCCTGGACCGCGTTTTCGGCCGTTTCGAGATCGCGAATTTCTCCGACGAGCACCACGTCCGGGTCATGACGCAAGATGCTGCGCAGCGACTGGGCGAAGGTCAGCCCGATTTTCGGATGGACCTGAATTTGGTTGATCCCATCAAGCTGGTATTCAACGGGGTCTTCCGTCGTAATGATTTTGTTCGCGTCACTGCGAATTTCCAGCAACGAACTGTAAAGCGTGGTCGTTTTACCGGACCCCGTCGGGCCCGTGACCAAAACAATGCCGTGCGGCAGGTTAATTAGTTCGTGGTAAACGGCGTAGGTGTCCGGCTCCATCCCCAGCTTTTGCAGGTCGAAGACCATAGACCCCTTGTCAAGAATACGCATCACCAGGCTTTCCCCGTGAATCATGGGGATCACCGAGACGCGGATGTCGACTTCGCGTCCCGCCACCTTGAGTTTGATGCGCCCGTCCTGCGGCAATCGCTTTTCGGCAATGTTGAGCCGCGCCATGATTTTCAAACGGCTGACGATGGCCGCTTGAAACCGATTAATCTCCGGGGGGGTAGGTTGCCGTTGCAGCATACCGTCAATACGGTAGCGAATGACAAAGCCGGACGACTGCGACTCAATGTGAACGTCGCTCGCGCGCGATTCGATAGCTTCCAGGAGGATTTCATTCACCAAGCGAATGACCGACGCCTCTTGAGCCATTTCCGAAAGCTCAGAGCCGTCGGTTTCAATTTCGCTCAGAATCTCCAAGCCGTTGTCGTCGGCCTGTTCCATCAGGCCGTCTACGGTCTCGCTGCCCACACCCAAATGGCGTTTAATCAGCTTGGTGATTTCCTGGCGGCTGGCCAACACCGGGGAAACGGCCAGTCCGGTATGAGCGCTCACTTCATCCAGCGGATAAAGGTCAAAAGGATCGGCGGTTGCGACCACCAACAGACCGTGTTCCAGCCGGATGGGAAACAACGAATGGCGATGGATCAGTTTTTGAGGAAACGACTTGAGGAGCGAAAGATCGACATCCGCCTCGGCCAAGTCGATGTAGTCCAGCCCCACTTCCTCTCCCAAGGCGCGCAGCGCGTCTTCTTCCGATACGAAACCGAGGTCCACCACGGTATCCATGACCGAGGTGTCGCCGTTCGAGCGACGAGCCATTTCCAGCTGCCGTTCGTCGAGCAAACCACGCCGCAAGAGGATTTCACCAGCTTCCATTCGTCGATCGCGTTTATGAAAAAGTGAAAATGATGTTTTGCAAACCTCGCGCGAGATTCCCGTGTTATTCTAGGGAGTCGCCAATCTCGGCACGGGTCATGTAGGTACGGAACATCCTGGGGGAATATCCACACTGAGGAGCGCCCTCGGACGATCAAATCGTTTTGGTCCGACCTTCGTCTCGGATTCTTTAGTTTCCCCCAAACGCCCCACAAGGTCAAATATGAGGGAACAAAGAAGTGGGGAGGGGATTCTCGCGGCACATGGATGGGGTAAGCCAGCCGGAGGTTTCCAGCAATTGCCGGAAGCCGTGACGCCGCAATAGTTTCCGGCCGGCTTACCCCATCCACGTTAGCGAGATCGAGGAAGGTCAAGACGGAATAAGTCGTCGCTAGGGATTTAAACCCAATGCCTTGCGTCGAGTTTCGAAAAAAAATTTATCACTCGACGACGATTACCGCCAAACGCGGCGCCCGAGCGATCAAGCTGCGTTTTGTGCAGGCGGGCGAGACGTTGATTTTTCCGCAGAACGGGTGGCCGCGTCGGCGCGTCGCCAAAGCGCGGTAATGGCCTGGATCAACGACTTTTCCTCGGTTTCCCGATACGGCGAGTCGGCTGGCAACTCGGCCATGAGCCGCCGGTGCGCCTCGGGCATGGCATGGTAAGGCAGTGATGGGAAAAGGTGATGCAACGCGTGAAAACGCGTCCCCGTGGGACCCCATAACTCGCTTACCAAAGCGCGGTGCGGATAATTGATAGAGTCGGTCACCTGTTCCAAAAAGGTCATTTCCTCATGACCGCGATTTGTCCACCGATGGGCGCCGACCGTCCTGAGTGAGTTGAGAAAAACAATGGCCACCCCGGTAGCGTAGGCTTGAATCAGGAATGGATACGGCAGCCGACGATGCACCACCCAGGCCAAGATAAACAGGCTGGCCAGCCAAGCGAAACACAGCGCCTCTTGCGTGTAAATGATCCAACGAATTTTCGCCGTGGGAAGCGGGCGAATATACATGGGGTCCATGACCATCGACGAGGCCCGTTGATGGATCCAACGTCGCAACGGCGGACAAACCCACGTTAACGGGGTCACCACGCCAAAACGTAAGAACCCGAGAATGGGAATGACTAAGGACTGCGAAAGATAAAAGAGGATTTGCCAAGGTCTTTGATGCGACAACGGCAAATACTCGCCGTCCTGCTTTGTTCCGTAGTGCTTTCGTCGGTGATGGTCCAGGTGCGGATAGTACACGAAAGAAGGAATCAAAAACGGGATCCCACACAACAAATTCCAGGCAAGCCGAAACCCGCGGAACGTGCCGGTGCGAAGGTGGACTAGTTCATGAATGAACATCGCCGCACGATAGTAAAGCAGGCAGCACACCAAAAACGGCAAAGCCAGGAGTGCTAGTTTGATTCCCCACGGCTGGTTGGATTCGCCGATGAGGCGTACGACGGTAAAGCAGATATTTCCTATCAGGATAGTCGCCAAAAAGTCGAACCAATAAATGGCCGGGCGTGGCTCAAACAAATCCTCCACAATCTTTCTCGCTTGCGCAAGCGAAAAATTCTTGGGTGAGCTGAATGACGCGCGTTTTGTAGAGCGGTTGTCAGTCACGGCAGCACGTGCAGGATTGGAGGAATATTAACGGCTAGAGGGGCGTGTAACCCCAATATCGGCTCCCGGAATTCCATGAGTTCGGCAAAACGATGCATCACGATGGTTGGGAGGGCGGTTAAGGTAGGATAGGTAATTATTTTCGCGGCGATTGTGCCCGTCAATGCAAATTCGTGGCCGCTTCCAACCCTAGACGTCACTGGTTAAGGTCATTTCTTTGCTGAGGCGACACGTAATCTCACCGCTCATTCCACCACCCCAGGGTGGTTCGGCAAAGGCGAAGTACCCCCGCGTTGGAGGGCTTGTGTGCAGGCTTGGCGTGCGAACGGATGGTTGCAAAGCCGCACCGGTTCATCGCTCATTCTGTTGCAAAATGCTGGCCGTCCTGTTGCAAAAGGCTGGCATTTTGGGAAACCGGCAATTCTGCCCATAGCCGTTGCACAGGCCAAGACTTAAGATAGGGTGAGTTGAGGCGTTAGGGTTAATGCGGCCGCATCAGACGGCGCCAAGCCCGCGACTTGCCTTGGTCGATGATTGTCGTTGAGAACGTTCTCCTCGTACCGGTCTCACGGTTGCTCCAAAGTTCGCCAGTGTAGCGGGTGTGGTTCATGGTCCCATCGCGGGAAGTCGTGGTGACGGGCGTCGGGGTGGTCAGCCCCATCGGCATCGGTCTTGAGGATTTCTGGACTTCCCTCCAACAGGGGCGGAGCGGCGTGCGCTTAATGCCCCAATTTCACGGAATTGGGTTGCCGCTGGAGTTTGGGGCGGAACTGAAAGATTTCGATTCCAAGCAGTTCGTTCAGCCACGCAAAAGCCTGAAGGTCATGTGCCGTGAGATTCAAACGGCCTTCTCCGCTTCGACCATGGCCCTGGAAGACGCCAAATTTGATAAAAGCACCGTCGATCCCGATCGGTACGGCGTCGTGCTGGGGACAGAAATGTTTTACGGTCCCGTCGATGAATTGACGGACGTCTATCGCGCTTGCATGGCCGAGGGGCGGTTTACGCAGCAACGCTGGGGCCAGGCCGCCATGAAGGAAATGTTTCCTTTGTGGATGTTGAAGTATTTGCCGAATATGGCGGCCTGCCATATTGGCATTGCGCAGGATGCGCGCGGGCCGAACAACACGATTGTCATGTGGGAAGTTTCTTCCCTGCTGGCGCTCTGGGAGGCGTCGTCCATCATTCGCCGAGGTTGGGCCGATGTGATGCTCGTTGGCGGCTCGGGCAACCGCCTGCATCTCGGGCAAATCCTTTATCGCGGATTCGATAATGTTTCGCACCGCAACGAGGATCCTGCGGGCGCTTCGCGACCGTTCGACGCGGACCGAGACGGCATGGTTTATGGCGAAGGGTCCGCCGTCTTACTGCTCGAAAGCCGCGAACATGCCGAAGCGCGCGGAGCGCGCATTCGCGCACGCGTGTTAGGACATGGAAACTCGATTGGCACGCGGCCAGGCGATCGAGTCAGTTTCCAAAAAGCGATCGAAAACTCGATTCAGGCTTCGTTGCGTGAAGCTCAGATGGCGCCGGGCGATATTGAATTTGTCAAAGCCCACGGCGCCAGCACCATCGAGGACGACATGGCCGAAGCACAAGCCATCGCCACGATCCTTGGAGACACGCCCGTTACGGCGCCGTCAAGTTATTTTGGTTTGCTTGGCGCGGGAGGCGGTGCGGTCGAGTTGGCGGCCGCCGTGTTGGCGTTAGAAAAAGGCGAGGCGCCACGAACGCTCAATTACCATCGCCCCGACTCGAATTGTCCCGTGAATGTGATTCACGGCGAGCCGCTCCCCTTGCAGCGCAAAACGGTGCTCGCCCTCAGTCAATCGTCCCGGCATCAAGCCGTCGCCGCCGTATTGGCGGCCCCGTGACGTTAGGCCGTGTTCCTTTCCGATCGCGTGGCGCGGCTCGCATTGCCGAAGACGCTTTACTCGGACTTCGGCTTCTTCCGTTTTTTGAGCTTACCGCCGAAGTACGAAGCTCCGGGATGGACGAGAAATCGTCCGCGCACGGCTTCACGCCCGAGCAGCATGCGAAACCCCATTTCATCTCGACCTGCTAATGTCAGTTCGATCGACCAGACGCGCCCGAGCAGCTTGATCGGTGTTACGATGACCGGACGGAGCGATTGATGGCCGGTGCTGCTGCGCACCGGCCGATACTCCAAGAGTTTCGCTTCGGCCCGAATGGTTTTTTCCACGCTCCGCTGCAGTGGATGCACGACAAACCGTACCCAGGGTGCTCCGTCGCGCAGGAATTCTTCGATTTCCCACGCATGTAAGGACGACGACCTGGCGCCCGTATCGACTTTGGCCTTGATGCGCGTGACGCCAAGCTCCGGCAGGGCAATCCACTCTCGCCAGCCAATAAGGGGAAGGGCCGGAGGTTCGAAGGGCTGGTTCACGATCAAGCGAGCAGCGCACGGCGTGCGTCTGCATTGAAAGGACGCGTCACGGAGGCGGCGCGATAAGGCTTCCCAACGACGACTACCGGTGCGGTCTGGCGAGGGTTCGCTCGCCAGAAGGTCTTGGCGCCGCTGCGAGTGGACATCGGCCTAGTCTTCTTCGTCTTCTTCGAGCTTCGCTTTGGAAATGACTTCCTGTTGGACGTTCGGAGGCATGACTTCATAGTGGCTGAAGTCCATCGTGTAACTTCCCTGGCCGCCTGTCATGCTCGATAACGTGCGATTGTAGGTCGTTACGGCGCGGAGGGGCACTTCGACGTGGACCGTTTGCATGCCGCCCCCCGCGGCTTCGGAACCCGAAACGCGGCCTCCCCGGCTGGACATGTCGCTATAGACGTCGCCCACGGCGGACTCGGGCACGGTGATGTCCATTTTGACGATCGGTTCGAGCAATGCGGGTTTAGCTTGCTGGAATACATTGCGGAAGCACATCGAACCTGCCGTCTTGAACGCCGCTTCCGAGCTATCGACATCATGATATTTTCCGAAGTGGACGTTCACGGCCACATTTTGCACTTGGTAGCCCGCAATGACGCCGCGCGCCATGCGCTCCTTAAAGCCTTTTTCTACGGCGGGCAAAAAGTTCGTGGGAATGGTTCCACCGACGATCGAGTTAACCCAGAGAAAGTTATTTTGTTCGTCGTAGTGATACTCCTTCATCGAAGGGAAATGCGCCTTGCTGGCGAACTCTTCGATGTCGACGCCGCGGGGCAGCGGAAGCATGTGGATGTGAACTTCGCCAAACTGACCGCGGCCGCCGCTTTGCTTTTTGTGGCGGTAACTTCCCTCCGCTTTGGCTTGGATCGTCTCACGGAAGGGGATCTTAGGTTCGTGCGTGTCGACCTCAACGTGGTCGCGCCGCGTGAGGCGTTCACGGATTAACTGCAAATGCAGTTCGCTCATCCCGGTGATGACCATTTCCTTCGTCTGGGCGTCGCGGTCGATGCGGAACGTCGGGTCTTCTTCATGCACTTTGTGTAAAGCGCCCGAGAGTTTGGTTTCGTCGCCGCGACTCTTGGGCGTTACGGCCAGGCCAACCATGGGCGTGGGGAACTGCATCGACGGAAGGAGGTAGTCGCCCAGGGTCGATCCGGTGTGAAGGTCCTCCATCTTGGCGATCGCGACGATTTCGCCCGGGCCTGCATGGTCAATCGGTTTGGTTTCGTTGGCTTGGACCTCCAACAGCGGTCCCAGTTTCACGCCCTTGCGAGCGCCCGAGGCGTGGACGGTATCGTCCTTCTTCAGGCCGCCCGAGAAAATGCGAATGAAGCTCAGTTTTTGCACAAAGGGATCGATGCGCGTTTTGAACACCCGGGCGACAAGCGGGCCTTCGGCTTCGGGCGTCACTTCGATTTCTTCGCCGTCTTTGGTCGCGGTCCGACGCAGCGCGCCGGGGGGCAAGGCGCACATGGCCAAAGCGTCGAGGAGTTCGGGTATTCCTACGCCGGTCTTGGCCGACACGCAAACAATCGGGATCAGCGAACCCGCGGCGACCGCACGGGTGACCAAGCCGGGCAATTCTTCGGCCGTGGGGGGCTGACCTTCGAAATATCGCTCCATGAGGGCTTCGTCGACTTCCACCACCGATTCGATGAGCGACTCATGAATCTCATTGGGGTCGACCAGGGCGCCTGCCGTATTCGATGGCGGCTCCAACGTGCTGACGACGCCTTTGAAACTGGCGCCGTGGCCAAGGGGGACATTCACCAGCACGCAACCCGTGCCCCATACTTCGCGAATGTGGTCGACCAAACCCGCGAAGTTAATGTTGTCCGTATCCATCTTGTTGATGACAATCATGCGCCCGAGGCCTAGTTTGCCCGCCTCGTTGAACATGCGGCGCGTGTTCACTTTCATGCCGACATGCGCGTCGATCACGATCACCGCCGTATCGACGCCGTACAACGCCGAAATGGCCTGGCCAATGAAGTCAGGATAGCCGGGCGTATCGAGCAGGTTGAACCGTCGGCCTTGATGATCAAAGTGAACCAGCTTGGCTTCCACCGTGTACTTGTGTTGTTTCTCTTCGGGATCGAAGTCACAGACGCTCGAGCCGTTGTCGACGCTTGGCGCGCCGTTGATGGCGCCCGTTTTGACCAGCAAATGATCAACCAGCGTTGTCTTGCCGGCCGAGCCGTGACCGCAGAACGCAAGATTGCGAATGTTTTCGATTTTCGCTTTCGCCATGCTTGGGTTTCCTCAAGAGGCGAGCTAAGCCCGCCAGGATGCATCCGTTAAAACACGGCGACAAGCAGCCTGGCGTGTCGCGTGGACGGTCCCAAGGCCGCTAATCGCTGATCAATTGTCGTATGTCAATCGTTGCAGGGCCAAGATACCGCTCGGGGCGATCTTGGCTTTACGTCGATTGTTTGTTGGGCGGCGTCTCACCGCGCGCCGCCGCGAGCGCGTCCCTCAAAGTTAAACCGCCTTCGTAGAGCGCTCGTCCGATAATACAACCTGCCAGGCCGCGCTGCGCCAAATGAGCGACATCCTGGGCGACGGTGACTCCGCCCGAGGCGATGACGGGAACATCGACGGCGTGAGCCATTTGCTCCATCGCGTCCAAGTTGGGACCCGCCATCATGCCATCTTTGGCAATGTCAGTGTACACGATTGCCGCGAGCGGGAAATTGGCGAATCGTTGAGCCAATGCGACGGCGGGCGTGCGGCTGGTTTCTAGCCAACCGTCGGTCGCGGCCATGCCGTCACGGGCGTCAATTCCTAGGATTAATTGGCCCGGAAATTTGCGGCACATCGCGGCGAACCACTCGGGTTCTTTGATGGCCCGCGTGCCCACGATCAGGCGCGTCAGCCCGAGATCGAACAATTGCTCAATCGTGGCCTCATCGCGCACGCCGCCCCCCATTTGACAGGGAGCATGAACTGCCGCGAGGATCGCGGCGATGGCTTCTCGATTGGTGAGAGAACCGTCGCGCGCGCCGTCCAGGTCGACGAGGTGGAGCCACGCAGCGCCTTGCTCAACCCACCGGCGGCCCATTGCGGCCGGGTCGTCGCCAAAGACGGTTTCTTGTTGATAGTCGCCCTGCCTCAGTCGGACACACCGCCCGCCGCGCAGATCAATCGCGGGATATATTTCCATTGCGCCAAGCGCTGCTTCATCTGAGATTAACGCAAACAAGGACGCCCAATATCTCACACAACCCCTAGCCTGGCAAGCGGGAAGCAATGCCGCCCAGCGACGAGTGACGAGGCGACGAGGAACTCGCCTCGCGGCCGCTGGTCTTGAGTTGCTAGGAAACGGGCTCTCCCCAGTCGGCCGTGAACTTGTGGTTGCATTTGCGGCAACGAACTCGCCGACCCAGGTATTGTTGTGCGAGCGGACTGGAGTCGCTGCAACTTGGACAGATCACGGTAAATAGGCGTTGCGGGTCGTCCAGCGTGTTCCAAACATCCTCGGGCACGCCCGGAAGGGTGATGTCGTCGGCCTGCAATTCCGTGAGAAGCTCCTTGGTGAGCTGCTCCACTTGGGCGATGCGGTTGGCCATGCGGCGGATCGATTCTTCAAAGACGTTCCGCACGAGTCGCCCGTTACCAAAGTGTTCGTCGCGGTGGTGATACAAGTAATCAAAGCCAAGCGCCAGTTTGGCCCGGGCCAGTGGCGGAGTGTCGTACTGGTTACGCCGACACATCGTTTCGAAGATGCGTCCCATTTCCGAGGCTCGGTAGTCGTCAAAGTTCATGCGCCGATTGAACCGCGATGACAAGCCGGGATTGCTGCGCAGAAGGCGCTCCAAGGGCTTGGGGTAACCCGCCAGAATCACTACGAGCCGGTCTCGGTCGTCTTCCATGCGTTTGAGCAGCGTTTGCACCGCTTCATCGCCATAGGCGTCTTGCCCTTCGTCGGCCACCAAGCTGTACGCTTCATCGATGAACAATACTCCGTCGAGCGCTTCATTGATTCGTTTGTTGGTCTTAGGACCGGTTTGGCCGGCGTATTCCGCCACCAATCCGGAGCGATCCGTCTCGACGAGATGTCCTTTTTGCAAAATGCCCATGGCGCCAAAGATGCGGCCGACGATCCGAGCGACCGTTGTCTTGCCCGTGCCGGGATTCCCAGTAAACACCATGTGAAGACTTATGTTCGTTTTGGGAAGTCCGGCCTTTTCGCGTTCTTTTTGCACGCGAAGAAAGTTCGTCATCGTGCGCACTTCGTGCTTGACGGACGCCATTCCGACAAGGCCATCCAGTTCGTTCAGCGCCGCGGCGAGTCGATCCTCGCGCGAGGGTTCCGCAGGAAGGCTCGGCGCAGCGCTGGGTTTGAGGTCGATCTTCGTACGAATTTCGACCGAGTCGTTCCGCATCTTTTGAACGGCCTGAGGACGAGCCTCATTGGCCGCCTCATGTTGCCCCGGCGAGTCCAAGGGCAGGCGGTGCAAGTGCGTGTGAATCTCGTCTTGAATTAGTTGCACCCGTCCCGACTCGGCAGGCGTGGTTTCACCATCGGCTTTGGCGATCAGGTTGGCCAGCCGCATGACCACAGTCTCCAATTCCGCCACGCGGCCTCGCAGCAAATCGATTTCCTCGAAGGGCCGCAATAAACTATGCCAGCGGAGCCGCGACGCTTCATGGCTGATGTGTCGCAACGCATCTTTCAATTGATCGCCCTGGAGTTGCTTGTGCCAAATGTGCTCGAAGAGCATCTCGGCCAGCACGCGTTCTTCTTTGCTCCACCGTCGGTCGGCGACCACGACCGATACGAACACCTTGATCAAGAGCCCTTTGTGAAGATCGTCCATGACGCGCACGTAATCCTCGGGCGACGAGCCTAAGATTTGCGGCCGTTGTTCCATGAGCTGTTGAGCGCTCGAAGCGTAAAGCTCGCGGCAATCTTCCAGTGTTTGCTGGAACTGGACCGCGTAGTTCACAAAGGCGTCGTGAGACATGCGATGGCACGATGCTGGAAAGTTCGGATCGAATACGTCGCGCAGTGTTCCCCGCGCGCGTTTATCCTACCAGCGCCAAGAGGAGTCGACAAAATCGCGATGCGCGCTGCGGAGCCCTGCCGCGAAACATCACGGAACTATGGCGCGATGATCGCTTGATCGCCTAATGCGTCGATCAACGGGTTGTCGTTGGGCCCGCAAAATCCAAGGTGTCGATGGCGGCGCCAACCTTCGGCGTACTGGAAGCGGCCCGACATTTGGCCTACTTCCCGATCGAGATCGCGCAAGGTTTGGAGGTATGAGTCATGCCCCTGACTGACGTCGAGCCAGTGCTTTTGCGACACATGCTCGGCGAGCGCCGCGACTTTCTCTTCGACGATGTTCGTGGTGTCGACAAAGTAATGCGGACGCACCAACGCGCCCAGCGGATCATAGTTGCCGTAAGGTTGGGCGTGGTATAACGTGACGACCCCCTCAATCGCCGGCCGCGGCGGATCGACGGGGAAGTTGGGCATGCCGCGACAGAAGGCCGCCGTGACCGCCAGTCGGCAGGCGTTCATGTGGTCCTCCATATAGTCGCTGGGCGCATGGGTAAGAATGATGCGCGGCGCCACTTCGCGAATAACCGACGCGACCTTGGCCAGCGTCGGTTTGTCGTAAAAAATTTCCAGGTCCGCGGTCAAACTCTCGTGGAAGATGGCGCCTAACCGCGCCGCGGCGCGCATCGCTTCTTCCCGCCGGACGCGGGCAGTCGTCTCCCGGTCGTGCTCGACCGAACCGCAGCATCCATTGGCGATATTCATGTAGTGAACTTCCCAGCCCGCATTGCGCAGGTGGATCAACGTTCCCGACATGAAGAACTCAATATCATCCGGATGGGCGGCAATGGCGAAAGCACTTGGCATGATCTCGTCAACTGAACAAAAGGCGAAGAAAACACCGTGAACCGGTCTTGGGCGACGGAGGGGAGGCGCCGCTCGAAGTTTGCGGCGCGCGAAGCCGGCGTGGAAGCAACTCAGGGCGCGCCACGTTGATTAGTGCATTTCCGTGTCGCACACGCCGATCCCGCCACGGAAATAGTTAAATTGCACGTTGGGGTGATCGGCCAAGAGCGACATCGGTACGGAAGAATCAGGAATCTTTTTCGCGATCATCAACGCCGTGAGTCGCTGGCCGAAAGGATTGTCATGCGCGCCGGCTTGCCAGATCGAAACTTTTTCCGCCTGCCAGGTTTCCGCGGGGCCGACCGATATGGCTTGTGTCGGAACATTCGTGACGACTCCGCCGCCGGATGTTCGCGCATTTTGAATAATGGTCATCGGATGCAGATCGACAATCCGCGTGGGGAGCTTGCGATATTCCTCGGGCGTGGGAGGTTGGTCTTTGTATTTGCCTTCGCGCTTGGGAGGATCATTAAACGCCCAATGTTTCACTTCGCCCTGGCCTCCTTGCATGGTCATGCAGCGCACGTGTTTCCAGGTTTCCCGGTATGGCGCCGTATCGGCCTTGGGAAAGTGAATGTTCGACTCCGGCATGCGCAGTTCGGGGCGGATGCGATTGAACAGCAAGTCCCGGTCGGCTTTGGCGAAGCTGAGCGCGAAATCTTCCGGCGCTTCGCGGCCATCGATCACCCATTCATCCATGCCCCAAAAATGTGCGTGCCGTAGATCGAGTTCGAGTTCATTGACCAGCCGCGCTACCAAGGGCAATTGCTCCGTCGGCCCGATCGGACCGCAAATTCCCGCCGGATTGTCCGCCGTGGCTTGCCGCCACGCAGTGATGTACTCCAACGCTTCGGCCAGGTAGAAGTCCTCCAACGTATCGTAAAACTTGACCTGGAATCCTTCGCGAGAAAGGCCGAGCAAATCGTCGGCGGTTAGGCGCGCGGCGTCGTCCAGTATTTCTCGGTCAAGCGTGGTGTAGTCCCACCAGTCGGGGGCAACAAGGCTGAGGGGTCGCATGGTCATGGGGGGGCAGGAGTCAGGGAGTCATCGCCGCGAGTCGCTCGTGGGCTTGCTCTGCGGCGGGTTCGAGGGTCGCCGGTCGGCAGACGAAAAAGCCCGCCAACCGCACGCGATTGTGCGGCAGTTGGCGGGTCTTGTCAAACGGAGGTGCAAACGACCGTGCGGCGTTACGCGCGATTACGCACGCGATTGAGACACATCAAGGCTGATCTCATCCAGGACGTTCTCCCAGCGATCGTCTTCCTCTTCCGTGGGTACGTAGTCCAACGAGGGCGGATCTTCCGGCGGAGCCGCCGGGGTTTCCAAGGGCAGCGACTCAGACGACGTGGAATCCTCCAGCGAAGGATCGTCGAGGGGCAACGGGTGCGATATCGTCTGCCGTTCGGGTTCGCCATTGTTCTGCGGTTGCTGCGTACGAAGCCGGTTCACAATCATGAGCACGTCCGACATGCTGGCCACGCCATTGCCGTCGACGTCAACACGAAACTGTTTGTCGCCGGGCGTGCCGGTAAACTCGTGGCCTTGGCCATGATCACGCAGGTATTGCACAACGGTTAACAAGTCGAAAACTTCAACGATCCCATCGCCGTTGGTGTCCTCCGGCATCTCGGAATTCTGCCAGGGCGGGCCTTCAATGACGTGAATCGTTACCGTGGCCGGTTGTGAAACGCCGCCTTCATTATCGGAAATGGTATAGGCGAAGCTCGCGTCGCCAAGAAAGCCGGAATCGGGCGTGAACGTGACGACGCCTTCGCTCAGCACCGCGGTCCCGTTCACGTTGCCAACAATCGTGATCGAGCTCGGGTCGACGACGCCGTCCGGATCGCCGTCATTTGCCAACAATTCGTTGACCGGGATCGTCACCGGTTTGTCGACCTGCGTGTTGTAGGAGTTGTCTTGCGCGATGGGCGGTTTGTTGCCATCTGTCACCTGGACCGACAGAACTTTAGTAAACGAGTTTTCCCCATCCGTAGCGCGAACGCGAAGCGAGAGCGTGCTTTTCGCGGAATGATTGAGCAACACGCCTTGCTTCACCTGCAATGCGTCGCCGGTGATTTGAAACGAGCCATTGTCGGCGCCGCCGGCGCCCGCGACAAGACTGAACGTGTAGGGGGCGAACGCTCCCGGCGCGTCGGGATCGACCACCAAGAGCGTGCCGACCGTGACGGGGCCGGATGTGGTGTCGGCGCCGTCGTCTATCGACGTATCGGTCAAAACAACGTTGGTCAGTGGTTCGTTCACGTTGACAATCGCTACGGAAAAATTCGCCTCCGTACTTTCGACGCCATTCGAGGCCCGAATGCGGATCGCATACTCCGGCAGAGTTTCAAAATCGAGCAGGGTTCCCTGCCGAATTCGCAGCGTATCGCCGTCAATCTCAAAGTAGGCGTTGTGCGTATCGCCTTCGCCCGCGACGAGCGAGAATTCATGCGACGACAAATCTCCGCCGTTTGGCGCCACCACGCTCAAGTGGCCTGCAACGACAGAGCCATTCGCGGTGTTGGCGTTCTCAGGAACGGCGACAGAATCCAAAAGAACGGCTTCGGGAGCATCCGGCACATCGGACAAGTCGACCGTGATTTCGGCCTCGCTGGTTAAAGCAGGATCGCCATTGTCGGTCGCCTTGACGATCAAAGTAATCGCAGGGTTTGCTTCAAAATCGATACGGCCAGCGTCTGCGACCGTGATCTCGCCTGTGGCGGGGTGAATCGCGAAAGCGGTCGCCATGTCGCCCGCAAGAGAAAACTGGAGCGACTGGCCGACGTCGGGATCGCTCGCCGCGACCGTGCCTACGAACGTTCCAAGCGCGCTGTTCTCCGCCAGAAGGAACGACTGCGGTGAGATTTGAGGGAATTCGTTGACTTCGCTCACTTCGATCGTAATCTGGCTTTCGACCGGATGGACGCCGTCCGTCGCGAGCACTCGCACCGAAAGTTGATTCTTGGTTTCACGGTCCAGGGTAACGCCCTGCTTGAGCTGAAGTTGTGAACCACTGATGAGAACCAAGGCGTTGTCATCGTCCCCTTCGCCCGGGGCAAGCGCGAAGGTGTAGTCGGTTTCCGCGTCGGGATCGTCGGTGATTAACTCTCCGATGGTCACGTCGCCCAGCGTCGTGTCGACGTTTTCGCGAATCGCATCTGGCCCGACCGACACCAACGTGGCGGGCTCATTGACGTCTTCTACCGAGATGGTGAATTCTTGAGCCAACACATGAACGCCGTCGGACGCTTGAACCCGTACTTTGAGCGATGCTTTGGCTTCATGGTCGAGCGCAACTCCCTGCTTGACGCGCAGTTGGTTTCCCGTGATTTCGAACAGCGCGTTGTCGTTATCGCCAGGCCCGGCGACAAGCGAGAAAGTATGGACAGGATTCAAGTCGATGTCCGTCGCCATGAGCGCGCCAACAACAACGGCGCCGTTGGTTGTCTCGGCGTTTTCGGCAATTGTCGCCGAACCGAGGTTTAGCCCAGTGATCGGTTCGTTCACGTCGTTCAGGTGAATGGTCATCGTTCCGGTGGACGACGCCGCTATCACAGCACTGTCGCGCACGCGGACTTCCAGCGTATACGAGTCGGTCGCCTCAAAGTTCAAGACGGCGTCGGGCGCCACTTTGATTTGTCCCGTTGCATTATTGACGACGAACAGGTTTTGCCCCGTGCCTCCGATGATTTGATACGAGGTAATGGTTTGTCCCGGGTCGGGATCGCTCGCCACGACATTGCCGACAACCGTGCCCGCCGGGCTATTCTCGTTGAGATGAAAGTCTTGTGGGCCGATCTCGGGACTTTGGTTAATGCGATTGCCAAAGTTGGCCGTCACCGGATTCGTGTTCGTGATGTTGAGCGTGTGCGAACCGTCGCCGGCTGGGAAGGTAGGAACAAAACCCAGCAGAAATCCTTCCCGCGCCTTGTACAAACCGGTGGCCACGCGGGGAATCTCGTAGAGACCGCCAGCGCCCGACGTCGTGTTTCGTTCGGGAACGGAATAACGAAGATTGTCGAAGCGGCCGAAATTGCTCAAGTCGGGGCCAGGCTCCGAGTACGCCATGGCGTACGCGATGTCGGCCGATGGCCGCGTGATGTTCAACGTTGCCGTTTGCGTGTCGGCGAGGACGATCGTGGTTGTTGTTTCCAATTCGACGCCCGACGCATTGAACACGCGCATGCGACCCTGCGTCGCTCCGACAAAGGCGGTAATATCGATACTGACCGAACTAGCTGGTTCGTAGAAGTCGATGCGTAGCTTTCGGTCGGTATAGAAGAACGGAACGCCCGAGTGAGCGAACACTTGATTACCCGTTGACGGGCGAATGTCGGTGACGACATCGACCTCGAAAAGATCAAACGCAATGTTGTTGGCGTCGGTGGTGGTTAACGTGGCCCCGGGGAAAATGTTGCGCACCTTGGTCCCCGCGAGCAGGGCGTCGGGCTCGGCGGTCACTTGGAAGAAATCCAGCTCGCCATTGTTATTTTGATCGAGGAAGATAGGAAAGTTCGCCAGGCCGCTTTCGGCAGGTTGTTTTACGCCATCCGCGTTCTCATCGTGAAACACAACGCCTTTGACCGTGGAAAAAAAGTTGGGCGCCCCCACATGGTCAAGATTTCGCCCGGCGAACACCGGCGGGAATGTGGTCGCCGCTTTGAGGCGAAACACAAACGGATCGTTGTCACGCTCAACGGTTTGACCAACCACCCATGCTGACGGTAAAGAACCGGTCGTATCGCCGCGCCGGCCGACCCACGAAACATCGTTGATCGTCACGGTTTGCGCGCCTGGCGATTTGATTCCTAGGCCGTCTCGGGCGAATACGAGGTTTGCGTATGCAACATCGTTGGCGCCATACAGCCAACTAACGCCGTCCTGAATCGTCCAGTTCAGATATAGGTTATCGGGAACGCCGTCGTTGTTGGCGTCGATGTCTTCTCCGGGATCGGGGGTAGAACCGCCGGTTGCGTGAATCAGCAGGAACGTATTTGAGTCAAAAACGTCAACTTCTAGTTGGTTCCCGGAAATTGCGGCAAAACGGTCTTGGTTTCCGGGATCACTGGGCGCGCGGAGGCCTCGGAAACCGCCGTTCGTGCCTTTGAGCACCAGGGCTCCCGGGTCGGCGGCGTAGTTGCTCCCTTGTTGAGCCAGCACCAACGCCCCATCGGATCCGAGCTGAAGTCCGGAAAGATCGAAAACCGTGTGAATGGAGCCAGGACCGTTAAACTCGGTATCACCGTCGATTCCAACGAGGTAGGTTCCGTTTGGCAGCACTTCGTTGGGGTTGCCGCGAATTTCGACGTATTGGTCCTCGTTCAGATCGCCAAACAAAGGATTGAAATGGATTTCGTTGATCACGGCCGCCATTACGCGGCGTAATTCCAGCCGTTCAATTCCCATGGAGCGGCGACGGAGCTTGGCGCCAGATGTAGGGCGCCGCTTGACGTGGGATGGGGCAGTTTTACGGCGGGGCCAAAGAAAAGCCATAGTCCGTAGTACTTCGAATGGAGGAGGAAACCGAAGGAATTGTCTGCAGGATGTGTTACCGTTCGGCCATCAAAAACGTCGCAAGTACAATCTTTGGGATTTTCTCTACAGTTGTCGAGAATTTAATTGGAGTCGCACGCTGTGTCAAGAGTTTGACATGTTTGTGTTAGATGCGCGCTTTGTACTACTCGTTCCGTCAGCGCCAAACTATTTCCTTTCTCTGCAGCGAGTTCTATCCGACAACCGGGGGGTGAAGCGTTTGAGCAACACCTCGGCGCGAAGATGCAATGCCGAGGTAATTGGGAAACACTGCCGATTTATGACCTAGATTTGAGCAGCCAAGCGAGGGCTTGCGGTTTGGCCGCATGTCGCGGTCACGGTTCGTCGGGAACCTGATAGGGACGGGTGATGATTGTTATCGTGGGATGTCTGGTGGTGATTGGGGCCGTGTTGGGCGGGTTTACCATGGCTGGTGGACACGTGCACGCCTTGATTCACCCTTCGGAAATCGTGACGATCGGCGGCGCCGCGCTCGGCGCGCTCATCGTGATGTCGCCGAAGAAAGTGTTGACCGACCTGATCAAGGGGATGATTCAGGCGATCAAAGGCTCACCCTTCACGAAAAAGGCGTATACCGAGCTTTTCGGCGCGCTTTACGAACTCTTTCGGCTGGCGCGCCGAGAGGGGCTGCTGGTCTTGGAGCCTCATTTGAACGACCCCCATGAAAGTTGGTTGTTCAAAAAGTACCCCACGTTGGCGAAGAACCACCATGCCATGGAATTTATATGTGGTTCGCTCAAGCTCGTCGTCGATGGCGCCGTGAGTCCTGAGCAAATCCCGCAACTTTTCGCCTCGGAATTGAAGGCGATCGAAGAAGAACACCATGGTCCGGTCAACGTTCTTTCGAAAACGGCCGACGGTCTGCCGGGGTTTGGAATTGTCGCGGCGGTTCTCGGCATCGTGATCACGATGGCGCATATTGACGGCCCGGTGGAGGAAATCGGCCATAAAGTAGGCGCCGCGTTGGTGGGAACGTTTCTGGGAATCTTGTTGTCGTATGGGTTCTTCGCTCCGCTTGTGGTGAAGATGGAGTTTGTGGGCGCCGCCGAACTGGCGTACTTCCGCGCGATCGCTGAATCCATCGAAAGTTTTGTCGACAACGTGCAACCCAAAATCGCGATCGAACGCGCAAGTCGCGCTCTCAGTCGCGACGTGCGTCCCACCTCGGAAGAATTAGAAACGCTGTTCAAAGAAGTCGAGGCCAGCGGCAGCGGGGGCTAGTTCGCCGCCAAGTGGCTACCGCTTTCCACGATGCAGCATTCGAAAAGCAGGACTGCGAACACCTTCGGACGAATCCGAGTCGGAATCAAGCTGGGGAATCACGATTATGGCTGGTAAAGGCGGTGGTGCGTGGAAAGTGGCCTACGCCGACTTCGTGACGGCCATGATGGCTTTCTTCATGGTGATGTGGCTTACGTCGCAGAATGACAAGCTGAAAGAGGCGGTAGCGGAGCATTTTCGTCAACCGCCAAGCCTGTTTGACCTTGGCGCCGGCAATGCGGCGCATGGCGGCAAAGGAAAACCGCACCACACCGCCGCCAAACCGAGTCGCTTTGTTCCCGCTCCGATCGACCTGGAAGACACTCCTCGATCCAATATTCCTCGGGTACTCAAAATCCACGATGGCGACGACCGCCACGTTGGCACGATCTTGGGGTTCGAGGAAGAGTCGGCCGAGTTGAACGAAACGGCCCGCGAGCAACTCAAGCAGATTTCGCCGCTGTTGGCCGGAAAACCGCAGAAGATCGAGATTCGCGGTCACGCGTCGCGTCGACCGTTGCCGCCGGATCATGCCTACCGCGATCCTTGGCAAATATCCTACGCGCGCTGCATGGCGGTGATGCAGTTTCTGGAGGTGGAAGGTATCTCGCGTGAAAGAATGCGGCTAAGCCAGGCAGGCCCTTCGGAGCCGTACACGATCATGCCAGATCCCAAACATGGCGCTTACGATTCGCGCGTTGAAATCTTTCTTTTGTCGGAATTGGCCGATGAGCTAGTTGGTACTCGGCTGGAGCGGGCGAAACGGTATCTTACGCCCGATTCGGCCCATCACGCGACGCAACCCGAGACGGCGCAAGAAACCGTGCATCCTTGAGGAAGGCGTTTCTAAGGAGCTACTGCCGTCGCAACCAACACCCAATCTTGTTGATCGGGCGCCGAATAAAAGATCGATCCGCCTCCGGAATGCATGCCCATATCGGCGAAGCTCCCGGTTCGCGGATCAAATTGCCGGAGCCGATACCTTACCTTTTCGCCTTTCGCAAGGGTTAGCTTGTAGGCTCCTTTGCGACCGCGAACATAAGCCAGGTACGTTTTGCCAGGATCGGCTAACAACCAATAAGCAACCTGGGGTGGCGCAAGGACGCCGTGTTCGCTTCGGTCCTCCGTTCGCGCCGCGGCGCTCGCGATCAATTCATCGTGAGGCGCCAAATTCCACCATTCCACACTGGTGAACAAAGTTCGCAAGTATTGGGCTTGATGCTCCCACGGCGCATTGCGAGGGTCGTCGGCGTGGAAAGGCCCAGGATGACGATTACCGCCAAAATACGTTGAGCCAAACCCGGTCACAACGTACCCGCCGCCCATGACGATATCCCACGTGGCGTGACGGATGGCGTCAATCGTCGCGCTATTGGGTTTATCCGTTTTTCCATCGCCATTCTGATCTCGCAGGAAGTAGGCGTACTCCGCATTGACGACGGGCTTGTTCAAGGGTCGCGAAAGCAATACACGTTGATGGAGTTGCTGGTAGTTCTGCTGATAATCGGCAAAGCTCATCCATGATTCACTTGCAAATTCCCGCACGCTCCCCTCGTCGGTCATCGGATGAATGCCAATCATCCGACCATGGGGATCATTGGCCGCGAGATGTTCGCCAAGGGCAATGAAGTCAGCTCGCACGTGGTCGTGCGAACGCTGAGCCTTGCCGATTTCCGCGTGCCACTCGCCCGAGACCAGAAAGTACACATCCAGCGCGCTGTAGCGAGCGGCGATGTATCGGGCATACCTTAATTGCGCCTCGCGCGAGGGAAACCGACTCCAAGCGTAGGGCTCGACGTTCCGTTTATTGCCCCAAGCGAGCGCGAGGCCAGCGACGATATCTTGTGCATTGGCGAACTGGATGCGACGATCCACCTCCTGCCAGTATGTGGGGTTGATTCGTTGATCCGCCATGCTGGTAAAGGGCGCCCCGCCGGAATTGCCCCATCCCGCCTCGCTGAGCAACATCGAGTGCACCACGTTGAACCCTTGCACCGCGCGGCGACGCAGATAATTCTCCAACGCAGCGCGGTCGTGCTTTTCTTCGTCATGGTCGGTGAAGAGCGCCCAAGCCGTATCGCCGAGAAACCAAAATGCAGTACCGTTTTGCCGCTGAAAATGTCGCGAGGCATGCGGCATCGGCTGCAGCCCGCCGGCGAGATTCGACGCGACGACGCGAAACTCCCCGGTCTTGCCATGAAGGCCGTCGTTGTCACTTTGCGTGGCCCATTTCCAGAGGCCCGTCTTGTCCGGAGAGAAGCGAAAGCGCCAAGATCGCGCGCCATCCCAAAACAAGGGCAGGTCACGATGGGTCTTGTTATCGGGTTCGGTCAACCTGACCGTCGCCGACAACTGCCGATAGGGATTTTCGTAGTCCCCCGTATGCTCGAACGATTGTTCGACGAGACCGAACTGTGGAGCCTCGGGTACGGAAACCACGAACGTCGCCAGGAGAAGCCAAGGGATCGTCATCGTGAAAAGCCTTTCCCGCGCGAATTGCAACGTGCGCTGCGGAAGAGATCGCAAGCGTCGCCCCACGTTTGCGTTGCTGCCCGGAGTTCGTATTCACCGTGCATGTAACAGCACGCAAAACGCTGTGCGTCACAAGTTGGTTAAACCACGTTTTGATGGAAGCGATGCATGGAATGGTATTACTCTCGCCGCAAAATTTTGAAAGCGCAGTTGCCGCCCCACCCTTCTTTAATCGCGAGCTTGATGTAGAGCATGGCGAATGGCTCCATATAGCGGGCGATCGAAAGCGGACCTGCATCGTGCGCATCGAAGCCGAGCTCCTCGGCGAGACGACGCACGATGCGTTTCGCGTCTTCGTCATCGCCGCAGTAGAGCATGGTGGCGTTTTCATTGCCAAACCAAGGATCGGCCATTGCACCTGCGCTAACGGAATTGAATGCTTTGACCACTTTGGCTCCTGGCGCCCAACTCGCAACTTGTTCGGCCGCCGAGGTGGTGTGGCCAATGTCCAGATTGCGAAAGTCTTCGGTCAAAGGGTTGATGCAATCGATTAACACCTTTCCACGGAGATCGCCGGCCATTTGTAACGCGGCTTGGGCGCCTTGCCACGGTGTCGCCAGGACGACCACTTCCGCGTGGCGCGCCGCATCATCGAGCGATGCGGCATGGACATTATCGCCCGCCGCGCGAACACGTTGTCGCACGAGCTCCGACTGCGGATTGCGGGAGCCGTACATCACGCGGTGGCCACGTGCGGCCCACCCGGCGCCCAGCGCCCCGCCAACCCGTCCTGTTCCGAGAATTGCAATGTTCACGTAGATGCTTGAAAGGAGAAAACAAACGTCCTACCGGTAAGACGCCATCATGGCCCACAAACGCCGCGCGGGCAAGGTTGCGTGGCGGCGAGCAAGCGCAAGATGTCTTGCGGAGTTCAGACGCGAGTTCGTGACGGCCCCCCATCGGCTGGCCAACTGGCGGTCGAAACCGGCATGGGGGAGGTGAAATCCATGACCTCTCCTTCGCCGTATAACGCGCGCAGTTCAAGAAATCCTTGACCTACGAGTTCGTCCATAAAGGTTGGCAAAAAGCCTGTGGGTTGGAGACTTCGACCGTCCCGAAAATTGAAAATGTCGGCGATCACGACATTGCCCGTTTCTTCATCGACGCGCACGACTTCCGAAATCTGCGAAACCACACGGCGCCCTGAGGGAAGTCGCGTGATCTGAACGATCAAATCTAACGCCGATGCAATTTGGCGATGAATCGCCTTCAAAGGCAGCTCGGCGGCGGTCAGTACAAGCAGTTCGAGGCGTTCGATCACTTCGGCCGAGCTATTCGCATGGAGTGTGGTCATGGAGCCGTCGTGGCCGGTGTTCATGGCTTGTAGCATGTCAAGCACTTCGGGACCGCGGCACTCGCCCACGATCAACCGATCAGGTCGCATGCGCAGGGCGTTGCGCACAAGGTCTCGGGTGGTGTAGGCTCCTTGGCCCTCGACGTTCGCCATTTTCGTTTCCAGCGTGACCACATGCTCTTGATGCAGTCGCAGCTCCGAGGTGTCTTCAATCGTGACAATTCGCTCTTTGGGAGGAATAAAGCTGCTCAGCGCGTTCAGTAACGTGGTCTTGCCGGAGCCGGTCCCTCCGCCGATGAGTAAGTTGCGATGATTCTGCACTGCGGCGCCCAAAAACGCCGCGGCCGCCGTAGTGATACTGCCCAAATGAATGAGATCATCAACGCTCAATCGCTTTGCGGGAAAGCGGCGAACGGTCAAACATGGGCCGCTGATCGCCAGTGGCGGAATGATGGCGTTGACGCGCGAACCATCGGGCAAGCGAGCGTCCACCAAAGGCTGACTCTTGTCGATGCGTCGCCCGACTTGCGCGACGATTCGCTCAATGACCGATTCGGTCACTTGGTCCGAGATGAAACGTCGGCCCGATCGTTCAATCACGCCGTCGCGCTCAACGTAGATCTGGTCGCTGGCGACCACCATAATTTCCGTGATGGTGGGTGCTCGCAATAAGTCTTGTAGCGGACCGAACCCAAACACAATATCCTTGAGATCCTTCTTGATCGCGCGAAGAATTGCGTAGGAGCGCAGTTCGCGATGCAGGTGCGGGCGCACCACGGGAAAAACATCGGCCGCCCGCGCTTCAATTTGACGCACCCTGGTCGTGACATCCGACGCGTGATGAAACTCGATTCTTTGTAGCATGAAGTCCAGCACATGCCGGAGTTCGGTTTCTCGCTCGGGAATAAGCGTCGCGGGAATATCGAACTCATTGGGCGCCAACAGGCTGGGAGTCGCGCCATGGGATGGGCTTGACTCCATAATGATTTGATTGACAAGCAGGTCTCTAAAGATCAGTCCTACGAGTTCATCGAGCAGCGGCTCATTCTCGGGACCAAAGACGTTCAGTTCTCGGCAGATGTCCTGGATATTATTTTCGAGCAGGAGAATGCTTTCTCGGTCCGCTTGCCGAGAACCTTGCATGTCGAACAGATCGAGCCGCTCCAGCAACTTGCGGTGGATTCGCAATTCCAGGTCGCAAAGGATTGAACGCAAGTGTTTTTCGATCTCATCGCGGCTAACCTGCCGAATCGTTTCTGACTCGAAGGTCAGCGAATACGGCCAGATGCGCACGACCGCGCCAGCTTCAAAACTAAGCGATTGCCCGCTCGGTACATTGATGTCTCCCACCTGGCAGCTATTTAAGCCTAAATTCTCCAGCGTGTATTGTTCGCCCGCGCGACGCACCACCGCGTGTCTTCTTGAAACCAGTGGGCTTTCCAGCACGATTTGATTGGTAGGATCGCGCCCCAGAGTCGCTTCGATCCCCGGAACCTCAATCAGCGTGCGACGGCTGTCGTTAATCTTGTTAAGCCAGACTTTCACTTGCCGTTCTTCCGACGTGTGGGGACTCAGTGCGCATTACGTGAAATCGCGCCGTTGACGGCAACGGTCGTGCGTCGCGGATTACTTTTGTTTCTCGCGAGGATGCAGCAGAACGCCGACCTGGCGGAAATTCGTTTGACGTAATCGATCAAACAGCTTCTGCGCGCGAGGTTCAAGTTCGTCTCGCTCCATGCGTACGCCAATGCCAATCACGTTGTCCTGCGCATTGGACAAGCCCGCGGCGCGGAATACTTCGGCGCTTCCGAGGCGATTTCCCAAAGACACAATACGAAACGGACCGACAATTTCGTGTTCCTTGGAAACCACGGTTCCTTCAGGTGTGCCGGTGAGTTGCGGGTCTCCCAGGTCGACCAGTTTGGGCACGATAAATGAAACGAAGTCGCCTGGCGCCACCAGAGATGGTACGAAAGTGCTCGCATCGACGGGGATCCACATAACGCGCTCGTTCTCCAACAGCGTCAGTTCCGGCGGCGGCGTTTTCAGGTCTTGCCGAAGAATGATCTCTCCACCCTCGTAGGAACGCACGGCTTTCATGCCAATCACCGTATGGCGATCGGCGAACATCACCGCCGAGTCCTCCAGTCGTCCAACCTGCCGGCGAGGAATATCAACCCGCACAAGTTGGCTCTCTTGGAAAGTGTCTCCCGGGCGAATGCGCGCCGTATCGGCCACCGCCAGGAAAGAAACCGCTTCGATCTCAAGGGACCGGCGTTCCAAATAGGACCAATTTAATAACGCCGCCGCCAACCCCAAAACGGCCGCAAGCGCCAACCCCATCGCATTCTTCATACACGGAACTCCCCGGGACGCATGGCTTTACGCATTATAGTTTCGCGGGACTCGAGAATGACAGCATTGAGTTTTTCGCATCCGAAGGTACGTGGGTGCGGTAATATGGGGGTATGCATCGGAAATGGGAAGTGCGCCCGTGCGACCCCTTTGACTCGAGCCGGTTCCGCGGTAACAATACAAACGTCGCAATCATCGGACGACTGCCTGAAAGCGGCCCTCGCAGAGGGGAGCCGTGAACCGAGTCAGGCCTGAAACACGGAGCAGCTCTAAGCGGGGTACTCTGGTGCGGGGGCCGCTTTCCGGCAGGAATGGTGCGTTGCAACCCCTCCCACCTTCTCTGAATTCGGCATCTTTCGCGAAAGGCATACGAGACGAAATTGACGGCCGCCGGTTACCCAGGTAATCTTCCATGCGCGACGCCTTAATCGGCGATAAGCCTGTTCCTTGTTTGGCGCTCCCGCGGCTTTATGGCGAAAAAAACTACTCCACCCGCAGAGACTTCTCCTGCGCGGCGTGACGAGGAGAAATCCCCCGAGTACGTCGTCGTTGCTCGTCGCTATCGTCCTCAATCGTTTGAAGAGCTGGTCGGGCAGCCGCAAGTCGCCCAGGCGATGCGGAACGCCATCGCCACGAATCGCGTGGGCCATGCGTATTTGTTTACCGGTGCACGCGGCGTTGGCAAAACGTCAACCGCTCGGATATTCGCCAAGGCGTTGAATTGTGAGAAAGGCCCCAGGGCGACGCCTTGTAACGAATGCGATATCTGTCGCAGCATCGCCACCGGGGAGGATGTCGACGTTCTCGAGATCGACGGCGCCAGCAATCGCGGTATCGATGAAATTCGCCAGTTGCGCTCTAATGTGAATGTCCGACCTAGTCGCGCCCGGTTCAAGATATACATTATCGATGAAGTGCATATGCTCACCAACCAGGCCTTCAACGCTCTGTTGAAGACGCTGGAGGAGCCGCCCGAGCATGTGAAATTCATTTTCTGCACGACCGATCCCGAGAAAATTCCAATTACGGTTCTTTCTCGCTGTCAACGGTTCGACTTTGCCCCGGTTAAGGCGGACGCCATCGTTGAGCGGTTGCGGCATATTGTCGAGTCCGAAGGTGTAACGGCAGAGTCCGAGGCCTTGCAGCTCTTGGCGCGCCGAGCCGCCGGTTCGATGCGCGACAGCCAGTCGCTCTTGGAGCAGTTACTTTCGTTTTGCGGAGCGACGATTACGGCGGATGATGTCCATGCGATGTTAGGTACGGCTCGCGGTGGTGCGCTCGATCGCCTGGCGGCTCGTCTTGTCGAACGGAATGCGGCCGCCGCACTTGCCGAGCTGAATCATGCCGTCAATGAAGGCGTGGACGTGGGGCAACTCGCGGAACAAATACTCGGATACTTCCGCGATATGATGGCGACAGCCGTAGGGTGCGCTGAAGACCTGATGCTCCATACCGGCGTGAGCGACCAACCTCGGCTTCGCGCCGCAAGCGAGCAAATGGGTTTGGAAACCATCCTCGCAGCCGTACAAATTCTCGATCACGCCTTGATTCGCATGCGCCAAAGCGCTCACGGCCGCATGCTTTTGGAAATGGCCGTCGTACGAATTTGCGCGTTAGAAAACTTGGACGAACTTGCCACGCTCGTCAGTCAAATGAGAGACGGGGACGCGACGTCTGGGAGGACTCCTGCGCGCCCGGTAACGCGGCCGAGTGCGTCCGTTAGTCCCTCACCGGAAAAAAAAAACGCAGTCCATAACGGACATGCAACGTCCTCGGTAAAGAACCAGGATTCCCCACCGGCTGAACCCGATTTCGCGGCCGACCGTGAACTGACGCCGCAGATTGTGGAAACGTCTTGGCGGAGAGCGATCGATGAGCTCGCAGGTCTGACCAAGCAATACGCGTCATACGCGTCGGCGGTAGCAATTTCTGGGCCAAATAGACTGGTCCTGTCGTTTCCTGAGAACTATAATTTCCAGAAAGAACAGTGCGAGCGTCCGGAGAATAAGCAAAAAATTGAAATGGCATTAAAGACGGTGCTTGGCATAACAGTTGCACTGTCGTTTCAGACCTCGCCGGCGGTGAGTCCACCCACTCCATCGGAACCACCGCGCCGGGGACCAACTCGCCAACAATTGATTGCTGAAATTCGAACGCATCCGCTCGTACAAGAAGCAATTCGTCTGTTTGACGCTGAGATACTCAAGGCAGACTAGCACAGAATTTAAGGGAGTTGCGCGTGTTTAAAGGAATTGCCAATTTTGCGTCGCTGATGCAGCAGGCGAAGCAAATGGGTGGAAAAATGCAAGAAGTCAGCCAACGACTTCGGTCGGAGCGACTATCGGCCTCCGTTGGCGCAGGCATGGTGGAAGTTGAAGCGAATGGTTTAGGCGAGATCACCCGACTGACAATCGATCGCCAGCTGCTGGAGCGAGGCGAGTTCGAAATGTTGGAAGATCTTGTTCCGGCCGCTGTGAACGAGGTTTTGGCGAAAGCGAAACAACGCCATGTGGAAGCCATGAAAGGCCTGACAGACGGCTTGGACTTTCCCGGGCTTAATCAGGCCCTTGAACAGATTACGGGAGGAGGCGCGAAGCCTTAACCCATGGCGCAGTTCTCGGCAACGCTAGCGAACTTAATCAATCACTTTGCGAAGCTACCTGGCATCGGCCAAAAATCGGCGGAGCGTTTGGCGTATCACGTACTTCGTGTGAACAAGGCTGAAGCGTTAGCGTTGGCGGACGCGATTCGCGATGTGCGGGAAAACCTGCATTACTGTCAGCAGTGTTACTTTTTGTCGGAGCAAGACTTGTGCGAAATTTGCCGCGATCCTCAACGAGACCCTGCATTGTTGTGCATCGTGGAGCAACCGCGTGATGTAATCGCCCTGGAGCAAGCTGGCGCGTACCGGGGGCTTTATCACGTATTGTTAGGACGAATTGCGCCGCTGGAAGGTATTGGTCCTGAAAACCTGACGATTAACGCTTTGATTCAACGTGTGCAAAAGGGCGAAGTGCGAGAAGTCATCATGGCGACCAACCCCACGGTCGAAGGCGACGGCACGGCTTTGCATATTGCCAATGCATTAGCCGACTTTCCGGTCCAAGTTACAAGGCTCGCCCGGGGAATCACTACCGGCAGCATATTGGAGTATACCAACCGCGAGATTCTGGCCGACGCCCTGACCGGGCGTCAGAAGTTTTGATTGGGAGCATGTTAGACTGGTGTAGCGACTCTCCGGCGCGTTGGCACGCCCCGAAGAATGACCGAATGAGGCTCTTTAGCCACGGTGCTCTTGTGCAAGTGATTAAAGCGGCCTTCCTTACGGAACGATAGGCGACGAGTCATGTTGAAAATGTCGATGGGCATGGAGCAAAAGCTCCAGCAAAGGCAAACGATGATTTTGGCGCCGCGGATGATCCAGTCCATGGAGATTCTGCAATTGCCTATCTTGGCGCTACAGGAGCGGATCGAGCAGGAAATCATCGAGAATCCGATTCTCGAAATTCAGGAGCGCGACCCCGACCTGCCCGATGAACCGCAGGATCGAGAGAACCCCGATTCGCCTTCGGATACCGAAAAGGAGCTGGTTGTCGATAACGCCCATGACAACGCCGATGACTTCGAACGGCTGTTGAACATGGGAGACGACCTTCCCGAGACTTACGAGGAGCATACGCGTCCCTCGGCGACTCGGATGGACGAAGAGTCGGACCGGAAGCACGATGCGATGGCGAACGCCATTGCGAGAAATGAGTCGCTCTATGATTACCTCGATCACCAACTGGGCGAACTTGATCTGGAGCCGAAACTCCATGCAATGTGCGAACGGCTGATCTCAAGTCTCGATTCGAATGGATACCTGAAGGGCAACCTGGACGACTTGTTGCCCTCTACGGCCGACGAGGAACATTTTGCTTTAGCGCAAGAAGCATTACGCGTCGTTCAAAGTTTAGAGCCGGCCGGCGTGGGCGCACGGTCGCTGCGCGAATGCTTATTGTTGCAGCTTACCCCCGACATGCCGTGCTACGAGGAAATGAAAACGCTGATCTCAGGTCACTTAGAGGACCTTCGAGATAATCGCCTTCCCGCGATTCAACGCCGGACCGGCTACTCGCTCGAGACAATTCATCATGCTTGGGAGGAACTGCGAAAGCTGAATCCCAAGCCAGGGGCGGACTTCACTGATGTCAATGTGCGGACCGTAACGCCCGATCTGTTTGTCGATCGAGACGACCAGGGACGGTATGTCGTGCGGCTGGAAGACGGCGAGACGCCCACGTTGCGCATCAGCCCCTATTATCGTAAACGCTTGATGAACGGGAGCGCCACTCCGGAAGAGAAAGAGTTTATTAAACGAAAAATCAATGCGGCGCAGTGGCTCATTGAATCCATCGAACAGCGCCGCAGCACGCTCACGCGCGTTGCCCAAGCGATCATTGACCATCAAACGAAATTCTTAGAGGAAGGGCCGGAGGCCCTCGAGCCTCTCAAGATGCAGCAAATTGCTGATAAGGTTGGCGTGCACGTCACAACGGTTAGCCGAGCGGTTGACGACAAGTGGATTCAAACGCAGCGCGGCATTTACCCGCTTAAGCGGTTTTTCGTGGGCGGCACCAAAAGCGACGATGGCGAAGACGTGGCCTGGGACACCATTCGTGTTCGGCTGCAAGACCTCATCGACAAGGAAGATAAGCACCATCCCTACAGCGATGACGAATTAGTGAAGCAACTTAAGTCGCAGGGCTATAACGTGGCCCGGCGGACCATCACTAAATACCGGAAGAAGATGGGGATTCCATCGTCTCGTCAGCGCCGGTTATGGACGGACTAAACGTCCGTCGCTAACCTTTCTCCAGTTACAAGAACGGTTTTACACCGTTTCGATGTGAATGCCGCGGCGGCGACGTTCTTGCCGCCTGGCGTTATCGATCGTGTCGGCGATTTGTTGCACGGGATCGATCCCGCGCAGTATTAACTCGGGGTGAGTCACGTCGCTGGACTTCACTTGGATCGTTCCGACGCCCACCATTCTTTCAATTAAGCCTTGTTGAAACGAAATATCGTCCACATCGATCAATTCAATTCGGTCCGTGGTCCGCTTCAAGATGCCATAACGGTGGATGAATCGTTGTGACGTCAGCGAATAGTGAACGCTCCATCGTCGAATCAAGAGCGTCACGCCGCCAATAAGCCAGATTACCAAAATAATACCTAGGACGACGGGTAGAACCACGGGCAATCCTACGCCAAGCGTTCCCGCTGTCGTCAGGATGACCGCCAATCCGAGGATTGCAAAGCTGACGATAGCCAGAGTCACCCAAACACCGATCATCGCTTTCGGCGAATAGCCTCCTTCCCAAAGGTTGCGTTCGGCCTCATCCGCAACGGCAGGCGCTGTTCGCGAAAGTCCTTTCGACGCCAAAGCCGCCGCTGCGTCATCGTTCAATGCGGCGCCACACTCGGGACAAAACTTAACGTCAGGGCTGACATTCGCAAGGCAGCGAGGGCATTGCATAATCGAAAGGGCTCCAATTAGGAAACTCGGCCTTCAAGGCGCAATCGGCACAACCGCGTCATTATAACGAGCGTCGCGCGCCCGCGCAGGTGCGTATTGTCTATTCGTGAAGAAAGCGCTAGGATTGGATACTTCTTCAGCTCGGATTCGCCTTTACGGAACGATCTTATGCGCTGCCCGTTTTGCAGTGCCGACAATGACCGGGTGATCGACTCCCGGGCAGGCCAGGATGGTTACCTGATTCGGCGCCGTCGCCAGTGCAACCGGTGTGGTCGCCGTTACACCACCTATGAGCGCCTCGAAGAAATGGAACTCAAGGTCGTGAAAAAGAATGGCGTCCGTGAATCGTTCAATCTCGATAAAATTCGCCAGGGGCTGCGCAAGGCGTGTTGGAAACGGCCCGTGAGCGACGAACAACTCGAATCGTTAGCGGCGGCCGTCGAAGCCGACATTTACACGAACTTCGAAGCGGAAGTCGATAGCCGCCACATTGGTGAAATGGTGATGGAGCGTCTCGGTCAACTCGACCAGGTGGCGTACGTCCGCTTTGCCAGCGTTTACCGCGAGTTTAAGGACGTTCGCGATTTTGTCGAAGAGCTTGAGCCGATGTTGCGAGATCAAGAGGAGGCGTAGGCGGAATTCACATACCGCGTTTCTCTGCAATGGCGGTCGGCCTCGGAGCTGACTTTGAGTACGTTCGGCGCGCCGTCTTGTCGCGGTTATTGGCATTCAGGATGGGTGCTGCGCGATCTGTCCTGATGGCCAATCCTCAGCGATGTTGGTTGTACCCAAGGTACGACCCTTTCCGACCCCGCATGGCAAGCTCGTAGATCGCGAATCAAAATGATTTGGCGAACTCGAAGAGAATGTCGGCCGCCTTGTGAAGTTGGTCGATCGCGAGCCACTCGTCCGCCGTATGCGCCTGCGCGATATCGCCAGGACCGAAAACCACAACGGGAACGCCTACCGGCCCGTACGCAGCCGCGTCCGTACCATAGTTGACGCCGATCTTCTCGCAAGGATTGCCCAGGTGACGAGCGACTTGCAGCAATCGATCGGCCAAGGGGCCGTTGTTTGTGTTCGATAATCCCGGCGCAACGAAGCGTTTGGGATCGTGCACAACAACGTCGGTGCGTTCAGCGAGATAATCTGCGATGTGTTGAAACGCCTCGTCAGGGTTTTCGTCGGGCAACAAGCGGCGGTCGATTTCGATGAAGCACTCAGCGGGCACCGTGTTGACGCTGATTCCGCCAGAAATGATTCCGACGCTCAGTGAAGGACGGCCAACCAAAGGATGCTCCGCGCGGAACGGCGCGATTTCCTTTTGATAGACTTCTAACGCCTGCAACACGGGAGCCATCTTAAAAATCGCGTTTTCTCCGCGCAGCGGTTGCGAGCTGTGGGCGGCCCGCCCACGGGTATGAATTCGCCAACGCAGACAACCCTTATGGGACACCACGACGTTGAGAAGCGTTGGTTCCGCGACAATCGCCGCATCGGGAGCCTTTGGCATCAGGCGCGAGGAGCCCTCGGCCCATTGCCGAGCCAAAAGTTGCGCGCCGGTGTAGCCAAACTCCTCGCCTACAGGGCACGCCATGACGACGGTCGCGTCAAGCTTGTCACGTTGTTCGGCCAAACGCGCAAAAGCCGCAAGCATGGCGGCCATGCCGCCTTTGATATCGCACGATCCGCGACCGTAGATTTTTCCATCCCGGATTTCGGCTCCGAAGGGATCAATGGTCATTCCTTCAATGGGCACTGTGTCCTGATGCGCTTCGAACATCAAGACGCGGCCGCCCTTCTCGGGAGGCGTTCGACCATCAATTCGCGCGACGATGTTGTCGCGTTGCGGTTCGGTGGTGGAACGCTCCCACGGAACGTCGAGTTTCTCAAAGACCGACTGAAGGTAGTTCGTGACTCGCTCTTCCAAGAAGATGTCCCCAGTCACGGGGTAACCCATCGGATTCACGCTGGGCAACCGAACTAGGTCGCGCAGCGTTTCGACAACATCAAGCAACATGAAACGAGGTTCCTTGGAGTAGATGGTTTTGCTTGAAAGTTTCGCGAGCCATCGCGGATCGTGTGGGTCAATCGTCTAACGCTTCTTGGGCAATGCGACGGTACTCGTCCCGAGCGTGATCGAACGCCGCCTTTGCATCGTCGCGTTCGCTTTCGCGAATTTGGTTCTTCTTGGCGTTCCAGCAAACGTCGACTGCCTTGGCGCACCATTCGGCGCTGCGTCGGCTGGCGCGAATTGGTTTGCCGTCGACCTCAACGAAGATGGGGTTGGTATGCGAACTGGGAAACACTCGTAACGCGATCCAACTCGAACGCTCAGGTGTGAAATCGAACTGCAGATCGGTCACCGATCCGTCGGCCACAATCTCCTTTTTCTCGACAGGGTAGCCGTTAACGATCAACTCGACGGGCACTTTTCGGCTGCCGCCGATGCGGGCGCGTTCGACGTGCCAGTAGGGTTTTTGATCTAACGGACGTCGGCGGATTTCTTCATTCGGGGTCTCGTCCAGCAAGGCCGCGGTTTTTGCGGTAATGCGTAGTTTCTCCCCTTGCTTGACTTCCAGCACGCTGGAGCGTTGATTGGCGCCTATCTGTCCAACCTCCAGGTCGTTGACGCGGAAGTCAATCAAGTGGCTCAAGCCATCGCCGCAATAGCTTCGCCCGTCGCGCACGCCCAGCACCCAATTGTCGTAGTTGAAAGGTTGGTTCTTGTCGAGTTTGGCGTAAACCCGTCCTAGGCCGACTTTCTCGCCATAGATACACGGAAAATCGGTCTCGCCGCTAATTCGGCAGGTGTAGCCGCAATTGAGCGTGTGATACCAGATATTTAACTCCCACACCGACGGCGTATCGACCGCAGAAATAAAATGGCAGGCGTCATGCACCACGTCGACGACATACTCGTTGGCGCCAATCCCATCAAAGGGCGGCATATTGTAATTCGGCAAATCATCGGTCGGAAGTTTCAGGCCCCAACCGCTATGCGAAAAGCCAACCACGCCGCCTTGTTCTTTGCCCCACTTGAGCACGGGCAAATCCCAGGAAGGCCATTGTTCGATACGCTCGGTCCCAGGGTAGTCGTCCTCTTTAAGCCGCAACAAACAAAGGTGCCCGCAATGCGACGAGGGGAAGCCCGAAACTTCGACGTCGTACCGCATCAAATACTCTTGCGTTGAGAGCTGATGGATATCGCCTTCAAAGTATTGCTTTTGATGATACCAGCACGGCCCCCAAGACAAGACGCAACCGACGTTGAGATCTTCTCCTAGAATGTGCCGCATCATCGCTTCGGGCGTAACGCCTTGGGTGGGCGCTTCGTAGTGAGCGCAACCGGCGGCGTGAACGTGGTGGTCGCCCGAATACCAGCCGAAGTCTGTCAACTTGATCCACCGTTGGAGCCGAAACGACTCATGATGTTTGGGCGTCTCGGGAACATCAATCGTTGTCTTGAGAATGCGGTATTCGGGCCCCCGACCGTAGGTGACTTCGTATTCTCCGGGCGGAAGCAAGACGTTTTCACCGTGATGACGATAGACTTGATCGTGAAAGAAGAAATCTGGTTCGAGTCGCCGGCTGCGGGCAGGATAGACGCGTCCTTCCCGGTCACGCAGAATGAACCAGGCAGTCGTGGGCTGTCCGTCATGATCCATCACATCAAGCGTAACCTCGACGGCAGGATGGCATTCAAACAAGATCGGCGTTTCACTTCGAAAGCCAAGATCTTGCGTTCCTTGTCCCACGTCGAAAGACAATGTCGCTTCGCGCTTGCCTCGCTCGCGACTATACAGCGACACAATGCGATACTCCAGTTCCAGTCCTGAAAGCGTCGGGTTGAGCGGTTGTCGGGTCAGAACTTCCAGATCCAACCAGCGTTGTTGAACATCGCTCGCCGAAATATCGACTTTCGGGTCGGGACTGCCGGACGAGCGTTTGTAAAGCGGAGCTGCGTTGGGGCTGCTAACGCCTAAGGGTGCGGTGACCCCCGCTTCGTTGTGGACTTTCACCAAGAACACACGCCAGCCGTTTTCGACAAGTTCTTTTGCCGCGGGACCCGGTTGCGCCTTGACGCGGCTTTCGGGGTTGATATTCACGCCGGTAAGACATAGCGGATCGAGAACGCTTTGGATGGTTTCAACAGCTCGACCGTCATCCATGTCTTCGAAGGCGCGCTGCAGTTCGGCCTGACGCGCGGCGGAGAGTGGTTCGCCAACGGTTTCCAAGGCTTGTACGATACGCTTGACTTGGGCCTTTAGTGGCTGTGCAGCGACACTCGTCACTAGCGGCAAATCTTCGGCTGATCGAGCACTACTACTCAAGACCCATCCCAGCACCAGTCCGAATATCCCGAAGCGAAAGAATCCTTGCATGGCGTAACTCCGAGAAATGAGAGTAATATCGCTGACACTGCGCGGCCCTTATCTTGCGCCTTTCTGGCCAACCATGCAATCATTGCGTTGCCGGAACCGGCGAGCCAAGTCTTCCGGCCAGCTTGACCAACTCCGCCCAGTTGCCCTCATCCAGGGGAATTCCGCTGGCAAGCCGCTGTTTCAGGATGCGGCGCTCAGGATCGCCGGGCAAAACGATTGCGTCCACGCCTTCTACGCGAGGGCAACCGCGCACGAACTCGCACAAACTCGTCACCTCTCGAGCGAAATGATCGGCGCCGCCGAATCGCGCGGGATCGATCGCCATCATAAATGCACAATTACCTTTGGGCGTGATAGGCGTTTCGCGCGCGCAAAGTCCTCCGGACAACGCGCCGGCGAAGATATCGATCATCAGTGCTAATCCAAAGCCTTTGTAGGCTTGTGAGCCTCCCATCGGAAGGATCGAACCTGGCGGATCGCCGTAAAGCGAGGCTGGGTCGGTTGTCGGACGCCCTTCGCAGTCAAGAAGCCATCCTTCGGGGCACAGCTTGCCAGCAATCTTTAATACCCGCACCTTGCCTTCCGCAGTGGCGCTAGTGCTAAAGTCCAGAATCAACGGCGCCTCAGCATGCGGCGCCCCAAGTGCAATCGGATTGGTTCCCAGACGCGGTGCTTTGCCGCCGGGCGGCGCAACGCGCCGTGCTGCGCCATGGGTGTTGGCCATGACGATTGACACCATGCCCGCTTCGGCCGCTATTTCGCAATACTCGCCGATTCGTCCGACGTGGCTCGCATGAATCAACGTGCCGACTCCCACGCCTATTGTGCGGGCCTTTTCGATCAAGCGTCGCATCAGGCGGCGGGCTTGCACCATGCCGAACCCCCAATGCGCGTCGGCGGCAATGATCGCATCGTTCTCGTTCATCACCGTCAATGGTGCGCCGGGAACGGTTTCGCCTTGCGCAATCATGTCGACGTAGAAAGGAATCCGCATCACGCCATGGGAGTCATATCCACGCAGGTTCGCGCCGATGAGACTCGAGGCGACTTCCGCCGCTTCCTCGCGCGAGGCGCCCCCAGCATGTAACAATGTTTGCGCAAAGGAATCCAACTGAGAGGCGGATAAAAGAGGCATGTTTTTATTCACGGCAAGGGGCAGGTGCGAGAAACCAAGCAGCGTACTCGCTTTCAAAACTCGGCGCCAACTTGGCGCACAGCTTCGTAAATGACAACCGCGGCGGCGGCCGAAAGATTCAAGCTGCGCACCTGGGGTCGGTTCGGGATGCGCAACGTCGAATCGGAATGGGCTTGGATCATGGCCGCAGGCAGTCCCTGCGTTTCGCTACCGAATACGAGCACGTCGCCGCGCCGAAACTCCGCCGCAGTGTATACGCGGCGAGCACGTTTCGTGAAGTACCAGAAACGTCGTTCCGGCAGTCGTTCAATAAGCGCCTGCCAGTTTTCGACGATTTCCCATTCCAAATGCTTCCAGTAGTCCAGCCCGGCCCGGCGAAGTTGATGATCGCTTACGTCGAACCCGAGCGGCCGAACCATCCAAAGCTTGGCGCCTACGGCAACGCACGTCCGACCGACATTTCCGGCATTCGGCGGAATCTGCGGCTCGTGCAACACGACATGAAAAAGTGGTTCGTACTTCACGCTCCCAAGAGACCGCAGAGGCAAATAACCGTCAAGCCGGCTGCCGACTTTTGGTTGCGTTTGCGCTTCGCCCAAGATACATTGCAGCCGAATGTTTGAAACCCTAACGAGCGGATGCATCATGCGAATGACCGTGAAGGCTTTGCTGGTCCTCGGCGTATTTTCGATTTCCTTCGCAGCGGGAGCGGATGAGCCGGTCAAGCTCGGAACGACGCGCGGGTTGTTTTTTGATCCCCTTTTGATTCAGAAAATTGAGGGAGGCGCCTCGCTGAAGGCGCATCACCCCGAACCTCAAGAGGTTGTGCTCAAGGCCGATCGCCCCTGGGAGGGCAACACCAGCGCCTACTTCACGATCTTTCAGGATGGCGAACTTTTTCGGATGTATTACCGCGGTTCGCATTTTGACGAAACGACCCGCAAGGCGACGCACCGCGAGGTGACCTGTTATGCGGAAAGCAAAGATGGAATTCATTGGACCAAACCGGAATTGGGGCTCTTTGAATTCGAAGGGTCGAAGCAAAACAACATTGTCTGGGACGGCATGGGAACGCATTGCTTCGCGCCGTTCAAAGATGAGAATCCGGCGTGCCCGCCTGAAGCGCGCTATAAAGCGATCAGCGCAGGAAAGCCGCACGGGCTGTATGCGTTTCAATCGGCCGATGGCGTTCGCTGGAGGCTTATGCGTGAAACTCCCATCATCACGAGTGGCGCGTTCGATTCTCAGAACCTGGCTTTTTGGGACCCGCACATTAAGAAATATCGAGAGTACCATCGCGGCTTCCGCGATGGCGTGCGTGACATCATGACATCGATTTCCGATGACTTCCTGACTTGGCCCGAGCCGCAGTTCCTCCGGTACAACGATGTTCCCAAGGAACACCTTTACACGAACGCAATCCGGCCGTATTTCCGCGCGCCGCATTTGTTGATTGGATTTCCGACTCGCTTCTTGCCTGCCAAAGAGCAGGTCGAGCCGATCTTTATGAGCAGCCGCGACGGGGAGATGTTTCATCGTTGGCCCGACGCGGTGATTCCTCAAACGGCGCCAGAAGATCGTGACGGAAATCGCAGCAATTACATGACGTGGGGCCTGGTGCAACTACCCGCCGATCAAGGGCGACTTTCCGTCTACGCTACGGAAGCGTATTACACCGGACCTGCAAGCCGGGTGCGACGATTCACGTTTCGAGAGGATGGCTTTGTCTCACTTCACGCTAACGACGAGCCTGGCGAGCTAACCACCGTCCCATTCGTGTTTGCAGGCGAAGATCTGACCGTGAATTTTGCGACGCGCGAAGGCGGCGAAGTGCGCGTGGAAGTGCAGGACATCCATGGAACGCCCATCGACGGTTGCGCCCTGGACGATGGCCAACCGCTTGTTGGCGACGCGCTAAACCAGAACGTAATATGGAAGTCGGACGGCGCTCTTGCCGCTATCCAAGGTCGCCCCGTTCGTTTGCGATGGCGCGTGAAAAACGCCGATGTTTACTCATTCCAATTTCGAGAAGCCAACTAAAAATGCATGTGGTTCGCGCTGTCCTGGTCTCGTGGTGCGTGTGGGGAATTGTCGCCGCTTCTGCGTCGGTCTTCGCCGAGGAGCCTGTTCCTGCGAACCAGCCAACGGACGACTCGCTCGCCCAACGGATTGCGCGCGAGGCGCGCGAGGCACTTGTCCTGGTGACCGTGAAAGGACGTGACGCACAGCAGACTCAATTGGGAGCCGGTTTCGTCATTTCGCCCGACGGGTTAATTGCGACGAATGCGCACGTGATCGGAGAAGGTCGTGCGATCAGCGTCCGTATGGCGGACGAGCGCCGTTTCGAAGCGACGGAGGTGTATGCGTGGGATCGCCATCTCGATTTGGCCGTCATTCGCATAGACGCCAAAAACCTTAAGACGCTTCCCCTCGCCGATTCCGAACAAGTGACTGAAGGCGAACCGGTGGTGGCTCTGGGGAATCCTCACGGGCTGCGACATAGCGTGGTAAGTGGAGTTATGTCGGGATTGCGTGAGTTCGACGACCAACGCATGCTTCAACTCGCGATTCCCGTAGAACCCGGCAACAGTGGCGGGCCTGTGTTGAACCGCCAGGGAGGGGTAATCGGCGTCGTAACTCGCAAATCGGCGGTGAGCGATAATCTTGGCTTCGCTGTCGAAAGCAATACGCTGAAAACACTGCTGGAAAAGCCAAATCCCGTGCCGATGTCACGTTGGCTAACGATCGGCCGTCTTGATCCCAAACTGTGGACCCCGCTGTTTGGCGCCGATTGGCGGCAGCAGGCGGGCCGTATCCATGTGACCGGCGTTGGCCAAGGCTTTGGCGGACGCGCTGTGTGTCTGTGGAGCGAAGCGCCGCCGGAGCCTCCATTCGAATTGGCCGTCTCCGTGCGCCTTGTTGACGAAGCTGGCGCCGCGGGTTTGGTGTTTCAATCCAACGGAGGTGATCTTCACTATGGGTTCTATCCCAGCGCAGGAAAGCTGCGCCTCAGTCGCTTCGACGGCCCCGACGTTTTTCAATGGCAAGTGCTCGCCGAAACACCGTCGGAGCATTACCGTTCTGGACAATGGAATCGGCTGAAAGTGCGTATCGAAAACGAGAAAATTCGTTGCTTCGTGAACGGTCGACAAGTGATCGAATCGACTTACGACCGGCTTAAGTCGGGTCAGGTGGGATTGGGCAAGTTTCGTGATACGCGCGCCGAATTTAAACAGTTTCAATTGGGAAAAGAAATCCCCGACCTCGAGCTTCCTGCAGAGGAAAAAGATAAACTCAGGCGGACTCTCGATGAACTACCGGAGTTCGCCTCGCTTGAACCCGAAGACTTGGCGCCGCTCAAGGCGATGGCGACGCCCGCCGCACAATTCCTGCGCGAGCGCGCCGACGAACTGGAGCGACAAGCGAAAGAGTTGCGTCACATTGCCGATGACGTACATACCCAATCCGTCACGGCGCGACTGGTGGATGTGGTGGAAGGTCGTGAGGAAGGAGGCCTAGCGAAGGCGGCGCTGTTGATCGCGTTGCTCGACAATGAAGAGGTCGAAGTCGACGCTTACTTGCGGCGACTTGACCAGATGGCGGAGGAAATTCGCCAGTCGCTCCCAGAACACGCCGATGAACCAACGCGGTTACAGTCGCTCAGAAAGTATCTGTTTGAGGAAAACGGGTTTCACGGAGGGCGCACGAACTACTATCACCAGGCGAACAGTTATTTGAACCAGGTCATTGACGACCGCGAAGGCTTACCTATCACGCTCTCCGTTTTATTCATCGACTTGGGACGCCGCCTTGGGCTTACCATCGAGGGCGTGGGGCTGCCGGGGCACTTTATCGTGCGGCATACGCCTGCCGGCGGCGATCCCGCGTTGTTCGATGTCTTCGAAGGCGGTAAAGCAATGACCCGCCGGGACGCCGAGGCTCAAGTGCTCGCATACGCGGGCCGACCCTTGTTGGAAGACGATTTGCGCGCCGCGGACGAACGCGCCATCGTGATTCGCATGCTGACCAACCTGCTCGGGGTGATGCAGGAGAAGGAAGATCACGAGGCGATGTTGCGCTACCTGGAAGCGATCGTTGCGTTGCGGCCCGACTCGGTTCAAGAACGAGGGTTGCGCGCCGTGGTCCGCCATCAAACCGGTCGTCGCGACGCCGCCTTGGCCGACCTCAATTGGATTTTGGAGCAACAACCCCAAGGCATCGACTTAGAGCGGATTCGCCAAATGCGCGATTACTTTCAGCAGGCAAAATAGAACACCCCTGCGGTTCGGAGGCGGTTACGGACCGAACTCCGAGTTGCGACGGGCTTGTTCCTCGGCGGCTTGCTTGTTCTTCTCGTCAAAAATGGTCCACACTGGGGTCTTCTTTTTCAGTTCGTCCATATAGGCGTCGATCTGTTTTTGGACCATTTCTTTACGAATCGCTTCTTTGATTTCGCTCTGCGTTGACTCGAACGACTTGCGGCTCGCATCCTGTCGCTCCAGCACGCGAACAATGTGAAAGCCTTCTTCGTCCTCCAAAATAGGGCTCAATTGCCTCAGGGGAAGTTCGAAAATGGCTTGGTCCAGCACTTTACTCCTAAGACTGCCCTTCGTGGTCGACTCGTACTGTCCACCGTCCGAAGCAGTCACGCCATGGGAGGCGCGTTTCGCCACGGCCCATAGCGGAGCTCCACCCAGATAGACTTCATTTCCCATCGCACGAATCGCTTCGTAAGCCGTGGCCTTATCAGGGAACTTATCGAATCGAGCCATCAAATGCTCCCACTTCGCCGTGGCCTGGATTGCATAGTCTTCTTCGTGCGCATAGTAGTAATCGAGCATTTGCGCATGCGTGATAATCGGATCGAAGTTTACTTGCTCATTCTCGCGCAACCATTGTTGGCTCATAACCTTCTGCGCAAACTGACGCTTGTGTTTCATGAGCGATGAACCTTGCTCGCGCAGTTTGGCGTCCAGTTCCACGGGCGAAGAAACGTTCGCTTTCTGCATCATGTCGAGCAACCGCTTTTCATCGAATTGGGTATACACTCGGTTGTGGATTTCCGTGATTTTGTCCTCGCCCGCGCCCTTGCTACGAATCTTGCGTAGAAAGTCTAAGTAAACCAGTTTGCTTTGTACTTCGCTCTCCAGAACTTGTTGGGTGATTCGCTCGCGATAATAGTCCTCGCGGCCGGGAGGTATTTTGCTCTTGTTCGCTTCGAGAAACTGATTCACCAAGCCAACAATGTCACCCAGCAAAATGCGCTCGTCGCCAATCACGGCGACAACTTTGGCTTGCTCGAACAATTCTGCTTGCGTCGGCGCTGCGGCGCCTTGCGGGGGAGGCGTCCAAGCGGGTGGGGCGGTCAATCCCGTTTGCGAGCCGAACGTAGGCATCCCGATGACTTCCGGGCCGCCCGGCGAGGGCGCCGGCGCAGCACTCGGAAACGCACCATCCCAACCAGGCGCAGGCGCGTTGTTTGGCAAAGCGGCAACTTGTGGCATTCCATATTGATATGCAGGCGGCGCCAACATGCCCTGAGGCTGAACCACGGGCGGCATGAAACCGGTATTGTACGATGGCGTTCCCGCCGGGTACGAGCCAAAGTTGCCTACCCCCGATGCAGGCACAGGGGGGGGAGAAGCCATATTGACCGGACCATAGAACCCGCCCGAAGGCGTAACGTTCGGGTTGTATCCAGGACTTGCGGTCGATGGAATCGGCGGAGGCGCAAATGGTGTAGCCGCGCCAGGCGATGGAGGAGGCGCCCCATACGCTCCTTGCGCGCCATACCATAACTGCTCTTCCTGCCGGCGCTGAGATTCATACGGCGCCATTGCGGAAGGATACGTATTTTGCGCTACGCCGCGATCGCTGAGCAAAAGCGTCGCCAACAGCGAAACATAACCTGCGCAAGGAATCCGTCGGGCCACGTGGCTTGCCCTTCGTTGGATGACTGGACTTGGGACGACAAGACAAGAACGATGAGACGACAGAGTAATTCCCTTGGTAGTATCGCCCCAAGTTCTGGTCGAAGTTAATGTAGTTCGCCCCCGATTGGCCGTTTTTTTCGCCAAGTTTGCCTTGCTTGACAAACGCGACTCGCCTACGGAGTTTTGTCGTTCCACCGTTGTGAGCGGATGCGTTTGAATACAAGAACAAAGGCCGCGGATTCTAGCGAGACATCACGCGGGACGCAACACCGACCTTGCTAAGGTAAGAATTTGGTCGGGATGCACGACGCCGGTGGGTACGGTAAAATAGGCGTACTTCTCATCCACTACCCGCAACTTGGCGCGATTCTCGCGCGCCAGTTGCTCAATGCGACCCCTGTCCGTGTATTCGAACACAAGATAGCGGTCTTCCAGACGCAGCCCCGCGACCTGCCACACGGCCGCATCGATCTTCAGTTCCGCCAAACGTAGCATACGCTCGACCGGTTCCGGTGGGGCGCCAAACCGATCCACGAGTTCGTCACGAAACTCACGCACGTGCTGATCCTCGGTCACTCGCGCCAGACGGCGATACAAGTCGATTTTCAGGCGCAGGTCCGGGACGTACTCATCCGGTAGATACGCTTCGCCGGGCAGGTCGATGTCCACGTCGATCGACAGTCGCGGCGGCAGCTTCTTCAACTTTCGCACCGCGGCTTCTAAAAGCTGGCAATACAGCTCGTAGCCCACCGCGGCAATGTGCCCGCTTTGCTGAGCGCCAAGCAGGTTGCCCGCGCCGCGGATTTCGAGGTCTCGCATGGCGATGGCGAAGCCGGCGCCCATGTCGCTGAACTCTTCGATGGCCCGCAGTCGACGCGCCGCATTCGGGTTGAGATGTTTGCGTGGATCGACCAACAAATAGCAGTAGGCGCGATGCTTGTAACGTCCGACGCGTCCGCGCAGCTGGTGCAGGTCGGCAAGTCCGTAGCGTTCCGCTTCGTCAATGAAGATCGTGTTCGCGTTAGGAATATCGAGGCCGCTTTCCACAATGGTTGTCGCCAGGAGCAGGTCGAACTCGCCATGGACGAAGTCCACCATGACGCGTTCCAACTCCGTCTCGTTCATTTGACCATGACCGATGCGCAGCGAAGCCTCCGGCACAATATCGCGCAGTTTCGCCGCGACTTTTTCGATGTCTTGAACGCGGTTGTGGACAAAGTAAATTTGTCCGCCGCGATTCAGTTCTCGTAAGATCGCATTACGAATCGCGGTATCGCTCCAACGCGTGACGCGCGTTTCGACCGCCAGCCGGTCTTCTGGCGGCGTCTCCAAGTTCGAGATGTCACGGACGCCAACCAACGACATGTGGAGCGTGCGTGGAATGGGCGTTGCCGAAAGCGTCAGCACATCGACGGACGTGCGCAGCGATTTCAGGCGCTCTTTGATTTCCACGCCAAAACGCTGTTCTTCGTCGATGATGATAAGCCCCAGATTGTGGAACTGGACATCGCGCGATGCGACGCGATGCGTGCCGACGACCACGTCAACCCGGCCTTCGCGCAGCCCCTCCAGCGTATTGCGCATCTCCTCCGTGGTGCAAAAACGGCTGAGCTTGGCAATGTCAAAGGGGAACTCGGCCATGCGCTCGCGAAAGGTATGGTAATGTTGCTCGGCGAGGATTGTGGTCGGCGCCATCACCGCGACTTGGAAGCCGTTGTCAATCGCCTTAAAGGCCGCGCGCATGGCCAGTTCGGTCTTGCCGAACCCCACGTCGCCGCACAACAACCGGTCCATGGGCTTGAGTGATTGCATGTCGCGCTTAATCTGCGCAATCGCGCCCAACTGATCTTCCGTTTCTTGATAGGGGAACGATGCGTCAAACTCGCGCTGCCACTCCGTGTCGGCCGCCAGCGCAACCCCAGGACGCGAGGCTCGAGCCGCCTGCAGCTCAAGCATGTCCAAGGCAAGATCGCTCACGGCGGCTTCGGCGACTTTCTTTTGTCGCGCCCATGCCTTGCCGCCGATTACGGCGAGCGAAGGCCGCGACTTCGACGCCCCAATGTATTTCTGCACCAATTCGATGCGCGTGGCCGGCACGTAGATCTTCGTGCCGCCGCGAAATTCGATTTCCAGGTGCTCTTCGGTCTGTTTCCCTTTCTCCAGCAGTTTCAAGCCGCGATAGCGTCCAATGCCGTGGGCCAGATGCACCACAAGATCGCCTTCGCGCAGGTCGAGGAAACTGTCGATCGCCTTGCCAAGTCGTCGTTGGCGTGTGGCTCGGCGCACCAGGTCGTGTCGCTGAAACAGTTCGCTGCCGCTCAGAAGGACCATACGTTCTCGCGTCAAGCGAAAACCGGCGCTCAAGGCGCCGACAGAAAAGTGCAACCGTCCGTCTTGAAGCAGGCTGCTGGCGGCAAAGAGTTCACGCAGTCGTTCCACTTCCGCGGTGGTTTGGCAAACAATGAAAACTTGTTGACCTGCGCCAATACCCTCCAGCTCGCCACGCACTTTCTCGATGCCGCCGCTGAACCGCTCGACCGATTCGATTCCCAGCGAACAACGCACGCCCAGTTCTCCCAACGCGAGACCTTCCGCCGTCGCTTGGGAAAAAGGCGCAAGTGATTGGTAAACCGACGCTAAGCTGTGAAAATCCTCCGGACGTTCCACTCGCTCTAAATAGTGGGCCGCCTCCTGCGCTATTTCGCCAGGCTCGATGAGCAGCACCCAGCTGTCCGGCGGCAAAAATTCGGCCAAATGTCCTGGAGTTTCGCTACGCGACGATAAAACGGTGACTTCAACGTCTGTGAGCGTCTCAAGACTTCGTTGCGTGGCGACGTCAAACCGACGGATCGACTCAATTTCATCGTCAAATAATTCGATCCGAACGGGCTCAAAACCGTCGGGCGTGAAGATGTCCACGATGCCGCCGCGGCGGCAGAATTCGCCGGGAAGTTCGACGGCGCTCGTGCCGTGGAAGCCACGTTCCGCCAGCCACGCCAGGAGTTGTTCGACGTCCAGGCGTTCGCCCACGCGGATTTGGCGCGAACTGGCGACGACTCCTTCACGGGTCGAAGTTGGCTGCAGGAGGCTCTGGATCGATGTAACAAGTATTTCAGGAACGTCGCCGTGCGCCAAACGTTTCAAAGTGCGCAAACGATCGCCGTAAATTTCGTCATAGAGAATCCGCTGGTTGGGGCCTGACTCCCAAGCGGGAAATCGCTCCACTGGGGACGTGGTGAAAAGGCCCAGGTCGTCGCAGCAGCGGTCGAGTTGTTCCCCTTTGGGACAAACCACGACCAGTGATCCGCGGCAATGCGGCGCCAGCGCGGCAATGAGAAGAGCGCGCGAAGCTCCCCAGACTCCGTCGAGTGTGGCCCGGCCTCCCTCGCCAAGGGCTTCAATGACCCGGTCGAAGTTTTCGTGCGATTCCAATCGCCGCGGCAAGTCCAACAATCGCCCCGGCAAGGTAGCGGAAGATTGCGTCGCTTCCATGTGGTGTAAAAGATTCTATCCCGTCGAAAAAAAACGGAAAAGGCGAAGTCTGTCACAACTGGGAAGAATAGTGGAGGAGAGTCATGCGGGCGCGACTACGCATCTCGCACATCCGTATTCTTTCTGCCTTGAGGCCTGACGATCGCGAATTTGAGGGCAACCGGTAATGGCAAACGTCGATCGTCGAACCGCGCTCCGCGTTGCCTTGTCCCTTGGAGTGAGCAGGGATAGACTGCGATGAGGGCTTTTTGATGTTTCCACCTACCTCTGTATGCAATGGCGCGTGTTGTTTTAGCCATGTCGGGCGGCGTTGATAGCAGCGTCGCTGCAAGTCTCCTTCTAGCCGAAGGACACGATGTGGTGGGCGTGTTTATGCGGCATGGTGAAGAGTCGCCCGCGGTCTGCGCCATCGAGGGATCCACTAACGGAGGGGTGTCCTTGCCCGTTGTTGGGCAACGTCTTGATCACAAACAAGGCTGTTGCAGCGCCAGTGACGCTTTGGACGCGCGACGCGTGGCGGATCGGCTGGACATTCCGTTTTATGCGCTCAACTTGCAGCAGGAATTTGGCCAGATCATTGACTACTTCGTCAAGGAATATACCGCGGGGCGTACGCCAAATCCCTGTGTGATGTGCAACAATTGGATCAAGTTCGGCAAGTTATTCGACTATGCTGACAGCGTGGGGGCTGAGTTCGTCGCCACCGGACACTACGCACAAATTGCGTCCGACCCGGATGCCCCTTCTTCTCGGACCCCAGCGCTGTTACGTGGCGTCGATGCCGGCAAAGATCAGTCCTACGTGCTTTTTGGAATCGAAAGGCAGCACCTTGCTCGCATGTTGTTGCCGGTGGGCGGATTTCATAAGTCGGAGATTCGCCGACGAGCGGCGGAACTGGGGTTACGTGTCGCCGAGAAAAAAGACAGTCAAGAAATCTGCTTTGTTACCTCGGGCAAGCATGATGAATTTGTCCGTGCACGACGTCCGGCGCAGGATACGTCGGGAGAAATCGTCACGGTCGATGGGCGCGTTGTTGGCGATCATCCGGGAATTGAACGGTTCACCATTGGCCAGCGCCAAGGACTGGGGGTGGCGATGGGTGAGCCGTTTTTCGTCGTCAAGATTGATGCAAAAACAAAGCGCGTTGTCATCGGGCCGAAAGCCGCATTGGCGCGGAAGGAATTAACCGCAAGTAACGCAAATTGGTTGATCGAACCGTCGGCCGCACCGTTTCGCTGTGCTGCGCAAATTCGCTATAACAGCACGGCGCAACCCGCTACCGTTAAGGTATTGCCGGAGGGACGGCTGCGAGTGGTGTTTGACGAACCTCGCCTTGGCGTGGCTCCGGGACAGGCGGTTGTATGTTACGACGGTGACCGCGTTCTGGGCGGAGGCTGGATCGAAGGCTCTGCCGATCCAACCTCGTAATCAACCTTTGATGCTCGGACCGCCGACCGACCTGAACCTGCGCCCGCTATAACGCGCTACCCCGCGACGGTGCGTTTCCGCGTTTACAGGTACATTCCCAGATAACCGCCTTGCTCGTCAATTTTCGCTTGGATCCGTTCCATCCGTTGCTTAGTTTGGCTGAGATCGCCCGCGGCAATGTAAAGGTCAAACTCGGCGGCGACCGAATGCTGTACGGTATCGGCAAACCAAGTGACAATCGGCTGGGTCAACCAAGGGCATGTTTCGCGGAGCAGTTCAACACGTAAGTCGCAGTGTTTCGTTTTCTGATCCGTTTCATCGGTGATGGCCACTCCGTCAAACGCAAACTCAATCATTCCAAAGTCAGGAGAGTTGGCCAAATGGTACACGCAGCGAGCGTTGTACAAGTAGAACGTGTTGAATGCGCCGTGTTTTTCCAGGCTCTCTTTTACACGCCGGTAGAGTTCCTGAAGCTTGGGCGAGGCGTCGACCGGCGCGTCCAGTCGGCCGACGCTCCTCAATGGCAAACAATCGAAAGAAATTTCCACCCAGCGTTCCATAACCCTTGGCTCCTTAAGCTCGCGAGTGTTGGAACACGATTGTAGAGCGTGTGCGCGGGTCTGGCTAGTTCGGCTTGATCCTGCGCAGTCCAACGGTCATCCAGCCGTCTTCGGCGCGAATTACAAAATCTCGGAGCACGCCGAAGCCTTCCGGCGCGTTCGGCGGCGCAATATCTCGCACGAACAACTCGTCACGAAATAGCCGCTCGAAACGGAGGCGGAACTTCGATTCCAGTACGGCGCGTTGCCCGAACCGCGGGCGGCGCGGACCCGGCCAGGTGATTTGCACGCGCCCCTGACGCACCAGTTTCGGACCGGTCGCCGAGTCTTCAATACGGTAACTGGCGGCGATATCGATGGGGAAATCATACACTTCGCCGTCACTCATAAAGCTGGTGAAGTGGATGACGTTGGTGGTTTGTCCGTCGCGGAACTGGGCCGACAAAGGGTGACGGCTACGAAAAGTAATGGACCACTCGCGATCTTCCGCAGCCTCCTCGGATTCATCGGCGAACCCACCCGGCAGTTGGTCTGTTACTTCTTGGATGTCATCGGCGGTGAAGGTCTTTCCCGCAAAGGCGGACTCGGAAAAGTTCCCTACGGCCGACTCGTGAATTCGTAGTGACAAGTCGCCTCCGACGGCAGCCGGAAGCGACGACGGGGATGCTAGTTGTCGCTCGGTCGCATGGCGCGCCAAAACGAGAAGCTCTTGTAGCGTGGTGCTAAACCGCATCAATTCGGGCATAGCGTCGTTGCGGAGCAACGGCGCGCGAAACCGTTCTTGGAACTGTTCGTTCGGCTCCTTGAGCTGTTCGGTAATCTGATCGGAAAACTGTTGCTCAGCCCGCCTAGCCGCTCGGCCGGAAGCGATGGCCTCGGCCTGAGGTTGGCTTTCACGCGCTTTGCGCCACGCAATGTGTTCGATAATACGAAGTTTCGCCGCGATGCAGTAAATATTCGATCGCGCACAGGCCTGCGCCGCGACGTGTCCGGCCACAAGACCGAGTTCCGTGAGAAACACCTCGTGCACGGCATGGACTTCGGTGGATCCGGTGCTATAGATCGTCACGGGCCCGTTTACGCCAATGTTATGCGTATCAGCCTGGGCATCAAGATTCATCAACAAGGTGGCGCGGTCGTCGCTGGGAGCAAGCGAAAGCGTGAGGCGGCCCCGGGTTCGACCGGCGCCACGAATCGCCGTGCCAAGGATTACCTCGTTGACTTCGGCAGGCTCGTCTACATCGCGATCTACGGCCGCGGCCATAAGTTCGCGTGAAACGGTGATTTGAAGATTCGGCTCGTTAAAGTGACGGTGTATCGCCGCCGCCACCTGGGGCGCTTGTTCAATATCGTGAAGAAACGCTAGCACCTCGGCGATCTGCGAGGCCGCATCCGTCGAGGGTTGGTCGAGGTAGCCTTGCACGCGTTCTTTCAGCAAGTCCATCGCCTGTCGGTACGTTTCCTCCATGTTCGGATTTGACAGCACGAGGACGCCATTGATGTAGTTACGTAGCACAAGTCGCACATCGGCAAAGGGTTTCAACTCAAGCCCCACTTCACCACTGGCCAATTGATCTCGCACCGCGCCTAAGACCGTCAAGTCCGGTTCGGTTGTCTTGGCGGCTTCGCGTTGCAGATCATCCCAACGAAGGAATGTCTTCCATCCGGATTGGGTCGACTCATTGGCCTGTGCGAGAAATGTTTCGAGCCGGCCGATCGCGGCAACCAGCCGCCGGCGCCGCTGTTCTACCGCGGCCGCCGTCAGTGGTGTGAATTGACCTTTCGCCTGGTCAATGAGTTGCGGCAAGTCGGCAAGAGGTCGTTGGGTTTCCGTCGCGTACCAATTGGATAAAGCTGTGCGTGCTTTTACGAACGACTCATGATTCAATCCCGGCGCGTCGGTGGAGAACGCTTCGAGACTTTCCACCACGGTCGCCAAGTTCGCGGAATCGCCCCGAGCGAGTTCTTGGCGAGTTTGGTCAAGTCGAAGGTACTCTCGCCATTTGGCGCCGTGCGGCGACGAGTCTAACCACATCTCAAGTTCAACCAAGGCTGCTTCGGCAGGCGAGCTGGCGGTTCGTTCAGCGCGCGCCATCGACGCCAACAGCGAAACAAGCATGATCCAAGCCGCGAATGGGGCAAGCCACGTGTATCGCATCGCGCGACTCCTCGGGAGGCAGACGTTACGCCGACAAATGGACGTTTCCAAATATCAACGAAAACGTAGCTCATGAATTCGCTAGGCGATGCAGATTGTGTACTTTTTGCAACGCGATTTATTCGGCCCATTGATAAAGGCGGTGTATTTTCGTTATTTTCCTCCTATTCGCAAATCGCCCCACCTTAACTTGCTGTCAGACTTCTTGCCTTTAGTACCGGAGAGGATAATGCCTAACCAAGCCTGGCTCGCGGTTTTATTCGGTTTGATTCAATCGTCCATCGTATTAGCTGCCAACAATCGTGCGGATGAACCGAACACCCCCCAACTAGCATCCTATGGCGATGCCTATCGCGTGGCCCAAACTGAGCGGCGCATGTTGGTAATCTACTTTCGGCCCGAAGCACCAACGCGAGCCAGCCGCGCCTTTGAGACGCAAGTTCTTAATTTTAAAGATGTTACGTCCAAGTTGGCGGAGCAGACTTTCATTCAACTGCCCGTGTCCGCGACTGGGGTCATTGCAGGAAAGCCGGTCCGCTTGCTGCATCAACCGGGTTTCGCTGAAATGCACGGGCAGCCCGGCGTAGCGATAATCGACCTTGCGCATCGCGATACACGGCATTACGGGCATGTCGTAAGCGTTTACCCATTTAAGGGGGGGCGGACGCTCAGTCGTGTGCATTTTTTAGAAATGCTCAATCTACCGGCGGGTACGTTAACGCAACGCACCTTGATTTTTGCCGTCCGGGTCCATCCCGAGGGACCCAGCAGCGCTGATGGCCGGCTAAGCAGCGTTCTCGCCTTGGAAAGTGAAAGTCACGCTCGACATCAAGCGCAGATTGGCGTCCAGGGCCACCACAATTGGGACTACCGCTTCCAACGGATTAACGCCAAGTTAGCGGGCGGAATGACCGCTCAAGAAGTGTGCGCAGAAAGTTGGCCTGGCCAAGATCTGATTGACGCAGCATTTGAATGCGTCGATAGCTGGCGCCAATCGTCCGGACATTGGAGCGCCGTACGGAGTCGTCACAACGTATTTGGTTACGACATGAAGCGCGGACGCAATGGTATTTGGTACGGCACGGGAATTTTCGGACGACGATAGCCCGACTTGCGATTTTCTCGTCGACATCAACTCATGTCTACAGATTTCGCGCTCGTTCTTCGCTGGCGGAACGGCAATCTTCGTTGGCGTTGTCGGAGTTCACGACTGCGATGCTTGAGCTTCGGCCCACCGCTGCACGTCTAAGGAAAGACCTGCGCGTTCATGTTGACCAATCCGGCGAATATCCTCGATTGCGGCGATAAACGCCGCAACGACGTTGCGGTCCCATTGAACGCCGGCGCCTTCTTGGAAGATTTGCACCACCCTGGCTTCCGGCATTCCTTTGCGGTAGGGCCGGTCGCTTGACATCGCGTCGTACGCGTCCGCGACGGCGCAAATTCGTGCTAAGTAAGGTATTGCTTCACCCGCTAGGCCATGCGGATATCCCCGCCCATTCCATTGTTCGTGGTGATGCAGCACGACGGGCAGAACATCGGACAACTGCTTGATATCGCATAGGATTTTGTAACCTAACTCGGGATGGAGTTTGATGTGTTCAAATTCCTCCGGAGTAAGGCTGCCAGGCTTACGAAGCACGGCATCGGAAATTCCAATCTTGCCAATATCATGGACCAAACCGGCCATGTAGATGGTTTGGACGGTTTTCGTACAGCAGCCAAGTTCTTGGGCGATTCGTACGGCGACTCGGGCTACACGGTCACTATGTCCGCAAGTATAGGGGTCTTTCGCATCGATCGCCGAGGTAAGCGCGCGAACGACGCTTGCCAATAACTCGTTTTGTTGCCGATAGAGCTCTCGGTTTCCTCCGTGAATCCCCAAAATGGCGCTAACCGAACTGAGCAGACTGGCCTCGATGGTGCCGAACTCTTTACCTTCGCGATGGTTAAATGCGGCCAACCAACCGAAGAGATGATCGCCTTCAGCTAATGGCGTCACAATCAATTCGCGAATCGCTGGAAATGGCCAATCGCGCGACGAGGTTACGTTCCGGTTTGCGACCAACGGCTTGGAGGTAGGGCCCAATTCTAGGGTATCCGTCAGTTTGTGCATTTGGGCTGCGTCGAGCACTTGCCGGCCGCGCGACATCACGACCGACTCGGTCCGAGCGCGATACGTAACTTCTTCGGCCTTGGCTACAGGCGCCAAGTAGAGCGATAAACTCTCTGCCGAGACGCATTCGGTCAGCCATGACAGCGCCGTTTCCGCGAATTCTTCGTCGGAGTTTGAAATACGCAGGTTGTGTGTCAGGCCATAGAGAAGGCTGATCTCCTCATAGGTCGAAGACAGATTATGCGAAAGCGTGACGACTTCGCGCTCCAATCGTTGCGTTTGGCGCTCAGCGCTCATTCGTCCCCACACTGCCGCCGTGAGACGTGGCAACACATCCCGGGGGATGACCGCGTGACCCAACAGCCAATGCCGCGTGATCGATTCATCCCAACCAAGCCACGCCGCATCTTCGCTGACATCATCAGCATAGCTGGGATGACGAGTCACGACCGGCGCCGCGGCAACGTATTGTTGCCGCTCGCTGTCGGTATACGGAACCGTAAGCAACGAGAAAAAGTCGTGTTCCGTCAGAATTTGAGGTACCACGGTATCCAGGGCTCGCCGTGGAATCAACTGCCCCAAAAGACTATTCGCCCATGCCGGACGATCGTCGAACGGCAGCGGCTCCCATCGGTCACGCTTCCAAATGGCGAACTCGGCGCCGAACCAAGTACTTAACTCGGTTTTTAGTCCCGCGATCTCCGCATGGGGCTTCCCCGACGGTGTTCGTGCTTCGTGCGACAATACTGGTGCGCTAAGCTGTTGCATGCCCCCCTCAGATGGCTGTCGACTACGGCTATTTAGGGAAACTTAGGTCGCAGCAGGGCGTGATGCAAGAAAGCAACAAGATGAAATTATTTGCCCAGAGTAGGGCAAGAAGATAACGTAGGGCATCGCCTCAACGGCTAAGTGACTCGCGCTCGGCGACGCCTTAATCCGTTTGCGAGGATTACGCGCCGTTACCCAAACGGCCACGGTATCGTTGACTTACGCGATGAAGCAACGCACGTTCATCTTCCGAAAGGCTGTCCAACCCATATTTGTGGACACGATCAAGCACTTCATCCATCAGTGCGTCGTCGCGCGCCTCCGCTTCGCGCTGCTGCCGTACTTTCACCTCCCTGCGTCGCTCTAGCCATCGTGCGAAAAAGCCGGCATGGGTGTCGCTGATGTCGTGCGGGTGCTCAAGACTCGAATAGCTGGGAGAAAAGTCATAACCCGTCGATTCGGTATCGTCCCATTCGTCGCCTTTTTGCTCTTCCTGCTTGGCGCTGAAGAATAACACGATGGCCAATAAGATCAGGGCGAACCACCCCGGCGCGACTCCCTGGGGAGCGGCGTCTCGTACCAGCCATGCGATGACGACAAGCCCTAACGCGGCGAACTTTCCAAACCTCGCCACGACGTGGCTGGCGAATTGACGCCCAATAGCGGGGCGCAACGCGACAATTGCCGCCCGCAAAACGCGTCCACCATCAAACGGAAAGGCAGGAATCAAATTAACGCAGAAAAGGACCCAGTTGATCCAAAAGACGAGTTTGACCACATCCGACGGCCAAGCGCCGCTTCCCAGGCCGCGCGGCTGCAAGACATGCAAAAGTCCGACGACATCCGTTTCTGGTTGCAAAAACAGAAGTGGCGCCGCGGCGACGCACAGTCCCAGATTTACCATAGGTCCTGCCAGCCAAACCGCGATTTCCGCCTGGGGATCATAGGTCGGTTGCGTCGAATTCAATCCGCCGAATGGGCCAAGTACGATTTCCGGCATCGAGCCGCCGGTGCGCATGGTTGCGTAAAGATGCCCAAGCTCATGAAGCAAGACGCTCGCAGCGAGAAGAAGCAGGCTAATGGCCGCCAACCAAACGAGTGTCGATTCCTCCCGCGCTTCTCCACCGACGGCGGAATCGTACGCTTCGCGCCAACTTAAATAGACAGTGAGAGCAGCGAACACCAGGAAGACCATATGTAGTCGTACCTGCACGCCGCCCCAACGGCCCAGGCTAATGCTCCAACTGCCTTGGTCTCGCATGGCTCGTCTGATCGACACAAAGAGGAGTTGCCGCACCTGCGGCAAAAGTTATCTTATCACTCGATCGTAATTGGTTCAATCTTTCCGAGATTAACGAATCTTCCGGGACGCAAAATCCATGCCGACGCATGACTTGGCCACTTTGTTGGAGACGCGCCGCTTTCGGGTCGTCCGTACGCAAGCCGATGATTCCGACGGCAAAATTCCGGCACGCGAGGTGATTCGGCATCCCGGAGCCGTTGCTATTTTGCCTATCTTAAACGACGGTCGCGTTTGTCTGATTCGCAATCGCCGGCTCTCTTGCGACGAAGAGTTGATCGAAATACCGGCCGGGACCTTAGAGCCGAACGAAGATCCCCGCGTGACGGCTGAGCGCGAACTTGGCGAGGAAACGGGATTTCGCGCTGCCCGGTTCACGAAAATCCATGAGTTTTTGCTTTCGCCGGGAATCCTGGACGAGCGCATGCACTTGTTTCTTGCTGAGGATTTGACCGCGGGCCCGACCGAACTTCAGCCGGATGAACAAATTCAGCCACTTTGGGTTGCGTGGGATGACGCCATGCAAATGGCGTTCGACGGCCGAATTCACGACGCGAAGACCCTGGTAGGCTTGCTGTACTACGACCGGTTTCACCGTACCCGCAGCGCGTCAACGCGATGAGTCCAACTCGCCGACGAAGCGTAGTTGCTTTTGCCGGTTTTCGACCCTCCCCGAATGGCTTGGTTTTCTCGCCCCAGAAACGCCTATGTTCTATGGCGCGCCTTCCTTATAATGCAGCGTTGCCGCCATAGGATGGGGCAGATGTCGTTCCTTGCAGAGCGTGTGGTGAATGTCCGAAAAGCTCTGGTACCTCAAGCGTTGCGACCTGTTCGAGCGACTTTCGCCCAAGGAGTTGGAGCGAGTCGAGTCGCGAAGTCGGGCGCGGTCGTTTCCTCGCAATACCCCGGTGTATTTGCCCCTTGATGCGGCGGACTCGGTGTTTCTGCTTGCCTCAGGACGCGTCAAAATTTGCCACCTGACGCCTGACGGTAAACAGTCCATTTTGGCGTTCATCGAGCCCGGAGAATTATTCGGCGAGCTGGCGGTGTTCGAATCCGGCGCACGGGAGGAATACGCCGAGACAACCGACCCTTCCACGGTCGTTATGATCCCCGGCGACGAAATGCAGCGGCTATTGAGCGAACATCCGGTCGTGTCGCTCAACTTGACACGAATGATGGGTTTACGCCGAAAGCGGGTTGAACGTCGGTTGAAGAACCTGCTTTTTCTTTCCAACCGAGATCGCCTCACCCATTTACTGCTGGAATTGGCGGAGCAATATGGCGAACGGTCTCACGAGGGGCTCCGCCTTCGAATTCGCTTGTCGCATCAAGACTTGGCCAATGTGATCGGCAGCACGCGTGAAACCGTCACCATGACCCTGGGCGACATGGCCGCCGACGGATTGATCTCGGTCGGACGCCGCTCGATTCTAATTCGGCAGCCCGAACGGTTAGCGCAGTCGGTGGAGCGAGTTTACACTCCTCCGATGCGGCCGACGACGCGCCCCGCGGCCGCCTCCAGTGGGAGTTAAGCTCCGGCCCTGAACAAGGTTTCGGCGCACGCAAGGTTCGGCGTTCGTGCGAATGTAATTCGCCTCACAGAGCCGCCGGGCCGTTTTGTCGATGATCGTAGGAAGCATTAGTCGATTCGGTCAGAAACGCACACGGTACGAAGATGAACGCCAAAGACGAACAATGGGACGCCTGTCCGCAAGGAACCCTTCCGCGCATGCTTCAAGCGGTGGAAGAGACGCACCGCCGAAGGAATATTCATCGCGTGACGAGCGTCTTCGCGGGTGTGTTGCTCGCGGCGGCCACGGTTTGGTTCGGTGTGCAAGTCGCTGCGTATTCGTCGCACAGGAGCCAAGACACCTATGCGGATTTGACATGCGCCGAAGTGCAAAACGTTCTGAAACAGTATGGTCATGGCGTTCTCGCGGCGAAGTTGGAAGAACGCATCGGCGCACATTTGCGGCGGTGTCGGCATTGTGAAGCCATGCGACAAAAACTTCAGCAACCACCGTCCCATCACTCCTGGCGAACCTTGCCTTCGCCGGAAGTCGCCATGGCGCCATGAGGCGAGCTGCGTCATGACATACGACGTTCCATTGGCAAGATGGAAGAACAACCTTTCGCCTCGTGAAAAACCATGTCCGTGGCGCCTTCAACAACGTAGTTGACCGTCGCACAAACTCCTGCTGAAACGACCATGGCGCGCGATGAACTTCCCCGTGAAGACTTGATGCGCGAAGCCGTAGCGCTGGTACGGCGAATGGAACTTGAAATCTCTGGCGAAAGCGACCCGGTTGTTGTAGGGTTCCGGCGTGACGGTTCCGCGAGTTTTTTCTTTGGCGACGACCCCGCCCTCCATTTCAATTCTCGGCATGAACTTCGCCGTGGCTACACGGCGGGAAAGCTGATCAAAGCCGAAAAGGGACGCCTTGCCGCGCTCACGCGAGCGCGCACGGAAAGCCAAACGCAGTTGGTGCGTCACGATCTCAGCGAAGCAGAGACCGCGACCTATCTGGCGGACGTCCATGTTCGGCTGAATCGCCTGCTTCAGTCGCTCGAGCATGCTCCCGTGGTGCTGAGACAATTTCCCGAGCATGAAGACCTCCTCACGGAACTGCAACAGTGGTTCCGCGAACTCAGTCAACCCATCAAGGTTGCGCAGGCGCCGAGCTCAGGTTGACGCCCGCATGAAATTGCCGCGGGGCCAAGTATTTTAACGAGGTCCGCTGCACACGGTATCGTTGGCTGACCGGAAAAATGCTCGACCGTGCATGGCGCATCCGCTATAGAGAAGGGAGGTTCATGTTCGACACGTTGCCAAGGAAAACAGTTATGGCTACGCGCTACGTAGTACTTGTCGTCCTGATGGTGGTTGGCGTCCTGGTTCCACTTCAACTACGAGCGGACGTAGTTGAACTTGCCAACGGAGACACCATTTCAGGCAAAGTCGTTTCGCTTGACGAGAAAACCATCAAGATTCAAAACGACATCTTGGGCGAGGTCTCGCTTCCGCGCGATAAGGTTGCGGCACTTCATTTGGGAGATCGGCGCAAGTCAATCCCGGCCGCATCACCGCGCGTCGAAGGCGAACCTGATAACCGGCCGAAGGACTGGTGGCGAAAATACGGTGAAACTCCCGAGGAAATTGTCAAAAACCTCGCGCCAAAGGACGTCACTCCGCAGCGGGTGGAGGAACTAGAGCGAGACGCCCCGCATTATGGCACGCCGGAGGAAGCCGTCGAGCAGTTGCGTCGCGAAGGAACGCCGCCCGGTTTGACGGATCAGTTGCAACTGTTGCTTCCCGGATTCGCCACGCCGGATGTGCAAGACTACTTCAATCAGACGGTGGACGGCTTATCGACGGGATCCCTCACGTTAGACGATCTTCGGAAAGACGCCATCAACGCACGCGATCAACTCAAAGAACTTCAGGACGATCTCGGTCCCTCGGGCCAGGCTCTCGACGGTTACCGCGCCATTCTGGAGAACTTCATTCGTAAGACGCAGCCCAAAGGTTCGTCTGACGCGCCGGACGATCGTAAACCGTAGAGGCGTTGCGAGCGACATGCTGACCGGTAGAAGCGCCGGTCAGCGTCGTCTGTTTCGCTTACGTCCATGTTGCTTAAGATCATTGTCGGTTAACGAACCGATTCCGTTTGAACCACCGTTCGGCCTACTTCGCCAGGGGCGAGGCGGTTAAACGTGAATTCGACTCCGTCATAATCGATTCGCACGCCGCTTCCCTCGGGCAAAGCGCCTTTGAGCAGTTCCGACGCCAGGGGGTTTTGCAGGCGGCGCAGGATCACTCGCTTCAATGGTCGGGCGCCATAGGTTGGATCGTAGCCTTCGGCGGCCAGGGCCTTGCGCGCCGCATCGCTCACCTCCAAGTGGAGATTCTGCTTCTCCATTTGTTGATGCAGTTTGCGAAGCTGCAAGTCGACAATACGTCGTATGTCATCCCGCGTGAGCGGACGGAAAATGATCGTCTCATCGATGCGGTTCAGAAACTCGGGCAGAAACTGGGCTCGTAAGGCGTCCAGCACACCTTGGCGAATTTCCTCTTCGTCGCCGCCTTCCTCGGCAATTTTTTGGATGTATTGGCCGCCGATGTTGCTCGTCATCACCACAATCGTGTTGGTGAAATCCACCGTCTTGCCGTGACTGTCGGTTAAGCGGCCGTCGTCGAGCAGTTGCAACAGCACGTTGAACACGTCGCGATGTGCTTTCTCAATTTCGTCGAGCAAGATGACGCAGTACGGCCGACGGCGAACTGCTTCCGTGAGCTTGCCGCCTTCCTCGTACCCCACATAGCCCGGCGGGGCGCCAATCAACCGGCTCACGGTATGCCGCTCCATGTACTCGCTCATGTCGAGCCGCACCATGGCGTGTTCATCGTCGAACAAGACCTCGGCCAAGGCTTTGCAAAGTTCGGTCTTACCCACGCCGGTCGGTCCTAAAAATAGGAACGAGCCGATAGGACGATTCGGATCTTGCAAACCGCTCCGGCTGCGGCGAACGGCGTTCGCGACGGCTTCGACCGCCTCTTCCTGGTTGACCATACGCTGATGGATCCGTTCCTCCAGAACCAGGAGCTTGGCGCGTTCGGTCTCCATCATGCGCGACACCGGCACACCGGTCCACGAACTCACCACTTCGGCGATTTCCTCCTCGGTGACCTGCTGCCGCAGGAGGCGGCGTTGGGTTTTCTTTTCATCTTGATCCTTAGCCGCCTGGTCTTCGGCTTCGAGCCGTTGTTCCAGTTGCCGGCGCCGGGTATGTAGCTGGTACATCTTTTGGTAGTCGTCTTCGCTGACGAGTTCCCCTCGCGACTGTTTCTCCTTGACGGTTTTTTCGAGTTGTTCATACTCAAGTTGTGCTTGCGCTAACTCTTGGCGAAGTTGTTGCACTCCGCCGATGCCGAGTTTCTCGGCCTCCCATTGCTCCCGCAAACTTGCTTCCTTGTGCTTGAGCTGGGCGATTTCTTCTTCGATTTCTGCAAGTCGCTCCCGAGCGCTTTCCTCGGTTTCTTCGGTAAGTTGCCGCGCGGCCAACTCGAGTTGCCGCAGCCGTCGCTGTACCTGGTCAATTTCTGTAGGAACGCTTTCCAGTTCCATAGCTAGGCGGCTTGCCGCTTCATCGACGAGGTCGATGGCCTTGTCGGGCAAAAATCGGTCGGTGATGTACCGTTCCGAAAGCTCCGCCGCCGCGACAAGCGCTGAGTCTTTGATTTTGACGCCGTGATGCGCTTCGTAACGAGGTTTCAAACCGCGCAAGATCGCCACGGTATCCTCAATCGACGGCTCTCCTACAAACACCGGCTGAAAACGGCGTTCCAGCGCGGCGTCTTTCTCAATATGTTCGCGGTACTCGTCCAGAGTCGTGGCGCCGATGCAACGCAGTTCTCCTCGCGCCAATGCGGGCTTAAGGAGGTTCGCCGCATCGGCGCTTCCTTCGGCGCGGCCGGCTCCCACGACGGTATGAAGTTCGTCGATGAACAAGACGATGTTGCCCGCGCTTTGCACTTCGCGCAGCACCGCCTTCAGGCGTTCTTCGAACTCGCCGCGGAATTTGGTGCCCGCCACGAGCGCGCCCATGTCCAGGGCGATAACGCGGCGATTTTTCAAACTTTGCGGCACGTCGCCTTGCCAAATGCGCAGGGCCAACCCTTCGGCGATGGCGGTTTTTCCCACACCGGGCTCGCCAATCAGCACCGGATTGTTCTTCGTGCGGCGCGATAGAACCTGAATGACGCGACGAATTTCCTGATCGCGGCCGATCACCGGATCAAGCTTGCCTTGGCTGGCCCGTTCGACCAGATCAATGCCATACTTTTGCAATGCCTGATATTTTTCCTCAGGGTTCTGATCGGTCACCCGTGCGCTGCCACGCAAAGCCGTGAGACCTTGCAGGATGTCGTTTTCGCGCAGACCGTTAATCTGAAGCAAGTTTTTGGCGGGCGAGTCGACCTTGGCCAAGGCAAGGAGCAGATGCTCGGTCGAGACGAACTCATCCTTCATTTGCGCGGCTTGATCGGCCGAAGCATCCAACACTTTTTTCAGAAGCGCTGTGATGCCTGGTTGCGAGCCGCCCGAGACCTGCGGAAGCCGCTTGATTTCTGACTCGACCATTCCGGTTAATTGCGATCGTTGGACGCCAATTTTCTCCAGGAGCGGCCGCACGACGCCTTCCGACTCGTTCAGCAGCGACGAAAGCAAATGCAACGGCGAGATTTCAGGATTTCCTCGGTCGGCGGCAAGCTCTTGCGCGCGCTGAACGGCTTCTTGCGCCTTGACCGTCAATTTGTCGAAACGAAAAGCCATGATCGTTGTGAGGGGTTAATTGTCGTGGTTGAGAGTAAATCGCTTTTCCCGCGACGGACGCCGCAGGACGTTTGGCTCGCGCGCTTCTTTGTGAATAGGGGGGTTCAAGCTGAATGAGTCGGTACATGACACGACGCGCAAACGACCGCCAAGGAACGGCGTCGGATGCGCGTCGAATCGAACAAAACGGCCTAAGCAGCCGCCGGAAACGTCTCGTTGTCCGGCGGCCGCCGAGGCTCCCAACGACCGCCCAAAGGCTAGTCTTTCTTCACCTCGAACTCGGCGTCAATTGCGTCGTCGTCTCCGCCGCTTGTTGCGCCGCCAGCGCTGGCATGTTCAGCCGGAGCGCTCTGACTGCGTTCGTACAAGACCTTGCTAAAGGCTTGTTGCGCCTGCTCCAGATCATTTACCGCCGACTTGATAGCCTGCACATCGTCGCCTTTTGCGGATTCTCGTACTTTGGCAATTGATCGCGTGAGCGGTTCTTTGTCGGCGTCGGTCAGTTTTTCGGAATGATCCTTCATTAGTTTTTCAAGCTGGAAGCACAGGTGCTCCGCCTCGTTACGGGCCGTGGCCAGCTCCAGTCGCTTCTTATCTTCTGAAGCGTGCGACTCGGCGTCTTTGCGCATCCGGTCGATTTCGGTGTCGGACAATCCCGCCGACTGCTTCACCTGGATCGACGCCTCTTTACCACTCGTTAAATCTTTGGCCGAAACGCTCAAAATACCGTTCTGGTCGATGTCGAACTTGACCTCGATCTTCGGCATGCCGCGTGGTTGCGGCGGAATGCCTTCGAGATTGAACTCACCCAAGAGGCGGTTGTCCGCAGCCATGGGGCGTTCGCCTTGGAAAACCTTCACGGTCACCGCCGATTGATTGTCATCCGCAGTGCTAAAGGTCTCCTTCTTTTCCGTAGGAATGGTCGTGTTGCGTTCGACCAGTTTGGTGAACACGCCCCCCAGCGTTTCGATGCCGAGCGATAGCGGCGTCACGTCGAGCAACAGCACATCGCGCCGATCGCCCGCGAGTACGCTTCCTTGAATTGCTGCGCCGACCGCTACGACTTCATCGGGATTTACGCCCTTGTGCGGTTCCTTACCAAAGATCTCTTTGACCAGCTTTTGCACCTTGGGGACGCGCGTCGAACCGCCGACAAGCACCACCTCGTCAATCTGGCTCGGTTTGAGTTTGGCGTCTTCCATCGCTTGCAGCACGGGACGACGACAACGCTCGATGAGAGGGTCGATTAGCTCCTCAAACTTTGATCGCGTGATCGTCATTTGGAGGTGCTTCGGGCTATTGTCGGGCCCTACGGCGATGAACGGTAAGTTAATGTCGGTTTCGGGACGGCTCGACAATTCCTTCTTGGCTTTTTCACACGCTTCCTGGAGACGCTGAAGCGCCATCGGTTCTTTGCGAAGGTCAATTCCTTGTTCGCTCTTGAACTGCGCCGCCACGTAGTGGATTAACTCTTCATCAAAGTCATCGCCGCCGAGATGCGTATCGCCGTTGGTCGAGATGACTTGAAACACCGTGGCGCCACTGCCGTCGGCTTCGGTACCCGAGACTTCCAGCACCGAGACATCGAACGTACCGCCGCCTAAGTCGAACACGACGATTTTCTCGTCTTTCTTTTTGTCCAAACCATAGGCCATTGCAGCTGCCGTCGGCTCGTTGATGATCCGGGCGACTTCAAGCCCGGCAATCTGGCCGGCGTCCTTGGTGGCTTGTCGCTGCGCGTCGTTGAAGTAGGCCGGAACCGTAATGACCGCCTTATTCACTTTGTGACCGAGATAGGCCTCCGCTGCTTCCTTCAATTTCCGAAGTGTCTTGGCGGAGACCTCTTGCGGCGTGTATTCCTTGTCATCAATGCGAACCTTCACGTACTCGCTTGAGCCCCCGACCACCTGGTAAGGGACCATCTTTTCCTCATTCTGCACTTCGCCGTGCCGGCGGCCCATGAAGCGCTTGATCGAATAGACCGTGCGTTTCGGGTTGGTTACGGCTTGCCGCTTGGCGGGTTCCCCCACAAGGACTTCGCCCTTGTCAGTAAATGCGACAACGCTGGGGGTAAGTCGATTCCCTTCTTGATTGGGAATGACTTTGGCTTCGCCCCCTTCCATCACAGAGACGACGGAATTGGTTGTCCCTAAGTCGATGCCGATGATTTTTTCACCCTGTGCCATAGTTTCGTTACTTTCCAATCGAAGGAGTCGAAATTGCCCCTGCCCACATGTTGTCTGAGCAGTATCTCACGTACGCGATTCGCCAGTGTGACGAATTATTCGCAAAACGAAAACGAGAAATTGGTGTGGAATCTATTTCCGGCGGGTTGAAATCCGCCAAAGTTATGCGAAAGTATCCCTTAGCAAAGGGGGTGCCAAATCACAATTACTAGATTTTTGTTTTCGTAAACTGTTTCTGAGTAAGGTATTACGGAATTTAGTGCTTCATGTGCCCTTGGCCGTTCGCTGGGTTTTCCTGCGGACGGCGCCATTTTGACAGTTGAGTGCGTCTATGGCCCAGCGAAAGAAAACTTCCAAGCGCGCCGGCTCGGCGGCCGACTTGCAAAAACAACTTCAGCAAACCGATCGCCAGCTGGTCGAATTGCTTCATAAACGGGCTCAGCTCATCAAACACGTGGCGTCGATTCACGCCGAAAATGGCAAAGTTTCGTTAGAAGACCCGGAAGAACGGCAGCGTCTCGAAGCATTGGCCGCGACTCATACCGGCGCCCTCCCGCCCGAGTGCGTCCGTCGCGTGCTGCGCGAGGTTTATAGCGGGTCGCGGGCATTGGTGCGGCCGGTCCGGGTTGCGTACTTGGGACCGAAATACAGTTACAGTTATCTGGCGGCCGTGGAGCGGTTTGGCAGCGCCGCGGATCTCGTGCCTTTGGCGAGCATTGCCGGAGTGTTCGAGGAAGTGAATCGAAGACAGGTCGATTGCGGCTTGGTTCCCATCGAGAATTCAACCGACGGACGCGTCGTCGATACGTTGGGAATGTTCGCTCGGTTGCCCGTACAAATCTGTGGCGAAGTGCAACTCCGAATTCACCACAACCTTTTGGGTAAATGCCCCCAGGGCGAAGTGCGCGAAGTTTACAGCAAACCCCAAGCGCTTTCCCAGTGCCGAAACTGGTTAGCACGTAATGTGCCGCAAGCACGTACGGTCGAGATGACGAGCACTGCGGCTGCGGCGGAACTTGCCTCGCAACGCCAAGGCGCTGCGGCCATCGCAAGTTATGAAGCCGGCGTCAATTACAGCTTGGACGTCATTGCCGCCAACATCGAGGATAACCCGCACAATGTAACCCGCTTTGCGGTGATTGGGGGCCAACCGCCGGCGCGCACGGGCAAAGACAAGACATCGCTAATGTTCGAGCTACCTCATAAACCGGGGGCTTTGGCCGATGCGACCACGGTTTTCAAAAAAGCAGGGCTCAATCTAACATGGATCGAATCGTTTCCAATTCCGGCAACAAAGAGCGAGTATTTATTCTTTGTTGAGCTGGAGGGGCATCCAACCGATACCCGAGTCAAGAAGGCGCTGGAAGCGCTCGGCCGCAAAACTGTGCGATTGGAGGTGCTCGGCGCCTACGCGCGCAGTGAACCCGTCGACTGAGGCTTCAAAGAAAAACCGCGGTAAGACTCCCCAAAATCAGGGGTAGATCGTTGCTGCGTCTGCGTTTCCGCATGGGGAGGAGGCGCCAAATGCGAAATTCGCAAGCTGCGAAGCACTGTCGCAAACTCTGCTCGTCCAAACGGCCGTTCGTTACTTTTTCATGAGCGACTTGGCAAGCTCTTCGGCCGTGATTTGGCCATTGCCGTCAGCGTCCGTTTCAGGTTTCACGACGCTCACTTGCGCCGACTCGGCCTTGTCGAGCACGCCATCCTTGTTGGCGTCGTACTTACTGACAAGACTCTGCGCGTACGAGACATATCGCGGGTCGATCCCGGATGGAGTTGCTGCCGGAGTCGCGCCTTGCGATTCGGTGTAGCCAGTCGTCGGTGCTGCCGGAGTGGCGGAAGTTCCGGTGGGCGTTGCCGCTGCGGTGGTTGTGGCGGATGGACCGCCTCGGCTCGACGGCGCGGATCCACCAAACGATGACGCACCCGGCGAGAAACCGCTTTCTACCGACGCCACGCACTCGGCCGGTGTTACAACGCCATCGCCATTCTTGTCGAGCGTAAGGAACTCTTTCACCTTTGATTCAGGCCATTCCGAAGCGTACTCGCTCATCACAATCTGACCGTCGCCGTTCGCATCGCTTCGCGCAAACCAATCGGGCAGATTTTCAAACTGGCTATTGATCCGGTCCAGCGCAGGCTGGAAGCGATAGCTGCGCATGTCGGACGTTTGACTGCTTTGATTTGAATTCCGGTCATCCGAACGTCGCGAAGAGTCTCGTCGACGGTCGTCGTTATCGTCTCCCCCGCGCGAACTTCCCCACCCTCCGCGATTCGCGAAGAAATTGGGCTGTTCTCCACCGGGTGGTGTGAATCCACCCGGGGGCATGAATCCTCCACCGGGAGGGCCGCCCCAAGGCGACATGCCAAATCCCCCTGGCGGACCTCCGCCCCAAGGCGAGCCGCCAAACGCGCCGGAAGGTCCGCCCCGATCACGGTCTCCGCCGCGGTCTCGATCACCGCCGCGGTCGCCGCCTCGATCTCCTCCGCCGCCTTGAAATCGTTCGGAAAGCCATGCCGCCATTTCTTCTTTCGTGATGCGGCCATCACGGTTCTTATCGCCCGCCGAGGGATCACTGCGCATGTCGCCCCATTCATCACGGTCGAGAATGCCGTTCTTATTTTTGTCGTAACGCCCCAAAATGCTGGTGACAATACCCTCCATGCGTGGGTCAACTCCCGATGGACTGCTGGAGGATCCCCGGGAGGTGGGCGAGGATGAACTGCGCGATGAACTATTGGCGCGGTCTCGGTCTCGGCGTTCTTTTTCTTCTTTTTCGCGTCGTTCCGCATAGCGAATGGCCAACTCATCGCGCGAAAGTTTCCCGTCGCGATTTCGATCGTAACTGAACGGTTGGTCGCTCCAGCGACCTTCCGAGATTTCGCGCTGGTCGAGCACACCGTCCTTGTTTCGGTCGTATCGGTCGAGACGCTCCGCCGCCTCGCGACGATCTTCGTCGCTAACGTTTAACAACGCTTCGGACGCTTCTCCAAACCCAGGCACGGGCGGCAATTCGGGCGTGGCGAAACCTGGTACGAGAGTTGGCGCCGTCAGATTCGCCGAACTGCTATTACGATCACGATCGCGATCATTTCCACCACGATCACTACCGCGATCACCGCCGCGTCCGCTGTCGCCGCCGCGCGATCGTTCCATGGCTTGTGCTAATCTGCTTATGGGAATCGGCTGCGAAAGATTAATGGAACGGTCCGATTGGGCGATGCGTTCGAGGAAGCCTCGCATGCGGTCCGAGATTTCACTCGGCTCAAGCATGCCGTTGCCGTTCTGGTCCATACGCGAAAGAAAACTTCCGGGTCCCCCGAACGACGGTTGGGCAAGCGCCGGTGCAGCCGAGACGATCAACATCGCCAGGGCGCCGCCGAGGGTCAGCCCGCTGTATCGCTTCGCTCGTTCCATGGGTCGTCACTCCTACTGCAAAGCACGTGAGCGCAAAGAGTTATATCGCTCCAAGATCGATTATCACACGCGGCGCAGGATAAGCCAAGCCGAAACGCGTGTTGCTGCCTACGAATTAAACCCTGAAATCGCCGCTGCGTATCGCTACGTAAACCACCATTTTAAGGGACGTCATCGTAAACTGGAAAATCTCTACGGCAGGAAAATCCGTTTCGCCAAGGGACGGAAGGGTTTATAACGAGTATCACTCCGCGACACTTTCCAACGGTGATCATGAACTCTGACAAGCATTCGGCGAAAAGTCATTTATCCCGCCGTGACTTGGTGCGCACTTTGGGCGCCGGGTTGGGTACATGTGGGCTTGTGGGCGTGCTGGCTCAAGCGGGCTTATTGGCCGACACTCAAGAGCGAGCGCCAGTCGATGATCGACGAAATCCTTTGGCGGCCAGGGACCCCCACTTTGCGCCGAAGGCGAAACGCCTGATTCATATCTACCTGAATGGGGGGCCTTCGCAAGTCGATACATTTGACCCTAAGCCCCTGTTGAGGAAATACGAGGGCCAAACGCTTCCGACCGGCAATCTCTCGACCGAGCGACCCACTGGCGCCGCGCTACCCTCGCCGTTCCAGTTTCGTAAGCACGGCGAGAGTGGTCTTGAAATCAGCGAGATTTTTTCGCACACGGCGCAGCATGCCGACGATTTGTGCGTCATCCGTTCGATGTATGCGAATACGCCCAATCATGAGCAGTCGATGCGACTCATGAATTGCGGCGATGAGCGCCTTTCTCGCCCCAGTCTCGGCGCCTGGTTGATGTATGGTCTGGGAACAGAAAACCAGAACCTGCCAGGGTTTATCGCCATGTGCCCTGGGTTGCCCGTGTCCGATGTTTCAAACTGGAGAGCTGCTTTTCTTCCGGGCGTTTATCAGGGCACGCACCTCAACACCAGAAACACGGAAGTCGAAAAGCTGGTTGAGAATATCACGAATGCCGCAACAAATCGCCAGGCCCAACGTCGGCAGCTGGACCTTCTGGCGGAATTAAATCGCCGTCATCAAGCGTCTCGCTCTGAAGATGCGGCGCTCGAGGCGCGCATTCAGTCGTTCGAGTTGGCGTTTCGAATGCAATCGGCCGCGGCCGAGGCGTTTCGCTTGGATGATGAACCACAGTACGTCCTCGACGCCTACGGACCCGGCGTTCAAGCGAGACAATTACTCATCGCTCGTCGTTTGATTGAGCGGGGCGTGCGTTGCGTACAGTGTTACCATGGCGACGTGCAACCCTGGGACAGTCATTCCGAAATCGAAAAGGAGCATCGTCGGCTGGCCGGCGAATGCGACCGGGGCATTGGCGCCCTATTGTCCGATCTTAAGCAACGCGGCCTTTTGGAGGACACGCTGGTCATTTGCGGAGGCGAATTTGGCCGCACTCCGGCGGTTGAGCTTCCTCAGCCCGGCACGGGCGATGTGAAACTGGGCCGCGATCATAACCATTGGGGGTTCTCGGTTTGGCTGGCGGGTGGCGGAGTGAAGGGAGGTTACGTTCACGGTGCGACAGACGACTTCGGCTATCGCGCTGTGGAGAACCGCGTGCACGTGCACGACCTTCACGCCACGATCTTGCATCTCATGGGATTTGATCATACCCGGCTAACGTACCGTCATGCGGGCCGAGATTACCGACTGACCGACGTGCATGGATCGGTTGTTCGCGACATTTTGGCGTGAGCGAAAATGCGCCCATGCCAGGAAATCAACGCCCTTGAGTTATTTTTCACCGAGGGCGCCCAAACCTTCCGACCAGGCGGGCGTTGTCGGCGTCGTGCTATCGAACAAAGAGGGCGTATTCGAAAACGCCGGCAATTCGGGCCGGAACAAGGTTTCGGGCAAGGTGTTTGCCGGTGTGCTTTCTACCGCCGCGTTCGCGTCCGTCGAACCTGACGGATTGCTGTTTAGGCTGGGAATGCCGTGGTTGTAAGCATCGATCGCTCGCTGCATTTGTCGCCATGGGGTCGACGCATCGGAGTTGGTGTTTGCGTCGTCAAATAATTCCTTGGCGTATTCAGCCGCATACGCATTTGCCTTTTCCAGCATGGGCGAGTTGAACTGAGAAAGGCCAGGCGAGGTTGCGTCGGTCGAACCGCCGTTCCAGGAATTGCCGTTCCAGGAATTGTCGGTTGTCGAACCGTTTTGCGACCATGTCCAGGATGGTGTGTTTACGTCCCCTCCGATTGCTCCCGGAATGGCGCCGTAGGCGCTGGAGTTGTAAGGATAGGCGCCATAAGGAGAGGAGTTCCAAGCCTCGGTCGAATTGGGAGTTGCCGTGGAGGATGGCACATACGTGGGCGAGGTGTCATGGCTTCCGGTTGCATCGGCGAACGAAAATGAAACGGGCGGCGTGGGCGGCTCCAATCCAAACCCTGAAATCAACTTGCCCGAGAAATCGTGGAACGCCGAATACATAATCACGGCGTACACGGCCCAATCGGGGTCGTTATCGTTGGGGCGATAGTACAGCGAATCGCCCGGCTTGCTGGATAGTTCAAACGTGAACGCCTCTTCCTGGTGCGGCGGTTGGATGCGCAGTTTCCAGTCCACAAGATAGCCGCGCAACAACCCTCGCACCGCGGTGTTCGAGTTGCTGTAACCTTGATAATCGGTGGTGGTTTCCGTTCGCGTGTAGAGGTACAAACCGCCGGCTGGGTAGCTATGGTACTCTACGAGGAGCGTTGGCGTTTGGCCTTCGGGAACTCGCTCGAAGGCGATCATGTCGGCGTTCAATACCTTATGAACCGCCTCGCGCAACCGATCGAGAATGAACGACTCGCGCCGTCCGATCTGTTCGTCGGTGAATACGTCGCCCAGCGGGAGAATCGCCGTGCGATGCGTTGATGCATTCTCGACGTCCTTTAAGGCGGGGTTTTCGGCCAGGTACGCGTTGTATTGCTCGTTTTCCAGTGTGCGGAATAACTCAATGGCCGGCTCTAAATCGCGCTGCGCCGAGAAGCCGATGGTGACTACCGGTCGCGCCATGGTCTTGAGCGACTCCAGCAGGGCAAGTAGCCCCCCCGAGAGCTGCGCGTCGACTCCTGACTGATTTTCGCTTAGCGATTTGATTCGCGCGATCGCCTCATTGTAGAAACCGTCGATTAACTGTTGGGCGTCGGTTCGGTGGCGGTTGTTCCGCGCATCCGCCAGATAATCGCGCAGAGCCGCGGGACTATGCGCGTTGTTCGCCGTAGTCTCCGCGATTTTCCATCGGCGATCGTCGAGTTCGGCAAGCGCTTCTGCCGTGTGCCGTCCTTCGGGGAAGTCGATCAGATATTGCTCAAGCCCAGCGAACGTCGCGTCGTTCTTGGCGTTCGTAAACCGGCGGTCATCCCAGAGGCGGGCGACTTCCGCCACGTGCCGGCCTTGCGAGAACTCGTCCAGGTAGCGACGAGGCAAGGCTGCATCCTCGCTTGAAGAAGACAGGACTGCCGCAAATAAGTGCTCATCGGACCAGCGCTCGTTCACCTCCGGAAACACGAACATCCCGATGAGGAGCGAACCGGCCAACGTGGAGAGAATCGGCGCATTGCGGAACAGAAAACCGGGGGAAGCGGGGCCGTGCGGTTGGGGGATGTTCGCGGTTTTCGCATTCCCCACGCCTTCGTTCAGGCGGTTATCGATAATTTTTCGCGCGACCTCCGCGAGCAGTTCGGGGCATTGATGGAGGGCCAGTCGCAGCCCCGTTTCCGTGTTCGAACGTAAGTGCGCGCAGGCGTTCAGGAACATGATCACCTGGTCGGCGGCGCCGCGGTTAGCAATCTGCAGGAAGTACTTTCCTTCCGGCGCCACGAGCGTTATGTCGGTGTGGTTGTAAGCGCCATTGGTCAGGCGGTGAATGCCCGACGCCTCTTGCACCGTATGAATGGGTGTGACACGAACGCGACTCGGGTTGACATCCCATAAGTACTGGCCGTCGACGAATCGAAAATCGCCAAGGTAACCGTCGCCGCGTCGGCTCCAAACACCGCGCAAACCTCCCAGCCCCAAAGCCGCTCCAACCGCAAACAACCCCGCGCGAATCCACAGCGTTGAATCGTCTCGGCGAGTTGCAACGTCCGTAAAGGCAAACGGAGTCAGCAGATAGATCGCCCCGGCGACCATGGCGGCGCCAAAGAGCATGGCCAGCCATCGGCGCCAAGTTGGGTTTCCGACGTAGACCCCGTTGCAACCTTGTCCGCGGGAGTCTCGGATCGACCTTAAGTACGTTCTTGTCGGTTCGTCTAAGCGGGCCGGGTTGAATTCAACGGGAACAAGCGGTGTTTGCGGCGGTTTGTGCAGATGGGCGTCCATAGATACTCTCGGGGGGCGGAGACGTGCGACGGCGAATCGCGAGCTATTGAGAACAGAAGGCGCCGACGTTATGAAATCCGGAACTTGCCCTTCTACCGGACAATACTTCGCTCGGTGGGGTGGGTTGGCGTCCGATTTCGAAGGAGATCCGCCAACCTCGAGGATGATGTGACAGAGACTTTTGTAAATCTCCTTGTACCACCTAAGCGAGGAGGTAAGAATGAATCGACGCGATGGTGCGGCCGGTATCGCGTGATTTACCCTTTCCCATGGCGGAGCGCCGCCTTGTCGATAACGGCGCGCATTAAGGTGAGGTAGCGGCATGCAGCTTCGCCGACGTATTCGGAACGTCAACACGCTTCGAGTGGCGATTCCCTTGGCGCTGGCGGTTTGTCTTGTTTTGCCGCCGTTGAGCCAAGCCGATATTCAGTTGGGCCAACTCACGTTCGCCCGAGCCGACGCCCAACCGTTAGATGATCCCACGCAACTCGCGATGGGTTTACAGTCGTATAGCTTTATGTCAAGCGTTGGCGGGGTCGCTTTTGGAGCGGTTGCCACCGGGGCGAATGACCTCAAGATTGCAGCCTTAGAGTACAACGCGCGTCAACCCGATGGACAAAGACTTCTCATCACCATCGCCTCGAAGAATGGGCGACAATGGAAACTCTCGCCTCCCATTATGGATTGGCAGTTGGCGCCCGTGGCGCGCTTTGCCGAGGGCGATCAGCACGCGTGTTTTACGTTGTTTGGTCGATTAACCAACTCGACCGAACAGCAACAGCGCTTGGCGCGCGGCGAAAAAATCTTGGGATATCATCGAGCGTTCCAGGATACGCTCCTGGGACTGCGTCTGATGCAGGCGGACATGCTGATCATTCGTCCCGACGCCTGTGACCTGCCGCACGACCGCGGACATTACCTCGTCGCGCCGAATGAGTCGCCTCGATCGGTCGCGCTGAACACGGCCGCCTATAATCAACTGGCAACGATCGTCGAACAATCGCCCCAGAAGTTCGACTCGTACGTGATCTGCGACTACGGCCAGGAGATTGTGTTCGATGTGCAACGAGGCCAACTCACGTTGACGGGGTTTCCTTACTGGTATTGTTGGCGTCGCAAGATCAGCGATCAGACGACGTTCAACGATTTACAGGCCCGCGCGAATGAACGCGCTCGCGAAGTGATCGAGCGCGAGTTTGAACGCGACCGAGGGCGGCTCTCGGCGAGCGAGTTTAAGGGAAAATGGACTCCGCGATTTCAGGAACTGCGGCAAAGAGAAGTTTTCGATCAAATGGTGAGCGCCAATTTGTTGCAACCGCTGCCCGAGTTGAGCCAGATGATTACCGAAGCGGTGCGTCAGCGGCAGGGGATCAATCCCGTTGTCTATAACGCCCTGACCGCCACGATGCGGAGCGCCGCCTTGTTTCGACACGCCAAGATCGAAAACCCGGAGGGTTTCGCCGCCTTCGTGCGCCAATTGGCCGAGGTGAGGCCGGCGCCCCCCGTGGAAACGCCGACAGTACTGCTGTCTCCTTAGGTCGATCCCTGTCCTTGCGCGGCGGTTGCTGAATCCTATGGCGCGTTTGCCGGTCTTTGTCAGTTTTACGAAACGCGGCGGCGACGGCGAATTCATTCGGCGCTTGATCGCACGACTGGAAGAGCAACCGCTCGTTGTGTGGAAGTACGAAGACGACGAAGAAGAGATTCCCGGCGGTCAAGATATTCCCGCGTATTTGCGCCAGCAAATCGAAGCAGCGCGCCTGTTTGTACCGGTCGTCTCCTTGGCGAGCTTTCAATCGGCGTATACGCGGCTGGAATTGGAGTTTGCACTTCATCAACATGCGACCGGACGCATGCGGCATATCATCCCGTTGGTGTCGCACCGAGTGTATGCGGAATGGAAGGAGCCTTGGCCGGATGTTTACCAGGACTTGGAGCGCCTCCGTCATCGTGTGGTCGAGTTTGACTCGCCGACGAGCCTGGAAGAAGCGATCATCGCGTTATGCGCGGATGCGGGCGTTGATTATCGGCCGCCTTTGCCGCAGGACCCTCGCTTACCCTTCTTGGACCGCTTCGTGGCGGAAATCCGGGAGAAGTGTCCGCGTCGCGGCGACCGCGAAATCGGCATTTATCGTCGCCTGATGATCGTCATCGGTCAGTTTGCCGAAGCGTTTGAACACGAGCAGTTTGAGCGAGCCCGCTGGCTCATGCAGTTGCTCGGCATGATGTGCGAGTTTGAGTTTCCTGACGAGAACTTCTATTACCCGCATGTGGTTCGCGGCGTGTGCGAACTCCTGGCAGGACAACGGGAAGCGGCGGAAGATACATTTCAGCGCTTGCGACAAAACCCACTGGCGGACGAATCGGTTTATGGTGCGTTGGGCTACCTGTATCAGCAACGGCGCGACTATGCCGGCGCGAAACGGTGTTACCAAGAGGCGCTGCGATTTTGTCCGCACGATCCCGCAGCAAACGTCGGCTTGGTGGTGAACTCGATTCTCGCGGGCGAAGCGTTGAACCCCGAACTTGAGTCGCTCTTGCGTGACGCGGATCAGTGCGTCCTGCCGACCGACGACGATCGCAAAGCGCTTTGCGCGGCCAAAGCGATCGCACTGGCCAGCGGCGGACATTTCTCCGAGGCCAGTCGCCTTTTGAACGAAATGGCTCAAGCGAATGAATTGGACGCGGCGACGGTGGTTCATTTCACGCGCTGGCTACAACGTCACGGTCGACTGCGCGCGGCAGTTCAGCTTTTGGAGCAGTTTCGATCCTGTTTTGATGACGCGGCCCTCTTGCAGCAGCTGACTTATTTTACAGCTTTTCAAGGCGATTTAGCCGGCGCCTTGCAATGTGCTTTGCAACTTGTGGTCCGCGAACCGTCTCACCGGCAATACCGTGTTGACGCCGCGCAATTGGCGTGGCGGTTGGGAGATGTAGCGAAAGCACGGGACGTGTGCGCCCCGCTATTGAACTCGCAACTCGTGGCGCCGCCGCAATCCGCCAACGATTTCTTCCTTGATGGGTTCGCGCAGTGGATTTGCGGCAACGTCGAGCGGGCGAATTACGACTTCCAGAGGTCGGGGTTTCCCCACGAGAAGCACTATAGCCGCTTGTTGCGTTAATTTTTGCTCCCGCGCCTTAGCGCGTTTTCGCGGTTGGCGCGCGGGACGAAGCGGGGGACGCCCATTTCACGACCGATGGTTTGCCAGGGCGCGGCGGAAAGACGCGCTCGTTGCCTCGGCTGACGACCAGACGTCCGGCAAGACCGTCGCCTTTCACTTGAATCCAATCGCCGTCGGCGACACCCAACTCGACTGGCACTCCTTGAACTTCCGCCTGTTGAAAACTCGGGTCGGTATCCGCAGGCTTGATGGTTTTTGCGTCGATCACCCAAAGCAAGGGACGCGGACCGCCCAGCACGAGCGCGTCTTTCGGCACAAGCAAGCCGACCTGCTTAGGCCCCGTAGGCAACGTGACGCGCGTCATCATGCCGGCTTTCAGCACTGGCGACTCATCCTGAAACTCATTAGCGACGCGAACCTTCACAGGAAAAGTGCGTGATCGGGGGTCGGCCTGCGGAACAACGAGCGACACGGCGCCGGTAAACGATTTGCCAGCAAGCGCTGATGCTTCGATGCGCGCCGACTGCCCCACATGAATGAACGGCACGTGATCTTCCACCACGTTGGCCATCACGTCGACTTCGTCCAATGCGACGATTTCGGCCACCGGGTCGCCGCGCGCCACCCATTGGCCGATCTCGGTATGTTCGGCCGAAACGTAGCCATCAAAGCGTGAGATGACCGTGTGTTTCTTAATTTGATCCTTCAACCGATCGACCACGGCTTGTTGCATGGCGACGTTCGCCTGCGCTTGTGCGATTTTTTCCGGCCGCGGCCCGAGAACGGCAAGTTCATGAGCGGCCGTCGCTTCCAACAAAGCGTTTTGGGCTTCTTCGGCAGCGGCGGTGGCTTCGTCCACTTCTTCGGTGGAGGCCGCTCGGCCTTGACGGAACAACGTTTGAACGCGTTGCAAACGTAGTCGGGTGTACTCCATTCGAGCTTTTGCGGCGTCCATGCGGGCGCGGGCTTGTTGAATCTCTTCAGGACGTGAGCCGCTTTCTAACTCGGCCAATTCCTGTTTTCGCAATTCCAGCTCGGCCTCGGAGGCGGCTAATTCCAGACTGATGGTTTCGGTCAAGAGCTGCGCCAGAGTCTCTCCGGCCTTCACGTGATCGCCCTCATTAATAGGGAACTCCACCACGCGACCATCGACCGCACTGCCCACAATCGATTTTTTCGACGGCATGACGGTGCCCACAAACGTTTGGGCTGAACCAACTTCACGCTGTTCGACGGCGGTGACTTCGACCAGGGCAGGACCGCCCTGCGCCAATGCCGCAATGGGAATGGCTGCCAGCATTCCAACAAGAAGATGAGGAGTGATCCGCAACCATCGCATAGTGGGGTCCTAGAAATGCGCCTTCAAGGAAACTCAGTTTGCTTCTTTCGGAACGACGGCCGCTTCGCTGAGGTTGTTCTGGACGCGCTGGACGAGCTTTTTGAGCGTTTCAATCTCTTCGGGCGAAAGGCCTTCCATGGCGCGTGCACGTACGCGCTTGGCGCAGGCAACCATTTGGTCCCACACGGACTCGGCAGCCTGATTGACCATAATCAGCTTTTTGCGACGATCTGACGAGCACGTGACGCGCGAGATCCAGCCGTCACGCTCCATGCGGTCGAGAATACCTACAAGCGTTGGCGGTTCGATCAACATCTTGGCCGCCAATTCACTTTGCGACATTTCGCCTTCCAGCGCCAGCCATCCTAAAACCTGGGCTTGGCGGAACGTCACGCCATGGGGCGCCAACTCTTCGTTAAAAGCGCGCTGGAACGACTGGGCTCCAATGTAGAGCCAGTATCCCACGCTTTCGTCGAAGTCGTATTTCAACACGTCGCGCCTCCAGGCAAACCGAAATCGTTCGCAAGCTAATTATTTATCAGGCAACCACAATTTGCAAGGTAAATGCATGGCATGAATACGGGGGGACGCCCGAAAAACGCCGTATCTTTAGGCATTCGTACCATTCGAACCTGTTCGTGCAGCAAGGCGCGGAGATTTCATGTTTTTTACTTGCATTTTTATTGATGCACCGCAATGATAAGTCCCGTCTAATTTGGCACAGGAATCGATTCTCGTTGTGCTGTCATAATTGCAGGAGAAATGGCTGTGAACTTCGTACGACAGGCGCGTTGCGGGCGGCGTGGATTCACGCTCGTGGAATTGTTAGTGGTGATTGCGATTATCGGCGTGTTGGTGGCGCTCCTCTTGCCTGCAGTCCAAGCCGCCCGAGAAGCCGCCCGACGGATGTCTTGCGGTAATAACTTGAAGCAACTTGGCATTGGTTTGCACAACTACCACGACACATACAAGACCCTGCCGACCGCATATTTTGTCCATATCGTACCGACCACCAGTACGTTCAACATTCAGTCATGGGGGGTGATGGTCCTGCCGTTTTTGGAACAGCAGGGCTTGTATGACAAGATCAACACGAACGTAGCGGCTTGCGATCAGGCCGGGCCGGTGGGCGTGGCGAACATTCAGGCCATTTCCACTCCGCTGGAAGTGTTTGTTTGTCCTTCGGCGCCCAATGGGACAAATCGCGTGTACAGCGGCGGTCTTCCCGCGGGAGCCGTTCCGGGACTTCCCGCCTTAACTTGGAGAGCAGCGCCGTCGGATTACTGTGTTTCGACCGGCGTTCGCGGTATTTTCGGCAACATCGCCTACTCGGGCAATCAGGGCGGCGACCGGCACGGCGTGATGGGCGATCACATCACGATTGTGGGCGCTTACATGAGTTCAAATCGTAATTCGAACATGGCGACGATCACCGACGGCACTTCGAATACTTTCATATTGGGGGAGCGGACCGGCGGAGGCGTCATCTATAGCCGACGCAATATTTGGCAGTCGCCCGCGGCCACACCCCTTGGCGCCGCCAATGGAGGCGGGTGGGGCGACGCGCTCAATGGCGAACATTGGCTCTCCGGCACATTGCAAAGCGGCTTACCGGCTGCTCCGCAGGAAGGTCCCTGCGGCATCAACTGTACCAGCGCACGAGGACATGGATTTCACAGTTTCCACCCCGGCGGTTGTCACTTCCTAATGGCCGATGCTTCCGTGCAGTTCTTTGCCGAGTCGGCCGTTCAACTGGCCATCGCGGCGCGAATTACACGGCAAAAGGGCGAAGTCGCACCCAACTGAATTTGAACGGAAATATCGCAATATGAAGAAACTGGGTTATCTCAGCCTTTGGTTGGGCGCGGTTCTGGCGACCACACTCTCTTGTTCCAGTTCCGATTCAAACCGTAAAGAAACATTCCCCTTGACGGGCAAAGTGCTGGTGGATGGCCAACCAGTTGGGTTGATCCAGGTGGCGCTGCACGATACGGCGGGCGTGGATACGGAAAACCCCACCTTTTCGATGACGTACACCAAAGATGACGGCACGTTCGCTCTCTCGACCTATGAAGAGGGCGATGGCGTCCCGGTTGGCGATTACGTCGTTACTTTCATGTGGGGGCAACTGAATATGCTCAGCATGCAGTACGGCGGCCCCGATAAACTCAAGGGGAAGTATAGCGATCCCAAGAAGACGCCCTTCAAAATCAAGGTCGAAAAGGGCAAACCGGCAGATTTGGGAACTGTGGAACTGACAACGAGTTGACGACGGCATGCCATCCTCGGCCAGTCAAGACCTGCGGAGGCGAACGCCCGGGTTGGTCACGGTACGACCGACTCGGGCCGAACTTCCAAGAATTCAAGGCGTTTATCCTAAGACGCCTTCGGCGACGCGACCCGCAATGTCCGTCAGGCGGAAATCACGTCCTGCGTAGCGATAGGTCAGACGCTCGTGGTCGAGCCCCATTAAATGGAGCAACGTCGCGTGCAGGTCGTGAATGTGGACTTTATTCTCTAGGGCGTAGTAGCCGTATTCGTCCGTCGCTCCGTATTTGGTTCCCGCTTTGACGCCGCCGCCGGCCATCCACATCGTGAAACCTTCGGGATTGTGATCGCGTCCGTTGTTGCCTTGAGCGGTTGGCGTGCGGCCGAACTCTCCGCCCCATAAGACGAGCGTGTCCTGCAACAGGCCGCGCCGTTTCAAGTCTTTGAGCAAACCGGCGATCGGTTTATCAACTTCTCGGGCGTTCTTTTCATGTCCCTTTTGCAAATCGCTATGTTGATCCCATTGAACAAACGCATCGCTATGCGTGACCTGAACGAAGCGCACGCCGCGTTCGGCGAAGCGCCGTGCGAGCAAACACTGCCGGCCGAAGTTTTCCGTCACGGGATCGTCGAGGCCATATAAGGCTAACGTCTCGGCAGTTTCCGACTTCAGGTCTTGGATTTCTGGCATGGCGGTTTGCATCCGAAAAGCCAACTCAAACGACTGAATGCGTCCTTCCAATTCGGCATTGGGGCCCGTGGCTTGCAAGTGTTCGCGGTTCATTTCGGCCAGCAGATCGAGCTGTTTGCGCTGGAGCTGCGTGGACGCGTGACGGCCGATAATATGCCGCACCTTGGCCTCTACGGCAGGGACGCTGGCGTTGCCAATTGGCGTACCTTGAAAAGGGGCTGGCAAAAACGCAGATCCCCAGTTGTTCACTCCGCCATGGGCCAGCGTGGGGCAAATCGTGATAAAGCCAGGCAAATTCTCGTTTTCTGTGCCCAACCCGTAGTTCACCCACGCGCCCATGCTGGGGCGAACAAAACTATCGCTGCCGGTGTGCAGTTTGAGCAGCGCTCCGCCGTGTGCAGAATTGGTGCCGTGCAAAGAATTGATGATGCACAAGTCGTCAACGCTCTGTGCAACGTGGGGAAATAAGTCGCTTACTTCGATCCCGCTTTCACCGTACTTCTTGAACTTCCACGGCGAGGCCAGCAAATTACCCGTGGGTGCAAAAGTTACGCGGGGCTTGGCAAAGGGAAGCGGTTTGCCGGCGTCACGCTCGAGCGCCGGCTTGTAGTCAAAGGTATCAATGTGCGAAGGGCCGCCCTTCATAAACAGGAAGATGATCCGCTTCGCGCGGGGTGTGTGATGCGGTGTCTTCGGGGCTAGCGGGTTTTGCGCTGCCGACGATTCTTCCGCGAGCATGGCCGAGAACGCCAAATTCCCAAAGCCCACAGCGGCGCTTTGCAGCATTTGACGGCGCGAGAGCATAAAGCGTGACATAGGCGCACCAAATTCAACGTAACGTTATCGGTATGACCAGCAGGGGATGAACGAGGGCTTTTTCTTCGCTTCGCGTTCCTGGCGAAATTCCATCATGGCCACATCTTACGATCACTTGATGTAGATGAACTCATTCGATGCGATGACAGCCAGGCACAAGGCGCGCCAGGCATGTCGGCGCACGTCGTGCTGGGAAGTTTCCCCCACATAGTCGGACGCATATTGTCCGACAAACGCCAGAGCGCGGTCGATTTCACGGTCGTCTGCGGGTCGACCCAGGGTTGTCTCATACAGGGTCGTCACGCGGGTCCGGTCGCTTAAGTCGTTGTCGGCGAGCAGCCCCTCGGCCATGTGCAGCATGGCGTCCCAAGCAACTTCGCTATTCATCAAGAACAACGCCTGCGGCGCCACGGTGGTCGTGGCGCGATCGCCATTCAGCACTGCGGGATCGGGAAAATCAAAAAGCTCCAAGGCGTCGTACACGTTGTTGCGAATGACTGGAAGATATAACGAGCGCTGCCGGTGGTCATACTTGGTTTGATCTTTCGAAGTGTGGTCAAACAAGAATTCCCGATTCTTGACGTGCAGCAGCGAACCTCCCATTTTTGAATCAAGTTTTTGAGAAACAAACAACAGGCTATCGCGCACCGACTCGGCTTCGAGACGTTGTGGAGTACGCCGCCATAACAAGCGATTGGTCGGATCGATATTCGCCGCCTGGGCATTGAACTGGCCGCTCATTTGGTAAGTGCTCGATAACATCATCAGGCGGTGCATCGCCTTAACCGAGCCATCCTCATCGATTAACCGCTGGGCCAGGAAATCCAGCAGGGGTAGGTTCGTTGGCTTTTCGCCAAGCAATCCGAAGTTGTCCGTGGAAGGAACGACGCCCTCGCCAAATCGCCACCGCCAGAGGCGATTCACGAACACGCGCCGTGTAAGCGGATGCGCTGGGTCGGTCATCCATTGCGCCAGTTGAAGTCGTCCACTTTGATCGGCCGGCAGCAGCGAGGAGTCGTGCGTCGTGAGCACCTGAGGAAAACGCCGCGGAACAACATCTCCTAAGTTCAAATGGCTGCCGCGAATATGCACGGCCACGTCAGCGACTTCCCCTTCGGTCACTCCCATCGCTGAGGAAACTTCCGGCGGACTCTTTTCGAGTTTGGCTACCTCATCGCGCAGCGTTTTGAGCTTTGTCTTTGTTTCCTCTGGGTATTTTGACTCCGCATCTTGGGGAAGTGGGGCGCCGGACTCTAACATCGACAGCAATTGCTCATTGGCCGCTTGCACCACCGTTTCGATTTCCGACTTCTTCGCCTCGATGGACTGCAGGTGTCGCCTTTGAAGCTCCTGCTCCTCCGGTGTGGGCATCGAGTGCTCGTACCACCGTGCGATTCGTTTGTACGTCTCCATTGTTCGCGTACTGCAAAACACGCCTGCCAGAGCGTAATAGTCGGACGTCGGAATCGGATCGAATTTGTGGTCGTGGCACCGCGCGCAGCCGAGGGTAAGCCCAAGCAGAGACCGGCCGACGGTGTCGATCTGTTCATCGACAATGTCCATGCGCATCTTTTGCTCGTCCGACTCGGCTAACACTTTGGGGCCCAAAACCAGGAACCCCGTTGCAATGAGTTGCTCGCGCCGGCGAGACTCATCCTCCGCGGGCAGTAAGTCGCCCGCAATTTGCCACGCCACGAAATCGGAAAAGGAAAGGTCTTGGTTAAACGCGGAAACGACCCAATCGCGATACCGCCAGGCATTGCCATGAGCGATATTTTCATCTAACCCGTTTGAGTCCGCATAGCGCGCAACGTCCAGCCAATGTCGCCCCCAACGTTCGCCGTAATGGGGCGAAGCGAGCAAACGATCCACTAGCCGAGCGAAGGCGTCGGGCGATTCATCGGCCAAGAACGCGTGAACTTCCTCCGATGTGGGCGGCAAGCCCGTTAAGTCGAACGTGGCGCGTCGAATGAGCGTACGTTTGTCCGCGGGAGGCGCGGGTTGCAAATGGTTAGCTTCCAAGCCCGCCAGCACAAAATAGTCGATGGGCGACTGAGGCCAGCTTGCATCTTGAACCTGGGGAAGCGTTGGCGAAGAAAGTGGCTGAAAAGCCCAATGCTGGCGACCAGATTCAATGTCGATTGTGGGCGGCTTCGCGGTACGTTTCTCCTCGGTGCGCGGATCCGGGGCGCCACGCTCGATCCACTCCTCCAGCGCCTTGAGCTCCTCATCCGAGAGCTTGCCCGAAGGAGGCATTTGGAGATCGCACTCGACGTAGCGCACGGCGCGAATCAGCAAGCTCTTTTCGGGATTGCCTGGAATAATCGCAGGGCCGAGATCGCCGCCTTCTTCCCAGCCCGCTTTCCGGTCGAGAAGCAAATTGCCGCCAATATCATCGGCTTGTTCCGAGTGACACTCGTAGCAATGATTGACCAACAGCGGCCGAATGTGCTTTTCGAAAAAGTTGATGTCGTCTTGCGATGGCTCATCGCCCAATAGCGTCGTCGTCCCAATCAGCTGGAACGCCAAGAGGGACGCGGCAAGGCAAGCGAAACGCGTCATGGCATGCAGGTGGGCTGGCGGGAGGGGAGGTGTGACTCGAAACCAGACCCATTGTAACGCATAAATGAAGGTTTGTGTCAATTTCGACTTTACATAATCGGACCTGCGGGCGTGGGCTTGGCATAGCTTTTGCTTTACCCTGAGAAACCTGGTTGGTGAAGGCAGCACCCGGTTTGATGCTCGACGTTTTTGCGCTCACCCTGAATTCGGCAAAGGAAATTCATAATGCGCTATGTCATGAAGCAGAAGCTTCTTTCCTGGGGGGAAGATTTCTCCATCAAGGATGAAACTGGGCGAGAATGTTTTTACGTTGACGGGAAAGTTTTCTCGCTGGGCGACAAGCTGGCGTTTCTTGATATGCAAGGAACGGAGCTGGCTCGTATTGAGCAAAAACTGCTTTCCTTCAAAAAAACGTACAACATCGTGCGCAACGGCCGAAACGTTGCAACGGTTACCAAAAAGGTGTTCACCTTTTTCCGTGACGCCTTTGATGTTGAAGACGAAGCCGCTGGCGACCTCGATGCGCAAGGTGATTTTCTAGACCGCGAGTACCGCTTCACTCGCGACGGGCGCACCGTTGCGACCGTATCGAAGCACTTCTTTGCGTGGACCGACACCTATGGTGTGGACATTGTCGAAGGCGAGGACGATGTGTTGATTCTCGCGTGCGTCGTCGTTATTGATATGTGCTGTCACGACAAAGATTGAACCCGCGCCTCGCCAGAGAGCGATGTTACGCCGCGATATCCTCTGAGCGAGCGCACGTCCGTTTTGGCTCATCCCAGGATCGTGGGCGAGGCGACGTCGGACCCGCATGCGCAATCGTGCAAGTGCAGGCGCTCGGATAACAGCGTAGTATTGCCGGCAGGATCAAGAAGCGACGTGTCCTACGGGCCGTTAATGCCCGCAGGACCTGGTGAACTTTCGGTTTTTGACATCGCCGGAAAATGCATCGGCGACCGGTCAGAGCGCTTCGGCGCCTTTCTCACCCGTGCGAATGCGAATGGCGTCGCGAAGGTCGGTGATGAAGATCTTGCCGTCACCGATTTTCTCACTTCGGGCGGTCCGAAGGATGATATCGACGACCTTCTGTGCTTCGCTGTCATCAACGGCGACTTCAATCTTGACCTTGGGGACAAAATCCACCTGGTACTCGGCGCCGCGGAACATCTCCTTTTGTCCTTTTTGTCGGCCGAAGCCGCGCACTTCGCTCACGGTCATTCCCTTGAAGCCGGCGCTAACCAAAGCATTTTTGATTTCTTCAAGTTTGTGGGGCCGCACAATGGCTTCAATTTTTTGCATGATGAATTCTCCGGCGGCGTTTTGCCGCATGTGGACGAGGAATCGCTCGTTGTGGTTAAGAAAGTTCGGACGGTTTGTCGCGCCGTGCGGGAGCGACGAATCGTGCGGAAAAACCCCCACTTGGGCGGCGGCAGGCAAGCCGACCGCCCAAGTGTTTGGGGCTTCCTTCTGGTCAGGCGGTAACCAGAATTGCACGCACAGTGAAACGTCGTAATGCGAGATGAGAATCGCTGATCCCGCAGAATTGGCATTTAGTTGAAGATGTAGCCTTCTTCGCCATGCTGGGTAATATCGAGGCCGATCGTCTCAGCTTCGTGCGAGACGCGCAGGCCCATCGTCCAATCGAGCAATTTCAGCAAGATGAAGGTCACGACGATGGCGTACACCCAAGTGATGCCCACGGCGGCGATCTGTCCTTTGAGTAAGGCGCCGCCTTCGATCAAACCGAGTGGATTTCCGCCGTTCAAATTCGATACGGCCCGTGTGGCGAATACACCGGTCAGTACGGCGCCCACGGTGCCGCCTACGCCGTGCACTCCGAAGGCGTCCAGTGAGTCGTCATACTTAAACCGGGACTTCAAACTGGTGCAAGCGAAGTAACAACACAAGCCAGCGATCGCGCCGATAAGCAATGCCGGTACGGCGGTCACAAAACCCGCAGCGGGAGTAATACATACCAAACCAGCGACGAGACCTGACGACACGCCGAGAACGCTTGGTTTACCTCTCGTCAACCACTCCAGCGCCGCCCAGGCAAGTCCTCCAGCAGCGGCCGCGAAGTGCGTCGCGGCGAAGGCGCTTGACGCAATGCCATCGGAGCCAAGCTGGCTGCCCGCGTTGAACCCGAACCAGCCAAACCACAGCATCGCGGCGCCCATGGCGGTATAAGTCAAGTTGTGAGGACGCATGTCTTCCGCGCCAAAGCCAACGCGTTTTCCTAGCACCAAGGCGCAAACCAACGCCGATACGCCCGAACTGATATGTACGACCGTACCGCCCGCGAAATCCAAAGCGCCTCCAAGCGAATACTTCTGGCTGGCTTCCGAGTTGTACGCTAGCGGGCCTAAGTCCCACACCCAATGGCAAAGCGGGCAATACACAATCGTCGCCCAGAGAATCGAGAACACCACCATCGCGCTGAACTTCATGCGTTCCGCAAAGGCGCCGCAAATCAAAGCCGGGGTAATGATGAAAAACATGCCTTGGAAGAGCATGTGCGTAAGACGCGGGATATTGCCTTCGGTAGGAATGACGCCCGAGGCGCTGGCCTCATCCCAGGTGGCTTGCACGTTGCGCATGAACAGGAACTCGGTGTTTCCAATCCAGGGGCTATATCCTTCCTGGCCTTGCGTACCGCCGAAGGACAGCGAATAACCCCAGAGCGCCCAAACCACGGTCATAAGCGACATGAGAAACATGCACTGCATCATGACCCCGAGGACATTCTTCTTGCGAACTAAACCGCTATAGAACAATGCCAATCCCGGCGCCGTCATGAACAACACCAAAGCCGAGGCGGTCAGCATCCAGGCGTTGTGGCCAGCTACGGCCGCCGAGTCAACCTTACCCTCAAGTTCGGCGAGCGTTTCGTTGACGGTTGGAGCGGCTGCTTGCACTTCCGTTCCAGCACCCCCCAGAACGGGAGAGTTAGGCAAAGTGGCCGATTCGCTTTCGATCGCGGCAGTCGCGGCGGCCGCTTCGCTTTGGGCCCTGGCTGCGGGCGCGTAAACAATGCCCGCAAGCCACAGTAAAACAAGAAATAACCCCAACCACGGTTTACGAGAATTACGCATGAACGCCACTCCAGAAGGAAGAAAAACAGCCGCTTTCTCGGCATAAGCCGAGGCCGCTTCGCGGCGCGTATCCAAGGCATTGCCTAGTGCCGCCCATCGCAAGGCAAGCTGTGTACCAATCGGTGCAGCAGATTTCCAAGCTGTGCCGTAACTTCCAACGGTGGAATGCTTTAGTGCGCAAAAAAGAAGGCGAGCCTATGTCCGTAAAGACATCGGCCCGCCCAAGTTTGCTTACAAACAAGGCGATCGTCGCCGCGCAAGTAGGCAGCCTACTGCGGTAGTTCTATCTGATTGTCCTGAGATCGATTAATTATAAGGCTTCGGCGCCGCGTTCGCCCGTGCGAATGCGAATGGCTTCGCGGAGATCGGTAATGAAAATCTTGCCATCGCCGATCTTTTCGCTACGAGCCAGTCGGAGAATGATGTCCACGGCCTTTTGCGCGTCCCCGTCGTCGATGGCGAGTTCAATTTTCACCTTCGGCACGAAATCGACGTTATATTCGGCGCCGCGAAACATTTCCTTTTGACCCTTTTGTCGTCCGAATCCGCGGACTTCGCTCACGGTCATGCCGTTAAAGCCCTCCTTGACTAGGGCGTTCTTGATTTCTTCCAGTTTGTGATGTCGGACAATCGCTTCGATCTTTTGCATATTAGTTGTTTCCTTGGCTAGATTTCGATGGGTGAGGAAAGCACCCCCGCTTGGGCGGCGGCAGGCAAGCCAACCGCCCAAGCATTTGGGGGCTTCCTTCTGGTCAGGCGGTAACCAGAATTCTTTCAATGACGGGGATTAACCTTCGGGCGTCGCCGTCATGGCAAATCCGTGATAAGCCTCGTTCCCATGTTCGCCAAGGTCGAGACCTGACATTTCCTCTTCGGCCGAAACACGAATTCCAATCGTGTACTTGAGCACCGCCCAGCACAAACCCGAGACAACCACCACATAGGCGGCGGTCGCTCCGATTCCGATTAACTGTGCGATGAGCTGGTCGGCGCCGCCTCCAAAGAACAAGCCGCCCTTGTAGGTTTCTGTGTCCAAACCGCGAGCGGCGAGGATGGTCGGGTCGGCAAACAAGCCAACACACAGGGTTCCAAATACGCCATTTACCAAGTGAACCGACGTGGCGCCCACGGGGTCGTCGATTTTAATCCGGTCAAACATCAGCACTGCGAACACCACGAGCACGCCAGCGACCGAACCAATGATCACTGCCGAAAGCGGCGAAACCCACGCGCAAGGCGCCGTAATGGCGACGAGGCCGGCGAGACACCCGTTGAGCGTCATTCCAAGATCGGGTTTGCCGAGCAAGAGCCAAGCGGTTGCCGTGGCCGTTAACGTCGCGGCCGCCGCAGCAGCGTTGGTGGTTACTAACACATCTGAAATGGCGTCTACGTCAACACCCATCGTGCTGCCCGGATTGAAACCGAACCAACCGAGCCAGAGCACCAGACAGCCAATGAAAGCCGCCGTCAAATTGTGACCGGGAATCGCGCGAGGCTTGCCTTCGGCCGTGTACTTTCCAATACGGGGACCGAGGAAGATCACGCCCATTAACGCGGCCCAACCACCAATGGAATGAACCTGCGTTGAGCCGGCGAAATCCAAAAATCCGCGCGATGCAAGCCACCCGCCGCCCCAAATCCAATGGCCGACGACCGGATAGATGAAAATGGCCATCATGACGCTAAACACAATAAACGAGAGGTACTTGATACGTTCCGCGACAGCTCCCGAAACGATTGTGGCGGCAGTGGCGGCAAAGACCAATTGGAAGAAGAACTTCGCAGCCAGGGGAACGCCGGTCCAACTCAGAGCGCTGTACTCGCCCTCGTAGGCGTCGGACGTTGCAGGGCTATTGTCGGCGCCGCTCACCATCCAAAGACCGCTGGTTCCTACATAACCGCTGCCGTCACCATACATCAGACCAAAGCCGATGATCCAAAAGACAATCGAGGTGACTGCGAAGACGATGAAGTTTTTGGAAAGGATGTTGACGCAGTTCTTCGCGCGACAAAATCCAGACTCCACGCAGCCGAAGCCGAGGTTCATAAAGAACACCAACATGCCGGCAATGGCGACCCACAGCGTGTCGACCCAGACTTTCACTTCGGTTCGCAAAGCGGTGTTTGGATCAGCCGCTTCCGTGGAAGCGGTTTCTTCCACCACGGTTTCGGTGGCAGTTTCGTTCGTTGTTGCAACCGCATCAGCTTCGGGGGTTGCCGCGGACGCTTCACTCTGAGCGTACGCGGGGGACACCCACAGACACGCGCCAAGCAGGAAAATGGCTCCTGCAAAGTACAAACATCGTTGAATCGTTTCTCTCATATCGCCACGCTCCAGAAGGAATTGAAAATAACCCAATGCCTTGGGGCTATCGCGCCTTGCCTGCACGCAACACCAAGGGTTTCGACGAAGGCATGCCTAGTGCTGGAACCACGCTAGGCAAGGTTCGTACCAATAGTGCAGGCCACTTCAGAGATTGGCGTGTAAGTGGTTGAAGAAAAACGAGTTGCGATAAATGAAAACAATGGCGATCCTCGCGGGCGAGCGAGGGACTCGATGACGAGTGCCTAAGTTAGATGCGGCCGACGCAGCGCAAATAGGCAAGTGCATTGACGGAGAAAACGGGATACCGATCCATCATGCCCGCGCAAGGAAAAAGGCGCACATCGTCGGGAAAACTCCCAAGATATGCGCCTCGTTGGACGGCTTCGCGACGAGTTATCTGCTCGGCAATCTATGCCTAGAATTCGCGGGCTGCCGTGGTCGCCGGTTTAGGGGCAGGTTCGACGTACGGCTTCTTCTCCTCGAACAGCTTCATCCGCTCCGCAAGCAACTTCTTGTCGGATTCTTCGGGCGCCAGGCCAATTGCTTGCTTCTGAGTTTCGACGGCCTGAGCAAAGTCGCCGGTCGCGGCATACGCAACGGCCAGGGTATCCAGGAATCGCCAGGACGGCTCGGACGATAACTCCACCGCGGTGAGTGCGCTCTTGAGCGCGGTGGCGGGATCGCGATGTTTTTCTTCGGGGCACGCCGCCAATAGCCAGGCGAGATCGTTGTAGGCCGAAGGGGTCTTAGGATCGAGTCGAATTGTGGCCGAATAATCCTCAATCGCCTTTTCGTACGCTCCCGTCGCCTGATGCGCTAACCCCCGGTAGTACAGCGCGGCCGCGGAATTCGCATCGAGCGACGCGGCCTTGTTTAAATCGGCGAGCGCTCGTGCGTGTTGTCCCAGGCTATAGTAGCAGCGTCCTCGCTCAAGCAGCGCCAGCACATGATTCGGGTGCATCGCGATCGCCTTGGTGAAATCGTCGGCTGCCTTTTGAAACAGCCCGGCGTCTTCTTGCGCCCAACCTCGCGCGTACCATGCGTCGATGTATTTGGGCTCAAGTTGCAAGGCTCGCGTGTAATCGGCGAGAGCTTTGTCGCGGGCGCCCTTTTGCAACCACACATCCCCGCGGTTTTTGAACGCGCCGGGATGTTTGGGATCGATCTTGAGCACGGCATGATAATCGGCCAACGCTTTATCGAATTCCCTTTGGTTTCTCCAGGCGTTGCCTCGATTCAGCAACGCATACACGCTGGATTTGTCAAGTCTTAGAGCGAGGTCAAAATCCGTTATGGCTTTTGCGGGTTCATTGAAGAAGGTCAGGTAAAGGTGCCCGCGATTGTTCAGATATGCGACTTTGTCCGGGGCTAACTCAACGGCGGAATTGAAATCGGCAAGGGCTTTCTCAAAGTCCCCCGCATCGCGCCAGGCCTCGCCACGATTATTCAGGATCTCTGCGTGACGCGGATTCAATCGGTCGGCTTCGTCAAAATCCGCGACGGCCTTTTTGGGGTCGCCCAAACTAAGGTGGATCAGGCCGCGCGTATTGAAATACGCGGGGCGCTTGGCGTCGAGCCGAATCGCAGCATCCAGTTCAGTTTGCGCCGTTTTCAGGTCGCCTTTGGCAAACGCGTTTAACCCGCGAGCGTAGCGAATGGCGGAAGGCGAGTCATCAGTTCGCGGGCGTGTTTTCGTGTTCGATCGAAAAGGTTGTGCACTTGCCGCCGCCGTAAATGCGAGCAGGATCGTAATGGCCAGAAGGCGTGGATTTATAAAGGACACGCGTCGAAGCTCCTGTTTCAAAGTTGATCGTTTTTTCCTAAACGCTGGCGCTTGTTCGCTAGAGCGTTCTATCCAACCTACCGCCGAAGTTCTCAGGGCCAGTGAATTTACACCGCCCGGCGGGCGACCGTTCCCGTAGGGAGTTCTGTTATTATAGTATGCCTCGCCGTCTCCCCCAGGCGGTGTGGGCGGCGGAGTCAGGGAGAATTGTTCAATGCGCTTTGGCGGCGTTGTGTTGTGTGGCGGCAAAAGCACCCGCATGGGGTATGCCAAGGCATGGCTTCCCTTTGGAAATGAGGTGATGTTGCAACGCGTGGTGCGCTTATTGAGCGAAGTGGTTTCGCCGATTGTGGTTGTTGCGGCCCCACAACAAGTTTTACCTGCTTTGCCGGCGTCGACCCAAATTGCCGTTGATCGACAGGAAGGTCGAGGACCCCTCGAAGGATTGCGTGCGGGGCTTTCCGCGTTAGTCGGGGCTTGTGACGCTGCCTACGTCGCCAGTTGTGATTCTCCCCAACTAGCCCCGCCGTTTGTGCGACGAATGATCGACCTGTTGGGCGACTGTCAGATTGCCGTACCCTGCGAAGGAGCCTTCTACCATCCCTTGGCCGCTGTTTACCGGTTAAGCGTGCTTCCGCTGGCAGAAGCGTTGTTGGCGGAAGACCGGCTGCGACCTGTGTATTTGTTTGAGAAGGCAAACACACGCTATGTGCCACTGGAACTGCTGCGCGAGGTCGATCCTCAGTTGCGAACCTTGGCGAATCTGAATTGTCCTGAGGATTACGCGAACGCCTTGGCAGCCGAGGGTTTGCCGATCGTCCCCGTTCCGCGATAGGCTTTGGGCAGCGTTATCACCTGGGAGTGCAGGCCGTGTCGCCACAAGAACAACTCGCTGACTGGCTTGGCGCCGCAAAAAAGGCGGTTTGCTTTACTGGCGCGGGAATCAGCACCGAAAGCGGGATTCCCGACTTTCGCTCTCCTGGCGGTATCTGGGCCACGTCAAAACCAGTTTATTTTGACGACTTTCTGGCAAGCGCCGCAGCGCGCCATGAATATTGGCGACAAAAGGCCGTGGCGCATCGAGACTTTGCGGAAAGCCAGCCCAATGCAGGCCATCGAGTCCTGGCGCGATGGGAGCGTGACGGATTGATCCAGGGCGTGATTACGCAAAACATTGACGGTTTGCATCAAGACGCGGGGAGTCGCAAAGTGCTCGAGTTGCACGGAACCGCCCGTTGGATCGCATGTTTGGATTGCGGCGATCGGCAACCCGCGGACCCCCTGGTAGAGCAGTTCCTGCGTGAGGACGCTGTGCCAACCTGCTCGCAGTGCGGAGGCTTGTTGAAGCACGCCACCGTTTCGTTTGGGCAAATGCTGCCTGAAGATGTGTTGGCGGAAGCCATTGCGTTGAGCGGCGGCGCCGATCTTTTTCTTGCTTTGGGATCGTCGCTGGTGGTTTCTCCGGCCAACGAGTTGCCTAAGTTAGCAAGTCGCGAAGGAGGGCGGCTTGTCATCATTAATCGCGATCCCACACCGTTGGACGCGATTGCCGACCTCGTTATTCATGATGCGATCGGCAAAACCCTTGTAGCCGTTGAAGATTGCCTAAAGCGAAAGGTTTGACAGCGCCGATTTGGCTTGCAGCGGCGGCTTCGTTTTGATAGAGTCCCCCCGCTCGCAAACCAGCGGGAGTTTTCTCCACGGTACATTCTCACGCTCACGCCGCTCATGGAGGATGGTTTGACAAAGCGGTTCGCGGCGATTGCGTTGTTGGTCGGCGTGTCGACGATGGTCGGCTGCGCGCAGGGGTCGTCCATGGCTCAGTGGAATCCGTTCTACAAGCCGCAGGATGTTTTCGACCCTGCCCAGTACGGCCCTACGATTGACGACCGGCTGCAGGAAATCCGAAGTCTTGCCGATCGGGCTCCTCGAATGGATCCTGCCGAGCGCGAGCAAGTGGCGGGACAATTGGGACAGCGGCTGCAAAGCGAAGCCAGTCCCATTACGAAGCTTGAACTTATCCATGCTATGGGAAAGTTTGAAACGCCTACGGCTGATACGTCGCTGCGCATGGCCCTGGCCGATCCAGACCCGCAACTTCGGCGTGCTGCGGTGGAAGCATGGGGCTCACGGCGCAGCGAGCAAGCGATACAAGCTTTGAGCAAAACGCTTTCCAGCGATACGGATCTTGACGTGCGTATCGCGGCGGCGAAGGCGCTTGGCAACTTTAAGGACCGCGCCGCCATCGAAGCTTTGGGCGTTGCTTTAGACGATCCTGACCCCGCGTTGCAGTACCGGGCCATCCAGTCGCTACGCCTCGCCACGGGGCGCGATTACGGCGGCGATGTCGCCGCTTGGCGCCAAGTTGTGCAAGGGGGCGAACCTACGAACTTCAATCGCCCTTCATACGCCCAGCGATGGTTGAGCTGGTTCTAAAGCTGGGGGTAGACGTTGGAAACGTTGCTCCTTCCGATGACGCGCTGATGACCCATGAAATTTGACTGTATTCGGGGTGTGCACCCAATTTCTGGGAAATGGCGATCTGTAGGTTCCGGTGAACTGGGCATCGCCGGTCGCGGCCAAACTTGAGTTTTTTGAACCCAGGCGACTCGCGACCGGCCTTTGGCGCCGTTCGCGAGCTTGGCTTGAGCCTATTTCCATGAGCTAGTGCATCGGTTTCCTTCGGACGCTCCGGCAAAACCCGTGCGCCGATGCAGCAAGGCGCCCCTGTCGACGATACACCACTAGCGAACGCCGCGGTCTGCCAAGCAAACCGCGGTCCATCATTTCGGGGGTAAATGGTTGTAGTGGTTTGGCGGCCTTGCGACGTTGCCCCTTCCGCGCTCACGGAAGAGCCTGTCTCATGAAACGAACTAGCAGACACCCACAGATTGTGCGCGCCCTTGGGGTTGGCGCGGTTTGCGCTGCGACTTGGGCGGTTCCACAGTTGGGCATACCTTGGTTGCCCTCGTCGTTAGCCGCAGAACCAGCCGTGATTTCCGACGTTGAAGGCCCCGTTTTGGTATCGCCTCGGGTCGCCGTGAATCCGACGAAGCCGGTCGACGCCGAGCGTATCGACCTCTCGACCGACTCGGACAGCGGGGCGTTCGTAGCTCCCTCGACCGAGGACGCCATGGCGGAGGACGCGGGTGCAATTCCTCCAGCTGTAGAGGAAGCGGCCTCACCCGAAACAACGTCCGATGTCGCGCTTTCGCCCGAGTTGGCGCTATTACGCGATCGGATGCGGGCTTGCGCCGAATACTATTCGCAACGTCCCGAAAATGCGAGCGAGCGCGATCCTTGGAGCGTGATGCACGCCTTAATTGCTTATGGCGCCGATACCGAACTCATCGTGGGTTCGCAGCGCGTGAACGCCATCGGCTGGATGCTCTGGAATGGCAAGTGCCGCGGCCAACAGTTGCTGTATCTCGATAAGGGTCGTCTGGCCGCACATGTGGGAAAGCAAGGAACGCAAGGGCATGCCGGGCAATTTCTGGCGATGCTGGCGCAATGGCGCGTGTCGCCCGAAGCTTCGATGAAAGTTGGCGGCCGCGACTTCACCGTGGCGGACTTTATCGAGTATGAAAAGCGAACATGCGAGCCAAAGACCGAACTGACATTTAAGTTGATCGCGCTATCGTACTACCTGGAAAGCGACGAAACCTGGAAGGACGAGAAAGGCCGGACTTGGAGTATTCCTCGATTAATTCAAGAGGAATTAGCGCAGCCGATCATTGGCGCCGCTTGCGGGGGGACGCATCGCCTTACGGGACACGCCTACGCGATTCGAATGCGTCAACGTGATGGCAAACCTTTGGATGGCCAGTGGGAACGGGCCAAGGCGTTTCTCGATGACTACCATGAATATGCGTTCAGCCTGCAAAACGCCGACGGCAGCATGAGCTGCAACTGGTTCCGCGGGCGCGGCGATTGGGGCGACGCCGAACGCCGTGTCGAAACCACCGGCCATACGTTCGAATGGCTCGCTTACTCATTGCCGGAAGAGCAGTTGTTCGATCCTCGCATGGTGCGCATGGCCACGTTTCTGACCAATACCCTGATCCAGAATCGCAAGCTCGCGTGGGAGATCGGCCCCAAAGGACACGCGATCCACGGATTGAACATTTATCTGGACCGCGCGTTCGACACCAAGGCGGAATACATTACGCCGCAAGTTGCTCGGAAACGCGCCGAAGCGCAACGTTAGGACGTCGTTTGTGCGTTGTCCTTTGTCCAACAACCATCGACGAGCCGCCACATCCGACCGTTGGGGTTACGGTCTTGGAGCGCTGGCGGCAGTCGATGGGCTCGAACGTTATCGTAGCATTGAAGCGCTGCGAAGCGTCGCAGGGACGCTGGAATACCCACGGCGGTAAAGCCGGGATGTCCTGTCGCGGGGAACGGTCCGCCGTGATTCATCGCAGGTGACACGGCCACGCCTGTCGGCATTTTGTCGTTTAACAGGCGCCCCACGCGCTCGCGGAGGATTGGCGCCAGCGCGGCGTAGATGTCCTCGTCGGCGCCGTCCTGATCCGAGTAGATGCACCCGGTCAGGTTGCCCTCCAGATGCGCTAGTACGCCCTGCGCCTCCGCCACATCCCTCACCGTAACGAACAGCGACGCATTGCCGAACGCCTCGGTTTGGAACAACTCGGGGTTTTGAAGAAATTGCTCGCCTTGAATGGCCAACAGGGTGTTCTTCCGGCAATATCCCTGGCCGGAACCGGCGTCATCGCCCGTTAATAAATTGGCTCCGCCGGCGCGAAGTTTTGTAATGCTGGTTGCGAGCGATGACTCAACGCCTTTCGACAAAAGCGTACCGTCCGGAGAAGCACGGAACTTGGCGACGACGGCCTTGATCCAGGCCTCGCTTTCCGCCGATGCGAAGACGATCACCATTCCGGGATTCGTGCAAAATTGTCCGGCTCCCATCAAGCAACTGGTGGTGAACTCGTTGACAAGCTCCGTCGCTCGCGATTGGATCGCGCCGGGGAGAATGACCACGGGATTTACGCTCGATAGCTCAAGGTAAATTGGTTTGCCTGCGCGGTCAGCCGCGGCCTTCAGTGCTAATCCTGCGGTGCGACTTCCCGTGTAGGCTGTGGCGCCGAGACGAGGATCAGAGACAAGACGTTCGCCGTCTTCGTGACTGGTGCGATAAAGCAACTGGACCGCGGCGCTGGGAAGGTCGGTCGCTTGAACTGCATCGAAGGCCGCTTCCGCAAAGATGCGCGTGGTCCCCGGGTGCGAAGTATTCGCCTTAGCGATAACGGGGTTCCCCGCGGCGATTGCGGCGGCAAAGTCGCCTCCTGCGGCGCTGTTAAAGGCAAAGGGGAAGTTGTTGGGTCCAAAAACAGCGATGGGACCCAAGGGCGCCAGAACCGAACGAATGTTGTTCTTCGTATCGATCGTGGCCATGGCCCAGGAACCTTCGCGGGCCGCCGCGGCGGCTTGGCGCAATTGTCCCGTGGTGCGAGGAAACTCCACATCGGCAAGTCGTGGCGTTACGGGCAGGGCGGTCTCGGCGTGGGCCATCGCGACGAGCGCGTCCTTGTTCGCTTCGATGCGCTCGGCGAACCGCTCCAGAAACGCTGCAATTTGCTCCGACGGTAAGCGCCGCATGACGTCGGCGGCCGCTGCGGCAGCGCCGAGCGCTTCATTACAGTCTTGCCAAGCGCTGACGGGATATTCGTCGGGAAGGCGGCTGCGCGTCGCAGGATTTTCCGATTGAAAGTGCGCCGCGGCGTGCGAGGGTCGCCATTGACCCGCAATCAGGACTGGCTGCATGGTGTTGAAAGGGTACAGAGTAACGAGCGGGTCAAAACAATTTACAGGGACAACTTTTCGCCAAGTTCGAGCATGCGGCCAATGAAACGCCGCCCTGGGAGTATGCCCGAGCGTTAGAAGGTACGCGTTACTTTTTCGATTGGTCGAACATTGCTTCCGCGAACTTCTCGGCGTCGAAGATCGCGAGATCGGTGTCTTTCTCGCCAACTCCGATGAACTTCACAGGCAGGTTGAATTGCTGGCGAATGGGAATAATTACGCCGCCCTTGGCGGTGCCATCCAACTTGGCGAGGATGATTCCGGTGCATCCGGCGGCTTCGGAAAAACCGCGAGCCTGGCTAATCGCGTTTTGTCCGGCTGTGGCGTCCAGCACGAGCAGCGTTTCGTGCGGCGCCTCGGGAATTTGCTTCGAGATCACGCGACGAATCTTTTCCAATTGTTGCATCAAGTTCGTTTGCGTTTGGAGTCTTCCCGCCGTATCGACGATGCAAATGTCGGCGCTTGTTTCAAGAGCCCGCGCGACGGCGCTAAACGCGACACTGGCGGGGTCGCCTCCCTGTTTGCCTTTGACGATTTCGCACCCCACGCGTTGCGCCCAAATGGAAAGCTGCTCAACTGCTGCGGCGCGAAACGTATCGCCGGCGCCAAGCACCACTCTCTTGCCATCGTCAATGAAGCGCCGAGCGAGCTTGGCGATCGAGGTTGTTTTCCCCGAGCCGTTGACGCCCACAACCATGATGACGGTTGGTCCACTCGCGGCGAACTGGAGGGGTTCGTCGGGTTGGGCGATCAGGCTTTTGATCTCGACTTTAATGACGTCGAGAATATCGCCCATGTGAACCTTTCGGGCGCGAAAGTCTGATCCGATTCGTTTGCAAATTCGATCGGCGGGGCCCCCGCCCATGTCGGTTTTGACCAATACGGCATAGAGGTCGCGTAAAAAATCCTCATCGACGAGGCGTCCTTCGTCTTTGAACAGATCGCGAACGTCGGTGTTGAGGAATTGCCAGGTCTTGGCCAGACCTTGTTTAAGACGCCCCCCTGACGCTTGTCGATTGGCAGCGTCGGCGCTTGCCGCCTGTTCGGCCGAAGAGGACGCTTTGTCTTCCGTTTTTCGAGTAAACCAAGCCATTGTTTTTCACAGGCAAAAGTTGCGCGGCGCGGCAAGCCAGGAACAAGGCAATCGCCACGTGCAATCTCGATCCAACGCACAAGGTTCCGCGTTTGACCGAGTCTTGAGCAGGAAACTGCCAAGCAAGACGCCGCTCGTTTTCTTGTTTGAACGGGCGTCGGTGCGGTTGGAGCTCCCAAGGAGTCCGCGAAGCGCGTGATCTTGATCGAGCGAGCCGCGTTTATTATTTCGTTTCGCCGCGGCGTTGCAACCAATCATGCAGAAAGCGGTCCAGCACTCCATTGACGAATTGCGCCGACTGCCGCGCCCCGAACCGTTTGGCCAACTCGACCGCCTCGTCAATCACTACGGGACCAGGGGTATCGGTATAGAGAATTTCGTAGGCGCCAAGGCGGATCACGTTGCGATCGGTCACGGCCATGCGCTCCAATGACCAGTTCGCTGCACAACGGACGAGCATGGCGTCCAACTCTTGGCGATTGCGACGCACGCCCGAGAGCAACGCGTGTGCGAATTCGACCAACTGCATGTTACTCTTAAGGCGATGGCGCAGAAACTCCTCGATCGCCTCGGGATCGGCGTCGGGGTTAAGGTCGTCCTGATACAAGATCTGGAGGACAACCTCGCGTGCTCGGCTTCGGCCGCTCGTCATGTCGTGTTGGAGCTAACTCAAAAAAGGGAAGGCGATTGACACTGCGGCGCAATCCCGCGCCGAACGCCAACGTCCCGAACTCAATCTGCAAAAACAACGCCTGAAGATCATTTTCTGACGCAACGTTACGGCAGTTTCCGAATCAGGTCGACCATCTCCAAGGCGGCCTGGGCGCATTCAGCGCCTTTGTTGCCGTGATTACCGCCTGCCCGATGGATGGCTTGTTCAAGGGTGTTGCATGTCAACACGCCAAATAACACCGGAACTCCGGTTTCCAGGGAAAGTTGACCCAAACTGTGGCTAACCTGTTGGTTGATGTATTGGTCGTGCGTGGTTTCACCGCGAATAACGGCCCCCAAGCACAACACGGCCGCGTGTCGGTCGGAACGCGTAAATTTGCGGGCAATCACAGGCAGCTCCCAGGCGCCAGGGACCCAAGCCACGTCGATCATGTGGTCCTTGACACCGTGGCGCGTCAGCGTTTGCAGCGCGCCGTCTAAGAGCTTGCTGGTGATTGTGTGATTATATCGCGAAACGACGATGGCGAAGCGGCCCTCTCCGGCGCGAGGTTCGCCTTCGTAAAATTGGGGCATGAAGGAAGAATCAGGGCAAGGAGTTAGGGGCGACAATTACTTCATGTTCATGCTCATCAAAAACTCCGCATTCGACTTCGTCTTGCGAAGTCGCGAGGTGAGCAATTCCATCGCATCGGCGGGACTCATATCGTTCAACACGCGGCGTAACACGCACACTCGGCGGTATTCTTCCGGGTCCATCAGCATTTCCTCACGGCGGGTGCCGCTACGGTTGATGTCGATGGCGGGCCAGATCCGTCGATCGACGAGTTTTCGGTCCAGCACGATTTCCAAATTGCCGGTGCCCTTAAACTCTTCGAAAATCACCTCATCCATCCGGCTGCCGGTGTCCACGAGCGCCGTGGCGACGATGGTCAACGAACCGCCTTCCTCGACTTTGCGCGCCGAACCGAAAAACCGCTTCGGGTTCTGCATGGCGTTGGCGTCCAAACCGCCGGAAAGGATTTTGCCTGACTGCGGACATTCCGAATTCCAGGCCCGCGCCAGACGCGTAATGGAGTCTAGGAAGATCACCACGTCGCGCCCGTATTCGACCATGCGTTTGGCCTTTTCGAGCACCATTTCCGAGACTTGCACGTGCCGCGACGAGGGTTCATCAAAGGTCGAGCTGATGACCTCGCAATTGGGGCCTTTGACCTGACGCTCCATGTCGGTGACTTCTTCCGGACGCTCGTCAATCAGCAGCATCATGACGTAGGCGTCGGGATAATTCGACAGCACGGCTTTCGCCATCTTTTGCATCAAGATGGTCTTGCCCGCGCGGGGCGGACTGACGATCAATCCACGCTGGCCGAACCCGATGGGCGTCATCATGTCGACCACGCGCGTTTCGAGATCTTCCGGCGCGTACTCCATCATGATGCGCGCGTTGGGGTGCAGCGGCGTCAAATCGTCAAAGAACACCTTCTCCGCCATCACGTTGGGATCTTCGTAGTTGATGGCCTCAACCCGCAACAAGGCGAAGTAACGTTCGTTTTCTTTCGGCGGACGAATTTGTCCCGAGACGGTGACGCCATTGCGCAGCCCAAAGCGACGAATCTGGCTGGGGGAAACGTAAATGTCGTCCGGACAAGAGAGATAGTGGTAATCCGGGCTCCGCAAAAAGCCGAAGCCGTCGGGGAGAATTTCCAGCGTTCCTTCGCCGTACATTAACCCGTTCATTTTCACGCGCTCTTTCAGAATGCGGAAAATGAGGTCTTGCTTCTTCAGACCCGCAGCGTCATTAACGTTGTCCTTACGTGCTTCTTCAAGAAGCTGGTTCATGGACATTTTTTGCAGTTCGGCGAGGTGGATTTCACCTTGCTTGATCTTTTCATATTGGTCGTGCGATTCGTCAAAGGCGCCGGACTCGACCTCTTCGGCGATTTCCTCGGCCAGTGAAAGCGGCTCGCGCTCATCCTCCGAGAAAACATAGTCCTCTCGATCGCCATGGGCGTGGCCGTTACTGTTGCCGTTCCCGTTCGACTCGGCCGAGTGCGAATTATAGTGGTTGGCGCCGCCGCGCCGACGATTCGTGTCGGATCGTTGCGTGCGGCGGTGATTCGGATGACGATCGCTGGGCGTGCGCGACATGACGCTCCAAGCTCCTGATGAGGATGGTACAAGCCGCGGACGAACGCCGCAGCGGGTAGGAATGTTGAATTCGTAAAGTGAAAAGGACGAGAGGCAGACCAACGCCGCCGCAATAGGGAGGATTGTCCTCGAAAGGGATGGCGTGAGGTGAAAAGCCTCGGGGTGTAGGTGTCACCTTAGGAGAAAAAGGGCGTTTTGAAAATGGCAGTCATTGAGTTTTTTTCAAATCAAGCGAACGCCAAAATCTTTCCACTTGCTCCCAGGTGTCCGACAATTCGCCGGAATTATCGATGATCGTATCTGCAAGCTGTTTTTTCTGCTCCACGGGCAATTGCGCCGCCTCGCGCGAGGCGAAATGTTCTTCGCTCCAACCGCGGTGAAGCGCCCGTGCAAGCCGTACTTCATAAGGTGCGTCGACAAACACGAGACGGTCGCAGGCGCGATGCCAGCCTGTTTTAAACATTACGGCTGCATCCAAAACGGCTGCTGCAACTCGCCCCTCGGCCGACCATTGTTCAATTTGTGCTTGCAGCCGTGCACCAATGCGCGGATGCGTGATTCGTTCAAGGGTAGTTAGTTGTTGCGGTCCCTCAGGCGGAGGTGCAAACACGCGCCGCGCTAGCGCCGCGCGATCGACCTTCCCATCAGGCGTGAACACCCCTTCGCCCCATTCTCGGCGGATCGCTTCTCGAACCTCAGGCTCCTCCAAAACCTCATGCCCCATCTGATCGGCGTTCAGCAATTTGGCGCCCAGCTGTTGCAGTTTTTGGGAAACCACGCTTTTACCGCTGGCCACGCCGCCGGCTACGCCAATCACCAACATGACATACGGATAGTGAAGGTTGTTCGCGAGATTAGATCATATCTTGGCGCCAATTGGGGTTCCGCGGTGCGCCAGGCGGGACACTCTCAACCGTCTAATTATTACCGAACGGGCGGGAAAGGCATCCGCCCTTCATTCAAAATTTATTTGCACACGGACCGTCGAGTATTATGCGACGGTCGGCTTTCTCAATTAAATGCGGCTTTTTTACTCCCTCAGCCACCGTTTCGACGTTTTACGTCATCGCCCAATTATCGCCTACTTTAACATCGACGCGAAGGGGGACAGATAATTGGCGAACCGTAGTCATTTCTTCGACCACCAAACCGCCCAGGGGGGTAAGTTCTTCCGTGGGCGCCTCAAATATCAGTTCGTCGTGAATTTGTAGCAACATTCGCGCCGAAAACTGTTCCGTCCGCAGGCGACGGTAAATTCCCAGCATTGCAAGTTTGATAAGATCGGCCGCCGATCCTTGAATGACCGTATTGATCGCGGTGCGCTCAGGCAGGGTGCGTTGAAAGGAGTCTTTCCGCCGAGCCGCTTCACGAATTCCCGTAATGCGCCGGCGACGACCGAGTATTGTTTTAACATAACCCGTCTGACGACATTCTTCCAGTATTTTTTCCATGAAAGCAGTCACACCGGGATACTGGGCAAAGTACGCCTCGATAAATCGAGCCGCTTCGGTTTGATCCACTTGGATCGCTTTTGCCAGTCCAAAGGGACTTTGACCGTAGATGACGCCGAAGTTGACGCCTTTGGCTTTCCGTCGCATTTCCGACGTGACGTCCTGCAACGACACGCCAAACACCTGGCTGGCGACGCGCGTGTGAATGTCTTCCTCGTTAGCAAATGCGGTTTGCAACGCCTCGTCGCCCGAAAAGTGCGCGAGCACGCGCAACTCAATTTGGGAGTAGTCCGCCGCGAGCAAACGCCATGATGGCTCACCAGGAACAAACGCAGCGCGGATTTCGCGTCCTAACTCGGTCCGAACCGGGATATTCTGCAAATTCGGTTCATTCGAACTCAGCCGACCCGTGGCCGTCACCACTTGATTGAACGATGTGTGCACGCGTCCGGTTTGCGGCAGCACGAGTTGTGGTAGCGCATCAACGTACGTGCTTTTGAGTTTGGCGTATTGCCGATACTCGACGATCTTGGCCGGAAGCGCGTGCAGTGGGGCGAGTTCCTCGAGAACTTCGGCGTTGGTGCTGACACCGGTCTTGGTGCGTTTAATCACGGGCAGTTTGAGTTCATCAAACAAGATTTGCCCTAACTGGCGCGTTGAACCGATATTGAATTCTTTGCCGGCCAGTGCGTAAATCTCTTTTTCGATTGCCGCCATGCGCTCCGCGTACTGTTGGCTGAGTAGCGCCAGATGGTCGACGTCGATTTTCACGCCGTTATGCTCGAGTTCGACCAGCACCTCGATGAGCGGGATCTCTAGCTCTTCAAGTAATCTTGTGAGATCTTCTTCTTCCAATCGTTGCTGAAGCAACGGGACCAGCCGAAGCGCTACGTCGGCGTCTTCACCGGCATAAGGGGCTACCAGCGACACGGGCGCTTCGTCCATACGGCGTTGGTTTTTGCCCGAGCCGATAATGTCCACAATTTTTGATGTCACATGATTCAAATACCGCCGTGCGAGGTCGTCCAAATTATGATTCTGCTCGCCCGCTTCGAGCAGATAATCGGCGATCATCGTGTCGAAGGTTACTCCCGTGAGCGTACGGCCCGCGGCCCGCAGCACGCCCATGTCGTACTTTAAGTTCTGTCCGACTTTCGCGATCGCGGGGTTTTCCAGCACGACGGCAAGTTTGGCTAACGTCTCATCTGGGTCAAGTTGTGGATCGCCAAGTGGCGCACGGACGGGCACATACCACCCCTCGCCTTCTTTCCACGCAAAGGCGTAGCCCACAATCTGTGCGGCGCGTGGACTAAGCGAGGTCGTTTCGGTATCGAACGAAACTCGCGGCTGCTGCGACATCTCCACGATCAAACGCTCAAGTTCGTCGTCGCTCTTGACCGTGTTGTATGTCGCCAGCCAAGTCGCGGGAGGCGGCGCTTCTTGGGTCGAGATTGCATCGAGTCGTTCGCCGAGGCGGCGGAAGCCAAACTCTTGAAAGAGTTGCAAGACACGTTGCCGATCCGCCCGCCCGACGCGTCCGGCGTTCCAGTCAATGTCGAGGGGAACCTGCGCATCCAATCGCACAAGTTGCCGGCTCAAAAAGGCTTGCTCTTTGAATTGCAGCAAGTTTTCCTTTCGCTTTTTTCCGGCGATTTCATCGACGTGTGCATAAACGCCTTCAAGCGTGTCGTATTGCTGCAAAAGTTGGCCAGCGATTTTCGGACCGATTAACGGAACGCCCGGCACCTGATCGACCGGATCGCCAACCAGCGTTTGAAAGTCGACGACTTGATCCGGCCGTACGCCCCAGTCTTGGAGTAACGCCGCAGCGTCGAAGATTCCCTTGCGCGGGTTAAGCAAATGGACGCGTGGCGTGATGAGCTGACGGCAGTCTTTGTCGCTCGTCACCAGGACGCACTCGCCTCCCATTTCCTCCACCTTCCGAGCGACGGTCGCCAGAATGTCGTCCGCCTCGTAGTTTTCTTGCTCCAGGATGGGGATCCTGAGCGCTTCGAGCGTGCGCCGGATTTGAGGAATTTGAATGCGCAAGTCGGGCGGCATCTCTTCGCGATGGCCCTTGTATTCCGCATATAAATCATGCCGGAATGTTTTGACGCCTACGTCAAATGCGACAAACAGGAAATCGGGCTTGCGCCGCTCAAGCAGGTCAAAAATATCTCGAATGAACCCGTGAATCGCCCCCGTTGGCTGGCCCGAAGGGCTGCTCATCTCGGGCATGGCGTGAAATACTTGAAAAATCAACGAATAGGCGTCGACGACATACACGGTCTGGCGCGCGAACGATTCGATCGACGCGGCCGTGGACTGAGCGCTAGCTTGGCTTTCGGGCGAGGACTCCTGAGGCGCCAAACCGCTGGTCTGAGGCGACTCGGCCGTCTGGGACGGCGAACTCTCGTCGAAACCTGCCAAGGTGCGTTGCTGGCGCGAGCGAGGCATGGAATTGCCGGATTAACGAGACGCTCCCCGGATACACGTCTCTCGGAACGGGTAACACATCCCCAACTCGGTCAAACCTACCGAAACACCGGCCCTAACCTGTACGATGCGAATGTAGGGTCGCGAGAAGGATTCCTCAGTTTTAAGTTATAGCCACGCAAATCCCATGGACTTCGTGCTAATTCCCGGGCGCAAACCTACGCTTGGTACGTCGATTAACGAGGCGACTTTAACTTCGGTGCGGATGACCCGCATTATATGCGAATTGAACTCCTGAGGCAGAGGATGCGAAGACGGCTTGCGGGGCATGCTGCCAATAGGGGGCTGCGTATGCTTTAAGTGCCTTATCAATGCTGGAAAATGTATTTGATTTTGGCGGCAGTCTTTGAACGAATGATTGGCCATTGTCGTAGCTTAGAATGCTAAATGGCCGACGTTTTGAGAGGTCGAGCTTGCTAAAACAACCATCCTTCTGACTCGATCATGACGATATTAAAGTGATTTTATGGCGACAAAGGCCTTGATTCATTCGATTTTTCTATGGTTACAATTGAAGAATTCTCGGCGTTAGGTGGTGGTTATTGGCCGTATCATCTCTATAGTTCTGTGCTTCCACCGCCAGCGCCATTTCGTGACCGGTTTTGCTTTTGCGCCCGGAACTACCTTCCAGCAAGGCGGAAATAACGCGTATGGAATCGAATCCGCTAATCCCTGCTACGCCTGATCCGATGAGCGTGGATCGGTTGACCGAAGCCGTTCAGGTGTTGGAAGTACTTGCCAACGCATCAGTAGTACGGTTTGAACGGATGACGGCGCGCCAGGTCCTTAACGAATCGCTGGACGCGACCGGTGGTGACGACGCGGAAGGTTGGGCCCGACGACTGGTCGAAGTGGGAGACAGCGTAGGGCTGCGCGTGCGGAGGATTGAGTGCCGGTTTGACGAAGTTTTGACGGTTCTTAGGCAAGGTCTTCCCGTCGCTGCCTGGGGGAACGACCCGGAAACCGGTTGGCGGTGGTGGGTGTTCACGCGCGCGAAGGGGCGAAAAATCGAGGTGCACGACACGAAGTCCGGCGTCCAGCAACGCCGAACATTTCGCCAGGTTCGCCATTTACTCGGATTGGCAACCAATAAGTCGACGGCGCCATGGATTTTTGCTCAGGCGGCTTTGCCGCAATCGCAAACGGAACCGCTTGAACACGACCAGAACGTCTCGGCGCCTCATGGTCACTCATCTCACCATCATCACGACATTTCGCCAGTATCACGGCTATGGAAGCAAATCCTGATTGAACGCCGGGATTTGACGGCAGTCCTTGTGTTTTCGATCGTCGTTGGCACCCTGGCGCTCGCCACGCCGATTGCGGTCGAAGCATTAGTAAACACTGTGGCTTTCGGAAGATACGTTCAGCCGGTGGTGGTGCTGGCGATCTTGCTGTTTACCTTTCTAGCGTTCTCGGCGGCAATTCGCGTATTAGCCACCTACGTTGTAGAAATACTCCAGCGCCGCCTCTTTGTTCGCACGGTTGAAGATCTAGCGTATCGACTTCCGCGGATGCAAAGAGAGCAACTTGACAACCGGCACGGTCCTGAACTCGTCAATCGTTTTTTCGACATCGTGACGGTGCAGAAGGCGACCTCCACGCTTCTGCTTGATGGCGTCAATCTTGTGTTGCAAACCGCCATTGGCATGATCGTGCTTGCGTTTTATCACCCCTTCCTGCTGGGATTCGATCTGTTTTTGCTTTGCTTCGTGGGTTTTGTGGTTTTCGTTTTGGGCCGGGGCGCCGTGCGTACGTCGATTCAGGAATCGCGTTCCAAGTATGCTGTCGCTTCGTGGCTCCAAGAGGTTTCGCAGCACGTTTCCGCATTTAAGCTCAACGGGGGACTAGGGTTCGCCCTGGATCGAGCCGATCGACTGACGATGGACTATTTGGAAGCTCGGCGGCTGCACTTTCGAATTCTTCTTCGGCAGTTGATTTACGCCTTGAGCCTGCAAGCCATCGCATCGACCGCGCTACTGGGCCTGGGGGGGTGGTTGGTCATTCAAGGCCAGTTGACTCTGGGGCAACTCGTGGCGTCCGAGTTGATCGTCATGGTCATCGTGGGTTCGTTCGCCAAGATGGGAAAGCATCTGGAGTCGTACTACGACCTCGCGGCCGCAATGGACAAACTAGGGCATTTGTTCGACCTGACGCCCGAACCGCAGGACAAATTGTTCCACCTGCGCGACGTTGGCGCCGCATCGCTCGTGCTACGCGGCGTTTCGTATCACTATCCCTGCGGAAACATCGGGTTCGAGGGACTGGATCTTGCGGTTCCCTCGGGCGACCGCGTCGCGGTCACAGGTCCCGCGGGCGCCGGGAAGAGCACGATGATCGATCTGATTTGCGGTGTGCGAGCGCCGTCTCATGGCCACATCGAACTTGACGGGATCGACCTGCGTGAAATCCGTCCCGATTCCCTGCGCGAACACTTAGGCGTGGCGCGGGCCATCGAGATTTTTCCCGGAACGATTGGTGAAAACGTGCATTTGCATCGTTCCCAGGTCAATTCCCGCGACGTGCGCGACGCGTTGGAGATGGTCGACTTGCTCGATGAAGTCCTACGTTTTCCGGGTGGCCTGAATACCGAGTTGGCCCATGGAGGCGCGCCGCTTTCGTCGAGTCAGGCGGCGCGATTAATGCTGGCGCGAGCGATCGTCGCTCGACCGCGGTTGTTGCTGATCGACGGGCTTCTCGACTGCCTGTCCGATGAACTTCAGGATCGCGTGCTCGAACGGATCGCGGAAACAAGCGCCCCTTGGACGTTAGTACTCGTGACCGGACGGCAACGATTGAGCAATCGGTGCCGACGCGTGATCCGGCTAAAACCTGCTGCAGCCCACGGCGCCAAGGCGTCGGTGTCGTCCGAAGGGTTCGATTCTGACGATTTTAACGAAATTGCCGTTTCCGATTGCCGATAATTCACAAGGAACGTTGTTGTATGACGACCCACCAAGTTGGGCTGCCATCGCATTGGTCAATGCGGCGTTCGCAGCTACCTGCGCTCAAGTTAGTGCAGTCGTCCTATCGTGCGCAACTTGTGGCCAAGATCCTCCTTGGGCTCTTGTTGTTAGCCATTGTCGCGATGACGTTTGCTCCTTGGCAGCAGTCGGCGCGGGGAACCGGCCGAGTGGTGGCGTACGTGCCGCAGGAGCGGCAACAAACGATTACATCTCCTGTTAAAGGAGTGGTGGCGGAAGTCGCCGAAGGCGTGGTAGAAGGTTCGCGCGTCGAACAGGGCCAGGTCATCCTTGAAATTCGACCTCAGGCCGCGGACCTGGCCGAACAGCTGCGAGCGCAACTGAATGATGTCAAGATCAAACAGGAAACCGCCCGGATAAAAGCCGAGGTTTACGCACAAAACGTTGTGGACTTTGCCGCGGCGCGCGATTTCGCCGTTCAAGCCGCGCAAGAGTTACTTGACGCCGCCGAAGCGAAACGCCTGGCAAAGCAAGAGGCGGTTCCCGGCTATGAGGCTAAAGAATGGCAAGCACGCTTGAATTATGAACGTCAGCGCGGGTTGTCGGAGAAAGGCATTAAGTCGGAACTCGAGGTCGAAAAAAATAAAAAAGACTGGGATGTCGCCAAGGCGGAACTCGAGTCAGCCCGACGTGAAGTGGTGGCCGCCGAAAAGGAGGTTAAGGCAAAGGAACAGGAACTCGAACAAAAACGTCGCGAAGCGCAGACCAAAGTCGACTATGCCCGTGCGATGGAGCAAGATGCACTGGGCCAACAAGCGACCAACCAAAAAGAAATGCGCGACGTCGAGATCAAACTTTCCGAGCTTGCTCGTTTGGTTATTCAAGCGCCGCGGGACGGCACGATCTTTCGCATGCCCGTTTACGAACGAGGACAAGCGGTGAAAGAAGGCGATCCCCTGTTTACGTTGGTGCCCGATGCCGGCGAACCTGCGGTCGAACTTTGGCTGTCAGGCAACGATGCACCGCTCGTGCGGCCAGGCGATCATGTCCGCTTACAATTTGAGGGATGGCCCGCGATTCAGTTCGCGGGTTGGCCGTCTGTCGCGGTAGGAACCTTCGGAGGAGAAGTTACGTCAATAGACGCTTCCGATAATGGACAAGGGAAATTTCGCATCCTGATCAAGCCGGCCTCGAGAGATGCATGGCCCGCGGAGCGGTTTTTGCGCCAGGGCGTGCGCGCGAATGGTTGGGTCATGCTGCAACAGGTCACCTTGGGATACGAAATTTGGCGGCAGATCAATGGTTTCCCACCCGTGGTGGCGGAAGATGAGCCAGACTCGACGGACAAATCGTCCGGCGGCAAGGATGACAAGTCGAAGGTAAAGCTTCCGAAATGAATCGCACAGTCCTAGGTATTGTTTGCGTCGCCGGCGCATTCCACGTCATCGTGGGTTGCTCGGCGCGAAAACCAATACCTTTAATCGATCGGACGCCGACGCCGACGCCGGTGGTCGCGAAGGCGCCGATGTCGCCTTCTGACTTCGCGGTGGCATCGCCGTTGTCGTTAGCCGCAATGCAACGCTTGCCCGACGTTCGAGCTGTAGCACTGCCATTGGTAACGAGTGCTCGTCCGGATGTGCGGCTAGTTGGGTTCTCCGAGGATTTGCCCGAATTGACGCCTCCTGCAGCGGAAGCGGAGGAGCTTCCGACCCCACCTGCGCAACCTCTCCCGCCGCCGCTGACACTATCGGAAGTGTTGCAGTCGGTGCAACAAAGCTACCCGCTGCTGGCCGCTGCCTGGCGAGACTATGACATCGCGGCCGGAAAAAACCTTGCAGCTTGGGGCGATTTTGATCTTACCGTGCAAGCGTATGGCATCGCACAGCCGCTCGGCTTCTACGAGAACTACCGAAATGGTTTGTCGCTGTCACAACCCTTATGGCGCGGCGGGTACGCCTACGGTGGTTATCGCATTGGCGATGGCGACTTTCCCGTCTGGTACGGAGAACGAGAAACCGACGAAGGCGGCGAATTCAAGGTGGGGTTGGCCGCGCCGCTTTTGCAGGATCGTGTGATTGATAAACGTCGGGCGGCGGTACAACAAAGCGCTCTGGCGCGCGATGGAGTTGCGCCACGCGTGCAAACGCAGAATCTGGATTTCGTTCGAATCGCCTCGCAAACTTATTGGACCTGGGTCGCCTCAGGGCAAGTTGTCGAACTGCAGCGTGATTTACTACGCTTAGGCGAAGACCGCGTCGAGCAAATCGCAACTCGTATTCAAGCGGGCGACTTAGAGCAAATCGCCAGCATCACCAATCAGCAACTCATCGCCACGCGCGAAACGAAGTTAATCGAAGCCGAACGCAAGTTACAAGCTGCGGCAATCAAACTCTCGTTGTTTTTGCGGACGCCAACCGGCGAACCAATTATCCCGCCGTCGTCACGCTTACCTCGTGAGTTTCCCACCGAGTTTGCGCCAGATCAACAATTTGTTGATCGTGATATCATGGCGGCGTTAGCCTCGCGGCCTGAATTGCGTGAATTGGACTTTCTCCGAGAACAAACGGCGGTCGAGCTGGCGCAATCGCGCAACCTACTCTTGCCGAAGGTCGAAGCCCGACTCGAAAGCTCCAAAGACGTTGGCGGAAAAACGAGTTCGAAGGGGGACAAAACGCCGCTTGAGCTTGAAGCGGGGTTGTACGGCGAAGTGCCGCTTCAGCGCCGTGAGGCCCAAGGGAAGATTCGAGCCGCCGAGGCGAAGATCGCACAAATCGCTGCGAAACGCGTTTACTACGAAAACAAAATCGTGAGCGAAGTGCAGGATGCGTACTCAGCCTTAGTCACGGCGTCACAGCGGGCCGAACGAGCCCGAACGTTTCTCGAACTTGCCCAACAATCGCGAACCCTGGGTATGGCGGCGTTTGACGCGGGCGACATCGACGTGATGATGTTGAACCTTTACGAACAAGCGGTTGCGGACGCCCAGTTAACGCTCATCGCCGCGCAGGCCGACTTCTTTTACGCTTTGGCCGACTATCGCGCTGCTTTGGCGCTACCTCCGCAAACGCAACGGTAGCGCTTCCGTCAGGCGAAAATCGAATGGCGCGCTGCTTCGGAAATCGCAATAACGGCCGGATGCCGCAACTTGCGATCCACAGAAATGGCGTAAAACCGTTCGATTAACTCCTCAGAGCTACCCAGCGCCTCGACTCCGTATTGTTGCTCAATTTCGGCTGCAACAACCGAAGGAGCTGCGAAGATACCCTCTCCTGCTTTGCCAAAAATCTTCAGAAGAGCGCTATCTTCGAACTCGGCGCAAATGACCGGCTGAATCTCTTTTGACTCAAACCATAGTTCCAAATTACGACGCAACGCGGCGTGCGCCGTGGGCATGAGAAATGGCGCTCCATCGAGCGAGTTGGGAAATCCCTTCTTTCGTTCCCGCGCCAATGCAGGAGCGGCGAAAAAGGTAACGCCGCATTGGCCCAAGAGATGATTGAACACCCGCACGTGCGACGAAGGGTTCGCCGGCGCGTCGCTTAACACCACATCGAGCCGGTGGACCGCCAAATCACCCAGAAGCTGCTCCGGGCGTTCTTCACGGCACACCATGTGAACTCGCTGGGGTATGCGGAGTGCGGCCTGCAAAAGCCGGTACGCAATCAACTTGGGTAGGACTTCCGCAACCCCCACATGAAACGGCAACGGACGATTCCGCGCCATGCCTTTGAGAGACCCGGTCAGTTCCTGCCCCAGCGCAAAGATTTCCTCTGCGTAGGAATAAACCAGTTGTCCTGCGTCGGTCAGAACCAAATTACGCCCCTCGCGGCGGAACAGCTTTTCTCCGAGCGACCGTTCCAGTCGTGAAAGTTGCGCACTGATGGTCGGTTGCGCGAGATGCAGCTTTTCACAGGCGCGTGCGATGCTGCCCTCACGCGCGACAACCCAAAAGTAAAGCAGATGATGATAGTTAAGCCACTGCACGCAAACCTGCCGTTCTGGGCATCGAATTCATCTCGGATGCTCGCTTTGCGACGGCGCTTTTGCGCGGCCTCCCCGTCTGCTCATTCCGTCGGTCCCGGTGCGGGTTCCTATCATTCGGCGTCAACGCCCAGATAACTGAACGAAAGTCCGAACACGCATGATGGTCCGTCATCAAGCCCAATATGGTTGTCGCTCACCCAAACTTCGAAGTCGTAGCTGCCAGAACGTTGGGCCAGCCGTAGGTCGTACCAACGCGCTCCCTCTTCGTCGACCCAATTTCGCTGCTTAACCGTGATTGCTTCGTTCAAAGTGGATGGGGACGTACCTGGTTTTGAATCTTCGACGTAAACCTTCCAGGCCGTTTCAATCAGTTGGTTCGCGGCGGCGTGTTCGTCTCGCGTTAATGAAACAGGTTTGATCGCGGCTAGCTTCCATTCCTGCTGAAACTCCGTGACCATCTTGCGATCGAAGTTCCCGCCTCGCTTAACCGCGGTCAGTAGACTCGGACCACCTGAAAAACGGCGTAACTTCCACTCGATGTTTAACGGGTTTGAAGTTGGTGGATGGACGGTGCTATAGCCGAACGTCGCACCATTGAGGTCAGCCGCCGTCATTTCCAACGCGCTATCATCGTTGAATCGGTATCCTCGATTGGCCATGTTGGCCGCGATGTACCAGATTTGCTTTTCGTGGGGATCGGTGAACGAATCGCCGATCTCCAACATTCCCAGTCCATTCAACGCCAACTCGTCCGTGGGATGACTGGCGCGTTCGGAACTTTGCATCCCCGAGCCAGAGTTGAAACGTAACAGAGTCCCCACAACCAGTAACAACAGAACGCCTGCTCCAGCTATCGAGGCGAAAACAAGTTGCGATTCCCGCTTGGTTCGCCGCATTGCCCCACCTAGTTAAGCGTGACCTTTGGCTGATCAGGCCAATGGTCAAATCGCTGCTAACTGCCGCCGTGCCAACACGCTCCAGTTTTGAGTATCCCCGACAGGAGTCGAACCTGTAACCTTTGGCTCCGGAGGCCAACGCTCTATCCAATTGAGCTACGGGGACATCGCGGGTGGGCAAAATGTTGTTCTTCGAGCGTTTTAATGTAACAAGCAAGGTCCTGTTTGGGAAGGTGCAAGCGTTTGCCGAAGAGGCGTGCGCGGTGCTTATTCCGCCTTGCGTGCGACTGTTTTCTTGCGAAGGTTTACCGGACGGCCTTTGCTTCGGCGCGGCCGGCATAATTGGCGCAGGCGGTTTACGCGGCAAGGGTTCGTTGTTTTTTCTCAACACCGTACGTTGAAAAATTGCCGCATGTCGCCAAATCGCATGCTACGTTTGGCGTGGACTAAAAACCAACATGCGTTGGTATCCCTTGTTGGGTACGTTTTGGCGAGATGGAGTTGCGATGGAGCGATCGCGCAAGCCCGCGCTCTGGTTAACAGGAATCGCCATGATGGCGAACCTGCTGAGCGGCTGCGCGCAGTTCCGGGTGCCTAAAATCGACCCAACGGGACAAGCGATTTTTGTTCCGGGACAAAGCACCACCATCGTATCGCCTTTCGCCGGAACGGCGCCCGTGACGACGGCTCCGCCGATCGTAACGGCTCCGCCGGTGGTCACCGCGCCAGTCGTAGCGGCGCCTCCTGTGGTCACAGCACCCGTCGTGGCTGCCCCCACGGTTACACCGGGGTCGGGTTTCTTTCCTCAGCCTGCATGGACGACGCCGGCTCCGCTTCCACCGTGTGATGCCGTGGCGGCGGCTCCCGCGGCGCCGGTCATTGGCGTTCCCGCGGGCGCGCTCCCCGTGGGGGTCTGCCCGCCAGCGCTGGTTTGCCCGCCGGTTGCCGTGTTGCCGCAAGTGGCAGTTCCCGCCGCGCCCGCGGTTCCGGTGGCGCCCGTGGCGCTGGTTGGTCAAGATTCTTTAGTGTTAACCCCCTCGCGAATCATTGCCCCGGTGGGCGGACATGTGGTGCTGCTTGCGGGATTGAGAAACCCCACCGGTCAATTCACGCCGGGTCAGCCGGTCGAGTGGATTCTCTCGAATGAAAGCGTCGGGCATTTTGTCGAAGTCGGTAACGACGGCGACTATTTGTTATGCCACTGGAAGCGAGATGCATCTCGCAAACTGAGTAACAACTACGCCATTGGTCGCACGGCGCGAGCCGATCAGGTGATTACGCGCGGCAACGCTGATCCGACGGATGATGTTTGGCTCATGCGGGGTCAGTCTTGGCTGAGCGTAAGTTCTCCAACCGAGGGCGTGAGCCTCGTGACGGCCGTCGCTCCGGAGGCCGAAGGTTGGGACCGACGCCAGCAAACGGCCGAAATTTACTGGGTCAACGCGCAATGGTCGCTGCCGGCGCCCGCGCACGTACGCGCAGGTCAGCCCCATGCGCTGACGACGTTAATCACACGCACGGGAGCATCGGAGCCGGCCCAAGGTTGGATTGCCCGGTACGACATTATGGGAGGCGCTCCCGCCGCCTTTACGCAACAAGGCGATCAAGGTATTGACGTGATGACCGACGCCACGGGCGCGGCCACGGCGCAAATCTTTCCTCAAGCCAATAGCGCCGGCGCCACGCAAGTGCGCGTTCAGATCATTCGGCCGGGAATGGCGACGCACGAACCGAGCCGCCTGGTGGTAGGCGAAGGCGTTACCACCGTAACGTGGAGCGCGCCTGGATTATCCATCGTGATGAACGGACCCTCGGTGGCGGGCGTAGGAGCACCGCTGGCTTATCGGATCGATATAACCAATTCCGGCGATATGCCTGCGTCGGACGTGTTGTTGACGTACAACGCTCCGCCAGGAATCTCGATTTTGAGCAGCAATCCGTCGGGTTCGGTATTTGGACAAAGGCTGGAATGGCGACTGGGCGCCTTGCCGCCCGGCGCGACACAGTCCTACGTGGTGACTGGCCAAGCCGACGGCCCTGGAGACTTCAATCACTGCGCCACGGTGCAGTCGACGGCGGACAATCTTTCGGCCGAACACTGCGTGTTAACGCGCGTTGCGCAGCAAACCATCGCGTTGTCGATGACCGGTCCGGAGCAAGCGCAGGTTGGCGAACAGGTCCAGTATCGTGTGACGGTTCGGAATAGCGGCAGCACGCCCTTGACGGACGTTCTAGTGCGCGACCAATTTGATGAAGGCTTTGAGCACGCCCAGTCGGCCAGTCCCATTGAACGTCCGCTAGGCAATCTCGCGCCGGGCGAGGAAAAACAATTCGCCGTTACGTTCCGAGTTAGCAAACCAGGGCGTTGGTGCCACACCATGACGGCGACCCCCTCGACCGGGCAAACGGCCTCGGCCCAAGGATGCGTGATCGCGACGGAGCCTCCGGCCCCACAGGTCGTTCCGGGAGTCACGGTGCGGGCCTGGGGACCGCGCGATCTTCAAGTCGGCCAGACAGAAGCCTACTTTGTCGAGGTGCTTAACTCGGGCCAGACGCCGCTCACCGCGATTCGGTTGGCCGTTGCCACGAGCGCCAGTTTGCGTCCGTTGCAGGCTACCGAGTCGGATAACCGTCAGCAGGTCGGCGGACAAATCGTATGGACGATCGCACGGATTGAAGCCGGCGCCGCGCGGCGCTTCCAGATCAATTGTCAGGCGGTTCAAGCGGATCCGCAGGCCCTACTTCGTGCGGAAGCCACGGCGCGCGAGCAGGTGCAACACGCCGCGGAAGCGACGACTCGCCTGGTTGCTCCCGCGCCGGCGCCACAAGCACAACCCGCCCCCGCGCAGAAGCCCCAACCTCAACCCCAACCGCCGACCCCGGGCGCGGCGGCCACTCCCTCCGAGTCGGCGGGTCAATTGCAGGTGACCATTGACGATTTGACCGACTCGGTAAGGGCGGATCAAACCACCACGTATGTCATCGTTGTGCAGAACGCACGAACGACGTCCGATCGCAATGTTACCCTGGTGGTTACCTTGCCCGAAAACTCGCGCATGGTCCGGTTGACGGGGCCCACGGGCATTCGGCGCGTCTCGCCCGATGGTCGCACGCTTAATCTGGCGCCCGTGCTAGAGATTCGCGCCGGCGAAACGTTGCCGCCGTATCGCATCGAAGTGGCGCTGCAACAAGCCGGTCGCGCCGTGGTTCGCGTTGAAGCGACGAGCGAGAACCAATCGCAACCTGTGGTGGTCGAGGAAGACACCACGGTTCTGGCGCCGTAATTATTGGACCGCCAACGGGGCGCGCACCGCGTGGGTTGCGCCTCTGCCCCGCGGTATGGCGTCACGGTACAATAGCACGCGTCGCGACCGGTTTGCGCCGCGATGTCGGCCCCGCCCATCCTTCTCATTGCAGGAGATGCACCATGTCGTACTCGCGCCATCTGAACCGGCGTCGGTTTCTGCAAACGTCGGCCGCCGTCACGGGCGCGTTCGCCGTTCCGCAGTTCATTCTGCAGCGAGCGTTTGGAGCCAATGAACGAATAGTGGCGGGTTTTGTTGGCGTGGGTGGGCAAGGCCGCGGCAATTTGAACGCGTTCATGGGTAAAGGCGTCGATGTGGCGGGACTCGCGGACGTCGATTCGAAACATCTGGCGCAAGCGATGAAGTTGGCGGAGGGCAAGAATCACAAGCCGGAAGGTTTTGACGATTATCGCAAGATGCTCGAACGTCGCGATATCGACGTGGTCGTCGTTTCGACCCCCGATCATTGGCATGCGCTGCCGACCATTCACGCGTGCCAGGCTGGCAAAGACGTGTATTGCGAAAAGCCGCTATCGCTTTTCATTAGCGAGGGCCGGATGATGGTGAAGGCCGCGCGCGAGAATAATCGCGTGGTGCAAACCGGTTCGCAGCAGCGCAGCGCCGAGAACTTCCGACGCGCGTGCGAGCTCGTGCGCAACGGCTACATCGGCAAACTAGAAAAAGTGCTGGTGGGCATTCCCACGGCGAACCACCCTGGCAAACCGGGGCCCGATAGCGAACCGCCCGCGGAGTTGAACTATGAGTTCTGGCTCGGTCCGGCGCCGCACCGGCCCTATAACGAGAAGCGGGTGCATTACAACTTCCGCTTCTTCTGGGACTACTCCGGCGGACAAATGACGAACTGGGGCGCCCATCACCTCGACATCGCTCATTGGGGCATGGGCGTGGACGAGTCGGGGCCCTTGGAAGTCACGGCCGAGGAGGTGAAGTTCAACCCCGACGGTTATCACGAAGTCCCGGAAAGCTGCCGCTTGATCTACCAGTACCCGGACGATGTCACGTTGATCTTGGGCCAACAACAGAAGGACGTTCCGCAAGGTACTACGTTCATCGGCTCCAAGGGGCAGGTCTTCGTGAACCGCGGCAAGCTGACGGCCAACCCCGGCGAGATTCTTGACACGGAACTCAAAGCCGGTGATACGCAGCTTGAGAACAGTCGCGATCATCATCGCAACTTTTTGGAATGTGTTGCGAGCCGCAAACGCCCGATTTGCGACGTCGAGATCGGGCATCGTTCGGCCGTGGCGTGCCACTTGGGCAATATCGCCGCGCGCACAAGCCAAAAGATTGTGTGGGACGCTGCGGCAGAAAAAATCGTCGGCGACGCCGAATTGGCTGCGATGATCGAACGACCGTACCGCGCCCCGTGGAAGCTGCCGTCATAATGGACGGCAGTGTTTCCTTCGACGAACGATCTACAACTTCCAACCGTCGGGCAAAACACTGTCTTTGACGACGACGGCGACCCCGTCTCGAATCAGGCATGGATCGTATTGATCTGTGTCTTCCCGGTCGAGCTTGTTGACCAGCCGCACATTGCGCCCAATGTGGCAATTTTTGTCGATGATGGCGCCCTCGATGATGCTGCCGCTGCCAATTCCCACCGGCGGTACGCCCGTGTCGCGATCCTGGGCTTGCTGCCGGTCGTTTTCATAGTAGTCGGCGCCAAACACGACCGTGTTGCGCAACGTGACGCCTTCGCCAATGATGCAGCGGATGCCGATCATGCTGTTCTCAATCACGGCGCCTTTGCCAATTCGGCAACCGTCGGCAATTAAGCTGCCGCGTATTTGAGCGTCTTCCATCAAAGTGGGCTGCAACATCCGTGCGCGCGTATACACGGGCCGGTCGGGCGTCGAAAATTGGAACGGTGGATTGGGACTGGCCAGGCTCAAATTGGCGTCGTAAAAAGCGCGAATTGTGCCGATGTCCTCCCAGTAACCATCGAACAAATGAACTTGCACTGTTTTGCTGCGAATCGCTGCGGGGAACACTTCCTTGCCAAAGTCTTTGTAGTGCTCCGTGTGGCTTAACAAGTCGATGAGCGTTTTCCGGTCGAACAAATAGATGCCCATATTGGCCAGGCACTCGCGGCCGCGGCTTTCGATGCCGTGCGCGTCGATCCAAGCGGGATCCATCGCCACGGTGTCCACTTCGCGCTGGGTCTGCGGCTTTTCCAGGAAGCCTACGACGCGCCCCTTCTTTTCGACGCGCATGACTCCCAACGCGGAGACTTGATCGCGCCCGACCGGAATCGCGGCGATCGTCACGTGCGCCCCGGTTTCTCGGTGCGTGCGAACCATGTCGCGGTAGTCCATTTCGTACAGTTGGTCGCCCGACAGGATCAGCACGTAGTCGGCGTCCGAGTCTTGGATGTACCGCAAGTTCTTGCGTACCGCGTCGGCCGTGCCTTGGTACCAATCGGTCTCTTGCTCCATGGTTTCTTGTGCGGCCAGGATTTCCACGAATCCGTCACCAAAGCGATCAAACACGTAGCTGCGGCGGATATGGCGGTGCAAACTGACCGACATGAACTGCGTCAAAACATAAATTTGTTTCATCCCGCTGTTGATGCAGTTCGAAATCGGGATATCAATCAAACGATACTTGCCCGCCAAGGGCACCGCCGGCTTGGAGCGGAATTTCGTGAGCGGGTAAAGCCGCGTACCTCGGCCGCCGCCTAACACCATGCAAATGGTCTTGTACATAGCAAATCCTTGTGGGTCGTGGTGGAGGATCGGCACGTCCGACGGCAAGCCGTCCTACCCTCGGACACATTTGCAGGTCTGCAAAGTCAGCCGGTAACGGGCATTCAATCGCCCCGAATTATAGTGGGGGTTGTCGACTTATCGAAGGACCTTTCAGCAAAACACCGTTGGATCTGACGTACGCCCAGTCGGATTATGGCGATTATCGTGCCAATACCCGATTTGCGCGAGGGCGTTAAGGATTGTCGCGCGCCGTACGCACAAGCCTGACTGAATATGTGACAAACTGGGACGCATGCGCGCTCAACGTCGCGCTTGAGATATATTTTTGTGTGTAAATAGCACGTTGCCCCTTTTTCGCACGGACCGCCGCGCGCCGACGGCGAGCCCGGCGTCAATTCTTCGCTCGTTGCTTTTTCTTTTCCGCCGAGCGTTGAGGAAACTTCCAGCGCTCGGAAGGCTGGTAGGCGGCGTTCATGCGTTTCTGTAACTCCAAGACGCGCTCCGGGTGGGCGGCGGCAACGTCCTGTTCTTCGCCCAGATCGTTATCGAGGTAATAAAGTCGAACGGGGGTGTCGATCGGTTGTTGTATGGCTTTCCAGGGGCCTTGGCGAACGGCTTGCCCCCCGCCCGCTTCGTAAAACGCCCAATACAAGTACTCGTGCTGCGATTGTTCGCCCTCGCCCAAGAGCGTGGGCAAGAACGACACCCCGTCCAGATCGTGAGGCAATTCCTGTTCGACATTCGCCAGGTCGGCCAGAGTTGGTAGAATATCCCAGAAGGCGCCTACAAAATTTGAGACCCGGCCTGGTGCGATCTTGCCTGGCCAGCGAGCCAACAGCGGTACGCGAATGCCACCTTCATGCATCGATCGCTTGATCCCGCGCAGGGGACCGTTGGAGTCGGCAAAGTCGGGGTTGTTGCCGCCTTCTGCATGGGGCCCGTTGTCGGAAGAAAATAAGACCAGGGTTTGCTCATCGAGGCCATGGTGTTTGAGTCGCTCAAAGATCCGGCCGATGTCGCGATCCATGCGTGAGATCATGGCGGCGTGCCCTTTCTGCGGCGCCGGCCAGTCACGGTCGGCGTATTCGCCGTAGTCGGGAACCTCCATCCCCTGTTTTCCGGCTTCGTTATTAGCGTGGGGCGTTGTGAAGGCCAGATACAAGAAGAACCGTTGATCGCGGTGACGATCCAGAAACGACATCGCCTCTTCCGCCATCAGGTCATGACTGTATTCAATCTTTTCGCTGGCTACGCCTTCTCCCCAGGGCCCTTGTCCTGGAACGACGTTCTTCAGCGGCACACGTTGCTCGTTGCGCATCAGGAAAGAGGGATAATAATTGTGCGCATGATGTTGATCGAGATATCCGAAGAAATAATCAAAGCCTTGACGCGTCGGCACGCCGCTTGAACCTTCATGCCCCAGCCCCCATTTGCCAATCAGTCCCGTGGTGTAGTTCGCGCGCTTCAGCGCCTCGGCCACGGTCATATCTTCGGGCCGCAGGTTATCTTTCCCATTCCCGCGAATCAAAGCGCGCCCCATGTGATAACCCGTCATCAACCCGCATCGCGATGGCGCACAAACCGTCGAACCGGCGTAGAAGTCGGTGAACCGCATTCCCTCTTGCGCCATGCGGTCCAAGTGCGGCGTGCGAATGAGTTTTTGTCCGTAGCAGCCAAGATCGCCGTAGCCCAGATCATCGGCAAGAATGAAGATCACATTCGGGGCTGCATCGGCGGCGGCCGAGGAACTTTGAAACCCCGCCAAGAACAACAAGGACGCGATACCGAGCAAGGCTCTTTCGCTTCGCATGATGACGTACTCCGCCTGAACCGTAGTGGATTCGACTCGACGCTGCTTGGACCGAGTCTATTTTCTCACGCTCCAGAACGCCAGCAACCACACCGGTGAAACGGTTGAATCAAGTCGAAGCTACCGAGCAGAAAGCCGCGCTACGTCGTCGGCGGTGAACAGTCCGGCATGAAGCGCCGAGGCAAGTAATATTGCCTGGCAGCCAGCCCCTGCCAGTTGTTCGGCGTCGTCACGGGTGCGTACGCCGCCGCCGCCAATCAGTTCAACGTCAGGAAACCGTTCGTGGATACGCCGACAAGCCTCAAGGCCGCCCACGCCGTGCGATTCGCCCACGTGCGTGAGGTCCAGAACCATCATTTGCGTCACGCCCGACGTGACGGCAAACTCCGCCACCTGCAACGGAGACCAATCCTGCCACGCGCCGATCCGAGTCAGGGGCTTTCCCTCGTGTAAATCGAGGCTGAACGCAACGCGGCCACATTTCGCCGTTTGAAAGACAGGCGCTTTGACAATGCGGGTCAAGGCATCGGGCGATTCGAGCGACTCCAATCCGACCAGGATCGCCCCAACCGGGGCGCCATCGAACGTGGCGATGTCCGTAGCGCGGGTTTCGTCCGCCGCTCCCGCGTCAATCCAAAGCTGCAAGCCGCTACGTCCAATGTCTTGGTAGGCTTTCCAGTTGGGTTCGCGGCCAGCAATGGCGTCGAGGTCGGCCACGTACACTTCGGCGACAGGAAAGTTTTCCGCCAGGGCAAGAGCGACGCCGCGAGGCGTTACGTCTCGCGTGAGCACCGTTTCCAGACGACGGTATTCGTGCCGGCGACCCCCCACGCCGCGCACCACTTCTCCGCCCTGGAGATCGATCACGGGAATGACACGCACGATGGAGTTTGCTGCTCCGTGTTGGCCGACGCGCCGATGGCCGACGCATGGCAAGTTTACTCAAATACAAGATACCCGAAACCCTCCGGGGTTCCGCTCGGCGTGGCGGGGCGTGTCCAGGACTGAAAACCCGCATTAGGCGCCACGCGCTGTACGCCGAGGGCCCACACGTCGCGCCGTTGCGGCGGATTCGCGGTCAACGCGTGAAAGGGTATGGCGCCTTCAATCGTCCAGGTCTCCGCGTCGGACTCGGCGGCCACATACCATTGCGGGTTCCAAGCCGAGTCGCCAAAGCAAGCGTCGGCGGTCCATCCCCGATGGTCGATCGTCAAGCGATAGTAGCTGGCGTAGTCGCGATCCACATCAAGGAGTAACTCCACGCGATCGTGCTCCGATAACGGCGCGTCGTACGAACGAGGCGCATCGCTCGCCGCGTACTCGATTCCCGTGGCCTTCGTGCATTGTGCGGCAAAGTACAAATACTCGGCGTCGCGAGTGAGGAGGAGCTTGCTGACCCCGGCGCTGAAGGGGGGTGACGAGGTCAACTCCAGCGTTGGCGCGTTTTGCCAAAGCGCGTCATCCAAGCGACCATCCAGGAAAGGGCGTTCTTTGGCTGCCGCACAACGCAGCATCTTCTTTGGTGGTTCGCCGACGGGCTTCATAAACCACAGTTCGCCCGCGGCGCATTGACTCCAAGCGTTGGCCCGCTCGCGCGTTGCGAGTTGGTGGAAAAACCGCTCCGCTTCGCGCGCATCACCCTGGCGCCGCGCTGCTGCGGCAAGGGAAAACCGTAGCGACGGTTCGGCATAAAGCGCGAAATGATTTCGTGCCGTTGCTTGGCCTAGTTCGAGCACTTGCGCATCGCGATCGCGCTGGTCGGCGCTGACCGAAGCCGTGGCTCCCTCTCGAATGGCGATCGGCGCGTGAAAGGCCGCAGGCTGGACGGGGTCGTTACCGTCTTGCTCGTCGGGTTGGAGAAGCAAGGCGGTTTGCACGCCGCCTCCGACGCCGCGTCGGATTTCCGCGCGGCTTCCTTGCTGGTACGCGGTTTCACTACTTGCCAGATACTGCATCAACCAAAGTGACGCCGCTTCGCTCGCCGGATGCTTTGAATGGTGCTGCGCTAGTCGCCGATAGACCTCGGCGGCTTGCTCTAACCGCCCATGCTGCCGCAATCGTTCCGCCAACTGAAAGAGGATGTCGCCAGCCGTTTCCTCGGGCACTCCGCGGATTAACTCCGCAACCTGGCTGAGGACGGAATCGCTCGACTGCGCCACGCTTTGCGACAAAATATGCTGGATGTTGCGCTGGTGCTGCGCCGTTTTGGCCACTAAATCGAGGCGACCTGGCGAAAGGTCGGTCAGTCGGCGGCGGGCTTCACTGTCCACCGGCAGCGTCAGGCCGGCCATGAGATCGCCTCCGCGGCTTGATCCGCCCATCGCATGATTGGCCAGGATTTGAAATTCAATCGTAGAAGGAGATGCTCGAAACTCGCGCTCCAGCAACGCCTGAGACTTTGCGGCTCGATCGGCGAGTGAACCGCCCAAGCGAGGCGCGAGACTCGCGGTGATCAGCGAGGCGTTTCCCGTGGCCCCGGGAGGTTGCACGCTGTAAACCTTTTTAACCAGCCAAGGCGACAAACCGTGTTGCGAGGCATGTTCAGAAAAGTAGGCCGGATCGTTGGTTTTGGCGGCGGCATTGAGAACCGCCTGGTTCACGGCGTAAGCAAGCGCGCCGTTTCTTGACGACGCCGCTTCTGTCACGATGACTTCCGGTCGCCATTGGCGAATTTTTCGGGCGACGTGTTCTTCCAGACTGAGCGAGAGATTCCGCGAAACATCGACTTCCGACGATAAATCGGGCGGCGAAGGTTCCCTTGGATCCGGATGGCGTTCGACGCCCAAGTTTCCGCCGAGTCCGGAGTTGAGGCCAATACCGGAGTTAAGGCCGATAATCGTCTGGAGCGATACGACTTGTCCCTCGGGAGGCGCGAGAAAGGCGGTCGTTGAGCCAGCGTGGCGCCCTCCGGCGGCAAGCACTGCTTCCTGGGCGCGGTGTTCCAGCGAGGTTTCACCGGGTGTCGCGTCGCCGGGGTCGCGACGAAAGACATACTCAACCGCTCCGCGATAGCCTTCACTGCCGCAATAGCGGACAAAAAGTTCCCAAGGCGTGTTCTTTGATTCGGCAAAAATTCCGAGTAGGGCGACGCGCCGATCAGCGCCGCGTTGCCGCATCCACGAGCGACCGCCGTCACGCGTGGCGAGAATCGCGCCCAGCTCGCCAACGGCCCAACCATGGTAGGGGTCGAGAAAAAACATCGCGCGTAAAGGGAGCGATTGGTCGGTCGAGAATTTGTCCCACGTTGTTCCCCCGTCGGTTGAGTGAAAGACATGCGTTCCGGGCGCCCCGGCCGTCCAAACATGGTCGCCGCAAACCGCGAGAGCTTGTAAGTCGTAAGACGCCAGCGGAGGCGTCGCCGGCGGGGGCTCCCAAACGGCGCCGCCATTGCGCGAGTGAAGCAGCAGGCCCGTGTCGCCAACCAGCCACACATGATTCGATTCCGTCAGGCGGAGCTGCCGTGCGATGTGACGTGGTGCGATGGGCGCGGGAGAGTTTTGAAATCGGTTCATGCCCACCAGCGCCACGCCGCCCTGCCCGGCCAGCACGCCGCTCACCGCGTCGCGAAAGTCGCCCGTTTCCCAGCCAAGCGGCCGATCGCCCGCGACCGACGCCCAACCCCGACCACCGTCCTCGGTGCGGTAAACGCCCGCTGGGTACAACGGCGAGGCGGCGCCAACGGCCCAACCGCGTTTTCCGTCGAACATTTTGATGCGTCGAAGCAGGGGAACGGCTGACGACGAGAGTTGACGCCAAGTCGCTCCGCCGTCCGAGGTACGCAACACGAGGCCCGTTGATTTGTGCGTGTAAGGGTGGGACCAGCCTCCAACCACCCAGCCGTTGTCGCCGTCCAGAAACCAGACGGCGTGAAGCCGGCAGTGTACGGGGGCGTCTTGTTGTCGCCAACTTCGTCCGCCGTCCTCGGTTTGCAAAATCACGCCGCAATCGCCAACGGCCCAGCCTCGATCTGGATCGAGAAAGAACACGTCGTTGAGCGGGGCGTCGGCGGCCATCTCGGGCAGCGGCGACGCGATGGCCCCCTGCACGGCAAGTCCAAGGCAAGCGGCTGCAAGCGACGCGATAAGCAAGCGACAGGCCGACATGATGCGTCTTTGACAAGTTCGAATTTCGGGAGATCCGCGTTCGGTTTTCCGCAGTACCAACGCGTACTCGGGGGGCGGATTCTAGCCATTTCGCCCTCAGTGATGAAGTGCGATTTACCCGGTTTGCCGCAACGCATGGGCAGTTAACCATAGACCACGGTCTTGCGCGTCCCTAAAATGGACGTATTCCAACCGGCCTCCTCTCGTCGCTTGTCGCCATGAAGTTTACGCTTATTGGTGCTTTCTTCGTCGCGGGATTGTGCGTCATCGCCACAACCTGTTCCTTGGCTTTTGGCGCCGACAACGCTCCTGCCACGGATACGAACCTCTCTTCGCCTCAGGCGGACCGTGTCGCGCAGTTGATCGAACAACTGGCCCACCGTCGTTTTGCCGAGCGTGAAGCGGCGGCGCGAGCCCTCATTGCCCTGGGGCTCCCTACGATTGGTCCGCTGAAGCAAGCGCAGAATCACCCCGAGTTTGAAATTCGCTTTCGCGCTCGCAAAATCCTGGCTGAAGTCCGCCAACGCGACTTTCATCGACGTTTGCAAGCTTTTGCGTCGAACCAAGAGAGCGATGAAGAGTACGACCTTCCCGGATGGAAGGCGTTTCGCGACTTAGTTGGCGATTCGCGCGACTCCCGCGATTTGTTTACCAAGATGCAAACCGACGAGCCGCGCTTGATGCAGGCGTTTGAAGATGGTCCACGAATTCTTGAGGAAGTTCTCGGCTTGCGCTGCTTGCAACTGATTCAGCCCTTGGGGCTGGGCGAGGCGACTCCGATTTCGTTGGGAAGCGCCGCGGCGGTGCTGTTCGTGTCGTGCCGGAGCGAAGGGAATCATGCTGATATCACCGCGCATAACGTGTATCGGATTTGTATTGCGCCGGCGATTCATCAAGCCATGGCCGGCAGCGCCTATGAGCCCGCCTTGCGAGAAATGCTTTCGTTGTGGATCACCCGCGACGGCGGAGTGACGACCGACTATCAACGTCTGATGTTGGCGCTGCAATTCGACTTGCGTGCGGGTTTGGCTCCGGCGGTGCAACTTCTTGAACAGCCAGGGCATGCGCCTCCCTTGCGGCAGCAAGCGATGATTGCCGTGGCGAAATTCGGCGATATGTCGCACGCGCCGTTGTTAGAACGCTACTTGACCGACGAAACGCAAAGCGGCGCCCGGCAATTGCCGAATCAAATGTCGGTGCAAACCGAAATGCGCGACGTCGCCCTGGCCGCCTTGATCGTGTTGTCGCGGCAGAACTTCGCGGAATATGGCATGGAGCATGTCACCACGCACGAAAGCATCGGTTTTGTGCCATCGTCGTGTGGCTTTGAAAACCCTGCAGCGCGTCAGGCGGCTATCGAGAAGTGGCGTACGTTCCGCTTGCATCAAGAGAAAAACGCCGGAAAACCCGCAAAATCTTGATGCGAGGTTCGCAAGATTTTCAGCGTGGGAACGTTAGTCCTTTCTCAGCGGCTGCGCCGAAGCCCGCGGCAGCAACGGTGGCTCCGCTGGGTGCATGCCCCCATTGGAAGGACTTCGGCGGCTGCTTTCTTTATCGACGTCGGGCAGCGGTAAAGGGAGCAAGAGTCGGTCACCGCCGATACTGGCGTCAAGCGAGGGGGTTAACCAAGGCGCAGGCATCGCTCCGAGGTCGTCCTGCGGAACTCGCGGGCCAAATACGGGTCGCGTGGGAACCGGATGATACCGCGAATGGGGCGGTGCGCCAGTGATAGGTCCACAGGAAGGGGGTGCGAAGCACCCCGTAAGAATCAGGGTAATCGCCAACCCCGAAAGGGTTGTCCAGAGAAGTTTGCCCATGGTTACACACGAAGGCCCGCGGACGCCCCCCGCTCGATCCGTCATCGGCCGTGATCCTTCCCATCTTGAGCGGCATTCGAAGAAAAAGTTGTTTAGGCTGTGGAAGAAGGCGTTTTGCTCTCAGGGGCAGACGGCTTCGGCCGGTCGCGAAATAACAGTTGCAGGAACTGTAACAGCAAGAAAAACACAATGGGTACCAAGAGATACACGGGCCAGAGTTGCCAAAGCACGTGATTGCGAAAGGGAAGTTGTAACCCCTCAACGACCGCCGCGATGAGGAAGGCCGTAAGCCCCAACAACAGCATCGCGCAGCCGCCGACCGCCATGATTCCTTTGAACGTGGCTTCTTCCGAGATTTCTTCTTCGTACAACTCCACGGTGCGGCCGCGGGCCAGGCTTCTTTCAGCGGTCGCGGCAATTTCAATATCACGGCACGCATCTTGCCAAAGCGGAAAGGACGGATCCCCCTGGAGAGCGAATTGAAAAGCCGCGACAACTCGCGCGGGTTCATCGGCCGATTCGAAGGTTTCCAAAAGTATCTCGGAGCCGCGAACGGCTAGCGTCCATATATCACGGGCGAGCATGTCTAGCACGGCTTTGCCTCGGCTGCCGACCAAGATTAACTTGCCCGAGTCGTCCGAGTCAGCCGGTTGGGCCGTCCACCGGAGAATTGCGCCATTCCCGGTGATCATTTGCACGTTTAGGTTGTTCCACGAGGTAGACGGCGATTGTGGTCCCATGGCGCTGACCCGGTGGACCTCGCCGGCAAGGGCCCGCAAGAGCGACACATCGCGCGTGAACTGCCGCAAGACTGGTTCGCGACCGCGCTGCGCGAGGGACCGTTCGACAACCGCTTGTTCGATCTGCCCGAGCGGCCCCTGTTCGCCCTGGTTCACCAACTCCACCAAGCGGAGTATGGCCGGATGGAGCCGTCCCGGTATGAGGGGTACAAGCGGTGCTCGGGTATCGCGGCGGATCATCTCCAGTTCGTACGCGGTGACTACATCGCACGTGGGTGAACAAACCAGCAGCGGAACCGAAGCACGAACTAATTTGCCCAACGGTTCCGCCCTTTCCGCGGCCGGGCCGGAAGCGACAATCACCGCATCGGCAAGCGGATCATGGAGCAAAGCCTCCCAGGATTTGGCCGATTGACTGGCGTGGGCCAGGGAGCCAAGTCGGGGGTCGTTGGCTTCAACGCCGTACACCGCAGTGATCGCGTGAGCGGGCTGCGTGGCAAGAAAACGCGCTAATGCCGCGGTGGCGTCGTCGACGCCCAGGAGTGCGAACTTCATCTCCGAACATTACTCGATTTACCGTCGCCTCAACAGGTCCGGCGCCCTGCCATACTGCTGAGCTTTCGAAGTCGCTGTACGGTGTCGGCCAGCAATTCGATAGCGAAATCTACTTCTTCCGCCGTATTAAAACGACCCAGCCCAAACCGCAGACTCGCACGGGTCAGATCATCGCTGATTCCCAACGCCCTTAACACGTGGCTCGGTTCAGGATTCGTTGACGTACAAGCGCTGCCGCTGGATACGGCCAGATCGCGCATACTCATCATTAAAGCCTCGCCGTCAACGTAGGCAAAACTGCAATTCAGGTTGCCTGGTAACCGCAGGGTTGCGTCGTTTAATGGGGGGCCATTTAGCCCCACATCCGAGATTGCCGCGCTCAAGCCCTCGAACAGGCGGTTCCGCAAATCGAATAGCCGCGGACCTTCCGTGGCCATCTCGCTTTCGCATAGCACCAGTGCACTGGAAAAACCGACAATGCCCGGGGGATTTAGAGTGCCGCTGCGCAGCCCTCGTTCTTGCCCACCCCCCTCGATTAGCGGTTCAAGCCGTACCTGCGCCTGACGACGGCGTACAAAAAGCACGCCAATACCCTTGGGGCCATACAACTTATGAGCCGAGCAACTCAGCATGTCGAGCCCCAACTCGTCCACATTGACGGGAATGCGACCCACCGCTTGCGTCGCATCGGTGTGCAAGGGTACGCCACGCGCGCGGCAGATGGCCGATATTTCGGCAAGCGGTTGAATGACGCCAATCTCATTGTTCGCCAGCATGACCGAGACCAGCAGCGTGTCATCGCGAATGGCGTCGGCCACCTGTTGCGGATCAATCAAGCCCGCGGTTGATCCGCTGGCTGGCTGCACCTCAAGCAGCGTGACATCAAGGCCGCGACGGCCGAGTTTCATCAGCGGGTCAAGTACGGCTTTATGTTCGGTCTTGACGCTGATGATGTGATTGCCGCGCCGCCGCGGCCGATCCGCCAAGCCGCGCAGGGCAAGATTGTTACTTTCGGTAGCGCCGCTGGTGAAGATTATCTCTTTCGGGTCGGCACCGAGGGCCGAGGCGATGGACTCGCGCGCGGCATCCACTGCTTGCGCTGCGTCCCACCCAAAAGAATGGCTTGTGCTGCCGGGATTGCCGTAATGCTGGCTAAAAAACGGAAGCATTGCTTCCACGACACGCGGATCAACACGGGTCGTGGCGTGGTTGTCCATGTAGACGGGAGTTTGGATCATGTTCACATCCCGTGTTCAACAACCGCGCGGAGGCAAATTTGCGACCAGCTTTCGAAGGCGTCCACATCGGCCAAAAGGGTTTCCACCGTGGCGAAGCCCGTTTGCGCGATGCCATCTTCCCGCGATAAGACCTCGGGCCGTTCCAATTCAAACAGATGCACCACACCCAAGTGGACGCGGCCTACATCGGTTTCGTCATCGTTAATCAAACCTATGCACTTTTGACGATACGGCGAGACGATATTGACCTCTTCGGCCAACTCGCGGCGCATGCCCTCGTCATATGCGGGCGAATTGCGCTGGGAGTCGTCGATGCAGATGTGCCCCCCCACACCAACGCTGCGCTTGTGGTGCAAACGCCGCTCGCCCTGGCCTCCGCCCCGGGTGTAGTGAAACAGCCATCGCTGTCCATCGGCCCCCCGATGGAGAAACAAGACATAGGGGATCAACTGCTTGAAACTTGGATCGTGCTCCATTTCGGCTCGCGGCCGATAGCTGGCGTTTCGCGGGTCGAGCAACTCATCGCGATATCGCGCGATATCGAGGCTGAAACCCTGGAAGTGACCTAAACGATGAAACACCTCGGTGGGCACCACCAGCACCAGTTCATGATCGACAGATGACATAAGCGATCTTGCGACTTACCCACAGGGGCTCGAAAGCGACGATGTTCATGCCGCACAACGCGGGCTGCTCAGCTACCGGCCAATATAACCGCTAGAGAATGAGCATGGCGTCGCCATAGCTATAAAATCGATAGCCTTCACGAATTGCTTCGTCATAGGCCCGACGAAGAAGCGCGTCGCCCCCAAAGGTGCGTACGAGCACCAAAAGGGTACTACGCGGCAAATGGAAATTGGTCATTAACGCGTCGACCGCGCGAAATTGGTAGGGCGGCCGGATGAACAGGTCGGTTTCTCCCTGAAATGGCCGCAAGTCGCCGTCGCGCGAGGCGGATTCCAACACGCGCACGGTCGTTGTCCCCACCGCCACAATGCGACCTCCCTGCCGTCGTCGCGTTTGCAGCAAGTCCGCCGTTTCGCTTGAGAGCGATGCCAGCTCGGAGTGCATGCGGTGTTCATCCAAGCGCTCCGCCGTAATGGGGCGAAACGTTCCCATGCCCACATGCAAAGTGACTCGCGCAAGGGCGACGCCGCGGCGCTCGACCTGGGAGAGAAGCTCTGCAGTCCAATGCAGCCCCGCGGTCGGCGCCGCAACCGAGCCAGGATGTTCGGCGAAGACGGTCTGATACGTTTCTGAATCGCCTTCGCTCATTTCGCCGCCGCGAATATAGTGGGGCAACGGGGTACGGCCTACGCGTTCGAGGAGTTCAAAGGCGTTGCCCGGCTCGGAAGGCCGAACCGCCCAGGCGCCGCCGTCGAGTTTGGCCAGTAACGTCAAGTGGAATTGCGGCAGGGCGTTGCGGTCTTCCAGAACTACGCGGTCGCCAGGTTGCAACTTTCCCCGCGTTTTACCCAGCACCAGCCAATCGCCCCGGGCGTCGGCAGAAAGGAATAGTCCGGTCCAGCGGCCTCCGGTCGTCGTGCGGCGTCCTACGAGGCGCGCGGGAATTACGCGCGTGTCGTTCAGTACGAGGCAATCGCCAGGCCGCAGGAACTCGGGTAAGTCGCGCACGCGGGCATGGTTAATGTCGCCCTGGGTACGGTCGACCACCAAAAGTCGGGCGTCGGTTCGGTTTCGCAAGGGATATTGCGCAATGAGTTCCGGTGGAAGATCATAGTCGTATTGATCCAACTCGGACATAAAATGCGCTTCTGTCGCTTGATCGCAGGCGAAACCGTGATTGAGTAATTCTCCTATTCTTGCCGAGGTCCTGTGAAAGAAAAGGCCGGTCTTTCAACGCGAGTGCGCGTGGCGTTAACCATAACCGAACTTAACGTCGGGGGGGCCGAACGCTGCTTGACCAGTTTGGCGCTGGGTTTGGACGCCGAACGCTTTGAACCGCAGGTTTATTCACTGGGGCCTCGGCCCGTCGGGGCGAAAGCGGCGCTCGTCGTGCGACTCGAACAGGCAGGCATTCCCATTCATTTTTTGAATCTCTCGGCGCCGCGACAGTTTCCCGCTGGACTTCGGCAACTCAAAGAACTCTTTGTCGCACAAGCCCCAGATGTGGTTCAGACCTTTCTGTTTCACGCGAATGTTATGGGCGTCTGGGCTGCACGTCGGGCCAGGATTCCGGCGGTCGCCATGGGGATTCGTGTCGCCGACCCGCGGCGTTCGCGCTTGTGGTTGGAACGATTGGCCGCGCGACGGGCGGACCGGATTGTTTGCGTGAGTCGCGCCGTTGCTGACTTCGTCATTAAACGCGGCAGGTTTCCCGCCGAGAAGGTGGTGGTGATTCCCAATGGACTGGACCCATCGATTTACGAGAACACACCCCCCACGCCCCTATCGGAACTAGGCGTTGCTCCCGGGCGAAGGATACTGTCCGCCATAGGCCGCCTCGATCGGCAGAAGGGTCTCGATTGGCTTCTTACGATGGCGCCGATGCTCTTGGAAAGGTTGCCGGAGCATGACTTGGTGCTGGTTGGGGATGGCCCAGAGCGGACTTCCTTAGAGCAACTCGCCCAAAAATTGCACCTTGTTGGCCGGGTTCATTTCTGTGGTTGGCGGGCCGATATCCCGTCGATCCTGGCGGCCTCGGAGGCGCTTCTCCTACCCTCCCGATGGGAAGGAATGCCCAATGTCGTGCTTGAGGCGATGGCAAGCAGTCTACCTGTCGTGGCTACCCGAAGCGAGGGGGTAGAAGAACTGCTTGGACCTGCCGCCGAGCTCCAAACCGCTTTTTTCGGCGAATCCGAAGTTTTTGTGACTAAAGCAATTCGGATTGCGACGGATCGCACGTTGGCGAAGTCATTAGGGGGTGAGAACGCGAATCGTTTGAGATCGCAGTTTAGTCAATCTGCGATGATTGAGGAGTACGAGAGGAATTTTCTGGCGCTGGTGAAGGAACTGAGATAAGAAAAAAAATATTTTTTTTCACGATTTGTGGCGTCGCCGATTGGAAGTGTTAGTCCGCCATAGACCTAGAGCATTTTGCTGGTCGCCGGACGAGGTCGCCCCCCCTCAATCAACGTGTTGACGTAAAAGCGCCAGTGGGTATCTTTGGGGAAGTGTGGGACGCAGTGGGAGCCAATGGCAAGCCATGTTGCTTACGGGCACGTTCGCAAGAGCGCTCGATGACAAGCTGCGCTTGGCCATTCCCAAGCTCCTGCGCGATGCGATTGGTCATCCACAAAATTCGGTGATCTATATTGCGCCCGGCACGGATGGTTCGCTCGCTTTGTACACGGAAGACGTTTTCTCAAAGTTGGCGGATCACCTTGCGCTGGCGCCCCCCACTGGAGAGGATGTGCGCGCCTTTAGTCGGTTGTTTTACGCTCAGGCTCAACCTGCGGAAATCGATCGCCAAGGTCGCTTGCGAATTCCTCCCGAATTAGCTCAGTGGGCGGGAATCGACAAAGATGTGGTTCTGCTGGGTGTGCGCGATCACCTTGAACTGTGGAGCGCCGCAGCCTGGCAAAGCTATTTACAAGACAAACAAGCTCACTACGACGAAATTGCAGAAAAAGCTCTGGGCGGATCGCCACCCAAAGCAAACCTTAACGCACCGCCCTCAGACGTGCCGACGGCGCGCCCCATGCAGCCGCGTTAGGTCGAGCGATAAGACGAGGACCCAACCGGTCAACTATTCGGAATTGTTCTTAACAGTAGAAGTTACTCAACTCATCCTTAAATCAAGAGAAAGTACGTCCGTCCGTTCGCCTGGCGTAGAAACCGTCTCTCGGTCAACGGCCACCTGACCAAGTGACGCCCGCCGCATGCTTCTTCATGCACGTGGTTGTTTCTACGAACTTTGTTCAGGGACTGGGCAAAGTTGCGAACCGCGGGAATTCGCCGGACCGCCTTGGCGATACCCGCAACACCCGCCCCTCGTGCGGATCACGGAAGTTCCCGGGCGGGTTTTTTTATACCTATGGAATCATCGCTGCCGATCCACGTGCCGGTCCTTGCCGCCGAGGTCGTGCAGTGGCTGGCGCCACGGCCTGGCGATGTCATCATCGATGGCACTTTGGGCGCTGGTGGGCATACGCGGTTCTTGGCGGCCGCGGTGGGAGATTCCGGACTCGTGATCTCCTTCGACCGCGACCCGAAAGCGCTGTCGGCCGCCGAGAAGAATCTCGAGGGGTTGCCTGTCAAACTCGTCCAGGCGAACTTTGCGGAAATGGCGGCCGTTTTGCAGGAGCTTGGCGCCGCGCCCGTTCAAGGGGTCGTCCTTGATCTGGGTTTGTCGAGCGACCAACTCGCCGACGCCGACCGCGGTTTCAGTTTTCTCGCTTCGGGCGATTTGGACCTGCGGTTTAATCCCGAAGAAGGCGAGCCCGCGTGGCAGTTGCTCCAGCGCCTCGAGGCAGACGAAATCGCCGATTTGATCTACCGTTACGGTGAGGAGCGGTTCAGCCGAAGGATCGCTCGGAAAATTGTCGAGCGGCGCCGGATTTCCCCCGTGCGCACGTCCGCCGACTTGGCCAATCTCGTGCGGCAATGCGTACCGCGAGGGAGGGGCCATTCGATTGATCCCGCGACGCGCACCTTTCAAGCGCTGCGCATTGCCGTAAACCGCGAACTGGAATCGCTGGAAACCGTATTACGGGAACTTCCCGATTGTCTGGCTACCGGCGGGCGCGCGGCAATCATCAGTTTTCATTCGCTAGAAGACCGGATGGTAAAGAACGCCTTCCGAGAAGATGAACGATTCGAAGTTCTGACGAAGAAACCCATTCGCCCGACGAACGACGAAGTTCAACGCAATCCTCGCAGCCGCAGCGCCAAAATGCGTGTGGCCGCAAGGATTTAGATCATTGGCAGCATGTCTCAAGGAGGAGATGCACGATGGAACGACGCGTCAAGTTGATCATGGCCGCCCTCGCGCTGGCGATGCTCGTGGCGGGAGGCGTGCGCCGGTCGATGAAAGATCCCGACTCGCCGCTCGCCGCCTTGTGGCGAGACTTTTCCCCCTCTGCCGGAACGCCCGCCGAACCTGCGCGGGACGACATCTCCGAACCACAGGTCGGGCGAGCCGCGCTGTGGGACGCGCGTGAGGGCGACGTTGTCTCTCCGGCGGCAGCGCATTTTGCCGAGGGCGCCGAGCCATATGCGGGCGCTCCGCCTTCGCACGGCGATGTCATAAACGCCACGTTTTTGCCTAATCCGCAGCCCGCGGCGCCCGCGCCAATCATACCGCGGGAGGCGTTTCAGCCCGAGAGCCCCAATCTTGCCGACGTTGCGGCAGTCCATCCCCAGAATATTCCGCCGACATCACCCCAGCCGATGAACGCCGCCGGAACGGGCAGGTATGTGGTGCAGCCGGGCGACAGTTATTGGACGATCTCGCAGCGCGTGTATGGAACCGGTCGTTATTTCCAGGCCTTGTTTGAGCATAACCGCCGATATTGTCCGCAACCCGACCGGTTGCCCGTTGGCGTCATGATCGAAACGCCTGATCGGTCGGAACTGGAGCGCATGTACGCCGACTTGTTCCGTTAAATCCGGCGGCGCTCAGGTCCACAATTGGCGGTCGAGCATGCGATAGTTGACCGCTTCGTGAATGTGTTCCGGAGCAATTTGTTCGGCCCCGGCGAGATCGGCAATGGTGCGGGCGACTCGCATGACCTTGTCATGGGCCCGGGCTGAGAGTCCGAGTTCATTGACGCTATCTTTAAGCAGCTGCATACACGTCTTGTCGAGCGGACAGAATTGTCGGATTTGTCGTGTCGTCATTTGTGCATTGTAGCGAGCGCCAATTGACCGAAAACGTTCGGCTTGAATTCGCCTTGCTGCTTGCACTTGCTCGCGCATTTCTTGGCTGCTGGTGCCGGCCGCCGCGGACGACAGTTCCTGGAAGGGAACCGCCGGCACTTCGATGTGAATATCAATCCGATCCAGCAGCGGGCCGCTGATCTTGTTGAGATATTTCTCGATCTGCGGCGGCGTGCATTGACATTGCCGGCGAGGATCGGTTCGGTAACCGCACGGGCAAGGGTTGAGCGCCGCCACCAGCATGAAATCGGCCGGAAAGGTTGTGCTGTTCAAGGCACGCGAAATGGTGACAACCCGGTCCTCCAGAGGTTGCCGCAGCACTTCCAAAGTGCGTCGATTGAATTCCGGCAACTCATCGAGAAATAACACGCCGTTGTGGGACAGGCTGATTTCGCCGGGACTCGGGGTGCTGCCGCCGCCCACCAGACCGGCCTCGCTAATGGTATGGTGCGGTGACCGAAAGGGCCGTCTCGCCAACAAGGGTTGCCCTGGCGCGAGACGACCAAGCGCACTGTAAATGCGCGTCGTTTCGATTGATTCCGCAGGAGTCAACTTCGGCAAAATCGTCGGCATGCGCTTGGCCAGCATGGTCTTTCCCGAGCCAGGCGGTCCGAGCATGAGAATGTTATGCGAACCTGCCGCAGCGATGGTGATGGCGCGTTTGGCCATTTCCTGGCCACGCACGTCGGCAAAGTCGTCGTCGTAACGCGCGAGTTCATCGAACAATTGTTCCAAACGCGACGGCGCCGGTTCGATCTCCAGTTCGCCTGTCAAAAACCCTACGGCTTCCGCCAAGGTGGAAATGGGAATGACTTCCAGGTCTTCCACCACGGCGGCTTCATTGGCGCTATCGGCAGGCACAATCACGCCGCGGAGTCCTTTTTGCCGTACGGCGGCCATTGCCATGGAAAGTGCGCCGCGCACGGGTCGTGTAGCGCCTTCCAGCGATAACTCACCAACGACCGCATATTCCGCCAGACGATCAGAGAACAATTGCCCGCTGGCGGCTAGAAGTCCCAAGGTGATGGGCAAATCAAACGAAGCCGCTTGTTTGGGGAGTTCCGCCGGAGCGAGGTTGATGACCACGCGGTCTTGCGGCCGGAGGAACCCAGAGTTGACGATCGCCCGTTCTACGCGATGCGTGCTTTCGCGCACGGCGGCTTCGGGGAGGCCGACCAGCACGGTCTTGGGCAAGGCGCCGGGCGACACATCGACTTCCACCTCGACTGGCACGGCGTCAATCCCTACCAGTGCGAAAGTTTGAAGTTTGGCAAGCATGCACGTGGTCCCTGTCCCGGATGGCGAATCGGCGTTAATTGTCATACGCTCATGAAGGTGTTGCAAGACTCAGAATGCGGAAACGCGGGGCGTATCCCTTCCCGCGCGCCGCTTCGAACGAAAGGTAGACATCGATTTATGGCGGACTTCGAGATTGCTGCAGTCCAACAGGCGCTGCGCGAATTCGGCGTGGATGGCTGGTTACTGTGCGATTTTCGCGGCTCGAACCCGTTGGCGCGACGGATTCTCAACATCGATGCGAATGCACACGCCACGCGACGGTTTTATTACTTTGTGCCCAGCTCAGGCGAACCGATCAAGCTGGTGCACCGCATCGAGTCCGGCGTACTCGACCATTTGCCCGGTGAGAAGCGCGTGTACCTGCGCTGGCTCGAGTTGGAGCAGGGGTTGGCTTCGCTCGTGCACCATTGTCGCTCGGTGGCCATGGAGTATTCGCCGCGCAACGCCATACCGTATGTGAGCCGCGTCGATGCCGGGACGGTCGAGTTGATTCGCAGCTTGGGCGTTGAAGTTGTGTCGTCGGGCGATTTGATTCAATTGTTCGAGGCGGCCTGGACCGACGAACAATGGCGCATGCACCAAGACGCTACCAAATTAACGTTAGCCGCGTTTGAGCGCGCTTGGAAATTCATCGCCGAAAACGTGCGTGCGGGAAAAGAGATCCGTGAGACGACGGTGCAACAAGTGATTCTCGATCACTTTGCCGAACATCGGCTCGTGACCGATCACCCGCCGATTGTTGGCGTGGGGCCGCATAGCGGGAACCCCCACTTTGCGCCGGAGAAAGGCCCGAACGACACACGGCTCCGGCCCGGCGATTTTGTGCTAATCGACCTATGGGCGAAGTTCGATCAACCCCACGCCGTGTACAGCGACTTGACGCGCGTCGGATTTATCGGAGAGACCGTCCCCGAGAAGTTCGAGCGCATCTTTCAGATCGTCGCTTCCGCCCGTGATGCTGCAATTGCGTTTCTCAAGGACGCAGTGATCAGAAAGGAGCCGGTGCAGGGCTGGCAGGTGGACGACGCCGCGCGCGGCGTGATCGAGCGCGCCGGCTACGGCGATCAATTCGTGCATCGCACGGGACACAGCATCGGCCAAGAAACGCACGGTAACGGCGCCAATATGGACAACCTGGAAACGCGCGAAGTGCGCCGTGTGCTGCCGCGTACGTGTTTTTCCATTGAGCCGGGAATCTACCTTCCGGAGTTTGGCGTGCGTAGCGAAGTGAATGTGTATCTCGGCGCGGATTATCGGGTTCATGTCACGGGTGATCCGCAGCAGTCGGTGCTTCCGATTCTTGCCGTCTATTAAGCGAATCGTGCGTTCCGCCAGAAGTTGTTTCGTACTGATCTGAACTGGATTCGATACCGTTCCGCCATTTTTGTGCTGGTGCGTGACTTCATCGCCTGCTCCCGTCGAACCGCCTCGCCGGATGACGATACTTCACCGGAGCGAACAAGCATGCGCGGCGGTGATCGTGGCGGTTTCGCTGACATTGATCGCCGGGTATTGGCTTAAGGAGTTCCGGCGGCAAGACGACCTGATCGACGTACAACCAGCCGTGGTCCCCGTGGTGGAGTTCCAATTGGACGTCAACGCGGCAAGTTGGTCAGAGTTCGCCGTGTTGCCCGGCCTCGGAGAGACCCTTGCCAAACGGATTGTCGCCTCGCGCGAAAGCGAGGGACCGTTTCGCGATCATGACGACTTGCGCCGGGTGCGCGGCATTGGCCCGCGTACGCTGGAACGAATTCGTCCTTACCTTTTGCCGATTCCCGAGATTGAGTCGGTCGTAGGACCGGAGCAGTAAGCGGACTACTCTTCGTCCTCATCGCGTTTGAGCGAGGGATCCAACTGCCTCGCTTTGCGAAAGTCGGCCTCGGCCTCGCGGTCCAGATGCTTTTTACGGTACACGATCCCGCGGTTCCAATAGGCCCGGGCGTCTTTGGGGTCAAAGCGCAAGGCGACGGAAAAGTCGGCCAGAGCCTTATTGTCTTCTCCCAACGAGAGATACGCGATGCCGCGGTCACGGTACGCTTTGGCCATTTCGCCATGCAGGCGAAGCGCTTCGTCAAAGCAGGGGATAGCTTTATCGAAGTCGCCGGTGTCGCAAAAGGCTCGGCCTTTGGCGTGGTGCTCCAAGGCGAGCTTTTTCGCCGCGGCGCTGCCTGGTTTGGCGCCGAACAAATTTTGGAAGAAGTTCATGGTTTTCCGTAAGAAATACTCCACGGTGGGTCGAGCGTAACGCGCCTCGCGAGGTGTTGTTACGATTTGACCGACGTGATCCATAAGAACGGTTTGCCGCTTTCGTCCACACGCACGTCCGACTTTAGTTTCGCCTGAAACAGCATCCGGTCAAGGATGCGTTTGTAATACGTACGGCCTGCGGGAACGGAGACGCGCACGGTTGCCACGTCGATTTGCTCGCGCGCCAGGGCGTTCTGGTCGTACAGAAAGGGGACATTCAGTCGGCCTTGAATGGCGCCAAGCGCGTCCGGCAGCGGCGTGTCGGCAATTTCAACGTTAAGAAACTTGAATAGGTCGGGCACGGTTTCGCGAGGGTTCTTCTCTGACGGCCAGCCGGCGGGCCAGAACTCGCGCAGGGCGTCTTGCGGCGCAATGCGGAGACTCACACGGCCGCCAGGCTCCCGTTGAGGCGCGAACGCCAGGCCGAGCGGACGCAACAACGCGGCCAAGCTTGTACCTTGGCTCATTCCCTGGTATTCATCGGGCATGACCCAGTCGCCGTCCAGCGCCGGCCGGGCGCTGTCATCGACGGTGGCGGGAAGCCCTAAGCCGCGGACAATGGCCTTGACGCTATCGGCCGCACGTTGATCTTTGGTCGAAATCGTCAGCGGGACCGCCAGTCGGTCGTGCAGCTGCACGAACTCCGGCTGCGTTAAACCAAACGCGATGCGCGGAACGGTTAATTCTTCCTGGCCGCCAGCTTTCACCTTTGCGATCCACTCTGCGATGCGCGCCTTTTCATGCAGCGAGAAACTTCCGGCGGGAAGCACGACTTGATTTCGATTGGTGAGAATGCCGGTGACGCGGTGAACTGCCGAGTCGCCTGCGCCGGTGGTTTTGATTTCGGCTCGGTCGCCCGATTTGCCTTGGCGAATGCGCAGGTTTCCCACACCCAGGTCTTGTAGAACCGCCATCCACTGATGGGCGCCCGTGACGGGGAAGCCCGGCGCGGTGACAAGCTCCAGTTCGACACGGGGTTCCGCATGTGCGGATTCCCAGAACGCCGTGCTGGCGAGGGCCAACGTCAAGATCGGTACAATCGTCGCCTTAGGCACGTGGCGGAACTCCTTTCGCGGAAGGCGCCCCGGCGTAGAACGAGGAGAAACCGGCGGAGCGCGGCGAATAGTGAAGTATACCGCGTGCTCCATGAATGTCAGGAATGGCGGGTTGCAAGGTTTCGTTGCAAGGGCCAAAATACCGCGTGTTTTACGCAAGGAAACCGTTGCACGAAGCATCGACAATTATTTAGTTACGCGTTCGCACTCCAGGGGAGCAAATCATGGCAAGACCCGTTACGCTATTCACCGGTCAATGGGCCGACTTGAAGCTGGAAGACATGGCCCGGCTGACCAAAGAGTTCGGTTACGACGGCATTGAGTTGGCGTGCTGGGGCGATCACTTCGAGGTCGATAAAGCTCTGTCGGATGACAGTTACTGCAAGCGCAAACGCGAATTGTTGGAGCGGTACGATTTGCAATGTCAAGCAATCAGCAATCACCTCGTGGGCCAGGGCGTGCTCGACCTGATTGACGAACGCCACAAGATTATTCTGCCGCCTTATGTGTGGGGCGACGGTGATCCGGCTGGCGTCAATGAGCGCGCGGCCGAAGAAATGAAGAATACGGCCCGCGCGGCGCAGCGGTTCGGCGTGTCCGTGGTGAATGGATTTACGGGATCAAGTATCTGGCACTTGAATTACTCGTTTCCGCCGGTGTCGGCGGCAATGATTGACGCCGGCTTCCAGTTGCTTGCGGATCGTTGGAACCCGATTTTGGACGTGTTCGGCGAATGCGGCGTGAAGTTTGCCCTGGAAGTTCACCCGACGGAAATTGCGTTTGACATTTACACCGCGCAACGCGCCTTGGAAGCGCTGGACCACCGGGAAGAATTCGGTTTCAACTTTGATCCGAGCCACTTGCATTGGCAGGGGGTGAACCCCGTCGAGTTCATTCGCGCCTTCCCGGATCGGATTTATCACGTTCATATCAAGGACGCCGCGACGACGCTCAACGGCCGATCGGGCATCTTGGCCAGTCACTTGAACTTTGGCGATCACCGCCGCGGTTGGGACTTCCGCAGTCCGGGGCGCGGCCACGTTGACTTCCAAAGCATCATTCGCGCCCTGAACGACGTAGGCTACCAAGGGCCGCTGTCCATTGAATGGGAAGACTCGGGCATGGATCGTGAGTTCGGCGCTCGCGAGGCGTGCGAGTTCACCAAGCGGTTGGATTTCACGCCCAGCGGACGCGCTTTCGACGCTGCGTTTGAAGAATAGTTCGGCGAAGCTAAATGAAACGTCGCCCGCATTGCGGGCGTCACACGGTCATCGCTCGCAGCGCCGAATCTCGCGTGGAGCGGCGCGCCGACGGGACCACGCTACAGCCGGCAGTTCGTGATTTGCGTTTCCAGAATGGCCGAGGCGCCGAGCACTTCCAAACGCTCCATGACCGAAATTACGTCGCCCCGGCGAACCATCACGCGAATGGCGCACCAGGCAGGGTCTTCCAAAGGATTCACGGTCGGCGAATTGAAACCAGGCGTGATGATTTCCGCCTCGGCCAATTTTGAGCGAGGAATGTTGTATTCCAGCAGCGAATAACTGCGGGCGATCACCACGCCTTCGAGACGTCGCACAACTCGGTCGGCAAGCTCCGGATGTCGGCGGTCTGGGTTTTGAACTAGCACCGTCTCGTACCGGCCGATCTCGTCGAGAATGCGTAACCGATTCGCCGCCAACGTGCTGCCGGTTTCCACTAGGTCGACAATCGCCTCAGCCACACCCAGCGCGATCATCACTTCGACCGAACCGGTGATGGGCACCAAATGGACATCGACGCCGTGCGAGCGAAGGTATTGTTCCGTGATGCGGGGGAAACTCGTGGCGATTCGACACCCCCCCAACTCCGACGGCTGATGAAAGTCGCTTTCTTCGGGCACGCAAATTGCCAGGCGGCATTTGCCCACACCTAGCCGAAGCCGTTCGACCAGCTCGACGCCGCTTTCGCCCACGAGATCGCTGCCCGTGACGCCCAGATCAATCGCGCCCTCGGCGCAAAGGAGCGGCATGTCGTCAGGACGTAGAAAGGTCACATCAATGGGCATGTCCCGCACGCGAGCAAACAGCGAGCGGTCTTGCCTGCGGAAGTTCAGTCCGGCTTGGTTCAGCAGTTCTTCGGCCAATTCGGCCAGCCGGCCCTTGCTGGGAACGCCAATGCGAAGATTGTTCATGCAACGAAGGTGGGTCGCCGTATCGTTCGGGGCGGGAGGTGTTTGCTTCCAGTCAGAAGGGGGACGAATGGGCTATCCGTCCTACGAGGTTGCATTTTGTCCCCGCGATTCCTTCTCGTCCAGGCCCGAGACGCCAAACCGCCGGGCAAGTTCGCGCTCCACTTCTTCCAAGCGCACATCGCGGTGTGCGAGCATCACACACAAATGGTAAAGCAAATCACCGGCTTCATAAATGAGATGCTGCCGACCCGCTTCACCGGTTTCCCCCGCGGCTTCGACGACTTCGTTTGCTTCTTCACGAATCTTTTTGCCGATTTTCTCTGTTCCTGCCGCGAAAAGCGAAGTGGTGTACGACCGCGGCGGGGGATTTTGCTTGCGGTCTTCGATGACCGCCATTAACTGGGCGAGGACCGACGATTCGTGAGGCATGGGAGCGCCTTCCCCGTTGGGCAAGCGTTCCGCTTGCGGTGTGTTTTTGGCAAGCCAGCCGCCTGCCGCGACACGTTTTAGTATATCAAGACCCCTGACCGAGGGCAGAGGAGCGCCGCGAGCGCGCCGCGCCGGGCGCCGCCAAATGAAGCCAGCGAGCGATCAATTGCTCGACTTGCGCGTCCATCCAGGCATCCATTTCGCAATACGCCACCAGATCGACATGGATGCGGCCGAAGATTTCGCCTTCTCCCAAGGAGACTTCTAAGGCAACGGGGCCCGGTTCGTTCATGGTTATGCTCCAGGTGCGCCGCGGCAAGGCAACGGCGAATGTGCGAGGGGGTCAAGCTCGCGAGGCGGGTTGAAGAACGGGAAGTTACGCCCTTCAATCAATTAGACGACGCAACCGTCTCCTGGTTCACACCGAAATATCGGAATTTTTGCGACAGAGGGCCTATAGGAATTCGCGGCGTTATCGATAAACGACGCGCAACGCACCGTTGGGACCGGCGAATGTCGCAAATCTTACGACGCGTCGCTTGAAAGTAAGAAATTTGCAGCGCAAGGCCGGCCGGCTTGGGCGCCGCCAAAAATGTCCGCCTGCGCAAAGCGAAGGGGTTACCCGCTGGCGAGTAACCCCTTCGACATTGATGTTTGGTCAGGAGCGTCGCATTAGCGCGTTCCCGCCGGCGCCGCTTCCCGTTGCTCCGTCAGGCGCCGACGCATGTATTCGACGCTTTCGTGAACTTCGTCGGCCTGCACAACCAACAGCTCTCCAGGACGCACTAGCGCGAGGCCTTGATCCACGGCTTTCAAAGCGCCATGCACTTCGAAGATTTCTCGCACGCGAGAACCGGCGGACATGCCTCGGCGGAGCAAGCCAATGATCTCCCCCTCCTGCCGGCCGCGACGGTAGTGATCTTCATACAACACGACCCGATCAAACCCGGCGCCTAAGAGTTGACCCTGCCGGACCATGTCTTCATCGCGACGATCTCCCGCGGTTGAATATACAATGCTACGAGTCGATTGGGGAAACTCGTCTAACGCTTCGATCAGCGCGGCCAAGGCGGAGGCGTTATGGCCATAATCCAGAATCACGGTCGCGCCGTTCCATTCGAGCAGGTTGAAGCGTCCCGGCGCCAAGTCCAGGCTTGAATCGAACTGCTGGAGCCGGTGGATGATCGTTTCCACGGGCACGCCCGCTCCCCAAGCCGCAGCGACCGCAGCCAAGGTGTTTTCGACCTGAAAGCGAATACGGCCGCCTTGGGTGAGCGGGATTTGCTCGACCGAGATGATGGGAATATCTTGCGTACCGCTGGCCAATACCACATTGCCGCGTACGAACACCGCCCGGCCCCCCTTTTGCCGATGTTCTTTCAGCACGGCGTTTTCCGAGTCCAGCGCGAAGTAGATCACCGAGCCGGGGCACTTCTCAGCCATGGCCGCCACGAGGGGGTCTTCGGCATTCAGCACCGCAACTCCCGTAGGCGCAACGGCTTCCACCACCACGCGCTTCACCCGAGCGAGGTCTTCCAAGGTGTGAATGTCGCACAGACCCAGGTGATCGCCTTCGCCGATGTTGGTGACGACGCCTACATCGCAACGGTCAAACCCAAGCCCCTCGCGCAGAATTCCGCCGCGGGCCGTTTCCAGCACGGCCGCTTCGATGATCGGGTTGGAAAGCACAGCGCGGGCGCTCTTGGGTCCGCTGCAATCGCCGTCGTCGATACGTCGCTGCCCGAGGAAAATTCCATCACTGCACGTCATTCCGACGGTGCGCCCCGTTCCACGCATGATGTGAGCGATCATGCGCGTCGTTGTGGTTTTTCCGTTTACGCCTGTTACGGCGATGATGGGAATGCGACCGGCTTGCCCCGCCGGATACAGCAGATCGACAATCGCTTGTCCCACAGGGCGCGGTTCTCCTTCCGAAGGAGCCAAGTGCATTCGTAAACCCGGCGCAGCGTTGACCTCGATAATGGCGCCGCCTTGCGCTTCGAGCGGAAGGCCGATGTCAGTAGCCACGACATCGACGCCGGAAATGTCCAGACCTACGACACGCACTGCCTCCACCACTCGGCGGGCTACCTCAGGATGTACTTTGTCGGTTACATCCACAGCAGTTCCGCCCGTGCTAAGGTTGCCGTTGCGGCGAATCAGTACTTTGACTCCCGCGTTGGGTACACTCGCGGGGGTGAACCCATATTCGGCCAAGGTATCGCAAGCGATTTGATCCAAACGAATTCGACTTAGCACGGTCCCATGGTGTTCGCCACGACGAGGATCGGCGTTCACCTGCTCGACTAGTTCGGCAATGGTATGCACGCCGTCGCCAATCACTTGGGGGGGCTCACGTCGAGCCGCCGCCACAACTCGATTGCCCACCACTAGCAAGCGGTGGTCGCATCCGTGAATATGGCGCTCGACGACAATGTCGGAACTTTCCTCGCGCGCCGCTTGAAACGCACTTCGCACTTGGGCTTCGGTGGTCAGGCCGGTGGCCACGCCCCGCCCTTGGTTACCGTCTTGCGGTTTGACCACCACGGGTAGTCCGAGCGATTGTGCGACTTCCCAGGCTTCGTCGGCCGACTCGACGGGACGTCCCTGAGGAACGGGAATTCCCGCTTCCTGAAGAAGTTGCCGAGTGAGATCTTTATCCTGCGCGATCGACTCGGCGATGGAGCCGGTGGCGTCCGTTTCGGCGGCGCGAATACGTCGAATCTGCTTGCCATACCCCAATTGAACCAGACTGGCCGTATTTAAGCGGCGCGTCGGAATGCCGCGCTGCGCGGCCGCTTCCACAATGGAACGCGTGCTCGGGCCCAGTAGAACTCGCTCGCCCAAATCGCGTAAGCGCTCGATCTCAGCCGCGGCATCAAACGGTTGTTGATGAAAGGCGGCCAGGACAAGGTCGCGCCCCACGCGCAAACATTCGCGCGCCAGCGATTCCTCCTCGTAACGCACGACCACTTTGTAGACCCCTTCTTCCGAGGTTTCCCGGGCGCGGCCGTATCCAACGTTCGACCCAGCCAGGGTTTGCAGTTCGAGCGTCACATGCTCCAAGATATGCGCGGGATACGTGCCGCGGTGCAATCGTTCGAGAAAGCCGCCCCGCCGGCCAACGCTGCACCGATGCTCAATCAATCCTGGTAGCCAGGCCATTAACTGATCGGTGAAGCCTGGGACCATTTCCGAGGAAGTATCCTTCAGATCGCCCAAATCGACCCAGGCTTCCAGCACGGGGAAATTCGCCCAAAGATTCGGACCACGCAGCGCTAAAACAGTGCGGAATTCCATATTGCCTCGACTCAAGTTTCTCTGTTCTGATGTGGGGTAGCGGCTAACCGCACGGACTCTAACCTGGAGTGGTTAAGAGACCGGCTAACGTTACGTTTCAGGTGGGTTAAAAGTTCATTGGCGCTCGCTTTGCAAATTCGATCGTGCCGGAAACGCCGGTTCAGGTATAATGTTCCTCTCCATAGGTTCTTGAAGAGGGAGCTTTGCGTTGCGACCATCGACCGAAGGACTCGGCCCTGATCTCGCCCAGATGCGGCATGAGGTGGAAACCATGCTTGCGCCCGGTGAAACCGTTTGCGCATGGTTTACGGCCGACTTAACCGCCGAAATGCGGTATTCGATTCGTGTGGCGGCTTTGACCACACAACGCATTATTGGAATCGAACCCGGCCAAAACGTCGATGGGGGCGCCGCACAGAACGCCGGCGTGACGCGCCGTTCCTGGCAGCTCGATCCATCGCTCAGTTTGTCAATCCTTGAAGGCATTGGTACAGGAACGCTTCAACTCGAAGGTCCGTCAGGCTGGCTCTACCGGTGGCGCTTTACCAGTGCTCAAAAGGAGGATGCGCACCGTTTCCTTGAGCAGCATCAGCAGTTGCAAACGGTAGACCAAAGCGAATTCAAACCGGCGCCCCAAGGGGAGCAGTTTGACGATGACGATGCACTGGAAGAACCTGTCTCAGGCGAAGACACGACGCCAGGGGATCGAAAGTCGCTTTACCGACTGATTCGTTTTGCGAGTCCCCGGTACAAAGTGATCCTGGCAGGCTTATTCTTGGCCATGGCCAGTACTGCGGCGGGCTTGGTGCCGCCGTACCTGACCATGCCTCTTTTGGATAAGGTGCTGATTCCCTACCAGAACGGCGAATCGGTCCACATGTCCTTGGCCTTCTGGTATCTTGGCGGTCTCGCGGGCGCCGCGGTGTTGGCTTGGCTACTTGGGTGGGCGCGCACGTGGGTGTTGGCGTGGGCCAGTGAACGCATCAGTGCTGACTTACGCAATCAGACGTACGTTCATCTCCACCGATTATCTCTGGAGTTCTTCGGCAGAAAGCGGACCGGTGATTTAATCTCCCGGGTGGGCACCGATACCGACCGCATATGCTATTTTCTCTCCGTCCATTTGATCGACTTTGCCAGCGACCTGCTGATGATCGTAATGACGTCGATCATTTTAATCAGCATTGATCCGTGGTTAGCGCTGGTCACGTTGGGGCCGTTGCCCCTGATTGCCTGGCTGGTGCATCAGGTTCGACAAAACCTGCGGGGCGCGTTTGCCGGCAGTAGCCGGGCCTGGGGCGCGATGACCAGCGTGTTGGCCGACACGATTCCCGGCATTCGCGTGGTCAAAGCCTTTGCCCAAGAACATCGGGAAGTCGAGCGATTTCGCGTGGCGAATGAACATATTCTCACGGCCAACGATCGCGTGAACCGCACCTGGTCGTTCTTTGGGCCCATGGTCACTCTGCTGACCGACTTCGGTTTGTTAATCGTTTGGGCGTTTGGCGTTTGGGGCATTTTCTCGGAACGCTTAACCGTAGGCGTGTTGACCGCTTTTGTCGCATATATCACTCGGTTTTACGGCCGGCTCGACTCGATGAGCCGAATGATGGCCGCCGTACAGCGCGCCGCCGCCAGTGCGCATCGATTGTTTGAAGTGTTGGATGAGAAGCCCAAGGCCGCCGATCCGGTAAATCCGGTTCCTTTGGAAAAAGTCACAGGCCGTATCGAGTTGCGCGGCGTGAAGTTCCGTTATGGCCATCGTTTGGTCATCAACGATGTTAACCTTGCCATCGAACCCGGCGAAATGATTGGACTGGTGGGGCAAAGCGGTGGTGGAAAATCAACGCTTGTGAATTTGGTGTGCCGCTTTTACGACGTCGACGAAGGCGTCGTCCTCGTCGACGGCATCGACATTCGCCGGCTCGCGGTGGCCGATTACCGTCGCCATATCGGGCTCGTCCTTCAAGAGCCGTTTCTGTTTTACGGCACCGTGGCCGAAAACATCGCCTATGGCCGCCCGCATGCCACGCGGGAAGAGGTCATCGCCGCCGCCCGCGCCGCGCGGGCTCATGAATTCATCCTTCGACTTCCCGAAGGATATGACTCGCTCGTGGGCGAACGCGGTCAATTGCTCTCAGGAGGCGAACGCCAACGCATCAGCATTGCCCGCGCCTTATTGATTGATCCCAAGATTTTGATTCTCGATGAAGCGACCTCATCGGTCGATACCGAGACCGAGCGTGAAATTCAACTCGCCCTAGAAAATCTTACGCGCGGCCGGACAACGATTGCGATCGCGCATCGCCTGAGCACGCTGCGTCGGGCTGATCGCTTGGTCGTCTTGGAGAATGGAAAGATCGCCGAGATTGGCTCGCACGACGAACTCTTGGCCAGTTCGAAGCTCTACCTGCGGTTGCATCAGGCGCAGCAGGACATGGCGCAAACGCAGGCGGTATAACATGAAACGCAAAAAACGCAATCATCATGAGGTGGGGCGTCCTTCGTCGCACCGTCCTACGTCCAACGGCAAGTTCGCTCTGGAGCGAGACTCCTGGGGTCAATTGATCTTTACCCATGCCGATGGCGAACGGGTCTTCGGCGTGCGGCCCGTGCGGTTGTTTCCCCTCACCGCGCCGCAAAAGTGGATCAGCCTGGTGGCGCCGGATGGGAAAGAACTCACGTTGGTGAAAGACCCACAACACATTCCCGCCGAAACCCGCGCCCTCTTGTTCGAAGAGCTTTCGAGTCGCGACTTCTTACCCGTGATTACGAAGATTCACCGGATTTCCGCGGGAGCGTCTCCCGCGGAATGGTTCGTCGATACTGACCGCGGCCCCACGCAGTTTCCAGTCGCCAGCGACGACGACCTGCGCCTGGTGGGAACCAACACCGTGTTGATCCTGGACGCTTACGGCACGCGGTTCCTCGTGCCCGACATGGACGCGCTCGACCCGGTTAGCCGCCGTTGGCTGCTTCGCCAACTCTAGGCCGCGGCCGAGGCGGCGCCAACGTTGAGGTATGGCAAACTTTACGCGGTCGGCCGTAACGCGCTACTCCATTTCGCCGGCGAAGATGCCGCAGTAGCTTTCATAGCGGCGCATATCGACGCGGCCGTCGGCCACGGCGTGTTTCACCGCACAATGGTCCTCGTGAATGTGGGTGCAGTCGGGAAAGCGGCAATGGCTCACATAGGGCCGCAAGTCACGGAAGTACCCGGCCACTTCTTCCGGCGTGACATCCCACAGTTGAAACTGGCGAATGCCGGGCGTATCCACTACGTATCCTCCCATGTCCAGCGGAATGAGCTGCGCCGTCGTGGTTGTGTGGCGTCCTTTTTGGTTTTCCTCACTGACTTCCCGCACGCGCAGTCCCAACGAAGGTTCGACGGCGTTCAACAACGAAGACTTGCCCACGCCGCTTTGCCCCGCAATGGCCGTTTGCCGACCTTGGAGTAGGTGTCGCAAATGGTCGATACCGACGCCCGTGACGGCGGAGAGCAGGAGCACCTGGTAGCCAAGTTGCCCGTAAACGCCAATAAAGGGTTGAAGATCGGCGGGATTGACCAGGTCAATCTTATTGATGCAAACAATTGGCCTGAGGTGTGATTTCTCCGCGGTGACCACAAAGCGATCGATCAAATTCGGCTTCAGGTCGGGCTGGGCCGCACTCCCCACAATCAGCAATTGATCGACATTCGCCACGATCACATGCTGGCGGCCTTTGCTGGTGCGGCTAATGATGCCGCGCCGCGGTTCGACGCGCTCAATGATCCCCTCGTTCCCGCTGGCCAGGCGAAAACGCACCTGGTCACCTGTGACGAGCACGTTGCGCTGGTCGATGGCGAGCGACTTCAACAGCCTGCGGATGGCGCATCGATACGTGGCGCCGTCCTCCGTCGCCACGACACTCGATAAACCGTGTACGGTGATCACGCGGCCTGATAAACATTGTGACTCATCCACTTCCAGTTGGACGTTCACCGCCGCCTCGTGTTCGCCTTCCACTTCGGCGCCAATGACCGTCCGCTTGCGGCTTAGATCGCCCTTGCCGCTTACCCGCTCGGATAGCGGCGCGGCGTCGCTGGTCGAGGCGCCTTCGGTGTAGTCGCGCGTCAGGTCGCGCGGCCTTGTCCGGGTTTGGTGCTTCTTGCGGAAGTCGGTGCGAATCTTGTTTTTCCGTCGTTCCTTGTTTCCCATGCAACATTGTATCCCGTGTAACTTCCCTGGGGCGCTGCGACGATCGCAGACAGCGCCTAGGCGCCTACTCGACGGAGGCCGCGCTACAAGTAAGGCGATGCGAGCCGGGCGACTCCATCGCGCAGTTGCGCCAAGTAGCGTCGGGCGTCCAGGTCGATCTGGGAGAGTTGTTTCGCGTTTTGAATCTTTTGTGATACCAACTGGTTTAACTGAGCGGCCAGGTCCAGATCATAACATTCGACGTTAAATTCAAAATTCAGTCGCAAACTGCGGGGATCCCAGTTGGTCGAACCAACCACACACCAAATCCCATCGACGACGATGAGCTTACTGTGATCGAACGGCGGCGGGGTAAACCAGACTTTGCACCCCCATTGCAACACCTGCCACATTTGGGCCATCGACGCCCAATGTACCGACTTATGATTGTTCGCCAACGACAGCACGATGTTGACATCCACCCCCCGCAGCGCCGCGGCCGAGAGTGACGCAATGAGCGACTGGTCGGGCAAAAAGTACGGCGTGACAATGGACACCGACTTTTGCGCGCACGCCAAGCCGCCTTCGAACGCCATGCGTGTTTTCTCGAAGTTTTCATCGGGTCCGTCGGCAATGCCCCGCGCCAGGGCCTGCCCTGCCGGTTGCAGTTTCGGAAACCAGGCCTCGCCGGTGAGTCGTTCGTGAGTTGAAAACTCCCAGTCCTCCACGAACGCTTTTTGTAAATGAGCCACAACCGGGCCGGAAATCCGAAAATGAACATCTTCAATCGGGTGCTTCGTGCCGGAGTTTAGCATGTGCTCGCGGCGAATGTTCATTCCACCCGTGAAGCCGACTCGTCCGTCGCACACGAGAATCTTCCGATGATTGCGCAGGTTCGCATACGGTAAACGCCAGGGCAGTCGCGAGGGCAGAAATCGCTTGCTGCGAATGCCGTTGCGCTTCAGGGTTCCGTAAATGGAAGGCCACGAAAAGAAACGCGAGCCGACGGCGTCGACGAGCACGCGCACTTCGACCTTTCGCTCGACGGCCCGGCGTAAGGCCTCGAGAAACATGATGCCGCCTTGGTCGCGCTCGAAGATAAACGTGCAAAGCGAGACCGACCGTTCGGCCTGGTCAATCGCTTCAATCATTCGCGGATACGCTGCATCGCCGCCGCGCAACATTTCCAGGTGGTTGCCATCGAGCAGCCGCACGTCGGTCACGCGGTCGACAAACCGCACCAGCGGCGCCAGACGCCGGCCTTCCTCGCCGAAAATGTCACCGAGTCGTTCTGGCGTGCAAACCGCTGTATGGTCGGGGGTTGCGGCGCGCGGCGTGCGCCCGCGCGTCAATTGCGCGCGGCGTTGAATCCGGTTGACGCCGAACATCAAATACAGCGCCACGCCCAAAAACGGCGAAAGCCAGATCACGCCGATCCAACCAATCGCCGCGCGCACTTCGCGCTTGCGCGTGGCGGCATGGCAGGTGGCGACGATCGCGATTGCCGTTTGCAATACGAACAGCACCGTTGGCCAAAGTTCGACGAGTTCCCTCCACATGTGCAAATCAGTATGATGAGACGTTTCGTGGATTTACCCCCTTACCTTACTCGCCAATAAAGCCGCCGACGATGGGAGCTATCGCCGAATCGATTCAAGCCGTTCTGAGCAATCCGCTCGACGCCCTGGTTGCGCTGTTCTTCCTCAGCGTGATGGAGATTGTGCTGGGAATTGACAACATTGTGTTCATTTCCATTCTGACGCAAGCGCTGCCCAAGGAGCAGCAGCCGCAAGCGCGGAAGATAGGGTTAGGCTTGGCGCTCATTATGCGCATTGCGCTTTTGTTTTCGATTAGTTGGGTGCTATCGCTGCAAGATCCGATTTTCGCGCTCGATCGGCTTGGCTTGTTCGAGGAGTGGTTGCTCGAACATAAAGAGGTCGATTATGTCTCGATTCGCGACTTAATCCTTCTCGGCGGCGGTCTGTTCCTGATCTGGAAAGCGACGGTCGAAATCCACCGCGAAATGGAAGGTGAAGAAAACCACGGCCAATCGGACAAGGTGGTGAGTTTCACCGGAGTCTTGGTGCAAATTGCGTTGATGGACGTCATCTTCTCGCTCGATTCCGTCATTACCGCCGTGGGCATGACCGACCAAATTCCCGTAATGATTGTGGCCGTGATTCTCGCCATCGTCGTGATGATCATCTTTGCCGAGAGCGTTAGTCATTTTGTCCATAAACACCCCACGATCAAAATGCTCGCGTTGAGCTTCCTGGTGTTGATCGGCGTGATGCTGACCGCGGAAGGCGGCGGCGTGCATGTGCCCAAGGGTTACATTTACTTCGCCATGACCTTTAGCGTGGTTGTCGAAATGTTGAACATGCGGCTCCGCTTGCGCAAACTGAGAGAGAAAGACGAACTGCAACCGAAGCACGCCTAAGCGAAATCGTGAGGGGCGTCGCGCCGCGGAAAACTACGGCGCGTTTCCGCGCGGCGCGATCGTCCGCTGCGTTTTGACGAACGCAGCGCTGACCAGCAACGACGAATGTCACGATTGCCCATGTGGCCCGAAGAGGAACAGACGCAAGAACTCTTAAACGCGGCGCGGCAGGGGGATCGTGAGGCGATCAACCGGCTGATGGAGCGTCACCGCAACGCGCTGCGCCGACTCGTTCAAATGCGTTTGGATCCGAAAATCCAGCGGCGCATTGATGTGAGCGATGTGGTGCAAGACGCGTTGCTCGACGCCAATCGGCGCTTGGAGGAATACCTGGCCAACCCCGCGATGCCGTTCCATTTGTGGTTGCGCAACATCGCGCGCGATCGGATTATCGACTCGCATCGCCGCCATCGGGCGTCGGCCAAACGCAGCGTCGATCGCGAACAGCGATTAGCGGCGCCTGCGGCCAATGACCGCTCCACCATGGAGTTGGCCGCTCAGATTTGCGACCCGGAGCGAACGCCTGCCGCCGAAGCGACAATGCGCGAGCTGGCGGCCCGCTTTCATAACGCTCTGGAGAAGTTGGAAGATAACGATCGGGAAGTGGTCATCATGCGGCACTTCGAGCAACTGAGCAACCAAGAAGTGGCGCAAGCCCTTGGCCTGACGCAACCTGCCGCCAGTATGCGCTACCTGCGCGCCATTCGCCGTTTGCGAGAATTGTTGGGAGAATAATGGCGCCCCCACGCCGCGCACGTGCGGCGTTCGCTTCCGGCGCCGCGGCGCAACCTTCGCCCAGCGCTTACCGTGCAGTAGCGCTTACCGTGCAGGAGCGCTAGTTTCCAGCACTTGGGCAATCCGATCGAGGGTTGCCGGATCATGGAGTTCGGCTTTGCCAAACCCTAGCGTCGCGCCGGCCTGGACCGCCTTCTGCTGGTGGTCTTGGTAGTTCGTAATCAACATGACGGGAATCTTGGCCAACTGAGGGTCGGCTTGCATCGCGTGAATGAGTTCGATTCCATCGCTAAAGTCGCGGTCAAGTTTCCGGTTCACCAGCACCAGGTCGAACGATTCTTGCTGCAAGGCGCGCAAGGCTTCGGCCTGGCTATGGTGCTGAATCACTTCGGCCTCAAACCGGCCTTCAATCAAACGGCGAATCGCCGCGTGATCGACGCCGCAGTTTCCTACGTCCAGCACGCGTTTCTTGGAAGTCATACGGTTTTTTCTCGCGTCAGTGGAGTGGTTTGCTTGTTCTTGTTTTCATCGTATATAACGAAGGCAAGCGAGACGACCCGCCCCATGTTGTTGGCGCATCAACCCATTTTCAGGGAAAGTTGGATCCGTGCCTCGTTATGCCGTAATTCTGGCTGCCGCAGGCAAGAGCAGCCGTTTTCGTGACGCGAACTATAAAAAACCGTTCGCTCCGCTCGACAATCGGGCCGTGTGGCTGCATTCGGCCGAACGGTTTGTCAACCGCGACGACGTCAAGCAAGTGGTGCTCGTCATTTCGCCCGAGGATAAAGACCACTTTTACTCCAAATTCGGCGCCAATGTGGCGATTTTAGGAATCGATGTGGTCGAAGGCGGGGCCGAGCGTACCGACTCAGTGCAAAAAGCCCTCGAACGCGTACGCGACGACATCGACCTGATCGCCGTGCATGATGCGGCGCGCCCGTGTCTGGCCGATGAATGGGTCGACCGCGTGTTCGCCGCCGCCGAAAAGACCGGCGCGGCGATGCTCGCCATTCCTGTGGCGGGAACATTAAAACGCGTCGCACCGGACTACACGATCGTCGAAACGGTTTCGCGTGAGGGTTTGTGGGAGGCCCAAACGCCGCAAGTCTTCCGGCGCGAGCTACTGCTCAAGGCCTATGCCCAGCGCGGCAAAGAGCCCTCGACCGACGACGCCCAACTGGTCGAACGCCTGGGACACAAGGTGATGGTCGTGCCTGGCTCGCCCATTAATCTGAAAATCACCACCAAGGAAGATTTGCAGATTGCCGCGTACTTGCTGAAAGCCATGCCCAAGCCGAAGACGCTCGGCCCAGTGCATCCGTTCGACGAGCGGTTTCGGTAAGCTTCTTCGAAGCGGCGCGGCGCCGGAGACACGTGCTTCTTCCCGCGGGGTCCGTTGTCCGAGAATTTTGGCGGCGTATGATGATAGGCGGACATTTCGCCTTGGAAGGACGCCTCGATGGCCCGCAACGAGCAACTCATTCGCCAGCACAAGATTCTTCAGATCTTAGAACGTACGCGATTCGGAAAAACGCTGGAAGAAATTCGCGATGACTTAATTGACGAACTCGGCCTCAGTTCGTTGCACGTTCGCACCGTGCGGCGCGACCTGGAAGCGCTGCAGGCCGCCGGCATCGACGTGGCCAGCCATGACTCGGCCCGGGGCAAAGTTTGGAAGTTCGGGCCGCAGGCGAAAGAGGCGACGCCGATCACCGCTTCAGCGACCGAGTTGATCGCGCTCTCGCTCAGTCGCGACCTGCTCTACCCTTTGGCGGGAACGCCGTTCTGGCAAGGCATCGAATCGTTCTGGAACAAAGTGAAAGAAGCCTTGCCTGAAGGGGTCTGGAATCATTACGAAAAGTACCGGCGGGTGTTGTACGTGCGCGGCATGCCGGCCAAATCGTATGAGAGCCATCATGGCATTTTGAGCACCATTAATCGCGCCATTCTCGAACATCGCGTGGTCGAGGTCGACTACCAGAAGCCCGAGGTCGAAACGCCGCAAAAGCGTAAGATCGAGCCGTACGCCGTGGTATTCTACCAGTCGAGTTTGTACATCATCGCCGCCGCCTGCGAAGCGCCGGAAGGGGAAGGACGCATTCGCCACTTCAAACTCGATCGCTTTAGCAAGGCCACCGCGCTCGACGAATGGTTCAAACCTCCCGAGGGTTTTGACGCGCAACAACACTTGTCGCGCGGCCTGGGAATTTTCACGGGCGAGTCGACGCAGGAGTTCCGCATTCGCATCAGTCCGCGCGCCGCTCGATGGGTGATGGAAGACCCTTGGCAAGAAGATCAGGAAGTCGAACCTTTGGCCGACGGTGCGGTGATTCTGAAAGTCCGCGCCGGCCATGATATGGACGTGATTCCGCGGGTGCTGGCCCTGGGCGAAGAAGCCGAAATTCTAGAGCCTGAGTCGTGCCGGCAGATTATCGCCGAGATCGTCGAGAAACTCGCGTCGCTCTATGGCGCCGCCCGGCAAAACGTCGGTTCGTAATCGCCGGGGGTAAAACGGATCGGAAGTTTCGCGGCGAGCGTTACTTTTCCGCAGGCGTTCGGGATGGCGTCACGACGGCTTTCGCGGTGGTCGTCGGAGTCGTCGTTCGCCCGGCATTCTCGCGACGTTTATCTCGCCGGCATCGCGAGAACTGACGAAAACAGCGGCCCGCTTGAACGAACCAGAAGATCGACGCCGCCGCCAACAGGAAAGCGACGGAGTACGCCAGGTAAGGTCGCGCCGAACCCATCCACCCCAGGAGGGTCGCCGCGACGACGCTGCCCATGGCCATCGCCAGTTTAGTGATCGCTTTCGTGAACCATTGGGTTTGTGTGTAACGGTCGATGGCCGATCGAGCCGACGTGTTCGCCAGGTCGCGCATCGCCGCCAGACGGTCGGTGCGTTCCGGGGCTTGCGAACGCGGCACAAACTCCTCAGGTCGAATCGGAGCCGGTTCCTCGGGTGTGATGTAGCCCGGACCGCCCAAGATCGCCGCGAGCGACTTTTCCGAACCGCCCGGCCGGAGATCCGGCGCGCCCTCGTTGCGCGGGGTCGCGCGTTGTGTCGTGGTGGTCCTCGCCACAGTATTCACGGGACGTGTCGCGCCCAAGTTGGAGCCCGTCATCGAGACCGCCGTGTGCGAAGTCGAACCTGTGTTTTCACCGCGCACGCGCTGCAGCAACCTCGCCATGTAGTCTTCGATCGATTCTCCTTCATCCTCGGCTGCGTGCGGGCTCGGCGTGTTGCCCGCCGCCATGGCCGCTCCCGCGGCGGCCGAGGGTGTCACATACGTACGTTCCACTTCTTCGGCGGGCGCTTCAACTTCGTCGTCCCAGTTCGGCGTGAGCCCCATGCGAGAAAGAATGGCCGCCGCGCTGTTTTCCACCGGCGCCGACGGTTGGGAAACGGCGAGGCTGGGCGATTCCAAGGCGAGCGATTCCAGCGGCGCCTCGTCCCGCCGCGGTAACCGTAACGTTGGCGTGTATTCGCTCTCACTTGCGACGATTGGCTCATCGGACAATGGCGCCGCTTCCCGAAACCACTCGGCAGGAAAGCTCGATTGGGATGAACCCACGGGCGCTGCTTCGCCAGACTCGAACTCTGGTTCGCTGGCAAGATTCAACGGAGCAAGCGAGTCGGCCTTATGGTCGTCGCGCGATTCGAACGCGGCGCTGGGAGGTTTGATTTCCGCAATCTGGGCTTCCAGTTCGGCGGCGCGGTACGCTAATTGTTCGGCTTGCCGATCCAGATCCGCGCGCCGCTCGTCCAGTTCAAATCGCAATTGCTCTAACTCGCGCCGCTGCGCCTCCAACTCGGCGGCTTGCTGGTAGGCTTCGATCTTGGCCTGGGCGATCTCACGTTCGTGCTGTTCCCGTAACGCCTGCAGGGCGTCCTCTTCCTGCCGCGGGATGGCTTCATTGGCAGCCTGTTCTTCAAGCTTTCGGTTAAGTTCCGCCCAACGCGTTTGAATTACGGCGGCGCGCTGTTCGAGCTCCGCCGTTTGTTGCGCAATCGCTGCGTCTCGCGCGTCGCAATCCGCCGCGCGCTGGGCCGTTTCGTCGGCTTGCCGGTCGAGTTGCGTATGGCGTTCGGCAAGCACTTGTTGGGCTTGTTCTAACTCGCGCTGCCGCGTTTCGATTTGAGCGGTTTGCTCCTGGAGTTCGGCTACGGCTTGCGAAGATTCTGCAGCGCGCTGCATTTGCAGCGTCTCCAACTCCGTGAGAAGCTGGCTTGCACGCGCGTGTTGCTCGGCCAATGCCGCCTCCCATTCCTCCGACCGTTGTTGGAGCACTAACCTTTCGTGGTCGAGTTGCCGACGGGTTTCTTCCAGCAATTGCCGCGTTTGTTGAAGTTCGCTTTCCAAGAGCGCGGTTTGCTCGTCCCCGCGTTGCCCGGCGGCAGTGAGGTCGTCTCGCTGGCTCGCTTGAGCTTCCAAAGCGCGTCGCTCCGCTTCCCATGCTTCGCGCTGGGCGGCCACGTCGGCAGGCGATACCGCTTCGGAAATCTGCCGGTTCAAGTCGGCAGCTTGTGACTCCAAAGCGTGCACTTGGGCTTGCAACGATTCCGACTGGACGGACCATGCCGCTTGCTCGGTTTCGCGTTCGTGCTGAGTTTCCGTTAATTGGCGTTCGAGCGTCGCGAGCTTTTCTTCCCATACCTGCCGTTCCCGCGCAAGGTCCTCTTGAGGAATTCGCGAGGCGGCGATTTGTTCCCACTGCGCGGCGCATTGATTCGCCCATTCCGCATCTTGGCGTGCGGTGTTGAGCTGTTCCTCGAAGGTCCGGCGCTCGTTCTCCCACACTTCGGCCGAAACGGTTGGTTCGGCGGGCGGCGCTGCCGGGGACACTTGGGTTTGAAGGGCGTGCAGCAGCGATGTTTGTGCGTCGTGCTCTTCACGAAGCGCGCGCAACTGCTCCTGCAAAGCGAGGCGCTCGTTGTCCCACGCTTGGCGAACCTCGGCCAGTTCGGAGTTCAATTGGGCATGGGTCGCTTCCCACGTTTCACGCCGTTTCGCTGTTTCCTCGGCTTGGGCTTTCTCGCCAGCGACTTGGTCCGCCAGCTTGGACAGCGCTTCTGCGGCTTGGTTACGGAGCAAGTCAAGTTGCGTTTCCAGCTCGGCGCGCTCTATTTGCCACTGCTGGAGCGATGCGGTTTGCTCGTTCTGTAGGTTCGCGAGACGCTGATTCGCTTCGTCATGCAATCGCCGGAGCTGTTCAATCGTTTGTTGTGCTTCCTCGTGTTGATGCGCCTGACGCGACGATTGCGAAGCAAGGTCCTCGTTCCGGGATCGTTCTTCCGCCAGGGTTTGCGTTTGCTGGACGAGTTGTTCATGCAACGCGGCGATCCGGACGCGTAATTCGTCTAACTCGGTAGACCCGAGCGGTGGGGCGTCGACCGCAGGCTCAGTTGGAGGGTACGAACCTTCGACGACTTCGAGCTCCAGCGAGCCGATGCCGACGCGATCTCCCACGTGGAGGGGAGAATCGAGAAACATTCTTCCGTTGAGGCGGGTTTCGCGCGACCAGCGACGTATCGCCATGCCGTGCATTCCACGCACGATCAGGCAATGGAATGGCTCCACGCCACGGGCAACGAGTCGCAGGGTGCATTGTCGGGAAGAACCGATTGTGCATTTGCGCGAAACGAGTCGCACGATGCGGCCATCGTACTCGCCGCCGCAAATTCGCAAGCCAAGCGCGCCGCTGGCGGGGCCCTTAAAAGAGTGCTGGTGCAGGGAGGCGGGCTCCAGGTCAAGTTCCATCATCGATACACCAAGGCGGGGGATAGGCGGGGAGTGCGCGACTACTGCTTAGATTTACGTCACGGCATGCGATGGGTCAAAAATTCACCACAGGCCGCATCTTTACCGCCTTACCGCGGCCGAGACCGAACAGCGAATTTGGAAAAACGACTGGCAAATACAAAGTGAATGACCGATCTAGCGACCTCAGGCGCTCAAAGCAGAGTTCGCGGACGACGAGGGACGAAGTGTCCTAGTACGGCGCAGCCGTGTTGTCGGCGGGTGGTGTGGCTCCCCCTCTTGCGTTCATCCGTCGTAAGTGGTGTCGCATCCTTTAGTTCGGACGATCCTAGGTTGGCAGTCGGAACGACAAAAACGATTTTTGTGCCTGAATCGCACAAAAATCTCTGAGCGCCCTATAGTTCTATCTGGAGATGCCAGAAATCGAACAAGCCTGTGTATTTAATCGCCCTGTGATGGCCGCAGACCGACGACGAACAGGGCAAAACGGAACTTGGAAGACGAGGTAACCCTTCCTCGCGAGATGGAACCGGCGTTGATCTCGCGATACGCACCGAGAGGGGAAATATCATGGCGCGCAAAGATGCTGCTGCAAAAATGCGAGAAGTTCTCATCAAACGCCGTGACGCGCTGCGCAAAGCCTTGGCGGGGGATCTTAGCGGTTTAAACAACCTGCGCGAGCAAAGCGCCGGTGACGTGGTTGACGCCGCTTTGGACTCGGCACACGGTGAAATCACCTCGCAACTGGCCGAAGTCGAGAGCCGGGAACTCGCGCACATTGAAAACGCGTTAGAACGCATGCGCCAGGGGACTTACGGAAAATGCGAGGGATGCGGTGGTTCGATTCCGCTCGCGCGGCTGCAAGCCCTACCGTACGCGGTGATGTGCATTCACTGTCAACAAGAGATGGAGCAAAACGGCGGCGCCCTACCGCATCGTCATGCCGACTGGCGACGCGTCGAGGATTCCTCGTCCCGTGATACGAAAACCCGGTTTAGCGACATCGAGATGGACGTATCCTAAAAATGGGGTATTCTGGAGGAATGTGCGTTCTATTTGTTGAGTAGCGCCCTGCGCAGTTCTTTCCTCAGGCGACAACTTCATGGCACGTTTCTGCAGTATTGGCGCTTCGCGCGCATGGCTTGTCGGGTGGGTTGCTTTTTTGTCGACTCTGGGAGTCGCCTCAGCGCATGCGCAGTTTCAAGGGGTGAGCCGGCCTTCGATCGAAGCACGCGATCGGCTCTACGAAGAACTCTGGACCGACGTGGCGACCATGGAGCGCCAGGGCAATGTGCTCAAACGCGTGGTGCAGTTGGTCAAGCCGACGGTGGTTCACATCGACGCACGCAAAACGGAAACCTCCAGCGGGGGAAGGTCCCGCCGAGTGGAGGAAACCGGATCGGGCGTCATCGTGGCATTAGGCGACACGCACTATATCCTTACGAACCGCCATGTGGTCAAGGACGCGACGAACGCCGACATCAAGGTCGTTCTTGAGGATGGCCGCGTTTTGAACCCCTCCCGCGTGTGGGATGACCGCGACACCGACGTGGCCGTCATGGCCATTACCGCTCCTGGCCTTATTCCCGCGAGAATCGGCGACAGCAGCCGCGTGGAAATTGGCGACTTCGTTCTGGCTGTCGGTAGTCCCTTCGGTTTGAGTCACTCGGTCACGTATGGCATTATCAGCGGTAAAGGACGCCGAAATCTTGAGTTAGGCGGACCGGGAGTTCGTTATCAGAATTTCTTCCAAACCGACGCCGCCATCAATCCGGGCAATTCGGGCGGTCCGCTGGTGAATTTGCGTGGTGAGCTCATTGGCATTAACACCGCCATCGCCAGCAATTCGGGCGGTAACGAGGGGATCGGGTTTTCGATTCCAATTAAAGCTGTGATGAATGTCGCCCGCCAGCTCATCGAAACCGGCGTGGTGGCGCGCGGGTTTCTGGGCGTCCACATGGACCCAGACTTCTCGGCGGCATCGGCGATTCGTCTCGGACTGCCCGGAAAAATGGGGACTCGCGTCACCGGAGCTGTGACCGGTTCGCCGGCCGAAAGGTCGGGCATTCGCGAAGGCGACGTGATCGTTTATTTCGACGGCGTGTTGATCGAAGACGACGAGCATCTGTCAAATATCACGGGGCTGACCATTGCCGGTCATGAGGTGGAAGTCGTCGTTTATCGCGAAGGAAAACCGGTGACGCTCTCGCTCACCCTTGCGACCCGTCCCGCGACGCGGTAAGTCCGATTGGTGCCAAAGGTCGCGGCTCAAGCGGCGCTTGTGAAGTTTCGGGCGCAACGTGTGAATCCAAATCACGTTGCGCCACGACACGCTTGCAACGGGTTGGCCGTGAACGATCTTGCCGCGCATCGCCTCATTCAGAAATCCCGAAACGGCCCGCGCGGCTCGGCCTCTTCCATCGCTTTTTCCCAGGCGGCGTAACGTGCTTGGACTTGTTCCAGTACGTCTGGCCGCGCACTGGATAAGTCCTGTTTTTCGCCGGGATCGGCGGCGAGATCGAACAGCCCCTTGCCGCGACTGCTATCGACCCATTTCCATTGGCCCATCCGTGCGGCGCGATCCTCGCGGCGCTTCCAGAACATTTCTTCGCGAGGTGACTTTTCGGCATCTTGCAACACCGGCAACATGTCGAAACCGTCGAGCGTTACTCCGGCAGGTGGTTCGATTCTCGTTGCGGCCAACACGGTGGGAAAAACCTCGAGTGCGGTCAGAAATGCGTCGCTCACCTGGTCGCCGGGAATGCGACCGGGCCACCGCATCAGGCAGGGCACGCGCACGCCTCCCTCGAACACTTGCGCTTTGGCGCCGCGGAGCGGACGATTATCGGAACCGCCTCCGCCCCCATTGTCCGACAGGAAAATGACGAGCGTGTTCTCCACAAGTTCTCGCTCTTGCAGCAGTTGCATCAGTTTGCCAATGGCGTCGTCCATGCAGGCCGTGGCGGCCAGGTAGCCTTGTCGCCGACGAGCAGCCTTGGTCTCTCCGGGAGGAAACATCGCAAGATATTCTTCGGGCGCCTGCACGGTTCCGCTCACCTCAGGCTCAAGGCTTGAGGAGCCGTGCGGAGCGTTAAACGGCAAATACAAAAAGAATGGGCGGTCATCGCGCCTGCGTAAGAATCGCTCGGCTTCGCGCTGAAACAAGTATGTGGCGTACGTTCCCTGGTCTTCGGTCGTCAATTCGTTGCCGCGCCGCATCGAGGGAACGCCGTACCGCTCGTGGGTGAAGTAATCGATTCCCGTATTCGCGAAACCGTAGAATTCATCGAAACCTTGCTGCAAAGGGAGAAAACGGCGGAGTTGTCCTGAGTCCCATTTGCCGAAACAACCGCACCGATAACCGCTTTGTTGGAGCACCTCTGAGAGAAACACTTCGCGCAAGTCGGCCCCGAGAATCATTTCGGGCGAAACGGCGTACTCGGCTGGGGTGTAGCGATGACCGTAATTGACCATGTCATTGCGAATCATGTCCGACACGCCGTTTCGCTGCGGATACCTCCCGGTGAGCAAACTCGCGCGCGACGGAGTACACGCCGGCCAGGCGACATAAAAGTTGGTCAGCCGCACCCCCTGTTGCGCCAGACGGTCCAAGTGGGGCGTTTTGGCTTCCTTCGAGCCATAGCAGCCCAAGTCGCGGTATCCCAGATCGTCGGCTACGATCAGCACGATGTTGGGCCGTGTGTTTTCGTTCGCCGACGCCATTTCTGCCCAACCCGTCACAACGGCCAGGACGGCCAGACCGATGGATCGGACGAAATGGACGCATGAGAAACGTTTCATCGACTTCTCGCCTGCTTTGTTTCCGAGAGGAGCGGTATGACGAATTCGCCGCGGAACTTCGGGCGAGTGTCCCGCGGCGACCGAGGTTCGTAAGGGTTGGCTCGTCCAGGCTAATTGCTCGGGCGGTTCAACTCCAGGACCGTCAGTATCGGCCGATGATCCGAAGCGATCGATTCCTCAAGCACGCGCGTTTCCACGAACTTCCAATGCTCGGCGGGACGCGCCAAGACGTAATCAATCTGCCGTTGGGGCTTCGCCACAGGAATCGTGGGCCATTCTTGCCCTTGCGGCATAGCCCAAAACTCGCGCGCCGCTTGCAACACGCGCGTCTCGGGTGTGGCGTTCAAATCGCCCGCCAGGATCGCCCAGGCCGACGGCTGTTTGCCAGCAAGGTCGTTAATGGTGCGAATCGAGACGAACCGTTCTTCGTCACGCGGGCGGTGATCGAGATGCGTAGCGAACAGTACGAGCGGTGTGGTAAGCTCCGGCGGTTGCACCTCGACCACCAGCACGCCGCGCGGTTCGCCGTTCTCGAGCGAAGGCAAAGCGTGGTTGTTCTGCCGCAGGATTGGCCAGCGCGACAGCACGGCATTGCCGTAACCGCCGCCCTGCAATTCAAGATTACGACCAAACACTACCTGCATGTCCGTCAGCCGAGCCAGTTCGTTGGGCTGATCCATGCCATGCACGCGTTCGGTCTTATCGTCCACTTCCTGCAGGGCGACAAGATCGGGCTGCGCTTTGCGGATCGTCTGAGCGATACGCTCCAAATCGAGCTTGCCATCGACGCCTTCCGCATGATGGATGTTGTAGCTCAACACACGCACGCGCAGCGGCTTCGCGGCGTTCGTTGAAGCGGCGAAAATCGCCAGCAACGCAAACGCCTGGCAAATGATGAGGCAAATTCGATCGCTTTTGAATTCAGCGTGCATGGGATCCAAAGGCTTTCACGCGAAGGTGGCGCAAGTCTCCGAATGGCTACTGGGCCGCAATCCGGCGCGCGAGGTGCCGGCGCACGATGGGCAGTTTGCACTGCGCCAGTAGCCGCGTCGCCTGAAGCGTGTTTTGGGCGAGCGGTTCAACGCCGTACCAAATCATCAGTTGTAAATTGCTGTCTTCGGCGTCTTCGGCGTGCGTAACCAAACCGGCGGCAATGCTGCGCAGGGCGTCGTCGGGCACGCGCTGCAAAGCCGCGGCAAGCTCCAGCCGCACCAGACCCGACTCGTCTCGCGCGGCGGCGTCGGCCAGCGACGCCAACGCTTCGGGTGAAGCGTCGCGGTAGTCGGTCAGCAGGCGCACGGCCCAAGCCCGTAAGTATTCATCTTGATGGACCAAAAGGGGCAAGAGTTTTTCCTCGGGCAGCGCGTCGATGGCGTGGAGCGTAAACAAGGCTCGCAATTTTCCAGGAGTTTCCGGCGCTTGCTCAAACATTTGCTGCAAGCGGGCGATGACTTCGGCCGAGGCGCCGCCGTCGCGAGCTGCACGCTCTTGAAGCAATCGCCGAGCCCGCCGCACATACCATTCGTTCTTATGTGCGATCAATTCCACCAGCGCGGCGTCGTCCAACTTTGCTAAATCAAACGGTTCGAGCTTGGGCGCCTCGCCGTACACGATCTTATGAATTCGTCCGTTGGCCCGTTCGATGGCGTCTTCTTTGTTGTCGTGACATTCGCCAATGTCGCACCAGTCGGTCAGAAATACGCCGCCATCGGGCCCGTAAGTAAGGGCGACGCCTCGGAACCACGGGTCGTTGGCAAAGAGGAAATCTTCGCCATGCTTGCCCGTATATCCCGATTGGTGTCGCACCAGGCGATCCTGGTTGAGGCGACGGCCGTGAATGTTGTGCATGAAGATGTTGTTGCGGTACTTGTCAGGCCAGTTGTCGCCCAGGTAGACCATGGCGCCGGCATGCGCGTGCCCGCCGCCTTCAACGCTGTTACCATCGCGCCCGGCGTGGGCGTCGGTCCAGTTGCCCCCGCCCCAATGCAAGTGATCGCTGCAAGACTCCATCAACTCATATACGTAGGGGTCGTAATCCTGCCCGAACATGCGCTGGTAATGGGCGCCGGGCATGTAATGAAACATGTGGCTGATCACGCAGTTCGTGAAAAACCCATGCCCATACTGATCGAAATCGAGTCCCCAGGGATTGGTTGTACCGTGTGCGGCGGCTTCAAAGATTTTTCGCACCGGATGATACCGCCAGATTCCACACGCAATATCTTGCCGCTTTTCCGGCGGAGTGCTGGGAGTTCCCACTTTTGACGGCGACGTGATGCCGTTGCAACCATAGAGCCAGCCGTCGGGGCCCCAAATCAGGCCGTTGACCACATTATGCACGCCTTGGGTCGACCAGCCATCGAGCACGACTTCCGGGGCGCCGTCGGGAACGTCATCGCCATTGCGATCGGGAATAAACAGCAGATGCGGAGCACAGCACGCCCACACGCCCCCAAAGCCAACGGCCAAACCGGTTAAGTAATTGCCCTGATCCCAGAACACGCGGCCCGAGTCAAACTGGCCGTCGTTGTCTTTGTCCTCAAACACGACGATTCGATCGTTCCCTTTCTCTTTCCAGGTGGGGTAGGAAAGGCATTCGGCCACCCACAGGCGGCCTCGGTCGTCAAAGGCGATGGCGATCGGTTGAACCACGTCGGGCTCACCCGCGAACAACGTCGCTTTGAACCCGGGGGGTAAGGTCATGCGTCCCGGCGCTTCCGCCGCAGGAATCGGCGCTGGCGGTTCTTCCTGAGCGCAGACAGCGGCGGGATCCAGCAAAGCCAACGACAGGAACATGATCAGAGTTGAGCGTACAAGCAAGTCGAAGCGCACCATCACGGAAACAAGGGTTAAGGGAAGAAACGCGAGGATGGACCACCAGCGGTTGTGCCGAGTAGACACGGGAACGTCGGCCAAGTCAACTTTTGGCAGCAACGGGCGTATTTCGGCTGCCGCCCGGGAAGACCAGGATGACTGCGTAAAGTGTAGCAAGCCGCCCCGCAAACTCCATTGAAATTTGTACATGATTTTCACGTCGGCGGGGCCGGCAAAAAATTGCTATTGAAATTCGTAAGTTGCTTTGAATAAAGGGTTTGTGGCATTTAATTCTTGCCGCGCGAACAATTGGCGCGCGGGCTGCATATAGGAAGCACCGAGCAACAAACACCTCTTCTCCCAATGGCAAAGGAGTGCGTCATGTTGGTGCTAACTCGCAAGGTGCAAGAGCAAATTCGCGTGGGTGACAATATCACCATCACGGTGTTGCAAGTCAGAGGAAATTCGGTCCGGATCGGCATCGACGCCCCGCGCGACGTGCGGGTAATTCGCGGCGAATTGCCCACATTCGACGAAAGCGACGCCCCGACGACGGTGGTGATCGAAGCCACCATCCCTGCCGAAGACTCGGCCGTTGAGCCGGAAAACGGCGAGTCGGAAATCTCGCCCAGGGTGAATCGTTCGCCGCTCTCCCGGGCAGGTCGTAAGGCGTCGCAGTTGGTGTTGTCGCAAGTCTGAAACCAAACCGCGGCAAGGACGACTCGCGCACCGTCGGGCAAGCAGCACGCTGGCCGCGACCGCGAGTCGCAAACGGGGGCAACACAAACTTTCCATTCCGGAAACGGAGGAGCAAGAGGGAGACCGCCGCTCGTCAGACCTCGCGCCACGACGTATAATTGCGTGATTGTGACCGACTCTCCGTCTACCCTCCCTCCTTGCTTTTCACGATCACGCGATGATTGCTGCTTCTCCGCGGACCATGTGCCAAAAGATATGGGACGAGCACGTGGTCCTTGCCGAACCGGGCAAACAAACCATTCTTTACATCGATCTGCAATTGGTGCACGAAGTGACGAGCGCTCAGGCGTTCGAGGGGCTTCGCCTGGCCGGTCGCAAGGTCCGTCGTCCGGAACGTACCGTGGCCACGCCCGACCACAACGTGCCCACGTCGAACCGCGCGTTGCCCATTGCCGATCCGATTTCGCGGCAGCAGGTTGATACGCTTCGCCGTAACTGCCATGAGTTTGGCATTCGCCTGTACGACCTGAATCATCACCAACAGGGCATCGTGCATGTTATTGGGCCGGAATTGGGGCTAACGCAACCCGGCATGACTATTGTGTGCGGCGATAGCCACACCGCCACGCATGGAGCTTTTGGAGCACTCGCGTTTGGTATTGGCACGAGTGAAGTCGAGCATGTGCTCGCCACGCAGACCCTGTTGCAGTATCCGCCGAAGACTTTTGAATTGCGGGTCGACGGCCTGTTGCCGCGCGGCGTCACGGCGAAAGACTTGATCTTGTATCTGATCGGACAGATTGGCACCGATGGGGGCACGGGCTACGTGTTGGAGTACACCGGCGACGCCATTCGCGCCCTGAGCATGGAAGAGCGCATGACGGTGTGCAACATGTCGATTGAAGCCGGAGCCCGCGCCGGCATGATTGCTCCCGATGGGAAAACCTTCGAATACGTTAGAGGCCGCGAGTTCGCGCCCAAAGGCCGTGAGTTTGACGCCGCCGTGGCCCGCTGGGAAAAACTTCCCAGCGACGCCGGCGCGACCTATGACCGCACCGAAGTCTATCGGGCCGCCGATATTGCTCCGCAAGTCACCTGGGGAACCAACCCCGGGCAAGTCACGTCGATCAACGCGCAAATTCCCGATCCGAGCCAATGCGCCGACGAGACCGACCGCAAAGCGGCCGAAGCGGCCCTGCGCTACATGGGCTTAGAACCTGGCACCCCGCTGACCAACATTCCCATTGATCGCGTGTTCATCGGTTCTTGCACCAACGCGCGGATTGAGGACTTGCGGGCGGCGGCGGCCGTGGTGCAGGGGCATCGCGTCGCCGGTCGGGTGAACGCCATGGTGGTGCCCGGCAGCGGCCAGGTGAAAGTCCAAGCCGAGAAAGAAGGGCTCGACCGCATCTTCAAAGCCGCGGGCTTCGATTGGCGCGAGGCCGGTTGCAGCATGTGCCTGGGCATGAACCCCGATCAACTGACGCCGGGCGAACGCTGCGCATCGACGAGTAACCGCAACTTTGAAGGTCGGCAAGGCAAGGGCGGCCGCACGCATCTTGTTTCACCCGCCATGGCCGCCGCTGCGGCGGTCGCCGGTCACTTCACCGACATCCGCGAATGGGAGTACAAGTAGGTCATGCAACCCTTTACGAAACATACCGGCATTGTCGCGGCGATGGATCGGGCCAACGTCGACACCGATCAAATCATTCCCAAGCAGTTTCTCAAACGGATCGAGCGAACAGGATTCGGCCAATTCCTGTTTTTCGACTGGCGATTTGACGCCACCGGGGCGAACAACCCCGAGTTTGAACTAAACCAGCCGGAAGCGCACGGCGCCACGGTGTTGCTGGCGCGACGCAACTTTGGCAGCGGCTCCAGCCGCGAGCACGCCGTGTGGGCGCTTGCCGACTACGGCTTTCGCGCCGTGATTGCTCCTACCTTTGCCGACATTTTCTATAACAACTCGTTCAAGAACGGCTTCCTGCCGGTGAAACTCAAGGAAGAGGAAGTTGAAGAACTGTTCCGACGCGCGGCAAGCCATCAACCGTACCGCGTGACGGTCGACTTGGAACAATGCACCGTGACCGATGCTCACGGTTTCTCGGCGTCGTTCGAGATCGACGAGTTCCGCCGCCACACGCTGCTGCACGGGTTGGACGACATCGCGTTGACGCTTCAACACGAGGATAAAATTACGGACTACGAAACGGCGCATCACAGGTAGACTCCGGCGCTCTACCATTCCTTCGGCGGGCGAGATGCGCCCGAGATCCAATCGGAGATAGCGCCCATCACGCCCACAATAAAAACGGACAAGAGCGTGGTGGTTATGGCGATGTCGTAATAACCGAGGCCGCACGCCACGCCGATGGCGCCCATCACCCAGACGCCTGCGGCGGTGGTCAAGCCCTCGACCGACCCGCCCGAATGCAAAATCGCGCCAGCGCCTAAGAAACCAATGCCGCCCACAATGCCTTGAATGACGCGCGTCGGGTCCAACGCCACATCGCCCACGTCAGCGGCGGGGTGTAACGCATACCGCAACGCTGCAACAGTAAACGCCGCCGAGCCCATGGCGACCAGCATATAGGTGCGCAAGCCCGCGGGTTTATGGCGCCATTCGCGCTCCCAGCCGACCGCGGCCCCGCACGCGGCGGCGATTACAATACGAACCAAAAAAACAACATCGAGATTCATGGTGCGACTTGCCTGACCGTGTTCCCGAAAGAAACGCCTGGGAATTTCCATGCGAGGAGGCGAAAACCGCCAGCGTCGAACTTGGTTGCGTATCCGCAGAGGCGCTGCAACCCGCGAGCAGGTATTCTACCGTCCGCCTGCAAGAGAGCCCACCTTGCCCTGCGAAAAGTCGAAGAAGGTTGCTTATGGATAGGAAATGCAAGCGACGCGCGAAACTTTGCGCAACTGTATGAGTCCGGCGTCCAAGCCGTGGTTGACCTAGCCCTGGAAGAGCGCCCCGAACCGCCGCCGCGAGACCTTATATACCTGCGGCATCCGTTACGCGATGGCGGTGGAAACTCGCCTGCCCTGTTACGCACGTCAGTCGCCTCGGTAGGGCGGCTTTTGACCGAAGGAATTCCGACGCTGGTAGCGTGCGGCGCGGGAATGAGTCGTTCGCCCGCG